>CAVVSX010000021.1:0-120557 GCA_963750975.1 uncultured Alphaproteobacteria bacterium | reverse complement strand
CGGCCTTTCTCGACAACGCGCCGACCTATCTCGTGTTCTTCAATCTCGCCGGCGGTGACGCGAAAGCGCTGATGGGGCCTCTGGAACTGACGCTGCTCGCCATTTCTACAGGCGCGGTGTTCATGGGTGCCCTGACCTATATCGGCAACGCCCCAAATTTCATGGTTCGGTCGATCTGCGAGGAGCACGAGATCAAGATGCCGAACTTCCTCGGCTATATGCTGTGGTCGGGAGCGATTCTTTTGCCGCTGTTTGGGCTCGTCACCTGGATTTGGTTCCTGTGAGCCCAGATTTCAGCCCATCACCCGGGTGCCGCTTGCCACAAAGCCGCAATGGCTAGCCCGCGCGGTGCCCTAGAGGCTCAGGGTTCCAGCCAAGCAACGCGAGGAGCAGGGCAAACCCGGCGACATAGGCAAGGACCACGGGCCACCCCTCTTTCAGCCAACGGGCCGTGGATCTCGCTTCCGGCATCAGACCCGCGACCGCGACGCCGGCGGACGACCCGAACCAGATCATGGAACCACCGAAACCGACGGCGTAAGCCAGGAAACCCCAGTCATAATTGCCTTGCTTGATGGCAAGCGCGGTCAGCGGAATGTTGTCAAACACGGCTGAAACAAAACCGAGCCCAAGAGCTGTCTCCCAGCTCGGCGCCGGGAGGGATTTGACGGGCATCATCGACGCCGCGGAGACGAGACAGATAAGAAACAGCGCGCCGCGCGCGGTGTGGGGAAGGATCGACCAATCCGGCCGCGCGATCGGTGCAGTCAGGAGAATGGCGGCTGCGACCGCGAGTCCTATCAAGGGGATCTCGTCCAGAATTTTCGGGTCGAGGAGATGGGCCCCGACATTGGCGGCAATCGCCGACGCGAGCACGACGCCGACCACGGCGAGGTGCCGAAAAGAGATGCGCAGGCCCGACGGTGGATGTTTGACGATCGGGGCGTATTTCTGTTGTGCCAGCGATGCCGGAATACCTGCGACGAAAAGCGCGCACACGGCGCCGACATAGGCGTGAAGCACCTGAAGGGGGCTCACTCCGGAGATCCAAAGCATCGTCGTCGTCGTGTCGCCGATGACGCTGCCCGCGCCGCCGGCGTTGGCCGCGGCGACAACCGCCGCGAGGTAGCCGATGCGAACGCGCCCCTTAAACACGTGCCTCGCCACCGTCGCGCCGATGAGCGCCGCGGCGATGTTGTCGAGAAAAGATGAGAGCACAAACACCAGGACCAAAAGCAGGAAACCGCCGGTCCAATTGCTCGGCAGAACGGCCGGCATCTCGTCCGGTATGCGGCTTGCCTCGAAATGGCGGGCCAAGAAGGCAAAGCCGATCAGAAGTAGAAACAGGTTCGTGATGAGAACCCATTCATGCGCGTAATGCGCATAGAGGCCCGCCAGCCCGGCGCCTTCGTTGAAGCCGGTGCCCAAGAGTTTCTTGAGCGTGATGACGCTGAGGCCGGTGAGAGCGGCGGCAAGCGTATGGTGATGGAAGATGGCGACGCAGGCGAGCGTTGCGGCGAACAGCAAAAAATCGATCAGCACTGAGACATCGTGAGCGCTGAGATTGGAAACGGTGCTAACCGCCACGTCGAAATCCCCCCTGCGGTCTGATTATTGGTGCAACTGGATAAAAGACACCGCGCGTAGGCCCGGCCTTACCCTTTCAGCCGGGTGACGATCGCCTCCAGGGCCGCGATGGCCTCCGCCCGGTCTCGCTTCTGCAAATCCAGCAGGACCTTGAACCCGTCCGCCTCCTCGCGAATGACGGTGCCCTGCTTGGCGAGGTCGTCGTAAAGCCCAAGCACCCTGTAGCAGCGGACCGGTTCGGCGAAGCCTTTTACCTTGATCGGCGTCTGCTCCTCGACCGCGACCTCGTCCTTCACCAGAGAATAGGTCTCATGGCCGAGCAGAATACCGTCGATTTCCGAATGCGACTGGAGCCGCGCGGTCAAGTTCACCGCGCTGCCGATGATCGTATAGTCCATGCGGTCGTCGCTGCCGAAATTGCCGACCGTGACGTAGCCGGTGTTGATGCCGACGCGGAGATGAAACGGCTGCACCGCGCCCAGCTCGAGCCATTCGGCTTGGAGCTCGCGCAAGCGCCTCAGCATGGCAACTGCCATGCGCACGCAAGCCCGCGCATCCTCCTTCACGCCCCGCGTCTCCGGGTCACCGAAGAACACCATGATCGCATCGCCAATATATTTGTCGATGGTGGCACCGTGCTCAAGCGCGATGTTGGTCATCTCCGTGAGATAGCGGTTGAGCAGATTGGTGAGGTCCTCGGATTCGAGCTTGTCGGTGGTCTCGGTGAAATTGACCACGTCGGAAAAGAAGATGGTGAGTTTCTTGCGGCTTGAGGCGATCTCGACGTTCTGCGCGCCGGTGAAGATCGAGTGGTAGATTTGCGGTGAAAGATATTTCGAAAGCTTGGTTGAGAGCGCGTCGAGCTCCTTGTTCTTTTTGGTGATGATCTCGTTGGCGCGGCGCTGCTCCTGACTCAGCGCGTTCAGCTGCTGCTCGTTGCGGTCGCTGAGTTTCATCAGCCGGCGCGTGGTGCGGAACAGCTTCTGATAGTCCTTGAGCAGCTCCTCGTAGAGCTTGCCGTCGGCGCGATCGGCGAAACGACCGTTATCGAGCAGTTGTTGCGCGGCCGCGATGATCTGCTCTTCGGCCGCGAAGAGATCGTCGGATGACATCAGCCTGGCATTTTCTCGAGATGGAACTTGGCCTTTTCGAGGTCCTCCCCGAATTCCTCACCGAGCTCCTGCATCGTATCGTCCTCTTTGTCGTAGTACCAATAGACATCGACCGCCGCGCCTTTCTTGGCGGCGGCATCGAGCTTGTCCATGAGCATCATGATCGCCTTGGCGCTCGAGCTGTTGAGATAGATGAGTTCGAAATCGAAGCGGCAGCTGCCGCCGCCAAGTTTGCTCAGATAGGAGTCGAGGGCGGTGAATACTGGACCGTAAAACTCGGTGACGTCCTCAGGATACGACTCCCCGGCGATCTTCAAATGGTTCTGGATGAAGTCGAAGCGCACCGCCGGCGTGCGGGAGGTAGCTTCGATATCCAACTTGTCTCGCATCGCTCCGGCTTTCAGATGGTCGCTTTGAGGGCAAAGAAGGCGTGGTTTGCGTCAACGTCGGTGAAATCGAACTCGATCGGCTTAGAGGCGCGGCGCGCGATCTCCATGAAGCCAAGGCCGGCGCCCTTGCTGCCCTCCTCGGGAGCGGCCCTGAGCTGCTCTTTATAGAGAACTTTCAGCTGGTCCTTGCTCATGTCCCTAATGCGACTGAGTTTGGCGCGCAGGCGCTCCACGTCGGAGCGCTGGATAAGATTGCCGGCACAGACCATGTAGTCGCGCCCTTCCCTGCCGATGGTGAGAATGCCGTAGCGGATCTCCATCAACGCGCGTGGATCCAATGCGGGGGCAAGTGGGGTTTGTGCCTTCTCGGCGGAGTAGCGGATGATGTTCTGCATCTGCTCAACAAACACCGCGAACACGCTGCGCAGCGTCTTGGTGTCGGCGTCGTCGATGGTGAGCTTCTGCTTGAGCGCTTCGCCGACTCCGCTCAGCACCGGCTCCGTCACATAGCCGCTATAGGCGAAGATGACGCCCTGGCTGTGCAGCATCCCGCGCAGATCCATCAGTTGGGAGGCGAGCATCGACGTCTCCTAGGAATGCGGGACGAAACCCAACACCGTGAGGTCATCGCGACGAATTTGCTGACCTTGATAGGTGGCGAGGGCTTTACGGAAGGAGTTTTCCTGCTCGGCCATCGGAGTTCCGAGATTTTTCTTGAGCAGCTCATGGAAACGCCGCTTGCCAAACGAGCGGCCGCGCGGACCCCCAATCTGATCGATCAAGCCGTCGGTGGTCAGGTAGAAGCTGTCGATGTCCTCGAACGGCAGCGCAACGTCGGTATAAGTCGTTTCCAAAGGATAGCGCCGGTAGCCCACGCCTCTGCGGTCGCCCTTGATCTCGATGATGCCTTTCCGATTGGCGCGCCATAGCGAGAAGCGGGCGCCCGAGAATGTCATCTTCCGCTTCTTCGGGTTGATGAAGCAAATGCCGGCTTCGAGCCCGTCGTCGGTCTCGCCCTGCGCCTCGTTCTGGCCGAGCAGGCTTTGCACCCCGCGATGCAGGCCGGTAAGGACCTTGCTCGGATTGTCGCCATCGGCGCTGCGCAGCATGCGGTCGAGCAACCCCCAGGCGATCAGGGTCATGAACGCGCCCGGGACGCCGTGACCGGTGCAGTCGCCGACCATCACGGCATAGCCGTCATTGATGGGCTGAAACCAGAAGAAATCCCCGCCGACGATATCGCGCGGCTCCCAAATGAGGAAATGGTCGGCGGCGATACTATCGAGCTCGCGGCGCGCCGGCAGCACGGCAGACTGGATACGGCTGGCATAGCGCAGGCTTTGCAGGATCAGCTGATTGGCGGCGGCGGCACGCTGCTCGCTTTCCTTGACGTCGGTCAGGTCGCTATAGACGGCGACCGTGCCGCCCGTCTCGGTGCGCCGCTCGCTGATTTGCAGCCAGCGCCCATCGGAGTGGCGCTCCAGCAGGGGCTCGCCGGGGTGGCGATGCGCGGCGAGCCGCTGTCGCAGCCAGCCTTCCTCCCTACCCTTGGCATCCTGGATCAGACCGTGCGCGGCCGCGCTGCGCATAATCTCCTCGAAGGTCGTGCCGGGCTTTGGCGCGCCTTGGCCGAAGTCGAACAGTTCGGCATATTTGGAGTTGCCGAGAACCAGTCGGTCCTCGTTGTCGTAAAGCGAGAATCCTTCCGAGACAGTCTCGATGGCATCGGTCAGCCGCTGTTCGCTTTGCGCCAAGGCTGCCTGCTCCGCCGTCTTGCGGGCGGTGACCTCGCTCCAGGAGCCGATCACTTCCAGCGGCTTACCGTTCTGGTCCTTGACCAGATGCTGCTCGTCGCTCACCCAGCAATAGATGCCGTCGGCCTTGCGGAAGCGGTATTCGGCGACGTTGCGTTCGTCTTCGAACAGCTTTGCCTGACCTGCTTCGACCTCGGCAAGGTCCTCGGGATGCACCCGCGCACGCCAGAAGTCTGGGTCCTTCAGATATTGGTCGGGCTCGTAACCAAGCACGCGCTTGATGTTCTCGCTGACGAAGGTAGGCGCGTAAGAGCCGCCGGCCTCGAAGCTGTAAACCACCGCCGGCGCGCCATGCAGCAGGAGGTCGAAGCGAGCGCGGGCGGCGTTCTCGGCCTGCTCAGCCTGCTTGCGCGTGGTGATATTGCTCCAGGAGCCGACGATCTCGGCGGGCTCGCCATCGTCCCCACGCAACAAATATTGCTCGTCGCTGACCCAGATATAGTTGCCGTTCCGCTTGCGGAACCGGTACTCGGCGGTGTGACGCCCCTTCTCGAACAGCTTGCTCTGCTCGGCCTCGACCGAAGCGAGATCCTCGGGATGGACGTTGCTGCGCCAGAAATCCGCATGCTCGAGATATTTCTCGGGGCAATAGCCCAGCAGCCGCTTGATATTCTCGCTGACGAAGGTCGGAGCGTAGTCGTCCTTCGCCTTGAAGCTGTAGATCACCGACGGCGCGCTTTCGAGCAAGGCCGACAGCCGCGCGTGCGCGGCGCCTTCGGCGGCCTCGGCAGTTTTTCGATCGGTGATGTCGCTCCATGAACCCACGACCTCCGACGGCGCGCCCTTCGCGTCGAGCATGAGATGCTGCTCGTCATTGACCCAGCAATACGAGCCGTCCTTTTTGCGGAAGCGATATTCGAGGACGTGCTTGCCGGTCTTGAACAACTCGTCCATCTCGGCTTCGACGCGGGGCAGATCTTGCGGATGCACCCGCTCACGCCAGAAATTCGGGTTTTCGAGATATTCGCAGGCGGCGTAACCGAACAGCCGCGCAATGTTCTCACTGACAAAGGTCGGCGCGAAATCGCCCTTGGCCTCGAAGCTGTAGATCACCGCAGGCGAGGCATCGAGCAGCCGGGCAAGCCGCGTCGCCGCCGCAGCTTCGATGTCAGCGAGACGCTGACGCTCTTTTTCGTCGTTCTCGCGCGTTGCGTCCGCCAAGACAGTCTCGACAATATCGGCCACTTTGCCGGAATCGGTGCCGGCCCGCAGCATCTTACCAAGGGCGGTGGCAGCTTTCTCAGCGTATTTTCTGGAAGAGGTCATCGGGCGATCATGTCATGCGAAATGAAAAGGCGCCCGTAACGGCCCCTGCTGCAAGGGATAGTTTCGGGCCGACCCGCTTCTGTCAATGGCACGACCTGGAATGACCCGTGCAAATCAAATGAAGGTTTAATGAACCACGAAGATGATCTTGCCCATTCGCTAGGCGAAGCATCACCGGCCGAAATTGATGAGGCCGCGCACGCCCCCCGGCGCGCGCGGCTTCGCTTTGCAATAGAACGAACTGAACCTTACTGAGCCGGTGCCTCTGCCGGCGCCGGCGTCTCTGCTGGCGCTGGCGTTTCGGCTGGCGGTGGCGGCGCCTCGGCGGTCGGCGTTTCCGCTTTGCCAAGGACGCAATTGATCAAGGTTGCATCGTATTTGCAGCCATGCCGCTTCGCCTGAACCACAACGAAGACGGCGATTATCACAAGCAAAATGAGAAGAATTCGCATTCGGGCACCCTCCCTTTCACGCCGGCGTAAAGTATACGAATAGACGGCAAACAAAAAGGCCCGGTGGAAAACCGGGCCCTGATTTCATTCAGCCGTCACGGAGGGCCCCTGGGACGGGCGTTCCGGGCTTAATACCAGCCGCGACGCCAGCGGGGTCCATAGCGATAGGAGTAACGGTTGTAGTGGTGGGGGCGGTAACCGTACCCATATCTGTAGTTGCGGTAATAGGGCCGTGGACCCACATAAATGCCGAAGCCAGGGCCCCAGCCGCCGCCCCAATATCCGCCTCGCCACTCGGCGTCGGCGGTCGCTGGGGTAAGCGCAACCGCGGCCAGCGCCGCGGCCGCGGCCAAGCCTGTCAATGCGTATTTCATAGGATAACTCCTTCGATGAGCGGTTCAGGTGGCGCCCTTGACGACGCCGAGATGGATCAAAAACGCAAGGCGCGCCTGGGCGTTCCCGCTGTCGCCACTTCGCCGCACGCGTGGCTCCGGCGCCGCCGATGACGAAATTCGAGCCGCACGACCTCTGCTGCGCGCCATGCCAGCTCTCCCGGCAGGATTTCTTGCGGGCGGCGCTCGCACTCGCGGCGTCCCCGCTGCTGCGTTTTTTGCCGGCGGAGGCAGCCGAGGGGCTCGAGGTGAGCGAGATCGCCCCCGGCGTGTTCGTGCATCAGGGGCGCTATGAGCTGCAGTCGCCCGAGAATCGCGGCGACATGGCCAATGCCAGCTTCGTGGTGGGCACCGATTCGGTCGCCGTCATCGATACGCTTGGCAGCGCGGTGGCCGGACGGGAGCTCAGGGCCGCGATTCGCGCCGTGACCGCCAAGCCGATCCGCTACGTGATCAATACCCACATGCATCCCGACCACGTGTTCGGCAACGCGGCCTTCAAGCAAGACGATCCGACCTACGTCGGCCACTACAAGCTCGCGCGCGGCCTGGGCTCACGCGCCGAGCGCTACCTTGCCATCAACAAGATGATGCTGGGCGATGAAGCGTTCCAAGGGATCGAGGTCATCCTGCCAACGCTTGCCGTGGAGAACAGCACAACGCTCGATCTCGGCGGGCGTAGCCTCGTGCTGGAAACGCAGCGGACCGCCCATACCGACAACGATCTCACCATCACCGACACGGCAACCGATACGCTGTTCCTCGGCGATCTCCTGTTCTCGGTGCATGTGCCGACGCTTGACGGCTCGATCAGAGGCTGGCTCGCGCTGCTCGACGAGATGTCCCGGAAGAAGGCCGCGCGCGTCGTCCCCGGGCACGGGCCGCATGCCATGGAGCTGCCCGAGGCGCTTACCCCAGAGCAGCGCTACCTCGCGACGATCGCCGCCGACGTCAGAAAATTGATCAAGGACGGCAAGACCTTGGAAGACGCCACCAAAACCGCGGGCTTTTCCGAGCGTGACGCCTGGAAACTGTTCGACCATTACCATGTCCGCAACGTCACCGCGGCATTCGCCGAATTGGAATGGGAGTGATATGATGCGGGCCAATCGCAAGAGGATGGTTCCCATGCCCCTCCCTCCGACCCGTCTCGGCTACGCCGCCGGCGCTGCCGTGCTCGCCGCCCTGTTGCTGCTCGGCGCGGCCGCGAAAGCCGATGAGGATGTCTGGCCAACGCTCAAGCAGCGGGCCTTCGGCGATCGCGCCATCCAGGCCGAAGATGGCCAGGTCGTGCTCGAGATCCCCGGAACGGCCGAAGACGCGGCGCTGGTGCCTTTGACGGTGCGCGTGCCGCCGCAGGTGGCGCAGAACCTGAAATCGCTGACCATCTTCATCGACAAGAACCCCGATCCCAAAGTGGCGACGCTTCACTTCGGCCCCGCCCAAGGCAAAGGCGGCGAGCGCAGCTTCTCCACCCGCGTGCGGATCGACAATTTCTCCTATGTTCGCGCGGTGCTCGAGACCGAGGACGGGGTGCTGCATATGGCCAGTAAATTCGTGGCGGCCGCGGGTGGCTGCGGCGCGATGCAGGCCAAGGATCCCGATTCAGAGACCGCCGATCTCGGCAAGATGATCGTGAAGACTTTCCCGCCGGCGCTTGAGGCGAACCCGATCTGGTCGGCTCAGGTGATGATCAAGCACCCGAACTCGAACGGCATGCAGCTCGACATCAATACGGCCAATGTCATCCTGGCGCGTTACGTTGACAAGATGATCGTGAAGCGCGGCGGCGAGCTGGTGTTCGACATGGACGGGACCTTCTCCATCTCCACCAATCCGAATTTCCGCTTCACCTTCGGCCGCGGCGCCAACAACAATCTCGACGTGGCCATCACCGATACCGACGGCACCAAGTTCGCCGCGCAATCGGAGCCGAGCGGATCTTAGCTTCCGACCTGTTGATCAGGGCTGCGGCTGCGGCGCCTTGCTGGAATAGAAAATCTGCGCTTTCAGCAGGAACTCGTCCGGCTTCTTGAGGAAGAGCTGCTTCGCCGTCTCGTTGCCGAAGCAATAGGTCCGTCCGCCATAGACGGTGTTGACCGAGCAGTCGGTCTTGATCTCCTTGCCGAGCGCGAGCCCCATCACGCAATTGTCGTCGAACTCGCCTTCGGTGGCGGCAGCAGCGGCAGGAAGGCTGAGACCGAGCACGAGGACCGCAGCCAGCGCCCCAAGATGTGCGGCTCTCGTCATGGTGCTCTCCTCATCGAAACATTGGTGGGCGCAGTAGGACTCGAACCTACGACCCGCTGATTAAGAGTCAGCTGCTCTACCACCTGAGCTATGCGCCCTAAAGTCCGCCTTCGGTTTCGAGGCGCACCGAAAGGGTGAACCGGCGAGGGCCGCACCCAAGGGTGCTCCCCTTACCCTGCCCCGCTTCGCCTGTCCAGAGTCGGCCGCGACCCTCACCAGAGCGGCCCAAGCTCCTCCCGCCTGATGCGGGTCTCGCGGTTGACATGGGCGTTGAGCACGAAGCCCAGTCCGATCATCATGGTCAGCATCGAGGTGCCGCCGTAGGACACCAGCGGCAGCGGTACGCCGACCACCGGCACGAGCCCGGTCACCATCGCTACGTTGATGAACACATAGGCGAACAGGCAAAGCCCCGTGCCGGCAGCCACCAGCCGCGGGAAGGTGCTGCGGCATCTGAGCGCCATATAAGTGATGAACAGCAGCACCAGAAGGTAGAGCGCGAGCAGGATCAGCGAGCCGATAAAGCCCATCTCCTCGGAGAACATCGTGAAGATGAAGTCGGTATGCTTTTCGGGGAGGAAGTTGAGCTGGGTCTGCGTCCCCTGCATGTAGCCCTTGCCAGTGAGCCCGGCGGAGCCGATCGCGATCTTGGATTGCAGGATGTGATAGCCCGAGCCGAGCGGATCGCGGTCGGGGTCGATGAAGGTGAGAATCCGCTCCTTCTGGTAATCGTGCAGCCTCTCCCAGACATGGGGCAGCACGACGATCACGCCGACCAAGGCACCGATGAAATAGATCCAACTCACGCCGGCGAGGAAGAGGAGTCCCGCCCCGACAATGCCGAACAAGGCCGCCGTGCCGAGATCGGGCTGATCGAGCGCGAGCAAGGCCGGCGCCCCGATCATCAGCAGCGGCGGCAGCACCGCGTGCGGCCATGACACGCGGTTGGGCGGAAGCCATTGGTAGTAACGTGCAAGCGCGAGCACGAGCGCGATCTTCATCATCTCGGTCGGCTGGAAGCTCATTTCGCCATAACCGAGCCAGCGCTTGGCACCGCCGCTCTCCACGCCGATGACGATCACCAGCGCAAGCATGATGAGCGCAATGACGTAGAGCGGATAGGCCGCGCGGAGCCACCAGCGGATGTCGGAGAGCGCGACGATGAAGAGCAGAGCGAGCCCCAGGCAATAGCGCACCACATGCCGGCTCGCCCAGGGCTCGAGCGACCCTCCTGCCACCGAATAAAGCGCGGCGACGCCGACCAGGGCGATGGCGGTGACGAGCGCCAGGAACGGCCAGTTGATCAGAAGAAGCTTCTTCTTGAGGAGAAGCTGGGGCCGCTCGACGCCCTCGGCGAACAGAGCTTTCATTCGGGCGACTCCACTGCGGCGAGTGCCGGAGAGTCGGCCGTTTGGTTGCTGGCGAAGAAACCGGGCCGGGCTGCAGGGTCGCGCAGCAATATCTCGGTCATTACGTCCTTCACGACGGGAGCCGCAGCGTGCGATCCGCCGCCGCCATGCTCGACGACGCAGGCCGCCGCGTAACGCGGGGCGCCGACCGGGGCGAAGGCGATGAACAGGGCATGCGTCTCGCCTTCCCAGCCCTTCAGAAAGCCACGGTTCTTCGCGCTGATCACCTGGGAGGTGCCGGTCTTTCCCGCCATCTGCGCGTCGGGAAGGGTCAGAGCCGAGCGCACCGCCGTCCCGCCCGGCTCATTGACGACGGCGACCATGCCGGAGCGGACGAGCTCGAGATGCACCGGATCGACGTTCAGCAGAGCCGGTTCCGGCCCATTGTCTTTCTTGGCGATCAAGCGCGGCGAGACCGCCCTGCCCGTGGCGATGCGCGCCGCGACCACCGCAAGCTGAAGCGGTGTCGCCGAGACATAACCCTGGCCGATCCCACAGCTGATGGTCTCGCCGGGATACCAAGGTTGCCGCAGCACTTTCTTCTTCCAAGCCGTGTCGGGGATGATCGCCTGCTTCTGGCCCACAAGGCCGAGATCATGGATCTGACCGAGGCCAAGAGCGCGCGCCGTCGCCGCGAGGCGATCAATGCCGAGCCGGTTTGCCGTCTCATAGAAATAGACGTCGCAAGACTGCTTGATCGCCTGGTGCACGTCGATGCCGGGGCCGTGCCGCTTCCAGCAGCGGAACCTATGGCGCCCGAACATATAGGCGCCGGGGCACGTCATGTGCTCGTCGGCGGTGATGACGCCGGCTTCGAGGCCGGCGAGAGCGGTCACCACCTTGAAGGTCGAGCCCGGCGGATAAACGCCGCGCAGCGCACGATTCTCCAACGGATGATCCTTGTTTCTGGCGACCTCCTTCCAGCGATCGAGATTCACCCTGAACGAAACGTCGTTGGGATCGAACGTGGGGTACGAGGCCAGCACCAGAATCGCGCCTGTCACCGCGTCGAGCACGACGATGGAAGCGACGCGCAGGCCCTCGATCCGCTTCAGCGCGATCGCTTGCAGTTCCTGATCGATAGTGAGAGCCAGGTCCTTGCCACGCACGCTCGGCGTCGCCCCAAGCTGGCGCACCACACGGCCATGGGCGTCGACCTCGTATTTGATCGTCCCCGGCTCGCCCCTGAGCTCCGCGTCGAAGCTTTTTTCGACCCCCGCCTTGCCGGTGCGAAAACCCGGCACGCGCATCATCGGGTCCAGGTCGACCTCCGACTTGTCGGCCATGCCCACATAACCGACCACGTGCGCCATGCTGCTGCCACGCGTGTAATGGCGATAGGTCGACCGGTCGGCGCGCACGCCTGGAAGCTGCGGCGCGAGCACGCTGAGCAGAGCGAACTGGCGCCAAGTGAGACCCTCGGTGACGAGCACGGGAAAATAGCCGCTCTGCCGGCGCGCCGCGCGCATGACGCGGTCCTTGTCAGCGGCGGAAATGTGGACGACCCGCGAGACCGCGGCGAGCGTCGCCTTCAGGTCCTTGCAAAAGGCTGGCACGACGACGATGCGGAAGTTCTCCTTGTCCTGGGCGACGACCCTGCCGATGCGGTCGTAGATCGAGCCGCGCGCTGGCGCCACGAGCTGCATGGTCATGCGGTTCTCGTCCGACAGCAGCCGATATTCCGAGGTGTCGAGGATCTGCAACTGGCGGAGCCGCCACAGCAGCAGACCGAACAAACCAGCCTGACCCCCGGCGACCAGCACGGCTCGCCGCGAAAACCGGCGGCGGAGTTTGAGCGCGACCTCGCGCGCTTTGTCGTCGCGCGAGACCTTCACGTCCATCTCCCGTAAATGATCCGCCGACCAGGCCTGAGCCGCCCGCGCTTGATCCATAGCAACCCGTGCAGAACGACCGGGAAGAGCGCAATGGAGGCGATCGCGCCGAGGGCGATCGGCCAGGTGTCGATCCAGCGAAGGAAATAGAGCGAGGCGATCAACCAGCTGAGGCTCGCGACGATGCCCGCAACCGCCGCCCAAACCAGCCAAAGCCGCTTCATGTCGTGTCCGTCGCTGAGCGCCGGCGTCAAGCCACCGGCGATGGCCCCCGTCAAGGCCATCAGCGCCCAGAAGCCGAGCGGTCCCCCGCTCACCACGTCGGTCAAAAGGCCGAGCAGCACGGCGACGTAAGGTTGCAGGTTGACGCCCGGAAGCACCCGCCAGCAAAACACCATCATCACCACGACGAGCGGCAGGATGAAGGTCGCGTCACCGGGAAGCCCCCACGGTACCGCGGTCGCCAATACCGCAAACAGCACCGAGAGGACTGGGAGGGACGCGTTCATGGCTGGGCTTGCGCTAAGCCTTCGGTCTGGGGCAGCTGGCCGGCGCCGGTGTGTTCGAGGAGATTTCTGACCGGTTCGATGGCTGCGGTTGGCGCGGAGCTCACCTCAGGCGCTTTCTTGTCTTCAGGCACCGCCGAGAGCGCACGATCCACCGAAGCCGGGGGCGGATCGGTACTGGTCAAAGTCGGCGTATCGAAGAACAGCACGCTCACCACATCGAGCGAGCTCAGCTCGGCGTGCGGCTTCACCTTGAAGGCGCCGGCGCTGCCGGTCAGCGCGCCGACCCGCAAGCCGCGGGGCAACACGCCGTCGCTGCCGGAAGTATAGACCTCGTCGCCCGCGTAAAGCGACGCACCGTCAGGCAGGAACTCGAGCTTGAGCTCGGCTGTGTTGTCGCCCGAGACCAGGGCGCGGACGCCTGCGGGGCCCACCAAAACCGGGATGCGGCTGTTGAGGTCGCTGAGCAGAAGCACGCGGGCGACCGAGGCCCCGGCATCGACGGTACGCCCGATCAGTCCGTCGCCATTGATCACCGCATAGCCGACCCGCACGCCGTCGTCGCGCCCGAGATTGATCAAGGCGCTGCGCAAGAAGGGGCCGCGCGCATCGGCGATGACGCTGCCGGTGACGTAGTGCAAGGCCGGCTCATCGACCGCGTTCAGCAGCGAGCGGAGATGCGCCTCGTTGCGCTCGAGCAGCTTGGCGCGCCATTCCCATTGCTTGAGCTGGTCGTTCTCTGCCCGCAGCCGGTCGATCTCCTCCATCATGCCGACATAAGAGCGCACGCGCACCAGGGCATGCCGTCCCATGATGGCCGGCACCGCGGCGGCCTCGAGCAAGGGGGCGCTCAGGTCGATAATGCGGTCGCGCAGGTCGATGACCGCGTTATGGCCAATGCGGCTCAGCACCAGCAGCACGACACAGAGGAAGTAGAGAGTGAAATTCAGCAGTTCACCGGGCGCCCGCCAGGATCGGGTTGGCCTCGGCTTGAACGGTGCACTTTGCCGGCGCATTCCTGCGTCTTCCTCAGAGGGGCGCTATCGCCACCCCTCTCCATCTTGAGGCTTGCGCAGCCAGCAAGCCTCTCCCCGCTATGGCCGGCTCATGGCTTGATCAAAAATCCCGCCATGGTGTCGAGCTGCTCCAGGGCCTTGCCGGTCCCGCGCACAACGCAGCGCAGAGGGTCCTCGGCGATCCTGAACTTCACGCCAGTTTCTTGTGTGAGCCTGACATCGAGCTTCTCCAGAAGCGCGCCGCCGCCGGTCAGCCAGATGCCTGAATCGCAGACATCGGCGGTGAGCTCGGGCGGCACGTCGGCGAGTGCGTGGCGGATACCGCCCACGATCTGCTGGATCGGCAGCGTCAGGGCTTCGGCGATGTCGTGCGATTCAAGGCTGATCTCGCTGGGGAAGCCGCGCTGCAAATCGCGGCCCTTGATGTGGATCGGCACGTTATGGCCATTCGACTTGGCAACGGCACAGCCGGACTGCTTCTTGATGGCCTCGGCGCTGGTTGCGCCCATCAGGAGATTGTATTTGAAGCGGACGTAATTGACGATCGCCTCGTCGAAGGAATTACCGGCGCTGCGCACCGAGCGCGAATAGAGCACGCTGCCCATGGAGAGCACGGCGATGTCGGTGGTGCCGCCGCCGATGTCGACAATCATGGAGCCGCGGGCTTCGGCGATCGGCAGCCCAGCGCCGATCGCGGCGGCAACCGGCTCCTCGATCAAAAATACACGCCGCGCGCCGGCTGAGAGGCCGGCTTCATGCACCGCGCGACGCTCGACCGGGGTCGCGCTCGCTGGCACGCAGATCATGATGCGGGGGCCGGTGAACAGTCCGCGCCGGCTCACGCGGCGGATGAAATGCTTGATCATCTCCTCGGCGGCGTTGAAATCGGCGATTACACCGTCGCGCAGCGGCTGGATGGTCTCGATCTTGCTGGGCGTGCGGCCGAGCATCGTCTTGGCCTCATGGCCGACGGCAATAACTTGGCGCTCGCCATCGCGCTGGGTCGTGACGGCGACGACGGAGGGCTCATCGAGAACAATCCCCCGCCCCGGCACATAAACCAGCGTGTTCGCCGTGCCAAGGTCGATGGCCATGTCGCAAGAGACAAAGCCCAAGGCCCGCGAGAACATACGCCCGCCCCAATCGGCTCCGAAAGAGCCCTGAACACCACTGAATTTATGCGTGCGACGGAAGCCGGCGGCCGTGCGATCGGTTCTTGGCCTTCCGTCGCGCGCAGATCGTATGTTGCGGCAAATCGGATGGACGAGCAATGCGTGGCAAGCCGGTTTTACAAAAACAATTCGCTTGCACGCACTTTTGGCGAGCGAGCGTTGAATTGTGGCGAGGCGGCCGCTTTGCCTATCGCCGACACGCTCTCCAATTAAAGGGCGCCGTTAAGTTCTGCCGCCAATGCCGCCGCTGGCCTTCGAATTCTGCCTCAGATGCCAAGACGGCCGGCAAGCAGCCGGCCGCCTCAAGCTTGGGCAATTCCCGCTAAGCGCGATTCCAACGCGCTACGGTCAGGATGCGAGCATCGTCTCGGGCTTGCGGCGAGCTTCGCGCGCCAACAATTTATTCAGTGCACTGACATAGGCTCGCGCCGAGGCGACCATGGTGTCGGTGTCGGAACCCCGGCCGGTCACGGTCTTGCCGTCGGCCTCCAACCGCACCGTCACCTCGGCTTGCGCATCGGTTCCTTCCGTCACCGCGCTTACCTGATAGAGCGGCAGCCGCGCCTCATGCGGCACGATCGCCTTGATGGCGCGGAACGTCGCATCGACCGGTCCATCGCCGCTCGATTCATGCGTGTGCTGCTTGCCGTCGACATCGAGCGTGAGGGTCGCCTTCTGCGGACCGCCTGTGCCGGCGATCACCGTGAGCGCCACGACCTTGATGCGGTCATGCGCGCTCGCGATCTCCTGATCGACCAGCGCCTCGAGATCCTCGTCATAGACGTGCTTCTTGCGGTCGGCGAGCGCCTTGAAGCGCACGAACGCATCCTCGAAGGCGTTGTCGCCCAGCTCGTAGCCGAGCTCCTTCAGCTTCTCGCGGAAAGCATGGCGTCCCGAATGCTTGCCCATGACGAGCGAGGACTTTTTCAAGCCCACGCTCTCTGGCGTCATGATCTCGAAGGTCTCGGCATGTTTCAGCACGCCGTCCTGATGGATCCCGCTCTCATGCGCGAACGCGTTCCGTCCGACGATGGCTTTGTTGTACTGCACCGGAAAGGCCGTCACGCGCGACACGAGTTTTGACACCCGCGTCAGCATGGTGGTGTCGATGCCAGTCCAGAACGGCATGATGTCGGACCTTGTCCTGATCGCCATGACGATCTCTTCCAGCGCGGCGTTACCGGCGCGCTCGCCCAAGCCGTTGACTGCGCACTCAACCTGCCGCGCCCCTCCGCCGACCCCCGCCAAGGAATTGGCGACGGCCAGGCCGAGATCGTTGTGACAATGCGTGGAGAACACAATGCTGTCCGCGCCCGGCACACGCGAGATGATCATCTTGATCAGGCCCGCGAACTCATCCGGCGTCGCATAGCCGACCGTGTCGGGAATGTTGACGGTGGTGGCACCTGCCTTGATGGCGGCCTCGACGCAGCGGCAGAGGAAGTCGTGCTCGGTGCGGGTGGCGTCCATCGCCGACCATTCGACATCATCGGTGTAGCCGCGCGCGCGCGCGACCGAGGCCGTCACCCGTTCCAGCACCTCTGTCTGGTCGATGCCCATCTGATATCTGCGATGCAGCGGCGAGGTGCCGATGAAGGTATGGATGCGGCCGCGGACGGCCGGCTTGATCGCCTCGGCGCAGCGGTCGATGTCCTTGAACTGCGCGCGGGCGAGTCCGCAGATCACCGCCTTCTTGGCGCGGCGGGCGATCTCCTGCACGGAGCTGAAATCGCCTTCAGAGGCGATCGGGAAGCCCGCCTCGATGATGTCGACGCCCATCTCGTCGAGCACTTCGGCGACTTCGAGTTTCTCGTCGAAGGTCATGGTGGCGCCGGGGCACTGCTCCCCGTCGCGCAAGGTCGTGTCGAAGATGACGACGCGGTCGCGCTCGGCGCGGGGCGTCGCCTTCGAGGCGTTATCTTGGTTGGACTCCATCGGTCTCGTCCTTAAGCTTTGGGCTCCAGTCTAGCACGACCGGCAAGCCGCTTGAATTCTCTGAGGATTAGATTGCCATCCCCTGAACGCCCGCCCCGCTGCAAGCGGGACCGCCGGAGTTCAGGGGCGTCTAAGGACGAGGCGCTTGAGATCAAGCAGCGCGCGGGCGGACGCGGCCGGAATACGCGAAATCGCGCCGGTCTCGATCCTTTTCTGCCCAGTCAGTCGCTGCATGGTTGACTTCTTCGTTCGGAAAATAGTGCGAAGCACGCTCCGGGGCAAGCAGGCACTGTGCCTCTTTGTTGCCGCCGGCAGCCCCTAGGCTGCCTGCTTGCCAAAGGGCGCCCAACCCTCCAGAAATCCCCTCAACCTCCATCGAGCCAAGGAGAGCGAGATTGGCGCCCGTCGCCGAGCATCACGCCAACAAAGTCCCCGAGGTCACGCTCGGCTTCTGGATCATCAAGATTCTCGCCACGACGCTGGGAGAAACCGGAGGCGACACCGTGACCATGACGATGGACCTTGGCTATCTGGCCGGCACGGCGATCTTTTTTTCGGTGCTGGTCGTTCTGGTGGTCATCCAAATCGCCGCGAAGAAGTTTCATCCCCTGATCTACTGGTCCACCATCGTGGCCTCGACCACGGCCGGCACGACATTGGCCGACTTCGCCACACGGTCTTTGGGGATCGGGTATGTCGGTGGGTCGCTGCTTCTATTCGGCTGCCTGATGGCCGTGCTCGCCCTGTGGTATTGGTCGGAGGGCACGGTTTCGGTGGCGACGGTCAGCGCGCCCAAGGTGGAAGCATTCTACTGGGGGGCGATCACGTTCTCGCAGACCTTGGGGACCGCGCTCGGCGATTGGATCGCCGATGCGGGACCGGGATACGGAGGCGCAGCACTCATCTTCGGCGCCGGACTGGCTGTGCTGACCGCAGCCTATTTCTGGACGAACGTCTCCCGGGTCCTGTTGTTCTGGGCCGCGTTCATTCTCACGCGCCCCTTGGGCGCGACGGTTGGCGACTTTCTCGACAAGCCACTGGATCACGGGGGACTCGCGCTGAGCCGCCCCCTCGCTTCGCTTGTCCTTGCGGTCTGCATGATCGCCTGCGTGCTGCTGCTGCCGCAAAGGCCGCATTCATCCTCGGCCAGCTGAACCGCCCTATTTGCCGTCCAGCAGCTTCATGGCCATCGCCGTGTCAAGGAACTCGACCAAAGAGATCACTTGGCCATGCTCGACTTCCAGGAACTGAGCGATTTCGGTGGTGGACTGATCCTTGGTTTCCGCATCGCGCACGGTGGCCTGCCAGCGGACGGCGGCTCTGTTGCCGTCGACGAACAGGTCGAGAATGGCGAAGTCGTTGAGCGCAACATTGGCAATCATCGACTCGAACCGGGCCATGACATTTGCATGGCCGGTCAGGGGCGCCGTCGGCGCGCCCCGCGTGGGAGAGCCTGCGATCCTGAATGTGGCATTGTCGGCGTAGCCACGCCGAAGAACGTCCATGTCGCCCGCTACCCGGGCGGCGCAAAGCCTCCTGACGAGCGCTTCGATCTCGCCGCGGTCCGTCATCCACGAGCCTCCTTGCTTGGCCGGCCACGCCAGCGCGCCAGCTTAAACCACCTACGCTAGGCGCCTTGAACTTCCTCGCGCAACAATTCGAGCCGGAGCCATTCTTCCTCCGCCGCGGCGAGTTCGGTCTGGGCTTTCGCGAGCTTGTCTCCGACCGCGGCAAAGCCCTGACGATCCCGGGCATAGAAGCTCGCGTCGGCGAGGAGAGCCTCAAGCCGACGGATCTCCTCATGAAGAGCCTCGATGCGGGCCGGCGCGGTCTTCAAGGCATGTTGCTCGACGGGGCTGAGCCGCTTGCGCGGCGGCGAGGCGGCGCGGGCCCGTACCGGTCGCGGCGCCTTCGGGGCTGACGGCTTCTCTTGCGGCGATGAGGCCATGCCGGCCTTACGTTGCGCCACCATGTCGGAATAGCCGCCCGCATATTCGATCCACTTCCCCTCCCCCTCGAAAGCGATGATCGAGGTGACGGTGCGGTCGAGGAAGTCGCGGTCGTGGCTGACGAGAATGCAGCGTTCCGGGATAAGCGGCCAGCATCTCCTGCAAGAGATCGAGCGTCTCGAGATCGAGGTCGTTGGTGGGCTCGTCCAGCACCATGAGGTTGGACGGCTGCGCCAGAGCTCTCGCCAAGAGCAGCCGGCCGCGCTCGCCACCCGACAATGCCTTGACCGGCGTTCTCGCCTGCTCTGGCTTGAACAGAAAGTCCTTCATATAGCCGATGACGTGGCGCGGCTCCCCGTCGATGATCACCTGGTCGCCGCTGCCCCCGGTCAAGATCGTGGCAACCGACGCTTCGGGGTCGAGGCTCTCGCGCGTTTGGTCGAGCGTGGCGATCTCCAGATTCGTGCCGAGTTGCACGGTGCCGTCGTCGGGAGAAAGCGCGCCGGTCAGCAGATTGATCAGCGTCGTCTTGCCGGCGCCGTTCGGGCCGACGATGCCGACCCGGTCGCCGCGGGCGATCTTGACGCTGAAGTCGCGCACCACGGCGAGGTTGCCGTAGCTCTTGGCGACCCGCCTTGCCTCGATCACCTTCCTGCCGGTCTCTCTCGCCTCCTGCACCGTGAGCTTCACGTCCCCGGAGGCGCGGTTGGCGAGCGCTTGCCGGCGCGCGCCGCGAAGCGCCAGCAGCCCCTCGAGGCGGCGCTGGTTGCGCTTCCGTCGGGCGCTGACGCCGTAGCGGAGCCAGTGCTCCTCCTGCACGATGCGCCGGTCGAGCTTGTGGCCCGCAAGCTCCTCAGCCTCGAGGATCGCATCACGCCAGGCCTCGAAGCCGGCAAAGCCCTTATCGAGCCGCCGCGTGATGCCGCGATCGAGCCAAACGGTCGCCTGCGAGAGATTCTCCAGGAAGCGCCGGTCGTGGCTGATCAGCACCATCGCCGAGCGCGACGCCTCGAGCACGGCCTCCAAGTCTTCGATGCCGACGACATCGAGATGGTTGGTGGGCTCATCGAGCAGGAGAATGTCTGGCTCGGGCGCCAGCACGCGGGCGAGCGCCGCGCGCCGGCGTTCGCCACCCGACAGATGCGCGGGGTCCTCCTCGCCGGTGAGGCCGAGGCTTTCCAGCAGAGAGCGCGCGCGGTTCGGATCGTCGCCAGGGGCGAGCCCTGCCGCGACGAAGGCAGAAATGGTGGCGAAGCCCGACAAGTCGGGACTCTGCGGCAGATAGCGGAGGGTCACCGAGGGCTGCACGAAACGCGTGCCGCCATCCGGCTCGATCATTCCCGCGGCGAGCTTGAGCAGGGTCGACTTGCCCGAGCCGTTGCGGCCGACCAGGCATAGCCGCTCGGACGGACCGATCGAAAGCTCGGCGCCTTCGAGCAGAGGGCTGCCGCCGAAGGTGAGATGGATGTCCTTAAGAAAGAGGAGCGGCGGGGCCATGGCTTGGCTGCGTGACGCAGGCGATCGAGACTTCAACCCGCGTCTAGGCTTGCTTCTTGTCGGTACGGCGGCGCTTCGGGGTCGATTTGGGTCCGCCGGCGAGATCGCCGTCGGGCAGGCTGACGAAGATGAGCACGCCGAGCACCGCCACATAGAAGCGGAAAGCGGCCTCCTGCCCGTTCCAGGTCTGCGACTGCCACATGGCGAACCATTCGCCGGCGACCACCATGAAGCCGAAGAACCAGACGAGGAAGGCGAGCGTGGCGCCGGCAATCACCAGCGCCTTGGCCTCATTGAACGCCGCGCCGGTCGCGTTCCGCAGCTGGATCAAGCGAATGGCGCCGGCAAGGAACAGGATACCGGTCACGCCCTCGGCGGCAATGAGCAGCACATAAGCGATGTGCCACGCCACGGGGCTGGTGATCGACCGGTACATCAGCGCGTTGCCGGGAAAGGTCGTGTCCATGCTCAGCACGTGCTGCACGAACAGATAGTTTGTGCCGTAATCGGTGATGTTGTCGAAGGCGACGAGCAGGCAGAAGGCGGCGAGCGCGAGGCTCATCACGATCTTGGCGTAGCGCGAGATCAGCATTCAGCCCCTCGATCCCCCCTCCCCAAGAGGGGAGAGAGCAAGTCAGTTCTTGCTCTTGTCGACCATCTTGCGCTCGGCGATCCACGGCATCATGGCGCGGAGCCGCTTGCCGACCTCTTCCATCTGGTGATTGTCGCATTTGGCGCGCATCGCCTTGAAGGAGGTCTGGGCGACGCGGTTCTCCAGCATCCAGTCCTTGACGAACTTGCCGGACTGGATGTCGTCCAAAATCGCCTTCATCGCCTGCTTGCTCTGCGGTCCCACCACGCGCGGGCCGGAAACATACTCGCCATATTCGGCCGTATTGGAGACGGAGTAGTTCATGTTGGCGATGCCGCCTTCATAGATGAGGTCGACGATCAGCTTCACCTCGTGCACGCATTCGAAATAGGCCATCTCCGGCGCGTAGCCCGCCTCGACCAGCGTCTCGTAACCATTACGCATCAGCTCGACCAGGCCGCCGCACAACACCGACTGCTCGCCGAACAGATCGGTCTCGCATTCCTCGCGGAAGGAGGTCTCGATGATGCCGGCGCGGCCGCCGCCGATCGCCGCGGCATAAGACAGCGTCAGGTCATGCGCGTTGCCGGTGGCGTCCTGGGCGATGGCCATGAGGCAGGGCACGCCGGCGCCGCGCGCATATTCGGCGCGCACCGTGTGGCCCGGCCCCTTCGGCGCCACCATGCAGATATCCATGTCCGGGCGCGGCTCGATCAGGTTGAAATGGATGTTGAGGCCGTGGGCGAAGAACAGAGCCGCGCCCTGTTTCATGTTGGGCTTGAGATCCTGCTCCCAGATGCCGGCCTGGAGTTCGTCGGGGGTAAGCATCATCACCACGTCGGCCCATTTGGCGGCGTCGGCCACGTCCATCACCTTGAGGCCGGCCTTCTCGGCCTTGGCGGCTGATTTGGACCCGGCGCGCAAGCCCACGGCAACGTCCTTCACGCCCGAATCCTTGAGATTCAGCGCATGCGCGTGGCCCTGGCTGCCATAGCCGATGATGGCGACCTTCTTCCCCTTGATCAGATTGAGATCGGCATCCCGATCGTAATAAACGCGCATACGAATTCCCCTGCCCTGATATGGCTAAACTCTGGCGTGATCCCGCGCGTTTTTGACGCCCGGCGCGGGATATTGCAAGCGGATTGGACTAAGGCCTATTCCTTTGGAAATCGTTCGCTCGGGGAGGAAAGCATGCGCAATGTCGATCGCTGGTTCATTCTGATTGGCCTGCTCTACGGCCTGTTCGGCTTCGCTTTCGGCATTTGGGTCGGCATCAACGAGCACTTCGAGCAGGCGCATCTGCACGCACACATCAACCTGATCGGCTTCGCCTCGATGGTGCTGTTCGGGCTGCTTTACCGCGCCTACCCGGCGTTGGCCGAGAGCAAGCTCGCTACCGTGCATTTCGTCATCTATACGCTCGGTGCCATTATCTTCCTTGCCGGTATTCCGCTGGCGCAGACGCATCAGACCATCGTGCTTGCTGTGGTCGGCTCGCTCAGCGTGCTCATCGGCCTCCTCGTGTTCCTGACGAACTTCTTCCTGAACGTCTTCAGCGCAAAGGCACGTGCCTAGGCTCACATCCGTTCGGGACCGCGCGAGATGGCGGCAACGCCGGTGCGGGCCACCTCGACCAGACCGAGCGGCTGAGCGAGCGCAATGAACTCCTCGATCTTCGATTGCTCGCCGGTGATCTCGAAGACGAAATGTCCCGGCGAGGAGTTGATGATTTGCGCCTGGAACGTTTCGGCCAATTTCTGCGCCTCAGCGTGCTTGGCGCCCTTGCCGGCAACCTTGATCATGGCGAGCTCGCGCTCGAGCGGGTTTCCCAGCACGGTCAAGTCGGTGACCCTGTGTATCGGCACTAGCCGTTGCAGCTGATGCTGAATCTGCTCGATCACCATCGGTGGCCCCGAGGTGACGATGGTGATACGGCTGAGATGCGCCTCGTGCTCGGTCTCCGACACGGTGAGCGACTCGATATTGTAGCCGCGTCCCGAGAATAGCCCGATGACGCGCGCTAGCACGCCGGGCTCGTTGTCGACGAGCACGGTCAGCGTATGGGTCTCGGGTTTTTCCTCATGCTTGTCGAGCGAGTAGGCCGATCCGGGCTGCTTATTCATGGCTACACCATCACCTTGCCTTCCTCGGTGATGGCGTTCTCGATGTCTTCCTCGGTCAAGTCATCGCCCATCAGCATGTGGTTGTGCGCCTCCCCGCTCGGGATCATGGGGAAGCAATTGGCGTGCTGGTCCACCCGGCAATCGAAGATCACCGGCTTCTTCACGCGGATCATCTCCTTGATCGCGGCATCGAGCTCGGAAGGTTTTTCCGCCCGAATGCCAACCCCCTGATAGGCCTCCGCCAGCTTGACGAAATCGGGTAGCGCTTCGGTGTAGGAGTGGGAGTAGCGGCCGCCATGCAGCAATTCCTGCCACTGGCGCACCATGCCCATATATTGGTTGTTCAGGATGAAGATCTTGATCGGCAGGTCGTATTGCGCCGCCGTCGACATCTCCTGCATGGTCATCAGCACCGAGGCCTCGCCGGCGATGTCGATGACGAGCGAGTCGGGATGGGCCATCTGCACGCCGACCGCGGCCGGCAGGCCATAGCCCATGGTGCCGAGCCCGCCCGAGGTCATCCAGCGGTTCGGCTCCTCGAACTTGAAGAATTGCGCCGCCCACATCTGATGCTGACCCACCTCGGTCGTGATGTAGGTGTCGTAGCCGCGCGTCAGAGCGTAAAGGCGCTCGATGGCGTATTGCGGCATAATCACGTCGTCGCGCTTCTTGTAGTGCAGGCATTTCCGCGCGCGCCAGCGCTCGATCTCGGCCCACCAGGACTTCAGCGCGGGCTTGTCGACTTTCGGCTTCTTGGCCTTCCAGGCGTCGATCATCTGCTCGAGCACGCGCGCGCAATCACCGACGATCGGCAGATCGACCTTGATGTTCTTGTTGATCGACGAGCGGTCGATATCGACATGGATCTTCTTCGAGCCCGGGGAGAAAGCGTCGACCCGGCCGGTGATGCGGTCGTCGAAGCGCGCGCCGATGCAGATCATCACGTCGCAATCGTGCATGGCGTTGTTGGCCTCGTAGGTGCCATGCATGCCGAGCATGCCGAGCCATTGTTTGTCGGAGGCCGGATAGGCGCCGAGCCCCATCAGCGTCGAGGTGATGGGAAATCCGGTCATGCGCACGAGCTCGCGCAAACGCTCGCTGGCGATCGGGCCCGAATTGATGATGCCGCCGCCGGTGTAGAAGATCGGGCGCTTGGCATTGGCCATCATGTCGACGGCCGCGGCAACCGCGCGCTCATCGCCCTCGGTTTGCGGGTTGTAGCTCTTGTGCTGCGAGTTGGTGAGACCGGTATATTCGCCGCGCGCGAACTGGATGTCCTTAGGGATGTCGACCACGACCGGGCCAGGACGTCCGGTGCGGGCGACATAGAACGCTTCGTGCAGGACGCGCGACAGCGCGTTCACGTCCTTGACGAGATAATTGTGCTTGGTGCAAGGGCGGGTGATGCCGACGGTGTCGCATTCCTGGAACGCATCGTTGCCGATGAGGTGGGTCGGCACCTGGCCAGTGATGCAAACCACTGGAATGGAATCCATCAGCGCATCGGTCAAGCCGGTGACGGCGTTGGTCGCGCCGGGCCCCGAGGTGACGAGCACGACGCCAACCTTGCCGGTCGAGCGCGCATAGCCTTCGGCGGCATGCACGGCGCCCTGCTCGTGGCGCACGAGAATGTGCTTGATACGGTCTTGCTGGAACAGCTCGTCGTAGATCGGCAGAACGGCGCCGCCCGGATAGCCGAAAATATGCTCGACGCCCTGATCGGCGAGAGCTTGGAGCACCATCTGGGCCCCCGTCATTGCGCGCGACATCGCATCCTCACTAACAAAACCGGCCTCGCGCCTGTTCGTCCGCGGCCGGTCAGAGCTGGAGGAATGGCGGAAAAGCCTTAATAGGCCGCGCACCCTAAGACCTGGCCCACAGAGGGTCAACGGCTAAGGCGAATGAATGACAACATTACCACATATTTAGTTTGCGGAAATTACCGGGCAAGGCACCCTGGCATGGTTTTGTTACCCGTGACCTCGCTGCGATAGCGGGGTGAGTCAGGCCTGTCTATTGCTTGGCCTGGACAAGCCGAGCCGCTGCGCCTATGTCCCTACCCTTTCCGGGCACCGCGGCGCTGCTTTCGGCGTTATCGCGACATCTTCCAACGCTTTCTCCTTTTCGAGCGAATGCCGCAGGCCGCCAGCTCAGAAACTCATGCCGCTAACGGCGCTGACGCCCTGCCGCTCTCTCAGCGCGCGTTCTGGGCGCTCACCTTCAGCTCGATCGGCGTCGTCTACGGCGACATCGGCACCAGCCCCCTTTATGCCTTCCGCGAAGCGGTGCTCGCTGCCGGCGGCGAAGCCCGTTTGGTCAGCGAAGCCGCGATTTACGGCGTGCTGTCGCTGATCTTCTGGTCGCTGATCTTCGTTGTTACTCTGAAATATGTGCTGATCCTGCTGCGCGCCGACAATAACGGTGAAGGCGGCACGCTCGCGCTCACGGCCCTCGCCTTCCGGGCCCTCGGAAGGCGCGCGCCGGTCGTGCTCGCGCTCGGGATCGTCGGCGCCTCGATGTTCTACGGCTCGACCTTGATCACGCCGGCGCTGTCGGTGCTCTCGGCGGTCGAGGGTCTGACGGTCGCCACCAGCGCGTTCCAACCTTACGTCTTGCCGCTGACCGTCGTCATTCTCGTTGCCTTGTTCTCGGTGCAGTCGCACGGCACGGCCCGCGTCTCGGCCTTCTTCGCCCCGATCACCGTCGTCTGGTTTCTCGTCATCGCCATCGCCGGCGGGCTTGAGGTCGTGGCCAATCCGCGGGTGCTCGCGGCGGCAAACCCGGTCTACGGCATCGGCTTCTTGTTCAGTCACGGGATCATCGGACTGCTCACGCTTGCCTCGGTGTTCCTGGTCGTCACCGGGTCGGAGGCGCTCTACAACGACCTCGGACATTTTGGCAGGCGGCCAATCCAGGCCGCATGGCTGTTCCTCGTGCTGCCGGCGCTGTTGCTCAACTACTTCGGCCAAGGCGCGCTCCTGCTGGAGCATCCAGAGACGATCGAAAATCCGTTTTATCTGCTCTATCCCGATTGGGCGCTCTATCCGATGGTCGCGCTGGCCACGGCGGCCACGGCCATCGCCAGCCAAGCGGTCATCACCGGGGCCTATTCCATCACCCGCCAGGCGATGCAGCTCGGCTTCATGCCGCGCATGGAGGTGCGTCACACCTCCGAAGCGCTCGCCGGCCAGATCTACATGCCGCGGGTGAATTGGCTGTTGCTGACCGGCGTGCTGCTGCTTGTCTTTATGTTCAGGTCTTCGAGCGAGCTCGCAGCAGCCTATGTGCTGGCCGTCGCCACCACCGCGTGGGTCGCCGGCATTCTCGGCTTCATCGTGATCTTGAAGCTTTGGAAGTGGCCACTATGGGCCGCCCTCGGCCTCATGGTCCCGCTGTTCTTGATGGATACGAGTTTCGTGCTCGCCAGCATGCTGGAGATTGTTGAAGGCGCCTGGCTGCCAGTGCTCGTCGGCGCCGCGCTGGTGATCATCATGTATACTTGGCGCCGCGGCACGCGCTTGCTCGGACAAAAAACGCGCCGGGTCGAGGTGCCGTTCGATCCACTGATCAAGAGCCTCGAGGCAAAGCCGCCGCACGTGGTTCCCGGAACGGCGGTGTTCCTCACCAGCGATCCCGATTTCGCGCCGACCGCGCTGTTGCACAATCTCAAGCACAACAAGGTGCTGCACGAGCACAATGTGATCTTGACCATCGTCAACGAAGACATTCCGCATGTGCCGCTCAAGGATCGTGTTCAGATCGAGCCGATCAGCGACAAATTCATGCGCCTCGTGCTGCATTTCGGCTTCATGGAGCGACCGAACGTGCCGAAGGCCTTGGCGGTCGCGCGCAAGCAAGGCTGGCAATTCGACATCATGTCGACGTCGTTCTTCCTGTCGCGCCGGTCGGTTAGGCCAGACCCGCGCTCCGGCATGCCGAAATGGCAGGACGGGCTGTATATCTTCCTCGCGCATAACGCCGACGACGCCTCGAGCTATTTCCAGCTCCCCACCGACCGCG
Source organism: uncultured Alphaproteobacteria bacterium (assembly GCA_963750975.1). Taxonomy (GTDB): domain Bacteria; phylum Pseudomonadota; class Alphaproteobacteria; order Rhizobiales; family Methyloligellaceae; genus Methyloceanibacter. The sequence goes on along the minus strand of CAVVSX010000021.1, from coordinate 93,241 downwards.
TGGTCGAGATCGGCACGCAAGTCACGGTCTAGAACTGCGAGGATTTGCGCCACGCGCCCGAGGCCGCATGGACAAGTGGCCTTGCAACGCCTATATGACCCGCCGCGTATCAACGCCCATTCAAACAACACCCCCCTCCCGCCAAATTCCATGGCGCACCGGCCTCCCGTCAGTGCAACGAACGGCGCTCAAGCCGAAGCTATCGCGCACCCAAGCTTCTGGGCGCTCACGCTCGGCTCGATCGGCGTCGTCTATGGCGATATCGGCACAAGCCCGCTCTATGCGGTGCGCGAATCGGTGCTCGCCGCGGGTGGGCCGAATGCCGCGGCCAGCGAAGCCGCCATTCTTCGGCATCCTCTCGCTCATCATCTGGGCGCTGATTCTCGTCGTCACCGTCAAATACGTGCTCATCCTGCTTCGTGCCGACAATAATGGCGAAGGCGGCACGCTCGCGCTGATGGCGCTTGCCAATCGCACGCTTGGCGGAAGGAGCGCGCCGATCATCGTCATGCTCGGCATGATCAGCGCCGCGCTGTTCTACGGCGATGTCCATGATCACGCCGGCGCTTTCCGTGCTCTCCGCCGTGGAAGGACTGGCGGTCGTAGCGCCAACGCTCGAACGCTATGTCGTTCCGCTTTCGGTCTTGATTCTGTTTGCCCTGTTCCTAGTGCAGTCGCATGGCACGGCGCGAGTCGCGCCTTCTTCGGTCCGATCACCCTCGTCTGGTTTATCGCCCTCGCCATCGCCGGCGGGCTTGGCATGTCGTGCCCAATCCCCAGCGTGCTCGCCGCATTCAATCCCATTCACGGCCTGAGCTTTCTTGTTCAGCCACGGGTATGTCGGCCTGCTCACGCTCGGCGCCGTGTTCCTCGTGGTGACCGGCTCGGAAGCCCTCTATGCCGATCTCGGCCATTTCGGCAGGGGGCCGATCCGCACCGCATGGCTCTACGGTGGCCCTGCCTGCGCTCACCATCAACTATCTTCGGCCAGGGCGCGCTGCTGCTCGGAAATCCCGCGGCGATCGAAAATCCGTTCTTTCTGCTTTATCCGGAATGGGCGCTCATCCCCATGGTAGGGCTCGCCACAGCGGCCACCGTGATCGCGAGCCAAGCCGTGATCACCGGGGCCTACTCCATCACCCACCAGGCGGTGCAACTCGGCCTCTTGCCGCGGCTGGAGATCCGCCACACATCGGAAGCCCAGTTCGGCCAGATCTACATCCCGCGCGTGAACCTGCTGCTCCTTACTCGGCGTGCTGCTGCTCGTCGTGCTGTTCAAGTCTTCGGGCGCGCTGGCCTCGGCCTACGGCATCGCCGTCACCGGCACTGATGGTGGTCGACCGGCGATTCTCGCCTTGATCGTAGTCTGGAAATACTGGAAATGGCCGCTTTGGGCCGCAGTCGGCCTTGATGGTCCCGTTCCTTCTCATCGACCTCATCTTTCTCGGCGCCAATCTGCTCAAAGTGTTCCAAGGCGGCTGGGTGCCGCTTCTTGATCGGCGCCATGATCATGGTGGTGATGATCACTTGGCGGAAGGGCTCGCACATCCTCGCACGCAAGACGCGGCGGTTGGAGACGCCGATCGATAGCCTGATCGAGGCGCTCGAGGCGAAGCAACCGACCAAGGTTCCGGGGACTGCCGTGTTCCTGACCGCAGATCCCGAGAGCGCGCCGACCGCTCTGCTGCACAGCCTCAAGCATTACAAGGTGCTGCACGAGCACAACGTGGTGCTGACGATCATCACCGAATCCACGCCGCGCGTGCCACCGAGGATCGTGTCAGATCGAGCCGCTCGGTAAGTTGTTCACCCGGCTCGTCATCCGCTTCGGCTTCATGGAGACGCCGAATATTCCTAAGGCGCTCGGCGGTCGCGCGGAAGTTCGGCTTGAGCTTCGACATCATGTCGACCTCGTTCTTCCTGTCCCGACGCGTCGGTCAGACCCGATCCGCGTTCTGGCATGCCGCGCTGGCAGGACCGGCTGTTCATCATCCTGGCGCGGAACGCCGACGACGCCTCGAGTTATTTCCAACTCCCCACCGACCGCGTGGTGGAGATCGGCACGCAAGTCACCGTGTAGTGGCGGCGACGGCTGCGTCAGCGTCGGGGAACCACTCCCAATCCTGCATGAAGCGGCGCGCCCAAGTCATCTGACGCTTGGCATAACGGCGGCTCTCGGTCTTCGCTTTTTCGACTGCCGCTTCGAGGTTGGTGTCGCCTGACAGATAAGTGGCAAGCTCGCGCACGCCGTGTGCCCGCATCGCCGGAAGAGCGGGATCGAGGCCGAGCGCGAGAAGCGCCCGCACCTCCTCGATGACGCCTTGCTCGATCATGCGGTCGAAGCGCGTATCGATCGCCGAATAAAGCGCCTCGCGCTCCGGCGCGACCACGATCTTGAGCAGCCCTTCGGGACGCAGCAAGGGTGCCGCATCTGCGACCTGCCACTCGGCGAGCGAAACCGAGGTCGCGTCGATCACTTCCAACGCGCGCAGGAGACGCTGGGGATCGCTGGGGCGAAGTCTCGCCGCCATGACGGGATCGCGCGCTTGAAGTGCGCGATAGAGACCGGGCGTGCCGATCCTCTCCGCTTCCGCACGCCAATGCGCGCGAATCTCCAAGGGCACGTCGGGGACCGCGGCGAGCCCTTCGGTGAGCGCCTTGAAATAGAGGCCAGTGCCGCCGATGAAGACCGGCACCCTGCCCTCCCGTTCCGCTTCCTGAAATGCGCCCGCCGCGTCTTGGAGAAAGCGGCCTACCGAGTAAGGCTCGCGGGCGGGAACCGTGCCGTAGAGGCGATGCGGGGCCCGCTGCATCTCGGCGTCGGTGGGGCGTGCCGTGAGGACGGCAAGCTCGCGATAGACCTGCATGGAATCGGCGTTGATGACGGTGCCGCCAACACGCTCGGCGAGCGCAAGCGCGGCCGCCGATTTGCCGCTCGCGGTTGGCCCTGCGATGAGAATGGCTTTAGGCCGGCCGGCGCCGTGCGTCACGACAGCCTAACTCGTCGGCACGGCGACGAAGCGGAGCTCGCCCTTGGAATCGGATAGCAGAAGCAGCACCGATTTCCGGCCCGATTTCTGCACCGCGAGCACCCTCGTTTTAACGTCCTGCGGCTGCTTGACCTTCTCCTGCGTGACCTCGACGATTACCTCGCCGGGCTTCACGGCTTTCTGCGCGGCGGGGCTGTTGGGCTTCACCTCGGTGATGAGGACGCCCTCGACCGATTTGCCGATATTGAAACGTTCGCGCAACTCATCGGTCAGCGGCGCAATCGACAGGCCGAGCAGATCCTCGCGCTCGGGCTCCGGCGTCAAGTCTTCCTCGCCGTCGTCCTTCACCGAATCCTGCACGTCCTCATCTTCCGGCAACCGGCCCACGGTTACCGTCAGGTCGACGGTCTGGCCCTTGCGCATGAGCTCGACCCCGACACTCTTGCCGATGGCGGTGGCGGCAACGGCGCGCGGCAGGCTGCGCATGTTATCGATGGCCTGGCCGTCAAATTTCAGGATGATGTCACTCGGCTGAATGCCCGCGGTGGCGGCCGGGCTGTCGGGCGAGACCTTGGCGACGAGCGCGCCCTTCGGCTCCTGCAATCCGAGGCTCACGGCGATCTCGTCGGTGACATTCTGCACGTGCACGCCGAGCCAACCGCGCCGCGTCTCGCCATATTGCTTGAGCTGGTCGAGGACCTGCATGGCGCTGTTCGAGGGCACGGCGAAGCCGATACCGATCGAGCCGCCGGTCGGCGAGATGATCGCCGTGTTCACGCCGATCACTTGACCGTCCATGTTGAACAAGGGACCACCCGAATTGCCGCGATTGATGGCGGCGTCGGTTTGCAGGAAGTCGTCGTAGGGCCCGGCATTGATGTCGCGCTTGGTGGCGGAGATGATGCCGACAGTGACGCTGCCGCCGAGACCGAAGGGATTGCCGATCGCCATCACCCAATCGCCCACGCGCATCTTCGCGGAGTTGCCGAAGGTAATGGCCTTGAGCGGCTTCTTCGGCTCCACTTTCAGCAGTGCGAGGTCGGTCTTGGGATCGTGGCCGAGCACCTTGGTAACCTTCAGCTTGCTGCCGTCGGTGAAGTTGATGATGATCTCGTCGGCGCCCTCGATCACGTGGTTGTTGGTGACGACCAGGCCCGACGGGTCGATGACGAAGCCAGAGCCGAGCGAGCTTACTTTACGCGGCAGGCCGTCCTTCTCCTCGTCGTCGAAGAAATCGTCGAAGAATTCCTCGAAGGGCGAGCCCTTCGGACCGGGGCCGCTGGGAGTACTCTCGGCCGAGCCCTTCAGCGTCTGGGTGGTGGAAATATTGACGACGGCGTCCTGCAAGCCTTCGGCGATGTCGGCGACGGAATCGGGGCCGTGCGCGAGGGTTTTGGTGGTGAGCAGCGGGGCGCCGGCAACGAGCAGCCCGACCCACGCCGCCATGAGACAAAAGCGCCGGAGGCTTCCGGATTGGCCACCGCGCTGTGGCATCGATCGAAACTCCCGCATCACTCGCCGATCATATTTCGATTGCCGCCATCTTAGCGGAAATCGGTGAGGGGCGAGCAGATTCCATCGCATTGGGGGATCGGCCTAGCCGCGCACGATCCAGATCACGAGTACACCGGCGGCAACTGCAGCCGTCCCTGCCAGGCGCAAGGTCTGCTCGGGCATCTCCGCGGTCGCTTCCAACAGCTTGCGGCCAAAGCGGGGCGAGAGCGCCCAGAGCGACCCCTCGATGACCAGGACGAGTCCCAAAGCGACGGCAAGATCGCTCATTGCGCCGGCGGCGTCTCGTGCTTCGCGTGCGGCATGTCGATCTTAGGGTGCCTGCGGGGCCGGAGAAGGGCTTTCACCGGCCGAGATGTCGCGCTCGGTCGGCGGGGCATCGCCGACGGCCGCGCCCTGCTGGAGTGCCGTGCCATCCGTGTCGGCAGCCGGAGCGTCAGGCGTCTCGGCGGGCTTGGACGCGGGCGGCGCAGTGCTTCCCGCCGGGGCGTTGCCACCGGCGCTGTTGAAATATTGGAAGAACTGCGAATCGGGACTGAGCAGAAGCCGCGTGTCGCCTGGCTTCAGCGCCTCCTGATAGGCCTGCATCGAGCGGTAAAAGGCGAAGAAATCCGGATCCTGGCCGAACGCCTCGGCAAAGATGCGGTTCTTCTCGGCATCGCCGTTACCGCGGATGCGCGAGGATTTACCGGTCGCGTCGGCTTTGATCACGGTGACTTCGCGGTCGGCGGTGCCGCGGATACGCCGCGAGGCTCCCTCGCCTTCGGCGCGGAACTCGGCCGCTTGGCGCTGCCGCTCGGTCTGCATGCGACGGTAGATCGCCTGCATGTTCGCTTCCGGCAGGTCGACGCGCTTGATGCGAACATCGACGACATTGATGCCAAACGGTTCGGCTTCCTTGTTGACCTGGCTGAGGATGGTACGCATGAGCTGCTCGCGCTGGTCGCGCACGACGGTTGCAAAGCTCGCGGCGCCCAGCACGCGTCGAAGCGAGGATTCAAGCACGGCCCCGAGGCGCGAGTTGGCGCCCTGTTCGTTGGCCACGCTCTGGAAGAACAGCAACGGATTGACGATCTTGTAACGCGCAAAGGCATCGACCACGAGCCGCTTCTGGTCGGAAGCGATCACCTCTTGCGAAGCCGTGTCGATGTCGAGGATGCGCTTGTCGAAGAACACGACATTCTGAATGAACGGGATCTTATATTGCAGACCCGGCTCGGTGATGATGCGCTTCGGCTTGCCGAATTCGAGCAGCAGAGCCTGCTGCGTCTGGCTGACGGTGAACAGCGTCAGATAGGCGAGAAGGGCGGCAATGCCGAGAACGATCAGGCTCAAGGTGAGGGCTGTGCGGTTCATGGCTGGGCCTCCGGAGGCGTCGGAGCCTTCTTAGTGAACTCCGAGAGCGGCAGGAACGGCACCACTCCGGGGCCAGCCTTGTCGTCGACGATCACCTTTTCGGTGTCGCCAAGTACCTTCTCCATGGTCTCGATGAAGATGCGTTGGCGGGTGACGTCGGGCGCCTTCTTATACTGGTCGTAAACGCTGATGAAGCGGTCGGCTTCACCCTTGGCCAGAGCAATCACCTGATCGCGATAACCTTGCGCCGCTTGCAGAATGCGCTCGGCCTCGCCTTTGGCCTCGGGAATGATGCGGTTGGCATAGGCCTCCGCCTCGTTCTGCAGGCGCTCCTGGTCGGCGCGTGCCGCCTGCACGTCGCGGAAGGCGTCGATGACCTGCGACGGCGGGTCAACTTTTTGCAGCTGCACCTGAGTTACCAATACGCCCGCGCCGTAGCTGTCGAGGGTCTTCTGCATCAGTGCCTGCGCGTCGGCCTCGGTCTTGGCACGGGCCCCGGTAAGGATCGGCTCGATATCGCTTTGGCCGACGATCTCGCGCATGGCGCTTTCCGCCACGTCCTTCACCGTTCCTTCGGGGTTCTGGATGTTGAACAGGAAGTCGGCGGCATTTTTGATCTGCCAGAACACGACGAAATCGACATCGACGATGTTCTCATCACCCGTGATCATCAGGCTCTCTTCGGGCACGTCGCGGATCGTGCTCGAGGCGTCGCGGACTTCGGAAGAGCCGCGCATGCCGATCTCAATGCGATTGATGCGCGTCACTTTAGGCAGCTCGACCTGCTCGATCGGATAGGGCCAGCGAAAATTCAGGCCAGGCGGAACCTGGCGAACGTACTTGCCGAAGCGGAGCACAATGCCGAGCTCATCGGGATTGACGCGCACGGTGAAGCCGAAAAAGCCGACCGCCGCGACGAGCACCGCGGCGATCAGTATCGCGAACGGACCGCCCATGCGTCCGCCTGGCATGGCTTGGCGCAACCGGTCTTGGCTGCGGCGCAGGATCTCCTCGAGGTTGGGCTGCTGGCCGGGGCCGGGCCGCGGGCCCCAAGGCCCACCACCACCGCCGCCTTTCCAGCCGCCGCCCCCGCTCTGATTACTCCAAGGCATATGCAGTCAGGTCCTGATGTCTGGTGAAGGGGGTCGCGCGGCAATCCGCTTTAGGAGGGGCTAGGCGATAAGACTAGCCGCATCAAAATGGCGGTCGTGCGACAAGGTCCGGAGGGTTATAGGCCACTCACAGGGGTGGCGCAATGCGAGGTCATGGTTAGCTTACCCGATCCAAAACGACGAAGCTGAACGCGTGGTCGTCCTTGGGCCCGGCTGGATGCGCCTCGCGGGAGACCTCGCGCCACTCCTTCACGTCGAGCTCGGGGAACCAAGTGTCGGCGTCGGGAGAGGCATGTACCTCGGTGAGGTAAATGCGATCGGTTTGCGGCAAGACCTCGCGAAACACGTCCTCGCCGCCGATGATCATGATCTCGGCAGCGCCGGTGCGCTTCGCCGAGGCGCGCGCCGCGGCAAGCCCCTCCTCCAGGCTGTGGGCCATGACGGCGTCGGGGGCGACGAAGCCACGGTCGCGGGTGAGCACGACATTGAGCCGGCCGTCGAGAACCCGCGGCAGCGACTTGAAGGTGCGCCGCCCCATAAGGACGGGTTTGCCCATGGTGATGCCGCGGAAATAGCGCATGTCGCTGCGCAAGTGCCAGGGCAAGTCCCCGCCCCTGCCGATGGCGCGGTTCTCGCCCATGGCCACGACCAGAGCGATGATCGGCTCGGCCGGCGCCCGCTGCTTCAAACTCACACCGCCACCTTGGCGCCGATGGCGGGGTGCGGATCATAGCCGACGAGCTTGAAGTCCTCGTAAGCGAAATCGAACAGCGACCGCACTTCCGGATTGATTTCCATGCGGGGAAGCGCGCGCGGGATCCGCTTCAGCTGTTCGTCGGCTTGATCGAGATGCGTGAGATAGAGGTGGGCGTCGCCGAAGCTGTGCACGAACTCGCCGGGCTCGAAGCCCGTCACTTGCGCCATCATCTGCGTGAGCAGCGCGTAAGAGGCGATGTTGAACGGCACGCCGAGAAAGACGTCGGCCGAGCGCTGATAGAGCTGGCAGGAGAGCCTCCCATCGGCGACATAGAACTGGAACAGGCAATGGCAGGGCGCGAGCGCCATCTTGTCCAACTCGCCCACGTTCCAAGCGCTAACGATGTGCCGGCGGGAATCAGGATCGCGCTTCAGCCCTTCGACGACGTTGGCGATCTGGTCGATATGGCCCCCGTCCGGCGTCGGCCACGACCGCCACTGCCGGCCATAGATGGGGCCGAGCTCACCCCGTTGGTCGGCCCACTCATCCCAGATCGTCACGCCATGCTCGTTCAGGTAACGTACATTGGTCGAGCCCTGCAGGAACCAGAGCAGTTCGTGGATGATCGACTTCACGTGCAGCTTCTTGGTGGTAACGAGCGGAAAGCCGTCAGCCAGGTCGAAGCGCATCTGATGGCCGAAGATGCTGAGCGTGCCGGTGTTGGTGCGGTCGCCTTTCTTGGCACCGCGGTCGCGCACCTTGCCGAGCAGGTGGAGATATTGGCGCAAGAGAGGTCTGGTCTCCTATGATGGATTGAGGCGGCTCCCTCATCCACGAACCAAGCTTAACATTCGGCGGCTGATTCGCGGTGGGTTACCGACACATCAACCTTTTTTTCGCCCGCATAGAGGCCTATATTGAGTCCCGTCGGCGCAAGCCGGATATGGCGATAAACAGCCTTCGTAATAAGCCCATTCGGACCCGGGGGCGGTACCCGGCGCCTCCACCAGGGATCAGTCTCAGAGAAAGATTTGGAAGACCGCGAGACTGACTGATCCATGGCGGGGGCGAAATAGGATCGACGAGGGTGTAAAGGTCGTGCTTTCGCTCGGCATGGTTCCGCCGTTATCGGGCCAACCCTATAGTTGCCAATGACAACTATGCGGAGGCTGCTCTCGCTGCGTAAGCGGCGCGATAGCCTGAAAATGAAGTCCTAGTTGCTTCGCGGCACTAGGCGCGGTTCGGAGGGCACCGGCCAACAGAAGCCCTCCACTTATTGCGGTTTGAGTGAACTGCCTTTAGCGTCGCGAGGGGGAAGGCGGCGGTTTCCATGGCAGAAGACGAAATCAGATACGACCTTCTCACGCAGGATGCGCTCCGCGGCGTGGTGCGCCAGGTGTTGTCGCGCGTGCAGCGCGATGGGCTGCCGGGCGAGCACCACCTTTACATCGCCTTCGACACTGGCGCCGAGGGCGTCTCGGTTTCGAAGCGGCTCAAGGAGCAATATCCGGAAGAGATGACCGTCGTGCTGCAGTACCAGTTCTGGGACTTGCAGGTCACGAACGAGCGCTTCGAGGTGAAACTCTCCTTCTCCAACGTGCCCGAGCGGCTGGTCGTGCCGTTCAGCGCGGTCAAAGCCTTCTACGATCCTTCCGCCCAGTTCGGGCTGCAATTCGGCAAGCCGGGCGCGGCCAACGATTCAGCACGCCAGCATATGGCCGCCGCTCTCCCCGATCTCGTCGGCGAGCCGGAAGAGCCGCGTGGCGCCGCCGATCCCATCCAGGACGAGGTGGGAGAGGCGCAGGCCGCAGAAGTCGTGATGTCGCGGCCGCCGGCGGAGGTCGTGCATCTCGACCGCTTCCGCAAGAAATAGGCGAGATTGCTTGCTCCGACTTTAGGCGTCTTTTGCCCAATCTTTCAGCACGGGGTTATCCGCTCGGTCATTGATCTTAACTGAGGCGGTGATTCCGACATGGCATGATTTCTGCCTGAAACTCGCAGTTTTACGCTCTAACGGTCGGACCTGGGGATCCCGTTGAACAAAATGGATGGTGTAGGACCGGCGCGAGACCCGAAGCCTGTCGGCGCGCTCGCGCCCGTGGCCAACTACCTCGCCGAGCTGCATCAGCTTATCTCGAGCGTGACCGCCGGCAAGCCGGCCGACTACATCCCGGAGCTCGGCAAGGTCGACCCCAACCTGTTCGGCATCGCCATCGCCACCGTCGACGGCCAGGTCTATGCCGTCGGCGATACCGAGATCCCCTTCACCATCCAGTCGGTGTCGAAGCCCTTCATGTATGGCTATGCGCTGCAGCACCATGGTCGCGAGGCGGTGCTGAAACATGTCGGCGTCGAGCCCACCGGCGAAGCGTTCAACTCCATCGTGCTCGACGAGGTCGCCAACCGGCCGTTCAACCCCATGGTCAACGCGGGCGCCATCGCCGTGGCGGAGCTGATGCGGGGAGAAAATCAGGCGGAGCGCATCGCCAACATGCTCGCGCTGTTCTCGAGCCTCGCCGGACGCGAGCTCGAGATCGACGAGGACGTGTTCCAGTCGGAGCTGGCAACCGGCCATCGCAACCGCGCCATCGCCTACATGATGCTCAATACCGGCATGATCAAGCGCGATCCGAACGAGGTACTCGATCTCTATTTCCGGCAATGCTCGGTCAACATCACGGCCCGCGATCTCGCCATCATGGGCGCCACGCTTGCCAATGACGGGGCGAACCCGCTGACCGGCGCGGCCGTGTTCGATATGCAATATGTCCGGGACATGCTGTCAGTGATGAATTCCTGCGGCATGTACGATTATGCCGGCGAGTGGGCCTATGAGGTGGGCATGCCGGCCAAGAGCGGCGTGTCCGGTTGCATCATCGCCGTGATCCCCGGCCAGATCGGCATCTGCGTCTATTCTCCGCCGATCGACCCGCAAGGCAACAGCTTGCGCGGCATCCGTGTCTGCCAGGAGATCTCCAAAGAGTTCGAGCTGCATGCCTTCAACAACCGCACCAATGTCCGGAGCGTGATTAGGCGCGACTATCTAGCCGACCTCGTGCGCTCGAATCGGCTGCGCACGCCGGCGGAGCGCGAGATCCTGGCGGAGAAGGGCCGCGAGGTCGCCGTGCTCGAGGCGCAAGGCGCGCTGTTCTTCGGCTCGACCGAACAGCTGATGCGCCGGCTCGCGAAGCTCGCGTCGGATGCGCGCTACGTGATTATCGACTTCAAGCGCGTGCACCTCGCCGACACCTCGGCCCGCAAGCTGATCGTGCGGGCGGCGCGCGCCATGGCGGAAGGCGAGACCGAACTCGTGTTTGCCTCGATGCGCGAAGATGGGCCGCTAGCCCCCCTGGCCAAAGCCTTTGCCGAGCCTGAGAACGAGAACCTGGTGCGCATTTTCCGCGACGCCGACGCGGCGCTCGAATGGTGCGAGGACCAGCTGCTGGCTTATGGCGCCCAAGGCGCGGCGGGAACGAAATTCGCACTGTCCGAGATCAATTTGTTCAAGGGATTGAAGCCCGAGGATTGCCGCCTGCTCGAATCCATCGTCCAGCCATTGGTGTTCGAAAAAGGCGACGTCATCATCCGCGAGGGCGCCGACGCCAATCTCTTTTTCGTGCTGGCGCGCGGCACGGTCAGCGTCCTGATCAGGGTGCCGGGACAGGGCGACCGCAAGAAGCGTGTAGCCTCGATCGGGCCAGGCTTGAGCTTCGGCGAAATGGCCCTGCTCGACGGCGGCAAGCGCTCGGCCGATATCGTCGCCGACGATAAGGTGATCTGCTACGGACTGAGGGTGCAGCAGCTGCACGAACTCACCGCCGCGCATCCCAACATCATGATCACCATTCTCGGCAATCTGACGCGCGAATTCTCCGAGCGCCTCCGCCATGCCAATGAGGAGATCGGCGTCCTCGAATAGCCGCTTAAGCCGAGGCAACCGCCTTCTGCGGCTTCGTGCGCAGCTCTTTCGACGGCTCGAGCGGCACGTTCAGCTCGACATAGAGGCCGGTCGGCCGAAATTCGACCTTGGTGTCGCCACCGAGATTGTGGCGCACGCCCTTGTCGATCAACTGCATGCCGAAGCCGCCACCCCGCCGCGTGGGAACCACGTTGAGCGTAGCCCGCTCCTCCCAGGTGACGAACAGGCGATTGCCGCGCCCGGTCTTCCAGCTGATGGCAAGCTGTCCGGAATTCTGCGACAGCGCCCCGTATTTCACCGCGTTGGTGGCGAGCTCGTGTAGGGTCATGGCGAGGATCGAGGTGCATTGCGGCGGCAGCAGTACGTCCGGCCCCTTTATCATGATCCTCGGACCGCCTTCGCGGCGATAGGGGTCCATCTCGCGCTCGACCATGGCTTTCAGACTGGCGCCAGACCATTGCGATTCGAGCAGGAGATCGTGCGCGCGGTGCAGCGCCTGAAGGCGCTCGGCCAAGGTCTCCGCCATGGCCTTGGCGGGAGCCGAGGTTGCCTGGCGCAAGCTCGCCTGCACCAAAGACTGGACGATGGCGAGCGCGTTCTTGACGCGATGATTGAGCTCGCCCACCAGCATTGACTGGCGCTGCGCCGTGCGCCGCCGCTCAGTCACGTCGCGGAAGATCAGCACGGCGCCGGCGAGCGAGCCGTCGAAGCCGACGATCGGCGCACCGCAATGCTCGACCGGCAATTCCTGCGTGTCGCGCCTAACGAGGAGCGCGCCCGATTCGAGCCGCGTCACGGCGCGCTCGCGCAGCGCCTTCAGTGCCGGGTCGTCGACGGGTTTGCGATTGCTTTCGTTGATGACGCGGAAAACCTCCCAGATCGGCCGGCCGCGGGCTTCAGGGCCCGACCATCCCGTCATCTGCTCGGCGATCTTGTTGAGCAACAACACGCTGCCATTCGGGTCGGTCGCAATCACGCCGTCGCCAATGCTGGAAAGCGTCGTGCTCAACCATTCGCGCTGGCCCCGCAACTCCATCAGCGCCGCGTTGCGGTCGCGATCTGATCGCCGCACGGCGCCGATCGTGGTCCAGGCGAACAGGGCGAGGACGAAGATACTCGCCACCGCGAAGATGGCGATGGTTGCCGCGCTGTCGTAAAGGGCGCGAGTCTCGGCCTGATGCGCGAACCAGCCGATCACCAGCGGCAGCACCAGGATGCCGGGCAACAGGCGCCGCAACATCTCGCCGGCCGGCGACTGCTCGACGATGGCGGCGGCAATGCCATATTCGGGAGAGGCGGCGAGCAGCCCGAGGGCCAGCAGGAATCCCGCGATCGCGCCATAGAGCGACATCTGAGTGAAGGGGAACGGATAATCGTAGGTGGCGACGCCGTAAGCATGGCCCGCCAGCACGATCAGGACCTGCGCTAGGATGATCAGCGCGAGGACTTGGCTGAAGGCCGACAGGATATTGCCCTGCTTCGCGTAAAGCAGCGCCAGTCCGAACAGGATCAGCGAGCCGGTGACGCCAGGAGCCATATGCAGCTTCCCGGCTTGCGCCGCACCGGCGGCGACGCTGCCGCCACGCACCAGCGCCTGATCGATGCCCAGCGAGAACCCGAACAAATCCTCGCTGAGCACGGCAAGACCGAGCACGATCAGAGCAAAACCGATCAGCCGGGCGAGCGGGCGGATGGGCCTGAAGGTCAGGCAGAATAGGCCAACGGCTGCGGCGATGATGCCCACGCCCGAGGCCGGGGTCATGCTCTCCACGCCCGGCAGGGAGTCGGAGGGGTTCGTGAGTTGCCACGCGAACAGGATCACGCCTCCCATCGCGGCAACGACGAAGGCAGCCAGACGCGAAACGAGCAAAGACACTTGCTCGGCGCGGGGCGCGGGCAGCGCCATTCTCACCGAAACTTCAGCCACTCGCCTCCTCACCCAAGTTCACGGAAAACCGAACCGGACCTTTGGGCGCTCCTCGGCGGAAGGCCGCAACGCTTATGAACGAGCGCGTTCTCCCACCCCGTGAGCGTGTTATAGCGTAGCCCCCATAAAGCCGGTAGGCCAGTCGCCGTTGAGGGTGCGACAAGGCCGCTGACAGGAGAAATAAGCATGCCTGAAGGGTCGCCAATTTCCGCGCGCATCGAGACCGATTCTCTTGGCCAAATCGAGGTGGCCAACGATAGCTATTGGGGCGCCCAGACCGAACGCTCGCGTCGGAATTTCAGGATCGGCGAGGAAAAAATGCCGAAGCCGATGATCCGCGCGATTGCGCTGGTCAAGAAGGCCGCCGCCCTCACCAACCACGAAATTGGCCTCCTCGAACAGCGGCTGGCACAGGCGATCGCCGCTGCCGCCGACGAGGTGATTGACAACAAACTCGATGCTCATTTCCCCCTGGTCGTCTGGCAAACCGGTTCCGGAACTCAGAGCAACATGAACGTCAACGAAGTCATTGCGAACCGCGCAAGCGAATTACTGGGCGGCACTCTCGGTTCAAAGCGCCTGGTACACGCCAATGATCACGTCAATCTCGGTCAATCTTCCAACGATGTCTTTCCCACGGCCATGCATATCGCCGCGGCTGAGGAAATCGCCTATCGGCTCAACCCTGCGCTTGCCCGGCTATACCAGGCGCTCAAGGACAAAGCTGAGGCGTTTCAGGACATTCTCAAGATCGGCCGTACGCACCTTCAGGACGCAACGCCACTGACTTTAGGGCAGGAATTCGGCGGCTATGCGGCGCAGATCGACCACGGTATCGAGCGCATCAAGCTTACTCTGCACGGCCTTTATCAGCTTGCCCAAGGCGGCACGGCGGTGGGGACGGGGCTCAATACCAGCGCCCTCTTCGCCGAGGCTTTCGCCACCAAAGTCGCGGAGATGACCAAGCTTCCCTTCGTCAGCGCCGAGAACAAGTTCGAGGCGCTGGCCACGCATGACGCCTTTGTATTCGCGCATGGGGCGCTCAACACGGTGGCGGTGTCTCTGTTCAAGATCGCGAGCGACATCAGGCTGCTGGGCTCCGGCCCGCGCTCCGGATTTGGCGAGTTGCTCCTGCCGGAAAACGAGCCCGGCTCGTCGATTATGCCCGGCAAGGTCAATCCCACGCAATGCGAGGCGGTGACCATGGTGGCGGCGCAAGTGATGGGCAACAACACGACCATCAGCTTCGCCGGAAGCCAAGGCCATCTCGAGCTGAACGTGTTCAAGCCGGTGATCGCCTACACCATGCTGCAATCGATCAGGTTGCTGACCGACGTGGCCGACAGCTTCCGCGAGAACTGCATCGTCGGCATCGAACCGGACCGGGCGCGCATCAAAGATCATATGGAGCGCTCGCTGATGCTGGTCACGGCGCTTGCGCCGTCGATCGGCTACGACAAGGCGAGCGAGATCGCCAAGGCCGCGCATAAGAACGGTACGACCTTGCGCGAGGAGGCGGTGCGTCTCGGCCACGTCAAGCCCGAGGAGTTCGATCGCCTAGTGCGGCCCGAGAACATGGTCGGTCCCAAGCGCTAGGCATGGCGCCGCCCCGCAACAAGCACTCGCTGAGCATCGCGCGGCATCGTACCTCCGTCTCGCTCGAGGACGAGTTCTGGGATGCGCTGCTGGCCATCGCGCGCGCCGACGGAAAATCGGTCGCAACGTTGGTGGGCGAGATCGACAAGAGCCGGAGCGGCAAGGCACGTCCGCAGGGGAGCCTATCGGCGGCGATCCGCGTGTATGTGCTTGAGCGGATGCAACGCGGCGAAGCCTAGCCGCCGCCGAAGATGCTGATGCCCTTCTTCCAATCGTCAGGTGCTTCGGGCTTCCGCTTGGGCTTTACCGGACGCGGGCGCGGCTTGACCACCTCCACGGTGGCCGGGGTCGGTTGCTCCGGTTGGGGCGCCGTCGCCTCGACAGGCGGGGGCGGTGATGCCGGCGGCGCCGGCTCGGCGAGCGGGGCTGCCGGGGGCGGCGTTGGTGTATCCACCGCCGCAGCGGATGCCGCCGGCGGTTTCGGCGCCACAATCTCGGCGGGAGGCATGGGCATCGCCTCGGCAGGCTTGGGTGAAGCTGGTATCACGGGCTCCGTCTGCCAAGCTTCCTGAAGCAAATCGATCGCCGACGGCGAGGCCTTGGCCGAGGGCGAGGATTGCGGGATCGCCTGATTGGGCTGCTCGGTCGCGGCCGTGGGGCGCGATTGCTCCAGCGGCTCAGGCTCGGGCATCGGCGCCGTGTCCGCCAGCGGCTCGGCAGGCTCCGCGGGCACCGCCGAGGTGGTCTCCTCGGACGCGGCATCCGCAGGCTCCGGCGTCTTCCCGCTCACGTCGAGAGTCTCGAGCCGCTCGACGTCCTCCTGCATGCGCCGCATGGTGAGATAGGCCTCGATGGCAGCGGTGTCGATCGCCGGGGCAATCTCGCCGGCCTTATTGAGCGTGCCGGTGAACAGCAGGGTGACCGGGGGAACATCCTTGCTGCCCGGACCGGTCAGGTTCATCGTCCACTCGCTATCGAGCTTGAGGCTCGCGAGCTCGACATAGCCATTGAGCTTGGTCTCGGCGCCCGTGCTCAACAGCGCCGTCGGCGCGAGGCGAAGCGTGCCGTTCTTCACCTCGAAGGCAAGCTTGGCCGGGGCATAGCGATAGATTCCCTTGGTGATCTTCTCGCGCACGCCCTTCGCTTCCGCCTCGATCGCGTCCTTGTCGACCTTGATGGTCTTGTTGCCGGCCAGCGCAGCCACATTGCGCAGCGGAGCCGAGGACAGCGACTGGAGAATGCCGGCGGCCAGCGATAGCGTGCCCTCTCCGCTCAAGCCGGCAACGACGCCGGGAGGGCTCAAGCCCTCGCCCTGAACATTGAAGGTGAGATCGAACGGGCCTTTGACGAGCGCTGCTCCAGAGACGCTCTTGGTAAGATCTTCCAACTTGCCGCCCTTCAGGTCGGCGCGCGCGTCAAGCTCGGCGCCATTGCCGCGCGGCGCGAGGCTGCCCGACGCAACCAACTCGCCGCCGTACAGCCGGCCCTTGAGATCGTTGACGGAGAGCCCGTCCTTACCCACAGCGGCGGTCAACGTGGCGTCCTGCACGGTCACGGCGGAGCCGAGGGACAGCGTATTGGCGTTGAGACGGATATCGCCCTCGGCCTGCTCGATCGGGCCAAGCGAGAAGCCGCGCGCAGGCCAGACCTCCGATGCGCCACCGCCGATCGCGCCAAGCATCTCCTCGGTCGACGGCGTCCGATGCCACGCCACCAGCACGCCGAGCAAAGACGGCAGCGATATGGTGCCGGCGCTCCCCGAAAGGGCGAAGCGCGTCTTGGCGCCGCCAAGGTCGAAATGGGCCGAGCCGGCGACGGTTTCGCCGGCAACGCTGCCCGTGATGCCGGCAAGATCGACGGTGGAGGCTTGCTTGGTGAGGTCGAGTTTAAGGCTCAAGGGGACGTTGGCAGCGCTCGGCGGCGCCTCGAAGCCGAGCAATGTGAGCGCGGCGCTGGCATCCCGGCTGACCACGGCGCCCTTGCCGGCGAGCGCGAGCCCGCTCGGCTGGAGCGACCCCTGCCCCACAAAGGCGACCTCGATCGGCGCCGTCTCGAGTGCGGCCTGGCCGGTAACTTTGGAATTCGGCACGCCGGCGAGCTTGACGATCAGCCTGCCTTGGCTCCCCGCTGGCGTGGCAATGCGCTCAAGCGGAAGATCGGGGAACAGTAGGACGAGGAAGGCTTGCGGCTTCTCGCCGACCACCTTGCCGTCGACGTCGATCTTCGCCGCGCCAGGCTTGGCGGGGTCGCCGAGCGCGCGTGCCACAAGTGAGACGTCGGAGCTGCCCGCCTTGCCGCCGAGCTCGATGGAGGCATTGGTCAAGTCGCCTTCGCGCGCCGCCACCAAGCTGCACATGCACGTTCATGGGCGCCAGGGTCGACAGATGCATCGACCGGCTGACGCCCGCGGGCAGGCCGAACAGGTCGGCGACGACGCGCAAGCTATCGGCATTGGCGGCTTGCAGCGCGAAGTCGACCCGGCCAGAGGGCTTGTCGTGCAGACTCTCGATGCGGCCCTTGCCGTTCAGCGCCAGCGCGCTCGATGCAGCGAAGTCGAGTTGCTCCACGTCGAGCATGCCGCCCTGCAGCGCGAAGCGCGCATCAAGCTTGCCGGGGGGAATATTGGGAAGCAGAAGCTCGCCGACGCGTAACGTCACGCGCAGGTCGTTATCGGGAAGTTCCGCGAACAGGCTCTTGTCGGCGGCGCCCGCTTCCCTGCTCGCCGAAGCCGGGCTCCAGAATTGCCAGAGCGATCCTTCGCCCATCACCTCGCGCAAATCGAGACGGTCGCTGTCAAGAGCAAGCTCGATCAGAGGGCGTTCGCCGCCATGGACCCGCAAGTTGCCATTGAACTTGGTGCCGCTCAGCTCGCCGGTGACATCGGCGAGATTGAGCTCGCCGTCGCCGATGCTGGCATTGGCCATGAAGCTGAAATCGCCGACCGAAGCCTGCCCCGACATGTCGCGGTCACCGGCGGCCCAGCGGGTGAGAGGCCGCAAGCCGGAGCCTTCGATCTTGACCGGGCCGGCGAATACTGGACCGAATTCGCCGCGGGTGAGCCGGCCTGAAGCCTCGATGCTGTTCTTTCCGGGAAGCACGGCTTTCAAGCCACCGATCGTCACCACGCCGTCCTTTGCCGCGAGCGTCATGTTGACGGCCCCGACCAGATCGCCACCGAGGCTCGCCTGCTCGATGGTGACCTGAAGCGCGCCATCGCGGAATTCTCCCGCTTCGCCCAACATCTCGTCGGCGAACATATAGAGGATGGTGGCGGGTGAGGGCCGCTGTTCGGCCCCGGGCGTCGCGAACAAGGCATCGAGATCGACGAAGCCTGCCGTCAACGCACCATTGGCAGTCACCCGGTCGCCGAAATCGAAGGTCAGCTTGCCCTTGAAGATCTGCGGATGGCTCTTGGCATGGACGGTGAGGTCCAAATCGGGGAACTCGGCGCGGTCGGGCGTCGCCTTGAGGGGGCCCTTCAACTCGTAGAGCAAGCTCTTGTCGCGCGGAGAGACCCCCGCCGGCGGATTGTCTTTCTCAGCGTCAGCCCCGGCGTCGTCCTCGCCGTCGGTGGCGACATTCGCGGCGCGCACGACGATCGTGCCGTCATAAGCAGGCAGGGCGCCAAGTCCGGTCACGCCGCCGTCGAGCAGATAAGTGGTGTTGCGGTCGAGGTCGCGCAGCGACGACTTGATGCGGAACAGCCCCGCGGGATCGGGCGCGCTGGTCGAAAATCGCAGCTCCTGCGGACGGCCTTCGAAGTTGTAATTGGCCGACACCTTGTAAGGGCCCGAAAGCGACTGGGCATTCGCCTCGCCGTTGACCCCGTCGAGGGTCAGTTGCGGCACGCCCTGCTTGGTAATCTCGACCCTGCCGCCGCTGATGTCGACCGAGTTGAGCAGCACATCCTTCGGCGCAAAGGGAAGCGCCACGCCGCGGCGGCCCACGTCGCTCCAATTGCCGGTTCCGTCGGCCTTGAGGTCGAGGCGCAACACCGGATCGACGATGGCGATCTTGCGCGCTTCGACGGTGCCACTGAGCAGCGCGCCGATATTCAGCCAGGCCTCGAGCGAGCCCATCTCGAGGAACGGCCGGTCGAGACGACCCGCCTGATCGGCAACCTTGATGTCGTCGAATTTGAGCTCGGGCGAGGGCAACAGCACAAGGTGAACCTTGCCGCCGACCTTCACTTGGCGGCCGAGCAGGTTGGTGGCTTGTGTCTCGAAGACGGAGCGGTAGTCGTTCCAGTCAATGAAAAGCGGCGCGGCAAACAGCGCGCTCAAGACCAGAATCAGCAATGCCGTCAAAGTAAGCAGGAGCGAATTCACTGCCGTCTAACCCAAGGCTAAGGGCGCGCATCTGTGCGGGAATGCGCCGAGGAACCCGGCTCCCTCGCGACGCGCCGTCATGGTAACGCAAAAACCTTGCCAGGATTGAGGATATTCAACGGATCGAGCGCCTTTTTTATGGCAATCATGGCCTGAACTCCTCGGCCATGCTCCGCGAGCAGGTAGTTAATCTTGCCCTGGCCTATGCCGTGCTCGCCCGTACATGTCCCACCATAAGACAGCGCACGCTCGATCAGCCGCTCGAGGAAGGCCTGCACCTTCCGCCGCTCCTCCAGGTCGCTGGGATCGATCAGCGGCAGGACATGGAAATTGCCGTCGCCCACATGGCCGACGATGGGGGCGAGCAGTCCGAGCCGGTCGATGTCCTGGCGGGTGGCACTAACACAAGCCGCGAGCGCCGAGATCGGTACGCAGACATCGGTCGACAGAACTTCGGCGCCGGGCTTCAGCCCGCGCGCGGACCAATAGGCGTCATGGCGCGCCTGCCAGAGCTTGTTGCGGTCCTCGGGGCGTTCGACGTAAGCGTACTCCCCTCCCCCTTCGGCGCGCGCGATCTCGGCAAACGCTTCGACCTGCTCGCTTGTCGACGAAGGTGTGCCGTGGAACTCGAGGAACAGCGTCGGCGTCTCGGGCAGGCTGAGATGCGAATAGGCATTGCAGGCGCGGATCTGCACCTCGTCGAGCAGCTCGATGCGGGCAAGCGGGATGCCCATTTGCAGCGCGGCGATCGTGGCGTTGCAGGCGCCTGCGATCGAGGCGAACGGGCAGACTGCCGAGAGGATCGTCTCGGGAATGCCGTAGAGCTTGAGCGTGAGGCGGGTGATGATGCCGAGCGTGCCTTCGGAGCCGATCATGAGGCGGGTGAGGTCGTAGCCGGCCGATGACTTCCGCGCCCTGCCCCCGGTCGCGATCACGCTACCGTCGGCCAGCACGGCGTTAAGCCCGAGCACGGCGTCGCGCATCGTGCCATAGCGCACGGCATTGGTACCGGAGGCGCGGGTTGCCGCCATGCCGCCAAGACTGGCATCGGCACCCGGGTCGACAGGAAAGAACAGGCCCGAATCGCGCAAGTGATCGTTGAGCGCCTTCCGCGTGACGCCGGGTTCGACCACGCAGTCGAGATCGGCTTCATGCACGGCAAGGATGCGGTTCATCCGCGACAGATCGAGTGAGATGCCGCCGAGTGGCGCATTGACGTGGCCTTCGAGCGAGGTGCCGGTGCCAAAGGCGATCACCGGAACTCTGGCTTTGGCGCAAAGCTTGACGATTTCGCCAACCTCGGCCTCGGTCTCGGCAAACAGAACGGCGTCGGGGGGCTCGCGCTTGAGCCAGGTGAGCGTGTTGGCGTGCTGCTCGCGAAGCGCCTGCCCCACCGAAAACCGCTCGCCGAAGCGCCCGGCCAATTTGGCAAAGAGCGCGCTTTTGCTCTCTGTCCTGGGGCGTATTTCCGGCTTGGCCACGACCGCGGTCATGGCGACATGTTATAAGGTGCTTCGCGCCGAAAGCTTAGGGTTTTCCGCTAGCAGCGGCTACAGGCTGGCAACCGAGATCACGGCGGCAAAATGGCAGCTCGCCGCCGAGAGCACGAAGCCGTGCCAGATGGCATTCTGATACGGCAGCCGCTCCCAGAGATGGAACACGACGCCGATGGTGTAGAGCACGCCGCCAATCATCAGCAGCGTCAGCACGGTGCCGGGGAGCGCCGACATCAAAGGCTCCCAGGCCGCCAGCACAGCCCAACCCTGCACCAGATAAAGGGCGGTCGAGAGCCCGTCGAGGAAGCGCGGCAGGAAGAGTTTGATGACGATGCCGATCGCCGCCATGGTCCACACCACAGCGAGCAAGCCGAATCCCCAAGGGGTTTGCATCTTGATCAGAATGAAGGGCGTGTAGGTGCCGGCGATCATCAAAAAGATCGCGGCATGATCGAGCCGGCGCAGGACCTCCTTGACCTTGGGTCGGGCCACGAGGTGGTAACCGGCAGAGAAACCGAAGGTCGCGACCAGAGCGAGGCCGTAAATCGTGAGGCTCACGACCCAGGGCAGCATTTGCGATCTGACGCCGATGACGAGGAGCGCGGTCAGACCGACGAG
The DNA here is from genome assembly GCA_963750975.1 of uncultured Alphaproteobacteria bacterium. Classification (GTDB taxonomy): domain Bacteria; phylum Pseudomonadota; class Alphaproteobacteria; order Rhizobiales; family Methyloligellaceae; genus Methyloceanibacter. The sequence goes on along the minus strand of CAVVSX010000021.1, from coordinate 71,690 downwards.
GCTGGCGGTGACGCCCAGCACATGGATACAGCCGTCGGCGACCCGCTCGCGCAGCGAGTAGGTCGGGAAGTCGGCGACGCTGTCTCTGATCCGGCCCATGCTTTTCGACTCACACGAAGCAAAACACGTTTGAAATCAGCATACCACGCCATGTGGCGAGGGTGAGGCGTCAACGGTCGCGACCAAATCGCTCGCGCGCGCGAATTGTCGCGCTGACCCAAGTGCGGTGTCATTCCCGCGAAAGCGGGAATCCAGTAACCACTGATCCTCGTGATCGCGAAGTCAGGGGTTTCTGGATCGCCCGGTCAAGCCGGGCAATGACAATCGGGAGGAGAGCGCTATTGCCCGCAGACGCTCGAGCCCGTGGTGCAGACATAAGGCACGACCACGCCAGTGAAGCAGGTGGTGTAGAAGCGCGAGGTGATGATGTCGGGCTTCAACTGGGCATCCTTCGGGACACCATCGGGGCGGACGGCCTTCCAGAACGGATCGCCCTTCACCCGATAGGCGTAAAGCGTGACGTAGCTCCACCGCTTCGTGTGCTTTAGCTCGGAAGCGCTCTGCAGGGTAAGCGCTTGCGAACTTTTGGCGGCGTCGGCCCTGGAGCCGGCGCTCGCGGTGGCCTTGATCAGCTGGCATGCGGCCTCTGCGGAGCGGATCGGGCCAAAGAAGGCAATCGCAACGCCAAGCACAATAATGCTCATCCTCAAAACTCGAAGCATGTCCCGGTCTCCCAACTGGCGTGAAGCTGAATGTGTTGTGTGCCGCACCGTCGGTTCAGCACGACGGCAATACCAGACTTTCCCCGCAGTTTTTTGTCAGAACCGAGATTGGCGTGTTCGCTGGCGCGGCGTCAAGCGTCTAACGGGCGCAGGGACAATCGGCGCCACCGATCAGCGAGCGGGGTGTCATTTTTCGGCGCGGCCTTTTTTTATAGGCCCGCCCGGATGATATAGTCCTTTAGTCATGAAAAAGATTCGCTCCTCTGCCTTTGAGGCTCCAGCGCTCCCCGCTCCAGAGGATGCAGAGCTGTCGACCTCGCAACGCGCCATGCGGCTTCGCCCGGCGAGCTATCTCGATGCGCTCAATCCGGAGCAACGCGAGGCGGTCGAGACGCTCGATGGCCCGCTGCTCGTGCTCGCCGGCGCCGGCACCGGCAAGACCCGGGTACTGACGACGCGTATTGCTCATATTTTGAGCTTAGGACGAGCGCGGCCGGGGGAGATGCTCGCCGTCACCTTCACCAACAAGGCCGCGCGCGAGATGAAGATCCGCATCGGCCAATTGATCGGCGGCGTGGTCGAGGGCATGCCCTGGCTCGGCACCTTCCACGCCATCGGCGTCAAGATCCTCCGCCGCCATGCCGAACTGGTCGATTTGAAGCCGTCCTTCACCGTGCTCGATACCGACGACCAGATCAGGCTGTTGAAGCAACTGCTCGACGCCGAGAATATCGACGAGAAGCGCTGGCCGGCGCGGGTGCTCGCATCCATGATCGACGGCTGGAAGAACCGAGGGCTTACGCCGAAGCGCGTGCCTGAAGGTGAGAGCTTCGCCTTCGCCAACGGCAAGGCGCGCGAGCTGTACGCGCTTTATCAGCGGCGGCTGAAGGAACTCAACGGCGCCGATTTCGGCGATCTGTTGCTGGAAAATCTACGGCTGTTCCAAGAGCACGCCGACGTGCTGGCGAAGTACCAGCAGCGCTTCCTCTATATGCTGGTGGACGAGTATCAGGACTCCAATGTCGCGCAATATTTGTGGCTGCGGCTGCTCGCCCAAGGCAACGGCAATATTTGCTGCGTCGGCGATGACGATCAGTCGATCTATGGCTGGCGCGGCGCAGAGGTGGATAACATCCTGCGGTTCGAAACCGACTTTCCCGGCGCCAAGATCATCCGGCTGGAGCGCAACTACCGTTCGACCGGCCATATCCTCGGCGCGGCCTCGGGCCTGATCGCGCATAACAAAGGCCGCCTCGGCAAGACGCTGCGAACCGACGGCGAGCTCGGCGGCAAAGTCGAGATCGAGGGCTGCTGGGACGACGAGGAGGAGGCCCGCATCATCGGCGAGGACATCGAGCAGATGCAGCGCCGGGGCCACGCCTTGAGCGAGATCGCCATCTTGGTGCGCGCGTCGTTCCAGATGCGCGCCTTCGAGGACCGCTTCATCACGCTCGGGCTGCCCTATCGCGTGATCGGCGGCCCGCGCTTCTATGAGCGGCAGGAGATCAAGGACGCGACCGCCTATTTCGAGGTGACGCTCAACCCTGCCAACGACCTCAAATTCGAGCGCATCGTCAATACGCCGCGGCGCGGGCTCGGCGAGTTGACGCTAAAATCGCTGCATCAACTCGCCCGCGCCCGCGGCGTGCCGCTGTTCCAGGCGGCGCGGCTGATCGTCGAGACCGAGGAACTGAAGCCTAAGCCGCGCAAGGCGCTCGCCGATCTCATCGCCGCCTTCGACCGCTGGCGCGCGCTGATCGAGACGATGCGCCATACCGAGCTTGCCGAATTGATCCTCGATGAGTTGGGCTATACCGGCATGTGGCAGTCCGAGCGTTCGCCGCAGGCGCAGTCGAAGCTCGAGAACCTGAAAGAGCTCATCCGCTTCATGGAGGAGTTCGACACGCTCGCCGGCTTCCTCGAGCACGTGTCGCTGGTGATGGATGCGCAAACCGAGGAGGGCGTGGAGCGCGTCAGCCTGATGACGCTGCATTCGGCCAAGGGTCTCGAATTCGATACCGTGTTCCTGCCCGGATGGGACGAAGGGCTCCTCCCCCATCAGCGGAGCCTGGACGATGCGGGACGCTCGGGGCTCGAAGAGGAGCGGCGACTCGCCCATGTCGGGCTCACGCGGGCGAGGCTGCGCGCCAAGATCACCTTTGCCCAGAACCGCCGCGCACGCGGCACCTGGCAGACCGCACTGCCGTCGCGCTTCATCGACGAACTGCCGGTCGCCGATGTCGAGGTCGCCGAGGATAAGGGCCTGCGCGGTTATGGGCCGAGCCGCTTCGACACGGCCGAGAATTTATTCGCGAGCGGCTTCTACGACACGCCGGGCTGGCAACGCGCACAGCGCAATCGGCCACAAGGGACAGGCGCGCCGCCCAATCGCGGGCCGATCACCATCGACGGCACTCTGGTCGCGGCCAGCACGGCGGAGGGCGCGGGGCTTACGGTTGGCCTGCGTGTGTTCCACCAGAAATTCGGCTATGGCCACATCCGCCACGTCGACGGCAACAAGCTTACCGTCGATTTCGACAAGGCCGGGGAGAAGAAAGTGGTCGACAGCTTCGTCGAGCGGGTGTGAGCGTGCGGGCTTCTGTGGTTCTGGCGGTCATGGTCGCGGGGGTGGCGTCTAGCGCGGGCGCTGCACCGCTGTGGACCGTCGAGAAATCCGAGATCGCCTACCTCTTCTATGGCGAGCCTGGCAGGCCTATCCTGTCCATCTCTTGCGGACAGCAGGAAGGCGAGACGGGCAAGGACGAGACGCGCATCGAGGTCGAGGTCGAGAGCGGCACCAAGCCGCCCAAGGACAAGGTGGTGCTGCGGATCGAGCAGGACAAAGGCCACAAGGACGTTCCGCTCAAGCCGCTCCTCTGCGGGGGGTTGAGTGAATGCCAGAACCAGCCGGACGGCGAGGTCTATCGTTACGCGACGAGCGTACCGGGCAAGAGCCTCGCGCTCGACATCGCCAGCAAGGGGCGAAAGCTCGTTGTCGATGCGCCGGGGGTCAAGATCGCCGCATCAGCCGATCCGTCGGCCTTCAAGAAGTTCTCCGTCAGCTGCCTGAATTGGTGATCAGGCTCGTCCCGTTGAGGTCTCTTCCCTAGTGAGAACAAAACGTGTACATTGCTCCCGGGTTTAGCAGAGGGAGGGACCCATGCGTGCTCTCATCGCAGCAGCTTTCGTGCTGATTTCGCTTGGATTTTTCGCGCTAGCCGCGCCGGCGACAGCCTTGGCCGACGATGCCTGCCGCTGCAAAGGCTGCGGCTGCAAAGGCGGCTCGGGCTGGCGCGGGCCCGACGGCCTCTGCGTCTCGCAGTCGAAGCTTGCCGCCATTTGTGGCTCACCGGCCGGCACGCCTTGCAAGCAGGAGGCCCGCCCCCCGCGTCTGCTTCGGCAAGCAGGCCGCTCTGGGGGCGCCCCAATAGAGTTGGACTTGCGACCTATGCCGGGGTCAGCAGACCCAGACATAGCTGCAGCTGAGGCTGTCGCACCAATATTCGTAGTGGCAGAACCCCGCGTAATTCCGCGACGCCGGCTTGCCCACGCGGTTGCCGGCGTAGCTATCGGCTTCTGCAACGATGGCGTTGACGTCGTAGAACACCGGCTTGCCGTCCGAACTGGCTTTCGGATCGGCAACAGGCGCGTCGATCCCCGCGAGTATCTTCGCCGCGGTCATCAGCATGTCCGGATCCTTGGCCGACCGGCCGAGGATGATGAGAGCGTTGGCGACACCCGCCTTCGACTGGCCGTCGGCGATCTGGGCCGGGCTCGGTTTCGCGGCATCTTCGGCGAAGGTTTTGAGGGGGATGGCGATCATCAGCGACAAGGCTGCCGCGACCAAGGCGATATAGCGTGCTGGCATGAGGTTTTCTCCGGGACTGATGCGAAGTGACTCTAGATCGCCGGACCGGAGGCCAGCACTACCTGTATGGGTAGTCCTCCAACCCGGCCGCCAGCCGGGTTTGGTCTTTTGACCCTTGAAGAGGCATTTGATTGTGAACGGCGCGGTCGCCTAAGCTCCCTCGCCATGCAGTTGCTCGACACTGCGCAGCCTCCCTTTCCTGCCTCTAAGGCAGCCGAGAAGGCCAAGGTTGCCGCGCCGAAGATCGCCGCGACGCTTCCGTCCGGCCGCGAGCGCTTCATTCCGGTCAGCCGCCAGGGGCTCAGGGCCAGGCTCGTGCCCCTGCTCGCCGAGAGCGGCGGGGATCGCAAGGCATGGGGTCGCGCGCTCGACTGTCTGGCCGCCTGGCGCCATCAGGAGCACCGGCAGCGCCTGCTCGGTCTCCTGGAAAACTACCAGCCCTTCTGCCCCGACAGTGACACGGCCAATCTCATCGAACTGGATCAAGCGGCGCGCGATGCAGCCAGGGCCGCGTTCATCGAAAGTACCGAGACGCTGCTGGCCCAGGCCAATTTCGTGCGGCTTTCCCGCGACGACGTGCAGCGCCTGCTGGTCGAGCAATCGCCCTACGGGCTCAATCTCAAGGTTGACCTCAGCGAGTTCGACGAGGCGCTGCTGTATTATCGGGGCACCGGCACGATCGTGCGCGAGGAGCGCAATCCCTGGCGGCTTTATCTGCGCAAGGACCGGCTAGAGGTGCCGATCTTCGAGCGTCTGTTCCTGCTGTTGAAGCTGAAGCCAGCCGGCTTCCGCATCGCCGAGATCATGGCGGCAACCGCCACCGATCGCGCGCGCGCCACGCGCGCGGTGACCAAGGCGCGGGCGCACTTACCGTCCGGCGTGTCGAGCGATTTTATCTACGTCAAGATGTTCAAGCGCATCCCGCAAATCGACATCGAGATGCTGTTTCCCAACACCAAGATCGCCTTCAGGCCGTTCGACAAGCTCAAGCTTATGGTCACGGCCGGTGGGGGAACCGCGGCCGGGGTCGCGGGGACCGCCACCAAGCTGCTCGCAGCCACCAATCCCTTCACCCTCGCCTTCGGCGTGTTCGGCCTCAGCGCCGTGATTTTTCGCCAAGCCATGAACTTCTTTCACACCCGCAACCACTACATGATGCTGCTCGCGCAGAATCTCTATTTCTGTAGCCTCGCCAATAATCGCGGCGCGCTGACCCTGCTCGCGGATCGCGCCGAGGAGGAAGACGTGAAGGAGGACATGCTGCTCTATGCCTTCCTGGCGCGCTATCCGTCGAAACACGACGCGCTGGCGGAGATCAAGCATGCGGTCGTCGGCTTTCTCCAAGATCGCTGTGGGGTGGGCGTCGATTTCGACGCCGAGGACGCCTTGCGCCGCTTGCTGGCGGACGGTCTCATCCGCAGGGACGCACAAGGCAACCTGACGGCGATCGCGCCCGATGAAGCGCGCGAACATTTGGACAAACTTTGGGATCGCCTGCTCGACGTCGACAGCCTGGACCGCGCCGCGTCTTCCCATCCAAGCGCATGAGCCATCAAGCGACGATCGAGGCCGAGGCTTCGGCGGCCGAACGCATTGCGCTCGCGCTGGAGGAAGCGGTCGAGCCGGAAGCGGTCGCGGTCGGACTGTTCGATCGGGGACATGGCCGGGTCGAGATCTTCGCCCATTACCAGGAGCCGCCGCCGCGCGAGGTGCTGCTCCGGCTGATCGCGCAATCGGCGGGCGACGGCGAACTCGGCGCGCTTCGCATCGAAGCGCTGCCCCAAGCCGATTGGGTGACGCTGTCGCAGGGGAAGCGCGGACCCGTCGCAGCGGGACGTTTTCTCGTGCATGGCAGCCACGACCGAGGCCGCGTCGCGCACGGACGGTTCAGTATCGAAATCGATGCCGGCCAGGCCTTCGGCACGGCGCATCATGCCTCGACGCGCGGCTGCCTGCTCGCGCTCGACGACAGTCTCAAGCGTGGGCGGCCCCGTGTCGTCGTCGATATTGGCACCGGCACGGGCATTCTCGCCATCGCTGCCGCCAAGGCGCTCCGGCAGAGCGTGACGGCAAGCGACAGCGACCCGCTGGCCGTTTCAATCGCCGCCGAGAATGCGCGGGTGAACGGCGTCGGGACCCTGGTCGGAGCGGTCACGGCAGCCGGCTTCGGGCATCCACGCTTGCGGCGCCGCAAGGCCGATCTGGTGCTGGCCAATCTGCTCGAGCGCGCGCTGTACGACCTCGCCCCGGCCTTTGCTCAAAGTGTCGCACCGGGCGGCCGGGCGATCCTATCCGGCCTCACCGAAACCCAGGCGCGAGGCATCGAGGCACGCTACTTGAACCTTGGCTTCGCCATGGAAAAGCGATTCATTCTCGATGGATGGACGACCTTGGTGATAGTCCGTCGCAACACGCGCGCTGCCCGCGATTGATCGCTGACGAGCTTTAAGCTTACAAAGGCCGACCATGTATCAAATATTCGACGATGTCAGTTCCCCTGCCGCGAGCGGCGAACGGGTGAAAGCCTTGCAGCGGGAATTGAGATCGCGAAAGCTCAAGGGCTTTCTCGTTCCGCATAGCGACGAGCATCAGGACGAGTTCCTGGCCCCTCCCGCCGAGCGCTTGGCGTGGCTCACCGGCTTTACTGGATCGGCCGGCGTGGCCATCGTGCTGGAGAAGGCTGCGGCGCTATTCGTCGATGGGCGCTACACGCTGCAGGCGCGCGCGCAGACCGATGCGACCCTGTTCGAAGTGTTGCAGACACCGGACGCCAAGGCGTCTAGCTGGATCGCCGAGAAGCTCAGCAAGGGCGCCACGATCGGCTACGACCCGGCATTGCACACCATCAAAGAGATCGAACGGTTGACCGACATCCTTGGCAAGTCGGGCATCAAGCTCACCCCCGTCGAGACCAATCTCGTCGATCTCATCTGGGAGGACCGGCCGAAGCCGTCGGTGGCGGAAATCGTGCCGCATGGGCTCGAATATGCCGGCAAGAGCGCGCACGACAAAATCCGCGACGTGCAGGCGCTGCTGAAGGACGAGAACATCGACGCCGTGTTGCTCACCATGCTCGATTCGATCGCCTGGCTGTTCAATATCAGGGGCGGCGACATCAGGCACACGCCAGTCGCGCTCGCCTTCGCCATCGTGCCGGCAAGCGGCAAGCCGACGCTCTACGTCGATCCCGCCAAGATCGGCGACAACGTCAAGGGCACGCTGCGCGAGTTCCTTGATCTCGCCGAACCGGCCGCGCTGATGGAGAAGCTCAAGGCACTGGGCGAGGCGAAAGCCCGCGTGCGGCTCGATCCGGACAGCGCGCCGATCAAGTTCGCGCAGGCGCTGCAAGCCGACGGCGTGAAATTCGTGCCCGGCCCGGACCCCTGCATCCATCCCAAAGCCATCAAGAACGAGGTCGAGATCAAGGGCGCGCGCGCCGCGCATCTGCGCGACGGCGTGGCCATGGCGCGCTTCCTCGCATGGCTCGACGAGGTCGCCGAGTTGGGCAAGGTCGACGAGATCGCCGCGGCCATGAAACTGGAAGACAGCCGCCGCGAATCCGGTCAGCTCCGGGACATCAGCTTCGACACCATCTCAGCGGTGGGCGCCAACGGCGCCATCGTGCACTACCGCCCGACCACCAAGGGCAAGCGCCCGTTGGAAGCCGGCCTGCTCTATCTCATCGATTCAGGCGCGCAATATCGCGACGGCACCACCGACGTCACCCGCACAATTGCCATTGGTGCGCCCACGGCGGAGATGAAGCGGCATTACGGGCTGGTGCTGAAGGCGCATATCGCCATCGCCACCGCGCGCTTCCCCAAGGGCACGCGCGGGCAGGACCTCGACCCATTCGCGCGCAGGCCGCTATGGGAAGCGGGACTCGATTTCGATCACGGCACCGGCCACGGCGTCGGCAGCTATCTTTCGGTGCATGAAGGCCCGCAGCGCCTCTCGCGGCTCGGCACGGTGGAGCTCGAGCCGAGCATGATCCTCTCCAACGAGCCTGGCTATTATCGCGAAGGCCAATACGGCATCCGGTTGGAAAATCTCGTGCTGGTGACATCGCCCGAGCCGATCAAAGGTGGCACGCGGGAGATGATGGGGTTCGAGACGCTGACGCTCGTGCCGTTCGACCGGCGGCTGATCGATCCGAAACAATTGCTGCCGTTCGAGATCGCCTGGCTCAACGCCTATCACGCGCGCATCCGCCGGGAGATCGAGCCTATCCTGTTGAGCGACGACAGGGCCTGGCTCCGCCATGCCACGGCGCCGATCGGCTAGGGTGTTCGTCACGGTCAAGCGAGGGGCGGCGATGCAGCTCAGGCCGAACTGCGAATATTGCGACAAGGACCTTCCTCCTGACGCGACCGATGCGCGGATCTGCTCCTTTGAATGCACCTTCTGCGCCGATTGCGTGGAGACGGTCCTGTTCAATGTCTGCCCGAATTGCGGCGGCGGGTTCGTGCCGCGCCCGATCAGGCCTGCCACCGAGTGGCGCCCGGGCTTGTGTCGTGCCAAACGCCCAGCCTCGGCGGACCGCGTGCATCTTTCCTATGACCAGGAGGAGGTGGTTCGCTTCGCCAAGATGGTACGCGACATTCCGCCGGAGAGCCGCTAGACGAGTTCCATGTCGACCGAAATTCTGGTCTCGGCCGTAGCGGCGACGCTCACCACGGCGGCCTTCGTGCCGCAAGCGCTGCATATCATCCGCCACAAGGAAACGCGGGCGATCTCGCTGTTCATGTACGTTTCTTTCGCCACGGGTGTCGCGCTGTGGCTTGTGTTCGGCGCCATGATCGGCAATTGGCCGATCATGGTTTCCAACGCCATCACGCTGATGCTCGCGCTTGCCATCATCGCCATGAAGCTGAAATATAAGTAAGGCTCACGCGATCAGTTTCAGCCATTCGTCCTCGGTGAGGACTTTGACGCCCAACACCGTGGCGTTTTTAAGCTTCGAGCCGGCGCCCGGACCCGCCACCACATAGTCGGTGCTCTTGGAGACCGAGCCCGCCACCTTGGCGCCGAGGCGCTCGGCGGAGGCCTTGGCCTCGGAGCGCGTCATCTTTTCCAGCGTGCCGGTGAACACCACGGTCTTGCCGGAAATTGGCGAGGCGTGATCGATCGCCTCGAGCGGCTCTGGCGTCACCTCGCGCAACAAATCCTCGACCACGTCGATATTGTGCCTCTCGGAAAAAAAGTCGGCGATGGCCTCGGCAACCGCCGGACCGATCTGCTCGATATTGTCGAGCTCGGCGAAGGCTTCCCCTTCCCTGTCCTTCCCCGCCGCGCGCATCGCCTTAAGGAAGGCGCCCGCCGATCCGTAGTTCCGCGCCAGCAGCCGCGCCGTGGTCTCGCCCACATGACGAATGCCGAGCGCATAGATGAAGCGGTCGAGCCGCACATTGCGCCGCGCGGCGATCGCATCGAACAGCTTCTTCGCCGAGGTCTCGCCCCAGCCCTCCCGCTCGGCGAGCTTCGCTGACGCGCGCCTATCGCGGGCTTCGAGCGTGAAGATATCGGGCGGCGACTGGATCAGGCCGTCGTCGTAGAAGGCCTTGATGTGCTTCTCGCCAAGGCCCTCGATGTCGAAGGCGTTGCGCGAGACGAAATGCTTCAGCCGCTCGACGCGCTGCGCTGGGCAGATCAGTCCGCCCGTGCAACGCCTGACCACGTCCACCTTGCCGGTGGTCGGATTGATCTCGCGGGAGGCGTGGCTGCCGCAGGCGGGGCAGATTTCGGGAAAGGCGAATCGTTTCGCGCCCTTAGGGCGCTTCTCTTCAACCGATCCGAGAATCTGCGGGATCACGTCGCCCGCCCGCTGCACGATCACCGTGTCGCCGATCCGCACGTCCTTCCGAGCGATCTCGTCTTCGTTGTGCAAAGTTGCGTTCTGCACGACGACACCACCCACTGTCACGGGGTCGAGCTTGGCGACCGGGGTAAGCGCGCCGGTGCGTCCCACCTGGATGTCGATGCCGCGGAGGATCGTGGTCGCCTTCTCGGCGGGAAATTTGTGGGCCAGCGCCCAGCGCGGGGTGCGTGTGCGAAATCCCAGGCGCTGTTGCAGGTCGAAGCGATTGATCTTGTAAACGACGCCGTCGATATCGTAGCCGAGGCCAGCGCGATGCTCCTCGATCTGCCGGTATGTTTCCAGCATCTCCTCGACGCCGCTAGTGAGCCGCATCAGCGGATTGACCGGAAAGCCCCACGCGCTCAGCGCCTCGTAGAAGCCCCATTGAGTGTCGGCCGGTAGACGATCGACGTCACCCCAGCCGTAAGCGAAGAAGCGCAAGGGTCGCCTGGCGGTGACCGAAGGATCGAGCTGCCTCACGAACCCTGCGGCGGCATTGCGTGGATTGGCGAAGACCTTGAGGCCTTGCTTCGCCTGCTCACTATTGAGTTTCTCAAAGTCGGCATGACGCATGTAGATTTCTCCACGCACCTCAAAGGCAACGGGAAAGTTCTGGGCCGAAACCGATTTGGGGACATCGCTAATGGTGCGCACATTCTCGGTCACGTCTTCGCCTTCATATCCATCGCCTCGCGTCGCGCCCTGGACCAGCCTGCCGCGCTCGTAGCGGAGCGTGATCGACAAACCGTCGATCTTAGGCTCAGCCGTCACGTCCAGCGGTTGATCGGGCGACAGCCCCAAGAAGGCCTTGGCGCTGGTGAGAAAGCCTTCCACCTTTTCTTCGGTGAAGGCGTTGTCGATCGACAGCATGGGGACGCGGTGAGCCACTTTGCCGAAGGCCCCGACGGGTGCCGCACCCACCTTGAGCGAAGGGCTGTCGTCGCGCACGAGATGGGGAAAGCGCGCCTCGATCTCATCATTGCGGGCGCGGAGCGCATCATACTCGGCGTCGGAGATCTCCGGCTCGTCCTTGCGGTAGTAGAGCTTGTCGTGATGGGCGATCGCCGCGGCAAGCCGCGCAAGCTCGGTGGAGGCTTCCGCCTCATCGAGCGCTTCGACAGGCTTCACCTCCAGCGAGACTCCCGGCTTCTTTTTCGTCTTGGTCTTGCTCATCGTCTCAAATCATGCGGATCGGCTCATCAGCCGCTCAGCGGCGCGCCGAGCCTCGTCGGTGATGGTTTGGCCGGCAAGCATGCGGGCGATCTCCTCGCGCCGATGCTCGCCCTCGAGCACTGCGACCCGCGTCACCATGGCCTCGCCTTGGGACACAAGCACCGCCTCCTTGGCGATCAAGAGATGGCCATGCGCCACGGCGGCCACTTGCGGGGCATGGGTCACGGCCAGCACCTGCACGCGGGAGGCAAGCCGCGCCAAGCGCTCGCCGACAGCGGCGGCCGTGGCGCCGCCCACGCCTGAATCCGCCTCGTCGAACACGAGCGTGGGCGCCGAGCCCCGCGCGGCAAGCACGACTTTCAGCGCCAGGATGAACCTTGCCAGCTCGCCGCCCGAGGCGACCTTCATCAAGGGCCCAGGCTCGGTCCCGGGGTTGGTCCGGACGAAAAAGGCGATACGGTCAATGCCGCTCGGACCGCCTTCGGCAGGCTCGATAGTCTCCATATTGGTGATGAAGCTCGCCCTTTCCAGCTTGAGGGGGCCGAGCTCGCCCATGACTTCGGCGTCCAGGCGCTTGGCTGCCTGCCGCCTCGCCTTGCTCAGGGCGACGGCTTGAGCCTCGTAGTCCTTGCGCAAGGCCGCCGCTTTCTCGGCTAACTCCCCTGCCCGGGTCTCGCTGGTATCGAGCGCGGTGAGCTCAGCTTCGAGCCGGTTCAGCAACGAGGGCAAGTCGTCCACCGCGACCCGGTGCTTGCGGGCGAGGGCGCGCAATGCGAACAGCCGCTCCTCGGCGCGCTCAAGGTCCTTCGGCTCGAAGGCGCCAAGCGCAATCGCCTGCTCGATCCTGGCGCGCGCCGTGTCGGTCTCGGCCAGCACGCGTTCAAGCGACTCAGCGACGGGAGTGAGCAGGTGAGGCGCGACAGAGGCCTGGCGCTCGATCCGGCGCAGCGCCGCCGCAAGCCGCGCACCGCTGGTTCCCTCCCCGGCCAGCGCATCGAGCGCCTCGGCAAGCTCGGCGGAGAGCTTCTCGGCATGCATCATCAGTTGGCGCCGCTCGGCCAAGGCTTCCTCCTCCCCGGCCTGCGGATTGAGGTTACGCAGCTCCTCCAGCGCATGGCTCACATAGTCGGCATTGGCGCGGGTGGCGGCGATCTCGGTCTCATGGCGTGCCCGTTCGGCGTCAGCCTGCTGCCACGCCGCATGGGCGGCGGCGACTCGCATCGCCCCGCCGGTCAACCCGCCAAAGGCGTCGACCAGCTCACGATGGCCTGACGGGTCGATCAGCGCCCGATCGTCATGCTGGCCATGGATCTCGACCAGAGCCTGCCCGACCTGGCGCAACAGCTGGACACTCACACCGATGTCGTTGATGAAGGCCCGGCTCCGGCCGTCGGCTCCCTGCACGCGGCGCAAGATCAGCCCCTCCTCGGCCTCGATGCCGTTGTCGGTCAGCAACGCAAATACCGGATGGCTCTTGGGCAGCTCGAAAATCGCCGTCACCTGGCCTTGGGCTTGGCCCTGGCGCACCAGCGCGGCATCGCCTCTACCGCCGATGGCGAGCGAGAAGGCGTCGAGCAGGATCGACTTGCCGGCGCCGGTCTCCCCGGTGAGCGCCGACAGGCCTTGGCCGAATTCGAGATCGAGCTTGTCGATCAGGACGATGTCACGGATCGACAGGGCGGCTAGCATGGCGATGCGCCTATCAGGCGGGGTTGCCGTTGCCCTTCCAGGTCTGGGTGATCCAAGAACCTTCGTGCTGTTGCGGCTGCAGGCCGACTTTTCCCAGGAGCGCGTAAGCGTGGCTGTACCACTTGCTGTCCGGAAAGTTGTGGCCAAGCACGGCAGCCGCCGTTTGAGCCTCGTTGACGATGCCTAACGCCATATAGGCCTCGGTCAAGCGCATCAAGGCCTCTTCAACCTGCTCGGTGGTCTGGTAGTCGGTTACGACGGTGCGGAAGCGGTTGATGGCGGCCAGGAAGTTATTGTGACGGAGATAATAGCGGCCGACCATCATCTCCTGGGCCGCGAGGAGATCGCGCATGATGCGCATCCGGTTGCGCGCCTCGGCGACGTAGCGCGACTCGGGATAGCGCTGGATAAGAGTGTCGTAGGCCTCGAGTGCCTTACGCGCATTGGTCTGATCGCGCTTCGGGTCGAGCACGCGATCGTAATACGACATGGCGATGATGTCCTGGGCGAGGTCCGCCTCCGGGGTGCCGGGATGGAGCGTGAGGTAGCGATCGGCGGCGCCGATCGCGTCATCGTATTTGGCGGCTTTGTAATAGGCAAAAGCCGCCATGAGGATGGCGCGGCGTGCCTCCTGCGAATAGGGATGGTTGATATCGACGTTTTCGTATTGCTTCGCAGCGTCACCGAATTTGCCCTTGTCGGCGAGCGTTTCGGCCTTTTTGTAGATGACGTCCGGCGGCTCATTGGGATCCTCGGCGACTTCTTTGTCGCCGGTCAAGAACGAGCCGCAGCCGGCCGTCAGGCCCGTTACAAGTAGGAGGCCAAGGATACCCAGGGGCGCCAAACGGTGCATCAGCACCGCAAGCGGCTTCCGCGGCGCTGCCATGCTTCCCCTCAAAGACGGTTCCCCCCGCAGCAAAGCGCGAATTTCGCAGGCCGCCGAGCGCTTGCCAACGCTAGCGCGGCAGCACGCAACCAACGCGCTGATTATGGTGTTTTTTGGCCCTTTTCGCTTGACCCAAGCCGCCAGGTCAGGCCGCGCGAGATTGAGGCGCCAAAGCGCAGCGATAGAGCAAAACTAGGCTAGAGCAGCGAGTCCGGTTTCCCGTTAGCTCCGCTCGGCGGCGAAATTCGCGGCCGCAAGGCGGTGGCTGAGCTCGGCATGGCGGATCTCGCGGTAACGCGGAGCCTCGATCATGGTCCAAGCCTCGGGATCGGCGAACAGGGCCTTCAGCACCAACGCGTTCAGCCGATGGCCGCCGCGATACGAGCGGAAAGAGCCGAGGATGGGCGCGCCGGCCAGGGCGAGATCGCCGACCGCGTCGAGCGCCTTGTGGCGCACGAACTCGTCGGTGAAGCGAAGCCCTTCGCGGTTGATGACGCGATCATCGCCGATCGCCACAGTGTTCTCAAGCGAGGCCCCGAGGGCCAGACCCGCGGCCCAGAGACGCTCCACATCCTTCATGAAACCGAAGGTGCGGGCGCGAGAAAGCTCGCGGCGGAAAGAGCCGGGATTGACGTCGATCTCGATCCTCTGCGAGCCGATCAGCGGCGAGTTGAAATCGATCTCGACGTCGACATGGAAACCGTTGTTGGGGGTGAGTTCGCCAAAGGCGCTGGCATCTTCAACGGCGATCCGCTTCAGCACCTTGAGGAAGCGGCGCGGAGCCTCGAGCTCAGTCAGGCCAGCCTCGTCAATCGCCTCGACGAACCGGGACGCGCTGCCGTCCATAATCGGCACTTCGCAGCTGTCGATCTCGATCAGGGCGTTATCGACGCCAAGCCCGCTCAGCGCCGCCAGCAGATGTTCAACGGTGGCGATGGAAGCGCCGTTGCCGTCGCCGAGCACGGTGCACAGCGTTACGCCAGTCACCGACCGCGGGTCAGCCACGATCTCGGTGCCGTCAGCGTCGCCGTTGGAAAGAAGGAAGCGTATTCCCGCATCGCCGTCAGCTGGACAGAGGGTGATCGAGACTGGCGCTCCGCTATGGACCCCCGTCCCGGTCAGTGAAATCTCGCTGGCAAGCGTGGTCTGGCGTGCCCCTATGAAACCCTTCATGGCCCCCGTCGGCCCCCGCGCCGTATTTGAGTTCCCTACTTAGCTCGAGGAGAGAACCCCGAACCCCCCATTGATCAGCGCTCCCTGGCACTTTAAACCGGGCCTGTGTCGACCCTTGGCTTGTGCCTTTTTGGTCCTGCCAATCAATCTATCAAGAAGCTTAACGCTCGGACTCAGGGGCGACAAATCACGGTTTCTTTCACTGTATTACCGGCCAACCAGCGGCTTAGCTATATGATTTATAACCGTTTTTTGGCTTCGTCGGTGGTCTGACAAGTGCCACGTTAAGCATAGCGGTCAACTGCTAGTGAGCCCGACGGCGCAGAAAGGCGGGAATCTCCAAATCGTCTTCGATCTGTGATTCGGCCACAGGTTCCGCAATTTCGACGGCCAAAGGTCGTGCCGGGGCCTCAATTCGCTTTGGCGCGGGCGCGGCCACGGCTTCGCCGCGCGGTCGCTCGATTCTGATGCCTTTTTGCCCGAACGGAGCCTGAGTTTCGGCGCTTGGCTCGAGCCTCGGGGCCTGCATCCTGGGAGCCTCGGGGGCGAGATTCCCGTAGCCCTGACCGAATTCCGGCTCGCGCTTGGCAGGCATCTCAGCGTCGGTGTCCCTGCGGGATCTGCCGACATTGGCGAGCCGCTCGAGGAAGCCGACTTTTTTCTTTTGCGCCGCAAGACCGATCGCCTGGGCATCTCCAGCGGCTTTCGCCTTGATCGCGTTTTGCGCCACGATCGGGAGCTCATCGACACTCGGCATGCGTCGCACCGGGCGCCGCACGGCAGCGGGAGGTGCTGGCTGGAAGGGCCGCGCCGGCGCCGCCGGAGGCTGCTTCTGGGCGTTACCCATCCGCAAACCCATTCCGCCCATCTGCGCCGGGCGTTTCTCAATCGTCACATTGCCGGGAGCACGCCACACCGGCGCGTCTCTGACGACCTCGCTTGGGGCCAGCACGAGGCTCGGCTCGTCGAGGTCGACAGGGCCGCCGGAGGGAAGCGCGGCTAGTCCGGCAAGACGCTCTGTAAGTCGCGACCGGTCTTGCGCCACGGCGGGCCGCGGCGCCTCAATGACCGCCGCCGCCCGGGACGCAGCGAGGCCAATGCCCGTTGCCACCACCGAGACGCGGATCGATCCGTCGAGCTCATCGTCGAACGTCGCGCCGACGATGATGTTGGCGTCTGGATCGGCCTCGGCCCTGACCCGACTCGCCGCCTCGTCAACCTCGTAGAGGGTGAGATCGTTGCCGCCGGTGATCGACACCAGCAGACCGCTCGCTCCCTTCATGCAGACATCGTCGAGCAGTGGATTGGCGATGGCCGCCTCGGCCGCTTCGATGGCCCGGCGCTCGCCGCTCGATTCGCCTGTACCCATCATCGCCTTGCCCATGCCAGCCATGATGGTGCGCACGTCGGCGAAGTCGAGATTGATCAGACCCTCTTTCACCATGAGATCGGTGATGCAGGCGACGCCAGACCGCAGAACGTCGTCAGCCATGGCGAAGGCGTCGGTGAAGGTGGTCTTCTCGTTGGCGACGCGGAACAGATTCTGGTTGGGGATGATGAGCAGCGTATCGACGAATTTCTGCAGCGCGTCGATGCCAGCCTCGGCGGCGCGAAGCCGACGCGAGCCCTCGAACTGGAATGGCTTGGTGACGACGCCAACGGTGAGGATGCCTTCCTCGCGGGAGGCGCGCGCGATCACCGGGGCTGCGCCCGTTCCGGTACCGCCGCCCATGCCGGCGGTGATGAACACCATGTGGCAGCCGACGAGATGGGCCTTGATGTCGGCCATCGCCTCCTCGGCGGCGGCGGCGCCCACCTCGGGCTTGGAGCCCGCGCCAAGTCCCTCGGTGACGTTGGCTCCCATCTGAATGCGGCGCTCGGCGGCCGAGCTCGCCAAAGCTTGCGCGTCGGTATTGGCGACGACGAACTCGACGCCCTTCAGACCGCATTCGATCATGTTGTTGACGGCATTGCCGCCGGCCCCGCCGACACCGAATACGGTGATGCGCGGCTTGAGTTCGGTCAGATCAGGAACTCTGAGGTTTATGGTCATGGCGCTGTT
Source organism: uncultured Alphaproteobacteria bacterium (assembly GCA_963750975.1). GTDB lineage: Bacteria > Pseudomonadota > Alphaproteobacteria > Rhizobiales > Methyloligellaceae > Methyloceanibacter. The sequence continues at coordinate 54,260 of CAVVSX010000021.1, read as the reverse complement.
CCGTTCCTTCATCGTCTCTACCTGGCTCGCTTCCGGCGCTTCCCCGCGACGCGCCTATCGGGCCCTCTCTCGAATCAAAAATTGTCCCGTATCCATTCGCCCACCTTGGCGAAATAGCCGGTGCCGGTGCGCAAGAAGCGCTGTTCGCTCCGGCCCGACAGCCTGTCGTCGCCGCGGGCCCAATGCAGCAAGAGGCCTATCGCGGCGGAGAAATCGGGTGCAGCCGCCACTGCGGGGAGGCCGCTCATCGAGCGCGGACGGCCAAGCCGCACGGGCCTGCCGAACATGTTGGCGGCGAGTTCGGGCAAGCCGGTGAGCTGGCTGCCCCCGCCGGTCAGCACGAGATGCTGGGTAACCTCGGCGGCGAGCCCTGCCGAAGCAATCCGGCGCCGCATCAGGTCGAGAATCTCCTCGATGCGCGGACGGATGATGACGGCAAGCTGCGCCTTGGTGATCTGGTTCAAGCTCGGCTGCGGCATGCCGGTAACGGCGGGATAGGTGATGATCTCGCGCTCATCCGAAAGCGTGGCGAAGGCGCTGCCATGCAGGGTCTTGAGCCGCTCGGCGTAATCGAGCGGCGCCGAGAGGGTACGGGCGATGTCGGTGGTGATGCCGTTGCCGCCAAGGGCGATGGCGTCGGCATGGATGAAGTGGCCATCGACGAAGACCGAGAGTGTGGTGGTGCCGGCGCCGAAATCGATACAGGCCACGCCGAGTTTCGCCTCGTCCGGCGTGACGACCGAGAGCGCGCTGGCGCAAGGCGCAGCGACCAGACTCGCCACAGCGAGATGGCAGCGCTCGACGCAGAGCATCACATTGCGCATCGCCACTTCGTCGGCGGTGACGGCGTGGAGATCGACGGCAAGCCGCTCACCGCACATGCCCTGCGGCTCGTTGATGCCGCCATTCTCGTCGATGCGATAGCTGAGAGGCATGGCGTGCAGCACGCTTCGCTTGTCGCGGCCGGCATATTGGCGGCCACCGGCGAGCAGACGCATCACGTCATCCTCCCGCACGGCGCCCGAGGGGAGCGCCACGCTGGCGGAGAAGGTTTCGCTCTTGAGCCGTCCACAGGTGACGGAGACATGCACGTCCTCGACGGTGACGCCGGCCATCCGCTCAGCGGCATCGACGGCCGAGCGGATACAGGCTTCGGCGCTGTCGAGATGGGCAATCATGCCCGCTTTCAGACCTTCGGCGCGGGTGTGGTCGAAGCCGAGCACCTCGAACTGCACGGCATCGCCCTTGCCCTCGAACCAATCCGGCACGGGCGACGTCTTGGCAATCAGGCAGCAAATCTTGCTCGTGCCGACGTCGAGCGCGCACACGATGCGCTGGCGCTTGCTTCTTATTGTGGTCGTGTAACCCATCCCCCTGCCCTCAAACCCCTTGCACTCACGTCTTGCCTTCGGCCGGCGCAACCTTGGTGCTCGCCGTCGGTATCTCTGTTTGCGGCGTTCCGCCGGGCGTGGTCGTCGACGCCGTGTCGCGCAGGCGCACGGTCACCCGATCGAGCAGCCTGAGATCGACAGCGGCGATGTCCCGCTTAAGCAGCCCCCGGTCTTCGTCGAGCTTGGCGAGCGAGTTGAGCGCCTCGCCGACATTGTCGTCGGGCAGCATGATGTCGAGCCCCGAAGCGACCTGCAGCGTCCAGCGCCGGTCGCCGACCCTGATCGCGGCGATGAGCTTCTGCTTGAGATCGTTGTAGGGGGCCAATTGATCGTACAATTCGGAGGCGGACTTCGCCGCGCCCTCGCCCACGACCAGAGGCAAGCTCGCGTAGGCTTCACGCAGCGCCGGAGCGAGAACCACGCCCTCGGCGTCGACCACGTAAGTCTGACCCTTATTCTGCCAAACGGCGAATGGCGTCCGCTCCTCGACGACGACCTGGAGGGTCGAGGGCAACAGCCGCATGACTTGCGCGTGTTTGACCCAGGAAACGGCTTCAAGGCGCGCCTTGGCTGCGTCGGTATCGAAATTGAGCATCATCGTATCGGGGCCGGCGCCGAGCGCCGCGGTGATCGATGCGTCGGTCGCATGCAACTGGCCGGCGACGGTTATCCGCTTAACGCCGAAACCGGAGACGACGGCGAGGTGCTCGATGCCGCCGGTCAGCGCGTCGTAGATCTTGGCGGTCTCTCCGCCGACGATGGCGCCATAGACGACAGCGCTACCGAGAAACAGCGCGCACAGCGCGAGCCACTTGCCGCGCACGCGGTCCTGGCCGAGCCGGGAGAGGCGGATCGAGGTGGGGCTGCGCGTGATAAGGCGGCGCGGGCTTGAGAGCACGGGCAGGTGCTTCCCTCCTCCGCGCTTGACGGCGATGCCGCGAGCCAAGAGGAACTCTTGCGAGCCCCTGCCCTTCGCTCTTCCCCTCACCGGTTGCACGACGCGTCCTCCACAATCCAGCGGACCAGCTCGCCGAACGAGCGGCCGCTAAAGGCAGCAAGCTCGGGCACAAGCGATGTCGACGTCATGCCTGGCTGGGTGTTGACCTCAAGACAGATCATTTCCCCCGTGCCTTCTGGCCGGTCGTCGAAGCGGAAGTCGGAGCGACTGACCCCACGGCAGCCCAGTGCCCTATGAGCCGCCAGGGACAGCTTCTGTACCAATTGGTAAACATTTGGTTTAAGCGGCGCCGGGAGCACGTGAATTGAGCCGCCAGGCGCGTATTTCGCGTCGTAATCGTAGAAGGCGAGACCCTCGGCGGGGCGGATTTCGATCACCCCCAGCGCCTCCTCGCCCATCACCGCGCAGGTGAGCTCGCGGCCGGGGATAAAGCGCTCGACCATGACCTCTTCGCCGAGTGTCCATTCGGCGCTTGTCAGCTCCTGAGGCGGATGCGCCTGATCCTCGCGCACGATATAGACGCCGACGCTCGAGCCTTCGGTTGGGGGCTTGATGACGTATGGCGGCGACATGGCGTGCGCCTTAGCGGCCTCGATCCGGGAAATCACCAGGCTCTCGGCAACCGGCACCCCCGCCGCGGCAAGCACGGCCTTGGCACGCTCTTTGTGCATGGCCAGCGCGGAGGCGAGCACGCCGGAATGGGTATAGGGAATGCCGAGCGTCTCCAGCACGCCCTGGATGCAGCCATCCTCGCCGTAGCGGCCATGCAACGCGTTAAAGCAGACATCGGGGCTCACTTCGGCAAGCCGCGCCGCGATGTCATGGCCAACATCGAGCCTGGTGAGGCGATAGCCTTCGCCTTCGAGAGCCGTGGCGCAAGCCGCGCCCGATCTGAGCGAGACCTCGCGTTCCGAGGACAGGCCTCCCATCAGCACCGCGACATGAATTTGCTTATCGGCCATGTGAACCCCCGCGCCTTACAGCTCCAGACATCAAACCACTCTCAAACCGTCATGGCTGAGGTTTTCCCGGCCATCCACGTTTGACCTTATAGAGAATTCGTGGATGCCCGGCACTTCGGCCGAACATTTGAGGGTTTGGCTAGGCGGGGATGCCGAGGCGCTTGATCTCCCATTCGAGCTCCACCCCGCTCGTCTCCTTCACCCGCGCGCGCACGGTCTCGCCGAGCTTTTCGATATCGGCGCCGGTGGCGTTGCCCTCGTTGATGAGGAAGTTGCAGTGCATCTCGGAGACCTTGGCGTCGCCGACGGAGAGGCCACGGCAGCCCGCCGCGTCGATCAGTTGCCAGGCCTTCTTGCCGGGTGGGTTCTTGAAGGTCGAGCCGCCGGTGCGGCTCTTGATCGGCTGCACCTCCTCGCGATATGCGGCGATGCCGTCCATCTCGGCGAGGATGGCCGTGGGATCGCCGGGCTGGCCCTGAAACAGAGCCTCGGTGAAGATGAAATCCTCCGGCGCGCCGCAATGACGATATTCGTAGTGAAGCTCCGCAACCGGCAGCACATGGGTGTTGCCCCCGCGGTCGACCGCGCGGGCCTCGACCAGAACCTCTTTTGTCTCGCGACCGTGCGCTCCGCCATTCATGCGCAGCGCGCCGCCGACGCAACCCGGAATGCCGCGATAGAAGGAGAGGCCGGCAATGCCCGCATCGGCCGCCGCGCGCGCCACCTTCACGTCGGGAACGGCAGTGCCGGCACGGAGCCGGCTGCCCTCTTCGATCTTGATCTCGGCGAAGCCTCGGCCAAGCCGGATCACGACGCCTTTGATGCCGCCGTCGCGCACCAGCAGGTTTGAGCCGAGACCGATGATCGTGGTGGGAATGTCGGGCGGCGTCCCGCTCAGGAAATAGGCGAGGTCCGCTTCGTCGGCCGGCGAATACAGCACTTGGGCGGGACCACCGGCCCTGAACCAGGTGAGGTCCTTTAGCGGCGCCTCGGCCTTAAGCCGACCGCGCAGCTCCGGTAGGCTTGCGACCAGCCGGCTTTCGAGCGCGGCCCCGTTCAAGCCCGTCCCCAATGTTCGAGATGTTTCGGCAGGGCATTTATCCAGTCTGTAATGGTGCCGGCGCCGAGCCCGACCACGAGGTCGCCCGGCTTGGCGATCGAGGCAATGGTCTCGACCAGCGCAGGCTCGTCATCGACGGTCAGCACATGCGGATGACCATGACGACGCAGGCCGGAGGCGAACTCGTCGCGGTCGATGCCGGGGATCGGCGCCTCGCCGGCCGAATAGACCGGCGTCACCACGGCGATATCGGCATCGTCGAGGCAAGCCGAGAACTCATTGAACAGCGATTGCAGCCGCGTATAGCGATGCGGCTGCACCACGGCGATGATGCGGCCCTTGCCGGCCATGCGGGCGGCGCGCAGCACGGCGGCGATCTCCACCGGATGATGCGCGTAGTCGTCATAGACCACCACGCCCTGCCACTCGCCGGCGCGTGAAAACCGTCGCTTCACGCCGGAGAATATTGCAAACGTCGAGCGGATGACGTCGTCGCTGACGCCGGCCTCCGTGGCCGCGGCGAGCGCGCCGAGCGCATTCAGCGCGTTGTAATGGCCCAGCACCGGCAGCGTGAGATCCTCAAGTTTGCGCGCGCCACCCTTCACTCCCGGGCCGAGATCGGCGTCGAAGGTGATGCTGTTGTGGTCGGGACGGAGATTGGCGAGCCTGATATCGGCATCGCGCGCGACGCCGTAGGTCAGCGTGCGGCGGCCGTTGGCGGCGCCGCCGAGCTTGGCGATCAGCTCGCGCACCACCGGGTGATCGATGCAGGCGACGGCGAGACCATAGAATGGGATCGCGTCGATGAATTGGTGGAAGGCCTGATGCAGCGCCTCCAGCGACGGCCAATAATCCATGTGCTCGGGGTCGATATTGGTGACGACGCCGATCTGGGTCGGGAGCTTCAAGAACGTGCCGTCGGATTCGTCGGCCTCGACCACCATCCATTCGCCCTTGCCGATGCGCGCATTGGTGCCCCAGGCATTGATGATACCGCCGGCGATCACGGTGGGATCGAGATCGGCGGCCTTGAGCAAGTCGGCGATGAGCGAAGTGGTGGTGGTCTTGCCGTGGGTGCCGGTGATCGACACGGTGGCGCAAGGGCGCATGAGTTCTGCCAGCATCTCGGCGCGGCGAATGATGGGAAGGCCGCGCTCCTTGGCCGCCTCGAATTCGGGATTGCCGGCCTTGACCGCGCTGGAAATAACGAGGTGGCCTGCCCCGTTCAAGTTTGCAGGGTCGTGGCCGATCAAGCAGGTGATGCCGCGAGCGCGCAGGCGCTCGAGATTGGCGCTGTCCTTGAGGTCGCTGCCCTGCACCTGATAGCCGCGGGTATGCATCACCTCGGCAATGGCGCTCATGCCGATGCCGCCGATGCCGACGATATGGAACAGGCCTGCCTGATCTGGATCGGGAAGATGCATGCTTGAACTCTACACCACTACTACGCTTTGAGCCGCGCCAACTCCTCGGCAAGATCGGCGAGCTTGTTGACGGCTTGGGTCTCCGACATGGCCTTTCCCTTCGCCGCCGCCGTCGCCAAAAGCTCCGGCGAGGAGAGCAGCCGTTGCAGCTCTTGGGCTAGACGCTCGCGGGTGAGTTCCTGCTGGCGCATGCACCAGCCGCCGCCCCCTTGTTGCAGACGAGTTGCGTTTTCGAGCTGATCGTTGTCAAGGGCATGCGGCAGCGGCACGAGCAGGCAAGGTCTGCCGATCGCCATCAGCTCGGCAACGGTCGAGGCACCCGAGCGGGCGACGATGAGATGCGCCTTGGCGATCCGCTCGGGCAGATCGCGGAAGAAGGGCGCAACGTGGGCGGCGATGCCGGCCTGTTTATAGGCCTCGCGCAGTTGATCGAGATCCTCCTCGCGCGCCTGCTGCACCACCGTCAGTCGCTCGCGCATCTCGGCCGGCAGCAGTGAAAGCGCCGGCGGCATGGCCTCGGAGAAAAAGCGCGCGCCCTGACTACCGCCGAAGATGAGCAGCAGCAGGCGCTGACCCGGCTCGGGCGGCTGGTACGGCACCTCGCGATAGGCAAGCACGGCGTCGCGCACCGGCGTTCCGGTCACGCGTGCTTTGGATTCGGCTTCGGGCCTGAGCAGCTTGGTCGATTTGAAAGACAGGGCGATCCGGTCGACCACGCGCGACAGCAGGCGATTGGCGCGGCCCATCACGGCATTCTGCTCGTGAATCGCGGTAGGGATCTTCAAGCTGCTCGCGGCGATGATTGGCGGCAGGGTGGGATAGCCGCCAAAGCCGATGACGGCGTGAGGCGCGATCGCCTTCAAGAGGCGGCGGGCGCCGAAGAAGCCGATTCCGAGCTGGGAGAAAGTCATCGCCACGGCGAAGGGATTGCGGCTCGCAAGCGTGGCCGAGGGAATGCGGTGAATGGCGCGGGCCGGAAACTCGACGCCGTATTTCTCGGCGCGGATGTCGGTCGCAAGTTCGACCTCGTAGCCGCGGCGCTTGAGCTCCTGCGCCAAGGCCGCAGCGGGAAAGAGATGCCCGCCCGTGCCGCCCGCGGCAAGCAGGATCGGGCGGCGGCTCACGCCGCCTGCTCCCTGGCTGAGGCAGGCTCCGACTCCGATCGCGCGTCGGCGTCGCGCCTGAGTCGCCCCGCCGTCGGGCGCTTGCGGGTCAGCCCGAGCAAAAAGCCCATGGTCAGCGCCATGGCGAGCAGAGAGGAGCCGCCATAGGAGATGAAGGGTAGCGTCATGCCTTTGGCCGGGAGAAGCCCGACATTCACCGCCATGTTGATGAGCGCCTGCAGGCCAAACAGCATCACGAGGCCGGCCACGGCATGTCGGATGAAGCCATCGGACTCTTGCGAGGCCTTCGACAGGCCGCGCAACACGATGAAGGCAAACAGGGTGAGCAGGATGAGGCAGGCGATCAGACCATATTCCTCCGCCGTGACGGCGAAGATGAAGTCGGTGTGCGAGTCGGGCAGCACGTTCTTGACCGTGCCCTCGCCGGGGCCCCTGCCGAACCAGCCGCCATGCAGGAAGGAATCTAATGACCGATCGGTCTGATAGGTGTCGCCGGAGGCGGGATCGAAGAAGCGGTCGATGCGCGAGGCGACATGCGGCACGAGCAGATAGGCGGTGACGACGCCACCCGCGCCGGCGAGCCCAAGCGCGCCGATCCAAACCATGTTGATGCCCGCCATATAGAAGAGCGCGCCCCAGACCAGCGTGATCAGAAGCGTCTGGCCGAAATCCGGCTGAAGGATCAGCAGCACGGCGAAGATAGCATAGAGCGCCACGGCGAGCTGGATGCCTGGGATATCGCGGCGCTTCTGGCTCTCATTGAACAGCCAGGCCGTCAGCACGATGAAGGCGGGCTTGACGAACTCGGACGGCTGGATGGTGAGGAACCCGATCTGCAGCCAGCGCTTGGCGCCCTTGATCTCCGGTCCGAGGCCGAGGATCAGCGCCATCAGCGCGATGCCGACGACGAAAATTACTAGGCTCGCGCGCCTGATCTGTTTGGGCGTGAGCGTCGATGCCGAGAACATGATGGCGATCGCGGGCAACAGCAAAGCCGCTTGCCGGCGCACGAAATAGAACGGCTCGAGATGGTATCTCGCGGCGATCGGCGGGCTCGCCGCCAGCGACAGCACGAGGCCAGCGCCCATCAACAACAGCAAGCCGAAGAACATCAGCCGGTCGACCGTGAACCACCAGTCGGACAGCACGCTCTTGTCGGCGCGGGTGAGCCTCATGCCGCTTTCCCATGCTCCGGCTTCACGCCCTCGGCGCCGTCGAGCGCCATGACGATCTGGCGAAACGCTTCGCCGCGCTTCTCGAAATTGGCGAACTGATCGTAAGAGGCACAAGCCGGCGAGAGCAGCACAACCGGCTCGTTGGCGTTTGAGCTTCCGGCGTCCGCAGCCGCCGCTTCCACGGCACGGTCGAGCGTGCCGCACCGGACATGGTCTACGGCGCTGCCGAGCTGGCCGGCGAAAGCGTCCGCCGCCTCCCCAATCAGGTAAGCGCGCGCGATCCTGCCGAAGAAAGGCTCCAACCCCGCCAAGCCCCCCTCCTTCGGCCGGCCCCCGATGATCCAGTAAATATCGGAAAAGCTTGCAAGCGCCTTACCGGCCGCGTCCGCATTGGTGGCCTTGGAGTCGTTGACGAACAGAACCTTGCCCAGTCGCGCCACCTGCTCCATGCGGTGGGCGAGACCAGCGAAGCTCTTCAGCCCTTGAGCGATGGAGGCGGGGTTAAGGCCTTGCGAGCGGGCGAGCGCATACGCAAGCGCCGCGTTCTGCCAATTATGGGCGCCTCTGAGCGAACCGATACCGGCAAGATCGATGCGGGCAAGCTCCACGCCGCCCTCCATCTCGTGCAGCACCCCGTCCTCGGCGAAGACACCCATGGTGACCGGGCGGCCCACGGCGATGCGCTTGACGGCGAATGGTCCCGCGAGGCGGTCGGCGATCGCGCGCGACGGGGCGTCGTCGATGCCGATCACGGCGGTGCCGCTGGGGCCGAGATGAGCAAACACCATCGATTTGATGCGGGCATAGTTCTCGAGCGTGGCGTGCCGGTCGAGATGGTCGGGCGTGATGTTGAGGAGCGCCGCGGCGTCGGGCGCGATCCCAGGCGCAAGCTCGATCTGAAAAGACGAAAGCTCGATGACATAAGTGAGATCGGCCGCGAACGGTTCGAGATCGAGCACCGCCTTGCCGATATTGCCGCCAAGCGCCACGCGCTTTCGCGCCGCCTGGAACAGATGCGCGGTGAGCGCCGTCGTGGTGGATTTGCCGTTGGTGCCGGTGATGACCACCACCTTGCCCGGCGTCGCGTTGCGCGCCCGCTCGCGGAAGAACAGCTCGATATCGCCGATCACCTCGACTGCCGCTTCTTGCGCGCGGGCGATGCTCCAATGCGGCGCGGGGTGGGTCAGCGGAATACCAGGGGCGAGCACCAGCGCGGCAAAGTCCGACCAATCGGCGCTGGCAAGATCCCGTATCGTAAAGCCTTGAGCTTCAGCCTGCTCCCGCGCCGCAAGCTTATCGTCCCAAACAACAGGATTGGCGCCACCCGCCTTTAGCGCGCGCGCGGAGGCGAACCCGCTCAAGCCAAGGCCGAGGACTGCTACGTCCCGGCCGGCGAAGATCGTCACGGGAATCATTTGATTGTGAATCTACCGCAATTTCAGGGTGGCGAGGCCAGCAAGCGCAAGCACCACGGAGATGATCCAAAACCTGATCACAACCGTCGATTCCGGCCAGCCCTTTTGCTCGAAATGATGGTGCAATGGAGCCATGCGGAACACGCGTTTGCCGAACAGCCGGAAGGAAGTGACCTGCACGATCACGGAGGCCGCTTCGAGCACGAACAGGCCGCCGACAATGGCGAGCACGAGTTCATGCTTGGTGGCGACGGCGATGGTGCCGAGCGCGCCACCGAGCGCCAACGATCCGGTGTCTCCCATGAAGATGAGAGCGGGCGGCGCGTTGAACCACAGAAAGCCAAGGCCGGCCCCGACCAGCGCGCCGCAGACCACGGCAAGCTCGCCGGTCCCTTGCACGAAGTGAATCTGGAGGTAATCGGCGAACAGCACGTTGCCGACGAGATAGGAGATGAAGCCGAAGGTGGCGGCGGCGATCATCACCGGCACGATCGCCAAGCCGTCGAGGCCGTCGGTCAGGTTCACCGCGTTGCCTGCGCCAACAATGATGAAGGCCCCGAAGGGGATGAACAGCCAACCAAGATCGATCAGCACGCTCTTGAGGAAGGGGATGGCGAGAGAGCTCGCCAGCGGCTCCTGGCCGGCATGCACGATGACGGCGGTGGCGATCACGGCGGCAAGCGCCTCGACGGCGATCTTGATGCGACCGCGAAAGCCTTCAGCCGACTGCCTGGTCACTTTGAGATAGTCGTCGTAGAGGCCGACGGCGCCGTAGACGAGGGTGAGCAGCAGCACGACCCAAACGTAAGTGTTGCGCAGATTGCCCCACAGCAGCACGGAGACGGTGAGGCCGGAAAGAATCATCAGCCCGCCCATGGTGGGCGTGCCCTGCTTCTGGAGGAGATGACGCTCGGGTCCGTCTTTGCGGATCGGCTGGCCCTTGCCCTGGCGGATCTTCAACGACTTGATCACCTTGGGACCGAACAGGAACACGAACAGCAGCGCGGTGATCAGCGCACCTCCGGTGCGGAAGGTGATGTAGCGAAAGACGTTGAAGGCGGCGAGTTCGGGGGTGAGTTCGGTCAACCAGTAGAACATTGCTTCCCCCTCCCCTCGGCCCGATTAAGCCAGCGCGGCTTGCGCGCTAAAACGCCGCTTCAAGGCTTCGACCAACGGCCCCATGCGGCTGCCCAACGAGCCTTTGACCATGATCGCATCCCCGGGCCCCACCGCATCCAAGAGCTTGGGCTGAAGCTCCTCAGCGGTCTTGGCATAAACGCCTTGGCGACTGACGGGCAAAACCCCGTAAAGGGAGCCCATTAGCTCGCCGCAGGCAAAGACTACATCTACCCCAGCCCCGTCAATGAACTCGGCGAGGTCCTGATGCAATTTGGCGCCTTCCGGGCCGAGTTCCAGCATGTCGCCGAGCACGGCCACGCGGCGGCTGAACTCATTTCGTGGCGTCAGCCCGAGCGTCGCCAGAGCGGCCCGCATGGAGGCCGGATTGGCATTGTAGGATTCATCGATGATGGCGATGCGTCCACGCGGCCCCTCGATCAGGGTGCGCGCGCCGCGCCCGGCTTGCACCTGAAGCCCTTCGAGTGCGGCGGCGGCCCGTTTGAGGTCGGCGCCAGCGAGCTTCACCGCAGCGAGCACGGCGAGCGAATTCTGCACCAGGTGGCGCCCCGGCGCGCCGAGCCGATAGCTCAATGCTTCACCGAGAATGTCGGCATTGACCTTGGACCCGTCGGGCTCGAGTTCGACGCCGAGCAGCCGAACCTCGGCGCCTTGCGCTTCGCCGAAGCCGACAATCCGCGCGCCGTGTTCGAGCGCGTGAGCCTTCAGCCGCTCGTAATAGGGGCTGTCGCGATTGATGACCGCTACGCCTCCCGGCTCCAGTCCGTGGAAGATCTCAGCCTTGGCATCGGCGATCTCCTCCACCGAGCGGAAGAAACCGAGATGTACCGGCGCCACGGTTGTGACGACGGCGATCTGCGGCCTCACCAGCCGCGTCAGCACGTCGATCTCGCCCGCGTGATTCATGCCGATCTCGAACACGCCGTAGGTGACGGTCTTCGGCATATTGGCGAGCGACAATGGCACACCCCAATGATTGTTGAAGGACTTGACCGACGCATGCACCGAGCCGCTCGGCGCGAGTGCAAGGCGGAGTGCCTCCTTGGTGCCGGTCTTGCCCACGCTGCCGGTGACCGCGATCACCTTTGTATGGGTGGCGCGCGCACGCGCGGCGCGGCCGAGATCGTTCAGCGCTTGCAGCGTCTCGCCGACGCGAATCAGCCTCTCCTCGTCGCCCGGAGGAAAAGTCCCGTCGACAACGGCGCAAGCGGCACCCTGATCCAGCGCCGCGGCGACAAAGGCATGCCCATCGCGGTTCGGTCCGCGAATGGCGACGAAGCCATCGCCCTTGCCAAGGCTGCGTGTATCGATGGAGAAGCCCGTGACCGGAGCCTCACGCGCGCCAAGGCTGGCACCCTTCGTGGCGGCGACGATCTCGCCTAAGGTCCAAAGCGGCTCAGCCACAACTCGCCTCTTGCTTCAGAGCGGCCGCGACCGCGTCATGATCTGAAAACGGTACCACGGTCGAGCCAATGGTTTGGCCGGTCTCGTGGCCCTTGCCGGCCACCAGCAGAACATCGCCTTGCCCCAGTCTTGCGACGGCGTCGGCGATCGCCGCGGCGCGGTCGCCGATCTCGATGGCGCCGGGGGAAGCGGCCAAGATCTGGCGGCGGATGGCGGCGGCACTTTCGCTGCGCGGATTGTCGTCGGTGACGATGGCGAGGTCCGCCTTGGCGGCGGCCACGGCCCCCATCTCGGGCCGCTTGCCCTTGTCACGGTCGCCGCCGCAGCCGAACACCACCAGCAGCCGCTTGGCGACGTAAGGCCTGAGCGCGTCGAGCGCCTTGGCGAGCGCGTCGGGCGTGTGGGCGTAGTCGACGAAGATCGGCGCGCCCCCCCGCGCCGTGCCGACGAGATCGAGGCGTCCGCGCGCGCCTTGCAAAGTTTCCAGCCTCGGCAGCACGGTCGCCGCGTCGGCGCCCGTCGCCATTGCGAGGCCCGCGGCGACCAGCGCGTTGGACGCCTGGAAGGCGCCGACCAGCGGCAAGCGAACATGAAAGCGCTTGCCGGCATGCTCGATCACGAGACTCTGGCCGAAGCCGTCCAGCTCGGCCGAGCTCAACCGCAAGGTCTTGCCGTCGCGACCGACCGAGACGAGCTTGAGCCCCCTCGCCTCGGCGACGCCCGCCACGCGGGTTCCCGCTTCACTGTCGACATCCACCACGGCGCCGGCGCCGCGCGGCAGGAGCTCGGTGAAAAGGCGAAGCTTCTGCGCGAAATAATCTTCGAAGCTCGCGTGGTAGTCCAAATGGTCGCGCGAGATATTGGTGAAGGCGCCGGCCGCGAACGTGACGCCATCGACGCGGCGCTGCTGCAAGCCATGGCTCGAGGCCTCGAGCGCGAGATGGGTGACCCCGTCTTTGGCAAGCGCGGCAAGGATGCGGTGCAACTCGATCGGGTCGGGCGTGGTGTGCTTCAGCACCTCGGTGCCGCGCGGGCTCACCACGCCGACCGTGCCGAGGCTTGCGGCATTCAAGCCCTGCCCCGCCCAGAGCTGCCGCACGAAGGAAGCAACCGATGTCTTGCCGTTGGTCCCGGTGACGGCGACGGCGGTCGTTGGTTGAGCGCCGAAGAAGCGCGCTGCGATCAGAGCCAATTGCCGGCGCGGGTCGCTGTCCTCGATGATCGCTGCCGATGCGGTACTCGGCGCGACACCTGGCGCCACGAGGACCGCCGCGGCACCGCGCTGTAAAGCGTCTTGGATGAAGCGCGCGCCGTCGGTTTTAACCCCCGGCAATGCCGCGAACAGAAAGCCGGGCTTGACCTCGCGGCTGTCAGCCGCAAGGCCAGCAATCGGGACGGTCGCGAGGTTCGAAGGCAGCTCTACCCCGCGGCCTAACAGCTCACCCAGAGTCATGGTCTGACTTTGCGCCCCGAAAAGCGGCGTTTCCTTGAGGATCTCAAGGATTTTGGCCAACCCCTTGAGGGCAGGCATCTTTTAATAAGAGGCGAGCACCTTGGCGTCAAATTTGCGCTGCTCGTCCTCCGGACGCGGCGCGACGCCGAGAATGGGGGCGATCCGCTCAATGATCTTGCCCGCGGTGGGCGCGGCGTTGACGCCAGCCGTTGCCTGGTTGCTCGACTCGGCGACGCGTTGCGGCTCGTCGAGCATGACGAGGACGAGATATTCAGGCGCATCGGTCGGGAAGGTCGAAAGGAAGCTGGTCAGCAGCGCCGAGGTCGAATAGCGGCCGCCGACCACCTTTTCGGCGGTGCCGGTCTTGCCGCCGACGCGATAGCCATCGGCGTTGGCGCGCTTGCCGGTGCCTTTCAGCACGTTGAGGCGCATCAGCTTCAGCATCGTCGCGCTCGTGTCGGACTTGAGAACTCTTGTGCCGCCGGCCATGCCCTCCTCACGCGAGCGTGGCAGGAAGGTGGGAGCGACGGCGATGCCGCCATTGACGAGAGGGAGCGTCGAGGCGGCGAGCTGGATCGGAGTCACCGACAGGCCATGGCCGAAGGCGATGGTCATGGTGTTGAGCTTCTGCCAATGCGTCGGGATGATCGGCGCGGCGCTCTCGCCGATCTCGGTCGAGACCCGGCTCATCAGGCCGAGCTTCTTGAGGAAGGCGCGGTGGCGATCGACGCCCATCTCGAGCGCCATCTTGGCGGCGCCGATATTGGACGAATAGATGAACACTTCCGGCACGCTGAGGCTGCGATGCTGGCCATGGAAGTCGTCGATGGTGAAAGACGCATAGTGGATTGGGCTCGAGGCGTCGTAACGCGAGCGCATCGACGCGAGCCCCATGTCGAGCACGCCGGCGACGGTGAACACTTTGAACACCGAGCCCATCTCGTAGACGCCGAAGCCGATGCGGTTCAGCCGGTCCTTGTTCAACGCTTCTTCCCGGCGATTGGGGTCGTAGTCGGGAAGCGATGCGAGCGCCAGCACCTCGCCGGAATGCACGTCCATGACGATGCCGGCTGCGGACTTGGCGTGATAAGCCTTGATGGCCCTGCTCAATTCCTCGCGCACCACATACTGGGCGCCGAGATCGAGCGAGATCGTCACCGCCTCGTCATCGCGCATGGTGAGCTGCGGATTGTCGTCGATGAATTTCTCGATGCCGGCGAGGCCTCTGTTGTCCACGTCGACCAGCCCGACCACGTGGCTCGCGGTGGCGCCCATCGGATAGACGCGGCGATATTCCTCGATGAAGGCGAGGCCCGGCAGGCCGAGCTCGTGGATCTCCTCCTGCTGCTTCGGCGTCAGCTCGCGCTTGATGCGAACGAAGCGGCCACCCGCCCGGAGCTTAGCGCGCAGTGCCTTGGCGTCGACGTCGGAGAGCACACTCGTCACCTGCTCAGCCAGTTCGTCGATGTCGATGACTTTGGCCGGGTCAGCATAAAGCGTCGCGCCCTTGATGTCGGTGGCGAGCAGACGGCCGTGGCGATCGAGAATGTCCGGGCGGTGCACCGTCGATGAAATGTCGTAGAGACCACCACCGCTTTGGCCCGTGCCGGTGAAGCCGAGCGTCACCAGCCGTCCGCCGATCAGGAGAAAGGCTAGCGCAAACGCAAGACAGGCGAGGCGGAAGCGGTAGCGGCCTCGCGCGAGATAGGCTCGCTCGGCCCGGGCTGTGGCGGCGTCTGGTTTGGTGTTCTCTGACACGGCTTTGCCGAATTACTGAACCGAGGCTTCGACCGGTTTCACGACTTCCGCCTCAGGCCAAGGCGTTGAAGCGGACGCCGCACCCGCCGCCGGAACATTGGCAACGCCGGCCCGCTTGGCCGGCTTTGGCGACGGCACTTGCGCCGCGACGGGAGCCGCGGCCTCAAGCCGGGTGCGGTCGAAATCGCGGTCGCTCACCGTGTCGATGGTGACGAGCTGGGTGGGCTTCGCCGGGGCGAGCTTCAGATATTTTTGAGCCAGCCGCTCGATGCGTTCGGGACGGTTGAGCAGGCTCCATTCGGCGCGAAGCACCGCGATGCCATCCCGCTCCTCGTCGATTTGCTTGCCGAGCGTGGCGATTTCGGCGTCGAGCGCGCGCGACTGGTACTTCACCTGATAGATGACGTAAGCCAACGCGACGAGGCCAAGCACGAGACAAATATTGACGAAACGCAGCATTTTGGAACTCGCAGACTGAAGTCGACCCTCACATGCAAAAGCTAAGCCGCGGCACCCCGAGCGCGGCCAGGTCGAGAGGATGCGCGGGAGCCTCGGTGCGCTCCGCCGCCCTGAGGCGTGCCGAGCGGGCCCGAGGATTCCGCCTGATCTCGGCCTGATTCGGTTCTACCGGACGCCGGTTAAGAAGCCGGAAGCTCGGAGCAGGAATTTCGCCCCCCGCCTCCGGGAGATGGCGCGAGGCACGCGGCGGCGGCGCGCTCCGGCTAGCGAAGAACCGCTTGGCAATCCGGTCCTCGAGCGAATGAAAGGTGACGACGGCAAGCCGACCGCCCGCTTCCAGCAGACGTTCGGCGGCGGATAGGCCGCGCGCCAGCTCGTCAAGCTCCTCATTGAGATAAAGACGCAAGCCCTGAAAGGTGCGGGTAGCGGGGTGTTTCTTGTCGTCCCGCTTGCGGCCGAGGACGCCGGCGACGATATCGGCGAGCTCCGCGGTGGTCGCGATCGGGGTCTCGGCACGGCGCTTCACGATCGCCTTGGCGATCGCGCGGGAGCGCCGCTCCTCGCCAAGCTTGAAGAGAATCTCGGCAAGCTCCTGTTCGCCCAACGTGTTGACGATATCGCGCGCCGACGGGCCGCCCTGCCCCATGCGCATGTCGAGGGGACCTTCCTGGCTGAAGGAGAAACCGCGGGCCGGCTCATCGAGCTGCATCGAGGAGACGCCGAGATCGAGCACAACGCCGTCGACGGCGCTGAACCCTTCGCTCGCGGCAATCTCGACCATCTCGCTATAGCGGCCAAGCACCGCCAGTACCCTTCCGGGATAGGCTTCCGCCACCTCGCCGCTCAGGCGAAAGGCTTCGGGATCGCGATCGATGGCGATAATCTTGCAGTCGGCGTGATCGAGGAGGGCCTTGCTGTAGCCGCCGGCCCCAAAGGTCCCATCGACGACGATCTCGCCGTCCTTGGGATCAAGCTGCGCGAGAACCTCGGAGAGCATCACGGGAATGTGGCGGGCCGGTCCGCCGACGGCAGCCGTGCTGCCGCGACCCGCCATCATTCCCGTGCTCCCTCTGGCCCGCCGCTTCCGCGGCGCCCCGCGCCGAGTAGTTTGCGAAGGTCACGCACTTTCTGGCGCGCCCCCGCGAGATGAGTTTCGAAACGCTTCGGCTCCCACAGCTGGAATTTTTCGCCGAGGCCCACGAAGGTGATGTGGCTGGTGATGCCGGCGTGCTCGCGCAAACGCTCGGGCAGAATGGTGCGCCCATCTTGATCGATGGAGAGGATCTCGCTGGTGCCGAACAGAGCAGTGGCGAGCTGGTCCTTCTCGTCGGAATACGGTGCGAGGTCCTCGACCAGCGCGTTGATCTTGTCGATGAGCCGCTGACCGCCGGCGTCGAGCGCCGGCGCATCGAGCGAGGGATAGCAGTAGATGCCGTCGAGGCCGTCTTTGGCGAGAACTGTGCGGAATGAAGCGGGGACCGAGACTCGACCTTTGGTGTCGATCTTATTGGTGAAAGTCGAGACAAACTGGTCCATCTCCCCCTCGCGCACCCGAAGCCGAAGCCGACACGGACGAATTCAAAGCTGGAGGTGCAGGCGTCCGCCCGAAAAGTGATGGGAGAGGCGGCGCAGTTCCCCCCGTGGCCTCTAAGGAGCGCGGCCAGCCTCTCCCACTTACTCACCGAACGGGCAATCGTGGGATAGCATGGGATTTTATGGGCGTCAATGGAAAGCGCCGGGCTGTCATCGCTTTTGCACGGGAAAGCCCACAAACTGCGGACTCGATCTTCATTTTTGGTTAACCGGCGCGATTGCCGCCTGCGGGCGAAGCGGGTTACAACGGCAAACGAACGGGGTTGCACCATTTCCGCTGCTGATTCGCGGGGCGCGGTCTTCGCAAGAGGACCGCAGCGGAGCGGGAGTCGCGCCGCCTGTACTTGATCACGACGAGGGGACCCCGCGGGTCTGAGCTGCATGGTCAAGAGACAGCTGAAGGCGACGCTCGGCCTTGCCGCTATCGCGCTCGCGCTCGGCTCGTGCGGGCTCAGCGCCGGCGACGCAGCGGACGGACCATATGCGCGGCTGGGTCCGTTGGACGCTCCGGTCAAGCTTTACTACGAAGACGCGGGACACGGCTCCCCTGTCCTTCTCATCCATGGCTTCGGCGCAAGCACCTATACCTGGCGCCATATCGCGCCCGAACTCGCCCGTACGCATAGGGTCATTGCCGTCGACCTCAAGGGCTTCGGCCAATCAGACAAACCGTTCGACAGCCGCTATTCGGTGTTCGATCAGGCCGAGCTCTTGGCCCAACTCATCGAGGCGAAGGATCTCCACCACCTCACGCTGGTGGGGCACTCGTTCGGCGGCGGCGTGGCGCTGATGCTCGCGCTGGAAGCCGATCAGCGGCTGAAGGGGCGCATCACAAAGCTCGTGCTGCTCGATTCGATCGCCTATCCGCAGGAGATCCCGGTGTTCTTCCGCCTGCTCGACGTGCCGCTCGTCTCGCAGCTCGGCGTGCGCATGGTGCCGCCCACGGTGCAGACGCGGGTTGCGCTGCGCATCGCCTATCTCGACGACAGCAAGATCGACCCCGAGGAGGTCGAGACCTATGCCGCCCCGCTCAAGACCGCGGCAGGCAAGCACGCCATGATCCATAGCGCGCGCCAGATCATGCCCGACGGCATCGCCGAGCTGTCGGAGCGCTACAAGACGATCCAGCTGCCGACGCTGATCGTGTGGTGCGATCACGACCGCATCGTGCCGTTCGAGGTGGGCCTCAAATTGAGGCGCACCCTGCCCAACTCGACCCTGAAGCTGGTCGAGGGTTGCGGGCACATGCCGCAAGAGGAGCAGCCGGCCGCGACCCTGGGGCTGCTCGAAAGCTTTATTGGCGGGTAAGCCGAGCCCCAGCTAGATAAGATCTGCTTATCATCGTGATAGGCAAATACGATTTGCACTTATAATGCGCCGCATCGCAATGTGCGGCTCCGCACGCAATGAAGAGCAGTCAAGAGTCCGATTGGAGAGAAACATGGACGCTAAAGTCGAAGAGTCTGGCAAGTGCCCGTTCACCGGCGGCAGCCGCGGTCAGAGGAACCGCGAGTGGTGGCCGGAGCAGCTGGACCTCGATGTTCTCCATATCAACTCCACTTTGTCCGATCCGATGGGCGAGGAATTCGACTACGCCGAGGCGTTCAAGAGCCTCGACCTCGACGCCGTGATCGCAGACCTGCGTGCCTTGATGACGGACTCGCAAGAATGGTGGCCGGCCGACTTCGGCCACTATGGTGGACTGTTCATCCGGATGGCGTGGCACAGCGCGGGGACCTATCGCATCACCGACGGCCGCGGTGGCGCCGGCGCCGGCCAACAGCGCTTCGCGCCGCTCAATAGCTGGCCGGACAACGCCAATCTCGACAAGGCGCGCCGGCTGCTGTGGCCGATCAAGCAGAAATACGGCCGAAAAATTTCCTGGGCCGACCTCATGATTCTGACCGGCAACGTCGCCCTCGAATCGATGGGCTTCAAGACGTTCGGATTCGCCGGCGGCCGCGAAGACGTCTGGGAGCCCGAAGAACTGTTCTGGGGCCCTGAAGGAACCTGGCTCGGCGACGAGCGCTATAGCGGCGAACGCCAGCTCGCGGAGCCGCTCGGCGCGGTGCAGATGGGACTGATCTACGTCAACCCGGAAGGGCCGAACGGCAAGCCGGACCCGGTCGCCGCGGCCAAGGACATCCGCGAGACGTTCTTCCGAATGGCGATGAACGACGAGGAGACCGTCGCGCTGATCGCCGGCGGTCACACGTTCGGCAAAACCCACGGCGCCGGCGATCCGTCATTTCTCGGCCCGGAGCCGGAAGCCGCCTTGATCGAGGCTCAAGGCCTCGGCTGGAAGAGCAAGCATGGCACGGGGTTTGGCGCCGACACCATTACCGGCGGCCCGGAAGTCACGTGGACGCAGACGCCGACCAAGTGGAGCAACCACTTCTTCGACAACCTGTTCAAGTTCGAATGGGAGTTGGAGAAGAGCCCGGCAGGCGCGTTTCAGTGGAAGGCGAAGGGTGCGGAAGCGACGATCCCGGACGCGCACGACAAGGCGAAGAAGCATGTGCCGACCATGCTGACCACGGACCTGTCGCTGCGGTTCGACCCGGCCTACGAGAAGATCTCGCGGCGCTTCTACGAGCATCCGGATGAGTTCGCCGACGCGTTCGCCCGCGCCTGGTTCAAGCTTACCCACCGCGATATGGGCCCGATCATGCGTTACCTCGGCCCGCTGGTGCCGAAGGAAGAGCTGATCTGGCAGGACCCGATCCCGGCGATCGATCATGAATTGGTGAGCGAGCAGGACATCGCGACGCTGAAGGCGAAAATTCTAGCGTCCGGCCTCACGGTGGCGCAGCTCGTCTCGACGGCCTGGGCGTCGGCGTCGACGTTCCGCGGCTCCGACAAGCGTGGCGGAGCGAATGGCGCGCGCATTCGCCTCAGCCCTCAGAAGGATTGGGAGATCAACCAGCCGGCCGAACTCGCGAAAGTCCTGCAGAAGCTTGAAGCAATCCGGAAGGAATACAACGCGGCGCAGACCGGCGAGAAGAAGGTGTCGCTCGCCGACCTGATCGTTCTCGGCGGCTCCGCTGCCATCGAGAAGGCCGCGAAGGATGCCGGCATCGATGTGAAGGTGCCCTTCAAGCCGGGCCGCATGGACGCGTCGCAGGAGCAGACCGACGTCGAGTTCTTCGCCGCGCTCAAACCACGTGCTGACGGCTTCCGCAACTATCTCAGCGGCGAGCAGTTCATGATGCCCGAAGAGGCCCTGGTGGATCGGGCGCAATTGCTGACGCTGACGGGGCCTGAGATGACGGTTCTGGTCGGTGGCCTGCGCGTCCTCGGCGCGAATGCCGGCCAGTCCAAGCACGGCGTCTTCACCAAAAAGCCGGGAACGTTGACGAACGACTTCTTCGTCAACCTGCTCAGCAATGGCACGGAGTGGCAGCCGGCTTCCGGCGCGGAGGGCGTCTACGAGGGCCGCGACCGCAAGACCAAAGAACTCAAGTGGACCGGCACCCGTGTCGATCTGATCTTCGGCTCGCACTCGCAGCTCCGGGCGATTGCGGAGGTCTATGCCTGCGCGGACTCGAAGGAGAAGTTCGTGAACGACTTCGTGGCGGCCTGGACCAAGGTGATGAATGCCGATCGCTTCGACCTTGCCTAATCTCCAGCTGCTCGTTGAATGCAAAAGGCCGGCGCCCCGAAAGGAACGCCGGCCTTTTTCGTTTCGCTGTGTGCTCGAGGCTAGCGCGCCGCCCCTCTGACGAAGTGCATGACGAGGGAGATCAGCAGCAGCACGATGAAGATATAGAACAGGATCTGGGCGATGCCCGCGGAAGCGCCGGCGACGCCGCCAAAGCCGAGAGCACCGGCAATGAGCGCAATCACCAGGAACGTCAAAATCCAGCCTAACATGGCGGTCTCCTTTCGCGTGTCGGTCTCTGCCTGTTGAACGCGCGGATGTGCCGGTAAGTTGCAATGGGTCTATGCCCAGACAATTGGAGACCGGCGCGAGGGGTCACCCTCGCGCCGGCCGTAGCATGTCACCAAGCCTGTAAGCCGGGTTCTGTACCCCGTAAGGGGCGATGGCCATTCGTCTGGGGCGTCCCTCGCGAGGCGCCTCCTGCAACCAACCCGGGCGGCTGATCTGAAAGCCGACTGGCAGCGGTTTCCCGCTCCCGCGCCGCCCCTATTCGGTCTTGCTCCCGGTGGGGTTTGCCGTGCCGTCCTTGTTGCCAAGGACGCGGTGCGCTCTTACCGCACCCTTTCACCCTTACCCCTCGGTCCGTCTCCGGTCCGGTGGGCGGTTTGCTTTCTGTGGCACTGTCCCTGGGGTCGCCCCCGCCGGAGGTTATCCGGCACCGTGCTTCCATGGAGCCCGGACTTTCCTCCCCACTCTCTACGCAAATACATGAGGGCGGAGCGGCCATCCGGCCTGCTGACAGGGCTAATAAGGGGTCTGCCACCCCAAGGGTCAAGCCGCTGGCGGCCGACTGGTTACTGCCGGCCTTCCCGGCGCCGCACGAATTTGTCGCCTCCTCGTAACGGCATTTTGATAGCCTGTTTGCCACTTGTTCTCCTATCCTAGGGGCAACCCGCCCGCGACCCGGGCCCTCCCCTCAGCTTTCGGGCCGTTCGCGACTCAAGAAGCGCGGTGCCCCGACAATTTGAGTGCAGCGTATGCCACCAATGCCCAACCAGGATCTCGTCTCGCGCTGGCTCGCGGCTTTCCCCGAGCTAGCCGAGCTGGAAGATGAGCATCGCGGCGATCTGCTCGGCTCGACGCAGTTCAGCCGCTTGCGCGGTGGCGACATCGCCTACCGGCAAGGCCAACATTGCCATGCGTATGTAATGTGCATGGAAGGGCAGACCCGCGTGTTCAAAACCTCCGAATCCGGGCGCGAGATCCTGCTCTATCGGGTGGGCCCCGGCGAGACCTGCGTGCTCACCACGTCCTGCCTCATGGCCGGCAGCGCCTTCCCGGCCGAGAGCACGGCCGAAACTGACGTACTGCTTGCCGCACTTCCGGCGAGCGCGTTTCACCGGCTGATGGGCGCCTCGCCGCGCTTCCGCAAATTCGTCCTCGATAATTACGGGGACTTGCTGTCGAGCCTCATCATGCTGGTCGACGAGGTGGCGTTCGCGAGCCTCGATCTCAGGCTCGCGCGGCGGCTGCTCGCCGAAGCCAACGAGCAAGGCGTGGTGGCCAAGACCCACCAACAACTTGCGCTCGATCTCGGCAGCGTGCGCGAGGTGATCAGCCGCTATCTCGCCGAATGGGAGCGCATGGGCTGGGTACACGCGTCGCGAGGCTCGATCGAGGTGAGAAACCGTTCGGCGCTCGCGGTTTATGGCGGGGAAGACGCTAGGTAAATAAAGCGCGGGGGACTGACTTAGGTCAGAAGCGTGACTTGGGTTACATACGAACCGTTGCCCCGTTCCTAAATAGCCAACAGAACTGCCAAACCCTCAAAAAACGTCCAAGGAAAACAAACCGATGACAGATTCCCTCAAGCATTGGCTTTTCGTCTCGGCAGCTCACGCCGCGGTCATTGCCGCTGCGTTGTCGCTGGCCGTTGTCCTGCCTGCCGCCGCCGAGGACGCCCCAGCCGCGAGCCAGGCGATGTCGCCGGCCCCGGTCAAGGGCGAGTTCGACGATCAGTGCGCCATGGGCCTTGCCTCCGGCCAGACGGTCAAGACCGACTGCTCGGTAAATTGGACCGACACCGACGGACACGTTTATTGCTTCTCCAGTGATGCGTCGAAGGAAGCCTTCCTCAAGGACCCGGCCGGCAATATCCAGAAGGCAAAAGAGTTCTTGGCGTCGAAGCAGACCGCTAAGGCCGCGGGCGCGAAGGACTTCACCGAGGAGGACGTTAACAAGCGAGTCGCCGAGGTGATCGCCGAGCGCTCCAAGGACGGGGCTTTCGTGTTTCACGATCCCAAGCTCGATGCCGATCTCAACCTGGTCTACGAGCAGATCAAGATCGTGCGCGGCATGGAAGGCTATGGCTGGTTCGCCAACACCATCTTTCACGATAAGGACACGCCTAAGAAGCAATACGCGCTCGATTTCTGGTTCAAGCCCGAAGGCGACAAGCTGACCCTGATGGATATCAGGGTGCAGAAGGGCCCCAAGCAGGATGGCGACAGCTACTACATGGTGACGCGCATGCCGGTCGCCTGGTGGTGGTTGCCGGTGCAGGAGCATCCCGGCGACATGGAGGTGACGCGCGCCTGGCAGGTGATGGGGGCGATTCACGACTATATCGCCACGCATAAGGACGCGAATGGCGATGTCCCGATCAAGGACGACAAGACCGGCGAGACCATCCCGCTCGAGTTCGTCGAGATGCACCAGCCGGTGCGGCATCTAAAGAAGGACGGCGAGTACTTTGCTTGCACCGATTTCCGCAAGCCGGGCAGCACGGACGAATATTACGACATCGACTTTTGGGTGAACCAGAAGACCGGCAAGCTCGAAGTCGACAATGTCAAGGTGCACAAGGTCCCGGTGCAGGAGGACGGCGTCTGGACGCAAGTGCCGCGCTATACCTTCGAGGGCATGGATTTCGACGTCACCAACTAGGCACGACACTCGGTTGAAGCCGATCGACGGCGTCCCCCGCCAGGGGACGCCGTTTTGCGTTTCCGGCCTAATCAGCCAAGTGATGCCTACCCGATAGAGCCGGCCCGCGCGGCAAGCAGTCGTGCCAGCGTCTGCCGCGTGGATCGGTCGGCGCGGCCGTCAATTCGGGCCGGGCGAAAATGGCGTTGAAAGGCCTCGATGACCTTCTCCAGTCCAGTGCCGTAGGTGGTGGTCACTTCCACCCCGTAGCCATAGTCGAGCAGATCGCGTTGCAGCGCGGCGACCATCTCGCCCTCATCACCAGGGCCCAGGCCTTGGTCGTCCTCGACCGGCGCGGGCGGAACCCAGAGGCCGATTCCCGCCCGCGCGAGTTGCTCCCAGTCGAACTTCTCGCCTGGATCGCGCTTCC
Source organism: uncultured Alphaproteobacteria bacterium (assembly GCA_963750975.1). GTDB lineage: Bacteria > Pseudomonadota > Alphaproteobacteria > Rhizobiales > Methyloligellaceae > Methyloceanibacter. The sequence goes on along the minus strand of CAVVSX010000021.1, from coordinate 29,991 downwards.
TACCGGGTGCAACATCGGAATGGGCGAGCACGCGATGCGGCGAGATTGCGTGGCGGTTCAGGATGTCATGGCAAAGCGCCTCGACGGTGCGCATCTCGGCGTCCGGGAAATCTGGATAGTCGAAATCGTGACCGGGATTGTGGATCTCGATGCCGATCGAGCATGAATTGATATCGGTCTCGCCCGCCCAGAGGCTTTGACCTGCATGCCAGGCGCGCTCCGACTCCGGCACCATTTGCGCGATGCGCCCGTCCTCGTCGACAAGATAGTGGCAAGACACGCCGGACTCCTGCCGCGTGAGCCAGTCGAGCGCGGCCTCGGCCGAATCCATGCCGGTGTAATGCAGAATGAGCATGTCGGGCGCTTGCCCGTTGCGCCTAGCCTCGCGGTTCGGCGAGGGGCACCACAACGTGGCGAGCGGGCTATCAGGCGCGGCGGTCATGGCATCAGCACTGTCATCGCCCGGCTTTGACCGGGCATCCACGTCTTACGACCGCAGCTTCGGGAATACAAATTCAAGGAGGGCCGGGATCAGCCAGGCCATCAGCGCTACATGCCGCGCTCTTTGGCAATCTGGCCGTAAGCCTCGTTAAGGGCCGCGACCTTCTCGGTGGCGATCGAGACGAACTCCTTCGGCACGCCGCGCGCGATCAGCTTGTCCGGATGGTTCTCGGCAATCAGCTTGCGATAGTGGCTCTTCAGCTCCTCGTTCGTGACCGAAGGCTTGACGCCCAGCACATCGTAGGGGTTGCGCTTGGAAGCGACCACGTGGCGCGCCTTGATATAAGCGAACTCGGTCTCGGTCATGCCGAAGCGTTTGGCAACGCCCGCCAAGAACTGCTCCTCGCGCGGATGCAGCACTTCGTCGGCCTTGGCGATATGGAACAGGCCTTCGAGCACGTCCTCGAGCAGCTTGCGGTTGCCCTTGAACATGGTGGCAAGCTGCTCGGCATAGGCCTCGTAACCGGCCACGTCCTGCTTGGCGAGATTGAACACGCGGGCGACGTTCTTCATCTCGCCCTCGGGCACCTTGAACACTTCCTTGAAGGCGTTGACCTCGTCCATGGTGACAACGCCATCGGCCTTGGCCATCTTGGCACCGAGCGCGATCACGCCGACGGTGAAGGCCACCTGGTTCTCCGCCGGTCCGTCCTCTTCCTTGTCGCGGTCGATGACGTAATGGCCGGCGACGCCGCCGAGGAGCGCACCGATCGGGCCTCCGATCGCGAGCCCCGCCGCGGCACCTGCGAGCTTGCCCCAAACCGACATGTCGAACTCCCCCGGTGTACTTGCTTTGGCCAGAGCATAAGGACTTTTGCAGGCGGCCGCATGCGAAGAATTGACCCCCGGCCTGGGGTCGTTATGATTCGTGGAATTGGCTCAAGAGCCGCGGAAATTGGCCAAGATCGAGAGCTTCGGCTCGTCGACTTCGAGGCCGGCCTTAAGCCGCCGCTCGACATGCCAGGACCGGGCGAAGGTCCAGGTCGCGAGCCAAAGGGTGGCGGCTGCGTTGATGGCGGTTCCGAACCAAACAAAGCTCTCGCCAAGCCCCAAGCGGGCAGCCGCGGCAATAATGGCGGCCTGGAAAACGATGGCGAACCCGCCAGCGACAACGATGGCCGCAGCAAGCGAGGTAATGAAGATGCTGACGATATTGGCGCCGTGGCGCCGCGATTCCTTGGGGACTTCGGTATCCATGCTCTTCACTTGGGATAGAAAGGCTGCGCTCTAATAGCGAGCGTGGCCCCCCGCGACAAGGGCGAGATGCGCGGCACATTAACGACGGCAACGTGGCCTCAAACCATCTTGGCGAGGATTCCGCTCATTTCCTCGAAGGAAAACCCCCGCAGCATCTCGGCCCGGGTGTTGCCCAGAGCGCAAGTGCTGAACGTGAGCGCGGTGGCGCTCTCATCGTCGGGCGCCTCGAACACCGCGATTACATCGTAACGGCCCATCGTCCAGCACAGTACCTTGAGCACCGCACCATGTTTCTTGGCCATATCCTCGAAGGCATGGGCGCGCTTAATCGTGTCCTTGATGTTGCGCATGCCCTGGTCGGTGAAGTTCACCAGCAAAATATACGTCTGCATGTCGATGCTCCTTGGAAAGCGGCCGAAGCCGATCAGGCCAATCCCCTGCCCCAGATGCGGCCGAACTCGCTATGGACTTCTACCGGCTTGCCTTCTGCTTCACGTCTGCCATCTCTGTTCCACTTGCCAGTTGGCAGGCACCGCGATTACGGAATGCTTACGCCACCCTGGCAATGGGAGGCGGCCGCCTTATCCACATCTGTCGGGCGCTTCGAGGTGCATGCCCAATGACCCCTAGCCGACTTCTCCTGATCGTCCTCACCTTCTGGGGCCTCATGATGGTGGTCCCGGATATGCTGCGGATCACCCAGTCGCTTGGCTCGCTGGGCTTCTTCGCCAACAATGACGGGCTGGTCTACGACGCCAACGGTCCATTCCCCGAAGACGCCTTGTCTCCTGCCTGGCGCGCCGGGATCAGAGTCGGCGACCGGATCGATCTCGAGAAAATGCGCTGCAGGCTCAGCAAGATCGAGGGGTGCGGCAGTACCCTCGCCGTGCTCGGCGGCGTCGATTTCGTGCTGCCCGGCCGGGCAGTGACCATCGAGCTCATGCCTCACGAGGGGCGTCCGGCACGGCAGGTGACGCTGATCGCCGAGCAACGCCCCTACAACGTCCTCATCAAAGCGGTGAACATGCTGTGCCAGATCGCCGCTATTGCGGTGATCATCGCGGCGGCATGGCTCGTGTGGACGCGCCCCTCGGCGATGAGCTGGGGGTTTTTTCTCTACGTGAATTGGTTCAACCCCGGCCAAGTCTATGCGTTTTACGCGATCCTCGAGCAATGGCCGCTGGCCTTGCTGATACAAGACGCCGCCTCGATCTTGGCACAGGCCGCCGGCTATGCGGGCTTTCTCCTGTTCGTGCTGCGCGTTCCCAACAATAAGACGGAGCCGCGATGGCATGGCGTGGAGCGCGCGTTGCCGCTGGTCGGGTTCATTTTCGCGCTGCTGCTGTTCGGGTCCTACGGCGCATTATTCGGCCATCCCGCCGAGACGGTGACACGCGTGTCGATTCTCGCCGGCTTCGTCGTCGATGCCGCCGCGCTTTCGATTCTACTCGCACGTCGCCGGTCTCAAACGCCCGCGGACTACCAGCGCGTGCGCTGGGTGATCTGGGGCTGCCTGATAGGCTTGCCGTCATTCCTGATCGCCGAGCTTGCCTCGACGACCACGATCTTCGAGACGCGCTGGGGCGACTTCACGCCCACGGAGGACATCACCGGCCTGCTCTATCTCGTCAACGGCGTGCTCTGCCTGTTCGTTTTCGAGGCGCTGCGCCGCCCGCGCGTGGTGAGCGTGATGATCCCGCTCCGCCGCGTGACGATCCTCGGTCTCAGCCTCAGCGTTCCGGTCCTCCTGCTGCATCACGAGGTCGAGCGCCTCCAGGAACGTCTGGCTCTGCCGGGCTGGGCATGGATCGCCTTGGGCGCCGCAGCCGTGTACGCGCTGTCCCGCCTGCACGAAGGCGCGATTCATCTCGTCGACGGCTATTTCAACCGAGACGTCGACGCGGCGGGGCAAAGGCTCGGGCAAGCCATCCGCGCCGCGAAGAAGCCCGCAGAGATCGACCTGCTGCTCGCGGACGAAACCCACGACGCCCTGAAGCTCGCTTCCGCCGCGTCGTTCCGCCGGCAAGGACCGGTCTTCGCGCGGGACGGCAATGGCAAGGGCTGGGAGGGAGCCAAGACAACACAGATCGGGGCAGACGAGCCGATGCTCGCCCCCGTGCCCTATGGCCGGCCCTTCCACCTCAAGGATGGGGACGGTGATGGACTCGATCTTCCTTCCGGGCTCAGCCGCCCCGTGCTCGCGGTGCCGGCGGTCAATCCCGTGCGCTGCTTCGCCATCTCTCTTTACGGTCCGCATGCCTCCGGCACCGATCTCGATGCGCATGAGCGCGGCATCCTGAGAAGACTGGCCGCCGATGCCGCGGCCATGTATGCGGAACTGGAGAACAGCGATTTGCGCGGCGAGATCGCACGGCTCGAACGCAAGCTCGACGCCAACAAGCCGGCCGCGAAGGGCCGCAGCCGACAGGCCAAAGGAAGCACGCATGGCGATCTATGAGCTTGATGGCACGGCGCCCGAATTCCCCGCCGACGGTCTTTATTGGATCGCCGAGACGGCTTCCGTGATCGGCAAGGTGAAGCTACATACCAATGTCAGCATCTGGTTCGGCTCGGTGCTGCGCGGCGACAATGAATGGATCGAGATCGGCACGCGCTCGCAGATCCAGGACAACGCGACGCTGCACACCGACCCCGGCTTTCCGCTCACAATCGGGCGCGACTGCGTCATCGGCCATAATGTCGTGCTGCATGGCTGCACCATTGGCGATGGGAGCCTGATCGGCATGGGCGCCATCGTATTGAATGGCGTCAAGATCGGCGCGAACTGCCTGGTCGGCGCCGGCGCGCTTGTCACCGAGGGCAAAGTATACCCCGAAAATTCGATGATCCTCGGCGCACCGGCCAAGGCGGTGCGCGCGACCGACGATCAGGCGCGCGCCATGATCGCGCGCGCGGCCGACGTTTACGTGAAGCGGTGGAAGCGCTACGCCGCCGGGCTGAAGCGGATCGGATGACCAGCGGGGGGAAATGGCAGTTCTTCATCGACCGCGGCGGGACGTTCACCGATATCGTGGCGCGGGCCCCTGACGGGCGGCTAATCACGCATAAGCTCCTCTCGGAGAATCCCGAGGCCTATCCGGATGCGGCGATCGCCGGCATCGCCGACCTGCTCGGCAGCCCACGCGGAAAACCGCTTGCGTCGCAGTCGATCGCCACGGTGAGGATGGGCACCACGGTCGCGACCAACGCGCTGCTCGAGCGCAAAGGCGATCCGCTCCTCCTCATCGTCAGTCAAGGCTTTCGCGATGCGCTGGAGATCGGCTACCAGGCGCGGCCGAAAATCTTCGCGCGGCGCATCGAGAAGCCGTCGATGCTCTACGCACGCGTGGTCGAGGTGCCAGAACGCGTGCGTGCGGACGGCAGCATCGAGACCCCGCTCGACCACTCGGCGACGATAGCGGCGCTTCGATCCGCGCGCGCCGACGGCATTGAGGCGGTCGCGATCGTCTTCATGCATGCTTATGCGTTCCCTGAGCACGAACGCGAGGCAGCGTCGCTCGCCCGCACGGCCGGCTTCACGCAGATTTCGGCGAGCCACGAGGTAAGCCCGCTGGTGAAATTCGTCGGGCGCGGCGATACCGCCGTCGTGGATGCGTATCTCTCGCCGCTGCTGCGCCGCTATGTGGATCGCGTTGCCAAGGCGCTTGCGACTCGCGGCGCGGCGCCACGGCTGCTGTTCATGCAGTCCTCTGGCGGACTGACATCCGCCAATCTGTTCAGGGGCAAGGACGCAATCCTCTCCGGACCAGCCGGGGGCGTGGTCGGGGCGGTGGAGACCGCGCGCGCCGCGGGCTTCACCAAGATCATCGGCTTCGACATGGGCGGCACCTCGACCGATGTCTGCCATTTCGATGGCGTTTATGAGCGCAGCTTCGAGAGCGTGGTGGCCGGCGCCCGCGTGCGCGCGCCGATGATGCTGATCCACACGGTTGCCGCCGGTGGCGGATCGATCCTGCATTATGACGCCGCGCGCTTCCGCGTCGGACCGGACTCAGCCGGCGCCGATCCGGGACCCCTCGCCTATCGCCGCCACGGACCTCTGACCATCACCGACGCCAACGTCATGACGGGCAAGCTCCAGCCCGATTTCTTCCCGCACATCTTCGGTCCCGGTCAGAACAGACCGCTCGACGCGGAAGCGGTGCACAAGGAGTTCAAGTCGCTCGCCCGCAAGCTCGGCGATGGGCGCTCGGCGGAGGAGATCGCCGACGGCTTCATCAAGATCGCGGTTTCCAATATGGCGAACGCGATCAAGACCATATCGGTCGAGCGCGGCTATGACGTGACCGAGTATGTGCTCAACTCGTTCGGCGGCGCCGGCGGGCAGCATGCCTGCCTCGTGGCCGACGCGCTCGGCATCAAGTCGGTGCTCATCCATCCGCTCTCGGGCGTACTGTCGGCATTCGGCATGGGGCTGGCATCGCTCGGCGCCACACGCACCCGCAGCGTGCTGCAGCGCCTCGACGAGGAGACGCTGGCCGCGCTTGGCAAAGTGCGATCCGCGCTTGAGAACGAGGTGAAGCAAGAGTTCACGCGGCAAGGTGTCGAGCCAAGCGCGATTACCGTGCTAGCCCAGGCGCATCTCCGCTATGCCGGCACGGACAGCGCTCTCCCCATCCCGCTCGCGAGCCTGCGCGGCATGCGCGCTCTGTTCGAGATCGCGCATCAGCAGCGCTTTGGTTTCATCAGTCCGGAGAAAGACATCGAGATCGAGGCCATCGAGCTCGAGGGACGCGGCGGCGGCGAGCCCATCGCCGAGCCTGAGCTTGCATTGCAGGACGCTGCGCCCCCCGAACCTCATGCGCTGACGCGGTTGTTCAGCGGCGGAAGCTGGCAGGAGGCGCCGATCTTCTTGCGCGCCGGCCTTGCGCCCGGACAGCGCGTCGCGGGCCCCGCCCTTATCATCGAGGACCACCAGACCGTCGTGGTCGAGCCGGAATGGGAGGCGCAGGTCACCGCGCGCAATCACCTGCTGCTCGCGCGCATCGCCAAGCGGCAAGAGGCGCGCGTTGGCAAGCATGCCGATCCGGTCATGCTCGAAGTGTTCAACAATTTGTTCGTCTCGATCGCCGAGCAGATGGGGTATGCGCTGCAAAACACCGCGCGGTCGGTCAATATCAAGGAGCGGCTCGATTTCTCCTGCGCGATCTTCGATGCCCGCGGCCGGCTGATCGCCAACGCCCCGCATATCCCCGTGCATCTCGGCTCGATGGACAAGAGCGTGGAGACGGTGCTGCGTGAGATCGGCGAGGCGCTGAAGCCCGGCGACGCCTACATGCTGAACGCGCCCTATAACGGCGGCACGCATCTTCCCGACATCACCGTGGTCACGCCGGTGTTCGGCGAGAACAGTCCGCACCTGCTGTTCTTCGTCGCGGCGCGCGGGCACCACGCCGATATTGGCGGCATCGCGCCCGGTTCGATGAGTCCCAAGGCGACACGCATCGAAGAGGAAGGCGTCTATATCGATCCATTTAAGCTGGTGGCGCGCGGCCGCTTCCAAGAGGAGACCGTGCTCGAGCTGCTGACGAAAGCCCCCTTCCCCGCGCGCAATCCGGCGCAGAACGTCGCCGACCTCAAGGCGCAAGCCGCCGCCAACGAGAAGGGCGCGGCCGAGCTCGCCAAGATGGTGCGGCATTACGGGCTGCCGACGGTGCGCGCCTATATGGGCCATGTGCAGAACAACGCGGCCGAGGCCGTCTCGCGCGTCATCGCCAAGCTCAAGAACTCGCGCTTTGAGGTCGAGACCGACCAAGGCAGCATCATCAAGGTCGCCATCAAGATCGATCGGAAGACGCGGAAGGCGACCGTCGACTTCACCGGCACCAGCGCGCAAGTCGCCAACGCCTTCAATGCGCCGGAGCCGATCACGCGCGCTTGCGTGCTTTATGTGTTCCGCACGCTGGTGGACGAGGACATTCCGCTCAATGCCGGCTGCCTTCGCCCGATCAAGATCGTCGTGCCCAAGGGTTCGATGCTGAAGCCGCGCTTTCCGGCCCCCGTCGCCGCCGGCAATGTTGAGACCAGCCAGACCATCGTCAATTGCCTCTACGGCGCGCTCGGCGTGCTCGGCTCGGCGCAAGGGACCATGAACAATCTCACCTTCGGCAACGCGCTCTATCAATATTACGAGACGATCTGCTCCGGCGCGCCGGCCGGCGAGGGTTTCGATGGCGTGGCCGCGGTTCAGACACATATGACCAATTCGCGCCTCACCGACCCGGAGGTGCTCGAACTGCGTTATCCCGTCTTGCTCGAGCGCTTCGAGATCGCGCGCGGCTCCGGCGGCAAGGGCAAATGGCGCGCCGGCGACGGGACGCTTCGTGTGCTTAGGTTTTTGGAAAAAATGGAGTGCGCCATTCTTTCTGGCTTCCGCAAGGTCCGGCCCTTCGGGTTGCACGGCGGTGAGAACGGTCAGCCCGGCGAGAATTGGGTCAGGCGCAAGGATGGCAGGCTCGAGCGGCTGAAGGGCTCCGATCAGACCGTGCTTGAGTCGGGCGAAGCCATCATCATCAAGACGCCCACCGGCGGCGGGTTCGGGAAGCGATGATGCAAAAGAGCAAAGTTCTGATCTCTGGCGCCGGCATCGCCGGTCTCACCCTCGCCATCCTACTGAAAAAGCAGGGTTATCAGCCGCTGGTGGTCGAGCGCGACAAGGCCGTGCGCGGCGAAGGTTACATGATGGACTTCTTCGGCTCGGGCTGGGACGTGGCCGAACGCATGGGCCTCGTGCCGCAGCTTCACGCCATCCGCTATCCGATCGACACTCTGCAATTCGTCGATGCCAGCGGCGGGATTTACACTTCGGTACCCATCGACCGGGTGAGGCGCGCGCTCGAGGACAAATATGTCTATCTCCGCCGTTCCGACCTCGAGCGTATTCTTTACGAGCGCGCGGTCGCCGCGGGCGTTGAGATTCGCTTCGGCTCGGTGATTACGGCGTTGCAGGAAACCGCGAACGCGGTGCGCGCCACTTTCGTTGACGGCACGGTGGCGGAGTTCGCGCTGGTCTTCGGCGCGGATGGGGTGCATTCGGGCGTCCGTCGACTGGTGTTCGGCGAGACGCGTCAGTTCGAGCGATTTCTCGGCGGATATGTCGCCGCCTACCATCTCGACCGCCACAAATTCGAGATCGGACGCGCGCTGAAGCTTTACGAAGAGACGGACCGGCTCGCCGCCTTCTACCCGCTCGACGCCAAGCGCATGGACGCCACCTATGTGTTCCGCCATGACGAAGTCGACGTGCTTCCCGAGGAGCGGCTCAGCTTCGTGCGGAAAGAATTCAAGGAAGCCGGCTGGATCGCCGAGGCCATGCTCAAGGCCTACAAGGCCGCCGAGCCGATCTATTTCGATTCGCTCACGCAAATCGTCATGCCGCATTGGCATCGGGGACGCGTGGCGTTGCTCGGCGACGCCTGCGGGTGTCTCACGCTGCTGGCCGGCCAGGGCTCACATATGGCGATGGCGGGCGCCTATGTGATCGCGCGCGAGCTGCAACGCCACGGCGAGAATTTCGCGGGCGCCTTCGCCGCCTACGAGGCCAAGATAAAGCCGGAGGTTACCGCGCGGCAGACCGAGGCTACGCGCTTCGCGCGCATCTTCATCCCGTCGCGGCGGTCACGGCCTTGGCTGCGGCGCCTGGTCATCAAGGCGATGTTCAGTCCACTCCTGCTGCCGCTCGTCTTCCGCTGGTTCGGCGCCAGAAGCGTCCTCGAAGGCTACACATAAGAAATGGGCGCGGAACCGAAATTCCGCCCCGGGCGCTTCGCGTCATTGGCCGTGCATGACACCGAGCAGAGAGGCGACCATCGCCAGCTTCTGCTGGCGTGGGAGCGAGCGGATAAACGGAAATGGCACAGCGGGCTCGACTTGAAGCAGCCGCCTCACCGTCGCCGCCACGACCCGCGATCGCTCCCCGGGTGAGAGATCGAGACCAAGCGCGACATCAAGCAACTGGCGACAGTGCACGCACCAAGCCTCACGCGTCATCTCCTCGCTCCATGACCCCCATTGCAGCGAAGCGCTCTCATGGTGGCGCCGCTTGGAATAGAGAACTTGCGGCACACGGCGGAGTTCGCCCGCCCGCGCCACGCGGGCGAGCCAGACCAGGTCCGCGGCGAAACCGTCGGCGCTGTTGGCTTCAAGGCCGCCCTCGGCGATGGCCTCCCGCCGCACCAGCCCGCGATAGGCGGTGCCATCATAATACTTGCTGATGAAGCCGATCAGCCGATCGACCGGACTTCCGCAAAGCTCTGGGCTGAACAGGATCTGATCAAGTTCACCGAACTCATGCACATCGCAAAACGCCATGGCTGCGCGCGGCTCGGCGCGAAGGCATTGGACAAGCGTCTCGACATAGCGCTGATCCAGGATGTCGTCGTGTGGCGTAATACAGACGAAGTCCCCCGGGGCGGCTTGCAGCAGCCAATTGGCATTTGCGACCCAGCCGAGCCTTGCCGGCTGAACGGTCAGTGAAAAGCGCGGATCTGGCGTGAAGGACCGGCAGATTTCGACCGAGCCGTCCGTCGAGGCGTCATCGGAGATAAGCGCGCTGAAATTGCGATAGCTCTGCCGGCTTATCGAGGACAAGGTCTCGTGGACGTAAGCTTGGCCGTTATAGACCGGCACGCAAATCGTCACCTGGGGCGGGCTGCCGCTCACCGAGCCTACCGCCTATGCCGCGCCGCAGACGCGGTCCGCCGCTTCCACCGCGAACATGGGGACCAGAGTATATTTGCCAGGATCGACGGAGTGATAGCCGTCCTTCGACCGTATGCCGACCTTGGTGCGCGTATGAAGTTGACTGTGGGGATCGTCGATATCGGTCTCGCCCGCGGCAAAGATGATGCCGCCCGCCAGCCTCACCTCTTCCATGTCGCTCTGCGAAAGCCCGCGTAACGGAAGGATGGTTTCGCCGAGACCGGCAATGGTCGCTTCGATCATCTCACTCGCGGCGTCTCCATCGAGTTCGCGCGGCCAGTCCGGCGGCACGATTTCCGACGAGATCCCCGTCAGGCAGATCGGATACCAGGAGAGATAACAGCGCCCGTCGTCGAATCTCACGATGTCGCCGTAAGGTCCGAGCTGATTGTCGTACAGGGAAGTGGCCGGTCGGGCTGCTTCAGCACGAAGTGCACTCCGAATTTCAGCCGAAACAACCAGGGCGGCCTGGGCGGCAATCCCGCGGTCTGGTCGATGACGAGGCGTCCGTCCCAAAGGCAGTTCACGACCTGAGCATAACGCTCGCATGACGGCGTGCCTCCATGCACGCAGCGTACCTCCCAGGCGCCGTTCAAGCTCACGACTTCCGTGACCTTCATCAACGGGAGGAAATTGATGCGGGGGTCGGGCTGCGATGCGCTGGCGCAACGACTTTGCCATCCTGCCGACGTCGATGCTGCGTTCCGGGGTAGAAAAGACGGCGGCGGTGATTCCTTCGTCGTAGATGTCCGAGGGGCGAACGGCCCGACACGAGACCGTCCGGACATCCTCGCCGAGATAAAGACTGCCCTCGCCCTCAGCCAGATCGCGCATCAGAGCGACGACATTGGCGAAATGGCGTTCGATCCGATCCGCCGGAACCAGAGTGCCGCGATGCACGGCGTAGTCGTATGGCGGGGAGAGGCCGATGGACGCGATATCGCATTCGAGCCAGCGCTGCACGATGCCGCCGAACGCCATGCCGCCACGCGCCATTATTTTGGCGGTCTCGAGGTCCTCGTCCTTGGCGTAGGTGAAGCCGAGATGAATCTTGCCCTCGTTGCGGAAGCCGGCTTGCGTGATACAGACCGCGTTGCGGTCGTAGAGATCGACCGCCACCCGCGGCGCGACAATTCGAGTGCAACGCCAGTTCCCTGGAATCCTGCTCCCAGTACCGCAACGCGCATCGGAACTCCGTGCCGGACAGACACACTTGCCGAAACCACTACCCGGGCCGCGATGCAAATGTCTCGCTTTGTATCGGCGCGGGCTTTCGCCCAGTACCACATAAAGGCAGAGGGCGCGGGACCGAAATCCCACGCCCTCCTCTTGTGTTGCCTCTCTACTCTAAGCTCGTTCGCAGGGAGGGAGCGAGCCTATGACGTGGCGGGGCTGTTTCTCCGCTCAGACATGAATTGATCGAACTCGGCCTTGTCCTTCGCGTGGCGCAGCCGCTGCAGGAAGGATTGGAACTCGGTCGCCTCCTCCTCGAGCCGCCGCAAGGTCTCTTCGCGATAATCGTCGAAGGCGCGATTTCCGGTGGAGCGGAACGCGGTCATGCCGCCGCCGAATTTCCGCGCCTCGCTGGCGAAGTAGTTCTTCCACTGCATTCTATTTCCGCATCCCATGCGTCCACTCCAGATCAGATAGGCCAAGACAGAAAGGCCGATGGGCCACCACAAAAGGAAGCCGACGATCATCGCCGTGATCCAGGCCGGCTTCCCATAGTCGTCCAAGGTCGTAATCGCTCGCTGCATCAGAGACCCTTCCTTCGGTGTGAATGTTATTCACATTTACATAGATGCGCTCCCAGCGGCGCAAGTCAAGTCCTGTCATCAAATGTGATCGCGGCCGCATATAGGTGGGGGAAAAGCCCAAGTTCAGGCCCCCTCGCCGCAAAACCAGCAAGAAAGATTTTAATCCTCGCATGGCTAGGCTAATGGTGAGGTCCAAGGGGTTGGGGGGCTTGCCCTATGGCGTTTCTCGTTCGAGGGATCGCGGTCATAGCTGTGGCTTCGGCGCTGATGGCGCTGAGCGCCATCGACCAATTTGCGCTGTCCCGCGCCATGCGCGACGCCAAGCCGCATGACGGCGTCGCCGCCGCGCATACCATGCCGGTCCAGGGCATCGACGTGTCCTATTGGCAGGGCGACATCGACTGGGCTGCGGCGCACGATGCGGGTGTCCGCTTCGCCTTCATCAAGGCGACGGAAGGCGGCGATCATCTCGACCCGAAATTTCTCGAGAACTGGTATGCGGCCAAGCGCGCCGGCATCGCCCGCGGCGCCTATCATTTCATCTATTGGTGCCGCCCTGCCAACGAGCAAGCGTTGTGGTTCATGCTGAACGTGCCGGCTGACAGCGACGCCCTGCCGCCGGTGCTGGATCTGGAGTGGAACAGCGCCTCGAAAACCTGCCCAGGCAAGGTCAGCCGCGAACTCGCGCTACAAAAGATCAAGATCATCCTCGACGCCATGCAGGCGCATACCGGCAAACGGCCGATCATCTATACCGATCCCAAATTCCACCACGAGGTGCTCGAGGGCGAGTTCCCCGAGTATCATTTCTGGCTGCGCTCGGTCGCCGCCGAACCTGACGCCATCTATAGCGAACGGCCCTGGTCCTTCTGGCAGTTCACCACCACCGGCTACGTGCCGGGCGTAAAGGGCAAGGTCGACCGCAACAGCTTCAACGGCACGCAAGACGATTGGAACCGCGTGCTGCAATGGCTGCAAGCGGGCAACTAGGATTGCGGGCCGGCCGTCTTGCCGTCGGTCAGAATGCCGAGTCCTTTCAAATAGATCAGCATCGCGCTTTCGAGAATCTCCTCAGGCGTCATTGGCACTTTGCGCGCCCCGCCTTGCGCGAACAGCGTGGCGACGCCGTGCGAGATCGCCCAGATATGCAGGCTCATCAGCCGGATCGGCGGACGCTCGCTTTCGGGCAGCCCACGACAAAGCGCGGCGGCGGCGTGCTGGAGGACCGCGAAGGCGCGATCGGCGGCGGGGATCTGCTCGCTCCCGTCACCGGGAGCAACGACGCCCGACTCGAACATCACCGCGTAGCTCGCCGGCTCGTCGCGCGCGAAGGCGAGATAGGCACGCCCGAGATTCTCGAAGGCCGAGAGCGGCGTCGGCACGCCGTTGTTCCACGCCATGTCGAGCCGCGCGGCAAAGCGCTCGAAGCCGTGCCTGGCGACCTCGGCAAGCAACGCATCGCGATCGCGGAAGTGCCGATAGGGCGCCGCGGGGCTCACGCCGGCAAGCCGCGCCGCTTCGGTGAGGCTGAAGCCACCGGGCCCATATTGCTCAATCAGCTTGCGCGCCGCTTCGAGCAGCACCTCTTTGAGGTTGCCATGGTGATAGGAGCGAGGGCGGCGCCAGCCGCGATCCGTGGGATTCATGTAAAGGGCTTTTACATGAAGGCCGCCGAGTTGGCTAGGAGAAGCTCCCCTTTGGGCGAACGGTCACAGGAGTTTCCCCGCTCGATTTCGCGACGGGCGGGCGTGCGTCCTTGGCCGTGGTGCTGGCGTTATGCCAGTTCGCGGCGCTCAATGGCGACCAGCCGAGCATGAACGCGACCGGCAATCCAACGAGCACGCCGAGCACGGCGAGCGCGAGCACGCCAACAATGAAACGCATTACAACCCCCTAACGGCGATCCGCTACTGCGAGGGTTGCGCGTCGGCCGCGGGCGGATTGGTCAGCCGCATGACGGGAAAGTCGTCAGGCTGCAGCTTCATCGCGCACGCGCCGAACAGCAATGTTGAAGCAAGACAGAGCGCGGTGGTCGTTGCGACCAACGCAACTCGCATGGGCCGTTTGCGGTCCATAAGCGCCTCCCATTATTTGAGGAGGAGCTTGGCATCGGAGGTGGAAATAAACGGCCCTATACGAGCCGTGTTGGAGCGCCAAAATTCGCTAATGCGGTAAATAAATTGCTGAAACGATCGGCGGGAAAGCGCCCGTAATGGGGCATCTTACTCGACAGTAATGACCTCGCGGCAAAACGCCGCCCGCTCCGCCTTCGCCTCATCTATGACCCTTAAAAATGGTGATTGGTGGCGGGCTGGGGGAGACGGGGAGCCCCCATGAATCAACACGAGACGTTTGTGCGTCCGCGCGTCGAGCGGCAGGGCGTTCGCGCGGCGCTCGCAAACAAGATACCGGCGATCATGGGTTGGGCGAGCGTCCTGCTCGCTAATCTCTCCGGGCCGCCGCTGTTCTCCGACCTGCACAACATCCCGCTCACCGTTTTTCTGTTCGTGTGGCTATTTGGCGCCATGATGGTTTGCGCCTTCAGCGCGGTACGCCATGCCGCGGCGATCGCCGGGCGGCTCGGCGAGCCTTACGGCACGCTCGTGTTGACGCTGTCGATGACGGTGATCGAGGTGTCGCTGCTCGCGGCGATCATGCTGCATGGCGAGGCCAATCCCACGCTGGCGCGCGACGCGATGTTTGCCACGCTGATGATCGGGCTGAATGGCATGGTCGGCGCGGCACTGTTGCTTGGCGCGCTGCGCTATTGGGAGCAGGAATATAACCTCGCGGGTGCGCGTGCCTTTCTCGTCGTCATCGCTTCGCTCGCCGTGTTCGCGCTGATCATTCCGAACTACACCAAGACCGCGCCCGACCCGAGCGAGGATCCCGTCAAGGCGCTGCTCTTCGCCTCGATCACCGTGTGCTTCTATGTCGTGTTCGTCATCATCCAGACGGTTAGGCATCGCTCCTTCTTCGCCGAGCCAGTCGGCAAGGGGCATGGCTACCGTGACGCGCGCAACGAGCGCACGAACGGCTCGCTCGGCGCTCATGTCGCGATGCTCGCTCTCACGCTCACGCCCATCGTGCTGCTGGCGCAATTTCTCGCCATCATCGTCGATTTCGGCATCGAGGACCTCGACTTCCCGGATGCGCTTGGCGGCGTCTTGATTGCCATTCTCGTGCTGTCGCCGGAGGGGCTCACCGCCTTCCATGCCGCGCTCGCCAATCAGCTCCAGCGCGCGGTGAACGTCTGCCTCGGCTCGGCCCTCGCCACCATCGGGCTCACCATCCCGGCGGCGCTGATCATTGGGCTGGTGACCGGCTGCAAGGTGCATCTCGGTCTCGACCCGGTGGAGACGGTGCTGCTCATCCTGACGCTATTCGTCAGCGGTTTCACCTTCGGCGGCGGGCGCACCAGCGTGTTGCAGGGCGTCGTGCACCTGCTCTTGTTCGTCGTCTATGTGGCGCTGATTTTCAGTCCTTAAGCTTCCGTCATCCCCTAGTGCGGCTGGGATCGTGGCCATAGGTATTGCGGGCGCGGATTTCGCCGTTCTTGCCGTGCAGCAGCGCCTCCGACCGCTCCTTCCGCGCGATCGATTTCGCCTTCTCCCACGCCTCGTCCTGGGTCTTGAACAGGGCAATCGGCTCAGCCGCACCTTCGGCCTTCACCGCCCAACGCTCGCCATGGCTCACCACGTGCTGGTTCTTGCCCATGGCCGCAATTCCCCCCCGCGAAGGCGTTCACCATGGTCACTATAGTCGAGCCGCCAGCCGCATAGAAGCAAAGCCAGGGAGTTCCCGCTGTGCTATCAAGCAAAACCGAGTCCGGACCGCGCCCATCTTCTCGCCCACATGGAAGCACGCCCCACCCCGAAAGAGTTGTTCAAGATCGGCTGGCGCGAATGGGTCGGGCTGCCCGATCTTCGTGTCGGCGACATCAAGGCCAAGGTCGATACCGGGGCCCGGACCAGCGCATTACACGCTTACAAAATCGAGCCGTTCCGACGCGGTGGCGCACTCTGGGTCCGCTTCGAGTTGCATCCGATACAGCGCAGCGAAGCGAAGAAGGTGACCTGCGAGGCGCGCGCCATCGACGAGCGCACGGTGCGTAACTCGGGCGGCGGGGTCGAGCGCCGCTACATCATCAAGACCCTGCTCAAGCTCGGCGACGAGCGCTGGCCGATCGAGCTCGCCCTCACCAATCGCGACCAGATGGGCTTCCGCATGCTGCTCGGCCGCACCGCGCTCGAAGGGCGCGCGTTGATCGAGCCCGGCCGCTCTTATCTTCTCGGCACAGGGGCGCCGAAGCTTCGCCGCCGGCGCAAGCTTATTCCGCTCAAGGCAGGCCGATTGCTGCGATAGAACCTACACCTTCGACACCTCAGGGTTCCTCCATGAAGATCGCGTTGCTCGCACGCAATCCGCATCTCTACAGCCATCGCCGCATCTGCGAGGCGGCGCGCGAACGCGGCCATGAGATCGAGGTAATCAATACGCTCCGCGTGTCTATCAACATCACCTCGCAACGCCCTTCTCTCTACTACCGCCGACGGCAGCTCGAGGATTTCAACGCGGTGATTCCGCGTATCGGCGCCTCGGTGACCTTCTATGGACTTGCGGTGTTGCGGCAGTTCGAGGTCATGGGCGTTTACCCGCTGAACGAGTTGGTGGCGATCGGCCGCTCGCGCGACAAGCTGCGCTGCCTCCAGCTGCTCGCGCGGCGCGGCATCGGGCTTCCGGTCACGGCCTTCACCCACGATCCGAAGCAGGCCGAAGACATTATCGATCTCGTGGGCGGTGCGCCGGTGGTGATCAAGCTGCTCGAAGGCACGCAAGGCATCGGCGTCGTGCTGGGCGAGACGGTCAAATCCGCCAAGTCGGTGATCGAGGCGTTTCAGGGCGTGAACGTCAACATCCTCGTGCAACAATTCATCAAGGAGGCCGACGCCACCGACATCAGGGCGCTCGTCATCGGCGAGAAAGTCGTGGCGGCGATGAAGCGCTCGGGGCCGCCCGGCGAATTCCGCTCGAACCTGCATCGCGGCGGCGCGGGCGAGATGGTGCGCATTACGCCGCAAGAGCGAAGCGCGGCGGTCCGGGCAGCGCGCACCCTCGGGCTCAATGTCTGCGGCGTCGACATGCTGCGCTCAAAAACCGGACCCCTGGTGCTCGAGGTTAATTCCTCCCCGGGCATCGAGGGCCTGGAAAAGGCGACCGGGGTCGATGTGGCGAGCCAAATGATCGATTTCCTCGAGCGCCACGCCGCGCCCGGCCAGACCCGCACCAAAGGCAAAGGTTAAGCGGGCCAGCCTTAACCTCCCGTGGCAAAACGACCAGGATGCGGCAGGAAAGCACTTCGCTGCCCGAATTCTTGCGCTAAAGTCGGCAAGCATTTCGGGAGATTGAGCAATGATTGCGGGACTAGTCGCCGGCCGGCTTGCCACGGAGAGAAATTTTCGACTTGGACTCATAGCGTTGACGGCCGTGCTGACTTGCAATTTGTCTGGCGCCGGCGCCGAGGAAAAAAAGCCGTCGCCCTGCACCGAAGACGCCATGATCGTGTTCGACGCCTCGGGCTCGATGTCAGGCAACCAAACCCTCGGCATCCCCAATTCGAGAGCGCGCATCGATGAGGTACGCTCCGCGCTCGCCCAAGTCCTGCCGACGGCCACCAAGAATTGGCGCGTCGGCCTCATCACCTACGGCCCGGGCCCGTACAATCAGTGCAACGTCAAACTCGACCTCAAGCCGACGCCTGATGCTGCCGCCATAATCATGAACGCGGTGAACGGGCTCGTGCCGGCTGGTAAGACGCCGCTTACCTCGGCGGTCGAACAGGCGGCGGAGGTGCTCAACTATCGCGCCAAGCCGGGCGTGATCGTGGTGGTGACCGATGGCGAGGAAACCTGCGGGAGATCGCCCTGCACGCTGGGCAAGCAGCTGCATCTGCTTGGCGACCAGCTGACGGTCCACGTCATTGCCTTTCGCTATGAAGGCTACTCCTGGACTGGCGGAGATCCCGTGGGCGATCTGATGTGCCTCGCCGACGAAAACCACGGTCTTTATACCAAAGCCAATTCCGAGGAGGATCTCGTCGAGGCGCTGGAGAAGACGTTGGACTGTCCCATGGTCTCGCAAGCCGCGCCGCTAGAGGCGCCCAGCGACCATCTGCCCTAGCCGCGCGCGCGCCACGACCTCTTGAACGATTGACCCCCAAGGCCTGCGCGCGCTCCATGCGCGCCAAAAGACGGGGCGGGTTCAGAGCCAATGTATCGCGGTCTCGGTGTTGCGCTTTTCTGGGGCGTGCTGGGCGGTTTAGCGCCGGCGGCTGTTGCCGAGGACGGGACCTTGCTCGACCGCTGCTTCACCCCGCAGGCGCTTGCCGGCACCGCCAGCGAGCTCAAACCGCAGCACAATCACGCCAAGCTCGACCTCCCGGCACTGCGGCAAGAACCGCTTCCCGCCGCCTCGCCGGTTCCCGAGGCCATGCGGGGCTCGATCAGAGGGGTCGAGCTGCCCCCCGGGGTGAAATTGATCGCGCTCACCTTCGATCTTTGCGAGACCGACGGGAGCGTCGCCGGTTATGACGGACGGATCGTCGATCTTCTGCGCAGGGAGAACGTGAAGGCGACCTTCTTCGCCGGCGGCAAATGGATGGAAACCCATCCCGAGCGCACGGCCCAATTGCTGGCCGATCCGAATTTCGAGATCGGCAGCCATGGTTTGCGCCATCTCGACCTGGCGAAGCTCAACGGCGAGGCGCTGAAGGACGAGATCGCGCTCACCGAAGCGACTTACAGCCGCGCACGCAAGGCCCTGACGGCGAGACAATGCGCTAACCCGGCAGCAGGCGACCCGCCAGGCCCAGAGCGCATGAGCCTGTTGCGATTTCCCTATGGAACTTGCGACGCGGAGGCGCTCGCCGCGGCGGCAGATCAGGGCCTCTACGCCATTCAGTGGGATTTGGTCACCGGTGACCCGGATCCGCATCGCTCGGCCAAGGCGATCGCCGAGACGATCCTTGGCAAGGTTCACCCCGGCGCCATTATCGTCGCGCATGCGAACGGCCGCGGCTGGCATACTGCCGATGCCCTGGCGATTGCCATTCCGAAGCTCAAAGAAGAGGGCTATGGCTTCGTTACGGTGAGCGAGTTGCTCGCCGCGGGAAAGCCCGTGATCGCGGCCACGTGCTACCTCAACCAGCCGGGAGCGGGGCCCCGCCTTGCACGCACGCGTCGCCGGAAGAGCTCACGATGTCTTCACCTTTTTCGGCTCACAGAATTGATCTTCAGCGCGCGAGTCTCGGCCCGCTCGATCCGGCTTGCTGCCAAGGCCTCGCTCGGGCGATCGCGGCAATACCGCCCTGGTCGACGATGAGTTATCCGGCAGACGCCCTGGCGCGCTTCCTCGCGTCCTCGGCCGACGGCGCCTACCGATACCGCGTCGAGGCCGGCGGCGAGCTCGCCGGAGCGGTGTCGATCCGGCAGCCCTGGCTCAAGGGTCCCTACCTGGAACTGCTTGCGCTCCTGCCCCCCTTCCAGAACCAGGGGATCGGCGCGGAAATTCTGGACTGGTTCGAGCGCGAGGCGTTACGGGCCGAAGCGCGCAATCTCTGGGTCTGCGCCTCAGGCTTCAACGAGCGCGCCTTGCGCTTCTATCAGCGGCACGGCTTCACGCAGGCAGCGGCGCTGCCCGGTCTTGTCGGCGACGGCTATACGGAAATCCTGTTGCGGAAATTCCCGCTCTGAGCGGCGACGCCTATTGAGCCCGCGGTGGCTTATTCGCCCGCCGGCACGGAATTGACAAAGAGAGCGCCGCTTTCGATCGAAGCCTCCTCGCCACCCTTCATCTCATAGATGTCGCCGTTCTCGAGCTCGATGGTGCAGCCCGATTGGCAGGTCGGCTCGACCGCCTGCGCCGGTGCGACGGTCAGCTCGGTGCTGTCGCTGCCGGACTTGACCTTGATCGTGTGCGGCTTCGGGTCGACGTTCGAAATCGTGAGCGCCTGTGCCGGAAGCGCGAACAGCATAGCCAGAGTGCAAAGCCCCAAAGTCTTGACGATCCTCATCGCGCATCCCTCTCGACTAGCGGCGGACCTTACCGAAGCGGGAGATCTTTCCCCAAACGCGGCGCTGGATAGCCCGCAACAGCGCCCGGATTATGTCGCCGTGGCGGCCAAAACTTGCGCCGCCTCGCCTATGGTTAGCGGGCTGCCCGAAAATGCCCGGCCCGCCCCGCTTGCTTGTTTACCACCGCTGCCAACGCTCGTTGCAACTGTTTCGGGCCTCGGAACAATGTCGTCTCCACTGGGAAACAAATCCAGTGCGGGCGCGTTTCTAGCGCCTACGGGGCTGCATCAGCCATTGTGCGGTGCAACAAGCAGGGATTGGCGAAGACCGAGAGGCCTCTTACAATGACGAGCCCGGTAGCGGAGACCTCTTCGATCGGAAAGGAGCTTCCGATGGAACTCACAGCCTCGATTACCGCCATTTTGGCGATCGTATCGTTCAGCTTTCTCGCCGCTATCATCCTGGGGATGATCTAACGTTTCTTCGACAGCTATTGCCGGTTTAGGCCGCGGCCTCGGCCATGCGCTTAGGGTCGTAGTTGAGGCTTGGCGCAAGCCAGCGCTCGGCCTCCTCAAGGCTCCAGCCTTTACGGGCGGCATAGTCGGCGACCTGGTCGCGGCCGATCTTGCCCACGCCGAAATAAGCCGCCTCGGGATGCGAGAAATAAAATCCCGAGACGGCGGCGGCCGGCCACATGGCATAGCTCTCGGTGAGCTTGAGCCCGGTCGCCTTCTCGGCATCGAGCAGGCGGAACAACGTGCCCTTCTCGGTGTGGTCGGGCTGGGCGGGATAGCCGGGCGCCGGCCTGATCCCGGCATAGTTCTCGGCAATCAGCTGCTCGTTGCTCAGCTTCTCTTGCGGGGCGTAGGCCCATAGCTCCTTGCGCACCTTCTCATGCAAGGCTTCGGCGAAGGCTTCGGCCAGACGGTCGGCGAGAGCCTTGACCATGATCTTGGAGTAATCGTCATTGGCGCGCTCGAATCGCCGCGCCACATCCTCCTCGCCGATGCCGGCGGTCACGGCGAAGCCGCCAACATAATCGGCAACGCCAGTGTCCTTGGGCGCGACGAAATCGGCCAGCGCGAGATTGGCGCGCTTGCCGTCGCGCGCCATCTGCTGGCGCAGCGTGTGCAGCGTGGCGAGACGCTTCTTGCGGGTGTCATCGGTGTAAAGCTCGATGTCGTCGCCAATGCTGTTGGCCGGCCAGAAGCCGACCACCGCGTTGGCGGCAAGCCATTTCTCGGCGATGAGCTGCTTCAGCATGGCTTGGGCGTCGTCGTAGAGATGGCGCGCCGCCTCGCCATATTTGTCGTCCTTGAGGATGCGAGGGAACGTGCCCTTCAGCTCCCAGGCATGGAAGAACGGCGTCCAGTCGATATAGCGGGCAAGCTCGGCGAGATCGTAGCTCTTGAAGCTGCGCGTGCCGAGGAAGCTCGGCTTCGGCGGGGTGTAGCCGGCCCAGTCCAGCTTCAACCTATTGGCGCGCGCATCGGTGATCGAAGTACGCGACTTCTCGGCCTGACCCCGCGCGTAGGATTCCGCCATGTTGCGATATTCCTCGCGCACCTTGGCGATCGCCTTAGGCCGCTCCTCCGGCGACATCAGGCCCGATACCACGCCAACCGCGCGCGAGGCGTCGGTCACATAGATCGCCTGGCTGCGGCGATAGTTCGGGCTGATCTTGACGGCGGTGTGCACCCGGCTCGTGGTCGCGCCGCCGATCAAGAGCGGCAGGTCGAAGCCCTCGCGCTCCATCTCGGCCGCGACATGGCACATCTCGTCGAGCGACGGCGTGATCAGGCCCGAGAGCCCGATGATGTCGACCTTTAGCTCCCGCGCCGTGTCGAGGATCTTCTGCGCCGGCACCATCACGCCGAGATCGGTCACTTGGTAATTGTTGCATTGGAGCACGACGCCGACGATGTTCTTGCCGATGTCGTGCACGTCGCCTTTGACGGTGGCGAGCAGGATCTTGCCGGCAGGCTCGCCTTGGGCGAGCCCAAGCTCCTCCTTCTCCTTCTCCATGAAGGGCATCAGGTAAGCCACGGCCTGCTTCATCACCCGCGCCGACTTCACCACTTGCGGCAGGAACATCTTGCCCGCGCCGAACAGATCGCCGACCACGTTCATGCCGGCCATCAGAGGGCCCTCAATGACATGCAGCGGCCGCGTGGCCTTGGCGCGGGCCTCCTCGGTGTCCGCGTCGATATAGGTGGCGATGCCGTGGACGAGGGCGTGAGTCAGGCGCTCGTCGACCGGCTTCTCCCGCCAGGACAGATCGACCTCGCGCTGCTTTGCCTCGCCGCCTTTGTAACGCTCGGCCGCTTCGAGCAGCCGGTCGGTGGCGTCGGCGCGACGATTGAGGATCACGTCCTCGACCAGGGTGCGCAGCTCGGGATCGATGTCGTCGTAGAGCGCGAGCTGGCCGGCATTGACGATGCCCATGTCCATGCCGGCCTGGATGGCGTGATACAGAAACACCGAGTGCATCGCCTCGCGCACCCGCTCATTGCCGCGAAAAGCGAATGAGAGGTTCGAGACGCCGCCCGAAACATGCACATAGGGCAGCTCGGCTTTGATGCGGCGGGTCGCGTCGATATAGGCGCGCGCGTAGTCGTTATGCTCCTCGATGCCGGTGGCGACGGCAAAGATGTTCGGATCGAAGATGATGTCTTCGGGTGGGAAGCCGACCTTCTCGGTGAGGAGATCGTAAGCGCGCTTGCAGATGTCGAATTTGCGTTCCGCCGTCTCGGCCTGGCCCTTCTCGTCGAAGGCCATCACCACGACGGCAGCGCCGTAGCGCCGCACCTTGCGCGCATGCTCGAGGAAGGGCCCCTCGCCTTCCTTCAGGCTGATGGAATTCACCACCGCCTTGCCTTGCACGCATTTCAACCCGGTCTCAATTACAGTCCATTTCGATGAATCGATCATCAGGGGGACGCGGGAAATGTCCGGTTCGGCCGCGACCAGATTGAGGAAGGTGGCCATCGCCTTTTCCGAGTTGAGCATGCCCTCGTCCATGTTGACGTCGAGCATGTTGGCGCCATTCTCGACCTGCTGGCGCGCGACTTCGAGCGCGGCGGCGTAGTCGTTCGCCTCGATCAGCTTGCGGAAGCGCGCGGAGCCGGTAACGTTGGTCCGCTCGCCCACCATGACGAAATTCTGTGCGGCGTTGGTCACGTCGTTGATCTACCCATGCACGAAGGGTTCGAGGCCCGAGAGGCGGAGCTTGTGGGCAACTTCCGGCACTTTGCGCGGCGGATATTTCGAAACGGCCGCAGCAATGGCGCGGATATGGTCGGGCGTCGTGCCGCAGCAGCCGCCGACAATATTGATGAGGCCGTCTTTCGCCCAGGTCTCCAGCAACTTCGCCATGAACTCGGGGCTCTCGTCATACTCACCCATCTCGTTGGGGAGACCGGCATTGGGATAAACGCTGACCAGCGTGTCGGCCACATGCGCCAGCTCGTCGACCGAAGGCCTGAGCTGCTCGGCGCCGAAGGCGCAATTGAGGCCGATGGAGAACGGCTTCAGATGCTGCATCGAATACCAGAAAGCTTCAGGGGTCTGGCCGGAGAGATTGCGGCCTGAGAGATCAGTGATGGTGCCGGAGATCATGATGGGCAGTTCGCCGCCAAGCTGCTCGAACACCTGCTCCACCGCGTAACCCGCGGCCTTGGCGTTCAACGTATCGAACACCGTCTCGATCAGGATGGTGTCGGCGCCGCCTTCGATCAGGCCGCGCGTCTGCGTGGTGTAGGCGTCGACCAGCGCATCGAAGCTGACATTGCGGAAGCCGGGATTGTTCACATCGGGCGAGATGGAGGCGGTGCGGTTGGTGGGGCCGATGGCGCCGGCGACGAAGCGCGGCTTGTCGGGCGTCTTCTTGGTCCACGCGTCGGCCGCCTCGCGGGCGATTTTCGCCGCCGCCACATTCATCTCGTAAGCAACGTCCTCCAGCCCGTAATCCGCCTGGCTGATGGCCTGGGCGTTGAAGGTGTTGGTCTCGATGATATCGGCGCCGGCCTCCAGATAGGCGTTGTGAATCTCGCTGATGATCTTGGGCTGGGTGAGCACCAGGAGATCGTTGTTACCCTTGAGATCGCGCGGGTGCTTCTTGAAGCGCGTGCCGCGATAGCCGGCCTCGTCCAGCTTGTAGCGCTGGATCATGGTGCCCATGGCGCCGTCCAGGATCAGAATGCGCTGCTTGGCTTCGCGCTTCAGCGCGGCAATGCGCTCTTCACGGGTCATGATGCGGCCTTTGCTGCGACGAACGCCTTCGCCGGGCGCAAGCCAAGCAGATGGCAGATGGCGTAAACGAGGTCGGCGCGGTTCAGCGTGTAGAAGTGAAACTCGGTAATACCCTGATCGACCAGTCCGAGCACCTGTTCGGCGGCGACAGCGGCAGCGACCAAATGGCGCGTTTCCTGATCGTCGTCGAGGCCTTCGAAACGGTGACCGAGCCAGTCGGGCATGCTCGCGCCGGACTTGGCGGCGAAGCTCGAAACCTGCTTGAAATTGTGGATCGGGATGATGCCCGGCACGATGGGAACGGTGATGCCGGCCGCGCGGACGCGGTCGAGATAGCGGAAGAACACCTCGTTATCGAAAAAGAACTGGCTGATCGCGGTCGAGGCACCGGCATCGATCTTGGCTTTCAGCGTGTCGATATCGGCCTCGACGCTCGGCGACTCGGGGTGCTTCTCGGGATAGCAGGCAACCGAGATCTCGAAGGGCGCAATGTTCTTGATGCCTTTGACCAGATCGGCGGCGTTGATATAGCCGCCCGGGGTCGGCTCGTAGCGCGTGCCGGCGCCATCGGGCGGATCACCGCGCAACGCCACGATGTGGCGCACGCCAAGGTCCCAATAGTCGCGGATGATCTCATCGACCTCGCCCTTGGTCGCCGAAACGCACGTCAGATGTGCCGCCGGCTTCAGGGTGGTCTCGCTCAGGATGCGCGCGACCGTGGCGTGGGTGCGTTCGCGGGTCGAGCCGCCCGCGCCATAGGTGACCGAGACATATTTGGGGCGCAACGGTTCAAGCCGCCGGATCGAGCGCCACAGCGTCTCTTCCATCGCCGCCGTCTTGGGCGGGAAGAATTCGAACGACACGTCGATGGCGCCGCGGCCGAGAATGCGGCTTCTGGGCTCGGAGGATGCAAGCATCACGCGGCGACCTCCACCTGAGCGCCGACGCGCTTCTTCCGGCCCGAGGCCGCAGGCTTCTGCGCGAGCCAAAGCGACACCGTCAGCTTGCCGCCCGAGGGCTTGGGCGCGAGCTCGCTGAAGCGCTCGAGCTTCAACCCCGCGCCTTCGAACACGCGCCCGAGCTGGTCCTTGGCGAAGCCGAGACGCCGATGCGCCGACTGCTCGCGCAGGAACTCAAGCTGATGCGGGGCGAAGTCGACCACGAGCAACTTGCCGCCGGGGGCGAGCAGCCGCGCGGCCTCGCCGACCGCGGCCGCCGGGTCGTCGAGGAAATGCAGCACCTGATGCAGCACCACCGCATCCGCCGCGCCATCCGGCAGCGGCACATTATGCAGATCGCCGTGGCGGACTTGCGCGTGGCTTAAGCCCGCGCGCTCGAGCTTCATGCGCGCATAGGCCAACATCGCGTGGTTGAGATCGAAGCCGAGCGCACGATCGGCGCGGGCGGCGAACAGCTCAAGGATGCGCCCCGTTCCGGTGCCGAGATCGACCATGAGATGGAACGGTCCCTCCCCCAGCGCCGCGTCCATCGCCGCTTCGACGTCTCTCTCCGCCACGTGCAGCGCGCGGATGGAGTCCCACTCGCTCGCATGCGCCTTGAAGTAGGCTTGCGCCGCTTCGGCGCGTGCCGTCTGCACGGCGATAGCGCGCGAGCGGTCGCGGGCGAGGGTGAGGTCGGTCTGGTCGAGGCTCGAGACGATGGCCTGCGCCAACGCGGCTTCGGCGCCGGAGTCGGCAAGCCGGAAGAACACCCAAGAGCCCTCGCGGAAGCGCCTGATGAGGCCGGCTTCGGCCATGAGCTTGAGATGCCGGCTGATGCGCGGCTGGCTCTGGCCTAGGATCTGGGTCAGGTCCTTGACGTTCAGCTCGCCGCCGGCCAGCAGCGCCAGGATGCGCAAGCGCGTCGCCTCGCCCGCGCCACGCAAGGCCGCGAGCGCGTTGGCGCGGGACAGGCCCGGGCTGGTGTCCTCATCTTTGGCATCACTCGACATAAAGATATGTTTATATCTTCTTCCGCCGGGATGCAAGACCTGGCTCAAAGGGGGCCTAAGCCGGACCGCTCAAGCTCGGGCGAATTTCTTGTATTTGATGCGCTTCGGCAGCACGGCGTCCTCGCCCAGCCGGCGCTTCTTGTCTTCCTCGTAATCCTCGAAATTACCCTCGAACCATTCGACGTGGCTGTCGCCCTCGAAGGACAGAATGTGGGTGGCGATGCGATCGAGGAAGAAGCGATCGTGGCTGATGATGACGGCGCAACCCGGAAAGTCTTCCAGCGCCGCTTCGAGCGAGGACAGCGTCTCGACGTCGAGATCGTTGGTCGGCTCATCGAGGAGGATGAGGTTGGCGCCGGATTTCAGCATCTTGGCGAGATGCACGCGGTTCCGCTCGCCGCCCGAGAGCTGGCCGACCTTCTTCTGCTGGTCGGCGCCCTTGAAATTGAACCAGCCGACATAGGCGCGTGAGGGCACCTCGCGCGTGCCCAGCTTGATCGTGTCATTGCCGCCGGAGATTTCCTCGAACACGGTCTTCTTGCCGTCGAGCGCGTCGCGCGACTGATCGACATAGCCGAACTTCACCGTATCGCCGATGCGGATGGTGCCGTCGTCCGGCTTGTCCTGGCCGACGATCATGCGAAACAGAGTGGTCTTGCCGGCGCCGTTAGGGCCGATCACGCCGACGATGCCGCCCGGCGGCAGCTTGAAGGAGAGATCGTCTATCAGCAGGGTCTCGCCGAAGCCCTTCGCCAGATGATCGGCCTCGATCACCACATCGCCGAGCCGTGGGCCCGGCGGGATGGTGATCTGCGCCTTGCCGGTCTTGTCCTTGCCGGCTTCGGCCAGCATCTCGTCATAGGCGCGGATGCGCGCCTTGGATTTTGCCTGGCGGGCCTTGGGGCTTGCCCTGATCCAATCGAGCTCGCGGGTCAGTGTCCGCTCGCGCGCCTCGTCCTGCTTGCCCTCGACCTCAGCCCGCTTCTGCTTCTGCTCCAGCCAAGACGAATAGCTGCCCTTGTAAGGGATGCCCTGCCCCCGATCGAGCTCGAGGGTCCATTCGGTGATGTCCTCGAGGAAATAGCGGTCATGGGTGACCATGATCACGGTGCCGGGATAGTCGCGCAAATGATGTTCGAGCCAGGCCACGCTCTCGGCATCGAGATGGTTTGTGGGCTCGTCGAGCAGAAGAATGTCCGGCTTCGCCAGCAGTAGCTTGCACAACGCGACGCGGCGCTTCTCGCCGCCGGAGAGCTTCTTCACGTCGGCGTCGCCCGGCGGGCAGCGCAGCGCATCCATGGCCTGCTCGACCTGCGCGTCAAGGTCCCACAGGCCTTGCGCGTCGATCTCGTCTTGCAGCTGCGCCATCTCGTCGGCGGTTTCGTCGGAATAATTCACGGCCAGCTCGTTGTAGCGGTCGAGCTTCGCCTTCTTCTCGGCCACGCCTTCCATGACGTTGCCGGTCACATCCTTGGCCTCGTCGAGGATCGGCTCCTGCGGCAAATAGCCCACGCTGACGCCGTCGGCCGCCCAGGCTTCGCCGACGAACTCGGTCTCCTGACCGGCCATGATGCGCAGCAGCGTCGATTTGCCCGCGCCGTTGACGCCCACCACGCCGATCTTGGCGCCGGGCAGAAAGGCGAGCGTCACGTCCTTCAAGACCTGCTTGCCGCCCGGATAGGTCTTGGACAGCTTGTTCATGACATAAACATATTGCGGGCTGGCCATTGACGTGCCGGTGCTCCTGGGATTTTCGGAAAGGCGTAGCGCCAGCTTCTAGCCCAATAGGCGCGTGAGACTCAATCGCTATCGCGGAACAATTGCGGCAGGCGCTGTTTGAGCTTCGCGGCAAGCGCATCGAGAGGATTTTCCTTGATGGGCTCGATCTCGGACAGCGCGTGGGCGAAAGCATCGGGCGTAAGCTCGGCAATCGCCAGGACGCGACACCAGCCGTTTTGCATGAGGAAATCGCGATAGCTTCGCTCCTCATCGGTGAAGCGGTGGGCGCGAGGAGCTACGCCGACCACGGGCAGCCGCGCGGAGACGGCTTCCGAGATCATCGTGCTTGAATCCTCGGTGCAAAGGATCACCTCCGCCTTGCCGAACACTTCGGGCAGAGTGCCCGGCCCTTGGACGCGGTAATCGATGAAGCGGTCGACGACGCTTGCATTCTTGGCGAGGGCGGCGATCTTGTCGGCCACGTAGTCGGGCGTGCGGCGCGAGGTAGAGACCAGCCAGCGCGTGCCCCACGCCTTGGAGATCTCGGCGATAAAGGCGAGCAGCCGATCCCACTCTTTCCGCCGATAACGAAACGGACCGGCATTGCCGCCGACCAGCAGGCCCGCCAGGCGAGGATGCAAGTCAGGCCCGTAGCGCGGCACTGACGCGGGACGCCCGAGCCCATCCGGATCGATCGACGACGGTTTCAACGCCACGAGATAGCGGTCGTTCGCCGCGTCCCGGTCGTAGGAGGAGATGATCAGGCTGAAATTGTCAGGGCCGAGCCCGCGCATCAGAGAGCCGCAAAAGATGCTGGGAATGTCGAGAAAGCGCGAGACGCAGATATTCGGCATATGCGTCTCGCCGCCGGCCGAGACCACGAGATCGGCCTTGGGCAAAGCATAGGCGTCGATGCGATAGGCCATGCGCAACATGCGCGGCGGGAAGAAGCTCTTGGCGGTGATGCGGCGGCGGAGCCATCGCGTCGGCACGATCCATTTCCGCTTGACCTCGATCCGCGTGACCGCCACGGGTCGCAGCCGTGCAAGCGCCGCGATCACCCCTTGTGCGAGGTGGTAATGCCCGGGCCGCGTATCGGCGAGAAAAATGACCTTGAGCGGCGGTTCTGTCATCCCGACCCTTGGGCGAAGCGAAGTGGCCCCGCGTCATAGCGCACCCTTGCGGGACGGTTCAAAGCTTCCTTTCTGGTAAGACTCGTTGCCGGCATGACTTGGCAAACCCGCCCGAGGCCAGCACAATCGCCCGCTAATGAGCGGGAAAGCGCGAGGAGCACGACGTGGACAAGCCGGAGACTGATGGTGCCGACTGGATCCTCAAGGCCATGGTGGCGGTTGCGGGATCGGACGGCCAGATCGATGAGCGCGAGACCGGCCTCATCCAGCAAATCTATCGGGACCAGTCAGGCCGTACGCTCACCGCCGATGAGGTGGCACGAGCCGCCGAGGGGGCCAAGGGCGACCTGATCGCCGAATTCGCGGCGGCCTCCAAGGTCCTCGATCAAAACACCAAGGAAGAGATGATCCGCGCCGCCTATCTGGTGCTGCTTGCCGACGAGCGGATCGCCGGGGAAGAGCGCAAGAAGCTGAAGGACATCGCCGAGGCGCTGCAAATTCCCGAGATCCATTTTGGCGCGATCCTCGAGGACCTGGCTTTGTGGCTGGCCAAGGTGAAAAGCTAGGGCCTGGCATGATCGTTTCGCACGAGCACAAGTTCATCTTCCTCAAGACCAAGAAGACCGCGGGCACGAGTATCGAGCTCGCGCTCTCCGAGCTATGCGGGCCAAGCGACATCATCACGCCGC
>CAVVSX010000020.1:0-48698 GCA_963750975.1 uncultured Alphaproteobacteria bacterium | reverse complement strand
AACATCCTCGTGCAACAATTCATCAAGGAGGCCGACGCCACCGACATCAGGGCGCTCGTCATCGGCGAGAAAGTCGTGGCGGCGATGAAGCGCTCGGGGCCGCCCGGCGAATTCCGCTCGAACCTGCATCGCGGCGGCGCGGGCGAGATGGTGCGCATTACGCCGCAAGAGCGAAGCGCGGCGGTCCGGGCAGCGCGCACCCTCGGGCTCAACGTCTGCGGCGTCGACATGCTGCGCTCAAAAACCGGACCCCTGGTGCTCGAGGTTAATTCCTCCCCGGGCATCGAGGGCCTGGAAAAGGCGACCGGGGTCGATGTGGCGAGCCAAATGATCGATTTCCTCGAGCGCCACGCCGCGCCCGGCCAGACCCGCACCAAAGGCAAAGGTTAAGCGGGCCAGCCTTAACCTCCCGTGGCAAAACGACCAGGATGCGGCAGGAAAGCACTTCGCTGCCCGAATTCTTGCGCTAAAGTCGGCAAGCATTTCGGGAGATTGAGCAATGATTGCGGGACTAGTCGCCGGCCGGCTTGCCACGGAGAGAAATTTTCGACTTGGACTCATAGCGTTGACGGCCGTGCTGACTTGCAATTTGTCTGGCGCCGGCGCCGAGGAAAAAAAGCCGTCGCCCTGCACCGAAGACGCCATGATCGTGTTCGACGCCTCGGGCTCGATGTCAGGCAACCAAACCCTCGGCATCCCCAATTCGAGAGCGCGCATCGATGAGGTACGCTCCGCGCTCGCCCAAGTCCTGCCGACGGCCACCAAGAATCGGCGCGTCGGCCTCATCACCTACGGCCCGGGCCCGTACAATCAGTGCAACGTCAAACTCGAACTCAAGCCGACGCCTGATGCTGCCGCCATAATCATGAACGCGGTGAACGGGCTCGTGCCGGCTGGTAAGACGCCACTTACCTCGGCGGTCGAACAGGCGGCGGAGGTGCTCAACTATCGCGCCAAGCCGGGCGTGATCGTGGTGGTGACCGATGGCGAGGAAACCTGCGGGAGATCGCCCTGCACGCTGGGCAAGCAGCTGCATCTGCTTGGCGACCAGCTGACGGTCCACGTCATTGCCTTTCGCTATGAAGGCTACTCCTGGACTGGCGGAGATCCCGTGGGCGATCTGATGTGCCTCGCCGACGAAAACCACGGTCTTTATACCAAAGCCAATTCCGAGGAGGATCTCGTCGAGGCGCTGGAGAAGACGTTGGACTGTCCCATGGTCTCGCAAGCCGCGCCGCTAGAGGCGCCCAGCGACCATCTGCCCTAGCCGCGCGCGCGCCACGACCTCTTGAACGATTGATCCCCAAGGCCTGCGCGCGCTCCATGCGCGCCAAAAGACGGGGCGGGTCCAGAGCCAATGTATCGCGGTCTCGGTGTTGCGCTTTTCTGGGGCGTGCTGGGCGGTTTAGCTCCGGCGACTGTTGCCGAGGACGGGACCTTGCTCGACCGCTGCTTCACCCCGCAGGCGCTTGCCGGCACCGCCAGCGAGCTCAAACCGCAGCACAATCACGCCAAGCTCGACCTCCCGGCACTGCGGCAAGAACCGCTTCCCGCCGCCTCGCCGGTTCCCGAGGCCATGCGGGGCTCGATCAGAGGGGTCGGGCTGCCCCCCGGGGTGAAATTGATCGCGCTCACCTTCGATCTTTGCGAGACCGACGGGAGCGTCGCCGGTTACGACGGACGGATCGTCGATCTTCTGCGCAGGGAGAACGTGAAGGCGACCTTCTTCGCCGGCGGCAAATGGATGGAAACCCATCCCGAGCGCACGGCCCAATTGCTGGCCGATCCGAATTTCGAGATCGGCAGCCATGGTTTGCGCCATCTCGACCTGGCGAAGCTCAACGGCGCGGCGCTGAAGGACGAGATCGCGCTCACCGAAGCAACTTACAGCCGCGCACGCAAGGCCCTGACGGCAAGACAATGCGCTAACCCGGCAGCAGGCGACCCGCCAGGCCCAGAGCGCATGAGCCTGTTGCGATTTCCCTATGGAACTTGCGACGCGGAGGCGCTCGCCGCGGCGGCAGATCAGGGCCTCTACGCCATTCAGTGGGATTTGGTCACCGGTGACCCGGATCCGCATCGCTCGGCCAAGGCGATCGCCGAGACGATCCTTGGCAAGGTTCACCCCGGAGCCATTATCGTCGCGCATGCGAACGGCCGCGGCTGGCATACTGCCGATGCCCTGGCGATTGCCATTCCGAAGCTCAAAGAAGAGGGCTATGGCTTCGTTACGGTGAGCGAGTTGCTCGCCGCGGGAAAGCCCGTGATCGCGGCCACGTGCTACCTCAACCAGCCGGGAGCGGGGCCCCGCCTTGCACGCACGCGTCGCCGGAAGGGCTCCGATGTCTTCACCTTTTTCGGCTCACAGAATTGACCTTCAGCGCGCGAGTCTCGGCCCGCTCGATCCGGCTTGCTGCCAAGGCCTCGCTCGGGCGATCGCGGCAATACCGCCCTGGTCGACGATGAGTTATCCGGCAGACGCCCTGACGCGCTTCCTCGCGTCCTCGGCCGACGGCGCCTACCGATACCGCGTCGAGGCCGGCGGCGACCTCGCCGGAGCGGTGTCGATCAGGCAGCCCTGGCTCAAGGGTCCCTACCTGGAACTGCTTGCGCTCCTGCCCCCCTTCCAGAACCAGGGGATCGGTGCGGAAATTCTGGACTGGTTCGAGCGCGAGGCGTTACGGGCCGAAGCGCGCAATCTCTGGGTCTGCGCCTCAGGCTTCAACGAGCGCGCCTTGCGCTTCTATCAGCGGCACGGCTTCACGCAGGCAGCGGCGCTGCCCGGCCTTGTCGGCGACGGCTATACGGAAATCCTGTTGCGGAAATTCCCGCTCTGAGCGGCGACGCCTATTGAGCCCGCGGTGGCTTATTCGCCCGCCGGCACGGAATCGACAAAGAGGGCGCCGCTTTCGATCGAAGCCTCCTCGCCACCCTTCATCTCATAGATGTCGCCGTTCTCGAGCTCGATGGTGCAGCCCGATTGGCAGGTCGGCTCGACCGCCTGCGCCGGTGCGACGGTCAACTCGGTGCTGTCGCTGCCGGACTTGACCTTGATCGTGTGCGGCTTCGGGTCGACGTTCGAAATCGTGAGCGCCTGTGCCGGAAGCGCGAACAGCATAGCCAGAGTGCAAAGCCCCAAAGTCTTGACGATCCTCATCGCGCATCCCTCTCGACTAGCGGCGGACCTTACCGAAGCGGGAGATCTTTCCCCAAACGCGGCGCTGGATAGCCCGCAACAGCGCCCGGATTATGTCGCCGTGGCGGCCGAAACTTGCGCCGCCTCGCCTATGGTTAGCGGGCTGCCCGAAAATGCCCGGCCCGCCCCGCTTGCTTGTTTACCACCGCTGCCAACTCTCGTTGCAACTGTTTCTGGCCTCGGAACAATGTCGTCTCCACTGGGAAACAAATCCAGTGTGAGCGCGTTTCTAGCGCCTACGGGGCTGCATCAGCCATTGTGCGGTGCAACAAGCAGGGATTGGCGAAGACCGAGAGGCCTCTTACAATGACGAGCCCGGTAGCGGGGACCTCTTCGATCGGAAAGGAGCTTCCGATGGAACTCACAGCCTCGATTACCGCCATTTTGGCGATCGTATCGTTCAGCTTTCTCGCCGCTATCATCCTGGGGATGATCTAACGTTTCTTCGACAGCTATTGCCGATTTAGGCTGCGGCCTCGGCCATGCGCTTAGGGTCGTAGTTGAGGCTTGGCGCAAGCCAGCGCTCGGCCTCCTCAAGGCTCCAGCCTTTACGGGCGGCATAGTCGGCGACCTGGTCGCGGCCGATCTTGCCCACGCCGAAATAAGCCGCCTCGGGATGCGAGAAATAGAATCCCGAGACGGCGGCGGCCGGCCACATGGCATAGCTCTCGGTGAGCTTGAGCCCGGTCGCCTTCTCGGCATCGAGCAGGCGGAACAACGTGCCCTTCTCGGTGTGGTCGGGCTGGGCGGGATAACCGGGCGCCGGCCTGATCCCGGCATAGTTCTCGGCAATCAGCTGCTCGTTGCTCAGCTTCTCTTGCGGGGCGTAGGCCCATAGCTCTTTGCGCACCATCTCATGCAAGGCTTCGGCGAAGGCTTCGGCCAGAC
Organism: uncultured Alphaproteobacteria bacterium; assembly: GCA_963750975.1. Lineage (GTDB taxonomy): Bacteria > Pseudomonadota > Alphaproteobacteria > Rhizobiales > Methyloligellaceae > Methyloceanibacter. Next base: position 44,614 of record CAVVSX010000020.1, on the reverse strand, counting down.
GGTCGGCGAGAGCCTTGACCATGATCTTGGAGTAATCGTCATTGGCGCGCTCGAATCGCCGCGCCACATCCTCCTCGCCGATGCCGGCGGTCACGGCGAAGCCGCCAACATAATCGGCAACGCCAGTGTCCTTGGGCGCGACGAAATCCGCCAGCGCGAGATTGGCGCGCTTGCCGTCGCGCGCCATCTGCTGGCGCAGCGTGTGCAGCGTGGCGAGACGCTTCTTGCGGGTGTCATCGGTGTAAAGCTCGATGTCGTCGCCAATGCTGTTGGCCGGCCAGAAGCCGACCACCGCGTTGGCGGCAAGCCATTTCTCGGCGATGAGCTGCTTGAGCATGGCTTGGGCGTCGTCGTAGAGATGGCGCGCCGCCTCGCCATATTTGTCCTCCTTGAGGATGCGAGGGAACGTTCCCTTCAGCTCCCAGGCTTGGAAGAACGGTGTCCAGTCGATATAGCGGGCAAGCTCGGCGAGATCGTAGCCCTTGAAGCTGCGCGTGCCGAGGAAGCTCGGCTTCGGCGGGGTGTAGCCGGCCCAGTCCAGCTTCAACTTATTGGCGCGCGCATCGGTGATCGAAGTACGCGACTTCTCGGCCTGACCCCGCGCGTAGGATTCCGCCATGTTGCGATATTCCTCGCGCACCTTGGCGATCGCCTTAGGCCGCTCCTCCGGCGACATCAGGCCCGATACCACGCCAACCGCGCGCGAGGCGTCGGTCACATAGATCGCCTGGCTGCGGCGATAGTTCGGGCTGATCTTGACGGCGGTGTGCACCCTGCTCGTGGTCGCGCCGCCGATCAAGAGCGGCAGGTCGAAGCCCTCGCGCTCCATCTCGGCCGCGACATGGCACATCTCGTCGAGCGACGGGGTGATCAGGCCAGAGAGTCCGATGATGTCGACCTTTAGCTCCCGCGCCGTGTCGAGGATCTTCTGCGCCGGCACCATCACGCCGAGATCGGTCACTTGGTAATTGTTGCATTGGAGCACGACGCCGACGATGTTCTTGCCGATGTCGTGCACGTCGCCTTTGACGGTGGCGAGCAGGATCTTGCCGGCGGGCTCACCTTGGGCGAGCCCCAGCTCCTCCTTCTCCTTCTCCATGAAGGGCATCAGGTAAGCCACGGCCTGCTTCATCACCCGCGCCGACTTCACCACTTGCGGAAGGAACATCTTGCCCGCGCCGAACAGATCGCCGACCACGTTCATGCCGGCCATCAGAGGGCCCTCAATGACATGCAGCGGCCGCGTGGCCTTGGCGCGGGCCTCCTCCGTGTCCGCATCGATATAGGTGGCGATGCCGTGGACGAGGGCGTGAGTCAGGCGCTCGTCGACCGGCTTCTCCCGCCAAGACAGATCGACCTCGCGCTGCTTTGCCTCGCCGCCTTTGTAACGCTCGGCCGCTTCGAGCAGGCGGTCGGTGGCGTCGGCGCGGCGATTGAGGATCACGTCCTCGACGAGGGTGCGCAGCTCGAGATCGATGTCGTCGTACAGCGCCAGCTGGCCGGCATTGACGATGCCCATGTCCATGCCGGCTTGGATGGCGTGATACAGGAACACCGAATGCATCGCCTCGCGCACCCGCTCATTGCCGCGAAAGGCGAATGAGAGATTCGAGACGCCGCCCGACACATGCACGTAGGGCAGCTCGGCCTTGATGCGGCGCGTCGCCTCGATATAAGCGCGCGCGTAATCGTTATGCTCCTCGATGCCGGTGGCGACGGCAAAGATGTTCGGATCGAAGATGATGTCTTCGGGTGGGAAGCCGACCTTCTCGGTGAGGAGATCGTAAGCGCGCTTGCAGATGTCGAATTTGCGCTCCGCCGTCTCGGCCTGGCCCTTCTCGTCGAAGGCCATCACCACCACGGCCGCGCCGTAGCGCCGCACTTTGCGCGCATGCTCGAGGAAGGGCCCCTCGCCTTCCTTCAAGCTGATGGAATTCACCACCGCCTTCCCCTGCACGCATTTCAACCCGGTCTCGATCACCGTCCATTTCGATGAATCGATCATCAAGGGGACGCGGGAGATGTCCGGTTCGGCCGCGACCAGGTTGAGGAAGGTGGCCATCGCCTTTTCCGAGTTGAGCATGCCCTCGTCCATGTTGACGTCGAGCATGTTGGCGCCATTCTCGACCTGCTGGCGCGCGACTTCGAGCGCGGCGGCGTAGTCGTTCGCCTCGATCAGCTTGCGGAAGCGCGCGGAGCCGGTAACGTTGGTCCGCTCGCCCACCATGACGAAATTCTGTGCGGCGTTGGTCACGTCGTTGATCTACCCATGCACGAAGGGTTCGAGGCCCGAGAGGCGGAGCTTGGGGGCAACTTCCGGCACTTTGCGCGGCGGATATTTCGAAACGGCCGCAGCAATGGCGTGGATATGGTCGGGCGTCGTGCCACAGCAGCCGCCGACAATATTGAGGAGACCGTCTTTCGCCCAGGTCTCCAGCAACTTCGCCATGAACTCGGGGCTCTCGTCATACTCGCCCATCTCGTTGGGAAGACCGGCATTGGGATAGACGCTGACCAGCGTGTCGGCCACATGCGCCAGCTCGTCGACCGAAGGCCTGAGCTGCTCGGCGCCGAAGGCGCAATTGAGGCCGATAGAGAACGGCTTCAGATGCTGCATTGAATACCAGAAAGCTTCAGGGGTCTGGCCCGAGAGATTGCGGCCTGAGAGATCGGTGATGGTGCCGGAGATCATGATGGGTAGTTCGCCGCCAAGCTGCTCGAACACCTGCTCCACCGCGAAACCCGCGGCCTTGGCGTTCAACGTATCGAACACCGTCTCGATCAGGATGGTATCGGCGCCGCCTTCGATCAGGCCTCGCGTCTGCGTGATATAGGCGTCGACCAGTGCATCGAAGCTGACATTGCGGAAGCCGGGATTGTTCACATCGGGCGAGATCGAGGCGGTGCGGTTGGTGGGGCCGATGGCGCCGGCGACGAAGCGCGGCTTGTCGGGCGTCTTCTTGGTCCACGCGTCGGCCGCCTCGCGCGCGATTTTCGCCGCCGCCACATTCATCTCGTAAGCAACGTCCTCCAGCCCGTAATCCGCCTGGCTGATGGCCTGGGCGTTGAAGGTGTTGGTCTCGATGATGTCGGCGCCGGCCTCCAGATAGGCGTTGTGAATCTCGCTGATGATCTTGGGCTGGGTGAGCACCAGGAGATCGTTGTTACCCTTGAGATCGCGCGGGTGCTTCTTGAAGCGCGTGCCGCGATAGCCGGCCTCGTCCAGCTTGTAGCGCTGGATCATGGTGCCCATGGCGCCGTCCAGGATCAGGATGCGCTGCTTGGCTTCGCGCTTCAGCGCGGCAATGCGCTCTTCACGGGTCATGATGCGGCCTTTGCTGCGACGAACGCCTTCGCCGGGCGCAAGCCAAGCAGATGGCAGATGGCGTAAACGAGGTCGGCGCGGTTCAGCGTGTAGAAGTGAAACTCGGTAATGCCCTGATCGACAAGCCCGAGCACTTGCTCGGCAGCGACGGCGGCAGCGACCAAATGGCGCGTCTCCTGATCGTCGTCGAGGCCTTCGAAACGGTGACCGAGCCAGTCGGGCATGCTTGCGCCGGACTTGGTGGCGAAGCTCGAAACCTGCTTGAAATTGTGGATCGGGATGATGCCCGGCACGATGGGAACGGTGATGCCGGCCGCGCGGACGCGGTCGAGATAGCGGAAGAACACCTCGTTATCGAAAAAGAACTGGCTGATCGCGGTCGAGGCACCGGCATCGATCTTGGCTTTCAGCGTGTCGATATCGGCCTCGACGCTCGGCGACTCGGGGTGCTTTTCGGGATAGCAGGCAACCGAGATCTCGAAGGGCGCAATGTTCTTGATACCTTTGACCAGATCGGCGGCGTTGATATAGCCGCCCCGGGTCGGCTCGTAGCGCGTGCCGGCGCCATCGGGCGGATCACCGCGCAACGCCACGATATGGCGCACGCCAAGGTCCCAATAGTCGCGGATGATCTCATCGACCTCGCCCTTGGTCGCCGAAACGCACGTCAGATGCGCCGCCGGCTTCAGGGTGGTCTCGCTCAGGATGCGCGCGACCGTGGCGTGGGTGCGTTCGCGGGTCGAGCCACCCGCGCCATAGGTGACCGAGACATATTTGGGGCGCAACGGCTCAAGCCGCCGGATCGAGCGCCACAGCGTCTCCTCCATCGCCGCCGTCTTGGGCGGGAAGAATTCGAACGACACGTCGATGGCGCCGCGGCCGAGAATGCGGCTTCTGGGCTCGGAGGATGCAAGCATCATGCGGCGACCTCCACCTGAGCGCCGACGCGCTTCTTCCGGCCCGAGGCCGCAGGCTTCTGCGCGAGCCAAAGCGACACCGTCAGCTTGCCGCCCGCGGGCTTGGGCGCGAGCTCGCTGAAGCGCTCGAGCTTCAACCCCGCGCCTTCGAACACGCGCCCGAGCTGATCCTTGGCGAAGCCGAGACGCCGATGCGCCGACTGCTCGCGCAGGAACTCAAGCTGATGCGGGGCGAAGTCGACCACGAGCAACTTGCCGCCGGGGGCGAGCAGCCGCGCGGCCTCGCCGACCGCGGCCGCCGGGTCGTCGAGGAAATGCAGCACCTGATGCAGCACCACCGCATCCGCCGCGCCATCCGGCAACGGCACATTATGCAGATCGCCGTGGCGGACTTGCGCGTGGCTTAAGCCCGCGCGCTCGAGCTTCATGCGCGCATAGGCCAGCATCGCGTGGTTGAGATCGAAGCCGAGCGCGCGATCGGCGCGGGGAGCAAACAGCTCAAGGATACGCCCCGTTCCGGTGCCGAGATCGACCATGAGATGGAACGGCCCCTCCCCCAGCGCCGCGGCCATCGCCGCTTCGACGTCTCTCTCCGCCACGTGCAGCGCGCGGATGGAGTCCCACTCGCTCGCATGCGCCTTGAAGTAGGCTTGCGCCGCTTCGGCGCGTGCCGTCTGCACGGCGATGGCGCGCGAGCGGTCGCGGGCAAGGGTGAGGTCGGTCTGGTCGAGGCTCGAGACGATGGCCTGCGCCAACGCGGCTTCGGCGCCGGAGTTGGCAAGCCGGAAGAACACCCAAGAGCCCTCGCGGAAGCGCCTGATGAGGCCGGCTTCGGCCATGAGCTTGAGATGCCGGCTGATACGCGGCTGGCTCTGGCCTAGGATCTGGGTCAGGTCCTTGACGTTCAGCTCGCCGCCTGCCAGCAGCGCCAGGATGCGCAAGCGCGTCGCCTCCCCGGCGCCCCGCAAAGCCGCAAGCGCGTGGGCGCGTGACAGACCCAGGCCGGCATCCTTGTCTTCGGCAGAACTCGACATAAAGATATGTTTATATCTTCTTCGCCAACGATGCAAGTACTAGCCCCGTGGGGCTACGCCCGGACGATGATCTCGATGCTGGAAACCGGCACCCGAAGGGAGCGCGCAAGCGCCTCTTTGGCATCCTGAATAGTCAAAATCGGGCTCGCAGAAGCCTTAGGCCTGCCAACCAGCTCCGCGTCATCTTGGTCGTCATCGGTATCAACCGCAGTTGCCGCAACTTGCGAAAGCTCAGTTGCTTCACCAGCCGCAACTTGCCCGAGATCAATAAGGCTGAAGTTCCATTCGAATCGCGATTTCTGTCCGCGCCGGCCGACGACAAAATATCCGCAGCCGGCCGATTCAAGTCTCTTGGCTAACTCGACGGCTTCGCGACGATTGGTTTGGGTCACAAACATCAGCCGCTCAATCGAGGTGGCTGCGGCATCGCGCTCCACTACTAATTGGCTTATTAGCCAGTAGGCCATGCCCTTAACAGGCGTCACCCTCAAGCTCGGGCGAATTTCTTGTATTTGATGCGCTTCGGCAGCACGGCGTCCTCGCCGAGCCGCCGCTTCTTGTCTTCCTCGTAATCCTCGAAATTGCCCTCGAACCATTCCACGTGGCTATCGCCCTCGAAGGACAGGATGTGCGTGGCGATGCGGTCGAGGAAGAAGCGATCGTGGCTGATGATGACGGCGCAGCCGGGAAAGTCCTCCAGCGCCGCTTCGAGCGAGGACAGCGTCTCGACATCGAGATCGTTGGTCGGCTCGTCGAGCAAGATGAGATTGGCGCCGGATTTCAGCATCTTGGCGAGATGCACGCGGTTCCGCTCGCCGCCCGAAAGCTGTCCGACCTTCTTCTGCTGGTCGGCGCCCTTGAAGTTGAACCAGCCGACATAGGCGCGTGAGGGCACCTCGCGCGTGCCGAGCTTGATCGTGTCGTTGCCGCCGGAGATCTCCTCGAACACGGTCTTCTTGCCGTCGAGCGCGTCGCGCGACTGATCGACATAGCCGAGCTTCACCGTATCGCCGACGCGGATGGTGCCGTCGTCAGGCTTGTCCTGGTCGACGATCATGCGAAACAGGGTGGTCTTGCCGGCGCCATTAGGGCCGATCACGCCGACGATGCCGCCCGGCGGCAGCTTGAAGGAGAGATCGTCGATCAGCAGGGTCTCGCCGAAGCCTTTCGCCAGATGATCGGCCTCGATCACCACATCGCCGAGGCGCGGGCCCGGCGGGATGGTGATCTGCGCCTTGCCGGTCTTGTCCTTGCCGGCCTCGGCCAACATCTCGTCATAGGCGCGGATGCGCGCCTTGGATTTCGCCTGGCGCGCTTTGGGGCTTGCCCTGATCCAATCGAGCTCGCGGGTCAGCGTCCGCTCGCGCGCCTCGTCCTGCTTGCCCTCGACTTCCGCCCGCTTCTGCTTCTGCTCGAGCCAGGACGAGTAGCTCCCCTTGTAGGGAATGCCCTGCCCCCGATCGAGCTCGAGCGTCCATTCGGTTATGTCTTCGAGGAAATAACGGTCATGCGTAACCATGATCACGGTGCCCGGATAGTCGCGCAAATGATGCTCGAGCCAGGCGACGCTCTCGGCGTCGAGATGGTTGGTCGGCTCGTCGAGCAAAAGAATATCTGGCTTCGACAGCAGCAGCTTGCAGAGCGCGACGCGGCGCTTCTCGCCGCCGGAGAGCTTCTTCACGTCGGCGTCGCCCGGCGGGCAGCGCAGCGCATCCATGGCCTGCTCGACCTGTGCGTCGAGGTCCCACAGGCCTTGCGCGTCGATCTCGTCTTGCAGCTGCGCCATCTCGTCGGCGGTTTCGTCGGAATAATTCACCGCCAGCTCGTTGTAGCGGTCGAGCTTTGCCTTCTTCTCGGCCACGCCTTCCATGACGTTGCCTGTTACATCCTTGGCCTCGTCGAGGATCGGCTCCTGCGGCAAATAGCCCACGCTGACGCCGTCGGCCGCCCAGGCTTCGCCGACGAATTCCGTCTCCTGCCCGGCCATGATGCGCAGCAGCGTCGATTTGCCCGCGCCGTTGACGCCCACCACGCCAATCTTGGCACCGGGCAAAAAGGCGAGCGTCACGTCTTTCAAGACCTGCTTGCCGCCCGGATAGGTCTTGGACAGCTTGTTCATGACATAAACATATTGCGGGCTGGCCATTGGCGTGCCGGTGCTCCTCGGATTTTCGGAAAGGCGTTGCGCCAGCTTCTAGCCCAATAGGCGCGTGAGACTCAATCGCTATCGCGGGAACAATTGCGGCAGGCGCTCCTTCAGCTTGGCGGCGAGCGCGTCGAGCGGATTCTGCCTGATCGGCTCGATCTCGGAGAGCGCCTGGGCGAAAGCATCGGGCGTAAGCTTGGCAATCGGCAGGACGCGACACCAGCCGTTTTGCATGAGGAAATCACGATAGCTTCGCTCCTCGTCGGTGAAGCGGTGGGCGCGTGGTGCCACGCCCACGACGGGCAGCCGCGCGGAGACGGCCTCCGAAATCATCGTGCTCGAATCCTCAGTGCAAAGGATCACCTCCGCCTTGCCGAACACTTCGGGCAGAGTGCCCGGCCCTAGGACGCGGTAATCGATGAAGCGGTCGACGACGCTTGCATTCTTGGCGAGGGCGGCGATCTTGTCGGCGACGTAGTCGGGCGTGCGGCGCGAGGTGGAGACCAGCCAGCGCGTGCCCCACGTCTTGGAGATCTCGGCGATAAAGGCGAGCAGCCGGTCCCACTCTTTCCGCCGATAGCGAAATGGACCGGCATTGCCGCCGACCAGCAGGCCAGCCAGGCTAGGATGCAAGTCAGGCCCGTAGCGCGGCACCGACGCGGGACGCCCGAGCGTATCCGGGTCGATCGACGACGGTTTCAACGCCACGAGATAGCGGTCGTTCGCCGCGTCCCGGTCGTAGGAGGAGACGATCAGGCTGAAATTGTCAGGGCCGAGACCGCGCATCAGCGAGCCGCAAAAGATGCTGGGAATGTCGAGAAAGCGCGAGACGCAGATATTCGGCATATGCGTCTCGCCGCCGGCCGAGACCACGAGATCGGCCTTGGGCAAAGCATAGGCGTCAATGCGATAGGCCATGCGCAACATGCGCGGCGGGAAGAAGCTCTTGGCGGTGATACGGCGGCGGAGCCAGCGAGTCGGCACGATCCATTTCCGCTTGACCTCGATCCGCGTGACCGCCACGGGCCGCAGCCGTGCAAGCGCCGCGATCACCCCTTGTGCGAGGTGGTAATGCCCGGGCCGGGTATCGGCGAGAAAAATGACCTTGAGCGGCGTTTCTGTCATCCCGACCTTTGGGCGAAGCGAAGTGGCCCCGCGTCATAGCGCACCCTTGCGGGACGGTTCAAAGCTTCCTTTCTGGTAAGGCTCATTGCCGGCGTGACTTGGCAAATCCGCCCGAGGCCAGCACAATCGCCGCTAACGAGCGGGAAAGCGCGAGGAGCACAAAGTGGACAAGCCGGAGATTGATGGCGCTGACTGGATCCTCAAGGCCATGGTGGCGGTTGCAGGGTCGGACGGCCAGATCGATGAGCGCGAGACCGGCCTCATCCAGCAAATCTATCAGGACCAGTCAGGTCGTACGCTCACCGCCGATGACGTGGCGCGAGCCGCCGAGGCGGCCAAGGGCGACCTGATCGCCGAGTTCGCGGCGGCCGCCAAAGTCCTCGATCAAAACACCAAGGAGGAGATGATCCGCGCCGCTTATCTCGTGCTGCTCGCCGACGATCGGATCGCCGGGGAAGAGCGCAAGAAGCTGAAGGACATCGCTGCCGCACTGCAAATTCCCGAGATTCATTTCGGCGCGATCCTCGAGGACCTGGCCTTGTGGCTGGCCAAGGTGAAAAGCTAGGGCCTGGCATGATCGTTTCGCACGAGCACAAGTTCATCTTCCTCAAGACCAAGAAGACGGCGGGCACGAGTATCGAGCTCGCCCTCTCCGAGCTATGCGGGCCACGCGACATCATCACGCCGCTGACCAAGATCGACGAGGCGCTTCGTGCGGGCGGACGTGGTGCACAGAATTGGCGCCGGCATGGATGGTGGGCAAGCCCGCGGCCCCTTTGGCAGCGCCGCTGGTTCAAGTTCACCGCGGAGGATTACGGCTTCTACAATCACATGCCGGCGGAGGAGGCCCGGGCTCTGCTCAACGACGACAAAGTCTGGCGGAGCTATTTCAAGTTCGCCTTCGAGCGGAACCCTTGGGACCGGCAGGTCTCCTTCTATCATCACCGTTATCGCCGCGAGACGGAACCCCCGCCCTTCGCCACCTTCATCCGTCATGACCGACGCGCGCGCATCAATAATTACGAGATCTATTCGGTCGCCGGGGACGTGTCGGTGGATTTCGTCGGCCGCTTCGAGAACCTGGAACAGGACTTGCGGCACGCGCTGAACCAGGCGGGGCTCACGCTGGACAAACCCCTACCCCGCGCCAAGACGACGTTCCGGCGAGGTTCGGCGCCGTATCGCGATTATTATGACGAAGGCACTTCCGCCATCGTCGGCGATTGGTACCAGCGGGAAATCGAGCTTCTCGACTACGCCTTCTAAAGGCCTAGCTCCGCTTACGATCATGCCGCACGAGCATCTCCACTCTCGCGCGGTGCGCTCGCTGCAACGCGTAGATAGAGTATCAAGAGGCCGATCGCGCACATGAACCAGGTTTGCCAAATGCTCCACGCAAACGCTGCAATGCCAAAAAATGCCGCAAAGCTCGCGGCGGCGAAGGGTTGGACGTCCTTCGGCAGGCGAAGCATGCGCAAGGCTAACGCTGCGCCGGCGAGCGCCAGCAGAATGGCGCCGACAAGCCCAAGCTCGTACCAGGTTTGCAGGAACAAATCGTGCGCGTGCTCGCCCGAGGAGCGCGGAAAGATGAAGCCTTGCGGCTTGTCGACATGCTGCCGCTGCATTTGGTTCAGGCTATGCGTCGAGTAGACGCCAACACCGAGCCAAGGCTGCTCGAGAACGTGCTCGGCGGTGTACTCCCACAAGATGATCCTCGCCCGCGCCGAATTCGGAAGCCACGTCGCCATGTGCCAGCCAGCGTTATAGGCCGCGAAATCCAACGGTATGACGAGCGCGAAGGCCAGGCACCAGAGCGCTGCGAGAGCACGGATAACGGCGGTGCGCCACTTCCACGCCAGCAAAAACGTTAGCAACGATAGGACCAGGGCGATCTGCGAGGATTGGTGCTCCGAGAAGAGGACCGCAAGCGCGGTGACGACAAACAGCAGAGTCAGGTGCAGCGTGCGACGCGGCTTGCTGGCGACCAGAGCCAAGATTGAGAGCGCGGGCCACAGGCTCAGCATCACGATGGTGACATTCTGATTGAGCTCCGACAGCGAGATGCTCTTCACATAGCCGTGGTGGGACATGTCGATATGCTTGAGCCTATCGGGCCGGAGGGCCGGAATAACGTTCATCGCCGCGCGGGTGATGGCGGCACCGGTAAGCATTTCGAACAAGACATACATAGCGCCAAGCGCGGCCCCGGCCGCGAAACCAAGCGCGGCAAGCCGCAGCTGCCGCTCATCGAGCGCCGCGAGCGCCGTGGCGGCGGCGATGGTGACCAAGACCAATCCCCAAAGCAGCGCCGCCTTACCGAGACCGGCGGCCGGATCGGCCGCCCAGAGCGCACTGATTGAGACATAGAGAGCGACGAGGGCGGCGGTGATCGATACGGCATCGAGCGGAACCAGGCTGCGCCATGCGACGCCCTGCCGCCAAGCCCGCACGCAAGAGGCCAGGGCGATCGATGCGATAAACAGCCAAGTGAGCCGCGGGACGGCGGAGGTCACGAACGGACTGAGCAAGAACAGCGCCGGCAGGATCAGCAGGCGCTTATCGGCGCGGACGCTTTCAAGACCTATCGATAAGGACATCCCGAACCTGTTAGAGACGCGCAGCTACACCCAGCAGTTCTTGATGTGCTTGTTATAGCCGACCAATTGCCCCGGAAACATGTCCTGCCAGCGCTCCCACGAAAATAGATAGTTCTTGTGCCACAGCCCTCGCAAAGCGGGCTCGCCGGGAGCGCTATGATGTCGCGCTCGAGGCCTGAGGGATCGTCGGTCAAGCAATAGAACCTGCCCTCGTGCCCGTTGCGGCGCAAGGCCCGGAACAGCCTATTCGCGCCGTCGGAGGGGTGTTTCGGGCCGGCCTTTATGCAGACAACGACTGTCAATATTTCTTGGGGGAAGCGGGAAAGGACGCAATGTATGACGCAATGTATAGAGGGTGCTCCGAGTTGTGTCAGGCTAGTTTGTTTCCCCTACCATGCACGGCGCCAGCCAGTGAGGGTCAAGCCGCAAAGTCCGTCCCATGATCATTTCTCACGAGCACAAATTCATCTTCCTCAAGACCAAGAAGACCGCCGGGACAGCGATCGAAGCTGCTCTGTCAGAGCTGTGCGGGCCGTCCGATGTCATCACGCCCTATCGCGAGGAAAGCGAACAGGATCGAAAAGGCAGAGGCCCGCAGAATTATCGCATCGAGCATCGACTGAAGCCGAAGCGCTCGCTGTGGCGCAAACTGCTGATGCGGCCCGAGCGCTATTATCATCCGAGCGTCGGCTTCTACGAGCATATGCCCGCGTGGCGCGTGCGCGACTATGTCGGCGAGGAGGTGTGGCGGAGCTATTTCAAATTCGCCTTCGACCGCAATCCATGGGACCGCCAGGTCTCCTGGTACCTGTACAAGACCAAGACCAAGCGTGCGCGGCCGAGCTTCGAGCGCTTCATGGCCAACCGCCGTCGCGCTTATGTCGACAATCACGAGATCTACACGCTCGACGGCAGCCTCGCCGTTGATTTCGTCGGCCGCTATGAGAGTCTCGAGGAGGACCTCAACCGCGCGCTCGAGCTAGCCGGCGCCGGCACAGGGGTGTCAGTGCCGCGCGTGAACGTGACGCCGAATAAGGACGAAGCCCGCTCTTATCGCAGCTATTACTCGCCCGACACGCAAGGCCTGGTGGCGGAGTGGTACGAGCCCGAAATCGCGCTGCTGGGGTACGGTTTCTGAGGGCGCCGGAAGGCAGAATAGCCGTAAGCGAGACGTAAGCTGAGCGTGATCTTTTCCCTTGGGGCGCGGATAAGCGAGGGAAGCAGATGCTACGGCTTGCTGGCAGCGGCGGCGTTAGGCCGCTTTCGCTGAACCAGTACCCCTCCCCTCAAGCGCCCTATCTCCCGCGCTGTCTCGGCCACTAAGCCGGAAGACGCGGGATCCTGTCCTTACACACCTTGGGAAAACTCTGGGAGCAAGACGATGCGGAACATGCTCTTGGCTGTGCTCACTGTGCTGGCTTTTGCCTACACCACAGCGGGTGCCGCGATTGCCTCAAATCTCAAAGCCATGGACGCGGACATCCACGCTATCGAGATTCAGTGGGAGCATATCAAGTTCGAGGAAGACGGCTCGCCGAACCAGTTCGCGCATATCGACGCGCTTGCCAGGTTCGCCGCCGGAATCGTCAAGAAATATCCCGACCGGGTCGAGCCGTCGATCTGGGAAGGTATCGTTACCAGCGAAGAGGCGGGTATGGCCGGGACTCTATCGGCCATGAGCTACGCGAAGACCGCGAAAGCCATTCTCGAGACGGCCTATCAGAAGGACCCCGCGGCGCTCGATGCCGGCGCGCCGGCAAGTCTGGGCGTGTTGTATTATCGCGTGCCAGGATTTCCGTTCGGCTTCGGCGACAACGAAAAGGCTCGTCAGTTGCTCGCGCAGGCGGTGTCGCTCGCGCCGAACGGCATGGATGCCAATTATTTCTACGCCGACTTTTTGATGACTCAGCACGAATATGCGGCCGCCTATAAGCTGCTGAAGCATGCTTTGTCGTTACCGCCTCAGCCGAACCGGCCGTTATGGGACAAGAACCGTCGCGCCGTGATCCGCGAGCTCATGGCCAAGGCGCAAGCCAGCGCCTCCCGCGGCTGATGCTCGCGCAGATGCGTGCAGGGCGTGCGGCCTTGTTTCACGGGATCGGCGGCCAACTGCGCCGCCCCTCGAGACTCTCGGGACGGGTGACGGGCGGCCTGATGGCTCTCCTCAACGCCAGGGCGAACGCCCTCGCCATCGCCGCGCTAAGCCCGAGAGACGGCGAAACCCTGCTCGAATTGGGTTGCGGCCCGGGCCGTGCCTTGCAGGCGCTGCTTCATGTCGCGCGACGATCGAAGGTCATCGGGATCGACTGGTCGGATGTGATGCTCGCCCAGGCCGCGCGCCGCAATCGGCTTGCGGTGGCGACCGGCGGTCTCAAACTGATCGGCGGGGACTTCGCCAAGCTTCCGCTCATCGACGCCATCGCCGACGCGATCTTGGCGGTGAACGTGGTGTACTTCATGGCTAATTCCGCGGCCCTTGGCGAGGCGCGGCGCGTGCTCCGGCCCGGTGGCCGCATGGTGCTCTACGCGACGCACGGGTCGATCATGCGCCGCTGGCCTTTCGCCGCCCCCGACACGCATCGGCTGTTCGATCATAAGCGGCTGAGGGCACTGCTCGTCGATGCCGGCTTTGCGAGCGATTTTATCCGCATCGAAACCGTCAACGCCGGTTTCGGAGTTCCTGGCCTCTTGGCGCTGGCGGAGAAGCAACGGACGGCCGCGGCGGCCTAGACGTCATTTTCCTTCGTCCGCGGACGATGCGATCGGCGTTGACGGCAGATCGGCGTGCTGCGCACAGCCGAGAATCGCAAATAGCGTCAACAGAGCCACGTATCTCATCGCTTTAACCTCCCTTGCTTGCCGGCCCGGCCATTCGGGCGACAGGGCTCTCCGTACGATCTATGCCGGTTGCGCAACCGCGGCGGGGGCCGACCTTGGCGTTGGCGTCGGACTGGTCGAAACATCTCCGTTGGCCGCGTGCTCGTCATCCTCCAGACGACCCGCGCGCGCGGCCACGCCTCCTTGGCGTCTGTCGAGATAGTCGCGGATGCGCGGGTCGGCCATCTGCGCGGCAATCGCGCGGTCGACGAGTTTCGGCGCAAATTTCTGAACCAGCACAAACAGTCGCTCCGCGCCTTTGGCATAGACGCTGTCCAAATCGCGGGCGACGCCTCGCCAGATTTGCGCCGCTATCGTCGCCGGATCATCCACGCGCATTTGTAGCGGCGCGATCAGCCAATCGAAGGCAGGGCTCGACTCGGTTCGCGTGGCCCGCGGCGCGGCATAGGTCACGCCGACGCCATATGGTTTGAGCTCGCGCCGCATCGCGATGGAAAGTCCGCGTAGTCCGAATTTCGATGCTGAATAGGTCGCAAACAGCGGATAGGCGATATCGCCGAACATCGAGCCGACATTGACGATGCGCGAGGACATGGGGCGGCGGAGCAAAGGCAGCATCTCCCGGCTGAGCGCGGCAGGCGCAATGACATTGGTCGCCAAGACCCGCTCCAGCTCCGCATCGGTGGTGTGAGCCAGCGGCCCGACGGTGAGAGCTCCGGCATTGTTGACGAGGACATCGAGGCCGCTCCAATGCTGCCATAGATAATCCCGTAATCCGCGCCGCACGACCGGATCGGTGATGTCGCCCTGCAAACGGAGGTGACCTTTGCCAGGCGCCATCAACGTCAGTGTTTCGTACAGCGCGTTGGCACGTCGCCCGCACAGAGCGACCGTCATACCGCGACGCGAGGCCTCGATGGCAAGCGCACGGCCGATCCCCGAGCCTGCCCCGGTGATGAGCGTGCGCTTTCCGTCAAGCTGCATGGCTCTTGACGGGATGCCGGGCCGCCAGCTCGTGGTAGATGTCGCCGTACAGGCGGTAGAACACTTTCGACGCGTCGATCACGATCTGTTGGACATTGGCGTCGGTGATGCCATTCACCAGCGTCTTGAAGAACGCCACATGCTCGATGTCGAGCGCTCCGTGCGACCGGAGGTAGGAGAAGCCATCCTTGCCGCGCCCGCCGAGCGAGCGTTGGATGGAGTCGGCAGCCTTGTCTGCCAGTAAGGTCGACATGCCCTCAAGCACATGCACGCTGCCGAGCATGGCGTAGGGGCTGATCCACTCGATTGCATAATAGGTGTAGGCCACCATCACCTGGCAAGCGATGCCCGGCTTCCCGTCACGGACGGCGACGGCATCGCCGCCCATGGCCTCGATATCGTTGAGTATCCATTTTTCGTGACCGCGCTCCTCACCCATGTATTCCACGAGTGCGTCCTGATAGGCCTCGTCACTCGTACGCGCCGCGGCGAATGCGAGCAGCGGAAACGTATGCTTCACATGGTGAAAAGCCTGGGTGAGAAAGTCGAGGTAGAGCGGGCGCGACGCGCCAGAATTTATGGCTTCGCGGATAAGCGGAATTGACGTGAAGGCCGTCCGCTCCTTTTCGGTCTCGGCGATGAGTTGATCATAGAAGGACACGGGACTCTCCTGTTGCTTGTAAATGTGTTGCTGGTGGAGGTGCTCGGTAGCAATTCACGCCGCGGCGGGGCAACGCGCGCGCATGAGGGCCGGATAGGCCCTCAACGCCGCGCTGCGCACGATGCGCCCATTCGAGGTGTTGAGGAGGCACATCTGCTTGGCTTGCGCCGCCGGGCAGACGACAAAGTTTCTTGGTACGGCATAGGGCGGAGCGTCACGGCAGACCTGTTCGAGCCAGAGCAGAATGTGGGCGCGGGGCGACTCCATCAGCCACGCTTCGCCGAGAGCTGACGGAACGAGCAACGCGTTAAGCTGATCCATCCCATGGCCGAGCACCACCGCCGCAGCAACACGGGAATCGCTGATCAACATCGCTTCGATCCACTCCGGCGAGACGTTTCTGCCGGACGATGTGACGAGGAGCGTATCCTTGCGGCCTGCGACCGACAGGAAGCCGTCTTCGTCGAGACTACCGAGATCCCCGGTGCGCCATGAACGCGCGGCGGATTCGCCATGCAGGTAACGGTCCATGACCGATGGCCCGCTCACCACCACCTCGCCGTCCTCGATATGCACGTCGAGGCCCGGGAGCGGTTCGCCCATGGTCGCGGCCTTGCGTCGGCCAGGCCGGTTCAGGGTGACGACCGAGCAGCATTCGGTGAGCCCGTAGCCCTCGTGCACAGGGATGCCGAGCTCCCAGGCGCGCTCGGTCAGGGTCGCCGAAACGCGCGCGCCGCCTACGGCGACGAAGCGCAGACTGTCGGGCGCCCGCTTGTTGCCGGCGGCAAGCTGGGCAACCCAGGCAGAAAGCAACTGCGGCACCAGCACGGCCGTGGTGGGCTGCGCCCGCTCGAAGGCGGCGGCCAGATCGACCGGACGCCCAATGCCAATGCCTTCGGCCACGGCGGAAGCAAAATGGGTCCTCGCACCGGCCAGCACGGGAACGCAAATGGCGGTTATGGTCTCGAGCAAGAGAGCGAGGGGCAGGATCGACAAATTTCGATCTTTGGCGGTGGCGCCGATCGCCGCGCCGAGGGCGCCGGCCTGCCAATTGATTTGCTCGATGCCGAGACGGACGCCCTTTGGCTGGCCGCTGCTGCCTGAGGTGTAGACGATCATGCCCGCGCCAGGGGACCGGACGGGAATTTCGCTCAATCTTCGCTTCGAGACGGGCGTGACGCCGGTGCCAAGCGAAGCGGCAAGGGCCGCTGCTTCCGGAGTTGCGACCACGTGGTCGACGCCTGCGTCGCGAAGGATGTGCTCGAGCTGCAGCCGGCTAAAGAAGTTCGGCAGTGGCACGACAATCTTTCCCACAACCCAGGCGGCAAGCTGCGCCACGGCCCAGTCGGTTCCATTGGCGCCAAGCAGACCGATGACCTGCGGCAGGCCGGACAGCTCCGCCGCCATGCCCGCGACACGCGCGGCGAGGTCTCGTCGCGAGAGCGTGCCCTGGTCGTCCGACATCGCCGTCGCATCGCAGCGATAGCGTAGACCGTCATGCAATGCCCGCAGGAACTCAGCCATGGACCAAGGCCCTGGGATGGTTGTCTTCGCAGGGGGCGACCGCTTCGCGGTGCACGGCGCACACGCTCGGGGAGAGCTCGTAATAGGACCCCCAGTCGTCGGGATGAGCAACGCGCGCCCGGTCCGCGGCCGCAAGCGGCATGAGCGGCAGACCGATGCGCTCCAGCAGTCCCTTGAGGGGCGTGGTGGCCGTGAAGAACGCCCATTCGAATCCGGCTGCCTTGCCCCAGGCGACGATCTTGCGGAGAAACGATCCGACAATATGCGGGGAGCGGCTGGCGAGCGAGGTGACCTCGAAGATCTGCTCGCGACCTACCCTCTCGCACCACAAGGCCGACAACACTTCGTCGACCGGGGCGTCGAGATAGCATTCGGAGAAAAAGCCATCCGCCGCAAAGCGCAAGCCTGCGGCGCAGAGCAGTTCATCCCGGCTGCTCACCATGGCAACCAGCGTCGCCGGAAAAGCCGTGATGCGCGCCGCATGGCGAAGCGCGTAGACTTCCGCAATCAGTTGCTCCGTCGCGCCACGCAAATCGTGGTCGCGCGGAATGATCGCTGTGCGTATCAAGAATTTCCCCCTCGTGCGTTTGTCACGCGTGAGAGGACGGTCGCTCCGGCTGCTTACAGACGGCTTACGGCCGTTAAAAGATCACAATCCTTAAGGATTCGGGCGTCAAAGCGTCGGTGCGCGGGCGGCCAAACCACCGTCCGACGCGTGCAGCGACTCGAATTGCATGGTGAAGACGGCACCCCCCTCGGGGGCATCCTCCACCGACATGACCCCGCCATGGGCAACGACGGTGCGAGCGGCAATGTCCATGCCCAGGCCGGCGCCGCCTTTGTCCGCCTCTCGATCGCCCTGCCAGAAACGGCGAAAGATGGCGTGTCTCTGATTTGTCGGCACACCTGGCCCGCGGTCGATGACGCGGATCGCCGGCGGATTGGTCACCACGATGGAGACGGTGGTGCCTTCAGGCGTATAGCGGAGCGCATTCTCCACGATGTTGCGCAACGCCCGGAACAGATAGTCGCTGGCGCCGCGGATGCGCACCGGCTCGTTGGGCGCCACCACTTCGATGGAGCGGCCGTTGTCGATCGCCGTCGGACCAAGATGGGAGGCGACTTCGGTAGCGACACTGGTCAGATCGGCAACGTTGTCGGCGCCGAGTTGCAGCACGTCGAGACGCGCCACGTCGAGCAATTGATTGACGAGACGCTGGAGGCTGCCGATCTCGTCGACCAGCTCGGCATGGCCTTCGAATTGCGGGAGGATGGCCACATGCGCCTTGAGCACGGTGACGGGCGTGCGCAGTTCGTGCGCGGCATCGGCGATGAACCGCTTTTGTGCGTCGAACGCCGTTTCCAGCCGGTCCAATCCCCGGTTGACCGCGGCGACAAGGGCATGCACGTCGCGCGGCAGCCCGGCTTCCGTCAACCGCATCGATGCCGAGCCGGGTCCAATCGCCGCGGCCTGGTTCGCGGCCGTGCGCAGTGGCGCGAGGCCAATGCGCGCCACCAGTAGATTGACCAGCAGCAGGATGACGACGAACGGGATCCAGATCCACGCAATGTCCTGGACGAATTCCTCCAGCACGCTGTCATAGACGATGTTGCCGGGGTGAAAGGCGACCTGCACCCAGACGGACTCGCCGCCATAGGGCGTTCTGACCGACAAGCCATAAAACGGCGGCTGCTTGCCGGACGGCTGGGCAACGAAGAAATCCTTGAGCGTGGCCTGATTGATCGCCGCGATTGGCAGCGTGACGCCGGGCGACGCGGCCAGAAGCTGTCCGTTTCGGTCGACGACGGCATAGCGGCCACTATTCGCCTTGAACTCCTCCGCCACGTATGCAGGCAGCTTGATCGGCCCGGGCGCTGACTTCTTCACAAACTCGGCGATCACAGCCGCCTGATTGCGCAGGGTCTGTTCGTGGAACTGGGTGTTCTTGGCTTTGAACCTGACATATAGAACCGCGCTCGCCGTCCCGACCGCGAGCAGGCTGACGCTGACCAGCCCGACGATCAGTCTGAGCCACAGTGAGGCGCTGGCATTTTGCGAACTATTCGTTTGCGGTTTTTGCTGAGAGCACATAGCCCACGCCACGCAATGTGTGAATGTGCATATCCGCCCCCGCCTCCTGCAGGCGTCGGCGAATGCGATGGACGAGCACTTCGATGGCATTGGAGGCAAGATCCTCCCCGAATGAATAAATCGCATCTTCGATGGCGGATTTGGGCACAACTCGCCCTGCCCTGCGCATCAAGAGCTCAAGCCCGTCGATCTCGCGGCGGCCGAACTCCACCGGCTCTCCGGCGACGCTCACTTCCCGTTCGCTGGTGTTCAGCATCACGTTGCCGGCGGTGAGCTTGACGCCGAGCGCTTCGCCCGGTCGGCGCAGCAGCGCGCGGACGCGGGCGATCAACTCGTCGAGCTCGAAGGGCTTGCGCAAATAGTCGTCGGCGCCTTGATTGAGGCCCGCCACCAGGTCCTCCAGGCTGTCGCGCGCGGTGAGCACCAGCACCGGCCGCGTCATTTGCCGGCGGCGCTGGTGGCCGAGCCAGACGAGGCCGTCCATGTCGGGCAGCCCGAGATCGAGCAGAATGGTGTCGTAGTGGGTCGCGGACAGTGCGCTTTCGGCATCGACCGTGGTGGTGACATGATCGATGGCGAAGCCACCATTTTGCAGGGCTGTGCCGAGGTAGTCGGCAAGCCGCTGGTTATCCTCGATCAGCAAGAGGCGCATTGCGCGTCCCCCTAGTTCGGCTCAAGGACGACGGACAAGCGCTCCCCGTCGGACTCTTGAGCCCGCAACGATGCGTTGGGCGGAAATGAAGGCGGTTTGACGGCGAGGCAGGCGCCGAATTGGGCGATGTTTCGGCGAAACGTCGCATTGTTCCGGCGATCTCCCCGTCAGGCTCGCGTTCGAAGACAGGGCACCGATTGACCTTACGCCATCGTTACAAGCGGGTGGTTTCGGCAGCCTTCTCTCGCCCGCGCGAGCGAAAGTTTGGTGGGCCCGGGAGGGCTCGAACCTCCAACCAGACGGTTATGAGCCGCCGGCTCTAACCAGTTGAGCTACGGGCCCACTGTTCTCGCCTCGGCCGCTTGGCAGCCAAGCCGTCCGCCTTGCTCAATGGCGGAATTCCGCCTCATAGCAGAGTTCGCGGCCAGCGCGAATTGCCGGAAGTTAATTTGCGCTTCCGCGCGCCCCAAGCAATCCTCACGGCCGGTGCCGTCACCCTCGGGAATCCCCCATGCCCCTCCCCTCGCCGAAATTCACGCTCGCGCTCCTGTCTCTCCTCGCCCTCGCCCCGCTCCAGGCGTCGCCCGCGCTCGCCGATGACCAACCGGACAAGCGTACCATCTCGCTCGCCGCATCCGGTGCGGTCAAAACCCCGCCCGACAAGGTCGACATCTCGACCGGCGTCAGCACCGAGGCCAGGACCGCGCGCGAAGCGCTCGACCAGAACATCGAGGCCATGACCAAGGTGGTCGAGGCGCTGAAGGCCGACGGCATCGATCCCAAGGATATCCAGACGGTGAATTTCTCGGTGGGCCCGATCTACGAGCAGAAGGTGGAAGACAAGCCGCCGCTGGTCGTCGGCTACCGCGTCACCAACCAAGTGCGCATTACCCTGCACGATGTCGGCAAGCTCGGCGCCATCCTCGACAAGGTGGTGTCGCTCGGCTCGAACCAGATCGATTCGATCGAGTTCGGCGTGGAGGAGCCCGAGGCGCTGAAGGACGAGGCGCGCAAGCTCGCGCTGAAGAACGTCACCGACAACGCCAAGCTCTATGCCGAAGCGGCCGGCGTGGGCTTGGGCCAGATCCTCAGCATCACCGAGGAGGACAGCTCCTATCAGCCGCGCTATGCGCCGATGGCGGCCCGCATGGACTCCGCCAAGGCGGTGCCGATCGAGGCGGGGACGGCCGCGGTCGAGGTGCGCGTCAGGGTGACCTGGGAGCTGAATTGAGCCTCTTTGTCATTGCCCGGCTTGACCGGGCAATCCAGTAACCCCTGTGGTCGAGACATGACGCAGGACGGTGGCTACTGGATTCCCGCTTTCGCGGGAATGACAGCGTCAGGATTGCTGATTCATATCAAGGCTGAACGACTGGCCGT
Organism: uncultured Alphaproteobacteria bacterium; assembly: GCA_963750975.1. GTDB lineage: Bacteria > Pseudomonadota > Alphaproteobacteria > Rhizobiales > Methyloligellaceae > Methyloceanibacter. Next base: position 23,339 of record CAVVSX010000020.1, on the reverse strand, counting down.
TGCAGTAGTTTAGCTGCCATGGCTTCCTCCAACGCCCAGATCGCCGGACGACCCGACCGGCATGCGCGTGACCGCGCTATCATGGTGTCGCGGCACCTGGCGGCGCGCGGCATCCGCGATCCGCTGGTGCTGACGGCGATGGGCGCGGTGCCGCGCGAGGCGTTCGTGCCTGAACATTTGGCGGACTTCGTCTACGAGGATTCGGCGCTTCCCATCGAGGCCGGGCAGACCATCTCGCAGCCTTACATCGTCGCCCGCATGATCGAGCTGATGGAGCTTCAGCCCACCGACAAGGCGCTCGAAGTCGGCGCCGGCTCGGGCTACGCGGCGGCGGTGCTGAGCCGGATCGCCAGCAAGGTCTACTCCATCGAGCGGCATGAGGTGCTGGCCAATCAGGCGCGCGAGCGGATCGAGCATCTCGTCTACGCCAATGCCAAGATCATCTTTGCCGACGGCACCAAGGGTCTGCCGGAGCAAGCCCCGTTCGACGCGATCCTGGTTTCGGCCGGCGGCCCGAAAGTGCCAGAGACGCTCAAGCAGCAACTCACGGTCGGCGGGCGGCTGGTGATCCCGGTCGGCCGCGGCACCCATCAGACGTTGCTGTTGGTCCGTCGCGTCGGCGACGACGAGTTCGAGGAGGAGGACCACGGCGCCGTCACCTTCGTGCCGCTGATCGGCGCCGAAGGCTGGGCGGAGCCTGCCGAGGCCAAGCGCGAGACGGCGATCGACGCGGAAAGCTCGGGCTTTGCCGCGGGGCTGCTTCGTGCCCGCAGCAGCACGCCCGCGCCATTCACGGCAAGCTCAGCCATCTCATCGCCGAAGCGGCAGAGCCGTTCGGCGATCTCGACGAACTCACGGCGCTTGCCGAGCGCTTCGCACATAAGCGCGTGGTGTTGCTCGGCGAAGCGACGCATGGCACGGCCGAGTTCTACGACGCGCGCGCCGCTATCACCGCGATGCTGGTCGAGAAGCACGGCTTCAATATCGTGGCGGTCGAGGCCGATTGGCCCGATGCCGCGGTTTACGATGCCTATGTGCGCGGGCTGAAGCGGCCGAAAGTGCCCAAGGCCGCCTTCACCCGCTTCCCCACCTGGATGTGGCGGAACGGCGAGGTCGCCGCCTTCCTCAGGCGGCTGAAAGCCATCAATGCGGAGATCGGCGATCCCGAGCAGCGATGCGGCTTCTACGGCCTCGACGTCTATAGTCTCAGCGCCTCGATCGAGGCGGTGCTCAATTATCTCGACAAGGTCGATCCAGAATCGGCGCGGATCGCGCGCGAACGCTATGGCTGCCTTACGCCGTGGCGCGCCGACCCCGTCCGCTATGGACGCATGGCGCTGTCGCGCGGCTACGCGGTCTGCGAGAAGCCGGTGGCCGACGCGCTACTCGACCTCCTCAGGAAGCGGCTCGATTATCTCGTCAAGGACGGCGAGGCATTTTTCGGCGCCGAACAGAATGCGCGCATCGTCACAGCGGCGGAGCAATATTACCGGGTGATGTATTACGGCGACGCGGTGTCGTGGAATTTGCGCGACCAACACATGTCCGACACGCTGGAGCGGCTGCTTCAGCATCGCGGACCCGGCTCCAAGGCCGTGGTCTGGGCGCATAACTCGCATATCGGCAATGCCGAGTTCACCGAGATGGGCCAAGTCCGCGGCGAGCATAATATCGGCCAGCTCGCGCGCGAGCGCTTCGGCGACACCGCCGCCTTGATCGGCTTCGGCACCGATCGCGGCACGGTCGCGGCAGCCTCCGACTGGAATGGCGCGATGGAGATCAAGCGCGTCAGGCCGGCCCGCGACGATTCTTATGAGGGAAGCTCGCGCGACGCCGGCATCCCGGCCTTCTTCATCGAAACCGGGTCGGGCCAAAAGAGACACGTCCGCGACGCGCTGGCCGAGCCGCTGCTGGAGCGCGCCATCGGTGTCATTTACCGGCCCGAGACGGAGTTGCTGTCACATTATTTCCAGGCCGAATTGTCGCGCCAATTCGACGCCTGGATCTGGTTTACCGAGACCAAGGCCGTGGCGGCGCACGGCGAAGCCCATCCGCACGGCCCCGACGAGACCTACCCCTTCGGGCTGTAGCAACATTCATTCACATTCCGCCGGGCTCCAGCAACACTCATTCACATCCGGTCGGGTCCAGTAACACTCATCCATATCCTTGCCGTTTTGTAAGGATTTGCTCGCGCGTGTTCGTGGTAAGACCACGGTCTATCGGGAACCGCAGGATTCATGGGAACGCGTTGGCTCACGCTCGTCTTGGTCGCGGCGCTGGCGGCAGGCGGCGTCTATTATTATTGGCAGAACCAGACCGTCCCCAAGCTCGACGTGCAGACAGTCGCCGCCACGCGCGGCGACGTGCGCCGCGTGGTCTCGACCTCCGGCGCGGTGCGCGCGCTCGGCACGGTAGAGATCGGCTCGCAACTCTCGGGCAAAATCGGCGAGCTCTATGCCGACTTCTCCTCGCAGGTGAAGAAAGGCGAGGTGCTGGCCCGCATCGAGCCGTCGACCTTTGCCACCAGGGTGCGCGAGGAGGAAGCCGGGCTGGCCATCGCCAAGGCCAATGTCGCGCTGCAAGAGGCGACGGTTCAGCGGGCCGAGTCCAATCTGCATAAAGCCGAGCTCGACCTGACCCGGGCGGCTGAGCTGGTCAAGAAGGGCGTCGGCGCGCAAGCCAATCTCGATACTGCGATCGCGGCGCAGCAATCCGCCATCGCCGACCTCGCGATCGCCAAGGCGCAGGTCGACAACGCCAAGGCGACGCTCGATCAGCGCCAGGCGACGCTCGACGCCGCGCGCATCGATCTCGAGCGCACCTATATCCGCGCGCCGATCGACGGCGTGGTGATCGAGCGCACGGTGGAGGCGGGCCAGACCGTCGCCGCCAGCATGACGGCGCCGAAGCTGTTCACCATCGCTCAGGACCTCGCCCATGTGGAGATCGATGCGCAAGTCGATGAGGCGGATATCGGCCAGGTCACGCGCGACAACCCGGTCAGCTTCACCGTCGATGCGTATCCCGATGTGGTGTTCAAGGGTGAGGTCGAGCAGATCAAACTCGCGCCAGCCGCGCTCAACAATGTCGTCACCTATACGGTGGTGATCGACGCAGACAATCCTCTGGGCCGTCTGCTGCCCGGCATGACGGCCAATGTCGAGATCGTCACCGGCGAGCAGAAAAACGCGGTCGTGGTGCCGAGCGATGCTCTGCGCTTCCAACCGCGCGGGCCGGCGCAAGCCGCGCTTGCGCGCGATGGCTGGGCGACTGGCTCGATGCTGGGACCCGTCGGCGAGCGCGGGGCGCGGCTGCTGGAGAAGCTGAAAACCCAGCTGGCGCTGAGCGAGGACGAGATGGGCAAGGTCAAGGCCGCGCTCGACGCCGAGTTCGCCGCCATCCAAAGCGCCGGGCCGCCGGGCATGGCGCCGATGTCGGCGGATGTGCGCGAGCAGGTGCGCATGCGCATCGCCAAGGTGCTGCGCGCGGTGCTCTCGCCCGAGCAATACAAGAAATACGAGGAGATGGCGCGGCAGCGGCCGAACGGGCCACGCCGAGTCACCATCTGGACCTATGAAGACGGTGCCCTCTGGCCGCACGAGGTGCGGCTCGGCCTCACCGACGGCAACACGACGGAGATCGTCGAGGGCTTGCCCGAGGGCGCCAATGTCGTGGTGCGCGCAAACGAGGCGGCGCAGTGAGCAGCTTGGACGCGGCGAGCAGTGAGGCGCCCGCCTCCCCTGCCGCGCAGATCGTTGCCCGCGATCTGGTCAAGACCTACAAGCTCGGCGGCAGCGTCATCGGCGCGCTGCAAGGCATCAGCGTCGAGGTCGTGCGTGGCGAATATCTCGCTGTCACCGGCGCCTCGGGGTCGGGCAAGTCGACCTTCATGAATCTGATCGGCGCGCTCGATGTGCCGACCAGCGGCTCGCTGAAGATCGAGGGCCGGGAGCTTGGGCGGCTTTCCTCCGATCAGCTCGCGCTCTATCGCAATGAGAAGATCGGCTTCGTGTTCCAGACCTTCAATCTGCTGGCGCGGACATCCGCGCTCGACAATGTCGCGCTGCCGCTGCTCTATTCGCCGCATGGTCACAAACAGGCGCAAGACAAGGCCAAGGCCTGTCTCGCCAAGGTCGGCCTCGACCACCGCGAGGACCATCAGCCTTCCGAGCTGTCCGGCGGCCAACAGCAGCGGGTCGCGATCGCCCGCGCGCTGATCAACGACCCGCATATCATCCTCGCCGACGAGCCCACCGGCGCACTCGACAGCCACACCACCGAGGAAATCATCGCGCTGTTCGAGGAGCTGAACGCGACCGGCATCACCGTGATCATCGTCACGCACGAACCCGACATCGCCAAGCGCGCGCGGCGGCGGATCACCTTCCGCGATGGGCAGATGGTCGGGGACACGGCATGAATCTCCTCGCCTCGTTCAGGGTCGCCATCGCCGCGCTGAAAGTGAACGCGCTGCGGAGCTTCCTCGCCATGCTCGGCGTGATCATCGGCGTCGCTTCTGTGATCGTGATGGTGTCGGTGGCCACCGGGGCGGGCCAAGCCATCGAGGCGCGCATCAAGGCGCTCGGCACCAATGTGCTCGTGGTCATGCCGGGCTCCTATACCTCAGGCGGCCGGCGCTCGGGCGAAGGTACCGCCTTGGCGCTATCGGAAACCGACCTGGCGGCGATCCGCACCAATGTGCCCGGCGTCATGGCCGCCGCTGGCCTGGTTAGCGGCTCGGCGCCGGTGGTCGTCGGCAACGCCAATTGGACGACCGCTGTCAGCGGCGTGAACGAGGATTTCCTCGAAGTGCGCGACTGGCCGGTCGCCGAGGGCCGCAGCTTCACCGAGGCCGAGCTTCGCGCGGGCGCCAAAGTGGTGATTCTCGGCGCCACCACGGCGCGCGAACTGTTCGGCGCCAATCCTGCCGTCGGCGAGCAGATCCGCATCAAGAACGTGCCCTTCAATGTGATCGGCGTGCTGTCGGTCAAAGGCCAGTCCGGCTGGGGCACCGATCAGGACGATACCGCGCTCGTGCCGCTGTCGACCGCGCGGCGCAGGCTGTTCGGCGCCGAGGAGACCGTGCCCGACAATCTCCGCCAGATCATGGTCGAGGTCGCCTCCGCCGAGGAAATGGGGGAGGCACAGGAAGAAATCGAGAATTTGCTGCGCGACAGGCGGCATGTGAGGGCCGGCTCTCCGGACGACTTCCAGGTCCGCAACATGGCCGAGTTCATCCGCACCCGCAGCGAGACGCAGAGCATCCTGAGCGTGCTGCTCGGCGCCACCGCCGCCATCTCGTTGGTGGTCGGCGGCATCGGCATCATGAATATCATGCTGGTCTCGGTGACCGAGCGCACGCGGGAGATCGGCCTGCGCATGGCGGTCGGCGCGCGACGCCGCGATATCTTGAGTCAGTTCCTGATCGAGGCGGTGACGCTCTGCGTCACGGGCGGATTGATCGGCCTCACCATCGGCGGCGGCGCCGCGCTCGCCCTGTCGATCTGGGGGAATTGGCCGATCGCGCTGTCGCCCAATCTCGTGCTGATCGCGCTGGTTTCGGCGGGGCTGGTCGGGGTGTTTTTCGGCTATTACCCGGCGCGACGCGCCTCGCTGATGAATCCGATCGACGCACTCAGATATGAGTAAGGCTTAGGTCCTGCGCTCGACCGCCTGCCGCAATTGCAACAGCAGCGCTCATTCCCCCGGTTTCTTGTATGGTCTTGGCGACCGATGGCGGCGAATGCAGCCCCCGCACCCTAAGGACGTGACACCATGCCCACTATCGAGATCGACCCGCTGCTCGCGGTCGCGGTGATGTTCGCCACCGCCTGCACCGATGCCGTCTACGTATTATTCACCAACGCGGTGATCAAACGGCGTCGCCTGCCCGCCGCCTCCTGGAGCAGCATCTGGTATTTGCTCTCCTCATTCGCGGTCATCAATTATACCCACCACTGGGCCTATGTGATCTTCGCGGCGATGGGCTCGTTCGTCGGCGCCTATATCACGCTCACCTTCCTGCATCCGGGGCCAAGCTATCCGAGCCAGCCGCCCGGCTCCGCGGCAGCTTAGGGGAAGGTCATGAGCGACTGGACGCTTGGCGCGATCAAGGAGCGCGGCATGGAGATCAACGCGCTGTGCGAGAACGAAGCCTGCCGGCACCTCTTCACCTTCAATCTCGATGCACTGATCGAAGGCGCCGGCGCGGAGTTCCCGCTTGCCGACATTCCGCCGATGGAGTGCCCCGCTTGCGGGGTGGGACCGCTCGCCATCCGGCTCTCTTTTGTCGATCCGCCGCGCGAGGAGGAGGAAGCGTGAGGTACGGATCGGTGAATCGTATCAGCGATTTGCAGCGCGGGGATAAAGTCGCGTGGCGGCGCGTCTCAGCGACCTGACCCATCGGCGAGCTGCACGCTCTGACCGAGATCTTCTCGCGGCAAGGTGTCGGTCAGGTGCCGCATCACGGCGCTCCAATACGGCGTGGTGAGGTCGCTCCGCCAGTTGAGCTTCTGCACCTGCCAATTGCCGTGCTCGAGCTCGGCGAGCGCGTCCGCGAGTTTGCCGGACTCACGCGCATATTTCTGCAGCGCATGCAGCGGACGCGCCTCGATCGGGCCGACGCGATCCCATAACGCGCGCAGCTCGGGCCGGGTCAAAATCAGCTGGTTGAACAGATAATGGAAAAAGAAATAGGGATAGGCGCGCAGCACGCCCTGCACCACCGGGTTCAGCCACAGGCCGGTGCGGCGGACATCCTTGTTTAGTATCGGCGTCAGCCGTGCGACGAGGTAGCGGCCGAACGCGGTGTCCTGGTTCGAAAAATTCCGCCGATTGACGAAGTCGAGAAACGCCGCGTGCAACGCCACCAGCAAGGGGTTGTCGGGCTCGGACGCGATCAACCAGGTGGCCAGCATGCGGTCCTTGGCCGGATTGCGGAAGGCGAAGAATCCGGCGTCGTAGGCGGCGTCGAGCCAATCATCGAGCGGGCGGAGGCAGAACACGGTGGCGTCGGTCCACAGCCCGCCATGACGCCGCAGCAGGCAAAGCCGCGTCAGGTTGGAAATTTTCTGCACGTCGAGATCGCGCCGCGCGGGGTCGATCACCTCGGCGATGTCGAAATACTCTGGCAGACTGTACCGATCGAGCGCGACCACCCGCCAGCCCGGATTGAACCGCCGCCACGACTGCAAGCAGGCCTGCACCAAAGGCGGCGCATCGGCGAAGCCCTGCTGCCACAAGATCCAAATGGTGCGGTTTTCGACGCGCAACTCGAAGATTTTTCCCGCTGAGCGCAGCCCGTTGACGTTGCGGCTTCACATGAACGGGGAGGCCTCCGGCCGTCAAGCCGGAATTGGTCGCGGGCCAAATGCTTGTACAGGCTGGGAAATTCGCGCATGCGGCGAGGCTCACGCGCGCAAGAAAAAGGACCGGCAAGAGCCTTCCGCCGGTCCCCTTCGGCATCAAACCTGTTAGCCGACAGGCACCGCGGCAGGCTCGCGCCCATTCGCCGCGACCTCGCGCCGCAACCGGACGGACAGCCGCTCGGGCTTCTCCGCCCTCTCGACCTGCACCGGCACGTTCGAACTGGCCGAGCGCACCGAACGCCCGTCGAAATAGGCGCCGGGCTCGATCGCGAGCGACTGGTGCTGAATGTCGCCGATCACATGCGCGCGCTTCTTCAACAGCACCTCGCCGCCGCGAATCGGCCCCTCGACCCGCCCATTGACCACCACGCGGTCCGCCTCGACCCCGCCCAGGATCGAGGCCTTGGGCGAGATGATGAGCGAGGTGCAATGCAGATCCCCGTCGATATGGCCGTTGACCTCGACCAAACCCTCGGCGGTGACGGAGCCGACGATCTTCAATCCTTCGGCAATGATGGTCCCCTTACGCTTGAACAGACCCATGACACCCTCCTGACGCAACGAAAACTGACGCAACTGAAAACTGCCCACCAAGGCTGAACCGCACTCGCGCCTTGCAAGTTCCATGTTGCCGCCCAATTCGTGTCGGCATCGCGCTCGCAATCGCGATGATTTCGCGGCGAAGGGAACCGAAGCAGCTTCGTGCGGCGCGCGAGCGCCGCGGCGTAACCATCGAAGCGGCGTCCGAGATTCACGCCTCACTCTTCCCTTCCGTCATTCCGGCGAAAGCCGGAATCCAGGATAACAGCTTCAGAGTTGCCGCTCCGGACCCCGGCTTCCGCCGGGGTGACGCGAACGGGGTTGGTTGCCCCCGCCTCTCTTCCTTGTCATCGCCCGGCTCGACCGGGCGATCCAGTAACCCCTGCGCTCGCGCTCCAACGAAGGCCGGTGGGTACTGGATGCCCGCTTTCGCGGGCATGACAACGCGTTCGTTGCGCGGGCCACACAAAAAACCAAGCCGAGATGTCTCGCCGGGCGTTCGCCCGGAGAATGCACTTGGCGTGGCTTCTTTGATGAGCGAATTCTCGATGGTCGCACAGCAGAAGCCAAGCGTTTCACCTTCATAGTGTTCGCTGACTTCCTTTCCGATGCTGTGGCCCCTGACTGAGATGGCTATGGCCAAGACTATGAAGTTGATGGTGTCGAAAGCTTCGTAATTGCCGAAATTAAGAAACCTGGCGTCGCCATCGGCTCATCTCAAATGGAACAGGCTTGGAGCTATGCCCGCGAGCTTCTTGAGAAAGGGCATATCAGGTCGACTACGCCGGTTTCATGTTTTGTGCTCGGATCCAAACTAAAGCCGTTCGAAGCAATAGAGACTAAACGAGACCACGTGGTGATAACTCCCATGGCGTACGAAACATTTATTCGGCGGGCATCTAAACGAATGTTGGGTTTGCGGGAAAAACTGAGAGACGCTCCTTTCTTGCGGCGGGCGGGCTTAAACGTAGATGAGTTTGTGATCCCACGGCAACCCAACCAATCGGACCTGTGGTCATTATCTAAGACCGCTTAGCGATAGCGATCCAAGACCGCTTAGCGATAGCGCCTGACTATGGGAACCCCCCGCCCCCTCCCGCGTTGACCCCTGCAAAATAGACGGTTGACGGGGACATCCACATGCGTATCGCGGGCGTATTTCCGCAGGATGTGCATCCCACGACCTGGGTCGCGGCCTTGACGGTCGCTTCCGTCTGCGTCGCGGGCGCGCTCTATATCGGCGAGAAGGTTTCGGCCTATCTCCCCGACCACATCACCATCACCTCTTGGCAGCCGCCGAGCACGGGCCACAATCTCGCCGCGCCCGAGCCGAGCCAAACCTCGAACCTCGCGCGCAAGACCGCGCGCGAACCGTTCCGCCAGCACCAGGCGGCGCTCGCCCCCCAAGCCGCGCCGCACGCGGCCGAGCCCAAGCCCGACGATACGATCGAGGCGAAGGGCTCGGCCGAAACGGGACGCGCGTCTTGGTACGACCTCGACTCCAAGACGGCGAGCGGCGAGGACATGGGCGACGGCGCGCTGACCGCGGCGCATCCCTCCTTGCCGTTCGGCACCAGGCTGCGCGTGGTCAATCTCAAGAACGGCCGCGCGGTGGTGGTGCGGGTCAACGATCGCGGGCCGTTCGCCAAGGACCGCATCATCGACCTGTCGAAGGCGGCGGCGATGCGGCTCGGCATGATCGAGGACGGCGTCGCCGATGTCAGCGTCGCGCCGCTGACCGACACCTTTGCCAATGCGGGCGGCGCCGGCGCCGGCGGGTAGGCCGCGACGGTTAGCAGTCATCAGCCAAGTTCACTGTAACCAAGTGCACTGCGCATACCTCCCCCTTGCGGGGAGGTCCGACGCCTGCGCCCTTTGGATGCGCTACCGCTTCGCTGCTTGAGCGCGAAGCCGCGGCGTCGGGGTGGGGGCGCGGCATCACCCCACCCGGCGCGCTCTCTCTTTTTGGCGCTGTCGCGCTTCGCGCTATTTGAGCGCAAGTGAGCGCGCCGCCCGGATGGAGCAAGCTGCGGCGTCACGGTGGATGCCTGGGTCAAGCCCGGGCATGACGGAGTGTGTGGTGGGGGCGCGTGCTTTGTCTGCGCTACCGCTTCGCTGCTTGAGCGTTCGTGACAAAAAAAATGAGCCCGGCGAACGGCCGGGCCCGAATGCTTTTGACGAGGCGCAAGCTACCAGCTCTGCGAGCTGTACCAGGCGTCGACGTCCTTCTTGACCTGATCCTTGGCCACGCCGTAGCGCTCTTGGATCTTGCCTTCGAGCTGGTCGCGGCGGCCGTTGATCTGCGTCAGATCATCGTCGGTGAGCTTGCCCCACTTCTCCTTGACCTGGCCTTTGACCTGCTTCCAATTGCCTTCAACACGGTTCCAATCCATGGCGACCTCCTGATCGATTGTTCGGGGTGATAGGTGGCGGGGGGATAAATCGCCACCGTCCTTAGTATCAACGGGCCAGGCGGCGCATGGTTCCCGCGAGGCGGGTGCGACAGCGACGGTCGAACGCAAATTATTCGGGACCAACAATTCGAATTGTCATGGCCGGCTTCATGCCGGCCATCCACGGCTTTGCGCGCGGCTGGCCTAACGTGGATGGCCGGGACAAGCCCGGCCATGACGAGGAATTTGGGAAGCGCTAGTTATCCAAAAAGCTGCGGAGCTTGCGTGAGCGGCTCGGGTGCTTCAGCTTGCGCAGCGCCTTGGCCTCGATCTGGCGGATGCGCTCGCGCGTCACGCTGAATTGCTGGCCGACCTCTTCCAGTGTGTGGTCGGTGTTCATGCCGATGCCGAAGCGCATGCGCAACACGCGCTCCTCGCGCGGCGTGAGGCTGGCGAGCACCCGCGTCGTCGTCTCGCGCAGATTCGACTGGATCGCCGCGTCAATTGGCAGGACCGCGTTCTTGTCCTCGATGAAATCGCCGAGATAGGAATCTTCCTCGTCGCCGATCGGGGTTTCGAGGGAGATCGGCTCCTTGGCGATCTTGAGCACCTTGCGCACCTTCTCCAGCGGCATGGCCAGCTTCTCGGACAGCTCCTCCGGCGTCGGCTCGCGGCCGATCTCGTGCAGCATCTGGCGGGAGGTGCGCACGATCTTGTTGATGGTCTCGATCATGTGCACGGGGATGCGGATGGTTCTGGCTTGATCCGCAATGCTGCGGGTGATGGCCTGGCGGATCCACCAGGTGGCGTAGGTCGAGAATTTGTAGCCGCGGCGATACTCGAACTTATCGACGGCCTTCATCAGGCCGATATTGCCTTCCTGGATCAGGTCGAGGAATTGCAGACCGCGATTGGTGTATTTCTTGGCGATCGAAATCACCAGGCGCAAATTGGCCTCGACCATCTCCTTCTTCGCCTGGCGCGCCTCGCGCTCGCCCTTCTGCACGATGTGCACGATCTTGCGGAACTCGGAGATCTGCAGGCCGGTCTCGGCGGCGAGATTCTGAATTTCCTGGCGGAGCTCCTTGACCATACCGCGCTCGTCGCGGATGAAATCGGCCCAGCCCTTCTTCTTCGAGCGGCCCAGCCGGCGCAGCCAGTTGGGGTCGAGCTCGGCGCCTTGATATTCCTCGACGAAGTCCTCGCGCTTGACGCCATAGCTCTCGGCGAGGCGCAGCATGCGGCCTTCATAGCCCATCAGCTTCTTGTTGATGTCGTAAAGCGTCTCGACCAGGCTCTCGATGCGGTTGGCGTTGAGCGAGAGCGACTTGATCTCGGCGACGATCTCGTCCTTCAAGACCTTGTAGCGCTTCTCCTGGCCGGAGGAGAGCTGGTCGTTCTTCAGCGCACGCTCGACCACCTGGTCTTGCAGCTTGCGCAGCTTCTTGTAGTTGGTGGCGACGAGGTCGAAGGTCTCCAGCACCTTGGGCTTGAGCTCGGCTTCCATCGCGGCGAGCGACAGCGAGTTCTCCAGATCGTCGTCGTCCTCTTCATATTCCTCGGCGCGCGGCTCCTCGCCCTCCTCCTCGTCGCCGGCGGATTTTTGCGCGGCTTGCGGATGGGCGTGGCCGTTGCCGTTGATGGCCACCGCCTCGCCATTGGCGGGCGCTTCGCCGGGAAGCGGCTGCGACGGCTGGGGCTTGGCGTCGGGGCCCTGATAGGTGGCTTCGAGATCGATGATGTCGCGCAGCAGAATCTTGCCGTCGTTCAGCTCGTCGCGCCAGATGATGATGGCCTGGAAGGTGAGCGGGCTCTCGCACAGCCCGGCGATCATCGCCTCGCGGCCGGCCTCGATGCGCTTGGCGATGGCGATCTCGCCCTCGCGGGAGAGCAATTCGACGGTGCCCATCTCGCGCAGATACATGCGCACGGGATCGTCGGTGCGCTCGGTGGGTTCCTTGGTGGGGGTCTCGGCCTTGGCGATGGGCGCGGCGGCGATCACGGCGCGGGGCGCATCGGCGGCACCCTCTTCGCCCGCGGCCGGCGTCTCCTCCGCCTCGTCGGTGTCGATGACGTTGATGCCCATGTCGGAGAGCATCGACATGGTGTCCTCGATCTGCTCGGAGGTCACCTCCTCGGAGGGAAGCACCTCGTTCAGTTCGTCATAGGTGACAAAGCCGCGCGCCTTCGCGGTCTTGAGCAGCTTCTTGACCGCAGCGTCGGACATGTCGAGCACGGGGCCATCGGCGGGCTCCGCTTGGGGTTGCTCTTGATCCTCGGCTTCAGCGGTTTTGGTTGCCATTCATGTTACTCCGAAGCGCAGATTGCCATTGTCAGCGACGCGCTCAAGCCTCGGGCGAGGCGCGTCAGATACTCGAAGCGCTCCCACCGTCGGCGCACGACTCAACGCCTAGCGATTAACGTGTGCTCCGTTAAGCGTCAATTAAGCATGACCCCGTGCCCACGCCTGACCGTCGCCTTTCTATACTGGCGCCGGGCGCGGGTCGACTGTCACTCTCCCCTAGACAACACGCGCCTTTCGGCCAAGACAGAGGACAAACAACGTGCTGTTACTTCCGCGAAGCCTGCTGCGATACACACTCAACTCGAGCCAGCGATACCAACGCGGGGGTCTGTCTCAGCCGTCAAACCGGTTCAAAATGCGCAAAGCCAGCCCCAAAAACGAAGGCTTGCGCGGTGGTTGCACGTCTTAGCATGAGTTGGCGAGGGGGTTCGCGCCTGTCAAGGCCGGGAACCCGGCTAAACAATATTTTCTTGCCTCCGAGCTCCTTCATTACAGTCAAACGGATGCAAGAATGAGGCCGCTTGCCTAATTGGGCCGTTCGGAGCGGCGCCCCCTTGCGCCGCCGATATTGGCGCCTTTGAGCCGGGCCACAGTCTCCTGGAAGCGCTTCTTGGCGTCACGGTCGCCCGCGTCGTCCGCCGCATGCTCGCTGCCGATGGCCGCCACTTGCTGCTGTAGCACGGCGAAGCGCTCGAATTCGGCTTCCGTCACGTCGGCCAGGTGGTCGGCGCCTTCCTGTAGCTCGCGGTTGAGGCTCGGCAGGGCGCGGAAGCGATAGAGCAGATCGGCGAATTGCGCGGCGACCTCGTGTTCCGGGGTTTCCGGCTGAAGGAAGGCGACACGCTTGAAGGCGCTGTCGCGGCAAAGCTCGGCGTAGAGCTTGCCCTGATGGCTGGCCTCAAGCCGCTCGGCCAGCAGTTCGCGCGTCACATGCGTGTCCTCATAGATGATGCTGGTTATGGCCTGGAGCAGCGCGGCGAGCTTCTTGTCTCTGATCTCGAGGCTGGCGACCTCGTCGGCGAAGCGATCGAGCAGCCAGGGGTGATTGACCAGCGCGATGGTGATGACGGTAACGAAACCGCGCGCCGAGGGGATCGGCGTGGCGCCCGCCCTGCCCGGGGTCCGCGTGCCGCCGGCGCTCACAGGCAGCTTGCTGCGATTGCTGCCCTGCTCGCGCCATAGAGTGAACAGCCGGTTCTTCACCTCGCGGCGATAGTGATCCTTGACCCGCGCATTGCCGATCTCGGTGAGCAGTTTCTCGAGCCGCTCCTCGAAGGCGGCGCGGCGCTCGGGCGTGTCGATCGGGTGCGTCTTCAGCTCACGCTGCCAGAGCACGTCGATCAGCGGTCGCGCGCCTGCGAGACACTCGGCGAGTGCGCGCGCGCCTTTGGTGCGCACCAGATCGTCCGGGTCGGAGCCTTCGGGCAGGAAGGCAAAGCGGAAGGAGTGGCCCTCGCGCAAATTCGGCAGCATGCGGTCGATGGCGCGCGCGGCCGCGGCTTCGCCTGCCCGGTCGCCGTCGAAGCAGACGATGGGCTCGGGCGCGAGTTGCCAGAGCAGCTCCATCTGCCGCTCGGTGAAGGCGGTGCCGAGCGTGGCGACGGCATGGGCAAACCCCGCCTGATGTAGCGCAATCACGTCCATATAGCCTTCGACCACCACCAACTCGTCCTGGTCGAAAGCCGCCTGGCGCGCGCGCGCAAAATTATACAGCGATGAGCCTTTGTCGAAGAGCCGCGTCTCCGGCGAGTTCAGATATTTTGGCTCGGCGTCCGGATCGAGCGCGCGGGCACCAAAGGCGATGACGCGCGACTTGGCATCGAGAATGGGGATGGTGAGCCGGTTGCGAAAACGATCGTAAGTCGGGCGCCCATCGTCGGGCTTGATGACCAGTCCTGCGTCGAGAAGCTGCGCCTCGGTGAAGCCCTTCTTCAGCAGCGCGGTCTTCAGCGCCTCCTTGCCGTTCGGCGCGAAGCCGATGCGGAACGCCTTCAGCGTCTCGCGGGTCAGCCCGCGCCGCTCGGCATAGAGCAGCGCATCGTGCCCTTCGCGCGTCGTCAGCGCATGCTCGAAGAGTTGCGCCGCGGACTCGAGCGCGTCGAACAGGCCGAGCCGTTCTTTCGCCGTCCGCTCATATTGCGGGTCGGGCTTCGGCAGTTCGAGGCCGGCATCGCCTGCGAGCTTCTCCACCGCCTCGGGGAAGCTCAAGCCTTCGGTTTCCATGACGAAGCTGAAGATGTCGCCGTGCTTGCCGGAGGAGAAGTCGTGATAGAAGCCCTTCTGGTCGTTGACGGTGAAGGAGGGCGTCTTCTCCTTGTTGAAGGGGCTTAGCCCCTTCCATTCGCGGCCGGCGCGCTTCAGCGGCACGCGACGCGAGACCACCTGCGACACAGGCAGCCGGGCCCGAATCTCATCCAAGAACGAATCGGAGAATTTCATTGGTCGAAGTGAGCGCCGCCTTTGGCCGAGGCGCTACCGGCGAATCGGAAACGTTACCGCTATTCACTCTAGAACAGTCTGGAGAACAATCGACGAACTTCCAAGAGCGCACCGGTCGCGGAATAGACAACGCCCTCCCCGGGTTTCGGAGAGGGCGTTGCAGGTTGTGACTTGCCGGAACCGGCAAGGAGAAGCTGCCGGCTAGTTGGTGGATCCCGTCGTGATCAGTTCGGCGGGCGCCACGACCGTGAGGGTCGAGGCGTCGGCGCCGCAGAGCAGGTTCATCCGCTCGCCCGCGCCGTGGTCGAATTCAACCATCTCGCCGGGGCGCAGGCTCACCTTGATGCGAGACGAGGCATAAGGCGTCTCGACGCCGGCGTCTTTCCAGAGCACGGCGTTGACGGCGCAGGAGCCGCGGTCCGGCAGGAAGAAGGCGATCACGCGCTGCCCGCCAATCTTGGCAAGAATGGGCTCGTTCGGCCCGACGGGGCCGTAATTGGTCGGCGCCTCGGCGCGCGCGGGCGTGACGGCAACCGCAAGCGCGAGAGCCGCGCCGCCGAGCACGCGAGGGCTGAAGAGAAACTGGAAGAGTGAGAACCGGACCATGAACTGGCCTCCTTTCGGTTTCGGCACGAATCAGTCCGTGCTGCATTGCACCCTTAATAGTGCAGTGCAGTGACGGATCTATGTTGCAGTGCAAGACAAAACACCGCAGGGCAAATCCGAAGAGACGATTTGGATTTCAGATCGCCCGTGCCGAGAGAACCCGCGGCGTCAATCCTTTAACGGGTAATGACGGTGAAAGGCGCGGGCCGCGAAGCGGCTAGCCCAGCTTTGCCTTAACCAGACCGCTGGCTTTGCCGAAATCCATCTGGCCGGCATAGCTCGCTTTGAGCTCGGCCATCACCTTGCCCATGTCCTTGACGCTCGTCGCGCCGGTCTTGGCGATCGCCTCGGCAATCGCCTTGTCGGTCTCCTGGCCGGAGAGCTGCTTGGGCAGGAACTCGCGGATAATGACAATCTCTTCGCCTTCCTGCTTGGCGAGCTCGGCGCGGCCGGCATCGGCATAGATCTTCTCCAACTCCTCGCGCTGCTTGATCATCCTGGCGAATAGCTCGAGCAACTCGGCATCGGTCGCCTCGCCCTTGCCGGCGGTGCGCGCAGCGATGTCGCGATCCTTGATGGCCGCGCTGACCAGCCTGAGCGTCGAAACGCGGCGCTTGTCTTGCGCCTTGGTGGCAGCCTTCAAGGCGGCGGTGATGGACTCGCGCATTGTTGTCTCGCCGGGGTTTTTCAGGAAGAAGCTCCCAAAGTAATTGACGGCGGCAACGCAGGCAAGCGAATTTGCCAGCGTAAGCTGTTGTTTTCACAGGTAAATAATTTGGTCTGTGGATTGACCCGCGACGCGCGTTCGGGGTAAGAGGCGTCATCCTGATAACGCGGGCACGCTGGCTGCACCCTTGACGCGACCGTGCCGGCACACAAACTTGCAACCGGGCGCTCCCACCGAACGCGCGCCTTCTAAGGGAAGATGAACGACACCACTGAAGCGCTGGCCGAAGAGGCCGCAATGTCGCGCGCGCCCGCCGCCGCTTGGTCGGTCGAGGCGCCGACCGCGCTTTTGGTTTTGGCCGATGGCACCGTGATCGAGGGCAACGGTGCGGGCGCGACCGGCATTGCCGTCGGCGAAGTCTGCTTCAACACCGCCATGACCGGCTATCAGGAGATTCTGACCGATCCGTCCTACGCCGGGCAGATCATCACCTTCACCTTCCCGCATATCGGCAATGTCGGCACCAATGCCGAAGACATGGAGTCCGGGAGCCTCGCCGCAGGTGGCGTGCGCGGCTGCGTGCTCAGAGCGCCGATCACCAAGCCGTCCAACTATCGCGCGACGCAGGACCTCGACACTTGGCTGAAGGCGCGCGGCATCATCGCCATCACCGGCGTCGACACGCGCGCGCTTGCCGCGTTGATCCGCGACAAGGGCATGCCCAACGCCGTGATCGCGCATGCGGCAGACGGCAAATTCGATCTCGATGCACTGAAGCGCGAGGCCGCCGCCTGGCCCGGCATGGTCGGACTCGACCTCGCCAAGGATGTCACCTCGGGCCAGAGCTATGCCTGGGACGAGACCGACTGGCGCTGGGGCGAAGGCTACGGACGGCAGGAGGCGCCGCGCTTCCATGTCGTCGCCATCGATTACGGGCTGAAGCGCAACATCCTGCGTGAGCTGGCGACCGTGGGCTGCCGGCTGACCATCGTGCCAGCCACCGCGAGCGCCGAAGAGATCCTCGAGCGCAAGCCCGATGGCGTGTTCCTCTCCAATGGCCCGGGCGATCCGGCGGCGACTGGCGTCTACGCCGTGCCGGAGATCAAGAAGTTGGTCGTTTCGGGCTTGCCGGTGTTCGGCATCTGTCTCGGCCATCAGATGCTGGGGCTCGCGCTCGGCGGCACCACGGTCAAGATGCATCAGGGCCATCACGGGGCGAACCATCCGGTGAAGGACTTCACCACGCATAAGGTCGAGATCACCTCGATGAATCACGGCTTTGCCGTCGATCGCGCTAGCCTGCCGGCCAATGTCGAGGAGACGCATGTCTCGCTGTTCGACGGCTCGAATGCCGGGCTGAAGCTGAAAGACCAGCCGGTGTTTTCGGTGCAACACCACCCGGAAGCCTCCCCCGGCCCGCAGGACAGCCACTACCTCTTCACCCGCTTCGTCGAGCTGATGGACGCGAACAAGCGCAAGGCCTGACGGAAGCCCAATCCGCGACTTTGCCGTCCGGCCGCATTACTGTGCCGAGGCTCCGCGGTTTCGGCTGGTTCGCTTGCCGCGCGCGCACCTTCCCCCTAGTTCCCGGCTTACGCACAGGAACCATCAAGGGAGGATTCAAATGCAAACATCGAATTTCGGACGCGGCATCGCCGGGCTGTTTGGCCTGACGCTGTTGGTTGCCAGCGGTCAAGCCGCGATGGCCATGCCGAAGGAATCGGGCGACTACGACTGCTCCTGCAAGGGCGGATCGGGCAGTTGCACCTTCAAGTCCGGCTCGACCAATATCTCTTGCTACAAGGGCGGCGGCAACACGTGCAGCGGCAAGTGCGAGCTGTCGACGACGCCCGATTCTGGCTCGGCCACCAAGGGATCGGTCAAGAGTGGGCCGATCTCAAGCGGTGGCGTGCTGGCGCATTAGCGCCGCTCACCTCGAACATCCGAAATTGTCAACTCAGGGCATGGGAGGAAATCATGCAGCGCCTAAACATTAGCGTTGTGGCGATGACCGTCGCGCTCGCGGCGACATTGCTCCCGCTTCAGGGGGCCAGGTGGCAATGGCGGCACCTGCTCGACGACGAACAGCGGCGGCAGCGCCACCTGCCAAAAGGGGTCGGGCGATAACTGCACCGGCACCTGCAAGATGGTTACCTTTACGCCGTCCGAAAACGCCATCACGCATGGCGGCGGCGCCAGTGCCGGCGGCACGAGCCCCGGCAACGCCCGATAACCGTCCGGACTGCTTCCCAACGATCCTTGGGAGAAACGGCAAGCGCCCTTGCGGCGCTTGCCGCTTCGTTTATAAGCGGCGAAGTAACCCCTGCCGCCATGCCCAAGCGCACAGATATAAATTCCATCCTGATCATCGGGGCTGGGCCGATCGTGATCGGCCAAGCCTGCGAGTTCGACTATTCCGGCACCCAAGCCTGCAAGGCCCTGAAAGAAGAGGGCTATCGCATCGTGCTGGTGAACTCGAACCCGGCCACGATCATGACCGACCCAAACGTGGCCGACGCCACCTATATCGAGCCGATCACGCCGGAGTTCCTCACCAAGATCATCGAGAAGGAGCGGCCCGACGCGCTGTTGCCGACCATGGGCGGGCAGACCGCGCTCAATGCCGCGCTCAGCCTGGAGCGGGCCGGGGTGCTCAAGAAATTCGGGGTCGAGATGATCGGCGCGCGCGCCGAGGTAATCGACAAGGCCGAGGACCGCGAGTTGTTCCGCGAGGCGATGCACAAGATCGGCCTGGAAACCCCCCGGTCGCGGCTGGCCGACGCCGCCTCGCTGAAGCGCGCCGACCGGCGGAAATATAAAGACGAGATCGCGCGCATCGAGGCGTCCCACGACGACCCCGACGAGCGGGCCTCCGCGCTCATCCTGTTCGAGGCCGACTGGGCGCGGCGTGAAGGCGAGCGGCGACGGCGCTATTCGGAGAAGGGCCTGATCGAGGCGCTGGAGGCGCTGCCCGATATCGGGCTGCCGGCCATCATCCGCCCCTCCTTCACGCTGGGGGGCACCGGCGGCGGTATCGCTTATAACCGCGAGGAGTTCCTGGAGATCGTCGAGCGCGGGCTCGACGCCTCGCCCACCTCAGAGGTGCTGATCGAGGAATTGGTGCTCGGCTGGAAGGAGTACGAGATGGAGGTCGTCCGCGACAAGGACGACAACTGCATCATCGTCTGCTCGATCGAGAATATCGACCCGATGGGCGTGCATACCGGCGACTCGATCACGGTGGCGCCGGCGCTGACGCTGACCGACAAGGAATATCAGATCATGCGCAACGCCTCGATCAAGGTACTGCGCGAGATCGGCGTCGAGACCGGCGGTTCCAACGTGCAGTTCGCGGTGAACCCGGCCGACGGACGGCTGGTGATCATCGAGATGAACCCGCGCGTGTCGCGCTCCTCCGCGCTCGCCTCCAAGGCAACCGGCTTCCCGATCGCCAAGATCGCCGCCAAGCTCGCGGTCGGCTACACGCTGGACGAACTCGCCAACGACATCACCGGCGGCGCGACGCCGGCGAGCTTCGAGCCGACCATCGATTACGTGGTCACCAAGATCCCGCGCTTCGCCTTCGAGAAGTTCCCGGGCGCAAAGCCCGTGCTCACCACCTCGATGAAATCGGTCGGCGAGGCCATGGCCATCGGCCGCACCTTCCCGGAGTCGCTGCAAAAAGCGCTGCGCTCGATGGAGACGGGCTTGACCGGCCTCGACGACATCACCTTCGAAGGGCTCGGCCAGGGCGACGACAAGAACGTGGTGCGGGCCGCGCTCGGCACCCCCTCGCCCGACCGCCTGCTGAAAGTCGCCCAAGCGCTCAGGCTCGGCGTCGATCACGCGCAGATCTACGATTCCTGCGCCATCGACCCCTGGTTCATCGAGCAGCTGCAAGATATCGTCGACTGCGAGACCCGCGTGCGCGCGCACGGGCTGCCCAAGGACGCCGCCAATTTCCGCGCGCTGAAGGCGATGGGCTTCTCCGACGAGCGGCTCGCCAAGCTCTCGGGCCTCGAAGCGAGCGACGTCGCCGCGCGCCGTCGGGCGCTCGACGTGCACCCCGTTTATAAGCGCATCGACACCTGCGCGGCCGAGTTCGCCTCACCCACCGCCTATATGTACTCGACCTACGAGTTCGGTTTCGCCGGGCCTCCGGTCTGCGAGGCGCGGCCGAGCGACAAGGAAAAGATCATCATTCTCGGCGGAGGACCGAACCGCATCGGTCAGGGCATCGAGTTCGACTATTGCTGCTGCCACGCCGCGTTCGCGCTGTCCGCGGCGGGCTTTGAGACCATCATGATCAATTGCAATCCGGAGACGGTGTCGACCGATTACGACACCTCCGACCGCCTCTATTTCGAGCCGCTCACCGAAGAGGACGTGCTGGAGATCGTCCGCACCGAGGAGAAGAACGGCAAGCTCAAAGGCGTGATCGTGCAGTTCGGCGGGCAGACGCCGCTCAAGCTCGCGCAAGCGCTGGAGGATGCCAAGGTGCCGATCCTCGGCACCTCGCCCGACGCCATCGACCTCGCCGAGGATCGCGACCGCTTCAAGGCGCTGATCGAGCGGCTTGGCATCCGGCAGCCCCGCAACGGCATTGCCCGCTCGGCCGCGGAGGCCAAGACCATCGCCACGGCGATCGGTTTCCCGGTGGTGATCCGCCCGTCTTACGTGCTCGGCGGCCGCGCCATGGAGATCGTGCACGACGAGGCGCAGCTCGCCCGCTACATCGCCGAGGCCGTGGTGGTGTCGGGCAAGAGCCCGGTGCTGATCGATTCTTATCTGCGCGACGCGATCGAGGTCGATGTCGACGCGCTCGCCGACAGCAAGGACGTGTTCATTTGCGGGGTGATGGAGCATATCGAGGAGGCCGGCGTGCATTCAGGCGACAGTGCCTGCTCGCTCCCGCCGCACTCGCTGAAGCCGCACATCATCGCCGACCTGGAGCGCCAGACCCTTGAGCTCGCCCGCGCGCTCAACGTGGTCGGACTGATGAACGTGCAGTTCGCCATCCAAAACGACGAGATCTACATCCTCGAGGTCAATCCGCGCGCCTCGCGCACGGTGCCGTTCGTCGCCAAGGTGATCGGTCTACCGATCGCCGGCATCGCGGCGGAGGTGATGGCCGGCAAGCCGCTCGCCGCCTTCGGGCTGAAGCGGCGCAAGCTCGAGCACATCGCGGTGAAGGAGGCGGTGTTTCCCTTCGCGCGCTTCCCCGGCGTCGATCCGGTGCTCGGCCCGGAGATGCGCTCGACCGGAGAGGTCATGGGCATCGACCGCGACTACGCGATCGCCTTCGCCAAGAGCCAGCTCGGCGGCGGCTCGCGGCTGCCGCTGTCCGGCACGGTGTTCGTCTCGGTGAAGGACAGCGACAAGGACAAGGTGCTGGCGCCCGTCAGGGAGCTCGCCGAGATGGGCTTCCGCATCATCGCCACGCGCGGCACCAGGCGCCATCTCGATGCGCACGGCATCCCTTGCGAGAAGATCAACAAGGTGCTGGAAGGGCGCCCGCATGTGGTCGACGCCATCACCAATGGCGAGGTCGATATCGTGTTTAACACCACCGAGGGCGCCAAGGCGCTGGCCGATTCCGCCTCGATCCGCCGGTCGGCCTTGCTCTACCATATCCCTTATTATACAACGCTCGCCGGCGCGCTCGCCGTGACCGAGGCCATTAAGGCGCTCAGGTCGGGGGGCCTCAAAGTCGCTCCCCTGCAGAGCTATGTCGGCCAGGGCGCCAAGAAAATCGCCTAAGACGGCTTGAAATCCGTCAAAATCAACAAATTCTTGACTTAGACCGGGCAATTCCTGGACATTAGTTCAGGGGGTTGCCCAAGGAGCTTCGACTGAGATGGACAAGGTGCCGATGACCGCGGAGGGCTATGCTGCGCTTGAGGCTGAGATCAAATATCTCAAGAGCGTCGAGCGCCCGCGCATCATCAAGCAGATCGCCGACGCCCGCACGCATGGCGATCTATCCGAGAACGCCGAATACCATGCCGCCAAGGAGCAGCAGGGCATCACCGAGGCGCGCATGGCAGACCTCGAGGACAAGCTTTCGCGCGCCGACATCATCGACGTCTCCAAGCTCAAGGGCGACCAGGTGATGTTCGGGGCGACGGTAACGCTGGTCGACGAGGATACCGACGAGAAGGCCAAATACCGCATCGTCGGCGAAGTCGAGGCGAACGTGAAGCAAGGCCGGATCTCGATCACCTCGCCGCTTGCCAGGGCGCTGCTCGGCAAGCGCAAGAAGGACATCGTCGAGGTGTCGACGCCGGGCGGCGGCAAGTCCTACCAGGTGGTCAAGGTCGAGTATAAATAGCCGCGCCACTGGCTGCGTTTGGCCGAAAACCGCGCCGTATCACGCGCAAGTGCCCGAAGCGTCCTCGCCGCAGGCTTGCGGCCTGGCGCCCATGGCCCTAGTCTCGGGCTTGGGGGCAGGGAATAATAATAACTCGACCATGCTGACCGCGCTCACCACGGGCTTGCGCTTCAGGTTCGCGATTTTGCTCGCGGCCTTTGCCGCGTTTCTTCGTGGCACCGCCCGCCGTGCTCGCCTTCGGTCATGGCGCGGCGATGGTCGACTGCATGGCGCATGCCGATATGGTGGATCACGCACGCTGGTCTCCGTTCGCGGCATGAAGCATCACGGCAATCATTCCACTCCCGCCGGAGATCATCAGCCCTCCTGCTGCGGGCTGTTTTGCATGAGTGCGTTGGTCAGCGATGGTGCCGTGATCGTACCCGTCGCTGTCGGCTCCGCGCCCTTCCCGGCGCTTGAGGCCAGTTTGTTCGGTCGCGTCTCCGAGCGCCTCGACCGGCCGCCGATTTCCTCCTCGTCCGTCTGAACTGCGTTAGCGGGATCGGGGCCCTGTCAGGGCTCCGTCAACGACAGACGAGGATGAACCATGTTCTCTCAGCATTTGGGACGCGCATTCGCCATTGCGAGCGTGCTCCTGCTCTCGGCTTGCAAGAGCTTCTCGCCCGACGGCGGCATGAGCGCCGTCGCG
>CAVVSX010000019.1:0-115959 GCA_963750975.1 uncultured Alphaproteobacteria bacterium | reverse complement strand
ACGAACACCTTGACCATCTTCATCACGCCGGGCGGCAGCTCGTCGCCGCGCTGCAGCTTGTCGACTTTGTCGACGAAGCGCTGCTCGAGCCGCTTCTTGGCCTCTTCGTATTGGCGGCGAATCGCCTCCACCTCGGCCATCGCCTTCTCGTTCTTGAGCGCGATCTCCCACCAATGACTGCGCGAAATCTCGTCGAGCATCGCATCGGTGACCTTGGCATCCTTCTTGATGCCCTTCGGACCCTTGGCGACGACCTTGTGCATCAGCACGTCGCGCAGGCGGCCATAGACGTTGCGGTCGAGGATCGCCAACTCGTCGTCGCGGTCCTTGGCGAGACGCTCGATCTCCTCGCGCTCGATGGCCATCGCGCGCTCGTCCTTCTCGACGCCGTGCCGATTGAACACGCGCACCTCGACCACCGTGCCGGACACGCCGGGCGGCAGCTTGAGCGAGGTATCACGCACGTCGGAAGCCTTCTCGCCGAAGATCGCGC
Source organism: uncultured Alphaproteobacteria bacterium (assembly GCA_963750975.1). Taxonomy (GTDB): domain Bacteria; phylum Pseudomonadota; class Alphaproteobacteria; order Rhizobiales; family Methyloligellaceae; genus Methyloceanibacter. The sequence continues at coordinate 115,466 of CAVVSX010000019.1, read as the reverse complement.
GGAGCAATTTCTCCTCCGGCGTCATCGGGCTCTCGCCCTTGGGCGTGATCTTGCCGACCAGAATGTCGCCGGGATTGACCTCCGCGCCGATATAGACGATGCCCGCCTCGTCGAGGTTCTTGAGCGCCTCTTCCGACACGTTCGGGATGTCGCGAGTGATCTCCTCCGGCCCGAGCTTGGTGTCGCGGGCCATCACCTCGAACTCCTCGATATGGATCGAGGTGAACACGTCGTCACGCACGACGCGCTCCGAGATCAGGATGGAGTCCTCGAAGTTGTAGCCCATCCACGGCATGAAGGCGACCAGCACGTTGCGCCCGAGCGCCAGCTCGCCGAGATCGGTCGACGGACCGTCGGCGATGATTTCGCCCGACTGCACCTGATCGCCCACGCGCACCAGCGGCCGCTGGTTGATGCAGGTATTCTGGTTCGAGCGCTGGAACTTGCGCAGATTGTAGATGTCGACGCCCGACTTCGAAGGATCGGTCTCCTCCGTCGCGCGGATGACGATACGCGTCGCGTCCACCTGATCGACCACGCCGGTGCGGCGAGCGCCGATGGCCGCGCCGGAATCGCGCGCCACGACCTCTTCCATGCCGGTGCCGACCAGCGGCGCCTCGGCCGTGATCAACGGAACGGCCTGACGCTGCATGTTGGAGCCCATCAGCGCGCGGTTGGCGTCGTCGTTCTCGAGGAACGGAATGAGCGCGGCGGCGACCGACACGAGCTGCTTCGGCGACACGTCGATCAGATCGACTTTCTCCGGCGGCTCGAGCTCGACGTCGCCGGCATGCCGGCAGACGATCAGATCCTCGGCGAAGGTGCCGTTCGGATTGAGCTTGGCGTTCGCCTGGGCGATGATGTAGCGCGCCTCTTCCATCGCCGAGAGATAGACCACCTCGTCGGTCACCTTGCCCTTGACCACGCGCCGGTACGGGCTCTCGATGAACCCGTATTTGTTCACCCGGGCGAAAGTCGCCAGCGAGTTGATCAGACCGATATTCGGACCTTCCGGCGTCTCGATCGGGCAGATGCGGCCGTAATGCGTCGGGTGCACGTCGCGCACCTCGAAGCCGGCGCGCTCGCGCGTCAGACCGCCCGGACCAAGCGCCGAGAGACGACGCTTATGCGTGATCTCCGACAGCGGATTGGTCTGATCCATGAACTGCGACAATTGCGAGGAGCCGAAGAACTCGCGCACCGCGGCGGCCGCGGGCTTGGCGTTGATCAGATCCTGCGGCATCACCGTATCGATATCGACCGAGCTCATGCGCTCCTTGATGGCGCGCTCCATGCGCAGAAGGCCGACGCGATACTGATTCTCCATCAGCTCGCCGACCGAGCGCACCCGGCGGTTGCCGAGATGGTCGATGTCGTCGATCTCGCCCTTGCCGTCGCGCAGACCGACCAGCGTCTTGATCACGGCGAGGATGTCCTCTTTGCGCAGCGTGCGCATCGTGTCGGGCGCGTCGAGTTCGAGCCGCATGTTCATCTTCACCCGGCCGACGGCCGAGAGGTCGTAACGCTCCGAGTCGAAGAAGATGCCCTTGAACAGGGTGGCCGCGGCGTCCGGCGTCGGCGGCTCACCCGGCCGCATCACGCGGTAAATGTCGAGCAGCGCCTCCTCGGGATTGGAGTTCTTGTCGATGTTCAGCGTGTTGCGGATGAACGCGCCGACATTGACGTGATCGATGTCGAGGATCGGGATCTCCTTGAGTCCCAGATCCTTCAGCGTGGCCAGCAGCTTGGCGTCGAGCTCCTCGCCCGCCTCGCCGTAGATCTCGCCGGTCTCCATATTGATGATGTCTTGCGCGAGATAGCGGCCGTACAGGTCCTCGTCGCTGACCAAGAGCTCCTTCAGCCCCTCGTCGGCGAGCTTCTTGGCCAGTCGGGCCGTGACCTTGCGGCCGGCCTCGATGGCGACCTTGCCGGTCTTGGCGTCGATCAGATCGCTGGTCGGCTTGATGCCACGCAGGCGATCGGGACGGAATGGCATGCGCCATCCCTCCTTGGTCGCCTTGAGCGGGATGCGATCATAGAAGGTCGCGAGGATCTCCTCGTCCTCGAGGCCCAGCGCATAAAGCAGTGTCGTCACCGGCAGCTTGCGGCGCCGGTCGATACGCACATAGACGATGTCCTTGGCGTCGAACTCGAAATCGAGCCAGGAGCCGCGATACGGAATGATGCGCGCAGCGAACAGGAGTTTGCCCGAGGAATGCGTCTTGCCGCGGTCGTGGTCGAAGAACACGCCCGGCGAGCGATGCATCTGCGAGACGATCACGCGCTCGGTGCCGTTGATGACGAAGGTGCCGTTCATCGTCATGAGCGGCATGTCGCCCATGTAGACGTCCTGCTCCTTGATGTCCTTGACCGAGCGGGCGCCGGTCTCCTCGTTGACATCAAACACGATCAAGCGAAGCGTCACCTTCAGCGGCGCGGCGTAGGTCATGCCGCGCTGCTGGCACTCGTCGACGTCGTATTTCGGCGCCTCGAACGCATAGCGGACGAATTCGAGCTGGGCGCGGTCGCCGAAATCCTTGATCGGGAACACCGAGCGGAAGACGGCCTGCAAGCCCTCGTCAAGGCGCCCGCCCTCGGGCTCCTCGACCATTAGGAACTGATCGTAGGATTGCTTCTGAACCTCGATGAGATTCGGCATCTCGGCCACTTCGTGGATACGGCCGAACATCTTCCGCAAACGCTTATGCCCATTCGAAGTTGAAGTCTGCTGCGCCATTTCTACCTCTTAGGCTCGTCGCGACGGCTCACCGGAAACTCCACTTCCACGTGGAGGCTCTGGCGAGGCGTCAGTCTCGTTTTTGATGGGTTTTGGCCCGGGTGAACTCCCCTATATGGGTGTCACCCGGGCGCAATTCAACCCATCCGACTACTTCAACTCGACAGTCGCTCCGGCGGCCTCGAGCTGCTTCTTGATCTTCTCGGCCTCGTCCTTGTTCACGCCTTCCTTCACGGCCTTGGGCGCGCCTTCGACCAGGTCTTTGGCTTCCTTGAGGCCCAGGCTGGTGATCGCCCGTACCTCCTTGATAACGTTGATCTTCTGGGCGCCAACCGCGGTCAGGATGACGTTGAATTCCGTCTTCTCCTCAACCGGAGCTGCGGCGGCGCCAGCCGCAGCCATCATGGCCACGGGAGCGGCTGCCGAGACGCCCCATTTTTCTTCGAGCATTTTCGCCAGCTCGGCGGCCTCAAGCACGGTAAGGCCTGACAGCGTGTCCACTATTTTCTGCAAATCAGCCATCGACTTAATCCTCGTAGGTTTGACTCTCGTATTGGGTTTAGGCCGTCACGCCGCTTCCTTGTTGCCGTAAGCGCCGAAGACTCGCGCAAGCTGGGCGCCGGGCTCGTTCAGGGTGCGGGCGATCTTGCTCGCCGGCGCCTGCAGGAGTCCGATCAGCGTGCCTCTGAGCTCATCGAGCGAAGGCAAGTCGGCAAGCGAGTTCACGCCCTTGGCATCGAGCACCGTGCTGCCCATCGAACCGCCGAGGATCACGAACTTCTCGTTCGCCTTGGCGAATTTGACGGCAATTTTCGGTGCCGCTACCGGGTCGTCGGAAAATGCCAGGCAGGTCGGCCCCTTCAGCAGATCCGCGATCCCCTTAGCGTCGGTGCCTTCGAGCGCGAGCTTGACGAGCCTGTTCTTCGCCACCTTGACCCGGCCGCCAGCGCTTCTCATCTCGCTGCGCAGTTTGGTCATTTGGGCGACGGTCAGGCCCGCATAGTGAGCGACGACGACCACGCCAGTCTTGGCGAAGACATCGTGAAGCGCCGTCACGACTTCGCGCTTCTCTGCTCTTTCCAATGCTCACTCCGTCTGTTCGAGGGCGGGGAGCGAAAGCTCCCAGTCCTCCGGCTACACCTTGCCGCCAGGAGCGCGTGGGATGGCCGCGAAGCCGCCCCGCTTCTCCAAGCGGCGCTTCCGTCCTGTCCCGCCCGCGCGCGAAGTTGCGCAAGAGCCAGTTACGAGGTTCAAACCGATCTCCCGGTTGCGGCGGAAAACCCGCACCCATCGAACCGTTCGTCTCCCGTCTCATGCAGGCCCGAAGGGCTTAAGCGGTTTCCCGCACCTGCAGTCTCGGACAGGCTTTGGATCGCTTGCATGCAAGCGATCCTTCGGGACTGATCGCTCAGCCCCGAAACTCTCTCATCAGCCCGCGGCGACGCCTCCAACGAGGCTCGTGGGCTCGATCTTCACACCAGGTCCCATCGTCGAGGTCACCGCGACGCGTTTCAGGAACGTGCCTTTGGCGCCCGACGGCTTCGCCTTCATCACCGCCTCGGCGAAGGCGCGGATATTGTCCACCAGCGCCTGCTCGCTGAAGCTCGCCTTGCCGACGCCGGCATGGATGAGCCCCGCCTTCTCGACACGGAATTCGACCGCGCCGCCTTTGGCCGCGCGCACGGCCGGCCCGACATCGGCGGTCACCGTGCCGACTTTCGGATTGGGCATCAGTCCGCGCGGCCCGAGCACCTTACCCAGGCGCCCGACCAGCGGCATCATGTCGGGCGTGGCGATGCAACGGTCGAAATCGATCACGCCCTTCTGCACCTGCTCGACCAGATCTTCGGCGCCGACCACATCGGCGCCGGCCTTCTTCGCCTCCTCGGCCTTGGCGCCCTTGGCGAACACGCCGACGCGAAGCTTGCGGCCCGAGCCATGCGGCAGCGCGCAGACGCCGCGCACCATCTGATCGGCATGGCGCGGATCGACGCCGAGATTCATCGCCACCTCGATGGTCTCGTCGAACTTGGCCGTCGCGCCGTTCTTGACCAGCTTCACCGCCTCTTCGATCGAATAGAGTTTCTCGCGCTCGACCGGCGCGATCGCTGCCTTGAATTTTTTACCTGGCTTGCTCATGACTTAGTCCTGCACCTGGAGGCCCATCGAGCGGGCTGAGCCGGCGATGATCTTCATCGCTTGCTCGACGGAATTGGCATTGAGGTCCTTCATCTTGACCTCGGCGATCTCGCGCAGCTGCGCCTGGGTTACTGTGCCGGCGACGCCGCGGCCCGGCTCTTTCGATCCCTTGCCGATCTTCGCCGCCTTCTTCAGCAGATACGACGCCGGCGGCGTGCGCATCTCGAAGGTGAAGGAGCGGTCGGCATAAACGGTAATGACGGTCGGGATCGGCGACCCGGCTTCGAGCTTCTGTGTCGCCGCGTTGAACTGCTTGCAGAACTCCGGGATGTTGACGCCGCGCTGGCCGAGCGCGGGGCCGATCGGCGGCGACGGATTGGCCTGCCCTGCCGGCACCTGGAGCTTGATGTAACCTTCGATCTTCTTCGCCATCGCTCTAACTCTTCCCGCGCCTTCCCGCTTGACCGCTTACAGCTTCTCGACCTGTGCGTATTCGAGCTCGACGGGCGTCGCCCGGCCGAAGATCGACACCGCTACTTTCAGCCGCGCCCGCTCCTCATCGACCTCCTCAACGAGACCGTTGAACGATGCAAACGGCCCGTCGGCGACGCGCACCTGCTCGCCGATCTCGAACGTGACCGATGGCTTCGGCCGCTCGACGCCTTCCTGCACCTGCTGGAGGATGCGTCCCGCCTCCGCCTCGGTGATCGGAATGGGCTTGTTCTCGGTGCCGAGAAAGCCCGTGACCTTGGGCGTCGCCTTGATCAGGTGATAGGTCTGGTCGTTCAGATCCATCTTCACCAACACGTAGCCCGGAAAGAACTTCCGCTCTGAACTGACCTTACGGCCGCGGCGCATCTCCACGACCTCTTCCATCGGCACCAGCACCTCTTCGAACATGTCGGCAAGCCCCGCAGCGGCGGCGCGTTCCTTGATGGACTCGGCGACCTTCCGCTCGAAGTTCGAATAGGCGTGGACGATGTACCAGCGCTTTGCCATTGATCCTAAATTCCGCCTCCTAGCGGCCCAAACCCAAAACCAGCGTGACCAGCTGGCTCAGGATCCAGTCGGCAGCGAGAAAGAAGAGCGCGGCAGCAACCGACATGGCGAGCACCATGATGGTGGTGATCACCGTCTCGCGGCGCGTCGGCCAGGTGACCTTGGCCACCTCGGTGCGCACCTGCTGCAGAAACTCGAAGGGATTCGTCCTCGCCATGTTTAGTCCTTGCCGCGGAAGTCCCGCGCTAATCTAATTCTCCGGCTCTCGTCTTTCGTCTTGGCAGGAGTGGAGGGACTCGAACCCCCAACCCCCGGTTTTGGAGACCGGTGCTCTAGCCAGTTGAGCTACACTCCTATCGCCTGCTCCAAATTCTCGCCTTTCGTCGCCATTTTTGTTTCCATATCAGCATCTTGGCGACCTAACCTCTTGGAGCGGGTGAAGGGAATCGAACCCTCGTCCTCAGCTTGGAAGGCTGCTGCTCTACCATTGAGCTACACCCGCACCATCCCGCTCAAAATTAGAGAGTGGTTGGTGGAGGGGGTAGGATTCGAACCTACGTAGGCATAGCCAACGGGTTTACAGCCCGTCCCCTTTAGCCACTCGGGCACCCCTCCTTGAGCGAAGATGGATTGACTGGTGATTTGTAACCAAGCAAAAACGCCCCGCCGTCGGCCGGCAGGGTCCGCCATGGCTGGTTTTATGGGTAGCGCGTTAAGCTCTGTCAACTGTAAATCAGGAGGTTAGCGCGAAAATCCCTGATCTTTCCGACGCCTCAGCCATCTTCCACCCCTAGCCAAGTCGTCATAGCATGCGGCGTCGAACGCAAAGGCCGAACAAACCCGGAAAATCGAGTTGGCGCGGCAAGCCGAGGCACGCACCCCGGCAGGACGACGCCGACCGGGTCACGCTGTTCGGACTGCACGCTGTCGAAGCCGCTCTCGCCAATCCGCGGCGTCCGCTTGTGAAGCTGCTCGCCACCGAGAATGCGGCGCAGCGGCTCGCCCCCCTCCTCGCCAAGCGTGGGCTCAAACCCGAACCCACGACACCGAAGGATCTCGACCGGCTGCTCGGTGCCGACGCGGTGCATCAGGGCGTTCTCCTCGAGGCCGAACCCCTGCCCTCGATCACGCTGGACGACGTCGACGCAAACGGCATCCTGCTCGTGCTCGATCAGGTGACCGATCCGCAAAATGTCGGCGCGGCACTTCGCTCAGCGGCGGCCTTTGGCGCGGCGGGCCTGATCATGACCGAACGCCACAGTCCCCCTTTGTACGGCGCTCTGGCCAAGGCCGCGAGCGGTGCGCTCGACGTCGTACCGGTGATCCTCGTCAAGAATCTCGCTCAGACCTTGAGCGAACTTGGCGAGCGCGGCGTGTTGCGCGTGGGGCTCGCCGAGGAGGCGAGCGAGACGCTGGAAAGCGCGGCGCTGACGCGTCCGCTTGCTCTCGTCCTCGGCGCCGAGGGCAGAGGCTTACGCCAGCTCACGCGCCAGCATTGTGACCGTCTGTGCCGCATCTCGACGCAAAGCGCTTTGGCAAGCCTCAACGTCTCGAACGCCGCCGCCGTCGCGCTGCACTGGGCGAGCCTCAAGACGCGAGGCTAACCGTTTGCCGCGAGACCTAGTTGCAGAAGCGCCGCCCGAACGAGTTGTACCAGCAGTCGCGGCGCCAATAACAATTGCCGGGACCAGGGTAGCAGGCGGTGTAGCCGGGCTGCTTCCAATAGGCATAGACGTGCTTCGGGAGATAGATGAAGGGCGTGCCGCCGCAGCCGCCCTGGCCGCATGGCGGCGGTGCGGCATATGCCGCCGCACCATTGGCGCAGCCGGCGCCACAGGGCGCCGCCCCCACCGGCGCGGGGCGGACGAACAAGAAAGTCTTCGGAATGGGATTGGGCGACGGCACCAGGACCGCGCCGCATGGACCGGCGCATTGGGCGTTGGCGGGCGCGATCGCCGTAAGATCGAAGCCGCCCGCAAGGAGAAGCACGGCGGCGAGAGCGAACACGAATTTCATCTGGCAACTCCGCTAGAGGGGCCACCTCCCCTGACGTGAGTCGCCGGGAAGCGCGCCCCCGCAAGCTACGCCTCGCAGGTATCGGTATGGTTAACGCGGAGTTGTCGAGCCCGTCACAGCGCGGCGCTGCTGTTTTCGCAGCGCACCCTACTTGATGTAGCTCCCGGAGCCGCTGCGGCCCTCGTACGGGGGATAATGGAAATACGGCATGCAGCGCTCATGCCCATCTTGGCCCGTGGTGTAGGGCCGGTAGAACCACCAATAGTTCCGCGGATAGCAATAATAGGACTCAACGCGCCGAGAATGGTGGAACGCCCCGACCGGAATCGCGAGCACAGCGCCAGCGAAAGTCTCGGCACGAGCCGCCCCCAGCGCCGAAGCGGCGCCAGCGCTGGCCGGCTCCGGCTTCATGGTGGTCAGCAGAGTGAGAACAGCGATGACAGCCAGGCCAAGCCTGCAAGCGCCCATGCTCACCCCCCTCGAGCAGTCGATCCGCCGAGTCAAAGTCTAGAAGGCCGCAGACCCGGAGGCAAGCCTCCGGCAACCATGCGAGCGCGTCGACTGTGTCTTTCGCGACACGCCCCTTGACAGCGACAGCATGCCGTCGCTCAAGTTGAGCCGCTCCGGAGCCGTCCCCTCAAGCGATCGCGGCATGGAACGAACCGCGCTTGCGTAGAGTTGCTTAGGTCCTCGCTACCCCCAAACGATCTTCCACGGAAGGAAACCCCCCATGTCATCAACCGAGAGCGATATTCGCTCGGGCGCCAAACGCGCCGGAGCCAGCCCCCGCGACGCGGACGATCTTGCCAATCAGGTCGAGGCGATTCGCGCCGACCTGCAAAACCTCTCCGGTACCGTGACCCGCATCGCCAAGGGTCAGGTCAACCGCGCCCAGGACAAGGCCATGGAAACCGCTTATGAGGCCGAGGAGGCCATCAGGCGCAACCCGCTGCAAGCCGTCGCCATCGCCGCAGGATTAGGATTCCTGTTTGGTGTGTTCACGCGTCGCTAGGCAAAGCGACCATGCTCCGCTCGGCGCTCGCGCTGCTCTCATCGCTACAGATCGGCCTGCGCATCAAGGAATCGGTCGAACGGTCGCTCAGACAAGCGATCGTTGTCGCCGTCGCGGTCGTCGTGTTGATTATCGCGGCGGCCTTCGGCCTGCTCGCCGCCTACCAGGCGCTGATCGCGCACGGCTTCACGCCGGCTGAAGCGGCGGGGATCGTTGCCGCCTCGCTTGCGCTGCTCGGCGTGTTGATCCTGGCGACCCTCCCCCTTTTCGCACGGAAGCGAAAGCCGCAGGAGCCGAGCATGCTGGCGGCGGGCAGCGAAGGGGTCGGCCTGCTGGATCAAGGCGTCGGCAAGGCAATGCAGAGCGTCGGCCCGGTAACGTTGCTGGCGATCGCCTTCGTTGCCGGCATACTCGCGAGTCGCCGCAAATAGCCTGGCAGAGATCAGCCTCCGCTTCAGACCCGCTTGCCTTCCGGGCGACGCGCGCTTAACTCGTTGAGCGTCAAGCGTGCCGGGTTAGCTCAGCAGGTAGAGCGGCTGATTTGTAATCAGTAGGTCAGGGGTTCGACTCCTCTACCCGGCACCAGGTTCTCTCAACGCCTCGGCCCGCATCTCGGGCTCCCCCGTTCGCCGCGCGGCGATCACATCTGAATCAGGAAGGCAAAAGCCGCTAAGCCAAAGATGATTCCCAGGCCCCAACCGGCCACGGCGGCTTTAGAGGCCGCACGACTGAGCGGATAGCGTTTGCCAATTGCCGTCCCGACCCCGATACAGGTCGCGGCCAATAGAACAAGAAGGGTCGCTCCCCAAATTCCCATAGTTTGGAAGCCCCCAAAACTCCCATCGGTTGGAAAATCACCGACGAACCTACCAACTCATTGGCAAACCAGTCTAGCGAAGGCCTAGAGAGGCCAAAGCGGACGCCACCAATGCTTGCATCGCGAAATGGCGCAGTTGTAACAACAGTATGGCGCAGTTTTAACAACAGTTATGGCGGCGGTGCAACGCTATCGGCCCAGGAGCTCTTTCTGCCGGTCCACATAGGCTTGCGTGGTATCGCCTGCCGCGATCAGCGCCTCCACGCATCCCTTGGAAAGCTTGGGGCCACTCTGCTTGAAGCACATATCCAGAAGCTCGCTGCCGATAGCGCATTGGGAACAGAAATTGTGATAGTCCCACTGACACTCATTTTCCATGAGCGGAGTGATGTTGACGGACTGCGTTTCCGCAATGCCGGCAAAACCGAAGCTCAAAGCTAAGGCAACAAATACACTGGCGCGATATCGCATCTTCGGATCTCCCCCATAACCATTGGCCACGCTCGCTATTGGCAGCCCTTTTCTGACAATGCCTATCCCTTTTGCAGGCTATTTGGGGCAAACGACGGCCGAAATCTTGCACCGGTAGCCGTCGGGAACGGCGCCGCAATTCGTCGACGCCTGGGTGACCTTTCCCTTCATGCTCTTGGCCGTCTGCTTCAGATCGGCTTGCGCATATTTCGTGGCCGTAGCGAGGTTCTTGCCCACGCCCTTCGCCCTCACCGATTGACACGTCCCCGCCTGTACCGGCGCCGCATAACTGAGACCGCAGGCTGCGATGGCAATCAGGGCAGCAACCAAAGTTATCTTGTGCATCATGTCTTCACCCCTTCAGCGTCTATCGATGGGCCGACATAGGCCACGCAAGTCGAAGCGGGTCAAAGCGCGCCTCAAGCGGCAATTGATCGCCGCCGGCACTCGCTCCGAGCCTTCTTGCCGCTGTCCCGGCGCTCAATAATTGCCCTGGCCGTCGGTGCCGGCGCCGAGCACCCGGTCGAAATCCCGTCGTTTCTGTTCCTGGCTCGCGCTTTGCCTCGCATTCGTCTCGGCGAGAGCTTTGCGGCATTCAGCATAGGCCTTGCCGTCTTCGGCGCCCTTTTGCCGGCAGGTTGCGTCGTCTTCGCTCTCCTGCGCGGCGTGCTCGGCGGCGCGTGCCGCCGGGTCCTGGCTGGCGCAGCCAAGGCCGGAAAGGGCGGCCGCGAGCAATGAGAGCGCGATGAGGTGCGGCCGCAATGAATTAAGTCTCCTCCGGATGTTGGGAACCTTGCGCGGCTTTTTGGCCATTTGGTGATGGGAAGCGCGCGACGCGATCACGTGGGGCTTGACGGCCTTGGCCATATAGAGGGACGCTCTGTCCAACAGGCACTACCAAACGTCGATCCGGGGGGCGGCGTTTCCCATGGTGAAATATGTCGTTCTAGTCATTGCGCTCTTGATCGCGCTCTCTGTCGGGGGCGTGCAAGCCCAACAAGGCTCGATCCTAACCCAAAATCAGAACTCGTCGGGAAATCCGATCCCGCCCGCTCAGTCGCGAAGTCCTGCCATATCGCCATGCTCGACCGGCAGTCAAAGCGTGCGCGTCTGCAACGACGACTTTCGCTCCTGCGGCAGCACGTGCACCGCCACGGCGTTGGACCCTTCGGCCGATACCGCCGGCTGTAGCCTCAAATGCTGCACGCAGTTCAAGGCCTGCCTCCAGATTAGGGGCTGCGCCTCGCCCACGCTGGAATGCTTCTGAGGATTGCCCTCGGATTTCAGGAGCGGGCCCCTACGATCCCTTCGCCTCCGCCGTGATCTCGGCGAGTTGCTCCTCCAGCAAGGCCTGCGGCAGATATTGGATGAAGGATCTCTGCGTGCCGTCCACTTCATAGCGGACCTTCAGCATCAGGCCGCCATACGTGGCGAGCACCTCGTGCGGCGTCATTCCGCCCTCCGTCGCCGACGGGAAGAGAAACACCAATCTGAATGGAGCCTGGGAGGGAATGGTGCCTTCCGGCACCGCGGTGGCCGTTGCCTCGGACGGCTGCGCGCTGGCTTCCTGGTCGCCCGGGCTGCCCGGCATCTCGACGCTAAGCGTGAGCTTGAGGTCGTGCGCCTGGCTATCGGGCTTGACCATGCCGTCGAGCGCGGCCACCGGCCCGTCGGACAGATTGACCCCGCCGATGGCAAAGCCCTTGATGCGCACGCCGTCCGGCGTCACGGCGTAGGCGAACACCGACCGCTCGTCGATCGGCAGCGTCTTGTGGTCGAACAGCCAGGCAATCGGCTCGGATGGTGAGGCGGCGGTCACGGCCGAGGACGCGCTGCCCGCGCCGGCGCGCATGAGAAGGCCGCCGCCCAGCATCAGGCCGCCGCACACCAACAACAGAGCTCCCGCGATCATAAGCATTTGGCTTAGCTCAAATCCCCTGGTGTCCGGCGAAGAGGATACCGCGTTTTCGGCGTCAATCGGAGGGGCCTTGGCCGGCAGCAGTCTTTGCGCACGCAAAGCCCCAGCTTTGGCGTAGGTCCCGGCGGCGCGGCCGGCATTGCCGATGCTCTCGAACAGCGCCGGCGCAATCGTATGTCCCTTGGCCGCGGCAGCGCTCAAGGCAGGCGCGGCGCCTTCGCCGATCCGATGCGTCAGAAGGCTTGCTTTGGCGACCAGCGCAGCGCGCGCCGCGCCGAGCCTAGTTCCGATGAAGTTGGCCGCGTCGCGCGTCCGTGCCGAAATCCCCCCGAAGCTCACCGACAGGAACTGACCGACCGAAGGCGCAAGCGCATGCACTTTGCCCGTCACACTCGCGGCGGCGGCCGTAATCAATCCGCCGAGCCAGCCGAGCCCCGCGATCAACAGCGCCCAGAGAGACAGCGCGAGCGAACGTGCCGTGCCGCCTGCAATCAGGCCGACGCGCCGGATCGCGTTCGCCACGTAAAACGCGAGATCGCGAAACTTGCCGCCGACAAAGCGCAAGCCCCTCGCCGCCGTGGCGTCGATATAATTGAGGCCGGCGATGGTTTTGGCGACCACGAACCAGATGGCCGATCGCACCGCGAACACGACCGCGGCGATGGCGCCCGTGACCGATTGCACGACGGCCTGGCGCATTTGCCGGCGCCGCGCCCGCTTCTGCTCGCGACGCTCATGCGCTTCTTGCTGTTCTCGCTGGCGTTGCAGCCAGCGATCGTGGCGTTCCCTGTCAGCCTCGACTTGCGCGGTCTGAACCTTGAGCCAACGCCGGTGATCGTTGAGATCTTCCTTGGCCGAAACGAGAACCTCGCCGGACCTGACCACCGTCTCCTTGACGACGGCAACCGTCTGCTCGAACGCGGCGACGGCTTCGGCGTCGGCGTCCTTCTCACGCGGCGGCCATGCACGCTTCTCACGCATCGGACTGACCATGCGAAGCGGCTCCCCTAATCCCAGGGTCCATGGCGAGCCTCATGTGACACAAGACACATGCGAGTAGCGTCTCCAGGGGATCTCTTACGCAAGACCAAGCAAGACTCCCCCTCCCCCGTCGGGGAAGCCTTAAGGTCGCGCGGGGCTGCTGAACGTCCTTGCCGCCATCAAGGGGCGCAACGCGATGACCGCTCCCGGCGAGGACGCGGAGACGGGGAAACGCCGGAAAACGAGCAGCACCGCGCGGCTAGCAGCTCTGCGCCATCCTTTACATTAACGGCCAAAGCCAATCCGGCCTATCGATTTTACGGGTTCCCCTTCGAAGGATGAAAAGCGTGGCGTCTTTACCACCACCTGCCGCTAAGCCAGGCGCACGGCCTTATAGAAGAGCGGAAGGGACCGAATCCCGGCTCTTGGCGCTGCCCTTCTCCACCACCTCTGGTTTCGGACGCGCCTCGCTCCCACCTTTGTTGCGACATATCCCCTTCGCCACACCCCGAAAGTTCGGAGAGTAGACATTTGAAGATGGAGCCTTCGCACCGCCTCTGGCGCGCCCTGAGCATTGGCGCGCTCGTGGCGCTCCTCATCGTTCCCAAGGCTGCATTCGCCCAGGAGGCGGGCGAGGCGCGGCAAATGGGAGCGCCGAAACATCACGCTGCCCCCGCACCAAGCGAGCAGACCAAGCCCGAGAGCGACGATGCCGGGCCAAAGGAAGCTGCCAAGGCAAGCACCACAGCCTCGGCGTCGCCGATTCTTCCTCCACCCGTCATCACCCACCACAATATCGTCCTCGATGGGTCGGACCTCTCTTATGCGGCGAAGGCCGGCATGCTTCCGCTGCGCGACGCGCAGGACAAGATCATCGCCAACATCTTCTACGTCGCCTATTGGCGGGAGCCGGCCGACACCAAGCGAGCCGATCACCTTCGTCTTCAATGGCGGTCCGGGAGCTGCGTCGGCCTATCTGCATCTTGGCGCGATCGGTCCCAAGACCGTCGAAGTCAGCGCCAAGGGGGAATTGCTCGGTCCGCCGCCCCGCCTCGCCGACAACGACGCAAGCTGGCTCGACTTCACCGATCTCGTGTTCGTCGATCCGGTCGGCACCGGCTATAGCCGCGTGGGCGAAGGCAAGAGCGAGAGCGACTTCTTCGGCGTCGAGCAGGACACCCAATCGCTCGCCGATTTCATCCGCCTTTATCTAACCGATGCCGCGCGCATGACCTCGCCCGTGTTCTTGGCCGGCGAAAGCTACGGCGGCTTTCGCGCCGTGACCATTGCGCGCGCGCTGCAGAAGACGGGCGGCATCTCGCCGAGTGGTTTGGTGCTCATCTCGCCCGCCCTGGAATTTTCATTGCTCAACGGCGAGGATTACGACCCGCTGCCTTGGGCGCTGAGCCTGCCCTCTTATGCGGCGGTCAACCTCGAGAGCAAGGGCATCGCTGGGCGCGAAGCGCTGGCGAGCGCGCTGCAAGGACCCGAACGCTACGCACTGTCGGATTACCTCGTGGCGCTTGCTTCGGGCGCGTCACAAGGCTCCGATGCAACGAGCGCGAGGGTGGCTGAGCTTACCGGACTCCCGCCCGACATCGTGCGACGCAACTTCGCGCGCATCTCACCCGGCACCTTCATCAAGGAATTCGACCGCGCCCACGGCCAAGTGCTGAGCCGCTACGATGGCAGCGTGAGCGGCCCCGACCCGAGCCCTTCGAGCTCTTGGCCGCGCGGGCCGGACCCCGTCCTCGACTCGACCGTGCCTCTCTGGACCAGCGCCTTCGTGCAATATGCGCAGGACGAACTCGGCTATAAGACCGACGCGACCTATCGCCTGCTCAATCGCGACGTGCGGCCGAAATGGGATTTCGGCACGAGCCCAACGCAGCAAGGCTATGCCGGGGTGCTCGACGACATTCAGGACGCCCGCGCCACCAACCCCGCGCTCGAAGTCTTCATCGGCACCGGCTTCACCGACCTGATCACGCCCTATCTCGGGCCGACCTATCTGGTGCGCCAACTGCCCCCGCTCCAGGGCGCAAGCCCGATCACCATCGAGAACTATGCCGGCGGCCATATGCTCTACCTCCGCCCGGATTCGCGCCGTGCCCTGAAAAAGGACGTCGAGGCCATGTACGAGCGCGCGCAGAAATCCGCGCCGCAGGGTTAGGCCGACGGCGAGAGCCCGGGTGAACCGTGCAGCCGGATCGGCTAAGATGCCGATTCGGCGGACCGCGATGAGGAGGGCCTGGGGGATGTCGATCCGAAGCGCAACGCTAGGCTTGGCTTTGCTCGCCGCGACGGCGCTGCCCGCTCTCGCCGAGGATGCGCCCGCGACGGCGCCGCAAGAACCGCAATGGACCGAATTCCAGTCGGTCGACCGCGGCTTCTCCGTATCCTTCCCCGGCGCGCCTAAGACGACAACCTCATCGGTCGAAGGTCAGAACCCCCTCACCCAATACGATTTCGAGGTGAGCGTCGGCGACGAGACCGTCTATAGCGTCGTCGTCTTCGAATATCCGGCCGGCAAGGGGCCGAATCCGGATGCGGACGCTTTTGTCAAGCTCGTCAATGCCTATGCCAAGGGCAGCGAGTTGCGTTTGCGCAAGCGAGGTGCGGCGACCATCGACGGCCGCTCCGGATTCGAGGCCATCGCCGACGACAACAAGAGTCGGCTCAGCCATCTAATCGATGTCGTGCCCGCCGGCGACCGCGTCTATATGCTCGTTACCGCGGGGCCCAAGAGCCACGCCACGAGCGACGATGCCGAGCGCTTCCGCGATTCCTTCCACGTGCTCGACAATGGTTCTGACGCCGACCCCGCGCAATCGGCGTCCAACCCGCCCGCCCAGTAACCGCTAGGCAACCTGCGGTTTGCGCAGATCCTCGACGAAGCTCTGCACATCGCGTGATGGGGCCGGCGTGAACAGACTCACCGCGACCATCACCACAAAGCCGATTGGCACGGCAAACAGGGCGACAAAATCGCGCTTGATGCCGGCCCAATTGGCGACTTCGAGCGCCGACGCCTGCCACGCCGCCAAGGCCGCTCCCCGCGCTGCCTCATCGGCGAGGTAATAGCCTTGCCGTAACGCAACGTAGCGCGCCGCCTCATCCGGCGTGGCGTTCGAGAGGAAGCTTGAGCTCTCGTAGAAGGCGAACGGAATATAGCGCGGCGCCAGCAGGTAATAGAGACATACGGCGAGGCCCGCGACCATGCCGGCGAGTGCCCCCTCGCCGGTCGCGCGCTTCCACCAAACGCCAAGCAGGAGTGCCGGCAGAAACGCGCTTGCCGCGAGCGAGAGCGACGCTCCCGTCATTACCGCGAGGGTGTCCGGCGCCGCGAAGGCACTCCCTGCGGCGAGCGCCGCGGTGAGCAAGATGGCAAGTCGGGCCATGAGGATGCGCCTTTCAGTCGAGGCGCTGGGATGCAGGCTTCGGTAATAGAGGTCGTAAGACAACGCGTTGGCGATGGCGAGCACCAGCCCGCTACCGACTGCGAGCAAGAGGGAAATCGCGCCTACGGCGATCAGCCCGAACGATAGGATGGCGCTCGCGGTCGACGCCTCAGTCGGCGCGGCCTCGAACAGCGCGAGATAGGGTGCGGCAAGTAGCGAAAGCGCGCCGGCAAAGGGCAGAGCCCAGAGAAACGACGTGCGCGCCTCCTCGATCGACGGTGTGACGAGACCGCGCATCAACAGATGCGGCAGCGATGCGACCCCCGTGATCAGACAGAACAGCAGGGCAAAGTCGTTTAGGCTGTCGTCCGCGGCAAAGCTGTCAAGCTTGATAATACCGAGCGCCGCTTTGAGGCCGGTGGGCTCGGCCCCGGAAAACACCGCTCCCTGCTGCCACACCAGCAGCACCAGTGTGACAACCGAAACGGCGAGCAGCACGGCATATTGGATGATCTGCGTGACGCTCGCCGAGCGCATGCCGGCGGCGAAGCTGCATAGCAGGAGCATTGCCACGCCAAGAGCGAGACCTGTGCCAATGTCGACGGCGAAGATTTGTGTGGCGATAACGCCGAGACTCAAGAGCGCCAAGGCTAGCGCGGGGAACGCGCACAAGATCACGGCAAGCACGGCGAGCGGCCTGACGCCTGAGCCGCCGAATTTCTCGCCGAGAAAATCGGCAATCGTGCAGCCGCCGAACGTGCGCAGATACGGCGCGAGAAGAAATGCTGTGATGAGAAGGCCTCCCGCCCCGCCGAGCGCCAGCAGCGACGCGCCGTCCCATCCTTGGCCCAGCACGCCCGCGAGCTCGGCAAAGGCCAGCACGGGGATCAGCGAAACGGCGATAGCCATGCCGTTGAAGAGGCCCGGCACGAGTCGCCCCGCCACATAGAAGTCCGAGATCGGCCGGCGCAACGCGACAGCCC
Source organism: uncultured Alphaproteobacteria bacterium (assembly GCA_963750975.1). Lineage (GTDB taxonomy): Bacteria > Pseudomonadota > Alphaproteobacteria > Rhizobiales > Methyloligellaceae > Methyloceanibacter. Next base: position 97,992 of record CAVVSX010000019.1, on the reverse strand, counting down.
CTGCCCTGGCGTAGATCGCCAACACGGCCAGCACGAGAACCTTGATCGCCAGCGTCACCCCGTCTCCTTACGCTGCGCTACCGCCTTCCGGGCTACTTTAGCGCCTTCTAGCTGCGCTAACGCCCTCCAGGCTACTTGAGCGCCTTTTTCGCTGCGCTACCGCGCTCCGCGCTACTTGAGCGCATGTTTGTCGGCCGCGGCGCTACCTCGCGCAACAACTCGCCGAATTGCATGAAATCCTGCTTGCGCGGCGAGGTCTTGCGCCAGGCAAGGCCGATCTCCCGCTTCGGCTCGGGCGCGTCGAAGCGCAACAGGCGGATGCCGCCGCTCGCATGCACCTCGCTGGCGATCGCCATCTCCGGCAGGAGCGTGATGCCATAGCCGTTGGCGACCATCTGCACGATGGTGGCGAGGCTTGAGGCGCCGAAGCTGTCGCGCGCCTCGGGCGTCAGCATGTGGCAATAGGACAGCGCCTGGTCGCGCAAGCAATGGCCCTCCTCGAGCAAAAGCAGCCGATCGTGCGACAGCATATCGGCGTTAGCGTGACGCAGCCGCTGATTGGTGTTGGTCGCCTTGGTGGCGAGGACGAAACGGTCGTCGAACAGAAAGAGGGTCTCGACCTCGTGATCGTCGATCGGCAGCGCCACCAGGATGAGATCGAGATCCCCCGTCACCAGATCGCGCACGAGATTGGAGGTCAGCGTCTCACGCAGTTGCAGCTGGAGCGCCGGATAGCGCCGCTGCAACTCCGGCAACGCCGTGGGCAGGAGATAGGGCGCGATCGAGGGAATGGCACCCAGCTTCAAGACGCCGGATAACACGCCTTCCTGATGCTGGGCATAATCGAGCAGGTCGCGCACCGACGCGAGAATCGTGCGCGCGCGCCGCGCGATTTCCTCGCCCTGCTCGGTGAACTCGATGCCCGATTTGCGGCGCTCGACCAGGCTCACCTTCAGCTCGTCCTCGAGCTCCTTGATCTGCATGGAGAGCGCCGGCTGGCTGACGGCGCAGGCTTCGGCCGCATGGCCGAAATGGCGGGTTTCCGCCAACGACTCCAGGTAACGCAACTGCCTGAGCGAGACCAAGCGATAAGTGCCGCTTATGCCGACTATAAGGAAATACGATTGGAAATTATCATGACCCGAAAGCATATTCAAATCGCAGAGCCGGGCAGCCATCTCCGGGTTCGCAAAACTAAAGTGGCTGCTCCGGCGAACGCTCGGCCCTAACTCGCGGAAGGAGAGCTGCAATGCGTGAGTGGCAGAAGCCGACGATCGACGAGACGGAGTCCGGCATGGAAGTCACAAGCTACCTGCCGGCGGAGCTGGATCGCGCTTAATCCGCTCTCTCATCTCGGAACGAATGCGAACGGCGATCCGGCAATAAGCCTGGTCGCCGTTCGTTTTCGGGCCCACGCCGTGTGCCAGCCAGTGGCGCCGATTGGCGGCTTCCATTACCCTCAGCCTGCCTATTGCCGGCCTTCCCGTTCAGGTTTTCTTAATGTGATATGTAGCTAGCGTTCATCCAGAGATCATGCACTGCCCAGTTGGGCTTCCTACATTGAGTGTGAGTAAATACGCCCCGAAGTTGACGGCGCCGTTCGACTAGCCGTTGACGTGTATCAAGGCGGCGAATTCTAGGGAGGACTACCCGGTTCCATCATCAGAATTGGGTAGCAAGAGGTAACGCCGTGACTAAGATTATGAGCCCCGAGGAACTGGAGCAGGAGCTTCGCGCCATCGGCGCCGAGCGCTATCACGACAAGCACCCGTTTCATAAGCTGCTGCACGGCGGCAAGCTCAACAAGGGCCAAGTGCAGGCCTGGGCGCTGAACCGGTATTGCTATCAGTCGGCGGTGCCGCGCAAGGATGCCGCCTTGATGAGCCGCTGCCACGACCGCCAGCTCCGCCGCGACTGGATCCATCGCATCATGGATCATGACGGCTTCGGCGAGGAAGAAGGCGGTATCGAGCGCTGGCTGGTCTTGACCGACGGTTTGGGGCTCGATCGCGACTATGTCATTTCCCGCAAGGGCGCCCTGCCCGAGACCGTGTTTGCCGTCGAGGCCTATGTCAACTTCGTGCGGGAGAAGACCCTGGTCGAGGCCGTCGCCTCCTCGCTCACCGAGCTGTTCGCGCCCAAGATCCACAAGGAGCGCATCTCGGGCATGCTCGAGAATTACGACTTCATCAGCGACGACGTGATGCAGTATTTCAAGCGCCGCCTGACCCAGGCGCCTGACGATGCCGCCTTCGCGCTGGACTATGTGAAGCGCAACGCGCGCACGCCCGAGGCGCAGACCGCCGCGCTCGATGCGCTGCGATTCAAATGTGCCGTGCTATGGGCGCAGCTCGATGCGCTGCATTACGCCTATGTCGAGCCGGGGCTGATCCCGCCCGGCGCTTTCGTGCCGGCCCAAGCATGAACGAAACCTCGTCCCCTGCACGTCTGATCGTTAGTGGGGAGACGCGGCCTCATTTGCCGACCTATTTGAAGCTGCGCCATGACGCGGGGCGCGGCCGGTGGATTTTGTTGGCGCCTGAGCGGGTGCTGACGCCTGACGACACCGCCGTCGCAGTGCTCAAGCTCTGCGACGGCAAACGAACCGTGGAGGACATTGTCGAGGCTCTCGCCAAGGAATATTCCGCGCCCGCCGACGTGATCCGCGCCGACGTGCTCGACCTGCTGCAAGGCCTGGCTGACAAGGGATACGTAAAGGGATGAGCGAGGAGCTTAAGGGTAACGAGCATTGCGACACCCTCGTGGTCGACGACGAGCCGACCGAAGGTGCGAGCGGCGCAGCCCAAGCGGCGCTTTGCGAGCGCGCTCCCGTCGGCCTGCTCGCCGAGTTGACGCATCGCTGCCCGTTACAATGCTCGTATTGCTCCAACCCGATCGAGCTCGAGCGCGTCAACAAGGAACTCTCCACCGAGATGTGGTGCTCAGTGATGCGCCAAGCCGGCGAGATGGGCATCCTGCAAGTGCATCTTTCGGGCGGCGAGCCCACCGCGCGCAAGGATCTCGAGGACATCGTCTCGGCCGCCTCCGAGGCCGGCCTCTACTCGAATCTGATCACCGCCGCGGTCACGCTCAATCGTGGCCGGCTGGAAGACCTCGTCAAGCGCGGACTCGACCACGTCCAGATCTCGTTCCAGGACGTCGATGCCGAGAATGCCGAGCGGATCGGGGCCTATCCCGGCGCCACCGCGAAGAAGCTCGAAGTCGCGCGCTGGGTGATCGAGCTTGGCTTGCCGCTCACCGTCAACGCGCCGATCCACCGCCAGAACATCCATAATGTCGGCCGCTATATCGAGCTTGCCCTCAAGCTCGGCGCCCAGCGGCTCGAGATCGCCCATGTGCAATATTACGGCTGGGCCTATCTCAACCGCGCGGCGCTGATTCCGACCTACGACCAGACCTTGGAGTTGATCGAGTTTGTCGAGCGCGAGCGCGAGCGGTTGAAAGGCGTGCTCACTATCGACATGGTCGTACCCGACTATTACGCCAAGCGCCCGAAGCCCTGCATGGGCGGTTGGGGCAAGGGCTTCATGAACATCACTCCGGCCGGCAAGGTGCTTCCCTGCCACGCCGCGGAGACGATCAAGACGCTGACCTTCGACAATGTGCAGGATCGTCCGCTGCTCGACATTTGGCTCAATTCCGATGCCTTCAACGCCTTTCGCGGAACCTCTTGGATGAAGGAGCCGTGCCGCTCCTGCGCCTTCAAGGAGATCGATTTCGGCGGCTGCCGCTGCCAGGCGATGGCGATCACCGGCGACGCAGCCAATACCGACCCTGCTTGCGCGCTGTCGCCTTATCACGGCGAGATGGTGCGGCTTGCGCGCGAGGAGGCTGCGAAGCCGCCGACGCAGTTCATCTATCGCAATCCGCGTAACGCGACCGAAGCCCTAAAGGCCGACCGTCCGCTGGTACCCGCGGAATAGCCGACGACCCTTCCCTTCACTGCGTTGAGATTTGACGACCCGACGCGCTCAGGCCGCGAGCGCCGCATCGGCCGGGGGTATCGCCGCCTTGCCGCCCAGCACGCGATAGGCGTGGACGAAAGCGAGCGTGGAAACGGGGATCGAGACCAGCAGCCCCACGGCAAGAGCAAGCACGCCGAGAACATTGATCAACAGCAGCATCAGCACAAAACCAAACAGCGGCCATTTATGCCCGCGCGTGAGCCGGCTGCTCTCGTTCATCGCCTCGATCGGACCAAGCTCGCGCTCGATCACGACGAAGGGCGTGAACATGAACATCAGCCCGAAGATGATGCCGGGCACGATCAGCAAGACGAAGCCGATGCCGACGGCAAGCGAGAGCAGGATCGAGGCTCCGAGATATTTCCAGAACGGCGACGGGTGCCACAGCAACGCAAGATCGACCGTGTCGGGGTTGTCATGCGCGGCGAGATAGAACGCCGTGGCCCCCATGCTGATCAGAGTGCCGAGCGCGAAATTGATCACCGTGCCGATGATCGACGGCTCATTGGCGGAACCGGTCAGCGCGGCATCGATGCCGCTGGTGAAACCATCGCAAATGCCGGAGGCGAGCAGGAGTGAGGAACGTCGATCCAACAAAGAACCACGGCCGCCGCTTGAACGTCTCCCACCCGAAGCGTATGGCCTCGCCCGTCGAAAATTGCATGCCGGCACGATAACACGTGAGCCGATTCTTGGAGACCGACAGCGGGGATTTCCACAATAGTTAGCGAGGCTGGTACCAAATCTTCCCGGGTCGGGTTTCCACCTTGCAATGCCTATTTCTTTATCGCTACCATGGGCCTAGATCGCTTCGGCTGGCCTTCGCGAACCTCGCCAGCACGCACTTTGACCGGCTTCGAGCCCCTGATAACCGGCGCATTACCCGCCCCAATCGGTCCTGCAACATGTCTTTGGTCGTCAAGTTCCCCTGCCGCTTTTTCCGGCATTTCGCCCCGATCCTCGGGCTCTGCGGGTCGCTTTCCCTCCTCGGCAACCTGGCGGTGAGTACTCCAGCCTTGGCCGGCGATGAGCCTGCGACCGCCGCGCCCGGCACGCCACCGGCCGCGGATGCGCCAGCTTCCGAGACCAAGTCGGACGGTTTCATGGTCGAGGTGCCTCAGTCGCCGACTCCGAAGAATCCAGTGCCGATCGGTTACATCCGGCAGTTCGGGGATCACCCGCGCCCGGCCTCTCGCGTCGATGTGGAGCCGTCGAACGCGGGCGTGGCCGGCGCCAAATTGGCCAATGACGAGAACAACGCCGGCGGCCAGTTCACCGGCGAGGTCTACAGCCTCGACGTGGCGAACGTAGCCTCAGCCGACCAAGCGGTTGCCGAGGCGCAAAAGCTTTTCGATAGCGGCCATCACTTCATGCTGGTCGACGCTCCGGCCGAGACCTTGCTCAAGCTTTCCGACTGGGCCAAGGGCAAGGACGTTCTGTTCTTCAACATCCGCGCCGAAGACGTCTCGCTGCGCCAGCAGGATTGCCGCGCCAACATCATGCATGTGGCGCCCGACCGCTACATGCTGGCCGACGCGCTCGCCCAATATCTCGTGGTGAAGAAATGGACCAACTGGCTGTTGGTCTACGGTTCGACGCCGGGCGACCTGGCTTTCGCCGATGCGATCAAGCGCGCGGCCGCGCGCTTCGGCGCCGATATCGTCGATGCGCGCGAATACAAGGACGTCTCCGGCGGTCGCCGCGACGATGTCGGCACCATCCCTCCGGGCAAGCAGGCGAGCAACGATGCCGGGTTCGCCGCCAATCCCGACTACCAGGTCATCATCGTCGCCGACGAGGATCAGTTGTTCGGCCCGTATATGCCCTATCGCGGCGGCGCCGATGCGCGGCCGGTCGCCGGCACCACGGGTCTCACCGCCACGACCTGGAGCCCAGGCCACGAGAAATGGGGCGCGACCCAGATGAACAATCACTTCCAGAAGGACTATGACCGGCTGCTGCTGCCGATCGACTATCAGGCCTACGTCGCCACGCGCACCATCGGCGAGGCTGTCACCCGCAACGACGGCGAGGATTTCGCCACCATCGCCGCCTTCATCCACGGACCCGAGCTCCAGCTTGCACCCTTCAAAGGCGTCAAACAGCAGTACCGGTCTTGGGACGGTCAGTTCCGGCAACCGATCCTGATTGCGACTGACAAGGTGCCGGTCTCGATTTCCCCGCAGGCCGGCTTCGCGCATGCGAGCCATGCCGAGATCGAGATGGACACGCTCGGCATCGACGAGCCCGAGAGCCTCTGCAAGATGTGAGGCGTGAGGCTACCGCGGCGGCTCAGCGCTCGGCGGCAGCGGCGGCGATCAAGTTGCCCTTATCGTCGAGCACGGGCACGTTATAGCCCTCCAGGATCACGTTGATCTCGCCCTGGTTCTCGGCGATCAGCTTGTTGATCGTATGCTTCCATTGCGGCTCGTTGGGCCGCACGCCCATGGTGATGCCGTAGATTGTGCTCGGGCCTGCGTTCTCCTTGACGAGCGGCACCAGCTTCAGCGGCACGCTGGCACGCTCGGCGTAATAGCCGCCGACCGGCCCCCACAACAGCGCCGCGTCGAGCTCGCCCGAGGCAACCTCGTCGATGATGGTCATCGTGGCCTTGGCGGCGCTCTCGTCGGCATTGACCTCGAACAGCTTGGCGCTCCCCGCCAGCCCATGCATCGCGAGGATGCTTGCCGGCGGCGTACGGGCGAACAAGCCGATGCGCTTTTCTTTGAGCCGCGGGTCGGACAGATTGTCGATGCCGGCAAGGCTCGGGTCTTGCTCCCGGTAAATCAGCACATAGGACGTGTGGTAATAGGGGTTGGTATCCTCGATCAGGCCGGTGCCTTGAGCATAGCCCATGACGAGATCGCAGGCGTCTCTGCCCATCGTGTTCGGCACGTAGCCGGTCGCCTCGGCGAACCAAGTATACTCGAGGGTGGCATCGAGCTTCTGCGCGATCAGCTCGGCGAGCTTGTTCTCGAACCCCTCACCCTCTTGGTTGGAGAACGGCATGTTGTCGGGGTCGGCGCAAACGCGCAAAGACGCCGCGCCGGCCGGCCCGGCGCCCACGCTTGCAAAGCCGAGCAGGAGCGCAAGGCCGATCTTGCCGGCGGCCTTAGCCCCTCGCCGCGGAGTCTTTATCGCCGCTCGTTCACTCAAACTCGCCTCTCGTCGGACATGCGTGGGAAACTTCAATCATACCATAGCCCGCAGCGCTCGCCGTCGGACCGGCGGCTGCCTAACCGCATGAAAAAATATGGAGATCGAGGGAACGCCACGCCAGCTTACCGCAACATTAAACTTCGCTGACAAAACCTCGCCGTTAGCACCGGCAAGCGCGTCAGTCTTCCCCCTCACATTTGGCGATATTGTCGGCACGCTCGATCCCGGTCGGATAGTAAGCGCCGGTCGGCTCCGTGCCGAACGCAATCATTGCCTGCCGCCCCGCCTCGATGCTGTCCAGCTCGTGCCTCGATCGCAGCAGCTTCACCGCGCAACAATCGGCGTCGAGCTCCATCTGCTTCAGCGCCGGCGCGATATAGAAGAAGGGCTGCGGCCCGACATGACCGAACTCCTGGTTGAAGCGCCCGACATGGCCGAGCGTATGATGGCAGCATTCATGTGCCATGAGGAAGCGGCCATAAGCCGGCTGATCGTTGAGCGTCATGGCGCTCACCACGATCACCGGCTTGCCGTTGGAATTGAGCATGGACATCGCCAGCTCAGGCACGTCGCGCAAGGTGTAAGTGGTGACGTCGCAATACGGATTGTCGGCCTTGGGCATCCACATCCTGGCCGCTTCGGAGCTGCCGCAAAACAGCCCAAGGCCCACGATCGCCGCTAGCAGGACCGGAAGACGCATATGCCCTCCGCCGTGAGTTGCTTTCCTCGGAAAGACTATCCGCATTAGCCGGTGCGCCCAAAGGCTTTCGAGAAGCTGGAACATCCTCGCCATATTATGCCGCAGCACCGAGTCCGGGGATTAACTCTGCGGCAAAAGGGTCAATCGCCTCGTTTGGCCAAAAACCTCCCGCCGCGGAACAGGGGATGCAAGACACATGGATGTGAAGAGCAAGACCGGCCAGTGTGCATCCTCGGCGCCGATGCAAGCGCCAAACCTCATTGTTCCGGCCGTCTGTTCGTCCGCTTTGGACCACTCGGATTGAACCCGCTCGATCTGCACCCTACATGATCGAGGCACCGCCCCCCCCGCGGTTATGGCCTTAGGCCAACAGAGCCAATGGAGATTTCTATGCTCAAGCATTTCGCCGCCGCCACTTTAGGCTTTGCCATCTTGTTCGGCGCGATCGGCCCAGCCTCAGCCGGGAAAGGTCACCATTACTGGGCCGGCGCCTACCCGGCCCCCTACGCTTATTCCTACGGCGCGTCGACTTATCCCTACGGCTCGTCACCGAGATATCTGTCGCGAAAGCCGCAGCCGAATATCAAGCTCGACCTCGAGACCGAGTCGGTGTGGCGCAATTTGCGGCCTGAGTGGTTCGACTAGACCGTTCGCGATCACCCTCTGAATCTAGAACCTACGGCCTCGGCCTGCGCCACGGATGACGTCGCGCAGGCCGAGCCGCTTTCATAGCGGTCTTTCTGTGCCCGCTGATAGCCGGCCGGCCGCGCAAGATGTTCCTGGAATGTGCCTTGCGTTCGTCGGATCTGCGCTGACTCGAACTTGGCACTGGAGCGGCAAAGCACCATTGGCTAGGGTCTGCCACCTTGCGCCGTCAGGCGCTTTCCAGGGGGTTTGACAAGCAACAGGATGGGTCCGCGTTTCCTCTATGTCCTCATTGTGGGGATGGTGATCTTGGCTGCGCTTGCGTTGCGTGTCTGGGACCCGACGCCGGTCGCGACGCTGCGGTCGCTCGTCTTCGACGCCTATCAGCGCCTCGACCCGCGCGCCTTCGACCCAACTTTGCCGGTGCGCATCGTCGATATCGACGAGGAATCGCTGAAGCAGATCGGGCAATGGCCGTGGCCGCGTACCGTGCTCGCCCAACTCGTCGACAAGCTTACCGCGGGCGGCGCGGCGGCGATCGGCTTCGACATGGTCTTCCCCGAGCCCGACCGCATGTCGCCGGCCAACGCGCTGCGCTACTGGCCGGAGTCTGACGCCCTCACGGCTCTCAAGGGAGAAGTCGAGAAGCTTCCCAGCAACGACCAGGTCTTCGCCGAGGCAATCGGCAAGGGCCCCGTCGTGCTCGGCTTCATCGCTTCACCAGCTGCCACCTCGCTGCCCGAGACCAAGGCCGGCTTCGCCCATGGCGGCGACGACCCCACACTGTTCGCACCGTATTACCCAGGCGCCGCGGTGAGCCTCACGGAGCTTCAGGACAAGGGGCAAGGCGCAGGTTCGCTCAACTGGATTCCCGAGAACGACCAGATCATCCGTCGCATGCCCATGTTGGCACGCGTTGGCGACACGCTCTATCCCTCTTTCTCGGCCGACATGCTCAGGCTTGCGCAAGGCGCTTCGACCTATGTGGTGAAATCTTCGGGTGCGAGCGGTGAGAAGGCGTTCGGCGAGAAGACCGGCATCGTGGCCGTCAAGGTCGGCGATTTCGAGGTGCCGACCGAAGCCGACGGCCAAATGTGGATCAGGTTTACGCCAGAGACGAAAGACCGCTACCTGCCCGCCTGGAAAATCCTCAACGGCGAAATCGGCGCCGACGAGATCGAAGGGCGCATCCTGATTGTCGGCACCAGCGCGGCAGGTCTGCTCGACCTCAGAGCCACCCCTCTCGATGCTTCGGTGCCCGGCGTCTCGCTGCACGCCCAGGCCATCGAGCAGATCCTGCAACGCAGCTTCCTGCAGCGGCCCGACTTCGCCACCCCCGCCGAGCTCCTCTACATCCTCGTGCTCGGCACACTGATCGCCGTCCTCATCTATCGCCTGGGCGCCGCCGGCAGCGCGGTTTTGGGCGGTCTCGCCATCGCCGGCGTCATCGGGGTCTCCTGGTATGCCTTCGACGCGTTCGGCTGGCTGGTGGATCCGATCTATCCGGCCATCGCGCTTACCGCGATCTATCTCGCCGGCACTCTGTTCGTCTTTCTACGGACTGAGCGCGAGCGGAACCGGGTGCGTCACGCCTTTTCCCACTATATGGCTCCGGCTCTGGTCGAGCGGCTGGCCGGCGATCCATCGCGGCTCAAGCTCGGGGGCGAGACGCGCGACATGACGCTGCTGTTCAGCGACGTGCGTGGCTTCACCACCATCTCCGAAGGGCTCGACGCCGAGGAGCTCACCCGCTTCCTGAATTCCTTGTTCACGCCATTGAGCAACATCATTCTCGACGAGCAAGGCACCATTGACAAATTCATGGGCGACGCGGTGATGGCCTTTTGGAACGCGCCGCTCGACGATGCGGCGCATCCGAGCCATGCCTGTAGCGCGGCGCTGCGCATGATGAACGAGATGGAGAGCCTGAACGCGCGCTGGCGCGAGGAAGCGGAAGCCAAAGGCCGGACGTTCAAGCCGGTGCGGCTCGGCATCGGGCTCAACACCGGCATTTGCTGCGTCGGCAATCTCGGCTCCGAGACGCGCTTCGACTATTCGGTGATCGGCGACAACGTCAATGTCGCCTCGCGACTCGAAGGCCAGTCCAAGACCTATGACGTGGGCACGGTGGTCGGCCAGTCCACCACCGCGCGAGCGCCGGACTTCGCCTTTCTCGAGCTCGATCTGCTGAAGGTGAAGGGCAAGACCGAGGCGACCCGCATCTTCGCTCTGCTCGGCGACAACGCGTTCAAGCAGTCGAACGGCTTCATCGACCTCACCAAGCGTCACGCAGAGTTTCTCGCCCGCTTCCGCGCCAAGGATTGGGATGCGGCCGACACCCTCGCCCGCGAATGCGAGCAGATGAACGCCGCCCGCCTCGACCACCTCTATGCGCTCTATCGCGAGCGCATCGCCTATTTCCGGATCAACCCCCCCCCGGCCGATTGGGACGGCACGGCCGAGGCCCTGTCGAAATAGTCCGATGCCAAAGCTCGTCCTGCTCGCTCTCGCCGCCGTCGCCATCCTCATGTGCAAGCATGCGGTCGCCGATTTTTATCTGCAGACGCCGTATCAATTCCTGAACAAGGGAAAGTACGGCCATCCGGGCGGCTTCATTCATGCCGGCATCCATACCGCGCTGACGCCGCTGGTCTATCTGGTGCTGGTGCCGGGCTCGCTGCTGATTGCCGCCGCCCTCGCTGTTGGCGAGTTCGTGCTGCATTACCACATCGATTGGCTGAAGGAGCAACTCACCCACCGCAACGGCTGGAATACCCAAGACGCCGGCTTCTGGTACGCGCTCGGCACCGATCAGCTAGTACATGGGCTGACCTATCTCGGTATCGTCGCCATTCTGGTGATGGCGGCCGCGGCCTAAAGCAGGGCCGAAATTTCCCGATTGGCGAATTCGAGGCGGTCCGACAGCAGCCTAATGATGAGCTGGTGCAGCGCCGCCGCGGCGGTCGGATTCTCCGCCTGCATCCGGTCGAACGCCTCGCGCGTCAGCCGGTAGACCACCGTCGGTCCCTCGGCGATCACACTCGCCGTGCGCGGCACGCCGCGATAGAAGCCCATCTCGCCCACGACCGTATGCCCGATCATGCGCCGTAGCCGGATCGGGCGCCCGTGCTCATCGATGATGGTGATGGCGACCGAGCCCGAGGCTTGCAGCACCACGGAGTCAGCCGGCTCGCCCTGGCGGAACAGAAACTCGCCGCTCTGCAGTTCCTGGCGCTGCATGTAGGGCACGATCTTCTCGAACTCGACTTTCTCGCCGAATTCCGATTGCAGCCAGCTCTCGAAGCTGTGCGTCGAGGCGGCGCCGACCTCGTGATACATGAGCAACATGTCCTCGCACCACTCGATCGCCTCGTTGCGACTGCCGAACACTTGATGCGGCCGCTCGCTGCCGAAGAAGTCCGCCCTCTCGAAGCTGGTCCGCATGATGTCGCTGAGGCCCGAGAAGCCGAGTGTGACGCTGCTCTCCTCGCAAAAGTTGCGAAGCTTGACGAGGCTCAACACCGCCGAGGTGTCCAACCCGGGGACGGCGCTGAAATCGAGCACCACGTACCCCACAGGCTTCTCCCGCTGCGCTTCGATGGTGCGCTTGATGCGCTCGAACAGGCCGTTCGAGGAACCGAAAAAGATGAAACCGGAGAGCCAGAACACGTGGACGCGCTTGCCCTCATCGCGCAACAGCCGTGTCTGCTCCGGCGAGCGCTCGACATTGCTGGAGAATTCCTGCCGCGTCAGATGGCGCCTGACCACGCCGATGCGGCTATAGCTCAGCGCGAACATGAGGCAGGCGCCGACCACGCCAACCACGACGCCCATGAAATAGCCGAAATTGATGATGACCAGCGTCATTACGCCGGTGAGCGCCCATTCCATCCAGGAGCTTTGCGCGGGGGCTTCCCAAAGCTCGACGAGGATCACTGCGCCGAGATAAGCGAGCATCCCGGCGAGAATGGCTTTTGGCACCATGCTGCCGACGTCGGTGCCGGAGAACAGAATGATGGCGCAGACGATGCCGACAATGGCGCCGGACCAGCGTGTCGTGGCGCCGGACTCGTCGAGCAGCAGGCATGCGTTCATCGACAGCGATCCGCCAAAGCCGCCGAGCACCGACGCCAGGATGTTGGCAAGACCGTTGGAGCGGAACTCCTGGTCGAGATCGCTGGTCTTCTGGCGCGCGACCTCTAAGCTCGACACGTCGAGCAGTAGCGCGATCGCCATCACGCCGCAGAATGAGCCGATCTCCGCGCTGCTCTGGGCGATCACGCCCCAATCGACCTGTTGGCCAATCATCGCGGTCAGCGGCCACCACAAGGTCAACTGGCCAAGGCTGGGCAGGAACCACGCGCTGTGGGTCTCCGCGTCGTTGAAGAAGCCGAACAGGCTCACATCGAGAACGAGGAGAAAGCCGAAAAAGGCGATCGGCAGGGCGAGGTAGTTCGGCACGAAACGCCCGAGCACTGGGATGGAGACGGCGAACAGCGCCCCGATCAGGATCTGCGGCGCGTAGAGCGGCGAATACAGCAGCTGCCAGCTCGACGGCGAGAGCGTTAGGTTGGTCTGGGTGACCACCTCCATGCCGCCGGTGACGAGCAGGATACCCGAGGCGGCAAGAAAGCCGCCGATCACCGGGTACGGGATGAAGCGGAGCCATTGCCCTAGCTTCAGCGCGCCGACGCCGTAGAGCAGCACGCCGGTCAACAGCGTGCTCACCGACAGCGCGACCAGCACGTTGATGACGATCTGCGCGGTGGGAGCGCCTTTGGCGGCGAGCGCCGTGGCGATCGAGGCGGCCAGCACGCTCATCACCGCGACGGCCGGCGAGTCCGGTCCACCGATCACCGGTGAGAACGTCGAGGTCAAGGCGATCACCACGCAGGTGACCACCGTGCCCATAATCAGTCCCGCCAGGCCTAGGGAGAAGCCGCTGGCAAGATCGCCAGTGAAGATCAGCGCGGCGAAGGAGATGCAATAGGCGATCTGCACCACCGCCGAAATGGCACCGGCCATGGCGTCCCGCCCGAGCGTTGACGCGTCGATATTGCGCGGGTGGCGCAGCGCGAGATTCGCAAGCAGGGACAAGGCCTAATGCGCAGGCTTGGGGTTTAGTCGCGCCCGATCATGGCTGGCGCAACTCACAATGGCAAGCCGGCAGGCCCAAAGCAGGGCGACAACCGCGAGTTTATGGGGCGGATCGTCGCAAGCGATCGGCCAGCGCGCGCATCACGGTGATGGCGAAGAACGGCGTTTCGTGCACCAGGAACAAGAAAGTTTTCTCGGTGATGGGAGCAACCTCGCAAGCCGTCTTGGCCCCGGCGGTTGCCGCCCGCGGCGATCCGTCGATCAATGCCATCTCGCCGAAAATCCCGCCGCCCGACAGCGTCTCGACGATCTTGCCGTCGCGCTCGACCTCGACGTCGCCCGAGCGGATCACATACATCTTGTCGCCCTTGTCGCCCGCCGAGAAGATGATGTCGCCCGGCTCGAACTTGGCGGGAGGGAAGCCTGCATTGGCGAGAAGTTGGAAATCGGTTGCGGCCAGCGTCATGCTTCTTTCCTCCATGCCCCGGGCGTATCGGCACGGCAATCTATGACGGTCCTATGACGGTACTATAAAGGCGCGCGAGATATCTCATAGGTCTTGCGATCTCACCCTTGCAACCGCTTCGAGCCAGCCGCCATAGCGCGTCTCGCGTTCGGTTTCGCTCATTTTCGGCTCGAACACCCTCGCCGGCGCCCATGCTTTGCCGAGCTCTTCCGCATCGCCGTAAAAGCCCTCCGCTTGGCCGGCATGATAGGCGGCGCCGAGCGCGGTGGTCTCAGGCGTGGCCGCAACTTCGACGGTCTGCCCGAGGGTGTCGGCGATCCGCTGCATGAGCCAAGCGTTCGCCGTCATGCCACCGTCGACCCGCAAGGCCGAGGGCATGGGGATGCCGCTCACCGCCATGTCGCGATGCATGGCGGTCAACAGATCGCGCGTCTGAAAGGCGACGGCCTCAAGCCCCGACGCGACCAGATCGGCCTTCGTTGCGGCTCGCGTCAGCCCAAGGATGGCGGCTCGCGCGCCCGCATCCCAGAAGGGCGCGCCAAGTCCCTGAAAAGCGGGAACCAGATAGACGCCCGAACTCGGGTCCGACTCTGCGGCCAACGCCTCGCTTTCGGCGGCGGTGGTGATGATGCCGAGATTGTCCCGCAGCCATTGCACGGTCGCGCCGGCCATGAAGATCGCGCCTTCCAGAGCGTAAACGCGCTTGCCTTCGAGCTGATGGAAGATGGTCGAGAGCATGCGGGTGGCCGAGGCTACTTTCTCCTCGCCGGTATTGGCGAGCACGAAGCAGCCGGTGCCGAAGGTCGCCTTGAGCATGCCCGGCGTGAAGCAAGCCTGCCCATACGCAGCCGCCTGCTGATCGCCGGCGACCCCTCTGATCGGAATCGCGGCGCCGAAATGCTCCGGCTGCGCGACACCGAAGTCGCTCTGGCTGTCGCGCACCTCAGGCAGCATGGCGCGCGGCACCGAAAGCCGCTCGATCAGCCGGTCGTCCCAGCGGCCCAAGCGAATGTCGTATAGCTCGGTACGGGCGGCGTTGGTCGCGTCGGTCAGATGCAGCCTGCCGCTGGTGAGCTTGAACAGCAGGAAGCTGTCGATCGTGCCGAAGCACACCTCCCCTGCGCGCGCTCTTGCATCGAGATCCAGCACAGTCCGAAGCAGCCAGGCGAGTTTGGTCGCGGAGAAATACGGATCGATCACCAGGCCTGTCGTTTCCGCGACATGCGCGCCCCAACCCTCTCGCACGAGTTCGGCGCAAAGTGGCGCGGTGCGGCGGTCCTGCCAGACGATGGCATTGGCGAGCGGCTTGCCGGTCGCCCGCTCCCACACGACGGTCGTCTCGCGTTGATTGGTGATGCCGATGGCGGCGACAGAGCCAACGCCCGCCTTGCTCAGCACCTGACGGCCGACACGCAGCACCGACCGCCAGATCTCATCGGGATCGTGTTCCACCTGCCCCGGCGCAGGATAGATCTGGGTGAGCGGAATCTGCGCGGTGGCGTGGGCGCGTCCCTCCCGGTCGAACAAGATGGCACGGGTGCTGGTCGTCCCCTGATCGATGGCCAGCACGAAACTCTTCTCGTTCATTTTCGTTCGGGGCTTTGCGTCTGGTCGGCGATCCAGCCGCAATATTCAGCGCTGCCCCCCTCCGTCGGCAGCACGAGCAGCGCCGGCAGTTCGTATGGATGCAGACGCTTGGTCTCGGCGAGCGCCGCCTCGATAAGCGAGCGTCGCGTCTTGATGATCATGGCGACCTCGCTCGCCTCTTCGCGCGCGCCTTGCCACTCGAAGATGGAGATCATGCCGGGAAACATGTTGACGCAGGCCGCAAGCCGCGCCGCGACCAGCGCCTCGCCAACCCGCTTGGCCTCGGCAAGTGCCGGAAAGGTCGTGTAGATCAGCACCGGCCGGTCATCGTTCCCCATAAATTCACCATTCAACCTGTAAATCGAGGGACTTGCATTTGCGGTCGACGGCCGCATTTATAGTGCCCGCTTCTTAAGCAAGCTCAAAGCGCCTCGGTAGAACCATGCCCCGCTTCGATAAAATCGCCTTCGTTGCCAGCGAGACCAAGGAGGCCGAGGAGGCCTTCGCCAAGCTCACGCAGCGCTACGGGAATGCCGACTTCGCCGAAGCCGATGCGATCGTGGCGCTGGGCGGCGACGGCCTGATGCTGCAGACCATGCACCGCCATCTCAACAGCCGCATCCCGATCTACGGCATGAATCGCGGCTCGGTCGGATTTCTGCTCAACGATTATCACGAGGACAGCCTGAGGGAGCGGTTGAAAGCGGCCGAGATCACCGTCATCCACCCTTTGCGCATGACGGCGTACGACAAGCACGGCGCCAAGCACGAGGCGCTCGCCATCAACGAGGCATCCTTGTTCCGGCAAATCTATCAGGCCGCCAAGTTGAGGATCGCGGTTGACGGCAAGTTGCGCATGGACGAACTCATCTGCGACGGCATTCTGGTGTCGACTCCCGCCGGATCGACCGCCTACAATCTTTCGGCGCACGGGCCGATCCTGCCAATCAACGCACCGCTGCTCGCGCTCACCCCGATCAGCCCCTTCCGCCCGCGGCGCTGGCGCGGCGCTCTTCTCCCCAATGACGCCAAGGTCAATATCGAGGTGCTCGAGCCCGACAAGCGTCCGGTGAGCGCCGTGGCCGACCACACCGAGTTCCGCGATGTGGTCAAGGTCGAGGTGTTGGAGGAAAGCGGCATCGACATTCTGATGTTGTTCGACCTGGGGCACTCGCTGGCGGAGCGCGTCCTCGCCGAGCAGTTCGGCTACTGAGAGCCGCCGCGCGCGCGTGCTCCCGGCCTGGGTAACGTGAACACCTCGTCGATCACCGCATAATCGCCGTAGCCCAGCCGGGCGAGCGGCTTCAGCAGCGTCACGTCGACCTTGCCATCGACGATCGCCTCGTCGGCGATATGCACGCCGACCACTTGACCCAGCACGATGGCGTGCCCGCTCGGCGCTCCGTCCCGCCCCGGCAGTTCGATGGTGCGCCAATAGCGGCATTCGAACGCGACCGGCGACTCCGCGACGCGCGGGGGCGCTACCAGTCGCGACGGCGCGGGCGTGAGACCGGCAAGCCGCATCTCGTCGACATCGGGACCGACCGCGGCCGAGGTCTTGCTCATCGCCTCGCGCAAATCGTAGGTGGCAAGCGAGCAGACGAATTCACCGGTCTCCTCGGCGTTGCGCTGGCTGTCCTTCTTCCCGCCCGAGGAGAACATGACGAAATGCGGATCTTCGGAGACGGCGTTGAAGAAGCTGTAAGGCGCGAGATTGACCACGCCGTTCTTGCCGAGCGTCGAGATCCAGCCGATCGGCCGCGGCGCGACCAGCGCCTTGAACGGGTCGAGCGCTAGGCCATGCTTGTTGGTGACGGCGTCGTAGAACATGGCACTCTTTCTGCCCGCCTCTATGGGCGCCAGGACGTGACGATCTCGGCGAGTATCGGCCGCTCGCGCTCGTCAGGTTTCTCCTTGGGCGTTCCAATATAGATGAAACCGGCAACCCGCTCGTTCTCGGCGAGTTGCAGCGCGTTGCACACGCCGTCGCTATAGGCGCACCATTCGGTGATCCATTGCACCCCGTAGCCCAGCGCGGTGGCCGCGACAACGAGGTTCTGGCAGGCGGCACCGGCCGAGAGGATTTGCTCCCATTCGGGCACGGCCGGGTTCTTCACCACGCGCGAGACCACGGCGATCACAATCGGCGCGCGCAGGAATCGCTTCGCCTCATTCTCGAGCCGAAACGCCCCGTGCTCCGTCTCCTCGGCGGCGCAGACCTGCGCCAGGACTTTGCCGAATTCCGCGCGCGCCTCGCCTTGAAACAGGATGAAGCGCCAAGGTACGAGCTTCTTGTGGTCTGGCACGCGCGAGGCGGCCCGCAGGATCAGCTCGAGCTCTGCCGCATTCGGGCCAGGCTCGGCGAGGCTGTTGGCTGACACCGAGCGGCGGGCGAGCAGGAGGTCGAGAGTGGGGTTTGACATTTGCTCTGGTCGAGGCGGGGGAAGGTCGCGTTCCCTATCCTGAAATGCGGCGGCGAACAATGCTGCAAATCAGGCGCGCGCCAGGGCAAAAGACCGGTGAAAACACCGCAAATCGGCCTTATTCCCAAAGGAATTTCACCCCATCGTTGCGCACCGGAAACGGGTATAACAGCTTGCGGCCGGATTATCGGAGCTATCGCGATGCGGGGGAAACGCTGCGCGGGGCTTAGCCCCCTGCTCTTGTCCGCCGCTCTTGTCGGAGCGGCGCCTGCCGCAGCCGAGAACGCGCCCTCCCCCGCCCATGGTCTGCCTGCCGCCGTCGTCGTGCTCGATGCTTCGAACAGCATGAACGCCAAGATCGGCAACGCGACCAAGATCGCCGCCGCGAAGACGGAGCTCGGCGCCGCGCTTGGCAGCTATGCGGGCCGGCTGTCCTTCGGGCTGGTGGCCTTGGGCCATCGCAAGGCATCGAACTGCGCCGACAGCGAGACCCTGGCCAAGCCCGGCGAGCTGACCTTCGCCGCCAAGGACAAGCTGTTCGACAAGATCAAGCCGAAGGGACAGGCGCCGATCGCCGCGGCCTTGAGCGACGCCGCCAAGGCGCAAGTGAAAGATCAGAGCCTCGACATCGTCCTCATCGCCGATGGCGGCGACACCTGCGACGCCGACATCTGCTCGACGGCCGTGGCGATGAAGGAGAAGTCGAAGGCGCTGCGCATCCACGTGGTCGGCTACAGCAGCAAGACCGACGAGCTCAAGCCGCTCGCCTGCCTCGCGGCCGTTACCGGTGGGACTTTTGTCGCCGCGAGCAATGCCGGCGAATTGAAGCAAGGGCTCACCACGGTGCTCGATGCGATTGCTAACCCGGTGGACTCTTCGCCGCAAGTCGCGGAGGAAGCTAGTCCCGCGCCGCCACAGCTTGGCGCGCTCCCTCCGGGCGTGGCCAGCGCCGTGCCGATGATCCTCGAGGCGGCGCCGCAACCAACCGATCCGCCGGTCGTGGCAGCGGCGCCCGAATCGGCGGCGACACCGCAGGCCGCGGTACCCAAGTCTTCCCAATCCGCCGGCGAGACCGCCGTGCTCAAATCGGCGTCGCGCCCCCCAGGCGAGACACCCTCGGCGCCTCCGGTCAGGAAGGTGCAGTCCGTTGCCATCGCTCCGCCACCGCCGCCGTCAGAGGTCGCCGCGCTGCCGCCGATCACGATACCGACGCCCAAGCCGGCAGCTAAAGTCGCGGCGGTGCAAGTCCAGCTTCCCGTCCCCGTCACCTTCAGGGCGCTCGTCACCGAGCAAGGTCCGAAGCTGCAATCCGGGCTCACCTGGCGGGTATTCGCCGCGAAGCCCTCGCCTGGAGGCAGCGGCTACCAGCTGCTCAGCACCCATCGCGAGGCGGTCCCGACCGCGGCGCTCTTGCCCGGCGAATATCTCGTCAATGCCGCCTACGGGCTCTCCAACCTCACCAAGAAAATCAAGGTCGAGAGCGGCCGCTCGCTCGAGGAAACCTTCGTGCTCAACACCGGCGGGCTGAAGCTGACTGCCACCCTTGCCAATGGCGAGGCCGCGCCGGAGGGCACGGTCAAATTCGACATCCTCTCCGACGAGGAGGATCAACGCGGCAATCGCCACATGATCCTGCACAGTGCCAAGCCAGGGATTGTCACCAAACTCAATGCCGGCGCCTATCGCATCGAGAGCCTCTATGGCGATGCCAATGCGATCGTGCGCGCCGACGTCACCGTCGAACCCGGCAAGGTCACCGAGGCGACCATCAAGCAGACCGGCTCCAAGACCACCTTCAAGCTGGTGCAGACGCTTGGCGGCGAGGCGCTCGCCGACACCAAATGGACCATCCTCACCTCGGCCGGCGATGTGGTGAAGGAGAATGCCGGGGCGCTGCCGACCCACATTCTGTCCCCCGGCAGCTACGCCGTGGTCGCCGACCATGGCGGCTTGAGCTTTACGCGAAAATTCAGCATCGAGGCGGCCGACGACGCCAAGCAGATCGAGGTGGTGGTCGACGACGGCCCGACCTCGCCGGAAGACGTGAAAGCCCTGACCGATCCACCCGAGCCGCCGCCCGTGCCCGCCGGCGCTGACGGCGTGGTGGCAGGTGATGGGCCGCCCCCCTCGTCTGGCACCGGTATGGGCTTCGACGGCTTCTCCGCGACCGCGCCCGCCGACCCCAACGCGCCGCTGATCAATCCGGGCATTCTGCTGCGCGGCGCGCGCTAGCGATAGCAGCTTCGAACTATCTGCCACTAAGTCCATTCCTTCGCTGCGTCACACAAGGCAAGCGAATTCCTTTCCGCGACGCGGGAAGCATCCGGAGCTTGAGGGGGATGGCGCGCCGAAAAGCGCAGTCCTATGGCATCGCGATCCTGGCGAGGACCGCGCGGGCGCCTTCCGGCGCGCCATGCGCGCTCAAGCAGCGCTAGCGATAGCGCGACAAGAGCGCTTGCGACGTTTGCGGCATCGGGCCCCGCTTTAGTCCGGTCCGTCGCGCGCGAATGCGCCGACCGAGCCTTCAGCCAGCTCCTGGCAGGGACTCCTAGTGGTCCCGGGGGGAGCCCCAATGCCGCCCGAGTGCCTCGTTGCGACGAGGCCCGCGGGCGCCGCACCTCGTCCCGCCTCACGACGCCTCATGATCGCGCCCTCAGTGAACGAGGTGGCTGTAGTTTAATCGAGGTTCGGGAGACGGTGATTATGCGGGCATAACTCACCCCACTCTCGTCATCCGGGAGTTCGTCGTTTGCGGGAGAGGGCTTCCGCTCAGGCGGTTCGCTTCGCCTCTAGACCTAACGCGGCTTGGCATAGGCGATTTTAAGGGCGCGCACGCGATAGGCCTCGGCCAGCCGGTCATCGCGAGAGCTGAGCAGCAAGCCGGCTTCAGCGAGATTGGCCAGCTCAAGCAGACGGTCCTCGGCTGCCGCATGCGTCATGACTTCGCCCGACGCGAGAACGTGACTAATCTCGATACCTTCCCCAGCCAAGAGCGCGAGCGACCAACAGGCAGCGATGGCAATCGAGCGGGTCGGCTTCAGAGCACATCGCCGCCACGCGGCTCAGGTCGGCCGCTTCCGTCAGGCGCGCAATCCCGGCCTGGAAGTTGGGCGTAGTGGCCATCTTCTCGTAGTCGGCCACGCCTTGCGTATACATCGCCTTCTGCTCAGGCCGTCCGCCGAGCTCCTGACCGAGAAAGATGTAGTCGATATTTCTCGCGGCAAGCGCCGCCGCAAGCGCGGCCTTGTTGAAATGCGGTGAAAAGCGCGAGACAGGTGCCGAGCGGACATCGGCTACCGCGGTCGCGCCCGCTCCCTCCAGCAAGGCGATGAAGCGTTCGAGCGAATGCCGCGAATGCCCGATGGTAAGAATGGTCGGTGTCGAGCGCATCGAACATTTACTCTTGTCATCGCCCGGCTCGACCGGGCGATCCAGTAACCGCCGCGTTCGATTGGCTCGCAAGGGCCGGGGTTACTGGATGCCCGCTTTCGCGGGCATGACAATACGTGCGGAAAACGCGTCTTTGATCCTTAAGCGGCTGCCTGGGAGGCCTCGCGCAGATCGGGCGGAACCGCCTCGTCCTTGAGCAGCTTGATCGCCGCATCGAGCGTCATCACCTGCTGCTCTTGGCTGCCGAGCCGCCGCACCGAGACCGTGCGCTCCTCGGCCTCGCGCTTACCCACCACCAGCAAGACGGGCACCTTGGCCAGCGAGTGCTCGCGCACTTTGTAATTGATCTTCTCGTTGCGGAGATCGGCTTCGGCGCGCAAGCCGGCCTTGGTGAGCGCGTCCAGCACCTCGCCCGCGTAGGCATCGGCGTCGGACACGATGGTGGCAACCACCGCCTGCACCGGCGCCAGCCAGAGCGGCAGATGCCCGGCATAATGCTCGATCAGGATCCCGGTGAACCGCTCCAGCGAGCCGAACATGGCGCGATGGATCATCACCGGCACGGTCTTGTCCCCGTCCGGCGCGATGTAAAACGCGCCGAGCCGCATCGGCATATTGAGGTCGACCTGTATCGTGCCGCATTGCCAATCGCGGCCGATGGCGTCGCGCAGGACATATTCTAGCTTCGGCCCGTAAAAGGCGCCCTCGCCCGGGTTAAGCTCATAGTCGAGACCCGCCGCCTCGACCGCGCGCTTCAGCGCGGCTTCCGCCTTGTCCCACACAGCGTCCGAGCCGACCCGCTTTGCGGGACGATCCGAGAATTTGATGCGCACGTCGGTGAAGCCGAAATCGCGATAGATCGCCAGCATCTGCTCGTTCAGCTTGACGCATTCCTCGGTGATCTGGTCCTCGGTGACGAAGATATGCGCGTCGTCTTGGGTGAAATGGCGCACGCGCAACAGCCCATGCAGCGCGCCGGACGGCTCGTAGCGATGCACCTTGCCGAACTCGGCGATCTTCAGCGGCAAATCGCGATAGCTTTTCAGCCCGTGCTTGAAGATTTGCACATGACCGGGACAGTTCATCGGCTTGCAGCAATAGATGCGCTCATCCGGCGTCTCGGCGATGTACATATGGTCGGCGAACTTTTCCCAATGCCCGGACTGTTCCCACAGCACGCGGTCGAGCATGTCCGGTGAGTTGACCTCCCGGTAGCCCCAGGCCTGTTGCCGGCGGCGCATATAGCCGATCAACGTGCGGAACAGCGCCCAGCCCTTGGGATGCCAGAACACGGCGCCCGGCGCTTCCTCCTGGAAATGGAACAGATCCATCTCGCGGCCGAGGCGCCGATGGTCGCGCTTCTCGGCCTCTTCAAGCTGATGCAGATAGGCCTTGAGGTCGTCCTCGCTGGCGAAAGCCGTGCCGTAGATGCGTTGCAGCATGGGATTGTTCGAATCCCCGCGCCAATAGGCGCCGGCGATCTTGAGCAGCTTGAAGCCCTTGCCGACCTTGCCGGTCGAGGTCATATGCGGTCCGCGGCAAAGATCGAGCCATTCGCGTTGCGAGTAGATCTTGATCTCGTCGCCTTCGGGGATCGCGTCGATCAGCTCGAGCTTGAACGTCTCGCCTTTGTCGGCGAACAACTTCTTCGCCGCCTTGCGATCTACGACCTCGCACGAGAATGGCGCGTCGCGGGCGACGATCTCGCGCATCTTGGCCTCGATCTTGGGGAGATCGTCGGGCGTGAACGGCTCATCGCGCGCGAAGTCGTAATAAAAGCCGTTCTCGATCACGGGGCCGATAGTGACCTGCGTGCCCGGATAGAGCTCCTGCACGGCTTGCGCCATCACATGCGCCGCGTCGTGGCGGATCAGCTCGAGCGCCTCTTTGTCCTCACGCGTGAGGAATTTGATCGCGGCGTCGGCCTTGATGGGCGCGGCGAGGTCGGCGAGCTTGCCATTGAGGCTCATCGCCACGCTGCGTTTGGCGAGCGACGGCGCGATCGACTTCGCCACGTCGAGACCCGACGTGCCGGCAGGCACCTCGCGCTTCGCGCCATCGGGAAATGTCAGGGAAATTTGCGACATGTCATTTGCTCCTCTCACTCCTGCGTACCAGCGCAGGTAAGAGATCGTTCGAGTGTCAGGCCGGCCTTTTATCCGGAATTCGGCGCCGCGTCACCAGGGTTCAGCCGCCATCTGCCATAGCGCCACGGCGTCAGGGGATAATGCTCGTCGCGCAGATCGGGCACCGGGTCGTAGCCGTGGCTGCCCCAAGGATGGCAGCGGCAGATCCTCGCCAGCGCGAGCCAGAAACCCTTCCAGGCCCCGTTCGTCTCGATGGCTTCGCGCGCGTAGTCCGAGCAGCCCGGCAGATACCGGCAGTTGACGCCGATGAGCGGCGAGACCGTGTAGCGGTAAGCGAGGATGGGTGCGAGCATGACCGCCCTCGCCGCACGCTTGGCGAAGCTGTCGGAGATCGTGGCCGGCGCGCTCACTTGTATGGAGTCCCGTCTTTGCGCGTGAACACGAAGCGCCCATTGCTCCGCCGCGCCATCATGTCGATGTCGCTATACTGCGCTTCCTCCGACTCGGCGCGGGTGCCGACTTCGAGATAGAGGACGGGCTGCTCGCTGCGATTGACAAGATGGTGGCCGTCGGGCCTGCCCGCCGGGAAACCCGCCGCCATGCCCGGGCCGAGTATCGTCTCGCCTTCATCGGTGACGAGCGTTACCTCTCCCTCAAGCACGTAGACGAACTCGTCCTCGTTGGCGTGCCAATGCCGCTGCGACGACCAACAGCCGGGGGGCAGCGTGACGAGATTTACGCCGAATTGCGTGAGGTCCAGCGCGTCGCCGAGCGCGCGCTTCTCGCGGCCCGCAAGCGGGTCGCCGAACGGCCGCGGGTAGATGCTCCCGAGCCTCGGGGTCACGTCTTTGGGGTCGAGCCACCTAGGCATGCGCCCTCTCCTTCATCCGTCTGGCTTCGATCTGGTGGATCGCATCCTCCACCGCGTCGAACACGAGCAGCGTCGAGGCATGCCGCGCTTTGTAATCGCGCACCGGCTCGAGCACGGCGAGATCGCCCCATTTGCCTTGCGGTGGCGGGCCGCCCTCTTTCAGCATCTTGCGCATTGCCGCACCCACCGCCCGCAACTCGCCGGCGCTGGCGCCGATGACCTCCCGGCCCATCACCGAGGCAGCGGACTGGCCGAGCAGGCAAGCCTTCACGCTTTGGCCGTAGTCGGTCACCACGTCGCCCTGCATGGCGAGGTCGACGGTGACGGTGCTGCCGCAGAGCTTCGAATGGGCGGTCGCCGTGGCTTCCGGCGTGGCAAGCCGCGCCGTCCGCGGCAGGGCGGCGGCAAGCTCGAGGATTCGCTGGCTATAAATATCGTCGGGGAGCGCCATGGCTATCTTGGGTCAGGCTCGCCTTGCAGGCTGAATTCACGCATTATATATGCAGCCGGGCCTCGGAATGAGAGGGCGCGGGGAAACTCCCCCCATACCGGTTGTTGACGTTGAGGCTATACTATCCCAGTTGAAGGCGGCCGAACGGCTTTGTGCCGTTAGGCGTTAAGCCAGACAAGGAAAGTTTCGTATCCCATGGATGCCACGGTGAAGAAATTGCGGACCAGGCCGCAAACCGAAATCGGCCGCGGGCCTGCCGTTGTCAAGCCCTCGCGCGAGGAGGCCGAGGAGGCCGTCCGCACGCTGATCGCTTATGCGGGCGACGATCCCGACCGCGAAGGCCTGCGCGAGACGCCCCGCCGCGTCACCGCCGCCTACGATGAGTTCTTCGCCGGCTATTACGAGGACCCGCTCGAAGTGCTGTCGCGCACCTTCGACGAGGTCGCCGGTTATGACGACATCGTCATGCTGCGCGACATCGAGCTGCACTCGCACTGCGAGCACCACATGATCCCCTTCATCGGCAAGGCGCACGTCGCCTATTTCCCGACCGACCGGGTCGTGGGCATCTCCAAGCTTGCCCGCGTGGTCGAGGTGTTCGCCCGCCGCCTGCAGACGCAAGAGACCATGACCGCCCAGATCGCCGAGACCATCGACAAGGCGCTCAAGCCGAAAGGCGTCGCGGTGATGATCGAGGCCGTGCATCAATGCATGTCGATCCGCGGCGTGAGAAAGCCCGACGTCGCCACCATCACCACGCAGTTCACCGGCATCTTCAAAGAAGATCCGGCGCAGCAGGCGCGCTTCATGATGCTCGCGACCGAACGCGGCCGCGGCTGACGCCCGCGCGCCGGCGGCAGGACATCAAGCGGTGAGCAAGCCTAGCGTCTTCCCTGCCCCTTCGAGCCAGACCGAAAGCGAGGAAGCCACCATCCTCGCGCCGCGCTTCGACGCCGACGGTCTCCTGCCCGTGGTCGCCACCTCGGCGACAACCGGCGAAGTGTTGATGTTCGCCTATATGAACGCAGAGGCGCTCGCCCGCACCATCGAGACGGGCGAAGCGCATTACTGGTCGCGCTCGCGCGGCCGGTTGTGGCGCAAGGGCGAGGAGAGCGGCAACACCCAGCGCGTGGTGGAGATGCGCATCGACTGCGACCAGGACGCGATCTGGCTGAAGGTCGAGCAGCGTGGCGCCGACGCGGCCTGTCATACCGGGCGCAAGAGCTGCTTCTACCGGGCGGTGCCGCTGGGCGCCGCGCCCGGCGGCGGCGTGTCGCTGCGCTTCGTCGACGCAGAGCGGCAGTTCGATCCACAAACCGTTTACCGTCACGCTGGTGCCGCAAAGGGAACCTTAAAGAGTTCCGAGTAATATGATCCGCGGCTAGATTCGCCGCATTCGGCCACGCCGGTTTAAGCAAAAGGATGGTCGGCTGCGGCCTGGAGTGTAGCCGGATCCCCTCCGGCTTGGGCCTAGACTATGGTGAGTACCCGAAGACCGACGATTGGCATCGCCCTTGGCGGCGGCGCGGCGCGCGGCTGGGCCCATATCGGCGTGCTGAAAAGCCTGATCGCCGCTGGGCTTGAGCCCGATATCGTCGCCGGGACTTCGATAGGCGCCGTTGCCGGTGCCTGCTTCGTCACCGGCAGGCTGAACGCGCTCGAGGATTTCGCCTGCGGCCTGACACGACGCCGCATCTTCGGCTTTCTCGACTTCAATTTTGCCGGCTCCGGCCTCATCACCGGCCAGCGCCTAAGCACCCGGCTCGAGCAGCATCTTCAGCAATTCAACATCGAGCGGCTCGATCGGAGATTCGTCGCGGTCGCCACCGAGCTCGGCACCGGGCATGAAGTGTGGCTCAATAAGGGTAGCCTGGTGAACGCGCTGAAAGCGTCGTTCGCGCTGCCCGGCATTTTCCGCCCCGTGCAAATCAATGGCCGCTGGCTGATCGACGGCGCGCTGGTCAATCCAATTCCGGTCTCGGTCTGTCGCGCGCTCGGGGCACGCATCGTCATCGCCGTCAATCTAAGCAACGACGTGTTTAGCAAGGGCGCCGTGATCCACGATCAGGATCCCTATAGCGCGCCCGTCGCCGCTCCGTCGGACGGCGAAGAGTTGCTGGGTTCGAATGGCCGGGCGGCGGTGCACCTCTTGCACCGGCAGATCTTCGGCCGCAGCGACGCTCCCGGCATGTCGGCGGTGATGATGGACGCGATCAACATCACCCAGGACCGCATCGCGCGCTCGCGGCTCGCGGGCGACCCGCCCGACATTCTGATTGCGCCCAAGACGGGCAGCATCGGCCTGTTCGATTTTCACCGCGCCAGCGAGGCGATTGAGCTCGGCGCGCGCGCCACCGAGAAGCTGATCGATGAGATCAAGCTCGCCGTCCGCGCGATCGCCGCTTAAAACCGCCGCTCAACCGGTGGCGATGTAATCGCGCATCGCCGCGGCTTCCATCTCCGCCTCAGCGATCCGCATCCGTACCACATCGCCGATCGACACGAGTCCGGTCAGCCGACCCCGCTCGACCACCGGCATGTGACGGAAGCGGTGCGCGGTCATCTCCGCCATGATCCTATCGATGGTATCGGCCTCGCGACAGGTCACCACGGTCTTGGTCATGCAGGTCTCGACCGGCTCCTTCAGCACTTTCGATCCGGCGCGCGCGATCTCTCGCACGATATCGCGCTCGGACACGATGCCGGCGACCTTGCCGTCGTCGCCGGTGATGACGACGCAACCAATGCCGCGGCTGCCGAGTAACTCGGCGATGTCGAGCAGCGACATATCGGGGGCAGAGGTCACCACGTCCCTGCCCTTTAGCTTCAGAATTGTGGCGACGTTCATTCCTGTTTCCTCCAGCCCGGGAACTTCAGCCCCGTGGACTGCGACATTCTGTCCCGGACTGGAAAGACGCGCAAGAGAGGACAAAAGTTGCAGTGAAATTCCGGTCGCTAGACGAGGCGGGGCTCGTCCTCCGCGGGCTGGCGATCGAAGGCGCCGAACAGGAGCAATCCGCAGAGAAACCCGCCGATATGCGCCTCCCACGCGATCCCACCCTGCTCGCCGGCAATTCGGACGGAGCTCAGCCCGAAATAAGCGTTGATCGCGACCCAGAACACCAAGAACGCGATCATGCGCCTGTCGGTGAGGGTCTCGCTTAGGCTCATGCGGGGCGCGGCGATGAAATCGGGGGTCCGCTCGCCGGGTTGTGGCTTTGCGCTGAAGATGAATCTGAGCGCACCGGCCATCTGGCCCGAAATTGCCGCGGAGGCTCCCACCACGGGCGCCATGTCGCCATAGTGGAACGCGAGATGCGTGAGTGCGCCGGCAATGCCGCACAGGACCGAGAAGATGAGGAACTTGCGATCGCCCACGCGTCGCGCCACGGCGCTGCCGAAGGCGAGCATCCACGCCAGATTGACCAGCAGATGCACCCAGCCGGCATGCACGACCATGTAGGTCACGAACGACGTGACGGCAGTGAGATAGCCTCCCGGAAGCTCGAGCGCGGCCCCGCTATAGCGCGCCGGAATGAAGGCAAGCGCGAGCAGCAGCGTGAGGTCGAGCTCGTCCGGCAACAGGCCCCTGACGACCTGCACCAGAATCAGCAGGGCCGCCACGCCGGCCACGCTGCGCGGCACGTTGAAGATCGGCTCACGCGCCGCCATGACCGGAAAGCCCTCCAGACCCCAGCCTAACCGCCGGCGGCAACAACCTTAATCGCACGGGCCCACGGCCTACCCGGGGAGCTTCCCCGGCGCTGGCATGCTCTCTGCTTTGATGATGGTCCATGAGCATGTGGAGCTCGACTTTGTGCCAAACAGGGATGTTTACCTTGGCGCGGTCAAGGGTCGGGCGGGTCTTCAGATAGGGTGTAGCGTTTTGCGTCGGGTGGGTTATGCAGCAGCCAACAAGTAGGCAGCTTTACGCGTATTGGGATCACGTACGCAATGGCCGCGTTGCGCCGCGTCGCTTCGAGATCGAGCCATCGATGATCGCAGCCGTGCTGCCGGAGACCTTCATTGTCGAGGGCTCCGGCGCACTTGGCTATCGGTTCCGGCTTGCCGGCACGCGGATTTGCGAACAGTTCGGCCGCGAGCTCCGCGGCACCGACCTGTTGAACCTGTGGGAAGGCGCCGACCGCGATGCTATGGCCTCCCTGCTGCGCAACGTCGTCGCCGATGGCGTCGTCGGCCACGGGCGCTTCACCGCCTATAGCTGCACCAACCGACAGGCGAACTTCGAGTTCGTGCTGCTGCCGTTGATCCATACCGGCGACACGATTAACCGTGTTCTCGGCGCGATCACCGCGATCGAGCCGCCTTTCTGGCTCGGAGCAGAGCCGCTGCTGCGCCAGGAGATCGTGGAGCTCAATCTGCACCGGCCGGATGGGCATTCAACCCTGCCGCCACCAACCGGCGAGGTGATCAGCATTGGCAGCCGCCGCTTCCGCGTGCTCGAGGGCGGCCTCGGCGGCGAATAGCCAGGCGCGGTACACCCGACAAGCGCCGTTTAGAGCGACAGTTTAGACCTTCCTTAACGGAGAACCGCCTAGCCTTGAGCTCCGGCCTGTGCGTCGAT
Organism: uncultured Alphaproteobacteria bacterium; assembly: GCA_963750975.1. Lineage (GTDB taxonomy): Bacteria > Pseudomonadota > Alphaproteobacteria > Rhizobiales > Methyloligellaceae > Methyloceanibacter. The sequence goes on along the minus strand of CAVVSX010000019.1, from coordinate 68,545 downwards.
CAAGTACCGACGTATATACAGGTCACCACAACCAGCGCGTGCTCGGCGGTAGGATGACCATCCCCACTCTTGAGGAAACAACGCTCGCGGAATCCTCAAAGGAACGCGCGGAGCGACGCCTCGAGCGTAGAATAAACCGGCCAAAGATCGTGCCAGACCGCCGCCGGCACCGCCGCGTGCCCGTGAGGGTGTTCGGCCGCTTCATGCGCGACGACAAACAGGAATATCCTTGCGAAGTGATCAACATGTCGGCTGGCGGCATGGCGCTCCTCTCGCCGGTCTCCTGCGCTGATCAAGAGCGGATTGTTGCCTATCTAGACAAATTCGGCCGTATCGAGGGCGTCGTCGTGCGCTCGTTCGAGGGCGGTTTTGCCGTCCGCATCGCGGCGAGCCCCGCCAAGTACGAGAAAATCGCCAATTCGCTGACGTGGATCACCAATGAGGGAGCTCTCGGGCTGACTGACGAGCGCCGTTATGAGCGCGTCGCGGTGGCTAACCCCTCCTCGAAGCTAATCTTGCCCAACGGCGAGGTGCATGCCTGCAAAGTCATCGACGTGTCATTGAGCGGCGCCTCCATCGCCATCAAAGCGCGGCCGCCCGTTAATACTATGGTTATCCTCGGCCGCATGCGCGGTCGCGTGGTGCGCCATCACGACCAGGGCGTGGCCATCCAGTTCGCCGCGCTGCAAGACCCCGACAGCCTCGCCCACAGTTTCGGCTAGGCCCTCAACCCCTTAGTTTCTCAGGCTGCGAAGCTTTCTTGCGCCGGTGCCTCGCGTCAGGCAACAGCCGAGAAACACGCTTTGTTCTAGAGTTAATTAAAATTTTAGGCAATCGCGGAACGTTCAGGTTTGAGTAGTTCTCACTAAAAATCCACTACCAATACTACTTCAAAGCGATGTCTTCTTTTATCGGGATCTCAAAATCTTTCTGAGACAGTGCACCCAACAATATGGGGGGTGCAATGAAACAGTTTCTCGTAGGCTCTGCCTTCTTGATGTTTATTTCGTCGATGCCGGCTGACGCGACCAATGAACATACGATCAGCTTAGCACCGGCGCCTCAGGTTCAGAAAGTCGCCTTCATGACGTCCTTTGGCGACACCTTGCCGCCGATCGGTTATGTGACCTTTTGCCGTGAGCATCAGGCCGAATGCCGTCCGGGCCGCAGCTTCGCGGACCAGATCCAGCTTACTGGCGCCAAGTTCCGTGAGATCGAGGCAGTGAACACCGCCGTGAATACGACCGTGGCGCCGGTCACGGATCTCGAGCTCTATGGCAAGCCGGAAGTTTGGACCTATCCCACCGCCAATAAGGGCGACTGCGAGGATTACGTGCTGCTCAAGCGCCGCACGCTGATCGAGCACGGTTACCCGGCGAGCACGCTTTTGATCACCGTCGTCCGCGACGAGAACAACGAGGGCCACGCGGTGCTGACCGTCCGCACCGACCAGGGCGATTTCATTCTCGACAATAAGCGGCGCGAGATCCTGCGCTGGGCCGACACGCCCTACACCTATGTCAAGCAGCAGTCCGAGAAGAACCCGCTGGTTTGGATCTCGCTTCTGCCCCCGGAGTTTGTGCCGCAAACCGCGGTGTCAGCCTCGAATAGCCACTAGGAGTTTCGGCAACCCCAGTCCCCCAACTGGGACGCTTTTGAGGCCCGGTGATCATCCCCCACCCATCCCCGACCCCACCGGGCCTTTACTAGAGCCGGTCTCACAAAGAGGCCGGCTCTTTTTTTCAGGCGGTTGATTTGCCCTAAAGCTGCAAGATCAGATCGAGCAGCAACGCGCCTGAGAACAGGCTCCAGACGGCGGCGATCGCCGCGGAAATGCCGAACCAGATCTTCGGTCGGGCTTGCAACTTCAGCCCCCGCCAGGCATTGCGCATGAGAATGGCCGGGCCGGCCAGGACGCGCAGCATCACCCCGGCAAGCGAAGCGAGAATGCTATCCGGCTCGATGCCGAAGCGCATCGGCTGTCCCGAGACCAACTGAACGAAGCTCGCCAGAAGGCCGGCCGTCACGAAGCCGACCGCCATGACGTAGAGATAAATCGCCAGGAATTGCATCAGATCCCCCAGCCGCCACGCCGTTACCCGCGTGCAGTCTAGCCAGGGCCGGGACGCCCTTCGCCCGGATTCTTAAGGAGTAGTTAACGGCCGTGCCCAAGCGGCACTCGACGCTGGGATTCTAACCCGATGCCTACTCTTTCAGGTCGAAATCGAGGATGGCCATCTGGAATTGATAGGCAACCTCGCCCTCGTCGTCGTCGCGAAACAGGATGCCGATGAACTCCTCATCGACATAGACCTCGGCCGAATCCTCTTTGCGCGGCCGCTGCCGCACTTGTAGCGCGGGCAAGCGAAAGACCTTCTTGAGATAATGCTCGAGCTTGAGGATCTCGTCGCGTGTCACCGCAGCCTCCCCGAGACCCACATCACGGGGCCTGCCGATTGTTTCCAGGTTCTAGCGGCGGTCTGGATCGTCATCGCCCACGAACATCTGATCCATGGCCAGTGCAGGCTCCTCGCAGCCGGCGAAGCCGACCTCTCTGGCGGGGACGCCCGCCACGGTGCGCCGCGGGGGCACATCGTTCAGCACGACGCTGCCGGCAGCCACCCGCACGCAATCGCCGATCGTGATATTGCCGAGGATCTTGGCCCCGGCGCCGATCATCACGCCGCGCCCGATCTTGGGATGGCGGTCGCCTCGGTCATTGCCGCTGCCGCCAAGCGTCACCCCATGCAGCATCGAGCAATTATCGCCGATCACCGCCGTCTCGCCGATGACGATGCCGGTGGCATGGTCGAACATGATGCCTTTGCCGATGACGGCGGCCGGATGAATGTCGACCTGCAGGAAGCGCGACGTCAGGCTCTGCAGGTAAAGCGCAAAGTCCTTGCGGCCGGCTTGCCACAGCGCGTGGGCGATTCGATAGGTCTCGAGCGCATGAAAGCCTTTGAAATAGAGCAAGGGCTCGATCAAGCGGCTAGAGGCCGGGTCGCGTTTGACGGTGGCCATGAGGTCGGCGCGGAACGCTTCGCCGAGCGCGGGATCTGAAGCCAGCACCTCGTGAAACGTCTTGTGCAGTAGCCCCGAGTTGAGCGCCGAATGCTGGAGCCGACGCGCGACCCGATGGCAGATGGCGTCCTCGAGCCGCGCATGGTCGAGCACGGTCGCATAGATGAAGCCGCCAAGCGCAGGCTCCGCCGCGCTGATTTCCTCGGCCTCGCGCCGCACCTGGCTCCAGATCGGATCGTAGCTCTTGATCTGCGGCTCTGCCGCCGCGAATTTCTTTTGCATGGAAACCTCGATCTCCCCCGCTTGCTGCGCATTGGGGGATATTCCACTTACCTGACCACTGAACTAAGGCCGCTCGGTTAAAAAGTCGAGCACCCCTTGCTTAAAACGGGCATCGCCCACCACCTTCATATGATCGCGCCCTGTGATTTCAAGGAGTTGGGCGCCAGGGATCAGGCTTGCAAGCCCAGGCCCAGATCCCGCGATCACGTCCTCGCTGCCTGTGGCGACGAGAACCGGGAGGTGAATGCGGGCAAGGTCCTCCGGCATGATCTTCTCGCGCGGCCCCCGCATGCAGGCGGCCAGCGCCTTGAGATCGCTTCCCGTCTTTTCCGCAAACGCCCGGAAGCTCCGCGCCGTGTCGTTGGTCACGTCCTCGATGCGCGGCGCCTCCAGCGCCTTGGCGATCGGCCCGGTGCCCACCATGCCGCGCACCAGATTGATGCCGACGCCGGCGAGGATCGCGCTCCGCACGCGCTCCTGATGCGCAAGGAGAAGAAATGTGGCGATCCGCGCGCCCATCGAATAGCCCATCACATCGGCGCGGGCGATGCCGAGATGGTCGAGCAGCCGCCGCGCGTCCTCCGCCATCGAAGGGGCGCCATAGAGGCTCGGATCGTAAAGCTTCTCGCTTTGCCCATGCCCGCGATTGTCGAAAGCGATGACGCGGCGGCCGCCCGCATTGAGCGTCGTTAGCCAGCCAGGATCGCGCCAATTGGCTGCAACATTGGAGGCAAAGCCGTGGATCAGGAGGATGGGCTCGCCGTGCCCCTCGTCGCTATAGGCCATGCGGACGCCGTCGGAATCGAAGCTCTGCATTCTTGCGCTACCGCTTTGCCTCAAGGCTGACTATGCTCGCGGCGATTTCTGAAGGCGAGAGGCTAACAACACTGTCCATGGTTCAAACGCTCGTGCCGCATATGGTGAACGACCTGGGCGTCGACCGGATCAAGATCGGCGTCAAGGAGTTCCAATGCATGGGGGCAGCACCTCCTCACGATCACCCGCATGTCTATCTCGACATGGGGCATGAGGCGCAGATCGTTTGCCCCTATTGCTCGACCCTGTTCGTGCATGACGGCGCGCTCAAGGCCACCGAGAGCGACCCGCCAGATTGCGTCTACATCGCCACGGCCCCGCCAGGCGCGCCGGCGGCTTGAGGCCGCCTGATCGATGCCCAGGCAGCAAGAGCGCGTGCTCATTGCCGGTGGCGGCATCGGCGGCCTTGCGGCGGCCATCGCCCTCGCCCGCCGCGGCATCGAGAGCGAAGTGCTGGAGCGCTCCCGCTTTACCGAGCAAACAGGCGCCGGGATTCAACTCGGTCCCAATGCGACGCGCGCTCTCGCCGGGCTTGGCGTGCTCGAGGCAATCGGCGCCCGCGCCTTCAAGCCGGACGCGATCGCCATTTATGACGGGCTCACCGGGCGCAAGCTCACCTCCCTCCCGCTTGGCAAGAATGTCGAGGATCGTTACGGCGCTCCCTATCTCACATTGCACCGCGCCGACTTGCATGCCGGGCTTCGCACCGTCGCCGAGAGCCTCGCGCCGGTCACGCTGCGCCCGGGTTTCGAGCTAGCGGCGGTCGACACGCAAGGCGCTGATGTCTTGGTCCGCGGCACTGACGGGGACGAAGTCAATGGCGCGGCCCTGGTCGGCGCCGACGGTTTGTGGTCGACGCTTCGCCCACTTATCGCTCCCGCGGCGAGCTTGCGCTTCACCGGCGCAACCGCCTGGCGCACGCTCCTGCCGCGCGAAGGCCTTCCCTTTCCCTTCAACGCTTCTGAGGTCGGGCTTTGGCTCGGGCCGCGCGCGCACCTCGTGCACTATCCCGTCCGCGGCGGCAGCCACCTCAATGTCGTCGCCGTCACAGAAGGCGGCGCGGCGCTGCAAGGCTGGAACCAGACCGGCAGCGCCGAAACTTTGCTCGCCGGCTTCACCGGCTGGACCAAGGATTCGAAATCATTGCTGGAACGCGCGGCGGGTTGGCGCAGCTGGTCGCTCTATCGCCTGACCGGTTTGCACCGCTTCAGCGAGGGCCGCATCGCCCTTGTCGGCGATGCCGCGCATCCCGTCTTGCCATATCTCGCGCAAGGCGCCGCGTTGGCCATTGAGGACGCCATCACCCTCGCTGAGACGATCACGGTTTCACCCAGCGATCCGGCGCGAGCCTTTCGCCGTTACGGAGAACTTCGCCGGTTCCGCACCTCCCGCGTCCAGCGCCTGTCGCGTCGCTTCGGTCGGTTCTATCATTTTGACGGCCCCTTGCGGCTCGCGCGCAATCTTGTGCTCGCACGACGCAGCGGAGAGGCGGCCCTCGCCGATCTCGACTGGCTCTACGGCACGCCGCGCTGAACGGCTAAGCCAGCACGACGAGCGCGACCATGAAAGGATTGCGCATGGCTGGAATCCGGACAGCATTAGTGGCCCGGATCGCCCCTGCGGCTTGCCTCGTAGAGAAACCACACGCGCCGTTCGGCCTGGTCGATCCACACCTCGATCAGGCTGGTGGTCGCTACGTCATTCTCCTCGTCGCACAGCTCATGCGTTTCGCGCATGCTCGTGATCAGCGCCTGGTTGTCCGACCTGAGCTCGGCCAGCATATCGAGTGGATCGACATAGTCGGCGTCATTGTCAGGAATGCGCTGCAGCCGCGCGATGTTGCCGATGGAATGCAGCGTGGTACCGCCCACTTTGCGCACCCGCTCGGCGATATCGTCGGTGATGGCGAAGATCTGGTCGGCCTGCTCATCGAACAAGAGATGGTAGTCGCGGAAATGCGGACCGCTCACATGCCAATGGAAGTTCTTGGTCTTGAGGTAGAGAGCGAACACATCGGCAAGCAGCGCATTGAGCGCGCCGGAGATGTCGCGGCGGGCATTGTCGCCGAGATCGGTCGGTGTGGTGAGCGGCGCCTTGCGGCGCTCCTTCACAGTCTTGTCCATGGGGGGTCTCCTTGGCGGGGAACTTAGGTATCAACGTGCGTATATAGGAACAGGTTGCCCGCCGGTTCATTGATAGCGGTCAAGTGTCGCTGACCGCCGCGGGCTTTGAGGCAAGAAATCCCTGAAAACGGGCCATTTCTCGGCTATCCTTGAGGCCGCCAGGAAGGAACCAGACCATGTTCATTGCCATGAATCGCTTCAAGGTGCGCAAAGGCGCCGAGCACGACTTCGAGCAGGTCTGGCTGAAGCGCGATAGCCATCTCGACGGCGTGCCGGGCTTTATCGCCTTCCATCTCCTGAAAGGCCCCGAGCGCGACGATCATGTGCTCTATTCCTCGCATACGCTGTGGGGCTCGGAGGAAGCGTTTCTCGATTGGACGCGCTCGGAGGCGTTCCGCAAGGCGCATGCCGGCGCCGCCGGCAACGAGCCGCTGTATCTCGACCACCCCGAGTTCGAAGGCTTCACCGTCATCCAAGAGGTGAAACCGAAGGACGCCGCTCGGGCCGCCGAATAAGGCGCGAGGGCTCAGTCCCCACCGCTGCCGATTAACTTGGCTTTGAGCGTATATTTGTGGGTGCCGGCGCGGGCGACAAACATCTCGATGCAATTCCCCGGTCCGTCGGTGAAGGTCCAGGGATGGGTGGCGAAGGTGTTGACGGTATAACTCTGTCCCGGATTGAGGTTGGCATAATTCTTCAATTTGCCGCTGAAGTCGGCCCACATCACACTGCGAAATTCGCCACTGCTGTTGACGAACGTCACCGTCACCGGCGTGTTGGAGTTCTGCGATTTAGCCCCGACCAAGCAATTAGCGGCCTCAGCCTCGCCGCTTAAGACGATTGCAGCGACTCCAAACGCGGCTAGCACGACCATAGACGACATCTCGCGCATGCAGTTCTCCTGTTGATGCATCCGGAAACAGCTTCGTAAGCGTCAGTTCACCCGGACCACCTGCACCAGATTGTCGGAGAAGGTGGGCGCGTGGCCAAGACTTGCGAATTCGGCAGAGGAAATGCAGTTCACCGAGCCATCGGAGCGGTTGAGACTGCGCCAATAGCCGAGCGTCGCCACGATCACCCCCTCGCCCACGTCGTCGGTGACCCGCGCCAGCCCCTCGAAATCGCCGCGGTCGTTATAGACGCGCACCGGGTCGCCCTCGCGAATGCTACGCGCGGCCGCGTCCTTCGGGCTGATCATGACGAATTGCTCGCCCTGCCCTTTGATCTTGTGCTTCTCGTTGGCGTAACAGGAGTTGAGGAAGCCGTGGCTCTTCGGCGAGATCACGTTGAGCGGATAGCGTTCCGCCAGCTTGGGATTGGTCGCAACGCTCTCGCGCGGCGGCACATAGCCGGGCAGCGGATCGACGTCTTCTCCTGATTGCATTTGTTCGTACATCATGCGGAAGGGCGGCGCGACGAAGTTCTTGGCGCCATTCACCAGGAACTCGACCTTGCCAGACGGCGTCGGGAACTTGCCTTCAGCATGCGGCAGCCGGTCGTCGGGCGTGCCGACGGCGAGATGGAAATAGCCGTGCTTGCGGAAATACTCCATGTCGATGCCGGCCATCTGCGGCGCGGCCCATTGCACGTAATGCTCGGCGAGCTCCATGTCGCTCATCTTGAACTGCGGATCGTCGAAGCCCATCGCCGCGGCGAGCAGCCGGAAGATCTCGGCATTCGACTTCGCCTCGCCGCACGGCTCGATCGCCTTCTCGTTGATGGTCAAATAGAAATGACCCCAGGAGAACATCATGTCGTCGTGCTCTCCCGCCATGGTCGCCGGCAGGACGATGTCGGCATAAGCCGCCGTGTCGGTGACGAAATGCTCCGCCGTGACGAAGAACAGGTCCTCGCGGCTTAAGCCTTGCACGATGGCGTTGGTCTCGGGCGCCTGGCTGACAGGATTGGTGTTGTAGATGTAGAGCCCCATGATCGGCGGATCGAGCTGCATGGCGCCGGTGAGCGCGCGACCGAGCTGGAGATTGTTGACCACGCGCGTGCCAGGGCGGATGAAATCGGGCCGTGACACGCGCGGCCAATCGACCGGGAATTCCCATAGCGGCATCTGCAACAGCCCGCCGCCGACATGGCGCCATGAGCCGGTGAGCGCGGGAATGGCGCAGACGGCGCGGATAGTCTGGCCGCCGCCCGCATGCCGCTCGAGCGCGACGCCCATCCTGATCACCGACGGCTGGATGGTGGCGAATTCCTCCGCGAACTTGGCGATGTCGGCCGCCGGCACGCCGGTCACCTGTTCGACATAGTCCGGCGTGAACTCGACCGCGCGCGCGGCAAGCTCGGGGAAGCCGACCGTATGCTTCTCAACCCAGTCCTGGTCGACATGACCACTCTCGATCAGCGCGGCGATGATGCCCATGGCCAGCGCGCCGTCGGTGCCTGGCTTCGGCATGATGTGCCAATCGGCCTGCTTCGCCGTGCGCGAGCGGTAGCTATCGATCACCACCACCTTGGCGCCGCGCTTCTGCGCCTCGAGCACGAACGGCCAATGATGCAGATTGGTCGAGATCGAGTTGCAGGCCCAGATGACGATATAGCGCGAATGCACGAAGCTCTCGGGATCGACGCCGCCGGTCGGGCCGACCGTGAGCAGCCACGCGGTCGACGAGCCCGACGCGCAGAACGTCTTCTCGTTGACCGTCGAGCCCATGCAATTGAAGAAGGCATCGCCCGCGGTCAGCCCCTGCACCAGCCCCTCATTGCCGAGATAGGAATAGGGCATGATGGCTTGGCTGCCATATTTGGCGATGATCTCCTTCCAGCGCGTGGTGATCTCGGCGATTGCCTCGTCCCAGCTGATGCGGGCGAATTGCCGCGAGCCCTTCGGCCCGACGCGGCGCAACGGATAGAGCACGCGGTCCGGATTGTAGTGGTGGTCGTGATAGTCCTTGAGCTTCACGCACAGCCCGCCGCGGGTCATCGGGTGGTCCTTGTTGCCCCTGACCTCGACCAGCTTGCCGTCCTCGACCTCGTAGATCATCGCGCAGGTGTCAGGGCAATCGTGCGGACACCCCCCGAAAAAGGTCTGGCGTTGCGGCTGAACGTTCATGAACCACCCCTCCCCTGAGACTTGCGCCTCCTTGAGGAGGCTGACTTAAGTCAGCCTACGAAGCGGAAGCCGGCTTGTCGATTGGGTTTTCCGATCCGCCGATAGACAATGTCCCCCTCGGCGAGAGGCCGTATCGGACGCCTTAGCGGCAATTTGCGCCGCGTCATCACCAAAGCTTCACCCCTATTTGGCAGCATGGTGCGCAAAGGTGCGCCAGGCCCCATTTGATATGACGCAAGGCGCCTTCACCCCTGGCCCTGGCAAGACCTAGGACGATGGATCAAAGCCCTCTCACGCCCGTCCGCCCGGCAACGGGCCAGTCTGCGGCACAAGCCAAACCGCGCGACGATCAAGCTTCGCCGCCGCCGGAGGGGCCATCCTTCGAGACCATCGATCGGCTGGCGCGCGCGACGCTCGCGCGTTTCACCCAAGGCATCTCCCCGCATGCCGAGTTCGCCGCCTGGTTCGAATGGGCCTCGCATCTCGCCCGTGCCCCAGGCCGGCAGATGGAGCTTTCGCTTCTCGCCTTGAACGCGGCGGCTCGCCTTGCCCGCTTCGCGCTTAACTCCGTGACCAAGGGGACGCCCGACGCGAGACCCTTCGTCCCCGCCAAAGGCGACCGGCGGTTCGAAGACAAGGCGTGGGAGAGCTTCCCCTTCGTCTTCTGGCAACAGGCGTTCCTCGCGCAGGAGGACTGGTGGCGGAGCGCCACGCGACCGATCCGCGGCATGACGCCGGAAAGCGCCGCGCGCGTGGCCTTCATGGGCCGGCAAGCGCTCGACGCCGTCTCGCCCTCCAACCTGCCCTGGCTCAATCCGGTCATCATCGAGCATACCCAGCGGGAAGGTGGCGCCAATCTCTGGCGCGGCCTGCTCAATCTCCAGCAGGACGCGTTGCAGGCCATGCTCATGGAACCCCCCGCTCTCGATGGCCGCTTCAGGGTCGGCGAGGAGGTCGCCATCACTCCGGGCGAGGTGGTGTTCCGCAACGAGCTGATGGAACTCATCCAATACAAGCCGGCGACGGAAACGGTGTTCGCCGAGCCGGTGCTGATCGTGCCCGCCTGGATCATGAAATATTACGTGCTCGATCTCAGCCCGCACAATTCGCTCGTCCGCTATCTGGTCGAACGCGGCTTCACCGTATTCATGATCTCTTGGCGCAACCCCACGCCCGCCGACCGCGATATCACCTTCGACGCTTACCGCACCTCGGGCGTCATGGCGGCGCTGAACGCGATCAACACCATCATGCCCGGTCGGAAGGTCCATGCCTGCGGCTACTGCATCGGCGGCACGCTGCTTGCCATCGCCGCGGCAACCATGGAGCGGGACGATGGACATCAGCTGGCGACCGTCAGCCTGCTTGCCGCGCAGACCGATTTCAGCGAGGCCGGCGAGCTCATGCTGTTCGTCGACGAAAGCCAGATCGCCTTTCTCGAGGACATGATGTGGGATCAGGGCGTGCTCGACACCAAGCAGATGGCGGGCGCCTTCAAGCTGCTCCGCCCGAACGAGCTCGTCTGGTCGAAGCTGACGCGCGAATATCTGCTCGGCGAGCGCGACGGTGCGACCGACCTCACCACCTGGAACGCGGACCAGACTCGCCTGCCCTCGCGCATGCATTCGCAATATCTGCGCGGGCTGTTCCTCGAGAACCGGCTCACTGCCGGCCGTTACGCGGTCGAAGGCAGGGTTATCGCGCTGAAGGACATCTACACCCCGATCTTCGCCGTCGGCACCGAAACCGATCACATCGCGCCCTGGCGCTCGGTCTACAAGCTGCACCTCTTCACCGACAACGACCTCACCTTCCTGCTGACCAATGGCGGTCACAACGCCGGCATCCTGTCGGAGCCCGGCCATCGCGGTCGCCGCTATCACATCGCCACAAGGCACCGCGGCGACCGCTATGTCGATGCGGACGCTTGGCTCTCCATGGCGACGCCGGCCGAAGGCTCATGGTGGCCGGCCTGGGCTGATTGGCTTGAACAGCACGGCACCCCGGAGCGCGTCGCGCCGCCGACGATGGGCGCGCCCGAGCGCGGCCTCGTGCCGCTCTGCCCCGCCCCGGGCATCTATGTCTTGCAGCGCTGATTGAGGGATTGCGGGCGGGGAAGCCGGTTCAGCGCCCGTCCAGCTTAACCGAGGCGCGCTTCATCAAGTGCCTCGCCTTGGTCGCGAGCTCCTGCTCTAGCGCCCGCTTGGTGATGCTGCCGGTGCGTCGATAAGAAAAGATGGCGGCGACGATCACTTCCCCACCGTCGGCATCGTCGTCGCGGAGCTCGACATAGGCTCTGAGGCTCTCGCGGTCGTACTGCGCGTGGACCAGGCGGAATGCCATCCGAACCTTCATGACGAAAGCCCCGGTCAGGGGACTCCGACCGAGGCTCTCTAGGCAGAGAAGACCGCATCAAATTGCCATCCAACCTAGCGGCCGTGGATGATGGCTATGTGACAACCCCGACACATTATGGCGGGGGATGCATCTTGTCGGGGAGCGATTGGTGCGGACGGAGGGAGTCGAACCCTCACGGGGGTTTCCCCCCTCAGGATTTTAAGTCCTGTGTGTCTACCAGTTCCACCACGTCCGCATTAGAGCGCATGCCCCCGCATTGGAAATTGGTTTCCCATTAAATACCTTGAATTTCAATGGTTTTCATGAGCAAGCGAGAGCATTGCCGCGCATGCAAGCGCATGGTAAATGTTGCCAAGACGTTGCCAGATGGAGCCACCATTATGAAAGCAGCGAAAGATACAGCGCGCGAGCCACGCAGGGAACATCTCACGGATAGAAAGCTCCGATCGCTGAACGCCTCCGACGCCGGCGTTATATACGATGGCTCGCTTCCCGGTTTCGGTGTGCGTGTTTCAGACAAAGGCCTGGTCACGTTTATCCTTGTAGCTCGATACCCTCGGAGCCCTTTCCCGTCACGGAGGCGTTTGGGTCGTTACCCTCTGCTCTCATTGGCCGATGCTCGCAAGAAGGCCCAGACGTGGCTTGAGCTGATCCAGAAGGGCACCGACCCTGAAGATGAAGCCCGCAGCCGCCAAGCGGAGATGGAGAAGGCCAAAAAGTCAGAGCAGCTAAAGCAGGAAAACTCGCTCCCGGCGCGGGTTGATGAATATTTACGCCAGCCTCACGTCAGGGACCAACGCCAGATCGTGGAGACTGCGCGCATCCTCAACAAGGAGATTGCTGCTCCCTGGAGCGACAAGCTACTCCACGACGTCGCCCGCAAAAACATGAAGGATCGCATCACCGAGATCGCCGGCCGGGGCTCCCCAGCTATGGCGCGAAATGTCCTCACTGCTGCCAAGGTGTTTTTTGAGTGGGCCGTAGACGAAGAGTACATAGACGCCTCCCCCGCCGCAGGGATAAGCCCCAAGAAGGTGATCGGTGAAAGGGCAATCCGCGATCGCGTCCTTCAGGATGACGAACTGGCGGCGTTCTGGCGAGCGACTGAGGTCATGGCCTACCCTTTCGGGCCTCTCTACCGATTGCTGCTACTGACTGGAGCAAGGCTGAATGAGATCGGTGGCGCGCGCTGGGGCGAGATCGATTTCAAGGCGAAGACCTTAACCGTGCCCCCGGAACGCTTCAAAAGCAAAGTCGCTCATGTAATCCCGCTGTCGGGGTCGGCGCTTGCAACCATCGAGTCGCTGCCACGCCTCGATGGAGGCGATTACCTATTCAGCTTCAAGTTAGGCAAGTCGCCGGTCCACAGCTTTAGCGTCGGGAAGGAGCGGCTTGACGAGCTCGTTGCGAGGGAGCTTGGCAAAGCCCCTGACAGTCCATTCACCATCCACGACTTGAGGCGCACTGTCCGCACGCGCCTGTCTGCCCTGAAGGTTGAACACAGGATCGCAGAGATGGTGATCGGTCACGGCAAGAAAGGCCTCGACCGCGTGTATGACCAGCACAAATTTCTGGACGAGATGCGCGAGGCGCTTGAGTTATGGTCCGGGAAACTGCGCGACCTCACCGAGCCGCCGCCGAAGAACGTGGTCAAGCTGAAGGAGCGGGCCTGACGTGCCCCGAAGAAAGGAGACTGACGGAACGACACCTGAAAAGGCGAGGCGTTATCTAGAGGCATATGTGAGTGCGCTTCGAGGCGAAGCCGGAAAGCCGAGTTCGGGTCAGATTTCGCAAATGAAACTTATGAGGGCTCCGCGAAGTGACATTGAGCGGATGGAGTATGTTGCCACTGCCTTTGAGCGTTTCTTATGTGGTGATGCTCCAACCTTGGATCGCGCATTCGGTGTGAAGCGCCTCGGCAGGCCGCGCGGCAAACCCAGCAAGCACCTCCAATGGACTATTGATGTTGTGCCGATGCTCGCGGCGAAAATGGGATGGGGTGCGATTTGTGAAAAGCTAGGCGAAGACCTCGATGACTCGGTCGATGCGCGTGAACTTCGCCGAATTGTCAAACGACATTGGACAGACGCGATGGAGTGGTACGCCGCACGCATAAAATGATCCGTATTTAGTACCCCCTCCCCCCAACACCTCCCCGTGTTCTCATGCGTCCTGCGTCTTGTGACGCAATTGGGCGCGCTAGAGGAGTTTGGCACCATGCGGCTGATCCACATCAGCAAGCTGAAGGATGAAAAGGGTATTCCCTATCATCCGCAGCACATCAGAAAACTCGTCAAATCAGGACAATTCCCCAAACCAATTCGTTGCGGGAAGCTAACGACATTCGATGAGAGCGAAATCGATGCGCACCTCGAGGCCCTGAAGGCCCAGCGGGAAGTCGCGTAGCCGTGAGGCATATAGAAAGCCCCGGCGGTGGTGACGCCGGGGCCTTGGGAACTGGATCTGCTGGCGAGCTGATCTCCCCCGTAGCTACTCCAAGCGCCGAAGACCTTCAAGCGGCTTTCGCTGACTGCCGCCTCCGCTCGGTCGAGCTGGAGGCGCTTGCCGACATGTATATGCGGCTAAAGGCTGATGCCGTCCGTGCCGACGAACTGTTCGAGCGCGGCCTTCTTGCAGAACAATATCTGGAAAGCTTGCAGCAGCGCGTGTCGCTCTGGTGCCAGATGGTAACGGAGACAAAGAGATGAAGGAGAAGAATGGACACGTCGGTCCCGAGGTCCTCGATGACTTTATGGGCGGCGCGATGACCGACGCCGAGGCCGAGCGGTACGCGCAGCAAGAGCGTCTGGATTGGTTCGAGTCGGCTAGGCGGATCATCGAGTGCGGCGATGTGCTGAACTGGTTCGCCGGTTCATGGCGCAAGATTGTCGCGGGCGAAGAAAACAATGCCAAGCTGCTCTACCTCGCCGCCACTAGTCGCCTGTTCGACACCTGCATGCATGTCGCCATCAAGGGGCCATCGGCGGCAGGCAAGTCCAGCATTAGGAAGAGCGTGCTGGAGTTCTTTCCGCCCAGGGATGTGATCTCGTTCACGACGCTCTCCGAGAAGTCGCTGCTCTATTACCAAGATGACTTCGCTCACAAGATACTCTCGATGGGCGAAGCCGCCGGTACCGACGAGCAGAGCTTGCAGGACTACTTGCTACGGGAGCTGATCAGCGAAGGCATCCTGCGCTATCCGGTCGTGCAGAAGGTCGAGGGCAAGGGTCTGGTCACCGAGGTGGTAGTGAAGAACGGGCCGGTGGCCTTCATGGTCACGACGACCAAGGCGGCGCTCCACCCTGAAAACGAAACCCGGATGCTCTCCCTCGAGATCGATGACAGCGAGGCGCAGACCCGACGTGTGCTGGACAAGGTGGCCGAGGTCGTCGGCAGGAACGCTGCCAAGGCCGTGGTCGACCTCGATCCCTGGCAGGACTTTCAGGACTGGCTCGCTGCTGGCAACCATAAGGTGGACATCCCGTTCGCCAAAGAGCTTGGCAGGTCGATCGCATCGGCCAAGGCTCCCCGCCTGCGCAGGGATTTCGGGCAACTGCTGCTGGCCGTCAAGGCGCATGCCCTTCTGAACCAGTTCCACCGCGAGGTGGATGATGCTGGTCAGATCGTTGCCGACATCGACAAAGACTACCTCCCGGTCGCCGAGTTGCTGGGCGGCATCGTCTCCGAGGCCTCCGGCGCGAGCATCCAGAAGGAGGTGCAGGAAACCATCGGCGCCGTGAAGATCGCCACGGCCAACCTCGCCCACGATGATGGCGCGACGGCCTTCGAGATCGCCAAGCTCCTTCGGCTCGACAAGTCGTCCGCCTGGAGAAGGTTGAGGGTCGCCGCCGAAAAGGACTTCGTCATCAACATGGAAACCCGGAAGGGTCAGCCTGGGCGCTATCGGGTGAGCGATCAGGAAGTCGAGCCGGAGGACTTGCTGCCCTCGCCGGAGGCCCTAAGGGAGGCCATGCAACCCGTGCAACCGCGCAACCATACGTGCAACCGTCAAGTAATTGAAGAACTTAGCGATTGCGTCAAAGGTTGCACGGTTGCGCCGGTTGCTTCACCCCCCGACCATTCGCCAGCTTCAAGGATCCGAAATGGTGCCTCAAAAACGACGTCGCCAATTGTGAGAGAGGGATAGTGAATGAAGGCCGACACATGCTCCCCGGGGAGCGACCCCCATGAAGATCGACCTAGGGCGTGTACTCATAAACGGACAGCCAAGTACTGACTTGGATGCGCTGCCCAACGTCCGTTATTGGGGGTAAAGCGGACATGGCGCGGACTTGTCACTTTGTCCACTAATGACCCAAAGCGAACATCCCACGCTACTACCCCAGCTTCTTGCACGGCGTGGGCAGCCGACGAGATGTCGGCTTGAACAGAGGTGTGGTGCGAGACTAGGATTAACTTATGTGGTTACGCGGCTTCCAGCGGCACCGCCGCTTTGCTGGCTCGCTCGCACTTGCGGGCATGGCGTTCTATGCGGTCCTTCTGCCCTGGCACACGGTCTCTCAGGTTGCCAGTGAAATCGCCCCAACGGCCCTTGCGGGCCTATCCGAGCCTCCCTGCCATCAGGACGCGGCGGCAGCGCCCGGTCGGGACACCAAAGCCCCGGCGCCCTCAAAGCCAAGGACGCATTGCCCGATCTGCAGCGGGTTCGCCGCGCTTCAACTTGCTGTTGTGGATACCGCCATCGCGATGCTTGCGCTGCCAGAATTGCGTAGCACACATTTTGCGGGCACCGACCACCATCTTGCTGATGCTTGGGTACTTTCGCCGCAAATCCGCGGCCCTCCCTCACTCCCTGCCTAGTCCTCAACTGCACTGATCCGCGCCGCGACGAAGCGATAGCGGCTGCAGTGCTGGCCGCATAACGCTTGGCTCGTCTATCGTGAGCCCCGCGCAGGCTGTCTGGATGCATTTATCAAGGGGGGGTCGTGATGAAATCGATGACCACGCGGCTTGCGCTCGCGGCGTTTCTTTTGCTTGGAACCTCACTCGCCGCCGAGGCGCATTGCATTGTCGGCAACCGGTTCTTTCCTGCGACGCTTGCGGTAGACGATCCTTGTGTGGCCGACGAATTGTCAATGCCGACCATCGCCGGATTCAAGAATGGCGACAATCCGTCCGCCGATGAGCTCGACATCGCGGGCGAATATTCGAAAACCATCACGCCGAATTTCGGCATCTCTTTCGAGGAGGCCTGGATTCATCTCGACCCTCCGGGAGAAAGGAGCGTGTCAGGCTTCGATAATCTGGGTACGAGTTTCAAATATCAATTCGTCCGAGATGCGTCGAGCGAGCTCGCCATGTCGATCTCGCTCGATGCGGATTGGGGCGGCACCGGCAGTAGCGCGATCGACGCCGAGCCGTTCACGACGCTCACCCCGACGCTGTTCCTTGGCAAGGGTCTCGGCTTCATGCAGACGCCGATGCTAAAGCCGTTCGCGATCACGGCTCAGGTCGGCTATGCGATCCCGACCAAGAGCTCGACGAACGCACCCGACGAGGAGACGGGGCTGATCGACACGACGCCCAATCCGCGATCCATCGTCTGGGGCGGCACGCTGCAATACAGCATGCCCTACCTCAAATCGAGCGTGCGGGATTTCGGCCTCCCGGGATTCATCAATCACCTGATCCCGCTGGTTGAGCTGAACCTCTCTTCCGAGGTGTCGAACTTCGATGGAGAAGAGCCAACCACCGGCACGGTGAACCCGGGGGTCATCTACGTCGCCGACAAGTTCCAGCTCGCCGCCGAAGCCATCATTCCGATCAACCGCGCGAGCGGCGACGACATCGGCGTCGTGGGCCAGCTGCACTTCTATTTGGACGACATCTTTCCTCATTCCCTCGGCAAGCCGCTATTCGGCGGAAACTCAACGGAGCATTATCATGAGTAAGCTTTGCACCATCGCCCTCACCGCGGCGCTTCTCACAGTCGCAACTGGCGCGAATGCCCACGCCCAACTCGATCACGCGGTGCCAGCCGTAGGCAGTACCGTGGCGTCCTCGCCTGGCAAGGTCACGCTCTATTTTACCGAGCAGCTCGAGCCGAAATTCAGCGGCGGCGAGGTACGCAACGCGGCTGGCGCTCGCGTCGATACGGGCAAGAGCGTCAGCGGCAACGTCATGCAGTTGCGCGTTGGCGCGCTTTCCCGCGGGACCTACGGCGTGACGTGGCACGTTCTCTCGGTTGATACGCACAAGACCCAGGGCAGCTTTAGTTTCACTGTCGCGAAGTAGCCCGTGATCGCGGGTGCCTTGCGATCCTTTGAATTGAGTTTGACGGAGACGCTACTCGCGCTCGTGCGTGGCAGCTTCGTGGCTGGCGTCTTGTCGAGCTTTGGGTCTGCGCTGTTCTTAGCCGCTCTAGCGACTGCACCGTTCAACCGCATTCAGGGCGGCATGGCACGCACGTTGGCGAGGCAATGCCGCTGCGTGGTTTGGTGCAGCTTGGTTGCGGCCTTTGTGGCGGGGCTGGCATGGCTCGTATTCGAGACGTCCGTCATCGTGGACACCGAAAGTTTCACGCAGGCGATGACTACGGTGTCATCGGTGCTTTCGGACACGCGCTTCGGTCAGGTTCTAGCTCTACAAAGTTTGGCGCTCTCTGGAGCGGCTGCAGCAATGGTAAGCCGTGGACCGAGGGGACCGACCGCCGCGGCTTGTTTTACCGGTATCGCGTGCCTGCTCGAAGCGGGGCATAGCCACGCCTTTGCCATGTCACCTGGGCTGAGCGCGCTACTTCTGTCGCAAGCGTTGCATTTGCTCGCGGCGGGCGCGTGGCTCGGTAGCCTTCTGCCGCTGTTCATGGTGGTACGGAAAGCGCCGCTTGAAATCGCGGAGCATGCAGCCCGCCGTTTCTCCGTGCTCGGACTCGCCTCAGTCACCATTCTCGCCGTCACTTCCGCGTTTCAAGGCTGGGTGCTCTCGGGCGGCCTGCCGGGACTCACCGGGACTGCCTACGGCGCGGTGCTACTCACTAAGGGCACTCTGTTCGCTGTGCTAGTTGCTCTTGCCGCCCGCAACCGCTTCCAACTCACGCCCGCGCTTGCGCGACCAGACGGCGATCGGGCGAGACGCGCTCTGGTACAAAGCATTGTGGTGGAAACCGCAATCGGCTTGTGTGTGGTGCTGGCTGCCGGAGTGCTGAGCAGCCTTGAGCCTGGGATGCATAAGCACGTGTTCGCTACGTTGAGGCTGAGAGAGACGCTTCTTTGAGCCTCGCGCGGATGTCCGCTTCTGGCACTTAGCGGACATCGATCTCGGCGCTGAACATGTCCGCTTGTGTGGGTAAAGCGGACATCCCTGATGCACTCGCAAATGTCCGCTAATGACCCAAAACGGACATCCGGCCGCTTATGAGATTCTTATAGCGGTAGGGCCGCTTCCATCTCGAAAACATACGACGCCTCCGACTACCTAGGTCGGCGAGCAGGGTTCACCGAGGACCACACGGCGTTTCCTCGCCAATCGTCATCGTCGCGAGCTCTGCAGCGTCGTTCATCGAAAGGAGCGCGCGATGATGGATTTGGTCATGCTTATGCTCGGCGTCGCCTTTTTCGCGCTGTCAATCGGCTACGTCCTCCTCTGCGATCGGCTCTGAAGAGGTCATCCATGGTTTTCGACTATTGGCTCGCGGGCATCGTGACGGCAGGGCTTCTTGCCTACCTCACCTACGCGCTCATCCGGCCTGAGAAATTTTAAGAGGCCTCCCATGACTCTCAATGGCTGGATTCAGATCGCGCTTTATTTCGCGGTTCTCACCGCACTCGTTGTACCGCTTGGCCGCTTCATGGCGCGCGTGTTCGAGGGTGAGTGGACCGTCCTCGCCCCGGTGTTCCGACCGGTGGAACGGGGACTCTATCGCCTCGCCGGCATCGACGAGACGCGCGAGCAGACATGGATCACCTACACGGTCGCGATGCTGCTGTTCAACGCGGCAGGCTTCGCCTTGGTCTACGCAATCCTGAGGCTGCAAGCGTGGCTGCCGTTGAACCCGGCAGGCATGTCGGCGGTCGCGCCGGATCTCAGCTTCAACACTGCGGTCAGCTTCTCCTCCAACACCAACTGGCAGAACTATGGCGGCGAGAGCATGATGAGCTATCTCAGCCAGATGATGGCGCTGACCACGCAAAACTTCGTGTCGGCGGCCACCGGCATCGCGCTTGCCGTAGCACTCATCCGTGGTTTCGCGCGTGCCTCAGGGAAGACTGTCGGCAATTTCTGGGTGGATCTCACCCGCTGCACCCTCTACGTGCTGCTGCCGCTCTCGCTCATCGCCGCCATCTTCCTCGTCTGGCAGGGCGTGCCTCAGAATCTCGGCGCCTATGTCGATGCGACCACGCTAGAAGGCGCGAAGCAGACGCTGAGCCAGGGGCCTGCGGCCTCGCAGATTGCCATCAAGCAGCTCGGTACCAATGGCGGCGGATTCTGGAACGCGAACTCGTCGGTTCCTTACGAGAACCCGACGCCGCTCACCAACTTCGTCGAGCTGATCTACATCCTACTCATCTCGGCCGCGCTCACCCACACCTTCGGGCGCATGATCAAGGACGAGCGCCAGGGCTGGGCGCTCTACGCCGCTATGTCGATCATTTTTCTAGTGGGTGTGCTCGTTTGCTACTGGGCGGAAGGATCGGGCAATCCGCAATTCGCTGGGCTCGGGCTTGATCCGGCCAACATGGAAGGCAAGGAGGTCCGTTTTGGCATCCCCAATTCCGCGCTGTGGGCCGTTGCCACGTCCGATGCTTCGAATGGCTCCGTCAATGCCATGCACGACAGCTTCACACCGCTAGGCGGACTCATTCCTCTCCTCAACATCCAACTCGGAGAGATCATCTACGGCGGCGTGGGCTCGGGACTCTATGGCATGCTGCTCTTCGTTATCATCGCCGTATTCGTCGCCGGGCTGATGGTCGGACGCACGCCGGAATATCTCGGCAAGAAAATCGAGGCCAAGGAAGTCAAGATGGCGATGCTCGCCATCCTCATCCTGCCACTCTCGATCCTTGGCTTCACGGCGGTGTCGGTGGTGCTGCCCTTCGGCCTATCCAGCATGGCAAATGCCGGCCCGCACGGCTTCAGCGAGGCGCTTTATCTCTTCTCCTCGAGCACGGGCAATAACGGCTCGGCCTTCGCCGGCTTCACCGGCAACACGCTCTGGTACAACACGACCGGCGGCCTCGCGATGCTGATCGGACGCTATTTCGTGATCGTTCCGATGATGGCCGTGGCTGGCTCGCTGGTCGGCAAGAAGATCAGCGCGCCGTCCACCGGCACGTTCCCAACCCATGGCGGCCTGTTCGTCGGCTTGCTCGTGGGCGTCATCCTGATTTTCGGCGGCCTCACCTTCTTCCCCGCGCTCGCGCTCGGGCCGATCGTCGAGCACTTCGCCATGTTGGCAGGCCAACTCTTCTAATTTCGGAGTGACTTCAATGGAGACGTCTCATTTGCGCAAGCGGATGCCGGTCACCGCACTGACCGATCCCAAGATCGTTTGGCCGGCGGTCGGCTCGGCCTTCGGCAAGCTCGATCCGCGTCTGATGATGAAGAATCCGGTCATGTTCGTGGTCGAGGTCGTTGCTGTACTCACCACCGTGATCTTCATTCGCAACTGGCTGCAAGGCGGCGACCATCTCGGCTTCACCTTTCAGATCCTTTTCTGGCTGTGGGTCACCGTGCTGTTCGCAAATTTCGCCGAAGCTGTCGCCGAGGGTCGCGGCAAGGCGCAGGCCGCGACGCTGCGCCAGACGCGAGAGGAGACCAAGGCCAAGCTGATCGTCGACGAGAAGACCGGTCTTATTGTGCCGACGCACGCCGGCAAGCTCGGGCCGGGTCAGGTGGTCCTGGTCGAGGCCGGCGATCTCATCCCCTCGGACGGCGAGGTGATCGAGGGCGTGGCCTCGGTCAACGAGGCGGCAATCACGGGCGAGTCGGCGCCGGTGATCAGAGAGGCCGGCGGCGATCGTTCCGCCGTCACCGGCGGCACGCTCGTCGTCTCGGATTGGCTCAAGGTGCGCATCACCGCGGCGCAGGGCTCAACCTTCCTTGACCGCATGATCGCGCTGGTCGAGGGCGCGCAGCGCCAGAAGACGCCGAACGAGATCGCGCTCAACATCCTGCTTGCCGGCATGACCATCATCTTCGTCTTCGCCACGGCCACCATCCCAAGCTTTGCAGCCTATGCCGGCGGTGCCGTTTCGATCGTCGTAGTCGTCGCATTGTTCGTGACGCTCATCCCGACGACCATCGGCGCCCTTCTGTCGGCCATCGGCATTGCCGGCATGGACCGGCTGGTACGCTTCAACGTGCTTGCCATGTCGGGGCGCGCTGTCGAAGCGGCAGGCGACGTCGATACGCTTCTCCTCGACAAGACCGGAACCATCACGCTCGGCAACCGCCAGGCGACCGAGTTCAAGCCCGTCTCAGGCGTGACCGAGCGGGAGCTTGCCGATGCGGCCCAGCTTGCCTCGCTTGCCGACGAAACGCCCGAGGGCCGCTCCATCGTCGTGCTTGCCAAGGAGAAATATCGCATTCGCGGTCGCAACATTCATGAGCTTGGCGCGACGTTCATCCCGTTCACTGCGCAAAGCCGCATGAGCGGCGTCGAGATCAATGGCTCATGGGTCCGAAAAGGGGCCATCGACGCCATCCTCGATTATCTCAAGAACACCGCACCGAAGATCGCTTCTGGCGCCGCCACGGCGCGCAAGACGGCCGTGAGTGCGGAGATGGCGCGCGAGGTCAACGCCATGGCCGAGGACGTCGCCAAATCTGGCGGCACGCCGCTTGCCGTCGCGAAAGATGGGCGATTGCTCGGCGTCGTCCATCTTAAGGACATCGTCAAGGGCGGAATCCGCGAGCGCTTCGCCGAGCTTCGCCGCATGGGAATCCGCACCATCATGATCACGGGCGATAATCCCATGACCGCCGCAGCCATCGCCGCAGAGGCCGGCGTCGATGATTTTCTCGCTCAGGCGACACCGGAAGAGAAGCTCAAGCTCATCCGCGCCGAGCAGGCTAAGGGCAAGCTCGTCGCCATGTGTGGCGACGGTACCAACGATGCGCCCGCCTTGGCTCAGGCCGATGTCGGCGTCGCCATGAATGCCGGCACGCAAGCCGCGCGCGAAGCTGGCAACATGGTGGACCTCGATTCCAATCCCACCAAGCTCATCGAGATCGTCGAGATCGGCAAGCAGTTGCTGATGACGCGGGGCGCGCTGACGACCTTCTCCATCGCCAACGACGTCGCCAAATATTTCGCCATCATCCCGGCGATGTTTCTCGCCTTCTATCCGCAGCTTTCGGCGGTGAACGTGATGCACCTCGCCACGCCGCAAAGCGCGATCCTGTCGGCGATTATCTTCAATGCGCTGATCATCGTCGCGCTCATTCCGCTAGCGCTCAAGGGCGTGCCTTATCGCCCGGTCGGTGCAGCCGGGCTGCTCCGCCGCAATCTGCTGATCTACGGCCTGGGCGGGATGATCATCCCGTTCATCGGCATCAAGGTGATCGACCTCGCGGTCACTGCGCTTCATCTCGCTTAAGGGGTCTCCTCCCATGCGCAAAGAGCTACGCCCAGCCCTCGTGCTCCTCCTCGCCTTCACCATCATTACCGGTCTCGTCTATCCGCTGATCATGACCGGGATCGCCGAGGCGATCTTCCCGCATCAGGCCTATGGGAGCCTTGTTGAGAAGGATGGGAAGGTGATCGGCTCCGAACTGATGGGACAATATTTCACCAGCAATCGCTACTTCCATGGTCGCCCATCAGCTACGCTTGCTCCCGATCCGAGCGACCCGAGCAAGACCACGTCAGTGCCGTATAACGCTGCAAACTCCATGGGCTCCAATCTCGGACCGACCAGCAAGGCGCTGATTGACCGGATCAAAGGCGACGTCGACAAGCTGAAGGTCGAGAATTCTTCCGCTCAAGTCCCGGTCGACCTGGTGACGACCTCTGCCAGCGGCCTCGACCCGCACATCTCGCCTGGAGCGGCCTATTTCCAAGTTCCGCGCATTGCGGAAGCCCGCAACATGCCGGAAAATGCGCTTCAAGCGCTCATCGCGGAGCATATCGAAGGCCGGACCTTGGGCCTCCTCGGCGAGCCGCGGGTTAACGTCCTTGAGCTAAACCTTGCTCTGGACAAAGCCGGCACGTGAGCGTCGCCGGCGGGCTTAGACCCCGCGTAAGGACCGGGACTGCATGGCAGACCAGCAGCGTGATCCCAAACAGCGCCCTTCGCCCGACGCCTTGCTCGCTAAGGCGAGCAAGGAGGAAAGCAGCGCTGGCCGGCTCAAGATCTTCCTCGGCGCGGCCCCTGGAGTGGGCAAGACCTATGAGATGTTGCTGGAGGCACGCGCGCGGCAAAAGGAGGGCAAGGACGTCGTCGTCGGCGTCGTCGAGACCCATGGCCGCAAGGAAACCCAGGCCCTGACGGAAGGGCTGGAAACGATCCCGCGCCGGCGCCTCGATTACATAGTCCGTGAGATGGATGAAATGAACCTCGACGCCATCTTGGCGCGGCGTCCGGCGCTTGTTCTGGTCGACGAGCTCGCCCATACCAATGCAGCCGACAGCCGACATCCCAAACGCTATCTGGATGTCGAGGAAATCCTCAATAACGGCATCGATGTCTACACCACGCTCAACATCCAGCACATCGAGAGCCTCAACGACGTCGTGGCTCAGATCACTCATGTTCGCGTGCGCGAGACGGTTCCCGACTTGATTCTCGATCGCGCTGATGCGATCGAGCTTGTCGACATTACCCCCGAGGATTTGATTCAGCGCCTGAGGGACGGCAAGATCTACATACCCAAGCAAGCCGAACGCGCGCTCGAGCACTTCTTCTCCCCCGCCAACCTGACGGCGCTGCGCGAGCTCGCTCTTCGGCGCACCGCCGAGCGGGTCGATGAGCAGCTCTTGAGCGAGATGCAGGCGCGCGCGATCTCGGGTCCGTGGGCGGCTGGCGAGCGGCTCCTTGTGTGCCTGAGCGAAGACCCTAGAGCCCCGGGTCTCGTGCGCTACACGAAGCGTCTTGCCGATCGCCTGCATGCGCCTTGGACGGCTCTCTACATCGAAACGAGGCGTAGCCTGCAACTGAGCGAGGAGCAGCGGGATCGTATCGCCGATACGCTGCGCCTCGCCCAGGCCCTTGGCGGCGAGCCGGTTACCATCCCCGGCGGCGATCGCCGCATCGCCGACGATGTGGTCGCCTACGCGCAAGTAAACAACATCACGCAAATCGTCATTGGCAAGTCTTTACGGTCGCGTTGGTTTGAGCTGTTGCACGGATCGGTAGTGCGCGATTTGTTGCGGCGTTGCGGCAACATCAGCATTCATGTCATCGCCGGCGAGGAACTGGACAAAGGCCCCCTTTCCAAGAAGTCCGTTCGCGCGGCCGAAATTGCCGAACCTTTCGATCCGCATCCCTATCTGGGTGCGGTTCTTGCCGTTGGCCTGGCGACGGGCATCAGCGAACTCCTTTGGCCACTGATCGGGCTGGAGAACACCGACCTCGTCTTCCTGACGGCGATAGTCGGCATCGCCGTGCGCTTCGGCCTGTGGCCTTCTTTGTTTGCAAGCGTGGCGTCGGCGCTCTGCTACAATTTCTTCTTCACCGAGCCCTATTACACCTTCACGGTCTCCGATCCGCGCCAAGTCGTAGCGATCCTATTTTTCACGATTGTCGCCGTCATCGTCTCCAACGTCGCGGCTCGGGCGCGAAGCCTCGCTCTGGCCGCTTTGAGCCGGGCGCGCACCACCGAGTCGCTCTATGCGTTCAGCCGAAAGCTGTCTGGTGTCGGCACGCTCGATGACGTGCTGTGGGCCACGGCCTACCAGATCGCGCTCATGCTGAAGGTTCGCGTGGTTCTGTTGCTGCCGGAGAACGGATCGGTCGCGGTGAAGGCTGGATATCCGCCCGAGGACGTTCTCGATCAAGCCGATCTCGCCGCAGCGAAATGGGCCTGGGAGCATAATCGTCCAGCCGGCCGCGGGGCCGATACGCTTCCGGGAGCGAAGCGGCTGTTCCTGCCAATGCGCACAGGTCGGGGCGCCATCGGCGTCGTGGGCATCGACAGCGATAAGGCTGGGCCGCTGCTGACCCCCGACCAACGCCGCCTGCTCGACGCGCTTATCGATCAGGGCGCGCTCGCCATCGAGCGCGTTTACCTCGTTGACGATCTCGACCAGGCCGAGCGCCGGGTCGAGGCGGATCGCCTTCGTGCGGCCCTGCTCACCTCCATATCCCACGACCTGAAGACGCCGCTTGCGGCTATTGTCGGCGCTGCCGGAGCGCTGAAGGATTTGTCGGGGTCGTTGAACAGCAAGGCCAAGATCGACCTTCTTGCCACCATTCTAGATGAGTCCGAGCGGCTCAATCGCTTCATCGCCAACCTGCTCGACATGACCAAGCTCGAGGCGGGCTCCTTCAAGCCGAATACCGCCCCTCACGATGTCGGCGAGATCGTTGCGACCGCCCTTGAGCGCACGAGCAAGCTATTGGCTCGCCATAGGGTAGAGCTCGAGATAGCGGACGACCTGCCCATGCTCGAACTTGATCCCGTCCTCTTCGAGCAGGTGCTGGTCAACCTTCTCGATAATGCCGCCAAATATGCTCCGCCCGATACAACCTTGCGCATCTCGAGCTGGCAGGAGGGCGACAAGGTCAAGCTGCAAGTGGCTGATGAGGGCAGCGGCATTCCCCCGGAAGAGCTTGAGCCCATCTTTGACAAGTTCCACCGCGCACAGAAAAGCGATCAGGTTCAAGCCGGGACCGGTCTTGGTCTCGCCATTTCGCGTGGCTTTGTCGAGGCGATGGGCGGAACAATCGTAGCTGCAAACCATGGCGATCGCCCCGGCGCCGTCTTTACCATCACGATGCCAGTTCCCAAGAATGTCGCGCACCTGGGAACGGCTGCATGAGCGCCGCGCCGCTCAAGATCTTGGTCGTCGATGACGAGCCACCCATCCGCAAATTGCTGCGCATGGGGCTAGGCACGCAAGGCTATCAAACCATCGATGCAGCGGACGCCAAAGCTGCTCTTGCGCTGATTTCCACCAAGCCCGACCTCGTCATTCTTGATCTTGGGCTTCCCGACATGCAGGGGGTCGAGCTGTTGCGCCAGATTCGCGCGCGGCAAGCGGATCTGCCGATCGTGGTGCTGTCCAGCCGTGGCGACGAAGCGGGCAAAGTGGAAGCGCTCGATCTCGGTGCCGACGATTACGTCACCAAGCCCTTCGGCATGGAGGAACTATTGGCGCGCGTGCGCACAGCGCTCCGTCACCAGTTGCAGGCGCAAGGCGAGCGCCCGGTGTTCAAATTGGGGGATTTGTCGGTCGATCTCGTGCGCCGCGTCGTCAAGGTCAAAGAACAGGAGGTTAAGCTGTCGCCGAAGGAATATGACTTGCTGCGTGTACTGGTGCAGCACGCCGGCAAGGTTCTCACCCATAAATTTCTCTTGAACCAACTCTGGGCCGTCCCCATCGATGCGCAATACCTGCGCGTCTATGTGCGGCAGCTCAGGAACAAGATCGAACCTGATCCCGCGCGGCCGCATTATATTCTGACGGAGACGGGCATCGGCTATCGGCTTAGAGCACCCGATTAATGTAGCCATCTACTGACTTTCCTGGCCGCCTGATGCTCGATGTTCGCGTGGGCCAACCATGTCCGCTTCTGGCACTAAGCGGACGTTCGGCCGATCGCGTCACCAGGTCTGATTCCGGGCGAAAAGCGGGCATGCCTAATCAGCGTGTGTGATGTCCGCTTATGACCCGCAGCGGACATGACAGCGACGGAAGCTCACCGAATAGTCGCCGGTAGCGCGACGTCGCCGGAGGGCTCAGGATCCTCGCCAGGAGGCTCAAGCCAATTACTCTGACAATGCCTGATCGAGCGGCGCCAGCAGGTTCTTCGCATTAGTAAATTCTTCGGAGAGTGCTTGGGCTGCGACGATCATCTCAGCTGTTAGGCCGCGAGTGGTTGCAAGATTCTGTTTGGCGTGGTTTCCGGGTGAAGAATCCAGGGTGGCAGACCGCAAAAGTAGCGCCACGCCTACTACCTTGTTTTCTTTCACACCCTGACCACGCACATACAGCATGCCTAGATTGCCGATGGCCAGCGCATCCCCCTGCGCCGACGCCTTGCGATACCACTCATTGGCTTTTGCGAAATCAATCTTAGTGCCACGACCATTTTCGTAGAGCACCCCTAGATTGAATTGCGCGGCCGCATTCCCCTGCGAGGCCGCTTTGCCATACCAAACAACCGCTTCCTTCTCATCTTTTCCAACTCCGATGCCTTGCTCATACATCAAGGCCACATTGAATTGGGAATTGGCGTGGCCGTCCTTAGCAGCTGCGAGAAACTCTTTGTAGGCGAGTGGCAGGTCGTCGGCTTTATAAGCTGTGATCCCGGCCTCGAAATTGGCATTTTCCTTAGCTTGAGCACGGGTCTCGACCGTAAAGGCAATGGTGGCAAGGAGGCATGCGCCGAGCGCAAGGATTGGGGGTCTGACTGGTTTCATTTTGTGTGGGTTCATTTCTGGCTCACGTCGTTTAACAGTAGGCACCGGCACTATCAGACAAACCTGGCATGAGACATTGCGCGGCGCAATTTGATGTCCGGTTCCGGGCTCTTTTCGGACGTCAATGCACGGCCCGCTTATGTCGCCGAATGACCCACAGCGGACATCCGAACCCCGGCTCGCCCTAAAACAAGCCGGGGTCACGGAGCCTCGCCGCAGCTAGCGTTATTGCGCCATGCGTTTGATGCCCGGCGGTTGCCAGCTGCCTTCGCCCGGCGGCAGGATCGACGGGGCTTCGGTCTTCGGCCAGTACAGCCGCATCACGAGGTAGATCGGGCCATCTGGCGCCGGCAGCCAGTTGGATTCCTTCTCGGCACCAGGCGAACCCTTCTGAAAGTAGAGCGTCAACGAGCCGTCTGCATTCTTTTTTAGGTCAGGCAGCATCGGTGAGTTGATGAGGTAGCGACTGATCGGATTCTCGATCAAGAGCTGCGTCTTGCCGTCATACATGGTCACCGACCAGAACGCGTTCACCGGCGGGTACTCGCCTTTCGCAAATGTCAGCGTGTAGTTTGCCTTGCTGCCGTCGAGCGTCTGGCCATCGCCGTCTACGCGAGTGAGGGGGTAGGTCGCTTCCACGGCGTCATTACCGTAGATGCCGCCCTTGGCGCCGGCAGCGCGCAACAGCCAATTGCCGTTGAAGAAGGCGCGGTCGCCGAACCACGAGCCGATCTTCCAGCCGTTGACATCCTTAGCCCCGGCGGCGAGGTAGTCATCGACCTTCTTGTCGCCCTGCTTCATGCCGAGAGCGACTTCCAGCCGGTGGCCGAGCGGGAGCTCGTGGAAGTCGAAACTCTTGCCGGTGCCGACGCCAATCTTGGCGAGCTTGGCGCGAATTTCCTTCTCGTCGTTGCCGGGCGGGGCGAATTGCAGGGCGAAGTCGAGATATTCGAAGAAGTTGCTCTTGACGAGATCCTTGTCGATTTTGGGAAAGTCGATCTTTGGAGCGGACGGCGGCGCAGGCGTCCCGAGATAGGCGGACAGCGGCTGCACCTTGTAGCCGGCCTGGACCTTTTTCACGTTGTCGAGGTCGTCCGGGCCGAACAGCTGCGTGCGGTAGCCGGCAACCGAGAACTGCGTGGAGGAGCGGAAAACTTTCTTGATGCCGGGCGGGGTTTCGCCCTGCCAGGCAGGACCGACCACCATGTAATCGCCGGCCTCGTTGCCGGTGGCACGACTGCCGATATAGCCGTAGTTGAAGGTGTTGCCGTCTTCGAGCTGCACCGCGTAATAGCGGTCCTTCTCGACCGCAGGCACCGAAAGGACCATGGGCTCGGCCCGCAAGTCCATCCACAAGAACGAGTAGGGCGTGTCGCTATTCGGCGTGACGATGGCCGTGTCCTTGTAGGTGAAGACGCGCGCCTCGTTCTTGATTTGGTTGAATGGAGCCTTGAACTGACCCGAGTCGGGGTCGACAGCATAGGCATACATCACCGCATAGTTCATCACGATCGGCAGGCCGTAGATGAAGCCCTCCTCGGCGATGTCCTTTGCCTCCAGGATGCCGGGCCATTCGGCTTTGGCCGCCGGTGCCGAGAGCAGCAGCAACGCTCCAGCAAGAGCGATAGACGCCGGTTTGGTCAGACGCATCGATCGTAACAACATCAATTCTCCACCTCTTAGTTCAACTAGAAAACTTCGATTTCCAATATTCGGGATGAGCGTGGCACTTTTGTGAACCGCCAAGCGGGGGCGAACGAGGTTAGCTGGCTATAGCAATGTCGGCTTGTGGCACTTAGCGGACGTGCCACTCGGGCTGACGAATGTCTGCTTTTGGGGGAAAAGAGGACATTGACCAACCGCCGCTTACCAATCGCGATTTATGAGTACACGGCCTAGCTCTCCATTCACTCCCATTCGCTCCATTCACTCCCATTCGCTCCATTTGCTCCATTCGACTCAGTGGAACACAGTGAACAGTGTGAGGGGGATATAGGAAAAGCGCCCCGCCGCATGAGGAGGGAAATAATCAACCTTTGACCGCGAAAGCGGCATAGAAACCGCCCCCCGAAAATTTGGTCTCAAGCCGCTGTTTCAGCGCCGTTTTGAGCGCCTTTGCAATTAACACACTGGTCTATAACCAGTGCATTTGTCAGCATTATTGGCTACAATAAGCAACTTCTTGGGGGAACGATCGTCCCCTTATGCATTTTTGGCAACTATTAGGCAACAAAACGACGATTTCGAACTATCGCAAAATCACGGCTGTAGGGGACCGACATGAATAGCATGCGCAATTTGGCGAAGAGCGCGACCGCGATCACAAGGTTCAACGCGCTCCGGCATGGCGTTCTCTCAAAGTACACGGTGCTGCCGTGGGAGGATGCCGAGGAGTAC
Source organism: uncultured Alphaproteobacteria bacterium (assembly GCA_963750975.1). Classification (GTDB taxonomy): domain Bacteria; phylum Pseudomonadota; class Alphaproteobacteria; order Rhizobiales; family Methyloligellaceae; genus Methyloceanibacter. The sequence continues at coordinate 37,930 of CAVVSX010000019.1, read as the reverse complement.
GCCACACTGGTCTCTGCGTTCGTGGAGGAGCACGCTCCTCAGGGACCCACGGAGGAACACCTGATTGAGGAGCTCGCGGGCATCGTGTGGCGTAAACGTCGCCTGCGACTAGCCGAAGCCGCTGCCCAACGACGCAACTTGGAACGTACGTTCGCGCCCTGCCACGAAACAGCGAAGATCGCTTTGGTGCATCTTGATGTCGAAGGCGAGTTCGACCGGGTCATAGATGCCATCCAAGCAACAGAAGCCGAAACGAAGAATGATCTTGCAGATGTGGACAAGGACGAGGAGATCACGCGAACAGCTGCCGAACTGCTCGGCTCCCATCGAGAGGATGCCTATGAGCGCGCGCTGGCATCATTACGCATGGATACACGTCAGTGGTGGGCCACAACATTGGCCCTCGATCCTTCCGAGCTGATGGAGGATGAGGAACCTGCGACCGCTGACTGCGATGGATTGCGGCGCTTCCTCAGCCATAAAGTGTTTCCGTGGTTTGTTGATCGCCGAAAGGCACTCCTCAACAGAGCCCTTATATGTGAGCAAGCGTTTGGCGAAGCGCTCGACGGTGACAAGCTGGAGCAACTTGTCCGTTACGAAGTTCATCTCGATCGAAAACTTGAACGGATGCTCGTGATGCTATTGCGTCTTAAAGAGTTGCGGGGGGCAGCAGACCGGAGCTGATCCGTTTGGCAAAATGGCGCTTCAAGAGTTCGGACCGGGGTGCTTCGCGGGCCGTCCAAAGCGATCAGTCAAGCTGAAAGGTTGAGTTCTCCCGATCAGCAGCGATCGCCTTGCCGTTATGGGAGTAGGCTGCGCCTGAGAACTTGACCCAATCACAAGCGAACCCCTGCCCTACCAGGGTTGTCGAACGGGTCCCTGGCTAAAACGACGCACATCGGCCCTGAAGTCGAACTGCCCGGGGTCGGTGAAGATGCCGCTGCCCGGTGCAATTTCGTGCCTGGACCACCACAGAGAGGGGCCTTCATCGCGCAGACGGGTCCGAACCGCAATATTATCGGCTGCCATTTCGGCGCGCCGGTTACGCGGCGGGCAGGCGGCTCAATTGTCGGAAAAAGGTCGCCGATTTTCATAGTAACCTCTGTCTGGAAATCGGTAATGCGCGTTCTAATTTTGCTCCGGAAAAAGCGTAGAACAAATGCGCGCTGACCAAGGTGCTGCCGAAGGATCAAGCGCGGCGCGTGGTGAGCAATATCGCCCTACGCTCTGATAGCGCGATGCTCTCGCTCATTTGCTATAGCGCCTGCCAATGGTCTGAAGATCATTCTCTGCGCGTATGCTTCCAATTTGCCAAAGCTGAGGCCAACGAGAGAGCCGGCGATCATCGTCAGGACTATCAACACCATGACGCCGCCAGGAATGACGGACGCGAAATGGCACAGCACCAAGATGGGCATCAAGTGCAAAAGGTAGAGCCCATAAGAATAGTCGCCGCCTCTCACGAAAGGACTGAGCCACCCGACATGGCCGATCAGCGGACTGGCGCGCACCGCAAAGTCTATAAGTCCGACGGCCCCCAAAGTAATGCAGACGTTCCATAGAACGGGAAACGATCTGACGCACCAAGCGAAGATGCCCACGGCGATCGCCATGCATACCGCCGGGAGTGGCTTTCCCGCGTGCAACCTCGCAAGCCCCGCCCCCCCAAGAAAGAAAATCGTCAGCGGCGAATAGACAACCTCAATGCCCACCTTCATGTCCGCAGGGTGATGGAAGTCGATGCTGCAATAGAGGATGATGAGCGACCAGAGGACTAGCCCGATGTCGTACGCTCGTCCGCCCAGGCACATCAGAGTGAAGGCGACGGCGTAGAAATAGACCTCGTAGATCAGAGTCCAATACGGTAGGCCGGTCCATCCCTGAATCTTGCCGCCAGGGAGCAGCGCAAGCGAGATGTCGAGATAGTTGATCGAGCTCCGGGTCATCACGCCGGTTGCCAGCAAGACCCCACCCGAAATCACCAGGGCGGCTAGATAGGGTGGGTAAATTCTCAGCAGCCGACGCATCGCAAAAAGCGCGGGCTTCTCGTCGGCTTGGAGCGCGATCACATAGCCGGAGATGACGAAGAACAGATAGACGCCAAGAGCACCAAGGTTGAACACCTGCGGATATTCTGTGGCGCCATATGCTTGGAGCGAAAGAAAGACGCTATGAAAGACCAGCACGAGAGCCGCAGACAGCAGCCGCACCAATTGGATACCGTCTAAACGGCGCTTAGTCATCGAGCGGGAATCCCTCCCGCCTGCAACCATACGCTATTCCAGCGACGTTGCTACCCGGGTCCGGGCTACTCTCGCTTACGTCTATGCCCGCAAGACGAAGGCGGATGCTGACACCCCGAAGGTCTTGACCATGACGAGTCCGCTCCGTGTGGCGAGCACACATCGCCAAGCTGCCGCGAAGAGTGGGAGGGCGGCTGGGAGGGGGGCGGGAGCCACAGGCGTCAGTTCGTCTGGCAACTCCAGGCGCTGAAGGCAACTCGAAGCACTCAACTTGGCAAGCACGCCCACAAAGTCCGATGCACCTCGTCGACGACGGCATCTCCGCGACGACCAGGAGAAGCAGATTCCGAGTAGTGGAGTTATATGATCTTCGCGGCGGACGAAGCGGTATGGGCTGACGGGGGCTCTCTAGTCGGATCGCCAACGCGCTTTTCTACTAGTTCAATTAGCGCCCTCCGACGGTCACCATCATTAAGCACAATCTCTATCTCGTCACCTTCCTCCGCAGACATTAGTGCTTGTCCTAACGGTGACGCTAGTGACACCTTTCCTCTCTCTGAGTCATTCTCTCCCAAGGTCAGCTCGAAACAGAACCGCTTTCCTGTATCTAGGTATGAGATAATGACCTTGTCTCCCACGCAGACTCCCAAGGTCTTCCGGGAATACGCCACAACGTTCGCGACGATGAAGGTCCTGTGTGGCTGGAAGTTGAGCGGTTGGACAAACCGCTCGCGTCGCATCAAGAGCGCGGCAGCGCGCCCAAAAGTTTTGATTTCAGTGCCACGCCATTCGCTTCTTGCGCCACGCAAACCATCCCATCAAGCCGAGGCCGGTGGCGAAGAGTGATAGGGTCCATGGCTCGGGAACCGGGGATACGGTGGTAACAAACGTGGCGTCTGCATAGGTAAGGTTCTGACCCGAAGCCATGAAGTTAACCGGATACCAGTCCCCTCCCGTTGGTGGAGGGCAAGAGTAGGGGGGAGGACATGGGCCAATGTTGATGTATAGCTCGCCCCTTGAGTAAGGGTCGGGCTCATCGCCATACGCGAGGTCCATGCCCACAATCTGGCCATTGACCCCTATCACGATGGGTTGGAATGCTAGTCACCTATCGCGACAGGAACGTTGAAGAAGAAGAAGGTCGTCCAGGCCAGACCGTGCGTTGCAGCTACCGCGCTGGCGATTACCGTCGAAGACGGAAGCCCGCCCGAAGTCTCGAGCAGATTAAGTGTCAGTAGCAATTCGCTATTGGCCGCGAAGATGCTGATACTGTCGAGTTGGCCGGAGATGCCGACGGTGAAGGTCTGAGCGAGGTCAGTCCAACCGAATTGGAACCCGCCTGTGGCAGTGAGCGTGGTCTGTTGCTGATCGATGATCGGCGAGGCGCGCGCTAGATCGGGCCCGAGACCCGCCAAAAGCGCGACCATGAGAAGAGAAGACCACCTCATCATTGCCCCCCGACATTGATGGATGAGTCCAATCTATGAGGGGTGGCGACGGGCGGCTACAACTTCTGCTTATCACGCCCCACCGTCCGTGCAGGGCTCTACTCCTTGCCCATCGACGCCGAAAGGGCGCACACTGCCTCTGGGGCGTGGGGGAGTTGCGCGTTGGAACCTCACCAGAAGCTCGAGATCTTCCTGCCGAAGCTGCTTACCGCGCTTGAGCGCAAGGGGCTGTCGGAAGCTGCTGTAGTGATGGCGTGGAAGTCGGTGCTGGCGGGCGCTAAGCAGCCGCCTATCAAATCAGTCGAGCATTATCAGGTCGCCTGGACAGCATGTGATGCCGCTTCGGATATCCTCACCACACTTGATGACGGCTCGGACGCTGCGGTGTGGTGCTGCGCCCTCGCCCGACGGATATTTGACTTTGAGGCAGATTATCTAGCCCGACACGGCCACCGCCCATTAAACGCGGGCGGACCCGAAGTTACCGACGGCCCCACGGGCAGCGCGTGAGAGGGTGCCTCGCCGCTTCCCGTCACCCTAGACCCCCGAACGGATACCTGGCGGCTATGTCGTCAAGGATGCGACCGGCCAAGCCCTGGCCTACGTCTACGCCCGCGACACGCGCCGACGCCGACACCGCTAATGTGCTGACGATCGACGAAGCGTGCGTTTCGCAAGCAGCAGCGCGCGGCTGCCGACGCGCGAAGGCGCGCTCGTACTGGCAGCGTCAAACGCTTGGTCGACGCAAGCGGCGTGATTTGCGTCGCAGTGCGCGAAACAATTTGCTGAGTAATTATCTGGCGGCAAGGGACCATTAGGATCGAAGCAGGCTCGAAAACACCGATCATAATTCGCGATGCAGGTGTTCAGCAGTGCGGCTCCGCTTTTTGCCACCGCTACTCCTGGCACGGTGCAAATTAGCATCGAAGCAATAATCAGCATGATGGATTTGCGCATGGGGCCGGCCTCCTTACGCCGTCTACGGCATCCCCCCGCGTCTTTGGATTTTGACACGGGTGCCCGGCTACAGGAAGCTCGAAGGTCTTTCGGCAGGGTGCCTTCGTTGGCATGATGAATGGACTGTCAACAAGCTCGCCGGAAGCGCGGCGGGTCGCCAGCAACATCGCCAAGCTGCCGGGTCTGCTGAAAGCCGAGCCTAAAACAGACTAGTTCCCAACCCGCTTTCTCAGCGCCTCAAGGTCATCTTCTGGCAGCGCCATAGATACGCTTCTGCTGGTCGGCCAAGTCCAGAGATTGCAGACCACACAGCCGATGAGGCCCTCGCCAAATCGGTCGATCTCGATGAGCGTTCGATTGCAGCGGGGGCAGGTGTCGGCGGTGGCTTTCATATTTCAGCGCGCCCTCTTCTTTGAGGCAGGACGCTTGCCGACACTGATTCGACCACAGGACCCGCCTGCCCGTCAGTTGAGAGTTTCTACGTACTCAGCCCACCAACGCAAGAAAGCCTGCATGGGCGCGCTGCTTTGCTCCGGTGTGAGCTTGGTCACAGCGCGAGCAATCATGAAGGCTGCGCCATAGAGCGTGAACTCCATGCTCTCAGGCGGCCCTTCATGCTTTAGCCAATTCCGCTCGACGTTCAAGTGATCCGCCAACGCTTTGCGTTCAGTGCCTTCCTCTAAGCCAAGCTGCTTCGCTCTAGGGTGATCGCGGTGGTAGTCAAGAAGGTTGCCTGGGCGATCAAGCATGTCCTCGGCTGCTCCGGCCAGGGTGATCGCAATGTCGAAATGCCCGCGGACCAGCGCCTCAATGGCAGCTTCGACTTGGCGCGCAGCAGCTTCGACCTTGGAGACGGTGAATGGCTGATTTTCGCGGATGCGCAGCTCCATTTGGCCCCTCACCAAATCCATGCGTCGTTGCCAAGACTGTTGCCAAATCGTCGGAGGCACTAGCACAGCTAGACTAAGTCATTGATTTGATTGTGGTTAGAACTGCTGACATTCTGTGTGTCTACCAGTTCCACCACGTCCGCTTTGGGCCCACTCTAGCCTAAGGAACGTGGAGCGTTCCCTAAGCCGGGAAGAAGGTCTTGGTCTCAGGCTTGTCCTCGGGCTCGGCGGCCTCGTCTTCCTTTGCCGCCTCTTCGCCCGCCGATGCAACCCTTTCGGACAAGGGCTTTGGCGGCGGGATCGGCTCGGGGGACTCGGCTTCGGCAGGCGAAACAGGATCGGGAGGCTCGGTTTGAGCCGCGCCAGCCTCGGCTAACGGCTCGGCCGGCTCGGTCTGGCTTAGGCCCGTAGGACCGCTTTCGAGGCTTGCCCGTAGCAGCAGAAACAGCGCCAAGCCGTTGAGAATATGCCAGGCAAAATGGGTGCCGGTCTTGCGCCCTTCAATCAGAACGCGGTCGCACAGCGCGAAATCGAGCGAGCGCAGCGTGATGGAAACGGCGAGGATCGCCGCCGCCCACAACAAATAGGGCGCCGCCCGGTGCCGCCGCTCCTCGGCAAGCAAGCCGACGACGATCAGCGCAATCAGCGCCGGCAAATAGAAGACGCTGCCGTTGAGGCACGGCTTTGCCCCTTGGATCTCCGGTCCGGGCAAGCCGACCCCGCCGTCCCAACATTGCACCTGGCCGGTCATGGCCATGATCGCGGTGAAGCCGATCACCAGCAGCACCGCAAGGCCAACCGGCACGCCGAGGAAGCGATTCAACGCAAAGCCGAGATAGACGAGTATGAACAGGCCGATGGGAACCACATCGAGCAGCTCGGTTCCCTCGGTCGCGAACAAATGGAAGGCGAGGCTGCCGAGGCCGATCGCCAGCACGAGAAAGACCAAGAGATAGTGGTCGGCGCTGCGCTCCTCGCGCGGACGCCAAAGCAGGAGCTGGAGCCCGATCAGCGCGGCAAACAAAAACGCCAGGTTGCTGATGACGTTGATTGGCTCGGCCAGGAGCGCATCGCTCGTGCCGCGCTCGCAATAGCGGTAGAGATGCTCGCTGAAGTTCATGGTCCCCATCCTTTCGACCCCTTACTCCAGGAAAGCGGCCTCCCCCGCCGGCAGTTCCACCCCGATTTTTGCAGGTCCGTGTTTTTTCCGGCCCCCAGCCGCCGGGCCACGCCGTTATGTTTAGCGCGAAACCTGGGCGCTGATGAGTGCTGTCATGAAAATGCTGGGGACTTCCGCGCCGGGACTTTGAGGCGGGGCACAGATTCAATGCCTGCTCTCACCGGCAATCGACCGGAGCGGCCCTAAAGCGAAGCGTGACGCGGGGCGCCTATTGCGGCGGTGGGGCCTCTTCGTCGGCCGGAGCTTCGTCGTCCTGCGGGACCACGTCGTCTTCTTCTCCGGTCCCCTCCTCGTCGGTGCCCTCGTCGGCCGGCATGCCGAGACTCGTCCTGCAGGAATCTTCGTAGCCTTCGTTGGTATTCATCAGATCTTCGAGCGTCGGATAGTTCTCGGCGTCGGCGTCGCTGATGTCGTCCTTATGCATCTTGGTCAGCATGTCGACATCGCCCTGGCTCAGCTTGTTCTTCAGGATCTCGGCCGCGACGCAGTCGCAATAGGCCTTAGGCGTAACCTTGCCGTCCTCGAAGCCGGGGTCCTCGGTGACGTTCTCGTCGGCGGCGCAGGCTGCGACGAAATTGGCGGTATTAAGCGCGGCGGCGAAAGCGGCCTCCTGTGCCGAGCACAGGTAGAAGGCGGCAAACGCGCCGAGCGCGATGACGCGCGTGAAGATGATCTTGTGCATGCCTGCCCCTCCCATCGCCATTCTAGTTATCGTCCCAGTTTAAGCGATCGACGCCAAGGGTAAGGAATGACTCGGCATTTGGGCAACAGTTGGAGTGAGCAAAAGGCGCGCCTTAAGGACGCTGTCACAATCAGACCTTGGGCGGCGGGACGACCCGAATATGCAGTTCCTTCAGTTGCTTGGGTGAAACCTCGGACGGCGCGCCCATCAGTAGGTCCTCCGCCTGCTGGTTCATCGGGAACATGACGACCTGCCGCAAATTCTCCTCGCCGCAGAGCAGCATGACCATGCGGTCGATGCCCGGCGCGATGCCGCCATGGGGCGGCGCGCCATATTGCAGGGCTCTCAGCATGCCACCGAAACGCTTCTCCAACTCTTCCTTGGGATAGCCGGCGATGGCGAACGCCTTCTCCATGATCTCGGGCTTATGGTTCCGGATCGCGCCCGAGGACAGCTCGACGCCGTTGCAGACGACGTCATATTGATAGGCGAGGATGTCCTCCGCCGCCATCGTCTCCAATGCCTCGAGGCCGCCTTGCGGCATGGAGAACGGATTATGGGAGAAGTCGATCTTCTCCTCCTCCTCGTTCCACTCATACATCGGGAAGTCGACGATCCAGCAAAAGGCGAACTGATCCTTTTGCGTGAGCCCCAGTTCGTTGCCGATCTTCACCCGCGCCTGGCCGGCAAAGGGAGCGAACTCCTTCGGCAGCCCCGCCACGAAAAACACGGCATCGCCGTCGGCGAGCTTGAGCTGCGACTTGATGGCTTCGGTCCGCTCAGGCCCGATATTCTTGGCGACGGGCCCCGCCCCTTCGCCCTCGCGGAAGAAAATATAGCCGAGGCCCGGTTGCCCCTCGGCCTGCGCCCATCCGTTCATCCGGTCGCAGAACGCGCGAGACCCGCCGCTCTTCGCGGGAATTGCCCAGATGCGGCAGTTCTGATCCATGTCGAGCATGCCGGCGAATAGCTTGAAGCCCGAGCCTCGGAAATGCTCGGTCACGTCGGCCATCTCGATCGCATTGCGCAAATCGGGCTTGTCGGTGCCGTATTTCCGCATCGCCTCGGCATAAGGAATGCGCGGGAATTTTTGCGTCACGGGCTTGCCGCCACCGAACTCCTCGAACAAACCGCGCAGGATCGGTTCGACCGTGTTGAACACATCCTCTTGCGTGACGAAGCTCATCTCCAGGTCGAGCTGGTAGAATTCGCCCGGCGAGCGGTCGGCGCGCGCGTCCTCGTCGCGGAAACAGGGCGCGATCTGGAAATAGCGGTCGAAGCCCGCGATCATGCTCAGCTGCTTGAATTGCTGCGGCGCCTGCGGCAGCGCATAGAACTTGCCGGGATGCACGCGGCTCGGCACGAGATAATCGCGCGCGCCTTCGGGCGACGACGCGGTGAGGATCGGCGTCTGGAACTCGAAGAACCCCGCCTCGCGCGTGCGCTGGCGCAGCGACCAGATGATGTCCTGCCGTTTCATGATATTGGCGTGCAGCTTCTCGCGCCGGAGATCGAGGAAGCGGTATCTGAGCCGCGTGTCCTCGGGGTACTCGGGCTCGCCGAATACCGGCAGCGGCAGTTCCTTCGCCTCGGACAGCACGTCGATGTTCTTGATCCTGACCTCAACCTCGCCGGTCGGCAGATTGGGATTGACCGTCTCCGGCGTGCGGGCGACTACCTCGCCATCGATCCGCACCACCCATTCGGGCTTCAGCCTCTCCGCCTGTTTGAAGGCCGGCGACTGCGGATCGGCCACCGCCTGGGTCAGGCCGTAATGATCGCGGAGATCGATGAACAGCAGCCCGCCATGATCGCGCACGCGGTGCACCCAGCCCGACAACCTCACGGTCTTGCCGACATCCTGTTTGCGCAGCGCGCCACAAGTATGGGTGCGATAGTCATGCATGGTCGGTTGGCGAGCCTAAACCCAAGGGCGGGCGAATGTCTGAAATCGCGCGGAACAGCGCATGGGAGGCCCGCTCTTGTCAAGGCAAGTAGGGGAACGAAGCCTCGCCCTCAGGCGTTGTTATGGCAAAGGCTGATGAGGGAAATGAACATGCTAAATACCCCCGGTAAGCTCCCCGTACGCACCCGTCTGCCGCTTGCGGCCTGGGCGGTTGCTGGCGTTGTCACAATCGTTTCGCTGATGTCGTCGCTTTGGCAGGCGCACCATCCTTCGAATAACGTCATGCCGAGCGCCGAGCAACGCACCCTTGCGAAACCCCTGGTGCAGCAAGCAAAAGTCTGAGGGACCAAAGGGTGGCGGCCACCTCCTAGGCAAGGCGTCGCGGTCGGACGCGCACGGCCATAGCGTAGGCAAGATCGGACGGGAATGCCGAATATTTGAGCCTGAGCGCCCTTGGCCTTGCGCGCGCGCTTAGGATATACCCGCCCCCCATGAACCTCATCACTCGCAATGACGAGTTGGCCCAAGCCTGCTCGCGGGCCGGCAGCGCGCCCTTCGTCGCGGTCGACACCGAATTCATGCGCGAGCAGACATTCTGGCCGCGGCTCTGCCTGATCCAAATGGCGGCAGAGGACACGGAAGTGCTGATTGATTCGCTCGCCCCCGGCCTCGATCTGACGCCTTTCTTCGAGCTGATGGTGAATGAGCGGGTGCTGAAAGTGTTTCACTCGGCGCGACAAGACGTTGAAATCGTCCATCACCTCGCGCGCGTCATCCCGCATCCCATCTTCGACACGCAGGTCGCCGCCATGGTATGCGGCTTCGGCGAAGCGGTGAGCTATTCGATGCTGGTGAAGCGGTTGTTGAACCGCAATCTCGACAAGACCTCGCGCTTCACCGATTGGAGTCGTCGTCCCCTCTCCGACCGCCAGCTCACTTACGCCATCGGCGACGTGCAGCATCTGCGCGACCTCTATCCCAAACTGCGCGCGCAGCTCGACAAGTCCGAGCGGGCGAGCTGGCTGAACGAAGAGATGGGGGTGCTCACCGACCCCGCCACTTATGAGCTGCATCCCGAGCAGGCTTGGCGGCGGCTCAAGATGCGCATCAAGACCCCGAAGGCGCTTGCCGTGCTGATGGAGCTTGCCGCCTGGCGCGAGCGCGAGGCGCAAAGCCAAGACGTGCCGCGCGCCCGCATCCTGAAGGATGAGGCGCTTTACGACATCGCCAGCCAAGCTCCCCGCACGGTCGAGGATCTCGGTTCATTGCGCACGCTGCATAACGGCTTCGCCCGCTCGATGCGCGGCCGCGCCGTGCTCGAGGCCGTGGGCAAAGGACTGGAGCGCGACCCCAAGACCATTCCGCCGATCGAGCGGGGCGAGCCGATGCCACCGGAAGCGCAGGCCGTGGTCGATTTGTTGCGCGTGCTGCTGAAGGCCACCGCCGGCCGCCACGGCGTGGCGCCGAAGCTGATCGCCACCAGCGACGAGCTGGAGGAGATCGCCCGCTCCGATGCGACCGACGTTGCCGTGTTGCGCGGCTGGCGCCGCAAGCTGTTCGGCGAGGATGCGCTCGCCTTGAAGCGCGGCGAGCTTGCCCTCGCCATCAAGAAGGGCGAGGTGACCGTGCTCGAGCCTGAAGCGCTAGCGGCGGCGGAAAAGCCAAAGAACGAGGCTTAGCAGCACGCTGACGATGATCGCGGTGGTAATCGGCGCATAGATGACGACGCCGCCGTGATCGATGACCAGATCGCCGGGCAGCCGGCCGAGCCCGAAGCGCACGCTCAAGAACGCCAACGCCGCCACGGCCAGCAGAAACAGGACCGGGCCGCCAAGCGACTTCATCACTCTCCGCCTTCCCCGCTCCTGGTGATGCGCATCTTCACGACAGCGCGGACATCGGGCGGCAGCTCTTCCAGCGCGTCGAGCAGGCCGGTCAGCTGCGAGCGCAGCCCGTGGATCTGATCGATCAGGTTGAGCAGCACCGGCACGTCGTCCTCGGCGAAGCCAAGCTCATCCTCCAGATCGCAGATCAGCGCCGCTCGCGCGAGATCCGCCTCCGAGTAGCTCTGCGCCGCTCTGTCGGCCGGCTTGATCCAGCCTTGCGCGACCCACACCCTGAGCCGCGTGATGGTCAGGTGTTGCACGCGCTGAACGACGTCGCGCTCGGTCAGCATCAGGCCTGCTCCTTCAGCTTCCGTCTCGGATCGTAGCGGTGGCTCTCGCGCCATTTCTCGGCAAAGCCCTTGAGATCGTCATCGACACGCTCGGGCATCACCACGCTGAGCTTGACGAGTTGATCCCCCGTCGCGGCGCCTCGTTTCACACCGCGGCCTTTCAGCCGGAGCGTCTGCCCGGTATTCGAGCCCGGGGGCACGGTAGCGAACACACGGCCCGTGACCGTCGGCACCTCGACCTTGCCGCCGAGCACCGCCTCATCGAGCGTGATCGGCACTTCGACAACAATATCGTCGCCCTCGCGCTTGAACACCGGATGCGGCCTGACCGTAATCTCGATCAGCGCATCGCCGGGTCCGCCTTCGCCCATGCCTGGATTGCCCTTGCCCTTCAACCTGAGCACCTGGCCATCGGTGACGCCTGGCGGAATGGTGACGTCGAGCGTGCCGCCGTCGGGCAGCGTGATGCGCGTCTTGGTGCCGTTCACCGCGTCGAGGAAGTCGACGTCGAGGCGATATTGTGCGTCCTGCCCGCGCATCGAGAAGCGCCTCCCCCCAGCGCCGCCGCGCGTGCCTCCCCGCTCGCCGAACAAATCGCCGAACAGATCGCTGAACGCGCCAATGTCCTCATAGCCCGCGGTCGAGCGATAGCGCGCGCCCTCCTCGCCTCCGGCATATTCGCGGTAATAGCGCTGCTGCGGCCGCTCCTGGCCGCCCGCGTCGATCTCGCCGCGGTCGTAGCGCCCGCGTTTGTCCTCGTCGCCGACGATGTCGTAGGCGGCGGTGATCTGCTTGAACTTCTCCTCCGCCGCCTTGTCGCCCGGATTAAGGTCGGGATGCAGCTTCTTGGCGAGCTTGCGGTAGGCCTTGGTGATATCGCCGGCGCTGGCTGTCTTCGCCACGCCAAGGATGGAATATGGATCGTCTGCCATTTATCGGTCGGAGGTCCGGAGTGAACTCAAAACGAAGCCAAGGTGATGCGCCGCGGGGCTAACGATTCCCTTAAGCCATAATGATTTGGTGAGGCGGCCCTCGTCCAGCAAGTCGAGTCAGCCAGCCGCCAATTGGAACGCCGAGCCCACCCTGATCTCGGGCTCGCGGTCGAGCAGGTTGGCCAGGTCCTTGAAACGGCGCTCGACCCGCTCGCCCTCGAGATTGGAATAGGGATCCGGCAGGGTCCAAACCAGCCGATTGCCCTCATAGGTGATCGGCGTGTTGGTCAAGACCCCGGGCATCGCCGCCGACACCATATGCGCGGCGCGGAAGGCGGCGCCCAGGATGCGGGCGCGCTTCAGCATGTCTTTGTCGACTAGCTCGATCAGCCTCTGGCTCAGCTCGTCCTTCACCAATCCCTCATTGCGGTAATAGACGGTGAGCGCGAGAAAAGCGCGGCCCGGATGATCGACGCCGACGAAAGTGCCGTGCGCGACCAGGTTGAGGCTCTGGATGCCGCGATAATCCGGATGCGCGCGCCAGCCAACATCGGAAAGCAGGCACGCCGCGTGCCGCAGCCGCCTCTGCTCCGGCGTCTCGGTCGGACCTGGCGCCCTGAACAGCGCATCGGTCCAGAAACACAGCTCGTAAGCGCTGTCGATCGACCGGGACCATCTCCGCGCGATGTCGTCGCAAGCGGCGATCAGCGGATCCTTGCGCTTTTCCTCCTCGCTGAGCAGGCTGTAGAGCAGGCCCTCGCGGATGCCGAGCACCGAGACCACGACCGAGCGCGGCTTCATCTGCTTGATCAGCCGCTCCAGCACCAAGGCGCCATAGGGAATCGTCTCGCGCCGGGCGCTTGAGATGTCGCGGATGCCGGCGAGCGAGCTTTGCGATTGGTGATCGAGCAGGGCCGAGAAGCGCAGCGCGTCGTCGGCGGCGATCCGGTAATTGTGCATGACGCTCAGCGGATAATTGGTCTGCGTCATGTGCAGCCGCGCGAGCGCCCGCCAGGTTCCGCCAATGGCGTAGAAGTCGCGACCCCTGCCCTTCTCCAGCCAGTCGACCTTGGCAAGCTCGGCATCGACAATGTCACGCGCCTTTTTCAGGTTACCGCCCGATGCATCGATCAGCCGCAGACCGCCGAGCGGAAGGGTGGAGGCGTCAGACAGCCTGCCACCACGCACATCGATCAACTCCAGGCTGCCGCCGCCGAGATCGCCGGCAAAGCCGTCGGCCGCGTGAATGCCGGACACGACACCGAGCGCGGCAAGCTCGGCTTCCCTCGGGCCGGACAGCACGGTGATCTCTTGGCCGATAATGCGTTCGGCTTGCGCGATGAAATCGGGACCGTTATCGGCCTCGCGCGCGGCCGCCGTGGCGATCACCTCGACATGCGGAACGCTAAGTTGATCGATCAGCGCCCGGAAACGCCTGAGCGCCCGCAGCGCCCGCTTGACCGCGTCGGGCGCGAGCTTGCCCGTGGTGAAAACCGCGCGGCCGAGACCGCACAGCACCTTCTCGTTGAACAACGGGGCCGGCGCCCGATGGGCATCCTCGTAGACGATCAGCCGCACCGAGTTCGAGCCGATATCGACGACCGCAACGGGAGTTCGATCGGGTTTCAACACCATGGCATCGGGTGCGAACTAGCTCGTCTCGACCAGGCGCGTGAAGCGCGGCGGCATATTCTCTGGCAGAGACGTGCCGCGGCCGGACAGGCTCGGATTGGTCATGAAATAATTCTGGGCGCTGAACGGTTCCTGGCCCTCCCCGGGATGTATCCGCTCCGAGGTCCCATCGGGCCGTACCCGCCAGCTTTGCAAATTGTCCCGCATGTTCGCGACCATGATCTGATCGAGGATCTGCTCATGCACCGTGGGGTTCTTGATCGGCACCATGGCCTCCACGCGGCGGTCGAGATTGCGCGGCATCATGTCGGCAGAGCTGATATAGACCACCGCCTTGCGATTCGGAAGGCCATGGCCGGCGCCGAAGCAATAAATGCGCGAATGTTCGAGGAAACGCCCGACAATACTCTTCACATGGATATTTTCGGACAGGCCGGGAACGCCCGGACGCAGGCAGCAAATACCCCGCACCACCAGGTCGATCTCCACGCCGGCCCGGCCCGCCTCGTAAAGCGCATCGATGATCTCGCCGTCGACCAGCGAGTTCATCTTCATCCAGATCGCCGCCGGACGTCCCGCCTTGGCGTGGTACATCTCCTCGCGGATATGGTCGAGGATGCGCGCCCTGATGCCGTGCGGCGACACCGCCATGACCTCAAGTTCGGCGGGCTCGGCATAGCCGGTGACATAGTTGAAGATGCGCGACAGGTCGTGGCCGATCGAGCGGTCGGCGGTGAAGAACGACAGGTCGGTGTAGATCTTGGCGGTGACCGGGTGGTAGTTGCCGGTGCCAACATGGCAATAGGTGACGAGCTCGCCCCGCTCGCGCCGCACAATCTGGCTGAGCTTGGCGTGGGTTTTCAGTTCTAGGAAGCCGTAGACCACCTGCACGCCGGCGCTTTCAAGGTCGCGCGCCCATTTGATGTTGGCCTCCTCGTCGAAGCGGGCCTTGAGCTCGACCACCGCAGTGACCGACTTGCCGGCCTCGGCGGCGTCTTTCAGCGCTTCGATGATCGGCGATCCCTTGCTGGTGCGATACAGCGTCCATTTGATCGCCACCACGTCGGGATCGGCCGTCGCCTGCTTCAGGAATTGCAGCACGACGTCGAACGACTCATACGGGTGATGGACGACAATGTCCTTCTTGCGAATGGCCGCGAAGCAATCGCCCTGATGCTCGCGGATGCGCTCCGGGAAACGGCTGACGAAGGGTTGGAACTTAAGGTCGGGCCGGTCGGCGACGATCAGCTGGTTGGTCGTCTCGAGCCCAATCAGACCCTTCTGCACGAAGCTCTCGCGCTCGGAGACCTTCAGCTCCTGCATCACGAAGCGCTGGAGGCGCGAGGGCATCGACGCCTCGATCTCCAGCCTGATCACCGAGCCGCGCCGGCGCCGCTTCAGCGCCGACTCGAACAGCCGCACCAGATCTTCCGCTTCCTCCTGCACCTCGATGTCACTGTCGCGCAGCACCCGGAACGCGCCCTGGCTCCTGACCCGGTAACCGGGGAACAGGCGCGAGACGAAGATCGCCACCACAGTCTCCAGCCTGATAAAGCGGATCGGTTCCTTGGCATCGCCCTTGCTCGGCAGACGAATGAAGCGATCGAGCTGCGGCGGAATCGGCATGAGCGCGTGCATGGCCTTGAGCGAGCCTTCGCGCACGAGCTCGAGCCCAAGGGTGAAGCCGAAATTCGCGATGAACGGAAAAGGATGGGCGGGATCGACCGCGATCGGCGTCAAAACAGGGAAGATGTGGTCGAGGAAATGCGCCTCGAGCCATTCGCGCTCATGATCGGAAAGCTGATCGGCGCTCAACACATGAATGCCGGCTTCGGCCAGCAGCGCCTCGAGCGTGACCCAGCATTCCTGCTGCTGCGCCGTCAACTCGACGACGGCACGGTTGATGCGGTCGAGCTGCTCGGCGGGCGTAAGACCGTCCTCGCTCGGCGTTTCGATACCGGCCAGCACCTGGCCGCGCAGGCCCGCCACGCGGACCATGTAGAACTCGTCGAGGTTCGAGGCGGAGATCGACAAGAAGCGCAGGCGCTCGAGCAGCGGATGGCGCTCGTTCTCGGCCTCCTCCAGAACGCGTTGATTGAACTGAAGCCAGGACAGCTCGCGATTGAAAAAACGGCTCGGTCCGAAGGCGGCGATCCCCGGACTGGGTTCCAGCCGGTCGACCTTCTCTGGCAAACTCATCTCTAACCTCTTATTAATTATGTTTTTTTTGACGTCTCCGGTCGGGGCGCCGCGCTCCGTCTCGGATGTTACTCCAAGAATTGTATCACTTGCGTTACGTCGCGAGCCAACCGCCCGCTTCGCTCTGGCGGGTCGCTTCATTCGGGCCGACCGGACGCCGCGAGCGCCTCGATGACGAGTTGGCGACTGATCTTGCGGCCCGACGCCAGCGCCGCGCGGTCGACTGCAGCCACGGCAGCGGCGGCGGCAGCCAGCGAGCGGTCCACGTGCAGCGCAAGAAATGTAAGCACTTTCGGATCGATATCGAGTTGGCGGTCGGTAAAATGCTTGAGCAGCACCGTGCGGATGAGCGCCTCGTCCGGCGCGCCGATCTCGACGGCCGGAACCGCGTTCAGCCGCGACTTGAGGTCCGGCAGCGCGACTCCCCACCGGCTCGGCACGCTCTCCGCCGTGATCAAAACGTAAAGCCCCTTCTCCCGCGCCAGGTTCAACAGATGGAACAGGGCCTTCTCGTCGTAGGCGACGCGGTCGGCATCCTCGACCACGAGCGGCGTCCCCTTATCCAAGCCATCGAGAAAAGACATCATGAGGGTCTCTGGCGCGAGCGCCTGCGCTCCCGACAACGCTTGCCATACGCGGGCGAGATGCGTCTTGCCGCTCGCTTCGGGGCCGATCAAGAGCTGCACATGGGTCTGCCAGTTGGGCCAGGCATCGACCAGCCTGACCGCCGGGAGATTGCAGTCGCTGACAAGGAAATCCTCTGCGCCAAGCGCCGCGCGGTGAGGCAAGTCGAGCGTGAGCTGGGCGACCGTCACGAAGTCCTGATCCGCGAGCGTTGCGGTTGTTCGACACCGGGGGCCTGCCGCTGGCGTGGCGGCAGCGGTTTGGGCGCCGGTTCGTAGCTTGCCATGTGCCTCAGCCATTCCCAGAAATAGGCCGCGGCGGAAATGATGGTCAGCGCACCGGTCACCCAGACGAGCACGTTCACTATAGGATGCAGCCCGAGACCAAGTCCGAGCTCGGCGAGCACGAGCCCCGCCAGCACGATCTGCGAGAGGGTGTTGGCCTTGCTGACCAGCAGCGGCTTCATGCTGAGCGGCCGCGACAGCATCCAGGACAGCACCACGGCGCCGACGATGAGGATGTCGCGGCTCACCACCGCGATCACCAGCCACACGGGCAGATGCCCGGCGAAACCCAGCGTCACATAAATGCTGACGAGCAGTGCCTTGTCGGCGATCGGGTCGAGATAGGCGCCGAGCTCACTGTTCCAGCCATAGCGCTTGGCGAGGTAGCCGTCTGCCGCGTCGGACAGTCCGGCGAGCAGGAACAACAGAAAGGCCGCCTGCATCTCATGGTCGATGATCAGCCACACAACGAGCGGAACGAGCACGAGTTGTCCCAGCGTGATGCTATTGGGGATGTTCACCTACGCTCCTCCCGGAGGCGTTCGCGAGGCTCGAGCCCGCTTGAACCTCCGAGTCCGCATTTTAGCAGATTCGAGGGCAAGGTGTGACGGCCAGCGCCACTACCACTAGCGCGAGCGCAGCACAAAGGTCCCCTCCCGGTCGCCGAATTCAAAGCCGTTTTGACCGAGAACCTGCTGAAGATGCCCGAGCGAGCCCGCATAGTCGAAGGTCACCACCGCCGCCCGCGCCGACAGCGTATTGACCTCGAGCGCCTCGATCCCCGTCACGCCCATCAGCCGCCCGCGAATATCCTGCCAATCCTTGAGGCTCGAGAATTCGACCTGGGCCACCACATTGCGCGGCACTTCGGCACTGGGCGCGGCCGAGGCGGGAGGGGCGGTCCCCGCTTCATATTTCACTTCCGTCGCTGGCGCCTCGGGAGCTTGCGACACCTTCCAGCGATTCTCGATGATGCCGAAGGCGGTTGCCGCGGCCTCGCGCGCGATGATCTGTGCGTCGGCGGAAAGCTTGTCGCTGCGGCCAAAGTTGATGGCGCCAGCACTGTCGGTTCCGGCCAGCCGTGTGACGAATTCGTCTTTGGTTGCCTCGCCCACGGCGAGAACCAGCGGACCATAACCGTAATCCGCTTGCATGGTGGCGAGGGCCTGGGCATCGCCGCCAAGCACCGCCTTGACGGTCTCAAGGCTTAACCCCGGCCGCGGCCGGAGGATGGTCGCCGGCGTCGCGCTATGCGCAAGGTCGAGTTGCTCCCAGGCCTGCCGCCAGCCTTCGCCGCCTTCGCTCTTGACGCCTTCGCCGGCGATCACCAGCGGCAGAATAGAGATCGAGGGCGCGCGCGCCTCGCTATACGGGATGGCCTGATCCTCGAGCAGCTTCTTGATTCCGCGCTCGTTGATGCTGACATCGAGCGTGGCGATGTAGCGCGTCGTGGAGTTTCGCTCCGAGCGGATCGCCACGCCATTGACCAAACCCTCGACGTCCTCTGGACTGAATTCGGGGATCTGGTCCTGCGCGCTCAATGGCAAGAGCCGTTGCAGCACGGTCGTGACCGCGCGCATCTGCGCTTCGGCCATGCCCTCATCGCGCGCGGCGACGGCATCCTTGGCGGTGATGTCGACCGAGATCTTGGCCACTTCGTAGAGGCTGTCGGCAGCCTGCGCGCTAGCCGCAAGGGCGGGCACGGCAAGAAGCGGCAGGACGACGCCCGCAATTCGCGACCAACCCGTCAACCGAAACAACGCCATGTCAAAATTACCGCAAATCGTCCGGTCACCAGGGTGCCGAAACCTCGCCGTTGGGTAAACCCTCCGAATGTGGCGGACCCACGGCCTTTTGCGCCTTGACGGGCCTCGCTCGGCACGATTGTTATGCCGGGATCGCCTGCTTCTCCCGCCCCGAGTGGTCCGGTGCCCGCCACCTCCAAGCACAAATCTAGACTGACCTATCGCGATGCGGGCGTCGATATCGACGCAGGCAATGCGCTGGTCGCGGCGATCGGACCGCTGGCGGCGAAGACGAAGCGCGTAGGACTGCTGGGCGGCATCGGCGGCTTCGGCGGCCTGTTCGACCTCAAGGCGTGCGGCTTCAAGGACCCGGTGCTGGTCGCCGCCACCGACGGCGTCGGCACCAAGCTCAAGCTCGCCATCGAGACCGGCATTCATGACGGTATCGGCATCGATCTCGTCGCCATGAACGTCAACGACATCGTCGTGCAAGGCGCCGAGCCGCTGTTCTTTCTCGACTATTTCGCCACCGGCAAGCTCGATCTCGACGTCGCCAAATCGGTGATCGGCAGTGTCGCCAAAGGCTGCAAGGAGGCGGGCGCGGCCCTGATCGGTGGCGAGACCGCCGAGATGCCAGGGGTCTATGCGCTGGGCGACTACGATCTTGCCGGCTTTGCCGTCGGCGCGGTCGAGCGCAAAGCGCTGCTGCCGCGCAAAGACATCGAAGAGGGGGACGTCATCCTGGCGCTGCCCTCCTCCGGTGTGCACGCCAACGGCTTCTCGCTGGTGCGCCGCGTGGTCAAGGCGACGGGGCTGGACTGGAGCGATCCCGCGCCGTTCGCCCCCGGCGTGTCGCTCGGTGCCGCGTTGCTCACCCCGACCCGCATCTATGTCCGGCAGATCCTTGATACGATTCGCGAAACGGGAGCCGTCAAGGCGCTCGCGCATATCACCGGCGGCGGCCTGACCGACAACATCCCGCGCGTGCTGCCGAAGGGTCTTGCCGCCGAGATCGACCTCGGCGCGTTCGCGTTGCCGGCGGTGTTCGCCTGGCTGATGCTTGAGGCAAGCTTGGACCAGGCGGAGATGCTGCGCACGTTCAATTGCGGGATCGGCATGATCATCGTCGTGCGCCCAAGCGATGTCGCGCGCGTGCGCAAACGGCTCGGCAAGGAAGCAAGACAGATCGGCGCAATCGTCGCACGCAAACGCGGCGAGCCGGTGCGCTACCAAGGCACCCTTGCCGGGAGCGCAACGTGACTAGGAAGCGCGTCGGCGTGCTGATCTCGGGCCGGGGCTCAAACCTCCAGTCCCTGATCGATGCAGCCAGGCACCCTGACTACCCCGCCAAGATCGTTGCGGTGATTTCGAACGTGCCGAGCGCGCAAGGACTGCTGCGCGCCGAGGCCGATTTCATTCCGGGCGTCACTATCGACCACAAGGGCTTCGCCTCCCGCGAAGCCTTCGACCAGGCGCTCGACCACGCACTGAGCGACGCCGGCGTCGAACTCCTCTGCAACGCCGGCTTTCTGCGACTGCACAGCGAAGGCTTCGTGCGCAACTGGTGGAATCGCCATCTCAATATCCACCCCTCTCTATTGCCAGCGTTCAGAGGCTTGCACACCCATGCTCGCGTTCTGGATGAAGGCGTGAAGCTCACCGGCTGCACCGTGCATTTCGTGCGGCCGGAGATGGATACTGGGCCGATCGTGGCGCAAGCCGCGGTCGCCGTGCGGCCGGGCGATTCGGTCGACGACCTCGCCGCCCGCGTGCTTCAGGCTGAGCATCGCCTCTATCCGCTTGCGCTCCGCCTGGTCGCCTCCGGCGAGGCCCGCGTCGAAGGCGAGCATGTGGTGGGAATGACACAGGTCAGAGAGCAAGCCCCGCTGTTTTCGCCCCCTTTTGACGAAGCGCTTTGATTGAAATTGTTAACGGCCGTAAGATCGGGGCCTGGACGGGGCGGCATGTCGCACCGCAAGATGCGCGCGTGCCAAAGATGGACAATGCCGACGGCCGGATGCTAGAGACTGGCCTAAATCGAGGTAATTCTGGGCCTGCTTGCCGAACCGCGACGGTCACGCGGGCGGCCGGTACGGCCTATTCGACCCCCACGATCGACAGCAGGGACAAGGTGCAAAGGCGTAAATGGCTGATATGACAGTCGCCTATTCTCCATCGCACGGGCTCGGCGAAGAGCAGAGCATCTGGTTCAAGCTGTCCTCGCTCTTGACCCAGGAGAACCCCATGCAGGTTCTCTCATGGCTCAGCGAGAAATATGGCGGCGTGATCCCCATCAACCTGAAGAACCACCGCATCGTGATTCTTTCGGAGCCGGCGCATGCACAGCGCGTGCTCGTCGACAATGCCGACAACTACGTCAAATATTTCGACGGGCTGCGTCCCATCTTCGGCAAGAGCATGATTACCGTCGACGGCGCGCTCTGGCAGAAGATACGCGCGCCGCAGCAGGGCGCGTTCCATCCCGGGATGTTCGAGGAGTACTTCCCCTATCTGATGTCGGCGATCGACTCGAAGATGGCGCGCTGGGCGAAGTTCGCCTCGACCGGCGAGACCATCGAGATGGTGGAGGAGACCTGGACGCTTGCCGCCGAAATGGTCTGCAAGGCGCTGTTCGATCGCGAGATGCCGTTCAACCCGCATTTCATCTTCGGTCAGGTCAAGACCTATACCGACGTGATGAATCACAAATCCATTCGCCTCAAGAAAATGCACGGCGAGCTCACGGAGATCACCGACGAAGACACGGCCAAGGCCATGGAGATTTGGGGCGAGATCCCCGAGACCGTGATCGGCGCCAACGTCGTCGACCACCGCGACAAGACGCTGCTGAAGATGCTCGAGGCGGCCGAGGCCGATCCTAGCTTCCCCGAATTCGATCGCCAGCAGGTGGTCGACGAGATGAAGCAATATCTGTGGGCCGGCACGGAGACCACCGCGCTCACGCTGGCCTGGTCGCTCTACCTCCTGTCGCAGCACCCCGAGGCGCTGGAGCGCATCAGGGCGGAGGCGCATGCCGTCTGCGGCGACCGCGATCCGGTATGGAATGAGGTCCAGCAGCTCGGTTTCACCCGCATGGTGATCCAAGAGACCATGCGCCTGTTCCCGCCGATCTGGGGTCTGATCCGCATCGCCGCCGATGACGACGTGATCGAGGGCCATCAGATTCGCAAAGGCGACAAGGCGGTGATCTGCACCTATGTGATGCATCACAGCCCGAAATATTGGGAAGAGCCCGAGAAGTTCGACCCTGAGCGGTTCGCGCCGGAGCGCGCCAAGAAGCGGGTGAAGTACAGCTACCTGCCGTTCGCCGCCGGCAAGCGCGCCTGTATCGGCGGCGCCCTGTCGCAGATCGAGAACACGCTGGCTCTGGTGCAGCTGCTGCGCCGTTTCACCCCGGAATATGCGGGGCCGGTGCCGGCGAAGATCCACGCGACGGTGACACTCTGCCCCAAAGGCGGCCTCCCCTTCCGCATCCGCGCGCTGAGCTGACATCGGTCTGCGGCGCACTCCTAGATTGTGCCCGCGCGAAGAACCCGCTTGGCGGGCAAATATCCTAAACGGATCAATAAGACAGGTGCGATAGACCTTCGATCTTGCTGAGGTGGTTTGCGCCTCAATGCGGGATGAGTGAAGGTGCTTTCCGTTTCAACGAAACAGCCCCTGCGGCGCCGGGCCGCGAAAACGCAACGCCCCTTCAACTGGGTCACGTTTGCGATCACAAGCCTGGCGGCGGCTGTGATCCTGCTGCCGCTGGTTCTCGTCCCCCAATGGCTTTCCAAGCAGGCGCGTTGGGACGCACTACGCTCCCACGTCGCCGAGATCGGTCAGTTGGCCGCGACGGTGGTGGACGGCGACCTGCACAGGCAACTGCTCGACCCTGCGAATTACAGCGACCAACTGTACAAGCGCGCGCTGGCGCCGCTGGTGCGCTTCCACTCGGCAGACCAAGACATATTCTACCTATACACGATGGTTGAGCGGGACGGCGTCGCGTATTTCGTGCTCGATACCGCCGCCTCCCCGGACCTCAAGACCGCCCACAAACTGGAAGCGTCGGACTATATGGAGCGGTTCAACGTCCGTGAACAATACAACGACGATTGGCTTGAGCAGCTTGCGGCAGGCAAGACCTATGTCAATCCCACCTTCGAGGAGGATGACTACGGCACATTCCTCACCGGGGACGCGCCCATCTACGATAGCGAAGGCCGCTATAGCGGATTTGTCGGCGTGGATTTTGACCTGCAATATTATTTTGCGCAGGAAGCCCGCTTTCGCACGATCGCCATTGGCAGCCTGATAGCTGCGCTGATCATGGCATTGATGATCGGGCTTCTGGCCGAACGCTACCACTCCGTCATGCGTCATCGCATCCAGGAGTATTACGACATCTCGATCCGCGACAGCCTCACGGGGTTGCTGAACCGCCGTGGCGCCGTGGCCGCTATCGACAAAGCACTGTCCCAACATACCGGGAGCAATGCCACGCTTCTCATCGACGTCGATAATCTGAAGATGATCAACGACCTTCGCGGCCACGTTGCCGGCGACGCGGTCATAGCTCGCACTGCGGAAACCATTCGCGAAAGTATTCGCGAAGGCGACGAATGCGCCCGCCTAGGCGGCGACGAGTTCATCATCTTTGCCCCCGATTGCGATCTCGAAGGCGCCAAGGAGATCGCCCGGCAAATTCTCGAGAAGCTCTCCAAGCACGGGATGCCGTTGGCAGGCGTCAAGTTCACCGTCTCGATCGGAATCGCTCTGCACGAAGACGCCGATGCGGATTTTGCCAAAGTGTACCACGATGCCGATGAAGCCCTTTATCAGGCCAGAGCGGATGGCAAGAATTGGATCGGACTTTTCACGCCATCGGCAACTGCGGCATGACGTTTATGCTCGATCGCGCTGACCTTTGAGCGATCAGGGCACGCGGGCGTAGCTCGTCGTCATCGTGGTGTTCTTCGGCATCGGCTGGGTGGTCGATAGCGTGGCGCCGGCGCAGGTGTAAGTCATCGACGTGTTGGCGGGCTTCATCTGCGGCATCGCCATCTTCATCTTCTTGCCCGCGGGACCCTCGAGCTCGATGGTGCCCTTCGAGTCGACGGAGGTCATGCAGAGCGTAAGCGTGCCGCCTGAAGCCGACCACGTCCCGCTCGCTTGCGCACTCATCCGACCGGTCGCATGCATCGACGTGCCAGGAGCGGTGACTTCCGCCTTGCTGTCGACACTTGGAGGTCGAGAAGGTGCCGTCGCCGTTGAACATCAGCGTGCCGTCGTTCGGCGCGACGGTGGGTTGCGCCATTTTTAGGTTCTGACGCATCCATTCCGCGGCACCGCCGCCGGTCTGCTTCCAGGTGCCGACGAGGCAATTGTCGATGGAGGGCGGTGCCTGGCAATCGGCCCGTGCCGGAGCGGACCAAGCGACCAGCACCAGGACGGCCCCTGCAGTGACGGGCGCATAGTGGCGTCCCATTCCCCCCCTCCCGCCTTTTACAGTGAAGATTGCAGCAGGGCTTTGCGGCCGTCACAAGGCGTCCAACGAACGCGGCTCACAGGCTCGCCTCGAACGCCTTGAAGCGACGCTCAAGTTCCCATTGCTGTTGCGCCTTCTCGCTCGCGCGCAAGAACGTGGCGCAAGCCGCCGACGGCGCCCCGGGACTCGGCGTATCGGCTTGGCAATCCGGCGCCACGCTTAGATAGGCGCCTTTGTCGTCCCACAGGCTCGGCCCCGGCAGGAAGCTATATTCCAGGCTGTTGCGCACCAGTTCCTTGAGGTCCGCGTAGGTGAGAGCGAACGCCTCGACGGCGGTGACATATTCATGGGTGAGATCGATCCGCGAGATCCCCTCGTCGTCGGTGGAGAGCGCAACCGGTACCCCGAATTTGCGGTAGGTGGCGAAGGGATGCGTTTTGCCTTCGACCCCAAGAATGACCTTATTGCTGGTGAGATTGGTTTCGACCAACACGCCCTTGTCGGCCATGTTCTTCAACAGGTCATAGGGCCGGTCCTCGTACATCACGTCAACGCCATGGCCGATGCGGTCGGCCAGCGCCTGTTCCACGGCGAGCCTGACATGGCAGCACAGCCCCTCGGGCGGCACCAGCCCCGGCGCCAACTCCCCCGCGTGCAGGCTGACATGGACGTTGGGTAGAGCGCGCGCAAGAAACCGACCATGCGCATATGCTCGGCATAATCGGCCATGGAGATGGCATCGTCCTCGGCGCCCACGAAGTTGATGGCGACGATGCGCGGATCGGCAGAGGCAAGCTCGAGACCGAACAGGATCTGCGCAAACACGAGTTCCTTCGGCGTATTGCGGAACACCTGATAGATGTAGCGGGTCTTCACTGTGCAGCCGGGAGCGGCATCGGTCGCGCCGCAGCGCTGGCGTTGATTGCGCGTCGCTTCCGCCTGGTCCCAGAAGGTGCGCGCGGCGGGAATGTCATCGGTCAGGCCCTTGGCGAGCAGCTCCACGCGCAGGCCGGTCAAATCCTCGCGCCAGGCGACATCCTTGGTGATGGTGTTCAGCCGGTTCCAGGTCGGCGTTTCCATCAGCTCGAGATATTGCTCGTTCTGCGCCGCGGCCCGGGCCGAGACCTCGTCGAGAAATTCGCCGGTATGGCGCGGGTCGGTCCCGCCGAACTTGGCGAAGGTGCCAAAGAAACGATCGTGCCCAGTCTCGCCCTTCGACGGCACGAAGCCGCGCGTCGAGAAGGAATCCACCAACTCGCCGTAGAGCTTCTGGTCCTTGACGACATCGGCGGCCTTGACGTCGCCCGCCTCGCAGACCGGCTCGGGCTCAGCGCCAGACTTGATCGGTTGCGACTTGGTGAAGGATTTGGCGACCGGATCGACGCATAGCCCATCCTCGCCGCCGGCGCGGATGAAAGTCTCGGCATAGACCGCGCCGTCGAGATGATTATGCAGGTCGGCGCCTTTCGGCATGCGCTTGAGAAAGGCGTAGAGCGCGAGCGGATCGCCGCGAATGGTTTCAAGCGCCCTTGCCGCGCGAAGCTCGCTGTCCTTCGGTTGTTCGTCAGCCCCCGCCAGGACAGACACCGACAGGACCGCCAGCAGCACGGCAACGGGTATCACTCGCATCCGCATGAGGTCAGCTCCGCTCTACTCCGTGGCAAGCACGCTATGAATCTGTGCCACCACCGCGGCCCCCTCGCCCACAGCCGCAGCGACTCGTTTGGTCGAGCCGGCGCGCACATCGCCGATCGCGAACACGCCCGGCCGGCTGGTTTCGAGCGGCAGCGCTGGGCGTCCATGGCCGCCTCCGCACTTCGCGCCGGTCAATACGAACCCCTTGTCGTCGAGGGCAACGCAGCCATTGAGCCAATCGGCATTCGGATCGGCGCCGATGAACAGGAACAAATGCCGCAAGGAACACGCATGCGTCTTGCCGGTGCTGCGGTCGCGAAACATCGCGCCGGTCAGGCCTGTCGTCTCGTCACCTTCGAGCGCCACCACTTCCGTCTTGGTATGCAGCTCGACATTGGGCAGCGCGTCGATGCGCTCGATGAGGTAGCGCGACATGGAAAACTCAAGACCTTCGCCGCGGATGATGAGATGTAGACGCTTGACCTTCGGCGCGAGGAACACCACCGCTTGTCCGGCCGAGTTGCCACCGCCGACCAACGCTATCTCTTCCCCCTCGCAGAGCTTCGCCTCGACCGGCGAGGCCCAATAGGAGACACCGGCCCCCTCGAACATCGGCAGGCTCTCGATCGGCGGGCGCCGGTACGCGGCGCCGGAGGCAACGATCACGGTCCTGGCGCGCACCGCGCCACCGTCGCTCAGCTCGAGTTTAAACGGATCGCTGTCGTGGCTATTGCCGTTACCGCAATCGAGATGGGAGACTTGCAGCGGGATGGCGACTTCCACGCCGAATTTCAGGGCCTGATTGAAGGCCCTGCCGGCAAGCGCCATACCGGAGATTCCGGTGGGGAAGCCGAGATAATTCTCGATGCGCGACGAAGCCCCGGCCTGTCCGCCGAAGGCGCGGGAATCGAGCGCGATTACCGACAGACCTTCCGAGCCGGCATAGACCGCCGCCGCGAGCCCGGCCGGCCCGGCGCCGACGATCGCCACGTCATAGAGCCGATCCGGATCGAGATCGGGCGTGATGCCG
Source organism: uncultured Alphaproteobacteria bacterium (assembly GCA_963750975.1). Lineage (GTDB taxonomy): Bacteria > Pseudomonadota > Alphaproteobacteria > Rhizobiales > Methyloligellaceae > Methyloceanibacter. The sequence continues at coordinate 10,873 of CAVVSX010000019.1, read as the reverse complement.
AGACAGGCGCCGGCTTCGGCATTGCTCGGTCGCCGCAGCACGGTCCCATTGGGGCAGAGCATCAAGGGCAAGTCGGTGGGGGGCACGCCGAGACGCTCGACCATGGCGCGGCCTTCCGCATCGTTCGCGGCGTCGAGCACCATAACGGGATAGCCGTTGCGGCGGAGAAAGTCCTGGAGGCGTGTCAGATCCGCAGTGCCGGGGATCCCCACCAGCACGGCGCCCGCGCCGCCCTCATCGATCAGTCCGACGCGGCGCAGTATGAAGGCGCGCATCACGATCTCGCCGACTTCCGCCGAACCGATCATCAGCGCGCGGATGTGCGCGGCGTCGAACGGCAATGCAGCGCAACCGCCAGCTCCGGCCCGGCCGCAAGCGAGCGTGTCGCGCCCAGCCAACTGGCTCACCTCGCCGGAGATTTGCCCAACCCCGTGCGTGGTGATCGGCGTCTCGTGCTGCAGGCCATCGCGCCGAACCACGTCGATCGAACCCTGAAGCACAAGCCAGGCGGGCGCATTGCGCTCGCCGACGTCGAATACCACCTCGCCTGGGGCGAAACTGCGCGCGGGCCCACTGGCGAAACGCTTGGCCGTTTCGATCTGCGCGGCATCGAGCACGGGGAAAATCTGCTCGCGGCGTGTTTCGATGATACTCATGACGGGGACTCCTAGCACGTTTCGGCCGTCTAGGCCGGCACAGGATGTCGCCCCCGACAGTCCACGTCCAGGACACATGCAGAAGAAGAGCTAGCCGACGATCTCGGCCTTCTTGAAGCAAAGCGCGATCTCGCGCTTGGCCGTCTCGGGGCTATCGGAGCCATGCACCGAATTTCGCTGCAAGTTGACGGCGAAATCCTTGCGGATCGAGCCCGGCGCGGCATCGACCGGATTGGTCGCGCCCATCACCTCGCGATTCCTGGCAATGGCGTTCTCGCCTTCCAGTACTTGCAGCACGATCGGGCCCGAGGTCATGAAGGCGACAAGGTCCTTGAAGAAAGGCTGGTCCTTATGAATGTCGTAGAACTTTCTGGCGTCCTTCTTCCTCCACCACACCCGCTTCTGCGCGATCACGCGAAGGCCCGCGGCTTCGAGCCGCGCGATGATCAGCCCGGTGATATTCCGCTCGGTCGCGTCGGGCTTGATGATCGAAAGCGTGCGTTCGCTAGCCATTACAGGCAATCCCTCCAATGCAAATGAATCTGCGGCTTATAGCGACCACGCATGACACTCACAAGGCGAATGGCGCGAAGGTCGCATTAAGGTGAAGCGATGCGAAAGGGGCCGCGGATCGTGGCGTTTCCTGACATGGATCAAGGGCTTGTGACAACGGCACTTTACGCCTTTTGCGTCCAGCGCCCGTTGGCATCCTGCTGCCAATAGCTGACCGCGTCGCCTCGAGCCTTCGCCGCCTGCCACTCGGCGCGCGCGCGGGAAACCGCCTCGGCGTCGCGCCCGTCGAAGACATAGGCGACGCGGGCATACGGCGAGGCATCGGCCAGTGTCGCGCCATCCACCAAGAAGCGCACCTGCGCCGCATTGGGATTGTCGTCGCCCGCGGTGAGATAGATGGGATGCGCGGAAGCGTGTCCATCGCGCGTGGTGCCGTGCGGCAGGAAGCTCTCGTCGCGATAGGTCCACAGCCAGGTGTTCAGCGCTTCGACCCGCTCCTCGCTCGCGGCTTGCACGGCGGCGCGCCAACCGCGCTTGAGCGACAGCTCGAGCAAAGTCGGCAGCACCTGCTCGAGCGAGCGGGTCTCGAGATGATAGAAATAGACTTCGGTGACGCCCGCCTCGGTCATGACGCCGCGCCTCGCGCGTAAGGATTGTCGCCCTTGCGCAGATTGAGCCTGATCGGCACGCCGGGCATGTCGAAGTTCTCGCGCAACGCGTTCACCAGATAACGCGAATAGGAGTTGGGCAGCGCCTTGGGCCGCGAGCAAAACAGCACGAAGGTCGGCGGCCGCGCGTTCGCCTGCGTCATATAGCGGAGTTTGATGCGCCGTCCGGAAGCGGCCGGCGGCGGATGCGCATCGACCGCCGCTTGCAGCCAGCGATTGAGCGCATGCGTCGGCAGCCTGCGGTTCCACAACGCATCGGCCGCGATGACCGCCTGCATCAACCTGTCGAGTCCCTGCCCGGTCATCGCCGACACCGGCACCAGCGCCACGCCTTTGATTTGCGGCAACAACCGGGTGCACTTCTCGCGTAGCTCGGCGAGGCGCTTATCGCGCTCGCGCACCAGGTCCCACTTGTTGACGGCGATGACGAGAGCCCGCCCCTCCTGCTCGATCAGATCGGCGATCTGCAAATCCTGCTTCTCGAACGGTTGCTCGGCGTCGAGCGTCAACACCACGACCTCGGCAAAGCGGATCGCCTTCAGCGCATCGCCGACCGAAAGCTCCTCGGCCCGTCCCTCCACCCGCATCTTGCGCCTCAGCCCCGCGGTATCGAACAACAGCAACGACCGGCCCTGCCATTCGAGCCGAGAAGCGATCGCGTCGCGCGTAATCCCGGCCTCGGGCCCGGTGATCATGCGCTCCTCGCCGAGGATCGCGTTGACGAGCGTGGATTTGCCGACATTCGGCCGGCCGACGATGGCGATGCGCAGCGGATGCGGCGTCTCCGCCTCGATCGCATCCTCGTCCACAACGTCCGCAGCGTCGGCAATTCCGTCACGCGCGCGGCAGGCCTGCTCGATGATCTCGGTGACCTCGCCGATGCCGGTCGCATGCTCTGCCGAGATCGGCAGCGGCTCGCCGAGCCCAAGCGAATAAGCGTCGTAGACACCGGGCTCGGCGGCGCGGCCCTCGCATTTATTGGCGGCAAGGATCACTTGCTTGCCGGAGCCGCGCACCAGTTCGGCCAAGATTTGGTCTGCCGGCACCACGCCGGCCCGCGCGTCGATCAGGAACAGCACCAGATCGGCCTGAGCGACCGCCGCTTCCGTCTGCTGGCGCATGCGCCGGGTCAGCCCCTGATCCCCGGGCTCGAGCCCCGCGGTATCGATGAAGGTGACGGCGCAAGGCCCAAGCTCGGTCTCGGCCTGGCGCCGGTCGCGCGTTAGGCCGGGCTGGTCGTCGACCAGCGCCAGCTTCTTGCCGATCAGCCGGTTGAACAGGGTGGACTTGCCGACATTCGGCCGGCCGACAATGGCGACGGTGAAGGACATTGGCCTCTATTGCCGTGGAACTAGCCGCGGGTCTCCCGAATGCTCCCTTCCCTCTAGCGGGGGGCTTAGTTGAGAGCAATCAGATCGGCGTCATCGGCGAAGATATACATGCGCCCGCCGGCCACAACCGGCGAAACGAACACCGGCGTATCGAGATCGACCTGGGAGGAAACCTGCCCCGTCCTCGCGTCTGCCCCGACCAAGAGGCCAGCCCCCGACACGAGCCAGAGCTTGCCGCCGGCGAGCACCGGACCGTTCCAGCGGCCCTTGGCGGGAAGGTCGGAGGTCCAGCGGACTTTGCCGTCGGCCCGGTCGATCGCGACCAACTTGCCGTCGAGATCGACCACATAGACTGTGTCGCCGGCGATCCATGGCATCTGCGTGCTGCCGATATTGAGCGTCCACAGCCGTTCGCCGGTGGATTCCGAAGCGGCGATCATCTTGCCCCCATGGCTGACCGCGTACACCACGCCGTGGTCGATCACCGGCCGCGCCGGATCGCCGAGAATGCCGGCAGCCGTCGTGTCGGTCGAGCGCGTCAGGGAATCGCTCCACGCCGCCTTGCCGCCGTCGACCTCATAGGCGGCGACGTCACCCGCGGGGAAGGGCGCGATGACGATGCTGCCGCTGACCGCGGGACTTACATTGCTGAGCAGCGTGGCGGCCTGCGGCAAGCCGCGCGCCGTCCATAATTGCTGTCCGTCGGAACCGCTCAGCGCATAAAGAGTATTGTCGGTCGAGACGAAATAGATCTTGCCGCCGGCGGCGGTCGGCGAACTGCGGATCGGCTTGCCGACCCGCTTGGTCCACAATACCGAACCGTTGCTTGGGTCGAGACTCACCACCGTGCCGTAGCCCGTCGCGACATAGAGATGGCCGCCGTCCATGGCGAGCCCGCCGCCGAAACCTTCCCTCGACTTTTCATTCTCGGGCGTGACGCTCGCCGACCAAACCTTCGCGCCGCTGGACGCGGCGAAGGCCGTCACCCTGCCGCCCGCGTCGAGCGTATAGACCTTGCCGTCGGCGACCAGCGGCACCGCGCTCAAGCGCCCGCTCGACGACGAGCCGGTTCCGGCATCGGCGGACCATACCTTGCGCAGCTGGTCGCCGAGAGCGAGATGGCCGGGATTATTGGAGGGAGATCCGCCCGGCTGCGACCACGATGCGTTGACTTGCGGCGAGGGAAGTTGGACCGGTTTGCGGGCCTCGGCCGGATCGATCGCGATCATGTTGGGGTCGGTGATGACGGCGATGCGCTCGCCCGGCAGCTTGGCCTCATCCTTGCGGAATGGATTCTCGAGCGTACGCTTGATCGTGTCCATCGACTCGGAGCCGCCGCAGCCGGCAAGGCTCACGCACAAGGCTGCCATGAGCCCTGCAACGATCAGGCTGTTGCCGTTTCCCCGTGTCAGACCCGAGCGCAACTTCGAGCCACCCTTAAGGTTCACGCGCTATTGCGAGGTGGTGCTCAGCGCCTTCGGCTCTCCCACGATCAGCGCGAGCATCATGTCGGCGCGCTCCCGCAAATTCGGCGGGGTTCCTTGATCGCCGACCAGCGCGCTGAACTGCCGCTCGGCCTCACGCATATCGTTCAACCGGTATGCGGTGAGCCCAAGCAGCTCGCGCGCGGAGAACTGCCAGGGACTTGCGGAATTGGTCAGAGGCTTGAGCCGCCGCTCCATCTCGGCCAAATCCGCCTTCTCAAGCCGCAGCGCCGCAGCTTGTAGCGTGGCGTGACCTTGCAGAATTGTATCGACCTGCGGATCGACGGCCAGCGCATCGTAATCGGCGACGGCCTTGTCGGTCTCGCCAGCCTTGGCTTCGGCGGCGGCAAGCTGGAAGCGCGCCAGCACGCGATAGCCCTCGGGTCCGGACTGCGCCAATCCCTCGAGGATCTCGCGCGCCTTCGCCGTGTCGGTGCTATCTTGCAAGGCCTGGGAAAATTGCGAACCGGCGTCTTGCGCCCGCTTCTCTTGCCAATAGGTCCAGCCTTTGTAGCCCGCGACCCCGGCGACGACCAGCACGGCGAGGCCAAGCGCATAGACCCCGTATTGGTCCCACAGCTTCTTGTATTGATCCTGGCGGACGGCCTCGTTGACCTCGCGCAGAAATGTGTCAGGTTCAGCCATCGGCAGCGAACTCTTATGATTTTGCGGTTATCAGATGCGGCTTAGGTCGGCGGAGACCTTACACCGTTCCTCCCTGCCCGCCCTATAGTGAAGGCGTCTTGCGCGCGCAAGGTAAAGAGCCTCGGACCGCTCCCGCTCGCGGCGAAGCGAGATCGAATGCCGGCTAACTGCCTGTCATTTTGGTCTTTTTCGTGGCTTCCGCGCCTTCCTCGAACATCGGGTAAGTATAATCCGATGATGGGAAAGTCCGGCCCCGCACCTCATTGGCGAAGGCCTTGACCGCGCCCTCGATGCCGGCGCCGATCTGCGCATATTCCTTGACGAATTTCGGCACGCGCGGCGACAGCCCAAGCATGTCCTCGAGCACGAGGATCTGCCCGTCGCACTCGGCCGAGGCGCCGATGCCGATGGTCGGAATGTCGATCTGCTTGGTGATGCGCGCGGCGAGCAGCTCGGCCAGCGCTTCGAGCACGACGGCGAACGCCCCGGAGTCGGCCACCGCCTTCGCATCCGCCTCGAACGCCGCCCATTCGGAGCGCAAGCGTCCGCGCGGCGAGAAGCTGCCGATCGTGTTGATGGATTGCGGCGTCATGCCGATATGGCTCATCACCGGGATACCGCGCTCCGAGAGATAGCGAATGGTCTCGGCCATATGCACGCCGCCCTCGAGCTTGATCGCGCCGCAGCCCGTCTCTTTCAGCACGCGCGCGGCGTTGCGGAAGGCGATCGCCGGGCTTTCCTCGTAAGAGCCGAACGGCATGTCCACCACGACCAACGCCCGCGTCGAGCCGCGCACCACGGCTTGCGCATGCATGATCATCAGCTCGAGCGGCACCGGCACCGTCGTCTCGTAACCGTGCATCACCATGCCGAGGGAATCGCCGACCAGCAGCATGTCGACATGCGGATCGATGATGCGGGCGGTATGCGCGTGATAGGCGGTGAGCGCCACGATCGGCGAACCGCCTTTGCGGTTGCGGATGTCGGGCGCCGTGACCCGCTTCAAGGTAAATTCCTTCGACACGTCCAGGCTCCTATATCAACGGCAGACCTCGGTCTAACCCTTGGTCTTATGGCAGAAATATACGACTTTTTGCAGTGCAAAAAATGGGCCGCAATCCCGGATTTTCAAGGCGGCGGCAGCGGCGTCGTCCCAATCAGCAGCGGATGCAGCCAGACCAGGAACACGACATAGAGCACGACGCCCAGCACGATGGCGATGAGATCGTTGCGTGGGGACCCGCTCCCAGACACCCCAATGAGGCTGGTCGGCTGACGCCGCTTCAGCGTGATGCGGTCATAGACGGCATAAGCCAGGAACGAGCCGAACAAGACCATCGAGGCCAGATCGCCGTTGGCGATCAGATGCGCCAGCGCCCAGGTCTTGATGGCGACGAGAAAGGGATGCTTCAGCTTCGCCTTGATCTGTCCCGGCACGTAGGCGGCGACGAGAAAGATGAAGGCGGGCAGCATCAGCACGATCGCCACCCAGCGGGTCCAATCGGGCGGCGACCAGACCTGAATCAGCGGCGCGTGCGCGAAGCCGTAGACGAGCAGGACGAAGCCCGCGATCGACAGCAGCGAGAACAACACCCTGTAGCCGGTCTCGCCCAAGCGGCCGATCAGCCGCTCGCGCAAGCCCGAGATGCTCGGCAGCGTGTGAATGCCGAGAAAGACGATGATGCCGACGATGAGAAGTGTCATGCGTGCCCAGCCTTGAGCAATGACCGTCGCGTCAATCCGTGGGCGGCGGTCCGAACCGGTTCGGCCCGGGTGTGCCGGGAAGGAAGCCGAGCTCGATTAATAACCAGATCGCGCCGACGATTGGAATGAGCAGGATCAGCATCCACCATCCGGATTTGTCACGGTCGTGCCACCGCTTGATATAGACGAGAATGGCGGGGATGATGACCACGAGCGAGAAGATGCCGCTCAACAGTCCGACGCCGTTTTGCGCGTCGTAGGTCCCAAACGCCAAGTCGAGCAGGATCAAAACAATGCTGATGGCGGTGCAAGGAAGCACCAGCCAAAGCCAGAATTGCTTGCGGTTCACCCGACCCTGGGCCGATAGGTAGAATTGCTTCCAATCGAAGTTCATCGACGCCCCCCTTTGTTTCCCTTCGGCAGCAAAGCTTATCACCGGCCGCCCCGTCAACGTCGAACTCATCCCATCGTTTGCCGACGGCGTACCCGTGCTTAGGCCCGGAAGGTAGAACGGTTCGGCTTTGCTTCGTCCCAAAGCGATACAGACGCGCCGGCGCCGGATCGTCTGTATTGGCGGCAAAGAAGCGGCGGGAACTACCTCGGCTCGTTGGCGTTTGCACTGACGTGGGCAAGTAAGTGACGGGAGTTGGGGGGCTATGTTTCCAAAATGGCAGCCGATCAGTACCGCCCCACGGGACGGTACCAGCATTCTCATCTACGAAGCGGACGAAGGCACGGTGCGCGTCGCGCGGTGGCGTGACGACACGATTCCAACCGGATGGACGGGAAGCGAACGCAGCCCGAGCCATTGGTTGCCGCTTCCGCTTCCACCGAACCAAGCACAAGCCGCCTCCAATATCCCCGTGGCGGCCGCCGCAATGGAAAGCCACTCGCTTGCAACGGGGGTAAGCCAGTAAAGCGTGAGGGAGTAACGTCATGACCATGCTCGTTTCGGAAATGGCAGGTCTCAAGCCGCGGCGCGACGCCGACGCTCTCAATGCCAAGAGCCGTCTCATGCTGCCAAGGGTGGAGGCCGGCGAAACGCTGACCGCGAAGCTCCTCGTCACCCAGAAATGTGACGTGGAGCAAAGTGGCGCCGAGGAGCCCGATTGCGGCAGAAGCGATCTGCTGATTCAAGGGCTGGTGGAACGGCTGCCCAAGCCGAATGGCATTTGGTCGCTCGATGACCGGGCAAAATGGCTCCGCACCGCAGCCAGCATCTTCGACCTCGTCTACAAGGTCGGCGATGGCGAACGCAGACAGCTCAGCGTAGCCTTTGTCAGGCAGGACGCCGGGCCCCTCGCCTAGGCTTCGAGCGCCGAACTAGATCGCCCGCCGCAGCCTGATCGTGTCCAGCAGGCTCGGCGCGGCGAATTTCCCGTCTGGCAGCTGCTTGACCGAGCCTGCCTTCACCCCTTGCATAAGCGCGGCCTCGACATCGCTATCGGCGCCGGCGGCCTCGGCAAAATAACCTTCCTGCACCGCCAGCCGCCGAAGCTCGTCCTTGGACCCAGCCCCGGTCTCGCGCAGCTTGCGGCTCAGGAAATCGGCGAGCGGCTGTTGCGATTGCGGCGAGGGAACCGGCTTTGCCGCCGGTTGCTCGGGGCTTTGCCCTTGCTTGGGCTGAGCCGGCTGCGTTTGCTCGAGCGTCGCTTGCGGCGGCTGCGCCTGCGCCTTTGGCTTCAGCGCGGTCGCCCCGTTGCCAAGCCGGCGGTCCTCCCCGCCGAGCAGGACGCGCACCGCCTCGAACTCCACGCGCACCGGCTTAAGCCTGCTCTCATGCTCCGCCTTGAACCGCTCGACCAGCATGTCGAAATGCGCTTGTGCGGAACTGATCTGCTTTTCGAGCCACGCGGCACGCTCTTCCAGGTCGGCACGAATGTCGCGCATCGAACCCTCCCCCGTTGCTGAGCTTCGTCCTGCTGAACCGCCAAGTCGGGCATCGGTTCCCGCTCCTGGCTCCGCGCGCATGCATTGCGCCGCCTTGTGGCTTTTGGGTGACGCAAACCGCGAACCGAGCGCGCGTTACTGCCCCTTGCAAATCGGCGTCGGCCGAGGCGGCGGCGCCGGATGATCCTTGTTGTATTGAGCGAGGATCGGCTCGAGGGTTTCTCTTGGCCAAAATTTCGGCGAGCGGATTTCTTTCAAGCACGACGCATTCCAATATAGTCCCGCGCGCGACGGCGATTTGCCCGCCTTCACCGCCTGCGCGACGGCGTCGATATCGGTCGATTCAGGATAGATGTACAGCGTCGTCGGCTCGTCCTTCACCAACGGGATGATTTGCTCGGCGTCCGACGCCGACCAACTGGTGCAGCCGTTGCTGCGGCCGCCGGCGTAGTTCACCAGCGATCCAAACGGAACGTAACCGTCGCCGTTGGCATAGGGGCTGTTCGGATCCTTCCGCAGGCAAACGCCGCGCAACAATACGGCCGGATGCCCGCCGATGGCGCGAGGTCTGGCGTTCGCGGTATCGCCTTCGCCGTCAAACTGCACGAACGAGCGTACCAAGATCGCGGTTTTTCCCGCTGCAACGCGGTAATAGCCTTTGAACGACGTTCTCGTCTCGGCCGTTACATAGGGTCCACCGGTCGTCAGCTTCGAACCCTCCGCATTGCTGAAGTTCTTCGCGCACCGTGCGCCGTTGGCGAAATTCCCGATGCCGTTCAAATTGCGGCCGTTGCCGTGACCCGCCGAAACCGCGCGAAACGACTGGTCGGCTTCGCAGATCACGTAAAACCGCCGCGTAAATCCGCCGGGGCGCGTCGCGTCCATGGCGAAGTAGCAGGGATTCTTGACCGCCCCTTCGCTCACTTTTTGCAGGTAAAGCGCGCGCGCCCTCTGCAACACCACGGCCGCGATTTGGCCATCGCCGTCGCCGATATGGGCCTTGAGCCAAGCCGGGACCACCCATGGCAGCTCCACGGCAAAAGATCGGGGCGCAGCCGAAAGGCCGGCGACGATGACGATCGACGATCGTCAGAAGGAGCGATCTTGATGGCAACGGATCAAGTCTCCCGTCGACGCGGTTGCAGCGACACCCGCATGCGGTGTCCCAACTCAGCCAATCCGGACGCCCCCGTCCCCTCAGATACGCAGCAGCCTGGTTGATTCTATTTTAGACGAAATACCCTCGGCGCAAAAAGCGGCGATTTTGGTCTGCGAAACTCGTGGGAGAAGTCGGAATAATCTGCGGTATGCCGTCGGTCCCGGTCACGGCGCGCAACGCGCGGACGAAATCGTAATTGCGCGCGTCGCCCTACGCCGAAAGTGCGGACCGAGTGCTCAACGCAGCTGTCATTGAGCGAGATCCGCATCCCAAACCTTCATCGGGGCAATTCTCGCTTTTGCAATTGCTTGTTCCGCTGGCGGCAGACTGTCGAAGGCGGCCGGTAGCGGCAGGGCATCGCCACCCTTGGCAACCAATTCAGCGCGCACCTCCTCGGGTGTGCTTGCCAGATATTGGAGCTGATTGCCCAGGATCATGCCCGAGTGCACGCCGTTCTGTAACCTTTCAGGCGGCAGGGGCATTGGACCCTTCGCCTCCCCCGCGTTGAACCAAACTGGCGAGCCATCCGGCAAAACCAATTTGCCAAGCGAAGCGAGACTTCCTTCCACGCGCGCGGCGACCTCGGCGGGGGGCTCACGCACCAGCATCATCTGCAACCAGTCGATCCTCGCTTTTGCACCGTTCTTGTTTTCCGTGGAAATGGTCTTGCGTATGCGGATCACCGTGTTCGGCGGCAGTCTTCCCTCGGATCCATCTGGCAAGGTCAACTTTATGAATGAACGCGGCGTCGTCTCAGTCGCGGCCTCGCCCGAGGCTGCCGGAGTAGTTGCCGCAACACAAAGGCCCAAAGGCAAGACCCAGC
>CAVVSX010000018.1:0-28271 GCA_963750975.1 uncultured Alphaproteobacteria bacterium | reverse complement strand
GCTCGCCGCCGCCGTCAAGGCGCGGAAGACGATGTGATGTCTGCCGCAAGTTCCGCGAGCCGTCGGTGATGCGCCAACGCACCGTCGTCGTCTCCGACAAGATGCAGAAGGGCTATCGCTACCAATTGAGCGCGCCCGCCGGCCGAAATTTCGATCCCGAGTTCAGGCCCGAATTGACGCCGCGGCAGATGCTGCGGCTCGGCGTGTTTTGCGGCAAGTACATGACCGATACGCGGAAAGAGTTTCCCGCGAGCTGGTTCGTTGGCGCCAAGCTCGCCGGGAAGCATCGAGACTGCTCGCTCAACTTCTTTGGCGTCGACGCGAGCCAGCCGCTATCGGTGTGGCGCAAGAAGGGCTGGCTTCACCCCGACGACCCGCGCGGCTGGTTCCAATGGTACTGCCGTTACCACATGGGACGACGCATGCCCGACGAGGACCGGCGGCAGATCAAACGCTGGAAGGCGATGCGCCGGCACATCAAACAGATCGAACGCAATTGCGAGCGGGGAGACATCTTCTGCCGACCCAGGCAGCGCCAGGCGCTGCTGCATTGGGCCTATGACAGCCGTAAGCTCTGATGCGCCGGGTTAGCTGGACGCCTCCGCCAGTTTCTCTTTCTGCTCGATCTCCTCGAAGGCGCCGCGCTCGGTCAGCAGCCAGAGCAGCAGAAGTCCTGGGACCGCCGCCGCGGCGCATAGCACAAAAAACCAGATCCACCCCGTCGCCGCGGCGACAAAGCCCGTGATCGCCGCGAGCTGAGTGCGGCCGAACGACGAGAGCGCGGTGAGTAGGGCGAACTGCGTCGCGGTATAGGCCGGGTTGGTGCACAGCGCCGAGAGATAGGCGATGAACACGACGGTGCCGATGGCGCTGGTGAAATTCTCCGTCGAGATGGCGACGGCGAGGCCCAAATGGTTCACCCCGAGCCAGGCGAGCCAGGAGAAGGTGAAATTCGCCACCGCTTGCAGCAGGCCCGCGACCAGCAGCGCGCGCGACAGCGGCATGGCGCGTGCCAGCAAGCCGCCGGCAACGCCGCCGAGCAGCGAGGCGATCAGCCCCACGCCCTTGACGATCGCCGCATAGCTCGCTTTGTCGAAGCCGATGTCCAGCACGAACGGCCCGGTCATCACCCCGGCGAACGTGTCTGTCAATTTGTACAGGACGACGAACAACAGGATCAGCAGCGCGTCGCGCTTGCCGAGAAAATCGGCGAAGGCGGCATAGGCCGCAACGAAGAACCGCTTGAGCGGATTGTCTGCGGCGTCGCCCTGCGCTTCCGCCGCCTCGGCGCGCGTCTTGGCTTGCGGCTCGTGCGCCAGCAAGGCGCCGGCGAGGCCCAGCAGCACCAAGGCGGCCATGGCGGCATAGCCATAGAACCAGATCAGACCCCGATCGATGCCGGTGAATTCCAGATAGGCAACCAGCGCGACGATGCCGGCGGTCGAGACCAACATGCCGATGCGATAGGCGGCGACGAAATAGGCCATGCCCGCCGCTTGGTTCTCGGTCGGCAGATATTCGGTGCGGAAAGCATCGATGACGATGTCCTGGGTGGCCGAAGCTGTGGCCACGATGACTGCGGCCAACGCCACCATCCACGGCGACGCCACCGGATCCTGCGCGCCGAGGAACAGAAGCGCCGCGATGAGCAAGAGCTGGGTAAATACCAGCCAACCGCGCCGGTGGCCGAGCACCTGGCCGAGCACCGGGATTTGAAATGCATCGACCAGCGGCGCCCACAGGAACTTGATGGTGTAGGGCGTGCCGACCAGGGCGAACAGGCCGATGGTCTTGAGATCAACGCCGACATCCTTCATCCACAGCAAGAGCGTGGACGCCGACAGCGCGAGCGGCAGGCCCGACGAGAAGCCGAGCAGCAGGATGATGAGGACGCGCGGATCGAGGAATACGGCGGCGGCGCGCGCCCAGCGCTCGCCGATGGTCAGTTTTGGCGTGGTCCCCTCACTCGCCGTCATCGCCCCTGTTGATAGCAGGGGAATGCCCCCGCGTCATGCGTGCTTGATCGAGCGCTAGGCTACCAAAGCCGCTTCCACCAATAGTTTGTCATCGCCCGGCTTGACCGGGCGATCCAGTAGCCACCGATAGGCGTTAGATGACCGAAGCAGGGTTACTGGATGCCCGCTTTCGCGGGCATGACAATGGAGAGAGGCATGGTTCGAGTCATAGGAATTGATCATTTGGTCTTGAGCGTCGGGGACTTCGAAAAATCGAAGGCGTTTTACACTCCGCTCATGGCGTTCCTGGGCTTCGACGTCGAGGCCGAGTATGAGGGCATGATGGGCTGGGCTAACGGCAAGACCCTGTTCTGGATCGCCGCCGCCGACGCGCAAGGCAAGTCGCACAAATACCGCAAGGGCGATATCGGCTTTCACCATTACGCCTTCCGCTTGCGCAGCCGAAAGGATGTCGACGCGCTGCAAGCCTATCTGGAAGACCATGGCGCCAAGATCGTCGATCCCGCCGGCGAATATTACGACGACTATTACGCCGTGTTCTTCCTCGATCCGGACGGCATGAAGCTAGAAGGCATGCGCTACGGCGAGAAGCACGAGCAGGCCGCGAAGAAACGTGCGCCTCGCAAAACCGCCGGGAAGAAACGCAGCCGAGCCTAGCCGCTCCGTCTAGGTTGCGGCGTCAGGATTCGGCGTCGCAGCCTTCGCACCTTGCACCGGCGCGTGCCGCTGCGGCGCAAGATCTCGATGATCAGCGCCGTCGACCAGCCGATCAGCATGATGCCGTTCAGCGCCGTGATCGGCCCCAGCATGTGCCATTGCGGCAACGGCAGCACGTCGCCATAGCCGAGCGTGGTGTAATTGCCGAAGGCGAAATAGACGAGGTCGGTGCCCGGCGGCGCGGCGCCCACCCAGTCATAGGTGTGCGCCCACACCACGACCTCGGCGAAATGCCCCGCCACCAGCAGCGTGCCGGTGGACACGATCACCAGCGTATATTGCAGGATATGCGGGGCGAAGGAATCGCTCACCGAGACCCGCCTGACGGTCCAGGCCACCGCGGCCAGCAGCACGGCGTGGATGACGAGGTTGACCAGGCTGGTGGCGCAGCCGACCGTCATCTGGTCAAGCAGGGAGCCGCCGATGAGGACTTGGTCGATCAGTTCGCCGTGCATCTATTCCCCGGGGAGAAGGCTCGGTTGGCGGAAGCCGCCGTTCCGCCGCCGCTCCACTGTCTCTGCCGTCTGCGGAGCGGGCTGAGGCGAGGGCGTGGCGCCGTTGTGATGCTCGACCTGCGCCGGCGGCGCTTCCGTTAAATCCAAGGTCTCGATTTTGCGCCCACGTGACGCGATCTTCTCTGAAGACGTGAGGATCTTGTCGATGTCGTCGTTGGCCTGGCCGAAATGGCGCTGCAAATCGAGCACGCGCTCGCGGAAGCGGCCCATGTCGTCCATCAGCTTCGCCACCTCGCGCTGGATGAGGTGCGCCTGCTCGCGCATCTGCACGTCCTTCAAGATCGCCTGCATGGTCTGCACCGCCAGCATCAGCATGTTCGGCGCGCAGATGACGATGCGGGCGCGATGCGCCTTCTGCACCAGGTCGGAGAAATGCTCGGCGAGATCGGCGTAGATCGCCTCCGACGGCACGAACAGGATCGCCGTGTCCTGCGTCTCGCCCGTGATGAAATAGCGCTCGGCCATGGCGTCGACGTGGCGGCCGACATCGACGCGGACGCGCCGCGCCGCGTCTTTCTTCTCCTCCTCGCGTCTGGCGGTGCGGAACGCCTCGAAGCCTTCGAGCGGGAACTTGGCGTCGATCACTACGCCCGCCGCCGAATTCGGCATGTGCAGCAGGCAGTCCGGCCGCTTGCCGTTGGAGAGTGTCGCCTGGAACGTATAGGCCCCCCTCGGCAGCCCGTCCTTGACGATGGTCTCCATCCGCATCTGGCCGAAGGCGCCGCGCGCCTGCTTGTTGGCAAGGATCTCCTGCAGCGAGACCATGTTGGTCGACAGGTCGGTCAGGTTTTTCTGCGCGGTGTCGATCACCGCCAGCCGCTCGTTCAGCTTGGCGATCGATTCATGCGTCTTGCGCGAGGTTTCGTTGAGGTCGGTGCCGACGCGATGCGTCATGCGGTCGAGCCGCTCGTTGACCGCCCGCGCGATGTCGCCTTGGCGCGCGACGCTGATCTCGGCAAAGCTCTGCAAGCGGCCCTTGAGCTCGGCCAGTTCGCTTGCCTGCGCTTCGGTATGGCGCCGCCGGCGGCTCATATGCACGATCAGCGCGATGGCGAGAGTGAGCAGCGTAAGGACGGCGAGCCCCGCCAGCGCAAGCAAAACGAGGACGGGATCGAGCGTGACGTTGCCGACCTGAATGGGCTCCAGGGCCATGTGAGAACGTATAGCCCGATTCGTTCTTTAAGACCAAAAGGGGAACATTGAATGCGGCAGGGCAGGGACTTGGCTACTCCTCCTTCACACGCGCATTGCGCCACGTCGAAAGGCGTAAGAACCGATCGATTCGAGGGCGCTTCCTTGCAGTGTCTTCCTCCAACTGGCGAAGCTTCCCAGTCGCTTTTTTGAGTTTTTCGTCGCGGGCCTTCGCATCCTGCTTCGCTCGCGAAAGTTCGGCGTTTGCATCGGCCAATTTGGACGAAAGCCCGGCAAGCTGCGCCTTAAGCGCGGCCACCTCGTCATTCCGCCGTTGAGCTTGACGACGCAGAGCAACCCCCTCGAGACGATCCTGCGACGGGTATTCGAGGCTCGGCTCCATGCGGCGCTCGATCGACGCTGGAGCATCGGACAGTTCGGATTCCATTCGCGGATGACCTCTTTCAGTGACGACGTGATGCGCCTTGCGCGCGACCTCCGAAGAGAGGTCGTCCGACAGATATGGTCTCAGCTTCGCAAATAGATAATCGGCGTCTTCAACGATGCGCGGAAAGCTTAGAAAGACGATGGGTATATCGGCGACCGTGAGATGGTGAACAAGTTGATGGAAGCCGAGCGCGAGGAGCCGCGCCTGATCCAGGGGATTGAGGAAGAAAACAATCCCTCCTGGAGTGAAGCACCAACTTTCCCAGGTCTTGTCGAGCTCGGTCATGGGCAGCGTGGCGTGGACGTGCTGCATCTCGACCACCGTGCGGCTCGAAGCCACCTCCACAAGATTTCTGACGGGGATCACCACAACGTCGATGACGATGTCGTCGCGGGCAAGAATTTGATCGATGTATTCCGTCAGCCACGGCGTCTTAATCACATAGGGCAGCGTCTCGGATGGCTGAAGCAGAGGGAGGTCTTCGAGACCAGCCTGGGCAATTTCGTCCCATTGGCGTGTCTCTCTTGCTTTTTTTTAGTGTGTATCGAGGCCGAGCTCGGCGAGATATTGCACCAGAAAGCTGGTACCGGCACGCCCCGTGCCGGTAATGAGCAGATGATGCGCCTTCTCGGCCAAGCGAACTTCCACCGGAGAATGCCCCTAGAGTTGATCGGCGACGCTGGTCTCTGAACTCCGCGCGCTGAGGGCATCACGATAGATGTCCAACAGGAGACGGCCAACCGTCTTTACCGTCAGGTTCTGACGGGTTTCCGATACGGCTTCGGCGTTTTCGAGCTCGCGCGCCGCCACGAGTTGCCCGCCAACCCAGGATTTTGCATCGGCTTCGTCGCAGAAGCGAAAGGGCAATTGCTTCGAGGGCAGCGCAAAGTTGGCGGTGACAAAGGTCCAGAAGGTTTCGCGATTGACGCTTGGGCCAATCACGCCGTCATCCCAGAGGATCACTCTGCAGCCGCAAGCGACCGCTTCGACTGCCGACCGGCCCACCGCAAACACAACATCATAGGTTGGAAGCATTTGCGCTGGATCGGCGACGACCGCACCGGCATGACCGTAGTGGTCAAGCCGATAATCGAATGCGTTGAGCGCCTCCCGCATGGTCGCAACTTGGGATGGCGTGGCTTTGCTCGTATACAACAGCGCCCGCTTTCCTCTCGGCCGCGACTCGGGCGCGGTGAAGATCGCTTCGTCGAAGAAGCTCGGCAGAATTGCGATGTCGCTCCAGTTCGATGGTGTGAGCAGGAAAGTTTTCGCCTTGGCGGCGATCGACACGCAGGCATAGCGATCAACGCCTTCCGGTCGAGGCATTCCCGGTAGCGGCAGCACACCGTGAATCATATTCACGATCTTTACGTCAGTGCCGGCGAAATGATCGATGACCGGCTCCGCGTAGCGATAGTGGTTTACGTGAACGATGTCCGGCGAGAAATCGTGGATGGCGGTCGCGGATGACGTGACGAGAATCCCCATTCGGGCGATGGATTCGGCAACTTCGCCGAGCGTGGGCGAGTAGACTACAATTTCATGGCCCTGGCTCGCGCAGAATCTCGCCACGTCACGCACCCAAAGTTCCGAGCCCGCGCGCGCGGCAAGAGCGTGATTGCAAAAGATAATGCGTAAGCCTCCCGGTTTTCGACTGTCTAGCCCGTCAGCCTGATGCGCCGCGGCGGTCAGCCGCCTTTTGAGTATGGCGGTTTCGTCCTCAAGATGCTCGGCCGAGAGAGTGGCAACGACGTCCGACTCCTGGCTTTTCAGGTAAGCGGAAAGCGCAGAGTTGCAGATCTTCTGCTCGAAGATCTGCGTGTAATAGGATGCCGGTTTTCTAAGCGGTTTGGTCACGCGTGCCCTTGGCTGACTATGGCAATTATGCGGGGACAGCACAAAAATGCGAGGAAAACATACCAGCGGAAATCGCAGCCCTCAGCCTCGCGGCTGTTGACCGCCTGGCGCCGCAACCTTATGTCAGCCCCTCAAATGGCCATTCGTCCCATCCTCACCATCCCCGATCCGATCCTGCGCAAGAAGGCCAAACCCATCGAGCGCGTCGATGCGGAGCTACGCCGGCTGATCGACGATATGTTGGCGACCATGTACGAGGCACCGGGCATTGGGCTCGCCGCGCCGCAGATCGGCGTTTCGCGGCGGCTGATCGTCATGGACCCTACCAAGGACGAGGCCCCCAAGAGCCCTGTCGTCATGGTCAACCCGCAGATTCTCGAGCGCTCCGCCGAGCTGCGGCTGCACGAGGAGGGCTGCCTCTCGATCCCCGACTACACCGCCGAGATCGAGCGACCGGCCAAGACCCGCGTCGCCTATATCGACCGCGAAGGCGGAAAACAGGAGGTCGAGCTCGAAGGCATCTGGTCGACGCTGGTGCAACACGAGATCGACCATCTGAACGGCGTGCTGTTCATCGACTACCTCTCGCGGCTGAAGCGCGACATGGTGGTGCGCAAATACACCAAACAGAAACGTACGGAGGCGCTTTAGCCGTGTTGCTCATCGCCTCCATCGCTCTCGAGGTCGCGGTCGCCGTCGTCGCGGTGCTCGCGGCGGTCAAGGAGCGCCCATATCTCTATGGACTCGCTCTGACCTTCTCCATCTATGTGCTTTACGACCTCGGCCGCCTGCTCGGCTGGAATGTCGATAAGGGCATCCTTTCAGTGCTGTTTCTGTTGGCGAGCGCGAGCGCGCTGTTTGCTGTCTGGGGCCTTTACCGCGACAAGCGATGATTGCCGCTTTGCCCCGCTGAGTGACATAAGGGCAGAATGGCGCCGATGCGCATCATCTTCATGGGAACGCCCGGCTTTGCGGTGCCCTCGCTGCGCGCCATCTGCGCTGCGGGCCATAAGGTCGTGGCGGTCTACACCCAGCCCCCGCGCCAAGCCGGACGCGGGCTCAATCGGCGGAAATCGCCGGTGCAGCAGGCAGCTGAACAAGCGGGTCTGGCCGTGCGCTCGCCGGCGCGGCTGAAGAGCCAGGAGGAGCAAGAGCGCTTCGTCGCGCTCGACGCCGATGCCGCCGTGGTCGTGGCCTACGGAATCATCCTGCCGCAACCAATTCTCGCCGGCACGCGTCACGGCGCCTTCAATCTGCATGCCTCGCTGCTGCCGCGCTGGCGAGGCGCGGCGCCCATCAACCGCGCCATCATGGCCGGCGACGGGGAGAGCGGCGTGTCGATCATGCGGCTCGACCAAGGCCTCGACACCGGCCCGGTTTGCCTGAAAGCCCGCGTCGCCATCGGCCGCGACATGACGGCCGGCGAATTGCATGACGCGCTCGCGGCAAGCGGCGCCACGCTTCTGGTGCATGCCCTGTCCGCCCTCGATCGCGGTCGGCTCGATTGCCGGCCGCAAGCTGAGGATGGCGTCACCTACGCCGAGAAAATCGGACCTGGCGAGACGCGCATCGACTGGTCGCGGCCGGCGCCCGAGGTTCACGACATGATCCGCGGCCTGTCGCCTTATCCCGGTGCCTGGTTCGAGGTCGGCATCAACGGAAAGAATGAGCGGATCAAGGCGCTCCGCTCAACCCTTGCGGAGGTCTCGGGCGCGCCGGGTATCGTGCTCGACGATTATTTGACCATTGCCTGCGGCGAGGGCGCCGTCCGCCTCACGGAAGTCCAGCGCGCCGGCAAGAAGCCGATGCGCTCGGAGAACTTCCTGCGCGGCGTTCCCCTGGACGCCGGCACGAAGCTCGGCTGATCCTGCCATGCCACGTTACAAGCTGACGCTCGAATATGATGGCACGCCGTTTGTCGGCTGGCAGCTCCAGGAAAACGGCCTGTCGGTGCAAGGCCGTCTTGCCGAGGCGATCAACGCTTTCTGCGGCGAGGAGACCGTCCCGCGCGGGGCCGGGCGCACCGATGCCGGCGTGCATGCTCTAGGCCAAGTGGCGCATTTCGATCTCGCCAAGGACTGGGCGCCGGACAAAGTGCGCGACGCGCTGAACGCGCAACTTCGACCAGATCCCATCAGCGTGCTGTCGTGCGAGCTAGCGCCGGAGAGCTTCGATGCCCGCTTCTCGGCGACCGCGCGGCATTATCTCTACCGCATCGTCACCCGCCGCAGTCCCCTTGCGCTCGATCGCAACCGCGCCTGGCACGTGCTGCATGCGCTCGACGCCGGCGCCATGCATGACGCGGCGCAGGCGCTCGTCGGCCATCACGACTTCACCACCTTCCGCTCCTCGGAATGCCAAGCCGCCTCGCCGGTGAAAACGCTCGACCGCCTTGCCGTCACCCGCGCGGGCGATGAGATCAGGATCGAGGCGTCCGCCCGCTCCTTCCTACACAACCAGGTGCGCTCCATGGTCGGCTCGCTGAAGCTGGTCGGCGAGGGGCGATGGACCGCGCACGACCTGGAGAAAGCCCTGCAAGCGTGCGATCGCGCCGCTTGTGGGCCCGTGGCGCCGGCTTGCGGCCTTTACCTTGTGAAGGTCGATTACTGAAGCAAGCGTGGCGCCGCTTCGCACGGCGCCGGGATCGGGCTAAGATCGGCCAACTCTATGCACGACGGAGACGTCAGTTGCGTGCCGCCGCCCTCTGTTTCGTAGCCGCTCTCGGCCTGTCGCAGGCCGCGCTGGCCGAATCCAAGAAGGACTGGGACGACTGCATTTCCAGCGACGCCGACGTCAGCCTCGCCGGCTGTAGCAAGATCATCGGCCGCGGCCTGGACACCAAGAACAATCTCGCCATCGCCTATTTCAATCGCGGCATCGCCTATCAGAACAAGGGCGACCATGCCAAGGCGATCACCGAATTCAACCAGTCGATCAAGCTGAACGCCTCCGACCCCGCCGCCTACCGCAACCGCGGCTACTCCTATGCGCAGAGCGGCGAATTCGACCTCGCCATCGACGACTACAATCAAACCCTCAAGCTCAAGCCGGACTACGCCAACATCTATTACGACCGTGGCTGGACCTATGCCGCCAAGCAGGACCATGCGCGCGCGCTCAACGATTACAATCGCGCGGTCGGGCTGGATAAGGACAATCACGATCTCTACAACGATCGCGGCAGCTCCTACGCTGAACTCGGCGATCTTGACAAGGCGCTCGCCGATTTCGACAAGGCGATCGCGCTGAAGCCCGATTACGCGCTCGGTCACGCCAATCGCGGTTGGGTATTGGCGCAGCGCGACAAACATGAAGATGCCGTCGCCGAATACAGCGAAGCGATCCGGCTGGCGCCGGGCAATCCCGACAATCTCAACGATCGCGGCTGGTCGCTGATCAAGATCGAGCAATATGACCGGGCCATCGCCGATTTCACCGAGGCCATCCACATCAAGCCGGACCACGTCCACGCCTGGCAGAATCGCGGCTGGGCCTATTGGCTGAAGGGTAATCTCGACAAGGCGCTTGCCGATCTCGATCAGGCGGTCAGCCTCGACCCAGACAATCTCGACCCGAGGCTCGACCGCGCCGCGGTTCTCGACGACAAGGGTGAACTCGACGAGTCGATCGCCGCCTACAACAAGATCCTGGCCGTCGCGCCGGACGAGGGCAGGGCGCTGAACGGCCGCGCCTGGGGCTATGCGCAGAAGGGCGAGCTCGACAAGGCGCTCGATGACTCCGAACGCGCGGTGCTGCTGCTGAAGGACGAGCCGAACGCGCTGCATACCCGCGCCTGGATCTACATGAACAAGGGCCAGCTCGACGCCGCGTTCGCCGATTACGACCGCGCCCTCGGCATCGATCCCGAACTTGCCGGCGCTTATGCCGATCGCGGCCGCGCCTACGAGCTGCAAGGCGATCGCGACAAGGCCATTGCCGACTACCGCAAGGCGTTGTCGCTGAAGAGCCGCCAGTTTTACGACGACACGGCGAAGGCGGCGGCATTGCAACATCTGACCGCGCTCGCCGGTTCCGCGCCAAGCGCCGCTCCGGCCGTGGCCGGCGCGTCACCCGACCGCGCGCCGGACAAGCCCAAGGAGGCTGCGGTCGCCGAGAAGCGGATCGCGCTGGTGATTGGCAATGGCGCCTACGCCAACGTCAAGGCGCTGAAGAATGCCGACAGTGACGCAAGCGCGGTCGCCGCCAGCTTGCAGCGGCTCGGTTTCGAGGTGACCGAGAGGCACGACCTTAACCTCGCCGGCCTGACCAAGGAGCTGAAGGCGTTCGGCGACCGTGCGCCGAGCGCCGACTGGGCGGTCGTTTATTACGCCGGTCACGGCATCGAGGTGGGCGGCGTCAATTATCTCATTCCGGTCGATGCCGAACTCGCCTCTTCGACCCATGTCGACGACGAGGCTATGCCGCTCGACCGGGTGCTCGCCAAGGTGGAAGGGGCCAAGAAGCTTCGGCTTGTCATTCTCGATGCCTGCCGTGAGAACCCGTTCGCCGTGAAGATGGCGAGCGCCGGCACAACCCGCTCGGTCGGCCGCGGGCTCGCGCGCATCGAGCCGGAAGCCGGTGTGCTCGTCGCCTATTCCGCCAAGGACGGCCAGGTGGCGCAGGATGGCGATGGCTCGAACAGCCCGTTCGCCGAGAGCCTGCTCAAATATCTCGACGAGCCGGGACTCGAGATCAATATGCTGTTCCGCCGCGTGCATGACGATGTGAAGACCCGCACCGGCGGGCAGCAGATCCCCTTTACCTATGGCGCGCTGCCGGCCGAAGCCCTCTATTTCAAGGCCGGGCAGTAGCGGCCCAGGCTGCCGCATGGACAGGGCGGGGCCCCTGGGCTAGGAGCTTAACCCGACCTGGCACGGGGAGCCCGATCCTGCCCAACTCTCGCTGTTTCCAAGGGAATGCGCCGCGCGCGTGGCGGTTCCCGCGCGCATTTCGGGGCTTTTCAGCATGATCAGACGCATTGCCACGGTCGGCGGGCTCACCCTCGTCTCGCGCCTCACCGGCTTCATTCGCGACGTGGTCATGGCTGCGGTGTTGGGCGCCGGGCCGTTGGCCGATGCGTTCTTCGTCGCGTTCCGGCTGCCCAACCATTTCCGCGCCATCTTCGCCGAAGGCGCCTTTGCCGCGGCCTTCGTTCCGGCCTATGCGCGCACCTTGGAGCAGGCAGGGCTTCCCGCCGCCAAGCTGTTCGCCGATCAGATCGCTGCGGCGCTGATCGCCATCAATCTGGTGCTGCTGGCGCTTGCGCTGGTTTTCACGCCAGAGGTGGTCAGCCTGCTCGCGCCGGGTTTCGCCGACGATCCGGTCCGGTTCGATCTCGCCGTGGCGCTGACCCGCATCACCTTCCCCTATCTCGCGCTCGTGTCGATCGAGACGCTGTTCGCCGGCATCCTCAATGCCAATAATCGCTTTGCCGCTGCTGCCGGCGCACCGATTCTTCTCAACCTGTCGATCGTCACCACGCTGCTGCTCGCACCCTTTTTCTCGGACGCCGGCCACGCCGCCGCCTGGGGCGTGCTTGCCGCTGGCGTGATCATTGCGCTCGTTGTCGGCTTCGACGCCGAGACGCATGGGATCGGCATCAGGCTCCGCATGCCCCGGATGGACGAACCCACGCGGCGCTTTCTCAAAGCGCTGGGGCCCGCCATCATCGGCGCCGGCGGCGTGCAGCTTGCACTGTTCGCCGACACGCTGATCGCCTCCTTCCTGCCGACCGGCGCTTTGTCGGCGCTCTATTACGCCGACCGCATCAACCAGCTTCCCATCGGCGTGGTCGGCATCGCCGTGGGCACGGTGTTGCTGCCAGAAATGTCGCGGCGACTCGCGTCGGGCGACGAGAAGGGTGCGGCTTCTGCGCAAGCTCGCGGCATCCAGCTCGCGCTGCTCCTCACCATTCCTTGCGCCGTGGCCTCCATCGTCATTCCCGATCTCATCATGCGCGCGTTGTTTACGCGCGGCGCTTTCACCGTGCACGACGCGGCGGCTGCGGGCGCCACGCTCGCAGCCTATTCGTTCGGCCTGCTGCCCTTCGTGCTGATGCGGAGTTTCACCGCGCCCTTCTATGCGCGCGGCGACACCGCAACGCCGGTCAAGGCCGCGCTGCTGGCCGCTGCCATCAACATCCTGTTGAAGGTGCTGCTCATGGGGCATCTGGCGCAGGTCGGTCTGGCGCTCGCGACCAGCGTCGGCGCCTGGATCAATCTGAGCCTGCTCGCGGTGTTCGCCCGCCGCCAAGGCTTCGCCGTGTCGGGCGCGGCCATCGGCAGACCGGTGGCGAAGCTGCTAGCTTCGGGCGCGGCACTTGCGGTCGCGCTGCTCGCCGGGGCCTATGGATTCGAGCAGGCGCTGTCAGGGATGAAGGTGTTCCGCGAGGAGACCATGCTCGCGCTCCTGTTCGTCATCGGCACGCTGGTCTACAGCGCGATGGTGCTCATGCTGCTCGGATGGCCCTGGCTTATGAGCCTGCTGCGGGAGGTCACAGTCGCCGCTGATACCAAGGCGCCGCCGAATCTGGAACAGCCCGACCCGACCGACGATTCGGCGGCACTTCCCGACAATGAGCCACCGCCGATGGTTTGATGTTCAGGCGCGGAGGTCGACCAGCTCGACCGCGGCGACATCGATCGACCGGCCAAAAAAAATCGCGCCCACGCGGGCGAAACGCTCAGGCGAGTCGGTGGCGAAGAAGCGAGCCTTGTCCCCGCCGGTTTCGTCGCCGCTTTCAATTCCCACGCGGGCGAGCGCTTCCGCCACGGCCTGCGCCGTGGTCTCGGCCGAATTGACCAGCGCCACGGCCTCGCCGATGGTCTTGCGGATGACATCGGCGAGCACCGGAAAATGCGTGCAGCCGAGCACCAGCGTATCGGGGGCCGAAGGTCTGCTGAACAGCGGCCCGAGGTAATGCTCCGCCGCCGCATGCGTGGCCGGCGAATCCGTCCAGCCTTCCTCGGCCAGCGCCACGAACACCTGGCAGGGCTGCTGCACGATCTCGGCGTCGCGCATCAGCTTGCGGATGGCGCGCGCATAGGCGCCGCCTTTGACGGTGCCCTCGGTCCCGATCACGGCGATGCGGCGATTGCGCGTGGCGGCGACGCCGGCTCGCGCGCCTGGCTCGATCACGCCGATCACCGGGATTTTCTGCCAGGCCTCTTCCAAAAGATAGAGCGCCACCGATGACGCCGTGTTGCAGGCGATCACCAGCATCTTCACGCCCTGGTCGAGCAACAGCCCCGTCGCCTGAAGCGCGTAGGCCTGCACCGTCTCGGCGCTCTTGGTGCCGTAAGGCAGTCGCGCGGTGTCGCCAAGATAGACGAAGCGCTCGCGGGGAAGCCGTGCCACCAGCGCACGCAGCACCGTCAGCCCACCCATGCCGGAGTCGAATACCCCGATCGGCCGGGGATCACCCGGCATCGGCTCCACCGAAGGTGGTGAAATACAGCTCGATGAAGCGCCGGTAGACGGCGGTCAGCTGCTCGAGATCGGCGATGGGCACGTTCTCGTCCACCTTGTGGATCGTGGCGTTGGACAGCCCGAACTCGACGACCGGGCAATATTCCTTGATGAAGCGGGCATCCGATGTTCCGCCGTCCGTCGCCAGCGACGGCGTGAGCCCGGTCACCTCGCGGATCGCCTCGCTCAACAGCGCATCGAGCGGCCCCGGCGCGGTGAGGAAGGAATCGCTCGGTGGATCGAAGTCGAGGGTGACGGTGAGGTCCGTGTCGCTGAGCGCGAGCGTGGCCTGTTCGGCGATCAGCGCCTTCAACGACTCGACCGAATGCCGATCATTGAAGCGGACGTTGAACTTTGCCTCGGCGAAGGCGGGGATCACGTTCACCGTGGGATTGCCGACATCGACGCTCGTCACCTCGAGATTTGACGGCGAGAAATGCGCGCTGCCGTAATCGAGCGGGGATTCGTAAAGACGGGCCAGGATCTTCACCAGACCCTTGATCGGGTTGTCGGCGAGATGCGGGTAGGCGACATGGCCTTGCGTTCCCCCCACCTTCAGCCGGCCGTTCAGGCTTCCGCGCCGGCCGATCTTGATCGACTCGCCGATTCGCTTGGCGTTGGTCGGCTCGCCGACGATGCAATGATCCGGGCGCTCGCCTTGCTCCTTCATCCAGGCGAGCACCTTGCGCGTGCCGTTGATCGAGGGCCCTTCCTCATCGCCGGTGATGAGCAGCGAGATCGAGCCGTCGATCTCCCGCCCGCGCGCCTTGACATAATCGAGGGCCGCGGCGGTGAAGCAGGCGATCGCGCCCTTCATGTCGGCGGCGCCCCTGCCGTAGAGCAGGCCGCCGGCAATATCCGCGGCGAAGGGCGGGTGGGTCCAGAGCTTGGCTTCCCCCGGCGGCACGACATCGACATGGCCGGCGAAACAGAGATGCGGCGGCCCTTCGCCGACGCGGGCATAGAGATTGTCGACCGGCGGAGTATTCTCGTCCTTGAAATTGAGGCGCCAGAAGGTGAAGCGCCCGGGCTTCAGCCCCTGGATCAACACGTCGAGCGCGCCGGCGTCGACCGGAGTTACGCTTTCGCAGCGGATCAGGCTCTGGGTGATCTGAACGGCCTTATCGCCGAGCGCGGTCATGCGGTCATCGCCGGTGCAGGGTCTACCTTACGGCAGCCAGGGGATCGCCGCCGAAGCGATTGGGTCCCGGCGTACCCTTGAGGATGCCAAGCTCGATGAGGAACCATAGGCCCACGCCCATGGTGACGAGGGTGCAGATCCAGCCGAGCGCGTTCGGCTCTTGCGGCGTGCCGGTGAGGCCGAAGGCCTGGAGCAGGCTTGCGATCAGCACCGGAACCAGGCCGTAAAGGGCGGTGATGCCCGGCTTGTCGCGGTCCTGAAAGCGCTTAGCTGCCACCGCGTAACCCGGATAGAACAACGCGAGCGTGATGAGAACGATGAGGATGGCTCCGAAGGTCGAGGCTCCGAAGATGGCGCCGATCACAAACCCCAGGACGATGCTGATAACGGCAAGAATGATGGTTCCCGCCCAGTATTTGGCCCGGTTGATGCGCCCTTCGAACGACGTGAAGAGATATTGATAGTCCAAATTCATCGTTCCCCCTCCCTTTGCGGCCGCTCTTCCAGCCGGCCTGGTCTCTTGTAAGGCCGAACCCCCGCTTTGCGAAAGGGGATAAGTGTTGTGCAGAGCGGAAGCCGGGTCCAGCGCGGTGTTAGGCAGCGGCGTCGGCTTTTGTTTCCAACGGATCGGGGCCGTAGCGGTTCGGCCCAGGGGTGCCCTTGAGGAAGCCGAGCGGCACCAGCGCTAACAAAGCCACGAAGCCGGCGGCCGGCAAGATCGCGGCGGCGCTGTTGTTGGCGGCGGCAATCACGACGGCGAGGATCGATCCGAGAATAATCGGTATCGCGATCAAGTATCCTGGCCGATCGCGATCATGCAGGCGTTTGATGCCGACCGCCGCAATAATCCAGAGCCACAGGAACACCGCGAGAAAGCTGATGGCCGGCATGTCGCGGAGCGGCGTGGCGGAGAAGGCCTCGAACAGGAGAGCGAATGCGAGCGCCGCAGCCATCATCAGCGGGTAGCTCACAAGAACGACGACCCAAAACGGCGTGCGGGAAATCCGACCCTGCATGGAGAACAGGAGACGGCCGACTTTGCGAAGACTCGCTCTGGATGATGTCCCCTTGGGGTCCACATCCGGGCCGATTTTGGTCGCGGTGCCTGTTGCCCCCGGGTCCTTTTTCTTGCCGGCGCTCTCATCGCTCGGGTCGGGTACCTTCTTCTCGCCGCGGCGGGGTGGCGGGGTCTTGTTGTCTGTTTCCTCGACGCGCCGCTCTTCCGCTTTTTCTTCCGTCTTCGTTTTGCGTTGATCGAGCAGCCGGTCCATCGCCTTGATCAGGCGGTCCATATGCGGGTGGAAATCGCGGGCGCTGTCCACCGGGGCCGCCTGACGGAAGGCAAGATTGCGCAAGCCCTCTGGAAGATCCGCTGGAGCCGGTAACGTCGTGCCGTCGATCAGCACGGGGATCACCGGAATCTTCTTGGCCAGCGCCGCCTCGATCTCGATGCGCACCCAGTCGGTCTCGTCGGTCAATCTGAGCTTGCCGCCTTCGTCGGGCGTGGCCCAGCGCGGCCCGATAATGGCGACAAGAATATCGCAGCGATCGAGCGAGTCCT
This sequence comes from uncultured Alphaproteobacteria bacterium, assembly GCA_963750975.1. Classification (GTDB taxonomy): domain Bacteria; phylum Pseudomonadota; class Alphaproteobacteria; order Rhizobiales; family Methyloligellaceae; genus Methyloceanibacter. The sequence goes on along the minus strand of CAVVSX010000018.1, from coordinate 11,458 downwards.
GGATGTGCTCGCGGAAGTCGAGACCGAAGGGGATCGAGTCGATGTCCATGAAGACATTGTCTTCACCGAAATGATCCTTGAGCCGATCATGGACGCGCCCGGCGATCCACGCGGTATCCTCCCGGCGATAGGAAAGGATGATAGTCGGCACGGCTTTAGTTCCTGACGCTTTGGGTGGACTTTAGCCGAACGGCGGGGTGAGCGGAACAGCCGGCACGACTGTCTCGTTAATGCAGGTGTGACGTTAGAGCGTCGCGTCGGCTTGACGCTTGCCGAGCGGATCGGGGCCGTAGCGGTTGGGACCTTGCGTGCCTTTGAGAAAGCCGAGCTCGATCAGGAGCCATAGGCTGAGGCCGATCGCGGCATAGTTGAGCACATGGTAGAGCGGCGTCGGATCGAAGGGGTCGATGACGCCGAAGCTCTGGAGCAGATTGATGCCATAAATCGGCACGAGGCCGAACAGGGCCGTGGTTCCGGGCTTGCCGCGGTCTTGGAACCGTTTGGCCATCAGGGCATAGGTCGGATAGGCAATGGCCAGACCGGCGGCCATGCTGGCCACCACGGCTTCATCCGAAATGCCCTCCAGGGCAATCGCGATGCCAATCACGACGACGCTGACGGCCGCGAGAATGAGCGTGCCAAGCCAATAGCTCGCTCGGCCGATACGTCCATGGACGGAAAGGAGAAGCGCGTTGAAATCCATTGGCTAGATCACTGGTTTCGTCGCGCGGAGCGCAATGCCGGTCTCTCGCTTTGTCCTCACGGCCGACTAATCACGCAGCAACTCATTGATCGAAGTCTTGGCGCGGGTGCGCTCGTCCACAGTCTTGACGATGACCGCGCAGTAGAGCGACGGGCCAGGCGTCCCGCCGGGAAGCGGCTTGCCGGGCATAGCGCCGGAGACCACCACCGAATAAGGCGGCACCCGGCCTTGATGCACCACGCCGGTGGCGCGGTCGATGATCTTGGTCGACTGGCCGAGATAGACGCCCATGGAGAGCACGGAGCCCTCGCCGACGATCACGCCCTCAGCGACCTCGGCGCGCGCGCCGATGAAGCAATTGTCCTCGATGATCACCGGGTTGGCCTGGATCGGCTCGAGCACCCCGCCGATGCCGGCCCCGCCGGAGACATGCACGTTGCGGCCGATCTGCGCGCAAGAGCCGACCGTCGCCCAAGTGTCGATCATGGTGCCGGACTCGACCCGGGCGCCGAGATTGACGAAACACGGCATCAGCACGACGCCGGGCGCGATATAGGCCGAGCGGCGCACCACCGATCCCGGAACGGCGCGGAAGCCTGCTTCCTTGAAGTCCTTCGCCTTCCACTTGGCGAATTTGGTCGGCACCTTGTCCCACCAGGATGAGCCGTCGGGGCCGCCCTCGATCCGGTGCGGCTCGTGCAGGCGGAAGGAAAGCAGGATCGCCTTCTTCAGCCATTGATGCACCACCCAGCCGCCGTCCTGCTTCTCCGCGATCCTGAGCTCGCCTTTGTCGAGGAGGTCGAGCACCTCCTCCACCGCGTCGCGCACCACGCCCTTGGTTTCCGGCGTGATCTCGACGGCGTGCTCATAGGCGCTGTCGATGAAGGTCTTGAGGTGGTCGTGGGTCATGGGCTCAGGCGAAACTCAATTTGGCGGAACGGGGCGGAACGGTGAGATCGGCAACGCTCGGCGCGCTCTGGCTCTCCGCCAGCGCCGTGCCGATCTCGGCGAGAAACGGGGCCAGCGCGCAGGTGCGGTGGTGAATATGCGCCGGCAGCTCGGTCCATCCCGCCATCGCCTGATGCTCGGGATGCTCGGTCAGTCCGTGCACCAGAACCGTGGTCATGCCGATCTGATGCGCGGTCTCGAGATTATGCGGCAGGTCGTCGAACATGGCGGCCTGATGCGGCACCACGCCATGCGCCCGCGAGAAGCGCTCATAGGCTTCGCGCATTGGCTTGGGATGGATGTATTCGAGTGCGTGGATGTCGCAAATGTCTTCGAAATGGCCGGATACGCCGAGCCGCGCCATCACCGCCTCCGCGTGCTTGCGCGAGCCGTTGGTGAAGATGAACTTGCGCCCCGGGAGAGCGTGAAGCGCCGCCGCCAGTTCGGGCGAGGGGAGGACGGCCGACAGATCGATATCATGCACATAGTCGAGAAAGGCGCCGGGCGAGGTGCCGTGCAGCAGCACAAGGCCGGCAAGCGTCGTGCCGTGCTCGTAGTAATACGTCTCGCGCAGCTTCTGCGCCTCTGCGAGCGGAATGCCGAAACTGTTTTGGATGAACTCGCCCATGCGCCGGTCGATCTGGGCGAACAGATTGCAGTCGGCCGGATAGAGCGTGTTGTCGAGATCGAACACCCATGCCTCGACGTGATCGAAACCTCTGGCGCGCGTCGCAGTGTCGCTCATCCGTGTCACCTTCCCCTCGACCGCGGTCGGCGCCGCTCGATCAGGGTTCCCGCGCCATGCTCGGTGAACAATTCGAGTAACACGGCATGTGGCACCTTGCCGTTGATGATCACCACGCCCTCGACGCCTTCGGCGATCACGTCGATGCAGCTTTCGATCTTGGGGATCATGCCGCCGGAGATCGTGCCGTCGTCAATCAGGGCTTGCGCCTCTATCGTGGTCAGCGACTTGATCAACTGACCGTTCTTGTCGAGCACGCCTTCCACGTCGGTCAGCAGCAAAAGCCGCTTCGCCTTCAGGGCCGAGGCGAGCGCCGCCGCGAACGTGTCGGCGTTGATGTTGAGCGTCTCGCCGTCAGGTCCGACGCCGATCGGCGCCACGACCGGGATCAGGTCGGAATTGATGATCACGTCGATGATATGCGGATCGACCGCCACGGGATCGCCGACGAAGCCAAGATCGGCGATCTGCTCGATGTCCGAGCCGGGATCGCGCCAGCGCCGCTCAAGCCGCTTGGCCCGCATCAGATTGGCGTCCTTGCCGGAAATGCCGACCGCCTTGCCGCCTTGGCTGTTGATGGCGGTGACGATCTCCTTGTTGACCGAGCCGGCCAGCACCATCTCGACCACCTCGACCGTCTCGCGGTCGGTGACGCGCAGGCCGCCTTTGAACTCGCTTTTGATATTGAGCCGCTCCAGCAGCAAGCCGATCTGTGGGCCGCCGCCGTGCACCACGACGGGGTTCACCCCGGACTGCTTGATCAGAACGATGTCGCGGGCGAAGTTGGCGGCAAGCGAAGGGTCGCCCATGGCGTGGCCGCCATATTTCACCACGACCGTTTTCCGGTCGTAGCGCTGCATGTAGGGCAGCGCCTCGGACAGCACCTTCGCCTTGGCATGCACGGTGGCGAGGATATCGGCCGTGGCCTGGATCGCGGCCGGCTTTGAGCCTGACTTGGGGGCCGCCTGCTGCTTCGACTTTACCGGGGATGGTTTGGTCTTGCTCACCCGGCGCTTATAGCGGCGCGAGGGCAGGGGGTACAAGCATAAGCCCGATCTATCCAGAGCATTGCCGCTCGATTATACGTCCTGTCATGAAGCCCAATTCGATCCGGCGAACGCATGCCGAGAAACAGCATCCGGAGGCCGCCGGCAACGGTCTCCCCCCCGCGAGGTCGGCGCTTCCGGGGCGAGGGGGGCTGGCGCGGATCGGGGCCGCCTTCTTAAACTCAATCCGCGGCCTGCAAGAAGGGTTCACCACCGAATCGGCGATCAAACAGGAAGTGGCGATCGCCTGTCTCCTGCTGCCCCTTTCCTTCTTCATCGCGCGTGATGTGTGGACCTGGGTGGCGCTGGTTGCCAGCCTGCTGTTCGTGCTGTCGATCGAGTTCCTCAACACGGCGATCGAGCGGCTCTGCAATCACATCCACCCCGACCGGCATGAGGCGATCCGCATCACCAAGGACCTCGCATCCGCCGGGGTGTTCTTCGCGCTGGCTCTCGGCGCTCTGGTCTGGATCGCGGCGCTCTGGGCGCGGTTTGCCAGCTAGTCGGCGAGAAGTCTGGCGACCGCCGCGCGCAGCTCCTCGATGCCTGATCCTCTGCGGGAGGAGGTGGTGAGGATCTGCGGAAAGGACGCCGGGTGCTTCGCCAGCGTTTGCGTGACCTTCTCCATCAATGCCTCGAGCTCCGAGGTCTTCGGCTTGTCCGCCTTGGTCAGCACCACCTGGTAAGAGACGGCGGCCTCGTCGAGCAGCTTCATCGTCTCCTCGTCATTGGCCTTGATGCCGTGCCTAGCGTCGATCAGCAGGAACACGCGCTTCAGCTCGCGCCGCCCGCGCAGATAATCGCGGATGAGCCGCGTCCAGCCTTTCACCGCCGCCTTCGAGGCCCGCGCATAGCCGTAGCCAGGCATGTCGACCAGGTAAGGGCCGCCGGTCTTGCCGAGCGTGAAGAAGTTCAGTTCGCGCGTGCGCCCCGGCGTCACCGAGACCCGCGCGAGGCTCGTCCGTCCCGTCACCGCATTGATCAGGCTCGACTTGCCGACATTGGAGCGCCCGGCGAAGGCGATCTCGGGCCGTCCGTCCTTCGGCAGATCGTCGATGCTCACCACGCCTTTGACGAAGGTGCAGGGCTCTTTGAACAGCGCCTTGCCGCGCGCAATGTCGGCCTTGGTGAATTCAGAAGCCGCGACCACTAGCTCTTGCCGTCGACGTCGGCGTCCTCTGCCTCGTCCGCTTCCGCCGAAGCCTTGTTCGCCTTGGGACCGCCTTTGTCGCTCTTCAGCGCGGCCTTGGCGCGCTTCTCGTCTTTGACGTTCCGGGGCTTATCCTCGTCGGCCTTGGCGCTCTTCTTGCCTTTCTTCAACCCGAGATTTTCAAGCAGCGGAATCTCCACGCCCTGGCGCGCCATGATCACCGATTGCTGGATCACCGACAGCGTGTTGTTCCACGCCCAGTAGATCACCAGCCCGGCCGGGAAGGAGGCGAGCAGGAAGGTGAAGAATACCGGCATCCAGGAGAATATCTTTTGCTGAACGGGGTCAGGGGGCGCCGGGTTCAGCTTCATCTGCACCCACATGGTCACGCCCATAATCAGCGGCCAAATGCCGATCATCAGGAAATGCGGCGGGTCCCAGGGGATCAGCCCGAACAGAGTGAACAGGTTGGTCGGGTCCGGCGCCGAAAGGTCCTTGATCCAGCCGAAGAACGGCGCGTGCCGCATCTCGATGGTGACGAACAGCACCTTGTAGAGCGCAAAGAAGATCGGGATCTGCACCAGGATCGGCAAACAGCCGGAGGCCGGGTTCACCTTCTCCTTCTTGTAGAGCTCCATCATCGCCTGCTGCTGGCGCGCGCGATCGTCACCGTAGCGCTCCTTGATGCGCTGCATCTCCGGCGCGAGCAGCTTCATCTTGCTCATCGACACGTAGGACTTGTTGGCGAGCGGGAACAGCACGAGCTTGATGCAGAGCGTGATGATGAGGATGGCGATGCCGAAATTGCCGACCAGCTTGTAGATGTAGTCGAGCGCGAAGAAGAGCGGTTTGGTGAGGAAATAGAACCAGCCCCAGTCGATCAGGAGGTCGAATTTCGGGATGCCGTACTTCTCGGCGTAGCCGTCGACGGTGTTGACCTCCTTGGCGCCGGCGAACACCTGACCCTTGGCTTCCGCGGTCCCGCCGGCGGGGACTGCAAGCGGCCCCATGAGGTAGTCGGTTTGGAAGCGGTCGCGGCCGTCGACTTGGGCGCCGGAGAATTTGGCGTCGAAGGCCTTGCCCTGCTCGGGGATGACCACGGTCGCCCAATATTTGTCGGTGATGCCGAGCCAGCCATGCTGGCTCTTGAAGGTAGCCGGCGGGTTGTCGATCGCCTTCTGGTAGGTGATCTGTTCGAGACCGCCATCATCGACGACGCCGATCAGGCCTTCATGCAGGATATAGAATCCTTTCACCAACGGCCGGTCGTGACGCGAGACGAGACCGTAAGGATAAAGCGTGATCGCCTCGGAACCGGTGTTGGCCACCGTGTCGTCGACGGTAAACATGTATTTGTCGTCGACCGAGATGGTGCGCGTGAATTTGAGCCCCTTGCCGTTGTCGTAAGTGAGCTTGACCGGCGAGCTTTGCGTCAGCGGTCCTTGCGTCTGCGCCGTCCACAGCGTGTCTGCAGTGGGCAGCCCCGGGTCCTGGTCCCCGGTGGCGCCGACAAAGCCGTGCTCGGCGTAATAGGCGTCGGGCCCGCCGGCCGGCGACAGCAGGATCACCATCGGGCTCGTGGGCTCGACGGTCACGCGATAGTCCTTCAGCGTTAGATCGTCGATGCGGGCGCCCTTAAGCGCGATCGAGCCCGTGAGGCTCGGCGTGTCGATGGCGATGCGCGGGCTTTGCGCCAGGGCCTCCTCGCGGGTCATCGTCGCGCCCGTGGTGGCGGCGGGCTGCGGCGCCCCACCGGGAGTAGTCTCTCCGCCCGGTTGCGGCTGCGGCGGGCCCGGCTCGACCGGCTGCGTCTGCTCGCCGATCGGCTTCACCGGCGGCTGATGCTTCGGCACGAAGAAAAACTGCCAGGCGAACAGCACGCCGATCGACAGAACGATGGCCAGGATGAAGTTGCGGTTGTTCTCGTCCATATCGCCTTCGGTTCTGTGGCTTTCAGCTCTGGCCCGCGCCTGGCTTACTTGGGGAGTGAGGCAGGTGAGGTCTAGCGGCGTCTAGCGCTTCTTTGCTGAAGAGGGCTCGTGGACCTTGGCAAGTGCCCGTTCAAGATCCTTGATCAGATCGGTGAAGCGTCGTTGTACCGTGCCCTCCCGGGCGATCAAAACATAATCATAGCCTTCCACCGCGCGGTCAGGCGCCGCCAGTCGCACGGCTTCCTTCAGCCGTCGCCGCGCCCGATTGCGCAGAACCGCTCCGCCAAGCGCCTTGGTCGCGGTGAAGCCGAACCGGGCGAAGTGGTGCTCGTTGGGCTCGCCGTTGCGTTTGCGCGCCTGGAGCACGAGCGAAGGCGTAACGTGCCGGGCGCCACCCCTTACATGCAGGAACTCCGCGCGGGTCTTGAGACGTCCGATCGCCGTCACCGGTAGAGCCTGCCGGCTTACGCCGACAGACGCTTGCGTCCCTTGGCTCTGCGCCGTGCGAGCACCTTCCGCCCGCCCGTCGTCGCCATGCGTGCGCGAAAGCCGTGGCGCTTCTTGCGGACGAGCCGCGATGGTTGATAGGTGCGTTTCAAGGGAGCGTCTCCTGGCTCGATCGTGCCGCAGTTAACGCCTTAAGGGCGGCGGCGTCTCCACCGCGGCAATTCCGGGGCTTATAGGGTGCGGGGACGGCCTAAGTCAATCCGCGAGCGGGCTCTTCGGGGGCCCCGCGGCCGCGATTTTGCTGCCGCGCTGGGCCAATAGTTGTGCCTTGCAGCAAAAACCGGTTAATCATGGGCAACCCCTCCATTCGGGCGCCTCTCGCCAAGTTCCGAAGCATGCACCATCGCCAATGTGCGTCGTTCTGCCTCGCGCCCTGTGACGGTGCATCACAATGGCGCGAAGCCTTATTTCCTTGGCCGCGTCCGAGCGCCAAGCTAGCGGCTTCGGTCGCGGGAGTAGGAGTGGTTTTCAACATGAGCACGGCTTCGGACTCGACGCACAGCGCGGCCTTATGGCTGAAGCGGCTCTGGCCGCTGCTTCTTCTCCTCGCCGCGACGGGGTTTGTGTTCGCCATGGGCTGGCAGCGTTACCTCACGCTCCAAGCCTTGGCGGAGAACCGGGAGGCGTTGCGCGGCTACATCGACGGCAACATGCTCATGAGCCTGCTTGGCTTCATCGCGCTTTACGTCGTCGTCGTCGCGCTGTCGCTGCCTGGCGGAGCCGTTCTCACCCTGGCCGGCGGCTTTCTGTTTGGCTGGTTCGTCGGGGGCGTGGCTTCGGTCATCGGCGCCACCATTGGCGCCACCATCGTCTTTCTCATTGCCAGGATCACTATGAGCGACGTGTTGGCCGCCAGGGCAGGACCTTTGCTGTCCCGATTCCGCGAGGGATTTCGGCAAGACGCGTTTAGCTATCTGCTATTCTTGCGGCTGGTGCCGATCTTTCCGTTTTGGCTGGTCAATTTGGCGCCAGGACTGCTGGGTGTAGGTTTCTGGACCTATGTCGCCACCACCTTCCTTGGCATTATTCCCGGAACATTTGCCTTTTCCCTGGCTGGCAGCGGCCTTGATAGTGTTATCGAGGCGCAGCAAGCCGCGCACCAATCCTGCCTTGCCAAGATGGGACCGGGAGGCCAAGAGTCTTGCTCATACACGCTCGATCCGGGCGCGCTTTTGACGCCGGAGCTGATTGCTGGGCTCGCGGCGCTGGGGGTCGTGGCGCTGATTCCGGTGGCGGTCAAATGGTTCAGGCGCACGCGCGCCTGAAGCGTAAGGCGATGGGGGACTAGGCGACTATGGAAGAGGTGCTGAAGCCCGACCTCTGCGTCATCGGCGCGGGCTCAGGGGGTCTGTCGGTAGCGGCGGCGGCGGCCCAGCTTGGCGTACCCGTGGTGCTCATCGAAAAGGGGCGCATGGGCGGGGACTGTCTCAATTATGGCTGTGTGCCCTCCAAGGCGCTGCTCGCCGCCGGCAAGCGGGCCGACGCCGTCCGGACCGCCTCCAATTTCGGCATCGATGTCATCGAGGCGCAGATCGACCATCGCGGCGTGCATGACCATGTGCATGGCGTGATCGCGGCGATTGCGCCGAACAACTCGATCGAGCGCATGACCGGTTTGGGCGTGCGCGTGATCCAGGCTCAAGCGAACTTCCTCGACAAGTTCACGGTCGAAGCGGGACGCGTGCTGGTTCGCGCGCGGCGATTTGTCATCGCCACCGGCTCGATGCCGCAGATCCCGCCAATTCCCGGGCTCGACGAGGTTCCCTATTTTACCAACGAAACGATCTTCGACGTCAGCGAGCGGATCCAGCATCTCATCGTGATCGGCGGTGGACCCGTCGGCCTCGAGCTGGCGCAGGCCCACCGCATGCTTGGCTCCCATGTCAGCGTGTTTGATGTCGGCAGCTTTCTCCCGCACGAGGACCCTGAGGCCTCCGCGGTGCTGATCAAGCGCCTCACCGACACGCAAGTCATGCTGCATGCCAATACGAGGGTGGAGAGTGTCGAGCGCTCGGTGCAGGGCATCGGCGTGCATTTCACCGAGAATGGCGAGCCCACCGTCCTCAAGGGCACGCATCTGCTCGTCGCCACCGGGCGCAAGCCGAACGTCAAGTCACTCAGCCTCGAGCGCGCCGGCGTCACCTATACCGACGCAGGCATCAAGGTGAACGACCAGCTCAAGACCACGAACCGGCGCATCTACGCCATCGGCGACGTGATCGGCGGCCCCGGCTTCACCCACCTCGCCAATTTTCACGCCGGCATCGTTATCAGGAATGCGCTGTTCCGGTTGAAGCCCGACGCGAGCGCCGGCATCATCCCGCGCGTCGTTTATACCGACCCCGAGTTGGCCCAGGTCGGCCTCACGGAGGCCGAGGCGCGCAAGCGCTATCGGCGCATTCGCATCTATCGCTGGCCCTACGCCGAAAACGATCGCGCTCAATGCGAGCGAGAGACGGAGGGATTCATCAAGGTTATCACGCGGCCCGATGGCACCATTCTCGGCTGCACCATCGTTGGCGCCGAGGCCGGGGAGTTGCTCCAACTCTGGGTGGTCGCCATGGCGCGAGACATCAAGATCGGCGACCTCACCTCACTCGTCCTGCCCTATCCGACCCTTTCCGAGCTCTCCAAACGGGTGGCTTATACGTATTATTTGCCTACTTTGACGAAGGGCTGGCTGCGTAGCATCATTGGTTTCCTGCGTCGCTTAGGATAGCGGCCTGGCGCGGCATTCCGCGCGTGTCTTAGGTTAGAGTGGTGCTTGTGAAGGACGAGGCTTCGGCCAAAGCTTCGCAGAACGGAAGGCCGTCCCGCTATTTGCCGGGACTGTCGGCCAAGCTGCTGTTGCTCACCATCCTGTTCGTCATGCTGGCCGAGGTGCTGGTCTTCGTGCCCTCGGTCTCTAATTTTCGTCGCCAATGGCTGATGGAGCGGCTCGCCGCCGCGCAGATCGCCGCGCTTGCGGCAGAAGCCGCGCCCGGCGGCCAATTGCCGTCGACGCTGCGCGACGAACTGCTCGAGCGGGCCAAGGTGAAGGCGATCGCCGTCAGGCATGCCGATGCCCGCGTGCTGATCATCGAGATGGACATGCCGGCCGACATCGATGCGTCCTACGACCTGCGCGAGGCGTCTTGGCTCACGCTGATCACCGATGCGTTGATGGTCTATGTCGACCCGGATGACCGCGTCATCCGCGTGGTGGGCGACCCCGGTTATAAGCAGGGTGAGTTCATCGAGGTGGTGATGGGCGAGGGGCCGCTGAAGGCGGCGATGATCCGCTACGGTCTCGACATTCTCGGGCTGTCGATCCTCATCTCCATCATCACCGCGGCGCTCGTCTATCTCTCGCTCGACGCGCTGCTGGTGAAGCCCATGACCAAGCTCACCTGGAACATTGTGCGCTTCTCCCAGCGGCCCGAGGACCCAACGCGGATCATTGAGCCGTCGGCGCGCCGCGACGAGATCGGCACCGCCGAGCGCGAGCTCTCCGCCATGCAGCATGAACTGGTCGAGACGCTGTCGCAGAAATCGAGGCTCGCCGCGCTCGGTCTCGCCGTGAGCAAGGTCAGCCACGACCTGCGCAACATGTTGTCGAGCGCGCAGCTTCTCTCCGACCGTCTTATCACGGTGAAGGACCCCACCGTGCAACGCTTGGTGCCGAAGCTGATCGCCTCGCTCGACCGCGCCATCAGATTATGCGCCCGCACCCTCGACTACGGCCAGGCGCAGGAGACACCGCCGCGGCGCAAGCGCTTCCCGCTCGCCCCCCTGGTCGCCGAGATTGGCGACAGTTTGGGTCTGCCGCGTCCCAATCGAATCGACTGGCGGGTCGACGTCGACGCGAATCTCGAGGTCGATGCCGATCGCGACCAGCTCTATCGCGTGTTGAGCAATCTCTGCCGCAACGCCGTGCAGGCGCTGGAGGGCGACGACGAAGGCGAGGGCACTGGCGAGATCATGGTGCTGGCGCGGCGGGAAGGCTCGGTGACGGTGATCGAGGTGGCGGATACCGGACCGGGCGTGTCAGAAAAGGCGCGCGCGCGGTTGTTCGAGGCCTTCCAGAGCGTGGCGCGCAAGGGGGGATCGGGGCTGGGGCTCGCCATTGCTGCGGAACTGGTACAAGCCCATGGCGGCCAGATCGCCCTCACTAGGAACGAGGGTGGCGCGACCTTCCGCGTTACCATCCCCGATGCGGTGGTCGTGCTTGAACGGGCACGGCGCCTGAGCGCTTGGCCTTGCCTTTGACGAAGTGACGGCTTAGGTAGGTTTCGGCCTAGCCACGCCACCAAAGCCGCCTTCCCAAGGCGGTTGCTCGTGCTAGGCTGTTAGCCTCACCTCGCAGGCAAGACGCGCCCGTAGCTCAGCTGGATAGAGCACCAGACTACGAATCTGGGGGTCAGGAGTTCGAATCTCTTCGGGCGCGCC
>CAVVSX010000017.1:0-60931 GCA_963750975.1 uncultured Alphaproteobacteria bacterium | reverse complement strand
CCATCGGAACCTCGCTGTTTGCCGTCACCGCCTTCGGCGCCGCCACCGCTCTGAGCTATTCCGCCTCGGATATGGTCGATTGGCGCCTCGCACTTCTCGTCATTGCAGGGGGCATCCTCGGCACCCTGATTGGCTCCCAGGCCAATGCGCGGCTTGCGCTGCATCGCCGCGCTCTTTCCGTGACTTTTGCCGGCTTTGTCATCGCGGTCGGCGTCTACGTCGTCATCAGAGGTCTCGGCGGGGCGTAGCCCCGGCCGCCGGAACTCGTCCGATCATGGCAAGTCCTCGCCCACGCCTTGGGTGTTGCTAGCGCGCGTCCGCGACATGTGGTAGAGCCAGCCAAATACCCAAGGAAACGCCGCTTTGGAGCAAAGCGAGCGGCCAAGTTTCCTTGGCCGGCTGGGGCGGATGTAAGCTCGAGGAGCAGTTAGCCATGACGGCAAGTGATGCAAGACGCGCCGAGTTGCGCGAGAGCGCTTTCTTCACCAGGCATCTGAAAAACGCGGACCCGGAGGTCTATAGCGCGGTCGAACACGAGGCCGAGCGCGAGCAGAACGAGATCGAGTTGATCGCCTCCGAGAACATCGTCTCCCAGGCCGTCCTCGACGCGGCGGGCACGCTGCTCACCAACAAATATGCCGAAGGCTATCCCCGGCCGGCGCTATTACGGCGGCTGCCAATATGTCGACGTGGTTGAGCAGCTCGCCATCGACCGCGCCAAGCGCCTGTTCAATTGCAGCTTCGCCAACGTGCAGCCGCATTCCGGCAGCCAGGCGAACCAGTCCGTCATGCTGGCGCTGCTGAAGCCCGGCGATACCATCCTTGGGCTTGGCCTCGCCTCCGGCGGCCATCTCACCCACGGTGCGCCGCCGAACATGTCCGGCAAATGGTTCAACGCCGTGCAATACGGGGTGCGTCCCGACGATCACCGCATCGACTACGACGAGGTCGAGCGGCTGGCGAAGGAGCACAAGCCAGCCATGGTCATCACCGGCGGTTCCGCCTATCCGCGCGTCATCGATTTCGCGCGCTTCCGTCAGATTGCCGACAGCGTCGGCGCCTATCTCCTGGTCGACATGGCGCATTTCGCCGGTCTGGTCGCGGCGGGGCTGCATCCGAGCCCGCTGCCGCACGCCCATGTCGTCACCACCACCACGCATAAGACGCTGCGCGGGCCGCGCGCGGGGCTCGTGCTCTCCAATGACGAGGAGATCGGCAAAAAGATCAACTCCGCCGTGTTCCCGGGGCTGCAGGGCGGCCCGCTGATGCACATCATCGCCGCCAAGGCGGTCGCCTTCGGCGAGGCGCTGCGGCCGGAATACAAGCTCTACATCAAGGGCGTGATCGACAACGCCAAGGCGCTCGGCGAGACGCTGGTGAAGGGCGGCCTGGCGCTCGTCTCCGGCGGCACCGACACGCATGTGATGCTGGTCGACCTCCGGCCCAAGAAGCTGACCGGCAAGGCCGCCGAGATCGCGCTCGGCCGCGCCAACATTACCTGCAACAAGAACGGCATCCCCTTCGATCCGGAGAAGCCGGCGATCACCTCCGGCATCCGCCTCGGCTCGCCGGCGGGAACCACCCGCGGCTTCGGCATTGCCGAGTTCCAGCAGATCGGCGGCATGATTATCGAAGTTCTCGATGGGCTCGTGGCCAACGGCGATGAGGGCAATGGCAAGGTTGAGGCGTCGGTTAAGCAGCGCGCCATCGAGCTTTGCCAGCGTTATCCGATCTACCGGTAAGGCTTAAGCGTGACGGTGAGAAAGAGGAGGGCGTTCGCTCATGCGATGCCCCTATTGCGGCAGCACCAACACGCAAGTGAAGAGACTCGCGTCCTAGCGAGGACCACACCACGATAAGGCGCCGCCGCGTCTGCGCCGATTGCGGCGGCCGCTTCACCACCTTCGAGCGCGTGCAGCTGCGCGAGCTGACCGTCATCAAGCGGAGCGGCCGCAGAATGCCGTTCGACCGCGACAAGCTGATGCGCTCGGTGCAGATCGCGCTCAGGAAGCGTCCCGTCGATCCGGAGCGGATCGAGCGCATGGTCAGCGGCATCGTGCGCCGGCTCGAGAATATGGGCGAGAACGACATCAAGTCCGAGACCATCGGCAAGCTGGTGATGGAGGCCCTGAAGGCGCTTGACGATGTCGCCTATGTCCGCTTCGCCTCGGTTTACAAGAATTTCCGCGAGGCCAAGGATTTCGAGGCGCTGCTGGGCGAGCTTGCCGCCACCGATGACGACGACGAAGCGGCAGCCGGTGAGGCTTCGGCCTCTGCCGAAGACTAAACGTGCACCCTACATCACAGCGATGAACCCGACCGACGAAGTCCATATGGCACAGGCGCTGCAGCTTGCCCGGCGCGGACTAGGCCTGACTTGGCCGAACCCATCGGTTGGCTCGCTCGTGGTGACGCAGTCCGGCGAGATCTTGGGAAGGGGCTCCACCGCGCCAGGCGGGCGTCCGCATGCCGAGGCGATCGCGCTTGAGCGCGCCGGGGCAAGGGCCCGCGGCGCGACCATCTATGTCACGCTGGAGCCTTGCGCCCATCCGGGCGGTCGCGGACCCGCTTGCGCCGATGTCATTGCCGCGGCAGGTCCGGCGCGCGCCGTGATCGCGCTGCGCGATCCAGACCCGCGCACCGCGGGCAGCGGGATCGAACGGCTGACGTCGGCCGGCATCGAGGTCGAGCAGGGCGTGCTCGCCGAAGAGGCGGCCGCGGTCACGCTCGGTCACATTCTCCGCGTCACTGAAGGCCGCCCCGCCGTGACGCTGAAGCTCGCGGTCGGCGCCGATGGCCGGCTGCCGAAAGGCGAGGGCACCCCGGTCTGGATCACCGGGCCTGACGCCCGCGCGCATGGACATCTGTTGCGCGCCAAGCACGACGCAATTCTGGTCGGACGCGGAACTGTTTTGGCCGACAATCCGAGCCTCACCTGCCGACTGCCGGGCATGACCTGCCGCTCGCCGGTCCGCGTCGTGCTCGATCGGCGTTTGCGCACGCCGCCGGAGTCGCGTCTGTTCGACGATCTGATGGTGCCGGTCTGGCTGATCTGCGCGGCGGATGAAGAGCACCCGAACACCGACGCGCTCCAGGACCGCGGCGCCGAGATTGTCGGAGTTCCGGTCGATGCGCATGGCATGCTCGGCCTGCGCGACGCGCTGGAAACGCTCGCCGGTCGCGGCATTACCCGCGTGCTCGTCGAAGGCGGTCCGCAGGTCGCGCGCGCCTTGCTCGACGCCGATCTCATCGACGAGGCGGTGATCTATCAGGGGCCGAAACCCGCCGGTCCGGACGGGCTCCTGCCGTTCGTCAGCGAAGGGCTTGATCCCGTAACCACGAGCGGGCATTTCATGCAGCTTGAAGCCCGCTCGTTCGGGCCCGACCGGATGACGTGGTGGCGGCGAGTGCGTCGATGTTCACTGGCATTGTCAGCGGCGTAGGAACGCTGCTTGAGCGGAAGCGGTCGGTCTTTCTGATCGGCTGCCCCTACAAGCGGCGAAGCCTTGAAGAGGGCGCCTCCATCGCCTGCGACGGCTGCTGCCTGACCATCGTCGGCATCGGCAAGGACAAGCGCAAGGGCGTCGTGTTCGCCGCGGAGGCGTCGAACGAGACCTTGGCGCGCACCACGCTCGACACGTGGCACGAGGGCCGCCATATCAATCTCGAGCGGGCGCTGACCTTCGGTGATGAGCTCGGCGGCCATCTCGTGACCGGCCATGTCGATGGACGGGCGAAGATCGTGGCGCGCGAGCCGGACGGCGACAGCGCCAGGTTTCTGATCGAGAGCCCCGACGCGCTCGCCCCTTTCATCGCCGAGAAGGGATCGGTCGCGCTCGACGGCGTCTCGCTTACCGTTAACAGCGTCGACGACACGCGCTTTGGGGTGAACATCATTCCTTACACTCTTGCGCATACCACATGGGGAGACCTTGGCCCCGGCGATCTGGTAAACCTTGAAGTCGATCTCCTGGCGCGCTACGTCGCGCGCTGGAGAGAGCAGGAAGGCGCATCGCGTGAACCTCGTTAGCCAGGCCCGGCAGCATCAGTTCCTCTCCTCCATCGAGGAGGTGGTCGAGGATGCGCGCAACGGCCGCATGTTTATTCTGGTCGACGCCGAGGAGCGCGAGAACGAGGGCGACCTCGTCATTCCCGCGCAGATGGCGACGCCCGACGCCATCAATTTCATGGCCAAGCATGGGCGCGGACTGATCTGCCTCGCGCTGACCCCGGAGCGCGCCAAGCAGCTGCATCTCGAGTTGATGTCGCGTTCGAACCGCGCGCGCCATTCGACCGCATTCACCGTGTCGATCGAGGCGCGGGAAGGGGTCTCGACCGGCATCTCGGCGCACGACCGCGCGCACACCATTTCCGTCGCTATCGATCCGACCAAGGATTATCGCGAGATCATGACCCCGGGTCATGTCTTCCCGCTGGTCGCCAAGGATGGCGGCGTACTGATCCGCGCCGGCCACACCGAGGCGGCGGTCGATCTCGCCCGCCTCGCCGGACTTTATCCGGCCGGGGTGATTTGCGAGATCATGAATGACGACGGCACCATGGCCCGGCTGCCCGACCTGATCGCGTTTGCCCAGCGCCACGGACTGAAGATCGGCACCATCGCCGACCTGATCGCCTACCGGCTGCGCTACGACCACCTGGTCAAGGTGGTCGCGGAGAGCAAGGTGGAGAGCGCCTTTGGCGGCGAATTCGCCCTCAAGGTCTACGCCACCACCGTCGACCCCGCCGAGCATGTGGCGCTGGTGAAAGGCGATGTCGCCTCCGGCGGACCGGTGCTGGTGCGCGTGCATGCCCTTAACACCATCGACGACGTGGTTTCGACCGGAGCGCATCGGGAGACGCTGATCCACAAGGCCATGGAGATCATCGGCCGCGAGGGGCGCGGCGTGATCGTGCTGATCCGTGAATCCCGCCCCGATGCGATCTCGGCGCGGCTCAAGCAGGAGACAGGCGGCCAGGGTCAGCAGCGCCTCATCGAATATGGCATCGGCGCCCAGATCCTGCTCGATCTCGGCGTGCGCGAGATGACGCTGTTGAGCAACTCGCCGGCGCGCAAGATCGTCGGACTCGAAGGTTATGGACTCAAAGTGGCCGGCCACCGGGGCTTGGATTAAGCGCATGGCTCGCAAAGGTCCCCGTTCGGTTCTCATTATCGAGGCGCGCTTCTATGAGGACATCGCCGACGAGCTCGCGCGTGGCGCGATCGACGAGCTCGACTCCCACAACATGGCCTATGAGCGGCTCGCCGTTCCGGGCTCGCTCGAGATCGCCCTGGCGCTGAGCCTTGCGCTCGCCAACGGCTTCGTCGGCCGCGCCGGGCGGCACCGCGGCTGCATCGCGCTCGGCTGCGTGATCCGCGGCGAGACCACCCATTACGACATCGTGGCGCGCGAGTCGGCGGCGGGCCTGCATCAGCTCGCCGTGCAGCATGCGGTTCCCATCGGTTTCGGCATTATCACCTGCGAGAACCGCGAGCAGGCCTGGGAGCGGGCGAGCGTCGACGGCCGCAACAAGGGCGGAGACGCGGCGCGCGCCTGTCTCACCCTGATGCAGCTGGAGCAGCATTTCTCCTCGGCGAGCCGGCGCTAGCCGCCATGGCCAAGAAAGCCGAGACGCGACCCCGCGCTTCATCGCGAAGTGCCGCAAGGCTCGCCGCCGTGCAGGCGCTCTATCAAATGGACATGACCGGCATCGACCTCAACGAGGTGATCGCCGAGTTCGAGGCGCACCGGCTCGGCCAGGAGATCGAAGGCTGCCAATATGCCGACGCCGAAGCCGCCTTCTTCCGCGACCTCGTCAATGGCGTGGTGCGCGAGCAGCTCAAGATCGATCCGCTGATCGACAAGCAGCTTGCCGAGGGCTGGCGGCTGACCCGCGTCGATTCCATCCTGCGCGCCATCCTTCGCGCCGGGGCCTATGAGATCTTGCAGCGGAGCGATGTCCCCGCGCGCGTGACCATCTCGGAATTTGTCGACATCGCGCATGCCTTCTTCGCCGAGGACGAGCCCAAAGTCGTGAACGGCATTCTCGACGGGATTGCGCGAAAAGCCCGCCCGAAGGAGTTCGCTGCCGAAGGGACGCGCGATGATTAAGGACGCCGGACACGTCGAGGGGAGACACCTTGGCGAGTTCGAGCTGATCGCCCGCTATTTCGCCCCGCTCGCCAACGACGCCGCGGCGCTTTCCCTGCGCGACGATGCCGCCGTGCTCAGGCCGCCCGAGAGCCGGGAGATCGTCATCTCGTGCGACACTATCGTCGCCGGCGTGCATTTTCTGCCCGACGACCCTCCGGAGACGATCGCGCATAAAGCGCTCGCGGTAAACCTGTCGGACCTGGCCGCCAAGGGGGCAAAGCCTTACGTCTATCTCCTGGCTCTAACGCTTCCCGCCGAGCCCGCACCCGCCTGGCTCGAGGCCTTCGCTTCGGGCCTGCGTCGGCTTCAGGAGCAAGCCGGCATCTGCTTGGTCGGCGGCGATACTACGCGCACGCCCGGGCCTCTCACCATTACCATCACCGCGCTCGGTCTGGTGCCGCAAGGCCATGCCGTGTTGAGGCTCGGCGCCAAGCCGGGCGACCGGCTGTATGTGAGCGGCAGCATCGGCGACGCCTGTCTTGGCCTTCGCCTGCTGAAGGATCCCGCGCTCGCCGCTTCGTGGGATTTGTCGGAAGCGGACACGTCCTTTCTCATCGGCCGCTATCGGCGCCCCGAGGCCCGCAGCACTCTCGCTCTCCTCATACGCAACTTCGCGCAGGGCGCGATCGACGTGTCGGACGGACTTGTCGCCGACGTCGAGAAACTCGCGCAGGTCTCCCATGTCGGCGCATCGATCGAGACCGCGCGCGTGCCGTTCTCGTCGGCGGCGCGCAAAGCCCTGCAACGTGAGCCGAAGCTTCTCGAGACTTTGCTCACCGCAGGCGATGATTACGAGATCGTGGCGGCTGTGCCCGAGGCCAGCGCGGCGGGCTTCGAGGCCGAGGCTGCGGCGAAAGGCGCGACTCTCAGCTTGATCGGCCGCATCGAGGGGGACGCTGGCGGGGTGAGGGTGGTGGGTCCCGACGGCAACTCGCTCGAGTTGGGGCGCTCGGGGTTCGCCCATTTCTAGTGTCAGATCAGGGCCTTAACGAAAAGTGCCTGAAACTTGGACGCTCTGTTGCGTCCGCCCTGTAACTTTGGCATTTTCCGCGCGCATCTTTCCTCGGGGGCTTCAGGCCGGGGGGCATGATTCTCGTGCCTCGCTCTGGCGGCCTTATGTCTCCGCCCATCCCAATCGAATGCTTGAGAGGCAGCCGACATGACCTGGGTTCTTTATGTGATCATCGCTTGCGGAGCGCTCTCGATCGCCTACGGCGTCTACACGACACGAGCCGTTCTCGCCGCCGACCCCGGCACGCCGCGCATGCAGGAGATCGCCGCCGCCATTCAGGAAGGCGCGCAAGCCTATCTCGCCCGCCAATACACGACGATTGCCATTGTCGGCGTCGTCATCTTCTTGATCCTTGCCTATCTGCTCGGCATTCCCCAGGCGATCGGCTTCGCCATCGGCGCGGTGCTGTCGGGGGTGGCCGGCTATATCGGCATGAACGTCTCCGTCCGCGCCAATGTCAGGACCGCACAAGCGGCGACTAAGAGCCTGGCCGAGGGCTTAAGCCTCGCCTTCCGCGCGGGCGCCATCACCGGTCTGCTCGTCGCCGGCCTCGCTCTGCTCGGCGTCTCGGTCTATTTCCTCATTCTCACGCAGTTCGTCGGTTATAGCCCCGCCTCGCGCGACGTGGTCGACGCGCTGGTCTCGCTAGGCTTCGGCGCCTCGCTCATCTCCATCTTCGCCCGTCTCGGCGGCGGCATCTTCACCAAGGGCGCCGACGTCGGCGGCGATCTGGTCGGCAAGGTCGAAGCCGGCATTCCCGAGGACGATCCGCGCAACCCGGCCACCATCGCCGACAATGTCGGCGACAATGTCGGCGACTGCGCGGGCATGGCGGCCGATCTGTTCGAGACCTATGTGGTGACCGTGGTGGCCACCATGGTGCTCGCCTCGATCTATTTCGCTGGCGGCGACCGCGTCATGCAGATGATGCTGTACCCGCTCGCGATTGGCGCCATCTGCGTCATCACCTCGATCATCGGCACGTATTTCGTTCGGCTCGGCAAGAGCCAATCGATTATGGGCGCGCTCTATAAAGGCGTGCTGGCAACCGGCGTCTTGTCGCTCATCCTGCTTTGGCCTTTGACCGCGTGGCTCGTCGGCATGGACACCGCCATGAAGGTAGGCGAGGTGAGCTTCACCGGCAAATCGCTGTTCTATTGCGGCGCCGTTGGCCTCGTCGTCACGGCGCTGATCGTGGTGATCACCGAGTATTATACCGGCACGAACTTCCGCCCGGTGCAGTCGATTGCCAAGGCCTCTGTCACCGGCCACGGCACCAACGTGATCCAGGGCCTGGCGATCTCGCTTGAATCGACGGCGCTTCCCGCGATTGTCATCATGGGGGCCATCATTATCGCCTACGGGCTTGCCGGCCTGTTCGGCATCGCCATCGCCGTCACCACCATGCTGGCGCTGGCCGGCATGATCGTAGCGCTCGACGCGTTCGGCCCGGTCACCGACAATGCGGGCGGCATCGCCGAGATGGCGGGCCTGCCGAAGGATATCCGCAAGACGACCGACGCGCTCGACGCGGTGGGCAATACCACCAAAGCCGTAACCAAGGGTTATGCCATCGGCTCGGCTGGGCTCGGCGCGCTGGTTCTGTTCGCGGCCTATACCGAGGACCTGAAATTCTTCTCCGCCAACGCCGACAAGTTTCCCTACTTCAGCGGCGTCGATCCAACTTTTTCGCTGTCAAACCCCTACGTGGTGGTAGGTCTCTTCCTTGGCGGATTGCTACCCTATCTGTTTGGTGGCATCGCCATGACGGCGGTGGGCCGCGCAGCGTCGGCGATCGTCGAGGAGGTGCGCCGACAATTCAAGGAGAAGCCCGGCATCATGAAGGGCACCGAGCGCCCCGACTATAAGCGCGCGGTCGATCTCCTGACCCGCGCGGCGATCAAGGAAATGATCGTCCCCTCGCTGCTGCCGGTGCTGTCGCCGGTCGCCTTCTACTTCATCATCGATTGGATCGCAGGTAAGAGCGCGGCCTTCTCGGCGCTTGGCGCCATGCTGCTCGGCGTCATCGTTACCGGCTTGTTCGTCGCCATCTCGATGACGGCGGGGGGAGGCGCCTGGGACAACGCCAAGAAATATATCGAGGACGGCCATTACGGCGGCAAAGGCTCTGACGCGCACAAGGCGGCGGTGACCGGCGATACAGTCGGCGATCCCTACAAGGATACGGCGGGGCCGGCGGTCAATCCGATGATCAAGATCACCAATATCGTCGCGCTGCTCTTGCTCGCGGTGCTCGCCCACCAATAAGGGCGCGAAGAGCTCAGGCGATCAGATGCCGGGGATGCCGCTGCCGACCTGCGGCCGGTCGCCACCCGTCCCCTTGAGCTGGCCGCGATTGGCGAGATTGCCGAAGATTTGCTCGAGCAGGCCGAGATCCTTGCCGCGGGCCGGCGTCTCGCCCTTATAGTAATTGACGACGATGCCATCTTTCAGGCCGTAATGGGCGACCTGCTGGACAGCCTGGCCTCTGTCGAAATAGACCGCGACCACCTGCCGGTCGATCTCTTTCGGTTTGAAGAAGGCCACCGTCTTGGTCGTGGTGGCGATATAATAATAGGCATCGCCGCCGATATTGCTCGTCGTGTCCGGCGAGCCGAGCACGGTCGCGACCTGATCCTTCGTCATACCGGGCTGAACTTGGTTGAGGTCGACATCGATGAACACATGCCCGTGCCGGTCGACCTGGCCGCCGCAGCCCGAAAGCAGGGCGGCGCCAAGCACCAGCGCGGCAAGAGACGGTCGTGCGGCAAAGACCGGCTTGAGCGTGCGCAAAATCGGACGTCCCCTCGAAATATCCCGTAACCGGAACCGCGAAGCCCCGCGCATGACCGGGTCGAACGTGGCAAAAGGCTAGACCAAATAGGCCGTCCTTTGAACCCTATGTCTTTACTCAGCGCCTGGCGCCGCGACGATACGAGCGCAACCAAACTCTATGGCGCGATTGTGGCGCAGGCGCGGCTTCCGTTTTTTTATCAAGGCGTTGGAGTGCCGGATACGCTGCAGGGGCGCTTCGTCGTGCTGACGCTCCAGTTGTTTGCCGTGTTGAACCGGCTGAGGGCCGAGGGACCTGCGGCCGACAGCCTGGCGCAAGACCTCGTCGACCGCTTCGGTGCGGACATGGAAACGGTACTCCGGGAGATCGGCGTCGGCGATCTCAGCATCCCAAAAAAGGTGAGAGCCCTCGCCGCCTCGAGCGGGACCTTGCTGCATTCCTACGCGGAGGCCCAGGCAGAAGGCGAGGCGGCCGTTGCCGCCGTCATCGCCGAGGCATTGCCACTCGAAGTAGGGCCCTCCGGGGCTGTCGCCGGGCGTCTGGCACACTATCTAGGAGACACCCTAAGCCTGTTGCGCACGCAAGACTTTGCGATGCTGCGTGCGGGCGAGGTGAGATTTCCGGGGAACCATCCCCGGAGCGAAGCTGGGAGCGATTTGGCATGACGAGCGAGGCTGAGCCCGCACCGCTGTCGCGCATCTTCAAGGTCGATGAGATCAACGATAGCGCGAGCGGAGAGATTGTTGCCACCAAGGCCGAGCTGGACGCCATCGCGCGCCTGCTCGATCTGGTGCGGCTTGAAGGACTGACCTTCGCATATCGTTTTACGCATGGCGGCAGCGGCCGCTTGCGCCTGACCGGGCGTCTCAAGGCAGACGTCACGCAGACCTGCATCGTGTCGCTCGATCCCGTCGATGCGCGGATCGATGTGCCGGTGGAACTCGAATTCTGGCCCGAGGCGCTGTTGGAGACCGCAGAGAGCAGCGCCGAGTTGCCTGGCAGTGTGGTGTTGCTCGATGGGCCGGAGCCAATCGTCAGTGGGCGGATCGATCTTGGAGTGGCCGCGTACGAAACCCTCGCCACGTCGCTTGATCCTTATCCGAAGCGGGAGGGGGTAAGCTTCGATTGGTCGCAAGGCGAGCCAAATCAGGCCCAGGAAGCCCAGAGCGGGCCATTTGCGGCCCTTGCGGCCCTGAAGCGGGGGGAGCGGAAAGCCTAGCGCCAAAATCCGGTTGTCACTGCCGGCCTTTTTCAGTCTATTCGGGTTTCATTTCCGGGGGTTGCCGCGGCCGGGCCACGGCATGGGCAAAGTCTTTCCTGATCGGCACAAAATATGGGTTCTCCAGTCACCATAGCGCTCGACGCCATGGGCGGGGACCACGGCCCAAGCGTGGTCATTCCGGCTGCCGCGATTGCGCTGGTCCGCCATCCCGAGATGCGCTTTCTGCTGGTCGGCGACCGAGCCATCATCGAGCCAGAACTAAGCGCCCATCCGGCGCTGGCGGCCAAGGCTGAGCTCCTCCATACCGATGTGGCCATCGCCATGGACGCAAAGCCGAGCCAGGCGCTGCGCAAGGGCCGCTATCATTCGAGCATGTGGCTCGCGCTAGAGGCGGTCAAGGACGGGCGCGCCGACGCGGCCGTATCGGCCGGTAATACCGGCGCGCTGATGGTCATGGCCAAGTTCTGCCTGAAGACGCTCGAAGGCGTCGACCGCCCGGCCATCGCCGCGATCTGGCCGACCATCGAGAGCGAATGCATCGTGCTCGACGTGGGCGCCAATGTCGGCGCGGATTCCCGTCAGCTTGTCGAATTCGCGCTGATGGGCGCCGGCATGGCGCGCGCCCTGTTCGGCGTCGACAAGCCTTCGGTCGGCCTCCTCAATATCGGCGTGGAGGAAGTGAAGGGCGTCGAGGAGATCAGGAAGGCGGCCGCCGTTTTGAAAGAGTTGCCGCTGCCCATTCGCTATCATGGCTTCGTCGAAGGCGACGATGTGGGGAAAGGCGTGGTTGACGTCGTCGTAACCGACGGTTTCACCGGCAACATCGCCTTGAAGACTGCGGAAGGAACCGCTAAGCAAATCGGCGAGTATTTGCGGGCCGCGATGGGGCGATCGTTGCTCGCTCGGCTTGGCGCCATCTTGGCGCAGGGCGCGTTCCGCGCACTCAAGGAAAAGATGGATCCGCGCCAGTTGAATGGCGGCATCTTCCTTGGGCTCAACGGCATCGTCGTCAAAAGTCACGGGGGAACCGACGCGACCGGCTTCGCGAGCGCGATCGACCTCGCCTATGACATGGCTTCGAACAGTGTGGTGAAGCGGCTGGCGAGCGACGTCGCTGGCTTTCATACCAAGTTGGAACTCGAGGGCGCCGCGTAAGGCGAGGGGTGGCGACGTTGAGTCTGGTGAGGACGGTCATTAAGGGAGTTGGCGGCTACCTGCCCACGCGGGTGGTGACCAACGCGGACCTCGCCAAACTGGTCGACACCTCCGACGCTTGGATCACCGCGCGCACCGGAATCAAGGAACGGCGGATCGCCGCCGAGGGCGAGCTCACCTCGACGATGGGCGCGATCGCCGCACGCGCGGCCCTCGACGATGCGGGACTCGCGCCAGAAGACATCGACCTCATCATCCTTGCCACCTCGACCCCCGACCAGACCTTTCCCGCCACGGCCGTGACCATCCAGGCCGAGCTCGGCATCACCCAGGGCGCAGCCTTTGACGTGCAAGCGGTGTGCTCGGGCTTCGTTTTCGCCCTGACAACCGCCGACAATTATCTTAAGGGCGGCATGTTCAAGCGCGCCCTCGTCATCGGCGCCGAAGCGTTCTCCCGCATCCTCGACTGGGAGGATCGCTCGACTTGCGTCCTGTTCGGCGACGGCGCGGGGGCCGTCGTGGTCGAAGCTCAGAAGCTGAACGGCGTCATGACCGACCGGGGCATTCTCGCAACCTGCCTCAGATCCGACGGCCGCTACCGGGACAAGCTCTATGTCGACGGTGGGCCGTCATCCACCGGCACGGTCGGCCATCTCCGCATGGACGGCCCGGAGGTCTTTCGCCACGCAGTGACGAAGATCAGCGAAGTGATCGGTACAACCCTGGACCAGGCCGGATATAAAGCCGCCGATATCGACTGGTTCGTGCCGCATCAAGCCAACAAGCGTATCTTGGACGGTGCTGCCAAGAAGCTCGGTCTAGACAAGGACCGCATCATCATCACCCTCGATAAGCATGCCAATACATCGGCGGCCTCCATACCCTTGGCGTTGAATGTCGCCCGGGCTGACGGACGCATCAAAACCGGCGATTTGGTGCTGCTCGAGGCCATGGGAGGGGGCTTTACCTGGGGAGCGGTGCTGGTACGCTGGTAAACACGCAAACAAGCGAGTGCCGCGCGAAAGCCACACCTTGATGGAAAAGGGTGCAATATCAGGAATTTGATCGCGAGACAGATTGACCGCCTCGCACTCGCTCGATTAGCATCTTGATTAGTCCCGCGACTGGGGGAGCGTAGGCATATGAGCGGGAAGACACTTACGCGCGCCGATTTGGCGGAAGCAGTGTTCCAGAAGGTCGGTCTGCCGCGGAACGAGTCCGCTGAGATCGTAGAACTGGTGCTGCGCGAGATCGTGGCGAGCCTCGAGCGCGGCGACACGGTTAAGTTGTCGTCGTTCGGCTCTTTCGGTATTCGCGACAAGGGCCAACGGATCGGCCGCAATCCAAAGACCGGGCAGGAAGTTCCCATCACGCCGCGGCGCGTACTGGTATTTCGCGCAAGCAACATCATGAAACAACGTATCAATGATGCGCTCTCGCGAAGAAAGGCAGCCGAATAAAGCCGCCGGCGGTTTGACGCGAGTGAGGAGGACCGGCGTTGGACAAGGCGCCAGAGGCGTTTCGCACCATCAGCGAGGTTGCTGACGAGCTTGAAGTCCCGAAGCACGTGCTGCGCTTCTGGGAAGCTAAATTTGCCCAGCTGAAGCCCATGAAGCGCGGCGGCGGCCGGCGCTATTACCGGCCTGAGGATGTGCAGCTTCTCCGCGGTATCCGCTTTCTGCTCTACAACGACGGCTACACCATCAGAGGTGTGCAAAAGATCCTCCGCGAGCACGGACCGCGGTTCGTGATGGATTACCGATCCATCGCCGAGGACGACGAGCAAGACGAGGCGATGCTGGCACACGAGATTCCCGACATCGCCGCCGAGGCCGCGCAAAGCGGGGGACACGCGCTCAGCCTCAAGCCAGACGCGCGACCGGCGAAGCTCGACGCGAAGGCGCTTAGTACCCTGATCGAGGAGCTTGCCGCCTGCACCCGTGTGCTCACTCTGGCCGGGGAATAGACCTCTCCCGGCCGGTGATGGCTTGTTTCGACAGCCTGACCGTGTATATCCAGGACAGCCCTGAGATAGGCTTCGGAGCGTAGCGCAGCTCGGTTAGCGCACCGGTCTGGGGGACCGGGGGTCGGGAGTTCAAATCTCCCCGCTCCGACCAATTGCTCGCACGCCGCGCACTCCCCGCGATCCACCACCGACCGGGTACCCTCAATTCAGCAGCCGAGAGCTTCATCCGCACGCCGCGGTGCTTCCGTGCGTGATCGCTCGCGTGTTGGAGGTAGCCTTAAGGAGGTATAGCGCCACAGCTCTAAGCGGTTAACGTGAACAGGCGGCAGACCTCTAACGCTTGGAGCCCGATATGCAAGTACCCACGCCCAAAAGCCCGCCCGACAATCGGCGAACACGCCGAAATGTAATCGCAATGGCGGGTATCCTTGCCTCGACGGTCGTCGCCGCGACTATTGGAGCCACCAAGACCGCGCGTGCCGGCGGCGTGAGCTACGCCCCAAGCGGAGGGACCGGGACCACGCACACTGCAACCACCACTGGAACCACCGATGGGTGTTTCCTTGCTGGGACGAAAATCCTCACCGACGCTGGCGAGACTGCCGTCGAGAACCTTGGGGTAGGGGATAGGGTCACGACCGTGTCCGGACAATCGCGGGTCATCAAGCGAGTCATCGACTGGAACGCTGAGCGCAAACCCAATCAAGACTGGACGGACGACGTGGCGCCCATCAAGATTTGTCGCTCCGCGCTCGCGCCGAATGTACCTCAGCGCGACCTGTATTTGTCGCCGTCACATGCTCTCTATCTCGACGGACTGCTCGTCTGTGTTGGCGGCCTGGTCAATGATCGTTCGATTGTACGATGTTCCAAGGGCGAAGCAGACCGGCTCAGCTACTTCCACCTCGAACTCGAGGATCATCAAGTCATTTTTGCCGAGGGGGCGCCCGTCGAGTCATCGCTCGGCGACCGCATGGTGGCTTTTGCTCCAATTTGGTTCGGGGGCAGAAAGTCCAAATTTGCCTCAAGGCTAAGAAGCGCAATTTCACCTTGGGTCGACAGACGCAACGTGGCCGACAAAGTCCGCGACCGTCTCGATGTTCGAGGAGAATCTGATCTCGCGGCTTAGTCTTAAGGCGTGGCGAGCAGACAGGACTTGCGATCAGTGTCGTCTGGCTTCGACACGTTGCGTTAGCGCGCGGAAAAACGTGTCCGTCAGCAACAAACCGCCCGCCAGCGAAAGGTGGTCCCCGTCACGGAATAGGAGAGCGCCATTGCGCGTGGCGCTACAAAGTTGGCTATCGCATAGCTGATCAATCAGCGGCAGGATCGAGACGTTCGGCGCATGCGCGACGGCGGCGAGGATCGGACGGTAAGAGGCAAGCTGGCGTTCATATTCCTGGCGGGAGATGCCGATGCGCATCAGCTCAGGCCGCACCATTCCTCGTCCCAGCACGTTTTGAATATGCATCGCGCGGAACGCGTAGCGGAATTCAGGGCCGCCAGGAACGTCTTCCACGATGATGAAGCGCCGGTCTGGAAAATCGTCGACAAGTCGCTGCAAGCCATGCTGAAAACTGATCTTGTTGTACGCCAACCCTGAACCATCATAGTCATCATCAGGGTAGATGCGCGGCTTCTTGCGGTAGCTTTGGCCCGTCGCTTGCCATTCCCAATAACCGGCCAGGACGACAGTTCGCAGCGCCGGGTGCGCTCGAAGAAATTCAACGAACCCGACCGTAAGCTCGTCGCCACCGCGCTTTTCCAACCTTACGCCGGGAAGTGGACGAAACGAATTAGCCGTGAACTGATAGCCGGACAGTCCAGCCTGCGCCGCAGCGGCGAATACACCCCCGCTTAGCGCGTAGGCATGGCTGTCGCCGACCAAGACAAAACTTGGCGCCGTCCCTGTCGCGCCCCTAATGCAGAGATCGCTGACATTCACGCGCACTTCGCTCACGTTGTGACACTCGACCCTGTCGTCCATTTTGGTTCGAGGTTGGTTTAGCGCCAGGATTTCGGGCGCGATCCGCCCGGGTAACCCGTTGGTGGCGATCGCCGCGTAGCCGAGGCAGAGACTTGCAGCCGTAGCCGCGGCACCCGCAGCAACGATGCGCCATCCCCTCCAATAAGTGCCGCGCCGCACGGGCAATTCCACGTAGCGCCAGGACAGATACGAGATCGGGAAGGTGACAAGCACCAGACCTACCTTGGTCGACCATGTGAGGTCTTGCATGAGGATGTAGTGAGCGAAGACAAACAACGGCCAATGCCAGAGATAGATCGAGTAAGACAGCAAGCCGATGAAACCGAGCGGAGGGCTCGATAAGACGCGGCCGACGATCGTGTCCTGCTCGCCGCCAAGCCATATCAAGAGGGCCGCACCGACGCACGGAGCCAAGGCGTTCAGCCCCGGGAACGGCAGCGCTTCTGTGTAAGTGACGATGCTCCACACGATGAGGGCGAGGCCGAACGCGGTGAGCATCTCACGCGCGACGCGATGTCGAAGCCGGGGGACGGCACCCACCGCCAAGAGCGTGCCTAGCAAGAACTCCCACGCCCGGAATGGCGCGAGGTAGAACGCCGCTTCCTCGTTGCGGGAGGACACGGCATGCGCGCTGGCCACAAGCGATATTAGGCAGAGCGGCAGAAGCAGGATGATCCAGCGCGACCGCAAGGCGCGTCGGCAAAAGATCAACAGGAGCGGATAGACGAAATAAAACTGTTCCTCGACCGCAAGTGACCAGGTGTGAAGCAATGGTTTCAGATCGGGCGGCGCGTCGAAGTAGCTCCCGGCCTCCTTCCAGAAGAGGATATTCGACGAGAAAAGCGTGGTCGCCACGACGCTCTTGCTGAAAGCAAGGAACTCCTCGGGCAGGAAAAAAATGTAGGCGGCAACCGATGTGACGAGCACAACCACGGCCAACGCGGGCAATAAGCGGCGCGCGCGGCGCTGGTAAAACGCCAAGAGCGAAAAGCGAGGATCTTCGACGATTAGCTTGGTGATCAAATATCCGGAGATGACGAAGAAGACATCGACGCCAACGAAGCCTCCCTCAAACCCGGCGAATCCGGCATGAAAAAATACGACCGCGAGCACTGCGACCGCGCGCAAGCCGTCGATATCTGGCCTGTACCCTATTGGTGGCGGCACCGACTTCTCCCCGTGAGACCGAGTATAATCCCCCGAAGGGCCGTGTGAAACCGCAGTCTACGGCCGAAGGTCCGGTCCGAACCGGCGAGCATTTGAGCGAAAGGGGCGAAAGATCAGCCGGGTCGCGAAGCGATCTGCCGTAAGTGGGGCGCCGCAAGCGCCATGCCCCAGATCATTGCCATCAGCAGGTAGAAATGCCGCCAGTGGTCGGTGTCGATGACCACGCCTTCGAACGCCATGCCGATGAAGGCGGCGACAAGAACGGCACTCAGGCCGTCGCCGCCGCGCTCGCGCACGACTTGGCGCAAGCCCAGGCCGAGCGTCAGCAGAACCATGGCGAGATAGAGCGTGCCGCCGATCCACCCGGCATTGAGGAACATGCTGAGATAGACCTCGTGCGCATCCTCGTTGTCGTAGACGCGGGCGAACTCGAGTGCGCCGATCCCCAAGGGATGGGTCAGGATCAGGCCGACAGCCTTGATCTGGCCGCCGAACCGGCCGTTGGGACCGACATCGTAAGGCTGCTCGAGCGTGGCGCGCGTGCCCATCACCTCGGCAATCTGCGGCACCGACTGCGCCGCGGCGAACAGGCCCACAACCACCACGCCAGCCAGCACGATGTAGGTGATCAGCTTCAGCCGCAGGCGATGCGTCGCGACCGTGGTGAAGCTGAGAAAGGCATAGATCACCAGCGACACCGCCAAATTGATCCAAGCCCCACGGGAGAAGGAGAGCAGCGATCCGAGCAACAGGATCGGCGTCGACAGTAGCCAAAGGATCGCGCGCGCCGACGTCCTGCGCATGACCTCGTTGAAGGCGTAGAGTAGGGCGGGCACCAGAAAAGCACCCAGCACGTTCGGGTCCTTGAACGTGCCGCGCGCGCGGCCGAACTCGGTGAACAGGTCGTAGCTGCCGGGCAACAGCCCGAAATAACCAACCAGTGCCGCAAGTCCAGCGACCAGCGCGGCGACCATATAGGCCGACATGATCAGCCTCACGCGTCCGGTTGGCGATTGGGCCACGAAGCCCGCCATCACCACCGAGGTGAAGGCGAGGTAGAGCGTGATGCTCATATGCGTGATCGGAGCGTCGAGGATGCCGGCTTGGGTGATGGCGATGTAGCCGCCGGCGACGATGGCTGCCCACAGCAGCAAATAGAGGCCGAGCCCGCGACTGAAGTCGACCATACCCACCACCGGCAGCAACAAAGCGGCGCCGAGCATGAGCACGTCGTAAAGCGCCGGCTCCGAGAACACGATCGCGCTCGAGGCGATCGTCAACCAGACATAGAGGAGAACTAGCCGCCGCACCCCAGCGCTGATCTGGCGCCGAGGGCGAGCCCCGTATGGCTCCGCGGCAACACCCTGTGCAATCGTCGCCGTCACGTCGCCAGCCCCTTAATAGGCGTTGTCGCCCTTGAGCAGCGCGAACGGCGTCATCACGCAGATATACAGGTCGAACATCACCGACCAGTTCTCGATGTAATAGAGGTCGTGCTCGACGCGCCGCTCGATCTTCTCCTCGGTATCGGTTTCCCCGCGCCAACCCGAGATCTGCGCCCAGCCGGTGACGCCGGGCTTGACGCGATGCCGGGCGAAATAGCCGTCGACCACGTCGGAATAGAGCTTGTTCTCGGCCTTGGCCTTCAGCGCATGCGGGCGCGGGCCCACCAGCGAGAGGTCGCCTTTCAGTACGTTAAAAAATTGCGGCAGCTCGTCGAGGCTGGTCTTGCGCAACAAGCGGCCGACACGGGTGACGCGCGGATCGTCCCTGGTGACGAGCTTGCTGGCCTCCTGGTCGGACTGATCGGCATACATCGTGCGGAATTTGTAGATCTCGATCAGCTCGTTGTTGAAGCCTTGCCGCTTTTGGCGGAACAGCACCGGGCCCTTAGAATCGAGCTTGATGAGCAGCGCGATCAGCGCCATGACCGGCGCCAATAGGACGACGGCAAGGCCCGCGGCGATCTTGTCGAATAGCCACTTCTTCACATGGCCCCATTCGGAGATCGGCTTGTCAGTGACGTCGATGAACGGGACGTTGCCGATATAGGAGTAGGTGCGCGGCCGGAACCTAAGCGGATTGTTATGCGCCGAGAGCCTGATATCGACGGGCAGCACCCAGAGCTTCTTCAACAATTGCAGCACCCGCTTCTCGGCGGTCACCGGCAGCGACACGATCAACAAGTCGAGCCGCGAGCCGCGCGCAAAATCCACCAGCTCATCGATATTGCCGAGCTTAGGATAGCCGGCGACGATGGAAGAGACGCGATCCTTGCCGCGGTCGTCGAAGATACCGGCAATGCGGATGTCGGTCTCGTGCGAGGCTTCGAGAGCCTTGATCAGCTCCTCCGCCTCGTGTCCGCCGCCGACGATCACTGCGCGACGATTGAGCCGACCCTCTCGGATCCAGCGCTTGACGAACTGCGCCACGGCAAGGCGCTCGCCGAACAGCACGAGCAGCGCGGAAACGTACCAGGTCGCGATCCACACCCGCGAGAACTCGGCACCGACCTTGCCGAAGAACGCGCCAGCCATCAGCCCGGCCACCACCAGCGTCCAGGCGAGAGCGATGCGGGTAAAGCTCCTGACGAAGGCGCTCAGCGCCGGCACACTGTAGAGATCGAAAGTCTGCAGCATCAGCGTGTTCGCCGCCGCCGCGCTCAGCGCCACCGCGAGATAGATGAGATGGGCGCTTTGCTCCTCCCGCTCGACATAGCCAAGGTAGATGGCGAAGCCGAGCCCCGCCACGAGCAGGAATTCAATGGCCCGGACCGCGCCCGTGACGACCATCGGCGGCATCAGATTGAGGCTGGCGCCGCGCCTGATCTCGGCGAGACGTGGGCGAGGGGAGCGGCGTCGCTCTGGGAACCTGGGTCGCGCCTTGCCGCGTCCTCGCGTGCGCAGCGTAACCGACGCCGCGCTTCGCGCCGCAACTTCACCGTCACTCATCTTCTTGTCGCCCTGTCACAAACCGTTACATCCCGCCTTGTGGAGGCAGGTTATTTGCAGCCGGCGCGCCAAAATTCGGGGCTGCTCCGCCGGTTTACGCCAAGACCGATTTGCGATGCGTGAAGCGAAGGCCGATCCGGCCTGTTGCCGTGAAGCTATGGTTAAGGGTGTGTTTCGGAAGCGGCACGCTTGCGGGATGTCCCGCAGATCTAGGCGACGCCAGCGCCGACGTCGGAGATGTAGAAGTCGATGATCTCGTGCGTCATGTTCTCGACGGTGAAGCGCTCAGCGACGATTTTCTGCAACGCCGCGGCACGCTCGAGGAAAGGTTTCGGGCCGGCGAGAAAAGCGCGCAGCTGACCCGCGAGCGCCGGCACGTCTCCGGGCGGGATCAGCGGCATGTCGACGCCCGCCACGATCTCGGGGATACCGCCGACATTGGTCGCGATCAGCGGCATCTGCGCCGCGGCGGCCTCGAGCACGATGTACGGAAACGATTCCGCGCGCGAGGGCACCACGATGCACCTTGCGCGCGCGAAAGCGCTTCGCGCGGATTGTGCGCCCGAGAACGCGACCCTGCCGTTCAGTCCGAGCCGGCGGGAGAGGCGCTTCAGCTTCGCCTCGTCGGGTCCGCTGCCGACGATCAACGCACGACCGGGAAATACCGCCTGATGCGCGGCGAGCGCCTCGAGCAACACATCGACGCCTTTCAGATATCTGAGCTCACCGACGAACACGAAGTCAACCGCGTCGTCGGCCAGCATCGGCTCATAGAATTCGTGGCGGTAAAGCCCGTGCGGCACGACGCGCCCCGGACAGCGCGGCTCGCCGACCAGCTCGACGAAGCGGTTGGCGGCAAACATGCTCTCGCACAGCAGCCCGTCGGTCAAAGGCAGCAGCCGCCGTTCGGCCATGATGTAAAGCCGGCCCATCGGACTCGACGGGGAAAAATGCAGGCTGCCGCCATGCGGCGTATAAATCGCCTTGACCCTAGAGCCTTTGCGCTTCATCCGCCGCGCCGCCAGCCGCGCATAGGCGCCGCCCTTGGCGCCGTGGCCATGCAACACGTCAACCTCGAGCTTGCGGGCGAGCCGCGCAACTTTGCCGATGGCCCGCCAATCGCCGAAGCCGATCTGCCGGGACATGGGAATGCGGGTGAGCCCAAGCACGCAATTGTCGGCGAGGCGACCGAGTGCAACCGGATCGCCCTCCGTGCGCGTATCGCAAATCATACCGACCTCGGCCCCGAGCTGTGCCTGGCCCAGGGCCAGATCGTGGACGTGGCGGAACAGACCACCGACAGGCGCGCGCAGGCAATGCAGAATACGTAGCGTGGAGCTCACTGGACCCCGCGTTCCAGAACCTCTGATGGGCTCTTATGTGAGCTTTAGAAGAAGCGTTCGAGAACGTAAATAGTGTCGCCAGGTTGCACCGGATAGTCGGTGGGCACCATGACAGTGCTGTTCACCCCGCCAAATCGGCGGGTGAGGCGAACCATGCGCTGCTTGGCTCTATCGGTATATCCTTCGGCGATGGCCACGGCCGCCTCCGCCGTCATGCCGTTGACATAAGGATAGCCGCCCGGCTTGTTGACCTCGCCCAAGATGAAGAACGGCCGATAAGTCTCCACCTCGACACTGACTTTCGGGTCCTTGACATATTTGCGCCTGAGCTCCGCGGCGATGTCCAACGAGAGCTGGTAGGGGGTCAGTCCGCGCGCTCGCAGCTGCCCGGCCAGCGGCATCGAGATCGACCCGTTCGAATCGATGCCATAGACGCGCGAGAGATTGTCCTGGCCGAACACGATGACGCGCACCCGGTCGCCCGCATCGAGCCGATAGGTGCCGTAAGGATTGGCCGGCGCACCCGGCGGCCCAGCATTGGCGGGGGTCAGGGGCACGGGCGCTCCGGGCGGCGGTAAGGGCGCCGGCGTCGCCAGCGCATAATCCGGCGTTGTTAGCCCTGGGATCGCGCTCCTGTTGCAGCCCTGGAGCGCGGCCGCAACAACGGCCAGCGCCAGAAGCGCACATCGCGCGGGCCGGACTTGTTTCCCACATTGCATCCTCCGTTTTAGGCCGGACGTGGTTAATGAAACCTGAGCAACCGTTTCGAAGCGGGCCGCAGTTTAAGCATTTGGTTACAAGCTGTCGGTCTAATGAGAACGCCCGTTTTCGGAGTTCGGTGGCTTGACCAAGTCTTACGAGGATCCTCCCGTCACAGAGGACATCGACATTCAAGCGCTCGGACGCGCGCTGTGGCGCGCCAAGGGTTGGATTCTCGGACTTGCCATCGGCGCCGGGGTCGTGACGTTCATTGCGCTGTCGATGATGCGGCCGCTCTACACCTCCGAAGCGCGTGTCCTCATTCAGAACGACGAATCCAGCTTCACACGACCCGCCGAAGACCAGGGTCGCGGTCCCCAGCAACCCGTGCTCGACGAGCAGGCCGTGCAGAGCCAAGTGCAGGTGATCACCTCGCGCGATCTCGCGGTCGAGGTGATCAAGGCGCTCGATCTCACCAACAACGAAGCCTTCGCCAAGGACGGCGGCACGGGTCCGATCGGGCGTCTTCTGCGCCGCATCGGTCTCGGTGGGTCGGCGCGCTCCGAAGAGCAAAAGGCCGCCAATACCTTCGCCGAACATCTCTCGGTGTACCCGCTCGCCAAGTCGAGCGTGATCGCCATCGACTACACTTCCGGCGATTCCGGCCTCGCGGCGCAAATCGCCAACAAGCTCGCGGAGGTCTATATCGCCTGGCAGCGCAAGGCGGCGCTCGAGCAGACCAAGGATGCGACCGCCTGGCTCAATGCCCAGATCGAAGTGCTCCGCCCTAAGGTTGCCGAGGCGGAAGCCGCCGTGGAGCAGTTCAAGGCGAGCCAAGGCCTGTTCGCCGGCACCAACAACGTCACCCTCAACGCCCAGCAGCTCTCAGAGCTGAACAGCCAGGTGATTCTCGCCAAGGCCCAGCAATCCGAGGCCCAGGCCCGCGCCCGCCTCATCAACAAGATGCTGGCCGACGGCGCCGACATCGACGCGACGCCGGAAGTGCTAAAATCCGAGCTGATCGGGCGGCTGATCGAGCAGCGCGTCCAGGTGCAGCGCCAACTTGCCGAACTGTCGGCGACGTTGCTCCCGTCGCATCCGCGCATCAAGCAGCTCAACTCCGAGCTTGCCGATGTCAGAGCGCAAATTCGCGACGAGGCCGCCAAGATCGTCAAGAGTCTCGAGAACGAAGCTGAGGTGGCGAGCGCGCGTGAAGCGTCGCTCAGCGGCAGTCTCAACGAAGTGAAGACTCAAGCCTCCGGCTTGAGCGAAGCCGAGATCAAGCTTCGCGCGCTCGAGCGCGAAGCGAAGGCAGAGCGCGATCTGCTGGAATCCTATCTTGCCCGCTATCGCGATGCCAGCGCGCGCCACGATATGGGCGCGGTGCCAGCGCAAGCGGCAATCGTCAGCCAGGCGCATGCCTCGATCCTGCCGTCGTTCCCGAAGCGCGGACCGATCAGCCTGCTC
Source organism: uncultured Alphaproteobacteria bacterium (assembly GCA_963750975.1). Lineage (GTDB taxonomy): Bacteria > Pseudomonadota > Alphaproteobacteria > Rhizobiales > Methyloligellaceae > Methyloceanibacter. The sequence continues at coordinate 37,013 of CAVVSX010000017.1, read as the reverse complement.
GTCGCCATCGCCACCGCTCTGCTCTCGCTCGCTTATGTGCTGGCCCGTGAGCTAATCGGCGCACCGGCAGTGCCGCGCCAGGCGATCCCTGCAAACGAGCCCCGCATACGAGAGCGGCGCGCGCCGGCCGCCGCCACCACGGCCCGCAGCACGCCAGCCACACCGCCGATGCCCGAGGTGGGGACCCCGGCCATGACCTCCACGCCAGCGATATGGAAGCCGTCATCGACGGACCAAGTCGATCGCTCGCCTGGCAAATCTTCGCGCAACTTTTCGCCCGCGTCTGTCCCAGGCGGCTCGGCACCGCAGCGACCCTCTTTCTTGCCGTCGCGCCGCCGAAGCGATGCGCCGCAGTTCCCGGCAACCGCCAAGGCGGACGCCGTGCCCGCGGCACCACCGGTGCCGACGCACGCGTGTGACGTTGCGCCAAGCGAGCAGTCCGCCGCAGGCCTGATCAACCGCCTGCGCCGCAGCCTGTCGCCAAGCCAAGGCGCGTCGGAAACGATCCCGCCGGCGCCGAAACCCGCCTGGCTCGAACGCCTGCGCGCTTCGAATCCGGCACCAGAGGAACGCGGGACCGAAGAGGTCGGTACCGCCCTCATGTCTACCCCAGGTGACACCATGTCCACACTCAGCACCAACGACCTTCGCGCCTATCTCAATCAGAGGCTGGCGAGCCGCGGCACGGAAGCCGCCAACGATCCGATCCGCAAGAGCGACGCCAATCCGCGGAAGGGCGAAGACAAAGCACCGCTCGTGCTCAAATCGCTCGACGCGGTGATCAATCACATTCTCGCCTCTGGCAACGGCGGCGCACCCCGCGCGCTCCTCGTCGTGGGGGCCTCGCCGAAAGTCGATGCGACCTCGGAAGCCATCCGCATCGCTCGCGCATTGGTGGCAAAGGGAGAGCAGATCGTTCTCGTCGACCTCACCCGCGGCCCTGCCGCTATCTCCGGCCCGCTTGGCATCCCGCGTTCCCCGGGTCTCAGCGATCTTGCCGCTGGCCGCGCGGGCTTCGAGGACGTCGTCAGAGTCGATGCCGGAACGCCCTTGCAGGTGATCGCCGCCGGCAATCCGAAACTCGCCGCCTCGGGCGACAAGAACGGCCGCTTCGGCCGGGTCTTCGACGCGCTCACGCAAGCTTACGACTGCGTCGTGCTGCACGCGGACCGCGAGGCGGTGCGCGCGCTCACGCCTGCGCTCAAATTCGAGCTGCCGCTGGTCGTCGCCGTTCTGCCGGCCGGCGCCAGCGCGAGTAATGACAAGGCCAATCTTGCCGACTTCGCGGCGCTTGGCTGCCCGGTCATGGTCTATGAGCAGACCGCTAAGCAGCCGCGCTCACGTTTATTTGGGCGAGTTGCCGTAGGCTGACGGGACACCAATTCGCAAAGGAGAACGGCGTTGGCCAAGGTGAAAACCGCTGTGATGAAGGCGGCCATGTCGGGGCTCTACCACACCGGCGCGCATCGCCTGCTGGCCCCATACACGCAAGGCACCGGCGTGATCTTCACGCTGCATCATGTCCGGCCCGAGCCGGACGAGCCGCGCGCCTTCGCTCCCAATCGCATTCTCGAAGTCGCGCCGCAATTCCTCGATGCCGTGCTCGATCAGGTGCAAGAGGCGGGTCTCGACGTGATCTCCCTCGATCAGGCGGTGCAGAGATTGAAGGAGGGCGACGACCGGCGCTTCGTCTGCTTCACCTTCGACGACGGCTATCGCGACAATCTCGAATACGCTTACCCGCTGTTCAAGCGCCGCAACTTGCCGCTGACACTTTATGTGCCGACCGACTATCCCGACGGCACGGGCGAGCTGTGGTGGCTGGCACTGGAAGAAATCCTCGCTCGCGCCGATGAGATCGAGCTTTGCCGCAACGGCGCGCTGTGGCGCGTGCCAGCTTCGACCCCGGCCGAGAAGACCCGTGCCTACGAAGAGATCTATTGGTGGCTGCGCCTGATCGACGAAGCGACGCAGCGCCGCGTAGTGCGCGCTCTCGCCGAACGCCACGACATCGATATGGCCGCCGACTGCGCGAAATACGTGATGGACTGGGACGAGATCGGAACCATGGCCGCCGACCCGCTCGTTACCATCGGCGGGCACACCAAAGGCCATTTCGCCATCTCAAAGCTTTCCGAAGCCCGCGCTCTCGACGAGATGGTGGGCGGCGCCGATCGCATCGAGCAGGAGCTTGGCTCTCGGCCCGTCCACTTCGCCTTTCCCTATGGCGATCCGGGCAGCGCCGGTCCGCGCGACTTCGCGCTCGCGCGCGAGGCCGGCTTCAAGACGGCCGTGACCACCCGAAAGGGCATGCTGTTCCCGGCGCATCGCCGCCATCTCACCGCCCTGCCGCGCGTGTCGCTGAACGGCGATTATCAGTCGCTGACCTATACGGCGCTCTATCTGTCGGGCGCGCCCTTTGCGCTGTGGAATCGCTTCCGCGAGGTCAACGCGGCGTAAGTGGCTAGTCCGGTCGCTGCATCCAGCGGATCAGCAGCCCCGCCGGGATGACCCAGGCAAGCCCCGCGGTGACGAAGAAGGCGAATTGCACCCATTTTGGTGCCAGCGCGATCCGGCCTGAGCCGATCACCGCCGCGGCCGTGGCGTAACCGGCGAGGCAGAGCAGCAGCACGATGGTGCCGATCAGCTTGCGGGTGCGCGCGGTCATGGCTGGATACTGGCCTCGCCGGGGCAGTTTGTCATGCCCAGCTGCGGCGATGGGGCAGGGCGCTGGAGGTTGAGTCTTGGGCGTAGCCCAGCTATCAGACCTGCCATGGCCTCGACCTTAGCCCACAGCGCCGCCACGCGGCAGCAGAGCACCCCAGAGCGGGCCAGGCACATCCGCGCGCTCCGCATCTGGCTCGCCGCGATCGCGGCTTTGATCGTCGCCATGATCCTGGTCGGCGGCGCGACGCGGCTCACCGATTCCGGCCTCTCCATCACCGAATGGCAGCCGATTATGGGCGCGGTACCGCCCCTCAGCGAGGCCGACTGGACGCACGCCTTCGAGGCCTATCAGAAGATCCCGGAATATGCCGAAATCAAGCGCGGCATGAACCTGGAAGAGTTCAAGACCATCTATTGGTGGGAATGGGCGCATCGCTTTCTCGGCCGGCTGATCGGCGCCGCCTTCTTCGTGCCCTTCATTGTCTTCTGGCTGGCGGGCTATATCCCGCGCGCGCTGCTGCCGAGGCTTGCCGGACTGTTCCTGCTCGGCGGACTTCAGGGCGCGGTCGGCTGGTACATGGTCCAGAGCGGCCTGGTCGATCGCACCGATGTGAGTCAGTACCGGCTCGCCGCGCATTTCGGCACGGCGCTGCTCATCCTCGGCTACACGCTTTGGCTCCTGTTCGGTCTCGGCGAGACGGAGGCGCGTCGCACCGAGCCGGCGCCACGGGGCGCGGCGTGGGTCGCGGGTTGCGTGCTCGCACTGATCTTCTTGCAGTTGCTGGCGGGCGCGCTGGTGGCGGGTCTCGATGCTGGGATGGGTTACAACACCTGGCCGCTGATCAACGGCGCATTTGTGCCCTCCGGTCTCGGAGAAGCGTCGCCCTGGTATCTCAACCTGTTCGAGAATCCGCTGACCGTGCAGTTTGACCACCGCATGCTCGGCTACACGGTCGTGCTGGCCTCGCTTGCCCAGTTCGGCTGGCTAGCCGTCAAGCGAGCGCCGCAGTCTTTGCTCGGCAGCGCACTAACGCTGGCACTGCTGGCCGTGCTACAGGCCACGCTCGGCGTGTGGACCCTACTGTTGGCGGTGCCAATCCAGCTCGGGCTGGCACATCAGGCAGGCGCCGTCGCCGTGTTCGCCGCCGCGCTCTATCATTTCTGGAGGTCGCGCCGCCCGCTCGACGCGGCGGCCACGCTTCAGACCGCGGCGAGCGCCTGATCGAGATCGGCGATAAGATCCTCGACATTTTCGAGACCGACCGACAACCGCACCACCTCGGGACCAGCACCGGCCTTCACGCGCTGTTCGTCAGTCAGCTGACGATGGGTCGTCGAGGCCGGGTGGATGATCAGGCTGCGCGTGTCGCCGATATTGGCGAGATGGCTAAACAGCTTGACGTTGCTGACCAGCGCGATGCCGGCGTCATAGCCGCCCTTGAGCCCGAAGGTGAACACGGCGCCCGCGCCCTTCGGAATATAGCGCTTCGCCAACGCGTTGAACTGATTGCCCGGAAGCCCCGCATAATTGACCCAGGCGATCTTGTCATTGGCGGCGAGCCAAGTGGCGACCGCCAACGCGTTGTCGCAATGTCGCTGCATGCGCAAGGGAAGGGTCTCGATACCAGTCAAGATGAGGAAGGCGTTGAACGGCGAGATCGCCGGCCCGAGATCGCGCAAGCCCAACACCCGACAGGCGATGACAAAGGCAAAATTGCCGAAAGTCTCGGCCAGCGTGATGCCGTGATAGGACGCCGACGGTTCCGACAAGGTCGGATAGCGTCCGCTCTTGATCCAATCGAACGTGCCGCAGTCGATGATCGCCCCGCCGATCGAGTTGCCGTGGCCGCCCAGGAATTTGGTCAGCGAATGCACCACGATGTCGGCGCCGTGCTCCTTGGGCCGGAGCAGATAGGGCGTAGCGAGCGTGTTATCGACAATGAAGGGGACGCCGGCCTCCTTGGCGACGGCGGCGACCTTCTGGAGGTCGGTGACGATGCCGCCGGGATTGGCGATCGACTCGACGAAGATCGCCTTGGTCTTGGGCGTGAGCGCCGCACGGAAGGAGTCGGGATCGGTGGTATCGGCCCAACGCACTTCCCAGCCGCACTTCTTGAAGGAATGAGTGAACTGGTTGATCGACCCGCCATAGAGCTGGCGCGCGGCAACAAATTCATCGCCCGGCTGGAGGAGGGTATGGAACACCAGCGCTTGCGCCGCGTGGCCGGAGGCAACCGCGAGCGCGGCCGTCCCGCCTTCGAGCGCGGCCATGCGCCCCTCCAACACCGCCTGGGTTGGATTGGTGATGCGCGTATAGATGTTGCCGAAGGCCTCCAGATTGAACAGCGCCGCCGCATGATCCACGTCGTCGAAGACAAAGGACGTGGTTTGATAAATCGGCGTGGCGCGCGCGCCGGTCGCGGGATCGGGCTGCGCGCCGGCATGGATGGCGAGCGTGTTAAAGCCCGGCGTTGTCTCTGCGCTCATTCCCTGATGCTCCTACTTGCTATTGTTGATGGTGATGATCTCGTAGCTCGACGGAATCCCCGCACCGGGATCGCCGAAGTCCTCGAGCCAGATATTGCGGCTGCCTTCGCCGACCATGAGCCCCTGATAGTTCTTTAGGTAGGTATCCGGGTCTTGCGCGAGGATCGCCGCCTTGAGCTCCGGACCGATGACTGTCGTGTAGTGGCTCAAGAACCAATCCTTCGTGCGGATGGTCTGATTGGTCTTACCATAATAGCGCACCGGCAGATGCAGATGCGCCGCGAGCCAATGCTTATCGTCCGCGCGCACCGCCGTTTGCATCGCCAGGATGATCTCCGTCTCGGGGATCTTGAAATCCGCATCCTCGGCCTGCGCCGAGGCCACAGCGAGCATAAGGCAGCTTACCGATGCAAGGACCAGGCTGCGCATCAATCCCCCGCGGCCTTGAGCACACGGTGCTGCACGCCCTTGGCGCCAAGGATCGGCCGCCTGCTGGATAGCACGCGGGAATCGACGCCCGCCCAGCCGAGCTCGCCGGAGAGTCGCCCATACTCGATCTTCGGGCAGCGGTTCATCACCACACGCAAGCCCGCGTCCTCGGCCAGTTTCGCTGCCTCGTCGTTGCGCACCCCGAGCTGCATCCACACCACCTTCGCGCCGATGCGGATTGCCTCGCGCGTGACGCCCAGCGCCGCTTCGGATGAGCGGAAAATATCGACGATGTCGACAGGCTGATTGAGGTCGGCGAGCGAAGCGTAGACGCTCTCGCCGAGGATCTCCTTGCCGGCTTGCCCCGGATTGACCGGGATCACGGTGAAGCCCTTCTGCTTGAGATACTTCATGGCGAAATAGCTCGGCCGCGACGTGTTCGGGCTCGCCCCCACCATGGCGATGATGCGATGTTGCGCCAGGATGTCCCGGATATAGGCATCGCTATAAGCCTCGTGATTCATCGCCGTCAGATGGGGGCGGGGAGGGCGTTGCGCAAACGCTAGCGCGGCCAGTTGGGCTGGCGCTTGTCGATGAAGGCGCCGATGCCTTCCTCGGCTTCGGCGTCGAGCATGTTCTCGACCATGACCTTCGAGGTGTAGGCGTAGGCGTCGTCCAGCGGCATGTCGAGCTGGCGGTAGAACGCCTCCTTACCGATCTTGAGCGTGCGCTTCGGCTTTTCCGCGATCTGCCGCCCAAGCTCAACCGCCGCATTGACCACGCGGTCTGGCGGCACCACGCGATTGATCAGACCGAGCGACTTCGCATCCTCCGCGCGGACCATTTCGCCGAGCAGCAGCATTTCCATTGCCGCCTTGCGCGACACATTGCGGCTGAGCGCGACCATGGGCGTGGAGCAGAACAGGCCGATATTGACTCCAGGCGTGGCGAAGCGCGCATCCTGGCTCGCCACGGCGAGGTCGCAGCTCGCGACCAGTTGGCAGCCCGCCGCCGTGGCAATGCCGTTCACCGCGGCGATCACTGGCTTCGGCGATCGCACAATCGTCAACATCATGTCCGAGCACGCCGCCATGGTCTTGGCAAAGAACGCCCGACCGCGGTCGGGATCGTTGCGATGCGCGGTCAGTTCCTTGAGATCGTGACCCGACGAGAACGCCGTGCCGGCCCCGGTGATGACGATGGCGCGAACAGCGTCCAAGCCGCCGATCTCCTTGATGGCCGACGTCACCGCACCGATCAACTCTTCGGACAGCGAATTGCGCGCCTCGGGCCGGTTCAGCGTGAGCACCGCGACCGGACCCTGGTCCTCACGGAATAAGACGTGAGCGTCGCCCGCTTGCTGTCTGGCAATGTTGGCCATGCTCGTGGCGCCTCTTCGTGAACGTCGCCGCCTTATAGCAGAGATTCTTTTCTTGGCTTTGTTGGACTGTGCATAACAGAGTGCATGCACGAACGTATGTGGTATTATACTACCACAACCGTAACTGACTGAATTCATTCAAAAGTCTATTTCACCTTGACGCCCCGCAAGTCACCCGCTAGAAGCGCCGATCCTTCGAGCCAAAGATCGCGAGCCATGAAGACTTTTTCCGCCACGCCCAAAGACATCGAGAAGTCCTGGATCCTCATCGATGCCAACGGCCTCGTGGTCGGCAGATTAGCGTCGCTGATCGCCATGCGTCTCAGAGGCAAGCACAAGCCGACGTTCACCCCGCATATGGATTGCGGCGACAATATCATCGTCATCAATGCGGCCAATGTCGTGCTGACCGGCAATAAGCGCGCCGACAAGGTCTATCATTGGCACACCGGTTATCCCGGCGGCATCAAGGACCGCACCGCGGAGAAGATCCTCGACGGCAAGCATCCCGAGCGGGTGCTGGAAAAGGCCGTCGAGCGCATGGTGCCGCGCGGTCCCCTCGGCCGCCAACAGATGAAGAATTTGCGGATCTATGCAGGGCCGGAGCATCCGCACGAGGCGCAGAGCCCCGTGAAGCTCGACGTCGCGGCCCTCAATCCGAAGAATGCAAGGAGCGCCTGAGGCCATGAGCGAGACCATGACGCTTGAAGATCTGGCTCCGCTGAAGGGCGAGACCGCCGCAGCTGCGCCTCGCGTCTACGAGAAGAAGGTCGATGCGCAAGGCCGCGCTTACGCCACCGGCAAGCGCAAGGACGCCGTTGCCCGGGTTTGGGTCAAACGGGGCGGCGGCAAGATCACCATCAACGGCAGGGACCAGATGGTCTATTTCGCCCGGCCGGTGCTGCAAATGATCCTCAATCAGCCGCTCGTTGCCGCCAAGCGCGAAGGCCAATTCGACATTGTCTGCACCGTCAGCGGCGGCGGTCTATCCGGCCAGGCCGGCGCCGTTCGCCATGGCATCTCCAAGGCGCTGACCCGCTTCGAGCCCGAACTCCGAGGTGTGCTGAAGAAGGGTGGGTTCCTGACCCGCGACGCGCGCACGGTCGAGCGCAAGAAATATGGCCGGGCGAAAGCGCGAAAGAGCTTCCAGTTCTCGAAGCGCTAGTCGTAGCGGCCGGACTCAAGCCCGGCCTTTCCCAAATCTCCGAATTCCTTTAATCCCGCGTGAGCGCGCGGGATTGCGGGAGTCTACCAATGCCAAACAGCACCAAGACCCTCAGAGCCGCCGTGCTCGGCGCCTCCGGCTATACTGGCGCCGACATGATCCGGCTTGCCGCGCTGCATCCCGCCATCCGGATCACCGCTCTGATCGCCAAGGGCCATGCGGGGCAATCCCTCGCCCAAGTGTTCCCGCACCTCACTAGCCTCGATGCGCCGAACCTCGTCACTCCCGATGAGGTGAATTGGGAAGAGGTCGATGTTGTCTTCGGCGGTTTGCCGCACGGCACGGCGCATGCCGAGATCGCCAAGCTGCCGAAGCGCATCAAGATCATCGACATGTCCGCCGATTTCCGGCTGCGCGACCCGAAACTCTATGCCGAGTGGTATGCCAACGAGCATAGCGCGCCCGAGCTGATCAAGGACGCGGTCTACGGGCTCACCGAGCATTATCGCGACAAGATCAGAGGAGCGCGGCTCGTCGCCTGTCCTGGCTGCTATCCGACCGCCGTGCTGCTCGCGCTCCTGCCGCTTGCCAAGGCGAAGTTGATCGCGAGCGAGGACATCATCATCGACGCCAAGTCCGGTGTCTCCGGCGCGGGGCGTACGCTGAAGCAGAACATTCTGTTTTCGGAGGCGGGCGAGGGGCTCTCGCCCTACGGCATCGGCAATCACCGTCACGTGCCGGAGATCGAGCAGGAGCTCGCGCTTGCCGCTGGCTCCCCGGTCACCGTCAACTTCACCCCGCATCTCGCGCCGATGTCGCGCGGCGAGCTTTGCACCTGTTATGTGCGGCTTGCCGGCAAGGCGAGCGCCGCCGATCTGCGCCAAGCGTTCGGCAAAGCCTATGCGGACAGTCCCTTCGTGCGCATCGTCGATGAGGGCGTGATCCCGGCGACGCAACATGTGCGCGGCTCGAACTTTTGCCATATCGGCGTGTTCGCCGACCGCATCGCCGGCCGCGCCATCGTCGTCTCGGCCATCGACAATCTGGTGAAAGGGTCAACGGGCCAGGCGCTGCAAAATTTCAATCTGATGTATGGCTTCGCGGAGACGATAGGCCTCGAGCAGCTGCCGCTCTTCCCTTAACTGCAGTTCGGGACGCGGCTAGTTGCGGCTTTTCACGAATGAGCCGGGCGCGTCCTCGATCGGCTTGAGCGGGCCGGCGGCGGGATCGCGGGCAGCGACCTTTGGGCCTGAATAGGCCGCCAGCCAACTCGCCCAGTCCGGCCACCAGGAACCCGCGGCCTCATGCGCGCTTGCCATCCAGTCTTCGAGCGAACCGGGTCTGCCGCCCGACCAGAATTGATATTTCTTCTTGGTGGGCGGATTGACGACACCGGCGATGTGCCCCGAGCCCGCCATGACATGACGGACCGGTCCGCCGAACAGCTTGCTGCCGCGGAACACTGACGCCGCCGGCGCGATGTGGTCCTCCTTGGTGAAGAGTTCGTAGATCGGGATTTTCACTTTGGAGAGATCCAGCCGCACGCCGCCGAGCTGCATCTCGCCCTTGGCGAGCCGGTTCAAATGATAGAACTCGCGCAGATAGAAGGCGTGATTTGCCGCAGGTAGCCTGGTCGAGTCGGCATTCCAGAACAGCAAGTCGAACGGGAAGGGCTTCTTGCCGAGCAGATAATTGTTGATGACGTAGGGCCAGATCAGATCGCGCGGGCGGAGCATGTTGAACACCGCGGCCATGCGCGAGCCGTCGAGATAGCCGTGCTCGGCCATCATCTCTTCCAGCGAATTGAGCTGAGCGTCGTCGATGAAGACCAAGAGATCGCCGGCCTCGCTGAAATCGACTTGGGCGGCGAGGAAGCTGGCCGAGGCGATGCGGTTGTCGTCCTTGGCCGCCATGTAGGCAAGCGCGGAGGCAAGCAACGTGCCGCCGACGCAATAGCCGAGCGCATTGATCTTCGGGCTACCGCTCTGGCGGATCACCGCCTCGACCGCGGCGAAAATGCCTTCGCGCATGTAGTCCTCGAAGGACTTCTGCGCGAGCTTGATGTCGGGATTGACCCACGAGACCAGAAATACGGTGAAGCCCTGCTCGACCGCCCATTTGACGAAGGACTTCTCCGGCACGAGATCGAGAATGTAGTACTTGTTGATCCATGGCGGCACGACGAGGAGCGGCCGCTCATAAACCTCTTCCGTCGTCGGCGCGTATTGGATGAGCTGAATCAGGTCGTTCTGGAACACGACCTTGCCCGGCGTCACGGCAAGGTTCCGTCCGATCTCGAAGGCCGACAGATCCGTCTGGCTGATGCGCAGCAAATCCTTCGACTGCCCGAGATCCTCGACGAAATGCGTCATGCCCTGCACCAGATTCTCCGCGTTGGTCGCGAGCGTGGTGCGGATCACTTCGGGATTGGTGAGGGGAAAGTTGGAAGGCGACATCGCCGAGAGCATCTGGTTCAGATAGAACAGCGCCTTCTTGCGCGTCTTGTCGTCGACCCCCGAAGTGTTGCGGGTGAGGTCCTCGGCCCAGCGCGAGGTGATGAGATAAGCTTGCTTCCAGAAATCGAAGACCTGGCCGTTCGACCAGTCGGGATCCTTGAAGCGGTTGTCGCCCGGCTCCGGCGTGACAACAGGCTCGACCTCCTCGCCGAGAAAGCGGCGGACTGACCGGCCCCAGAGATCGGCGTAGCTTGCCAGCAGTTCGCTCTGCGCCGTGGCGAACTTCGCGGGCTCCGACACCCAATGCCGTGCGATCTCGCCAAGCGACTTGGCCGCTTCGCCGGCTTCCGAGGCCATACTGTAAGGACCTTGCCCGTTCGAGCTGGTACGCTCGGCCAGCGCAGAGAAAGCCTTGGTCCCCTGATCGAAGAGACGCACCATATTCCTGGCGAAGGCTTCCATTTGATTGGCGTAGACTTGCTCGACCCCGGATGGACCGGGTGTTTTATTCTTCTCCTGCATCAATCTGTCCTTGTTTTAACCCCCAGTTTACCTTGCTGCAGCCACCATCGAATAGCAGGCTCGGCGCGTTCGCCACTGTTGCGCAAGGGGTCATTGTGCTATGCAATATAGCAAGTGCACGACGATTGCCAATCGTCACGGGGAACCGGCGGGACCAACGCTTCAAACTCATGCTGCGCATGCTTCCTAGCCATGCCTTGCGCCTTTTGGCCCTGCTCATTCCGCTGGGGCTCGGCGCTTGCGCCGATACTATCTCCTCTAGTGAGGTCACGCCTTCAAGCCAGCTCCTCAAGGAGTATGACAAGACCCTGACCAAGTCCGAGCAGAAGGCCGCGATCAGCGACCTCGAGGCGGCCCAGGCGAAAGCCCACGGCGAAGTGAGCGCCGAACCCACCGGTTCGACTGGCGCAAAATCTGCCCAGACGCAGGACTAGCAGCTCGCGGCGAAGGCCCGGCCGCCCTTGCCCCGCGGCCCGTTTTTATGGTTCAAGTGATGTCCCTTAGGGGCCTGAACGGGGTAGGACCCCTCGCGTCGTGACCAGCGATTTCCACAGAATTAAGCGGCTGCCGCCTTACGTCTTCGAGCAGGTGAACAAGCTCAAGGCCGAGGCGCGCGCGCGTGGCGACGACATCATCGATTTCGGCATGGGCAATCCCGACATGCCGACGCCGGAGCATATCACCGCCAAGCTGATCGAGACGCTGCGCGATCCGCGTACCAATCGCTATTCGGCGTCGAAGGGCATCCAGGGCCTGCGCAAGGCGCAAGCCGCCTATTACGCGCGCCGGTTCGGCGTGAAGCTCAACCCAGATACGCAAGTGGTGGCCACGCTCGGGTCGAAGGAAGGCTTCGCCAACGTGGCCCAGGCGATCACCGCTCCGGGCGATGTGATCCTCGTGCCCAATCCCACTTATCCCATTCACGAGTTCGGCTTCATCATGTCAGGCGGCGTCATCCGGCATCTGCCGGCGCGCACCGATTCCCAGTTCATGACCTCGCTCGACAAGGCGGTGCGCCATTCGGTGCCGAAGCCGTCCGCGCTCGTGCTCAATTATCCGGCCAACCCGACCGCCGTCGTCGCCGATCTCGATTTCTATCGGGAGATCGTCGGCTTCGCCAAGAAGCACGATCTGATCGTGCTCTCTGATCTTGCCTATGCCGAGATCTATTTCGGGAGCGAGCCGCCACCGTCCATCCTGCAGATTTCGGGCGCGATGGATATCGCCGTGGAGTTCACCACGCTGTCCAAGACTTATGCCATGCCCGGCTGGCGCGTCGGCTTCGCCGTCGGCAATGAGCGCCTGATCCATGCGCTTACCCGCGTGAAGTCGTATCTCGACTATGGCGCCTTCACCCCGATCCAGGTGGCTGCCGCCGCGGCACTGAATGGCCCGCAGGACTGCGTCGATGAGATTCGCGCCATCTACAAACGGCGGCGCGATTGCCTGGTCGACGCTATCACGCGCGCCGGCTGGCCGATCCCGTCGCCGCCGGCCACGATGTTTGCCTGGGCGCCCATTCCCGAGATGTTCACCCATCTCGGCTCGCTCGAATTCTCCAAGCTGCTGCTCGAGAAGGCGGGCGTCGCGGTCTCGCCCGGCGTCGGCTTCGGCGAATATGGCGAGGGCCATGTACGGCTCGCGCTGGTCGAGAACGAGCACCGCATCCGCCAGGCCGCGCGCAACATTCGGCGGTTTCTCTCCGACTCCGCCAAGACCATGCATAACGTCATTCCCATTGCCTCCAAGGCGAATCGGTCGTTCTGATCTCTCCCATGAGTGATGCATTGAAGCTTGGGCTGGCGGGGGTCGGCACCGTCGGCAGCGGTCTCTTGCGGCTGCTGGCGGCGCGCAAGGCGGAGCTTGCCGCCCGCGCCGGGCGCCCGATCGAGGTCGTCGCCTACTCGGCCAAGAGCCGGCAGAAGAAGCGCGACGCCAATCTTTCCGGATTGCGTTTCGTGCAAGACCCCGTCGCTCTCGCGCGTGACCGCGACATCGACGTGTTCGTCGAGTTGATCGGTGGCGAGGGGGGTGTGGCGAAAGAGGCGGTCGAGGCCGCGCTCTCGGCCGGCAAGCATGTCGTCACCGCCAACAAGGCGCTGCTCGCCCATCACGGCGCGGCCCTTGCCGCGCTCGCCGAGAAGAACCATGTCGCGCTAAATTTCGAGGGCGCGGTCGCCGGCGGCATTCCCGTGGTCAAGGTGATGCGCGAGAGCCTGCAAGGCAATGCCATCTCCCGCGTCTACGGCATCCTCAACGGCACCTGCAACTACATCCTCACCCTCATGGAGAAGGAGGGTCGGAGCTTCGCCGACGTGTTGAAGGAAGCGCAGGCGCAAGGCTATGCCGAGACCGACCCCACCTTTGACATTGGTGGTTTTGACACCGCGCATAAGCTCGCGCTGCTCACCAGCCTCGCCTTCGGCACGCGCACGAGCTTCGAGTCCGTCTATGTGGAGGGCATCGAACAGATCACGCCCGCCGACATCGAGGCGGCCGGGGATCTCGGCTACCGCATCAAGCTGCTCGGTGTGGCACTGCGCACCGACAGCGGCATCGAACAGCGCGTGCATCCAACCATGGTGCCGAAGCACACGGCCATCGCTGAGGTCGACGGGGTGAAGAACTGCGTCGCCATCGACGGCGATTTCGTCGGCGACGTCATGCTGATCGGCGCCGGTGCCGGCGGCGGGCCGACAGCGTCCTCGGTGACGAGCGACCTGATCGATATCGCACGCGGACTGATCCTGCCGCCGTTCGGCACCAAGGCGAAGACGCTGAAGCCCTACAAGAAGGCGCAGATGCGTGGGCATGAAGGTGGCTACTATATCCGGCTGTCGGTGTACGACCGGACCGGCGCCTTTGCGGCAATTGCCAGCCGCATGGCGGACCAGGGTATTTCCATCGAAAGCATCGTGCAGCGCCGGCCGCGCGCCGAATTGCCGGGATTCGACCGCCCACATAAGGGCTCCCCGGCCGCCGTCGTCATGATCACGCATCACACCACCGAGGCCGCAATCCGCAAGGCGCTCGCGGCGATCGAGCGCGACGGCCATGTCGATCAGAAGCCGCAGATGATCCGTATCGAAAAACTGTGATAGTGAATGTGTAACCCTATAGGCGGCATAACATAAGATCGCCTAAGGGTAGGGAGGAACGAACGTGTCGCTGGCTCTGGCTAAGACCGAGCTCGACCGCGCTTTGGCGCTCGATATCGTTCGCGTCACCGAGGCGACCGCCGTGGCAGCCGCTCTGTGGCGCGGCCGCGGCAACGAAGCCGCCGCCGATGAGGCGGCCGCGACCGCCATGTATCGCGAGCTTGCCCGCCTGCCCATTGAGGGCGTGGTGGTGGTAGGCGAGGGCGAGGAGAACGAAACCCCGCTGCTTTACATTGGCGAGACGGTCGGCGCCGGTGGGGCAAACCCACTCAAGGTCGATCTTGCCGTCGATCCGGTCGAAGGCTCCACGCTCTGCGCCAAGGCTCTCCCCAACGCACTTTCGGTGCTGGCCGTGGCCGCGCGCGGCAGCCTTCTCAAGGTACCGACCATGTATATGGACAAGATCGCGGTCGGCCCGGGCTTTCCCGATGGATTGGTCGATCTCGACGCATCGCCGGCAGACAATCTCAAGGCACTCGCCGCCGCCAAGGGCGTCCCCTTGAATGAGATCACCGTCTGCATCCTCGATCGCCCGCGTCATGCCAAGCTCATCGAGGAGGTGCGCGCTTCCGGCGCCTCGCTCAAGCTGATCGGCGACGGCGACATTGCCGGGGTGATTCATGTGACCGAGCCGCTCGAGACCGGCATCGACATCTATATGGGCACCGGTGGGGCGCAGGAAGGCGTGCTCGCCGCGGCGGCTCTTGCCTGCATCGGCGGGCAGATGCAGGGACGTCTCGTCATCGCCAACGACCAGCATCGCGCGCGAGCCCGTGCCGCCGGCATCCACGATCTCGCCCGTAAATACACCATGCGCGATATGGTGACCGGCGATCTTTCCTTCGCCGCCACCGGCATCACCGACGGTTCGCTGCTGGAGGGCGTGCGCTTCACCCGCGAGGGCGTATTCACCCATACCCTAGTGATGCGCGCCTCGACGCGCACCGTGCGCTGGATCAAGACCGAGCATCCGGACATCGGCAAGTTCGACTGACCGCTTGCGGGGGGGCACCCCAAATCACTTTACACTCGCTCTTTTGGAGTGAGCATAACGTGACGGCAGCCCTCAAAATAAGACCGGCGGAAACCGAGGCTTACTCCGCGCTGCTCGGCGTGCAGCACTCGGCGCGCGGCTTCCGCTGGGCCGAGCGGCTTGATCCGAGCCGCGCGATGATCGCCGCGTCCATCGCCCAGGCGCATGGCCTGCCGGAGCTGCTCGGACGCGTGTTGGCCGCACGCGGCGCTGATCCGCAGACGGTCTCCCGCTTCCTCGATCCATCGCTCAAAACGCTGCTGCCGGACCCGGCGCGCTTGCAGGACATGGAGAAAGCGGCCGATCGCTTCGCAGCCGCGATCGAGGCGGGCGAGCCGATCGCCGTGTTCGGCGACTACGATGTCGACGGCGCGGCCTCGGTCGCGCTGGTCGAGCGCTTTCTCCGCGCGCATGGGCAAACGCCCGCGACCTATATTCCCGATCGACTGACGGAGGGCTATGGCCCGAGCGCTGACGCGCTTACCAGCTTGGTCAAGGATGGCGCCCGCCTCATCCTCACCGTCGATTGCGGCACCACCGCCGAGGTCGCAATCGCCGCGGCCAATGCTGCCGGCGCGGACGTGATCGTCATCGACCACCACCAGGCCGACGAGGCGCTGCCGCCGGCGTTCGCGGTGCTCAATCCGAACCGCCAGGACGATCTCTCGGGCCAGGGGCATCTCGCCGCTGCCGGCGTCGTCTTCCTGTTTCTCGTCGGCGCGACGCGGGCGCTGCGCCATCAGGGTTTCTATCGCGACCGGTCTGAGCCCGACCTGCTTGGCCTGCTCGACCTCGTGGCGCTCGCCACGGTCTGCGACGTGGTTCCGCTCCGAGAGGCGAACCGCGCCTTCGTGGCCAAGGGGCTCAAGGTCTTGCGGCTCCGTCACAATCAAGGCTTGCGTGCGCTCGCCGACGCCGCCCGCATCGACGAGCCGCCGACAAGCTACACGCTAGGCTTCATCTTGGGTCCGCGCATCAATGCCGGCGGCAGGGTCGGCGCGGCGAGCCTCGGCGCCAGGCTGCTTGCCACCGAAGACGAAATCGAAGCTCGCGCCATCGCCGACAAGCTCGAGTCGCTGAATGCCGAGCGCAGAGCCATCGAGGAGCGCATGCTCGCGGAGGCCTTTGCCGCCGCCGAGGCGACGCTCGCCGCGGAGCCCGCAAGCCCGCTCCTCTTCCTCGCCGCGGAGGGTTGGCATAAGGGCCTGCTCGGTCTCGTCGCCGGCCGTATCGCCGAACGCTTCCGCTTGCCGACTTTTGTTTCGACGCTCGAGCCTGACGGCTTCGCCACCGGCTCGGCGCGCTCGATCGCCTCTGTCGATCTCGGCGCGGTAGTCCGGGCTGCCGTGCACGAGCAACTGCTGGTCAAGGGCGGCGGCCATGCCATGGCGGCGGGGTTCAAGCTGGAGCGGCGCGGAGAGGATGCTCTCAAGCAATTTCTGCTCGTCCATCTTGCGAGCCCCGTGGCGCAAGCCGCATCGCTCCGCCATCTCGCCATCGACGGGGCGCTCTCGGCCGGTGGCGCCAATCAAGCGCTCATGGAGCTACTCGACCGCGCCGGGCCCTATGGACCCGGTCATCCCGAGCCGCGCTTCGTCTTCCCGGCGCATCGCTTGCGGCGCGTGCGCGTCATGAAGGACGTGCATATCCGCTGCACGTTGCACGCCTCAGACGGCGCGCGCATCGAGGCTTGCGCGTTCCGCGTGGCCGATACGCCGCTCGGCGCGCTTCTGCTGAACAGCGAGGGGCTGCCGCTGCACGTCGCGGGACATCTCCGCCGCACGAGCTGGCAGGGCAGGGAAAGCGTCGAGTTCATGATCGAGGACGCCGCCGACCCGCGGGCCGCGGGCGTGTCCTAGCCCGCGTTCTTGCGGGCGGAGAGAAACCTTTCTATATGACGAGGCTGTTCGCGCGCCGCCCCCTTCGTCTAATGGTCAGGACGTCAGGTTTTCAACCTGAAAACAGGGGTTCGATCCCCCTAGGGGGCGCCACTTCGAGTCGTTTCTCTACCACTTGCCCGTGTTAGGCATCGAAGCCCAGGGCTCCTGCTTCGGCAACGGTTTGCCCCTTTGCAGGAACTCGATCGAGATGTTGTCGGGCGAACGGATGAAGGCCATGTAGCCGTCGCGTGGCGGCCGATTGATGGTGACGCCGCCCTTCATCAGTTTCTCGCAAATCGCGTAGATGTCCTCGACCTCAAAGGCGATATGTCCAAAATTGCGGCCCTCGCCGTAAACCTCGGGGTCCCAGTTGTAGGTGAGCTCGACTTGCGCGTCCTCGTCGCCGGGGGCGGCAAGATAAACCAGCGTGAAGCGGCCTTGCTGGCTCTCCAGGCGGCGCACTTCCTTCATGCCGAGCTTGTTGCAGTAGAAGTCGAGCGACTTATCGAGATCGCTGACGCGCACCATCGTATGCAGATATTTCATCGCGTCGTCTCCTCAGTCCTTCGCCCGCGCCGAAGCGCACCAATTAGCGCGCGGCGCGCATGTGTGGCAAGCGCACCACGCCGCTGTCATTTTTTGGCGAAGGAACATGCAGATTGCGGGGCGATTGTTGCCCAAGGTCCACACCCTGCTGTTCCGCGGCACCGAAAGTGAAATTTCTCTCGACGCCATAGATGTTTGCGCCGTCGAGAGGCGAGATTCTTCCGATTCGTTCCGCTCGTACATCGGTTCGGTCAATTTCGCGAGATTCGCTTACCGATCAGATGGTTGCAGGTGCGGCCGAGCAAAACTCACGAACACGGCTGGGGCATTGTGGAGAAGGCGGAAGCGCGCGGAAAATTCCCGTGGCCTCCCTAAGCGGCGATGCTATCTTCACAAACGAGTGTTTCCGGCCGATTCGTGTATGGGGCGTGTCTCGGCCGCGTCAGAAGTTTTATGCGGGGGAATGCGGCATGGGGGCGAAAGAACCGCCACATTTAGAGGGCCATACCCAACGCGACGAGGAAGTCACGGTTGATGTCTTCGAAGTGTCAGGATCGATCAAGTGGTTCGATGCGTCAAAGGGCTATGGATTTATCGTTCCGGACGAAGACCTTCCCGACGTTCTGCTGCATGTGACATGCCTGCGCCGCGATGGATTTCAGACGGCCTACGAAGGCGCGCGCGTGGTCTGCGAGGTGCTGCGGCGGCCGAAGGGTCTGCAGGCTTTCCGCATCCGCGCCATGGACGATTCGACGGCGGTGCATCCGTCGCAATTGCCGCAGCGGACGCATGTCGTGGTCATCCCGGAGAGCGACTGGGAGCGGGCCACGGTCAAATGGTTCAACCGGCTGCGCGGCTTCGGTTTTGTGACCCGCGGCGGCCAGACTCTGGATATCTTCGTGCATATGGAGACGCTGAGGCGCTGCGGCTTCACCGAGCTCAGGCCGGGCCAAACGCTGCTGGTGCGCTATGGCCGCGGTCCGAAGGGATTGATGGCCGCGGAACTCAAGCCGGACGGCTCGCAAGGACCGTCCTCCCACTGACATTGCGAACGCTTGACCGGCTTGCCCGCGCGGCGGCGCTGTCTCTGTTTGCGTTCGGTGTCTTTGCGCAAGCGAGCGCCTTCGGCGCCGGCAATGGCACGCTCGTGCTCAAGACCGACAGCGGCGACCACAGCTTCAACATCGAGGTGGCCACCACCGACCAGGAGCGCGCGCTCGGGCTCATGTTCCGCCGTTCGCTGCCGGAGCATGCCGGCATGCTTTTTCTCTACGACCGGCCGCAGCCGGCGACCATGTGGATGAAGAACACGCTAATCCCGCTCGACATGGTGTTCATCTCCGCCGATGGCAACGTGCATCGCATCGAGCAGAACGCTGAGCCGTTCTCCACCTCGCTGATCCCGTCGGAAGGGCCGATCCTCGGCGTGCTCGAGCTGAACGGCGGAGAAGCAGCCAAAATCGGGCTCAAGCGCGGCGATAAGGTGCTGTATCCCGGCCTGCCCAAATAGGGCGCGAACGGCCCCGGCGGCGGCTCCGCTTTAGCAACTTGATCAGGACTTTGGACTAGCGTCTTGAGGCTGGCCTATTGCTCCGTCGCGAACTATGTATCTGCCAGCGATTTGATCGGGGCATAGCGCAGTCTGGTAGCGCACCTGCTTTGGGAGCAGGGGGTCGCAAGTTCGAATCTTGCTGCCCCGACCATCGCTTGCTTGAAGGAATGAGGAGCCGCATGCCCGCCCGTATCTATCAACCCGCCAAGACCGCGATGCAGCAGGGCATGGCGGGCACGCGCGACTGGCTCTTGGAGTACGAGCCCGAGCAGCCGAAGCTGATCGAGCCTCTGATGGGCTGGACCAGCTCGACCGAAACCAAACCGCAAGTGCGCATGAGTTTCGCCACCAAAGAGGAGGCGGTTGCCTTCGCCACGCGCCAGGGCATTGCTTTCCGTGTCGAGGAGCCGCAAAAGACCGCGCTGAGACCGAAGTCCTACGCCGAGAATTTCAAGTTCGGCCGGCTGGACCGCTGGACGCACTGACGGCCATCGATTCGGGCTATAGTCTCAGGCGTTGCCGGGGTCCCGTAGCTCAAGGGATAGAGCATCTGCCTTCTAAGCAGAGGGTTGAAGGTTCAAGTCCTTCCGGGATCGCCACTACAATCAAAGAGTTAGATGAAAAACGACAGCCTAACGACCCCAGTCACTCAATGTACCACTAAATGATATCGAGGGCAGGGGGCTACATCCTCTCCCTTTGCGGCCAGGTCCCTCCCCCCAAGGGCGAAGCGGTTTCGCCTGTCTTAAGCGAAGTATGCAGGCCTGAAGCCCCCTCTGATCCCCCCGATGGGCTTGGGTGCATTACCAAACCGATGCTACGCTGAAGTTGTCGTTCGCGAGCCCGGTCGGGGGGGACCGATGAAGAACCTTTATCCTTGGGCGCTGGTGATCATAGCGGCGCTCGCGGCCAATTATGCATTCCCCGCTTATAAGACCGACGCAGCTGCTGCTATGACGCACTCCCCACATCCGCCATCGCCGCTTTTGCAAGCGCTGCAGATCGCTCGGCGGCGTCGACGGCGGCATTCCGTTCTGCATAGATCGAGCCTGACCAGCGGGTGAAGAGATTGGAGAGGCGATCGAGATGGCCCAAGCCCTGCCGCAGCCTGCGGGTGCGTTCGACGGTCTCCGCGTGATGTCGCCGTCGCCACATATCCTTCACCACTTCCAGTTCGGTCTCGGTCATGCCGGTTAACATGGGGGAGCCGGTGATGATAGCACCGACAAATGGCTCATCAGCCTGTTCGACTGCATTGCGTGCAGCTTTGATGCGTTCTTCGGGTTTCATTCTGGCGATCGCTGCGCGGACCTCGCCCGCATAGATCATGGCCATCGCATCCTTCGGCTTCGATGGGAGCACCGCAGCCTCAAGTTCGCTGATCTTCCGATCTACCTTGTCGCGGATATCGACCAGCTTGCGGTTGGCTGCGTCGTGGATCTCACGGGTGCGTTTTCTCGCAGCGGCGAGGTTGGTGATCTCTGGCTGCAACTGATTGGCCAGGATGCGATCGCTCGCGGTCTTGACGTGCTGAGCAGCCTCGGTGAGGCCGCCAGCGGCGCGCACCGCCAGGAAGCTTTGAACGTCGAAGTCGATGGCCGCTTGTCGGGCCTGCTTCACGGTCAGATCGGGGAAGGTGGCATCGGCATAGCCATACCAGCCAAGCTTTTTGCGCCTCGGCTTGCCATGCTCATAAAACAAGGCCGACCAGGCATGGCGGCCCGACTTGTTCAAGGTTAGGATCAGGGAACGGCCGGGCACGATAGGTCAAAGAAATCGGCCTGGCTCTTGCCTTCGGGTAGCCGCAGCCGCTTGACCCCGGCGTCGGTGAAATGGGTTTTAGACATGGAAACCTTCTGATGAAGAACAGGTGGTTGACCTACTTAATGGGCCACCTAATACTCCCCATCATAACCCGGCCAGGGCGGCGAAGCCTACAGAAACCGAGATTTTTGGCTTATTCTCAATGCGTTGAAGGTGAAAGGCTTTTCCGATTTGCCCGGCTTCGCCCTGATCCCCACCGCTTATCTGATTGACTTCTAAGCAGAGGGTTGAAGGTTCGAATCCTTCCGGGACCGCCATTCACATCCGCCGCATTCGACTGCACCCGTCTGACCGTCGAGGGACCACCATGCGCCTTGTCGTTGGGCTGCTTCTCGCTCTGTGTCTCTGCGACGCGGCCGCCGCCGATCCCAAGCTGCTGTTCGAAGTAAAGGGCCTGGAGCAGCCGGAATTGGTGGTGCAGGATCCGGCCACCGGCGCGATCTACGTCAGCAATATTGTCGGCGCCATCATGCAGAAGGACGGCAACGGCTATATCGCCAGGCTCAAGCCCGACGGCGCCATCATCACGAAGAAATGGGTCAAGGGCCTCAACGCTCCCACCGGAATGGCGCTGCATGACCGCACGCTCTACGTCGCCGATGTCGACGAGCTGGTCGAGATCAACGTGGCGTCGGGTGAGATCGTCAATCGCTACCCGGCGAAGGGGGCGATCTTCTTGAACGACGTCGCGGTCGGCGAAGACGGCACTGTTTATGCCTCCGACACGCCGATGAACACGATCTGGCGGTTGACGGACGGAAACTTCGAACCGTGGTTCACCAACGACGTGCTGAACGGACCGAACGGCCTTCTCGTGCAGGACGGGAAGCTCATCGTCGCCTCGTTCGGCACATTGCCCGGCGAGGGACAGAAGCAAGAGCTTGGCGGCCTGCTCGCCATCGATATCGACAAGCAGGCGGTGAGCACGATCGGCGGCAACGACAAGCTCGGCAATCTCGACGGCCTTCAGGCGCTAGCGCCCGGCTCTTATCTGGTGACGGATTGGGCGGCCGGCGGGCTCTACCGCATCGACGCGAAAGGCAAGTTCGATCGGCTGATCAAGCTCGGCAAGGGTAGCGCCGACTTTGTCTATTTCGCTGACAAGAAACTCGTGCTGATCCCGATCATGCTCAGCAACTCGCTGGTCGCCTATACGCTAGACTAGAGTCGTCGCGCGGAACGCCAAGGCGACTAGCCTCGCGAGGCGAGCCGCGCAAACCCGGCGTCGAGATCGGCCTTGAGATCGTCGACATCCTCAAGCCCGATATGCAGACGCAGTGCAGGACCTTCCGTGCGCCACTCGGTCGCCGAGCGATAATCCCTGGGGTCGAACGGCAGGATCAGGCTCTCGAACCCGCCCCAGGAATAGCCCATGCCGAACAGGCTAAGTCCGTCGAGCATGGCGGCGAGCCTGTCATGTGCGGCAGGCTTCAGCACGATTGAAAACAGTCCAGAAGCTCCGGTGAAATCGCGCTTCCAGATCGCGTGTCCGGAATCGGAAGGGAGGCCCGGATGGATCACCCGCGCGACCTCCGGCCGTTCCGCAAGCCAGCGCGCCATCTCCAACGCCGACCGCTGATGCCGCTCAAGCCGCACGCCAAGGCTGCGCAAGCCCCGCAGGCCAAGATAGACGTCCTCCGGTCCAGTGCAGAGACCGAGATCCTCGTGCGTCCTGGCGACTGCTGCCGTGGTTCCCTCGTTCATGGTGATGGAGCCGAGCATGATATCGGCGTGGCCGCCGATATATTTCGTCGCCGCCTGGATGGAGACATCGGCGCCATGAGCGAACGGCTTGAAAAAAAGCGGCGTCGCCCAGGTGTTGTCGAGAATGACCAAGGCGCCGGCTGCATGCGCAGCCTCGGCGATGGCCGGGACGTCCTGCACCTCGAAAGTCTGCGAGCCCGGAGATTCGGTGAAGACGATCTTCGTCTTCTTGGTGATGAGCTTCTTGATGCCCGCGCCGATCAGCGGGTCGTAATAGATGGTCTTCACGCCGAGCCGCTTCAGCACGCTGTCGCAGAAGCGCCGTGTCGGGCGATAGACGCTGTCTGAGACGAGGAGTTCATCGCCGGCGGCGAGAAATGCCAGCAGCGACGTCGCTATCGCTGAAAGGCCAGACGGGGTGAGCAGGGTGCGCTGGCCACCCTCGAGCTCGGCGATTGCCTCTTCAAGCGCCCTGACCGTGGGCGTGCCGAGCCGGCCATAGGTGAAGTCCTGAGCGTTGGCTTCGAGCGCCTCGACCGTGGGAAACAGGATGGTCGAGCCGCGATAGATCGGCGTATTGACGAAGCCGTGATGGCGCGCGGGCTCTCGCCCTGCATGCACCAGCCGGGTCAGATCCTTTTGCGTCCTGCGCGGTTTGCTCATCTAGCCTCGGTGATGCGAGGGGACCCGCATGCGGGTTCCTCAGCCGGTCTCGATGGGAAGGCTTTGGTCCGCGCCCCATTCCGACCAGGAGCCATCATACACCGCCGCCCTGCGATGCCCGATCTCGGCAAGCCCGAGCGCAAGCACGCCCGCCGTGATGCCGGAGCCGCAACTCGCGACCACCGGCTTGGAGAGATCGACGCCAGCTTCCTCGAACAGTCTTTCAATTTCGGGCGCCGTCTTGAGCGTGCCGTCCTTGTTGAGAAGCTTGGCGAAAGGAAGATTGTACGAGCCGGGGATGTGGCCCGAGCGAACCCCCGGGCGCGGCTCAGGCGCCTTGCCGGCAAACCGATCGGCCGCGCGTGCGTCGACGATCTCCGCCGACTTGTCTTTCAGCAGCGCCTTGATATCGGCGACGTCGCGCACGAGGTCGAGGTTACGCCGCGCCGTGAAATGTCGAGTGGTGCGCGGTCTCGGCGGCCCGCTTTCGAGCGGCCGGCCCTCCTGCTTCCATTTCGGCAATCCGCCGTTCAGCACGCTCACATCGTCGACGCCCATGACGCGAAAGGTCCACCACACACGCGCGGCGCTGAACAGCCCGCTCGAATCGTAGACCACGATGCGCGAGCCGTCGCCGATCCCCATGCTGCGCATCCGCGAGGAGAATTTCTCGGGTGGCGGCAGCATATGCGGGAGCCCGCTCTTGACGTCCGCGATTTCGTCGATGTCGAAGAAAATCGCGCCGGGAATGTGCTCGGCAAGATATTCCTCATGCGCGTTCCGGTTCTCGGCCGGCATGTGCCAGGAGGCATCGATGATGACGAGGTCGGGCGCGTCGAGTTCGCGGGCAAGCTCGTCGGTCTCGGTCAGCCAAGTCTTCGTCTGCAACAAGGCCATTCTCCAATTCTCAAATTAGACGAATACGCGAGGCGCGGCAGCCTGCCCCTGGTCGAGCCATGCGGGGACCGGCAACCCCTTCTCACGCAGGAATTTGGGGTTGAACAGGCGGCTTTGGTAGCGGGTACCGTAATCGCAAAGCACCGTGACAATGGTATGGCCCGGGCCCAAATCCCGGGCAAGGCGGATCGCGCCAGCGACATTGATTCCGCTGGAACCGCCCAGGCAGAGCCCTTCCTCGCTCAAAAGGTCGAAAATGACGGGCAGCGCTTCGGCATCCGGGATCTGGTAAGCCTCGTCGATCTTCGCTCCCTCGAGATTGGCGGTGATACGGCCCTGGCCGATTCCCTCGGTGATGGAGCTGCCCTCGGCCTTGAGCACGCCGTGCTTGTAGTAATTGTACAGTGCGGCGCCCATCGGATCGGCGAGCCCGATCACGACGTCCTTGTTGTGGTCCTTGAGACCCATGGAGACGCCGGCAAGCGTGCCGCCGGTGCCGACCGCGCAGATGAACCCGTCGACCTTGCCGCCGAGGTCCTTCCAGATCTCCTGCGCTGTCGTCTCGATATGCCCCTGGCGGTTGGCGACATTGTCGAACTGATTGGCCCAGATCGCGCCATTCGGCTCGGTTGAGGCAAGCTCCTCGGCGAGCCGGCCGGAATATTTCACGTAATTGTTTGGATCCTTGTAGGGAACGGCGGGAACCTCGATGAGCCGGGCGCCGGCTAGTCGCAGCATGTCCTTTTTTTCGTCGGACTGCGTTTCGGGGATGACGATGACCGTCTTCAAGCCCAGCGCATTGCCGACCAGCGCGAGCCCGATGCCGGTATTGCCTGCCGTACCTTCGACCACGGTGCCGCCCGGCTGGAGGCGTCCCGAATTCAGCGCATCGCGGATGATGTACAGCGCGGCGCGATCCTTGACCGACTGGCCTGGATTCATGAACTCGGCCTTGCCGAGGATGGTGCAGCCCGTCTCCTCCGACGCGCGTTTCAGCTTGATCAGCGGAGTATTGCCGATCGCCTCGATGATGCCGTTGCGGATGGGCACTTTGGGGGAGCCTTTGGTCTTTTCGGTCTTTGACGGCAAACTAATCAGCGCGAGGGATGCAAGCAAGACGCGGAAATTTCAAGGGGGGCAACCAAACCGCACGCTCATTCCAATCTTAGGGCCCTTGTAAGGACTTCTGGCGCTCCGTGATCAGCTCGCACTGCTCCAACAGCGACTTGATCTCGTCGCCCTTCAGAATTCGTGTCAGCGGGTTCCATTCGAGGCTCTCGATCCTCCGGCAATCCGCCGTGGCCTGCTTGAGTGTTTCCACGGTCTCATCGAGCGGCATCGCATTGAGAGCCTCTTCAGACGGGAGGCGCGAGCCGATCTCAGCAATCGCCGTGCGGGCGGCCCGATAGCTCCAATCGACCCAGGCGCCCGCGGCGATGATGAGAAGCGCCAAGACCAGTCCAACTCGTTTCATATGCCCCATGCCTTTCCTGCTCGCCCTAGTGCAGCGCTCTGGCTGGCGGCCTGCGCCATACAGGGGCGAAGCGGGCATAAATGAAGGGGCCGCATCATAGACGAGAGGGGACAAAGGACGTAAGGGTTTGCCCAAATAGGCCGGCTAGGCTAGCAGCCGAGGAATCCGCCATGCTATAGACCGCCGGGTCGAAGCGGGACGCGACCTCTTAAAGCGGGCGTGGTGGAACTGGTAGACACGCCAGATTTAGGTTCTGGTGGCTTCGGCCGTGGGGGTTCAACTCCCTCCGCCCGCACCATTGCGTAAACGACGCCAAGTCCGCATTGGCCCGAAGCGGAAACGGACGAAGGCAGATTGAGGACAGGATGAACGTCACCGAGACGAATACGGAAGGTTTGCGCCGCCAATTGAAGGTGGTGATCGCCGCCGACGAGTTGGAGAAGCGTCTTTCGGCGCGGCTTGACGAGCTCAAGGGCAAGGCGCGGCTGAAAGGCTTCCGGCCCGGCCACGTACCCAAGGAGCACTTGCGCAAGGTCTACGGCCGCTCGGTGATGGCTGAGGTGGTGCAGCAGGCTGTCGCCGAGACGAGCCGCGATGCGCTGTCGCAGCGCGAGGAGCGGCCGGCCTTTCAGCCGACCGTCGCCCTCCCGGAGGATGAGGCGGAGATCGACGGGATTTTCGCCGGCACGAGCGACCTGGCCTACACGCTCTCCTTCGAGGTGCTCCCCAAATTCGAGCTGATGGACTTCAAGACGCTTTCGCTCGAGAAGCCGGTCGCCGCCGTGACCGCCGACGATATCGACAAGTCGCTGGACCGGCTGCGCGCCGCCAATCAGCGCTACAAGCCGAAAGACGGCGCCGCCGAGACCGGCGATCGCCTGCTGATCGATTTCGTGGGCTCGATCGACGGCACGCCCTTCGAGGGCGGCTCGACCGAGGACGCACCAATCGTGCTCGGCAGCGGCAATTTCATTCCGGGCTTCGAGGAAGGGCTGACCGGCGCGCGCACTGGCGACGAGCGTGAGGTGGAAGCGACCTTCCCCGAGAGCTACCCCGAGGCGAGCCTTGCTGGCAAGACCGCGCGTTTCGCTGTGAAGGTGAAGGAGGTGGGAGCGCCGGAGACCCCGCCGCTCGACGACGAGTTCACCAAAAGCCTTGGCGTCGAATCGGTCGAGAAGCTCCGCGAGACGGTGAAGCAGCGGCTCGAGCAGGACCGTGCCGGCGCCTCGCGGCTCAAGCTCAAGCGGGCTCTGCTCGACGCGCTCAACAAGGGGCACGATTTCGAGCTGCCGCCGACGCTCGTCGACAATGAGTTCCAGGCCATCTGGCAGCAAGTGACCGCCGATCTCGAGCGTTCAAAGCGGAACTTCGAGGACGAAGGCACCACGGAGGAGAAGGCGCAGACGGAATATCGCGACATCGCGGCGCGCCGCGTCAGGCTAGGGCTGATTCTGTCGGAAGTTGGCACGCGCAACCAGATCACCGTCACCGACGAAGAAGTAAGTCGGGCGCTGCTCGATCGCGTCCGGCAGTTTCCCGGGCAAGAACGCCAAGTCTACGACTATTACCGCAACAACCCCCAGCTCCTCGCCGAGCTCAGGGCGCCGATCTTCGAGGACAAGGCCGTCGACTACGTGCTTGAGCTCGCCAAGGTGACGGATACCAAGGTGACGCCGGAGGAGCTGTACGCCGACGCCGATCACGACCATGATCATGACCACGATCACGATCATGACCACGGCCGTCACCACCATGGTCATGACCATGATCACGACCATGCCCATGACCACGCGCCGAAGAAGCGCGGCAAGAAAAAGGCGTGAGGTGGAGAGGAGGTATTTACCTTCCCCCCTTTTGTTTGGGCTCGCGGCCCCATATGTAGTACGAAGCAGGACGAAGCGAACAGATTCGCGAGGGCCCAAGTGAGGCCACAAACCTTCCAGCCTTAGGACACCGATGAGAGACCAGGCCGACATCTATATGAATACGCTGGTGCCCATGGTGGTCGAGCAGACCAACCGGGGCGAGCGCGCCTACGACATCTATTCGCGCCTGCTGAAGGAGCGCATTATCTTCGTCGTCGGCCCGATCGAAGACCATGTGGCCTCGCTCATCACTGCGCAGCTTCTCTTTCTGGAGGCCGAGAACCCGAAGAAAGAGATCTCGATGTACATCAATTCGCCGGGCGGCGTCGTCACCTCCGGCATGGCGATCTACGACACCATGCAGTTCGTCAGGCCTCCGGTCGCCACGCTCTGCATCGGCCAAGCGGCTTCGATGGGGTCGCTCTTGCTCTGCGCCGGCGAGAAGGGCATGCGCTACGCGCTGCCCAACGCCCGCATCCTGCTGCATCAGCCCTCTGGCGGCTTCCAAGGCCAGGCGAGCGACATCGAGCGCCACGCCGAGGACATCATCAAGATGAAGCGGCGTCTGAACGAGATCTATGTGCGCCACACCGGTCAAGACTACGCGACCATCGAGAAGACGCTCGATCGAGATTATTTCCTGACCGCCGACGAAGCGCGTACCTTCGGCATCGTCGACGAGGTGATCTCCAAGCGACATCCGCTGGACGAAAAAGTGGAAAAGCTCGCGCCTGTGTCGTAGGGCGCTGGAGCCGGGCAGCGAAGCGTCGGGCCGGTTGCCGTTAGGGCTAACCGATGAAATTTTCGCCCGAGTGCGGTGGCGTCAAGCTAGGCACGCGGCGTGCATCGGGCGCGAATCGTGTGGGTTGTGTCCCGCGCGTGGGGATCCGGGATTAATCAATCCTTGATCAGTGCCGCCATAGCATGCTGAGATTGCTCCTTCGCGCAGTTTCGCTGGAGGAGGAGGGGGCTCACACTTGCGAGGCGGCAAGACGAAACACTGACGCCAGGACCAATTTGGGGCGGCGTCGTAGAACGATTGGACTGGAAGAACGAATGAGCAAGGTGAGCGGAACCGACTCCAAAAACACCCTCTACTGCTCTTTCTGCGGCAAGAGCCAGCACGAGGTGCGCAAGCTCATTGCCGGCCCGACGGTATTCATCTGCGATGAATGCGTCGAGCTCTGCATGGACATCATCCGCGAGGAGAACAAGAGCTCGCTGGTGAAGTCGCGCGATGGCGTGCCCACCCCCATGGAAATTTGCGCCGTTCTGGACGACTACGTCATCGGCCAGGACTACGCTAAACGCGTGCTCTCGGTGGCCGTGCACAACCACTACAAGCGGCTCAACCACTCCAGCAAGAACTCCGATGTCGAGCTCGCCAAGTCGAACATCCTGCTGATCGGGCCAACGGGATGCGGCAAAACTTTGCTGGCGCAGACGCTCGCGCGCATCCTCGATGTGCCTTTCACCATGGCCGACGCCACGACGCTGACCGAGGCGGGTTATGTCGGCGAGGACGTTGAGAACATCATCCTCAAGCTGCTCCAAGCCGCCGACTATAATGTCGAGCGGGCGCAGCGCGGCATCGTCTATATCGACGAGGTCGACAAAATTAGCCGGAAATCCGACAATCCCTCGATCACCCGGGACGTGTCGGGCGAGGGCGTGCAGCAGGCCCTGCTCAAGATCATGGAAGGAACCGTCGCTTCGGTGCCGCCACAAGGCGGCCGCAAGCACCCGCAGCAAGAGTTCCTCCAGGTCGATACAACCAACATTCTCTTCGTCTGCGGCGGCGCGTTCGCGGGCTTGGAGAAGATCATCGCCGCGCGCGGGCGTTCGACCTCGATCGGCTTCGGCGCCAAGGTGGAAGCGGCCGACGATCGCCGCACCGGTGACATTCTGAAGGGGGTCGAACCCGAGGATCTGTTGAAATTCGGCCTGATCCCTGAGTTCATCGGCCGCGTTCCCGTCATAGCCACCCTCGACGATCTCGACGAAGAAGCGTTGATGCGCATCCTGACCGAACCCAAAAATGCCTTGGTCAGGCAGTATCAACGGCTGTTCGAAATGGAAGACGTGCAGCTCAGCTTCGCCGAGGATTCGCTGCACACCATCTCGAAGAAGGCGATCGAACGGAAGACCGGCGCTCGGGGCTTGCGGTCGATCATGGAAGGCATCCTGCTCGACACGATGTTCGAGCTGCCGAGCCTCCGCGGCGTGGAAGAGGTTGTGATCAGCTCGGAGGTGGTCGAAGGCAAGGCACGGCCCTTGCGCATCTACTCCGACCGCCACGAGGAGCTCGGAACGAGCGCCTGACGGGGACTGGCATCATTCCTGCTTGCGAGGTAGGGCGAATCCTACTCACAATGGGTAGGAAAATCGCGTCTCCGCCGGGAGGAACGGGCACTTGACGGCGACTTTGCTGGTCGCCACCTACGCTAGCTGGTAGGTAACATGCCACAGGGCCGGCGCCCTCGTTTACCCTGATAATCGAGGGCCAAGCCGGCCTTTGGGGAGGGACCAGACAGCGGGGGATCGCCTCAGGCGATCCTGCCTAACTAAGAAAGCGACGGAGCTGCCATGACCGACTCGAAGCCGTCCGCGACCAAAGAAGGCGCTCCGGAACTCTACCCGGTCCTGCCGCTGCGCGACATTGTCGTGTTCCCCTATATGATCGTGCCACTCTTCGTCGGCCGCGAGAAGTCGATCGCCGCACTCGAAGAGGTGATGCGCTCCGACAAGCAGATCCTGCTCGTGGCGCAGAAGAACGCGAGCGACGACGAGCCGTCGACCGACGGCATCTACACCATGGGAACGCTCGCCTCCGTGCTGCAGCTCTTGAAGCTGCCCGACGGCACGGTGAAGGTGCTGGTCGAGGGCACGCGCCGCGCCGCCATCCGCCGCTACACCAGCAATGAGAACTATTTCGAGGCCGAGGTCGAGCGCGTCGCCGAGACCGTCGGCGCCGAGGACGAGATCGAGGCGCTTGCCCGTTCCGTCGTGTCGCAGTTCGAGAGCTATGTGAAGCTCAACAAGAAGATCTCCCCCGAGGTGCTCGGCAGCGCGAGCCAGATCGAGGACTATTCCAAGCTCGCCGATACCATCGCCTCGCATCTCGCCATCAAGATCGCCGAGAAGCAGCAGATCCTTGAGGTCACTTCGGTCTCCGAGCGGCTGGAGCGCGTCTTCACTCTGATGGAGAGCGAGATCTCCGTGCTGCAGGTCGAGCGCAAGATCAGGAGCCGCGTTAAGCGTCAGATGGAGAAGACGCAACGCGAATACTACCTGAACGAGCAGATGAAGGCGATCCAGAAGGAGCTCGGCGACAACGAGGAAGGTCGCGACGACCTCGCCGAAATCGAGCAGAAGATCGAGAAGACCAAGCTCTCCCGCGAGGCCCGCGAGAAGGCGCTTGGCGAGCTGAAGAAGCTCCGCCAGATGAGCCCGATGTCGGCCGAGGCCACGGTCGTGCGCAACTATCTCGACTGGCTGTTGACCATCCCGTGGGGGGTCAAGGGCAAGATCAAGCGCGACCTCGATGAGGCGCAGAAGACCCTCGACGAGGACCATTACGGTCTGGCGAAGGTCAAGGACCGCATCGTCGAATATCTCGCGGTGCAGAACCGAACCAATCAGCTAAAGGGCCCGATCCTCTGCCTGGTCGGACCTCCCGGCGTTGGCAAGACCTCGCTCGGTAAGTCCATGGCGCGCGCTACGGGCCGCGAGTTCGTGCGCATGAGCCTTGGTGGCGTACGCGACGAGGCCGAGATCAGAGGTCACCGCCGCACCTATATCGGCTCGATGCCGGGCAAGGTGATCCAGTCGATGCGGAAGGCAAAGAAGATCAATCCGCTGTTCCTGCTCGACGAAGTCGACAAGATGGGTGCCGATTTCCGCGGCGACCCGGCGTCCGCCCTTCTGGAGGTGCTCGACCCCGAGCAGAACCACACCTTCAACGATCATTATCTTGAGGTCGACTACGATCTCTCGAACGTGATGTTCGTCACCACGGCGAACACGCTGAATATTCCTCCCGCCTTGATGGACCGCATGGAGATCATCCGTATTGCGGGCTACACCGAGGACGAGAAGATGGAGATCGCCCGCCGCCACCTGATCCCCGCCATGGCCAAGGCCCACGGCCTTGAGGCTGAGGAGTGGAGCCTCGAGGACGACGCGCTGAAGGAGGTCATTCGCCGTTACACGCGGGAAGCCGGCGTGCGCAATCTCGAGCGCGAGATCGCCAAGCTGGCCCGGAAGTCGGTCAAGGAGTTGCTGACCAGCAAGAAGAAGTCGATCAAGGTCACGCTCAAGAACCTGGAAGACTATCTCGGCGTGCCGAAATACCGCTATGGCGAGGCTGAGCTAGAGGATCAGGTCGGCGTGGTCACGGGCCTCGCCTGGACCGAGGTCGGCGGTGAGCTGCTGACCGTTGAAGGCGTGATGATGCCAGGCAAGGGTAAGATGACCGTGACCGGCAACTTGCGCGACGTCATGAAGGAATTGATCCAGGCCGCGAATGCCTATGTGCGCTCGCGCGCTGTCGATTATGGCATCGAGCCGCCATTGTTCGAGAAGCGCGACATCCACGTGCACGTGCCCGAGGGGGCAACCCCTAAGGACGGTCCATCGGCCGGCGTCGCCATGGTGACCGCCATCGTCTCGCTGATGACCGGAATTCCGGTGAAGCGCGAGGTTGCCATGACCGGCGAGATCACGCTCAGGGGTCGCGTATTGCCGATTGGTGGGCTCAAGGAGAAGCTCCTTGCTGCGTTGCGCGCCGGCATTAAAACGGTGATCATCCCTGACGAAAACGCCAAGGATTTAACCGAGATACCGGACGAGTTGAAAAACGTCCTGGATATCCGGCCTGTCTCCCGCATGGATGAGGTGCTGAAAATCGCCTTCACCCGGCCTCCCCAGCCGATTGTCTGGGAGGAGGAGGGCGTGGCACAGGCCCAGGTCGTTCCCCCAAAGGATGACAAGCTGCCCGGCGTCACCGCGCATTAATTGGCGAAAAACCGCCATTTTCGTCGTTGATTTGCCCCAATTCGGTGGTCCGGCTCTGTCCACAGAGTTGGACCATTTTTGTTGATTTTCCGGGTTTTTTGCGCCAGTCATACACGACTTGTTTGTGAATCGGAGCGTACCCAAGGCCTCGAGGGCGAACACCCCTCTCGATTGGGGCCCGAGCGAAAGGATGATGACCCGTGAACAAAGCAGAGCTGGTCGCCCACGTGGCGAAGGAATCTGATCTGTCGAAGGATGCGGCCGAGAAGGCCGTGGACGCGACGTTCAAGAACATCGAGAAGGCCCTGAAAGGCGGGGACACCGTGCGGATCGTCGGCTTTGGCAATTTCCAGGTCGCGCACCGCAAGGCTTCCGTCGGCCGCAATCCGCGCACCGGCGCCGAGGTGCAAATCCCGGCCTCCCGCGTGCCGAAATTTCGGGCTGGCAAGGCGTTGAAAGAGGCCTGCAACAGCTAGGCCCTTTAGCCCAACGAGTTTCTGGAGGCGGAGCCTTGCTGGAGTAGGGCTTCGCCTTTTTGTTTGCATCGTCTCCTAAGGCAATCCGGAGTAGCGTGTCCTATCGCGCGCGTGTCGGGCGGTTAGCTCAGTTGGTAGAGCGCCACGTTTACACCGTGGATGTCGGCAGTTCGAGCCTGTCACCGCCCACCATTCGGCTTCGCGCCAACCCGCTTCGCGGGATTTGCTCCGCAGCAAATTGCGAAGTTTGCCCTGGACGCCCAAAGAAGAGGCGGGTCCTGGGCCTCGCCTTGACTTGGCGAATCCGAGGCCGTACATGCTGAAGATCGCCTCCGGCCGTGGACTACGGCCCGGTAGGGGGTGTAGCTCAGTTGGTTAGAGCGCCGGCCTGTCACGCCGGAGGCCGCGGGTTCGAGTCCCGTCACTCCCGCCATCCCTTTGGCCCCACACTCGGAAAAGAGGACCATGGGCCAGTTGCTGCAAACTTACCTGCCGCTCGTCATCTTTATTGGCATCGCTTTCGTCATCAGCGCGGCGATCCTCGTTGCGCCGTTCATCATCGCCGTGAGCAAGCCCGACCCCGAGAAGGTCTCGGCCTACGAATGCGGCTTCGACGCCTTCGACGACGCGCGCATGAAATTCGACGTGCGCTTCTACCTGGTGTCACTTTTGTTCATTATCTTCGACCTCGAGGTTGCGTTCCTGTTTCCCTGGGCCGTCGCCTTCAAGGAGATCGGCGCCTTTGGCTTCTGGGCGATGATGATCTTCCTCGGCATTCTCACGGTCGGTTTCGTCTATGAGTGGCGGAAAGGCGCGCTGGAGTGGGATTGATCCCTGAACCCAATCTCGACAAGGACGGGCGAAGCGCCGGCGGGATCATAACCCCTGGCGCAACCAGCTTCGGCGACTTCTCCAACGAGCTTGCCGATAAGGGCTTCCTGCTCACCACGGCGGATGAACTGATCAACTGGGCGCGCACCGGCTCGCTGATGTGGATGACCTTCGGGCTCGCCTGCTGCGCGGTCGAGATGATGCAGGCCTCGATGCCGCGCTACGATCTGGAGCGCTTCGGCTTTGCGCCGCGCGGCAGCCCGCGTCAGTCGGACGTGATGATCGTCGCCGGCACGCTCTGCAACAAGATGGCTCCCGCGCTGCGCAAGGTCTACGACCAGATGCCCGAGCCGCGCTACGTGATCTCCATGGGATCCTGCGCCAATGGCGGCGGCTATTACCATTATTCGTACTCGGTGGTACGCGGTTGCGACCGCATCGTCCCGGTCGACATATACGTGCCCGGCTGCCCGCCGACCGCCGAGGCATTGGTCTATGGCGTCCTCCTATTGCAGAAGAAGATCAGACGGACCGGCACGATCGAGCGCTGATCCCTTCAAACCTCCCTCCTGGAGCCTCATGGACGAAGCCGTTACCAAGCTTGCCGCCTATCTCGGCGATCGTCTCGGGGCGAAGCTGCTCGCTTGCGAGGTGGCGCTCGGCGAGCTCACCATCGAGGTCGAGCGCGATTCAATTCGCGAGACGATCCAGCTCTTGCGCGACGACCCCCTATGCCGGTTTGGCTGCCTGATCGACATCTGCGGCGTCGACTACCCCGAGCGCGATGAGCGCTTTGATGTCGTCTATCATTTGCTTAGCCCGTGGCTGAATCATCGGCTTCGCGTGCGCGTCAGGACCGACGCCGAGACGCCGGTG
The DNA here is from genome assembly GCA_963750975.1 of uncultured Alphaproteobacteria bacterium. GTDB lineage: Bacteria > Pseudomonadota > Alphaproteobacteria > Rhizobiales > Methyloligellaceae > Methyloceanibacter. The sequence goes on along the minus strand of CAVVSX010000017.1, from coordinate 2,111 downwards.
CCGAGCATCGTCACGCTCTTTCCGGCCGCAAACTGGTTCGAGCGCGAAGCCTATGATCTCTACGGCATCCTGTTCGAAGGCCACCCCGACCTCAGGCGCCTGCTTACCGATTACGGCTTCCAAGGCCATCCGCTGCGCAAGGACTTTCCCCTGACGGGCTTCGTCGAGCTCCGGTACGACGACGAGCTGAAGCGCGTGGTCTATGAGCCGGTGAAGCTGATGCAGGACTATCGGAGCTTCGATTTCCTGAGCCCTTGGGAAGGCATCGACAGCGCCATTCCCGGCGACGAGAAGGCCGGCGAAGCAAGCAAGCGGAAGGGCGAGCCATGAAGCCCACGCTCAAGCCCGGGCTCAAGCACCGCTTCGCCTATCCCGTCCCCGAAACGAAGACGGTGCCGCAGCTTTACCCCGAATCGCCGCAGCTCCGGGTCATGCCGGAGGTATTTGCCACCGGCTTCATGGTCGGGCTGATGGAGTGGACCTGCGTACAACTGCTCGAGCCGCATCTCGATACAGGCGAGGGCAGTCTGGGCGTGCATATCGATGTCTCCCACAAATCGGCGACACTGCCCGGCATGACCGTCACTGTCGATGCGGAGTGCATCGAGGTCAGGGGCCCGCGCGCCAAATTCAGAGTCGTGGCGCATGACGGCGTCGATGAGATCGGCGCAGGCACGCATGAGCGATTCATCGTCAGCTGGGACCGTTTCAATCGAGGCATCGCCGCCAAGCTCGCCAAAGCCGCGCAGAAGGTCGAGGCCTGATGTCAGAGCTCGACACACGCGGCCCTGAAACCGACAGCGGTAAGCGCGAAGGCGACGACCGCAAGTTCACCATCAATTTCGGCCCCCAGCACCCGGCGGCGCACGGCGTGCTCCGGCTCGTGCTCGAACTCGACGGCGAAGTGGTCGAGCGGGTCGATCCGCATATCGGGCTCCTGCATCGCGGCACCGAGAAACTGATCGAGTACAAGACCTACCTCCAGGCGGTGCCCTATTTCGACCGCCTCGACTACGTGGCGCCGATGAATCAGGAGCACGGCTTCGCGCTTGCCGTCGAGAAGCTCGTCGGCGTCACCGTCCCGAAACGCGGCCAGCTCATCCGTGTGCTCTATTCCGAAATCGGCCGGCTACTTTCCCACCTCCTCAACGTCACGACCCAAGCCTTGGACGTGGGCGCGCTGACGCCGCCGCTATGGGGCTTCGAGGAACGCGAGAAGCTGATGGTGTTCTATGAGCGGGCGAGCGGCAGCCGCATGCATGCAGCCTATATCCGGCCAGGCGGCGTGCATCAGGATCTGCCGCCCGAGCTGGTCGCCGACATCTATGCCTTCTGCGACCCGTTCCTGAAAGTCTGCGACGACATCGAGGGCCTGCTCACCGACAATCGCATCTTCAAACAGCGCAACGTCGATATCGGCGTGGTGAAGCTGGAGGACGCCTGGGCGCATGGCTTCTCGGGCGTGATGGTGCGCGGCTCCGGCGCGGCCTGGGATCTGCGCAAAGCCCAACCTTACGAATGCTACGCCGAGCTCGACTTCGACATTCCCATCGGCAAGCACGGCGACTGCTACGACCGCTATCTGGTGCGCATGGAGGAGATGCGCCAATCGGTGCGCCTCATGAAGCAATGCTGCGAGAAGCTCACCACCGAGCTCGGCCCCGTCACCGTCGACAATCACAAAATGGTGCCGCCGAAGCGTGCTGAGATGAAGAGCTCAATGGAAGCGCTGATCCATCATTTCAAGCTCTATACCGAGGGCTATCACGTGCCGAAAGGCGAGGTTTATGCCGCAGTCGAAGCGCCGAAGGGCGAGTTCGGCGTCTATCTCGTCTCAGACGGCACGAACAAGCCTTATCGCTGCAAGATCAGGGCGCCGAGCTTTCCCCATCTCGCCGCCATGGACTTCTTATGCAAGGGACATATGCTTGCCGACGTCTCGGCCGTTCTCGGCTCGATCGATATCGTGTTCGGGGAGATCGACCGATAAACCTGATGCGGCGGTTGGCTTTTTCAGGCCAAAGGCCTATGTGGGTAAGGGGCGGGACTAGGTTTCCGCACTGCAGTATTGAGTGCTAAAAGTCCTCGCGCCGTCTGGGCAACATCCTGTG
>CAVVSX010000016.1:0-64155 GCA_963750975.1 uncultured Alphaproteobacteria bacterium | reverse complement strand
CCAGAGTTTGAGCCGATCTTTGCAGACCAGGGCCCGCCTGCCGCCTCCTCCGACACCACCAGTGCGCTGGCGGTCGTAACCGGTCAGCTCAGCAAAAGCCATAATCCCATGCCGAGCAACGCCGCGGTCCAGATGGTATCGAGATTGATCCGGCCCCGCCGCAGGAAGTCTAACCCCACCCACTCATAGACGATCATCGCGACGATGCCGGTGGTGAGCAGCATGGCGAGGCTGTGCACCAAGACGGCGAGCGAGGCGATCGACAGCGAGCTCGTCGCCGGCATGTGATGAGCATGCTCCCCGGCCTCGGCGAGCGGCATCAGCACGGGTATCAGCATCATGCCTGCGCCATGCGCGGTGGCCATGACGAAGGACCAGGCGAACAGGCCGAGCAGGCCGGTGCGGAGTCCGATGCGCAAGCGGTGATGATGCCCGTAGAGGAGATGATAAAGGCCCCAGCCGATCAGCAGCACGCCGGACAGCATGCGGAAGGCCTTGGCGTCGATCACCGTGCCGAGCGCCATCACCGCGTAGACGACGACGGCGATCGCCGCCGCATGGCCGAGCGCGATCGGGATCAGCGAGACCAGCACGACTTTCCGGCTGTGCCGATAGAGGCCGAGCGCCACCGCGAACAACCAGCCCATGGCCGGATTGAGTCCGTGAAACGCGCCGAGCGCGATCAGCACCAGCCAAGGCCAGATGTCTGTCATGAGTGGAGACTGTTCAGGCCTGGCTGCAAAAATCGTTGATAGACCTCAAGACTCCCATCGGCGCAGCCTCAATGCAAATTCAAGCGTCGCGCTAACCGAGCCCGAGCGCTTTGCGGGCCTTTGCCGTGATCGACTGCCGGGTCGAGAAAAATCCCTCCCAGGGATCGCCTTTCAGCTTTTTCAGCCGCGCCGGCAGCGTCTTGGCGCTATAGGGCGACGCCGACTTGAGCCCTTTCAGCTCATCCCAGCGCAGCGGGCAGGCGACCGGCGCGCCCGCCTTGGCGCGGGTCGAGTAGTTGACGATGGCCGAGCCGCCGCGCTGATTGCGCAGATAATCGACGAAGATCTTGCCCTCGCGCGTGCGCTTCAGCGGGTTCGCCGTATAGCGGTCCGGACGTGCTGCGACCAGCGCGTCGGCGATCGCCTTGGCGAACGGCTTGACCTCCGCCCAGCCGAGCTTCGGCGCGATCGGCGCGACGAGATGGAAGCCCTTGCCGCCGGTCGATTTGAGAAAGCTCTTGAGGCCGAGATCGTCGAGGAACTCCCGCACTTCGACCACCGCGGCTTTCAATATTGGCAGCGGCAGCTCTTCGTCGGGATCGAGATCGAACACCAGCCGGTCGGGCTCGTTGACGCGGGCGATCGCCACGCCCCAATCGTGGATCTCGAGCGTGCCGATCTGCACCAGCCCGAACAGCCCCTCCTCGTCGTCGATATAGAGATACGGCTTCTTGCTCTCGCCGCCGGCAATGGGGACCTGCTTGATCGCCGTGCTCATGCCCTTCATGGCGTGGCGCTGGAAGAAATGTTGCCCGTCGATTCCATCCGGGCAGCGCACCAGGCTGATCGGCCTGCGCGCGACATACGGCAGCATGTCGGGGGCGACGGTCTCGTAATAGCGGGCGATATCGAGCTTGGTGAGGCCTGCGCCCGGATAATACACCTTGTCCGGATTGCTCAGCGTGATGCCGGCGAAGCTGGGATTGCCGGCCTTTTTCGCGTCTGTACTTTTCGCTATGGCCATGCCGGCCTCCTCGCCGTCTCTGTCTTCACCATGCACGTCGCGCGCGGGCTTATCCTCGCGCAAGCCCTTGAAGCTCGGATGCCGCAGCCGACCGTCGCGCGTCCGCTCGGCAAAGGCGATCTGCGCGACGAGCTCAGGCTCGAGCCACACCGCGCCCTTGCGTTCCTCGCGCGGCACCTCCTCGAACGGCGAGGTTGCGCGTTCGAGCGGCTTGAACTTGCCAGCAAGCGCATCGAAATCGGCCGCGTCGAAGCCGGTGCCGACCTTGCCGGAGTAACTGAGCTTGCCGTCCGCGAACGTGCCGAGCAGGAGCGATGAGAATGGCTTTCCCTTCACGTCGGAACGGCTATAGCCGCCGATGACGAATTCCTCGCCGCGTTTGCATTTGATCTTGAGCCAGTCCTTGCCGCGGCCGGAGATGTACGGCCGGTCGGCGCGCTTCGAGACGATGCCCTCGAGCCCCGCGGCGCAGGCTTGCGCGTAGAATTCGGCCCCCGCGCCCTCGACGTAGTCGGCATAGATGAGAAAGTCCGACACGCCCTTCGTCGCCAGCAACTTGGCGAGCCGCGCGCGCCGTTCGTTCAGCGGCTTCTTGCGCCAGTCCTTGCCGTCGAGGTTGAGCAGATCGAACGCGAAGTAGCGGATCGCCGGGTTCGGCGTGTCGATATGCTCCTGCAGCGATTTGAAATCGGTGATGCCGGTGGGCAGGACGAAGGCGACCTCGCCGTCGATCAGCGCGATGTCCGCCGGCAGGCTGAGCAGCGCCTGGGCGATCGCAGGAAAGCGCACCGTCCAGTCGAGCCCGCTCCGGCTGAACAGCGTGATGTCGTCGCCGGCCTTGCGCGCGATGATGCGGTAGCCGTCATACTTGACTTCATGCAGCCAACTCCGCCCGGTCGGCACCTCGGTGTCGAGTGTGGCGAGTTCCGGCGCGACGAATTGCGGGATTAGCGCGCGGGCGATTTTTTTCGCGTGGGCTTTGCCGTTGCCGCGCGCTTCTTTGGTGAGGCCGGAGTTTTTTTTTGAGCCTTGTTGGAGGTCCAGATGGCCGAGTTGCCGTTCAGGATCTGGTCCATGGTCCGGCCGCTCTTCACGCTGGTGTCGAATTCCTCGGTCGGCTCGTTGCCCTCGCCGGCGTAATCGTCGCGCTTCTTGATGAGCAGCCAGTTCTGGCGGCCGCGATCCTCTTTGCGCGGCTTCATGCGCACCAGCACGTAATCGCCGTTCAGCCGGTGGCCGTGCAGGCGGAATTTGAGGTCGCCCTTGGCCAGACCCTCGTCCGGGTCGCCGATCGGCTCCCAGGTGCCTTCGTCCCAGATCATCACCGGGCCGCCGCCATATTCGCCTTTGGGGATCACCCCTTCGAAGCCGCCATATTCGAGCGGGTGGTCCTCGGTCATCACCGCGAGACGCTTTTGCGCGGGGTCGAGACTCGGGCCCTTGGTCACGGCCCAGCTCTTCAACACGCCGTCATGCTCCAGCCGGAAATCGAAATGGGTGCGGCGCGCGGCATGCTTCTGAATGACGAAGCTGTTGCCCTTGGCCTTGCCGCGCTTTGGCCCAGGCTCGGGCGTCTTGCCGAAGTCGCGCTTCGCCTTGTACTCGGCAAGCAGGTCCCGGCTTCCGGCCCGCGCCATTGTCTAGGCCGACTTCCGTCTGGCCGCGCCCTTGGCGGCCTTCTTGCCGCCGCTCGACTTGGCCGAGGCCGCGCCGCGCTTGGCGGCGGTCTTGGCGGCCGCGCCGCCCTTCCCCTGCTGCACGCTCTTCTTCAGCGCATCCATGATGTTGATCACCTTGGCGCCGCCGGGCGCCGCCTCGACGATCTCCGGCGCGCGATGCTCGATCTTGGCGTTGATCAGCTCCCACACCGCTTCGGTATATTCGTCCTTGAACTGCTCGGGCTCGAACTTGCCCGTCTTGCGCTTGATCAGCTCCTTGGCGAGGTCGAGCGCCTCCTTGTCGACCTTCACCTCGGGGATTTCCTTGAACAACGGCTCGGCGGCGCGCACTTCGTTGGCGTGGCGCAGCACTTCGAGCATCAGGCCCTTACCCAGCGGCTTGATGGCGACGATATTGCCGTGGCCGCGCAGGATGAATTGGCCGACGCCGATCTTGCCGCTGTCCTTCAGCGCTTTTTGCAGGATGGTGTAGCCCTCGTCGGCCATGTCGCCGTCGGGCATCAGGTAGTACGGCGTCTCGAAATAGCGCGGATCGATGGCGTCCTCGTCGACGAAACGGGCCAGCTCGATGGTCTGTTTGGATTCGAGCTTGAGCTCGTCGATCTCCTTGGGGTCGATCAGGACATATTTGCCCTTCTCGTATTCGTAGCCCTTGGTGATCTCCTCGTTCTCGACCGGTCCGACGCCGGGAGCGACCTTCTGATAGCGGATGCGCTTGCCCGAGGGCTCGTGGATCTGGTGCAGCGCGATGGTTCGCTCCGAGCTGGTGGCCGGATAAAGCTTGACCGGAATGTTGACGAGCGAAAGCCGCAAATGACCGGTCCAGAAGGCGCGGGGTGCCATAACGCGTACTCCTTGAAAAAAAGCGCGGCTGGCCAGGGCTTTTGGCTTAAGCCCGGGTCAGATCAACCGAGCCCGATCCTTCCGGGTTCCGCCGTGGGCTCCCGGCCGTTTCGGGCTCATTTCCCTACATTATAGCCATTTTCCTTAAGCATGCGTTCGAGTGCGTCGGGGAAGGTCAGCTTGATCTCCTGGCCGGGGCATTCGCCGTCGTCGTTGAGCGGCTGGTCGCAAATCTCCAGCCCCCAATCCGAGGCTTTGTCATAGTAGGCGAGCATCAGGTCCCAGGCCGGCTTGCTCTCGCCGAGCAGGATCTTCTCGCCGACATAGCCGGCCAGGAACCCGTTCACGTCCTCATCGGGCACGTTCTCGATCATGGTCTTGAGATAGGCCGCATGCGCCGGCTTGAGGCTTGCGTCGTTGGTGATGTTCTTGACCGCGCCGTTCTCGATCGTGAGCACCTCGAGCGGCGCCTCCGAGCAGGCATAGCAGGCGAAGGCGTAGAGGAACGCGTTATCGCGCGTGCTGAATTCGTAACGGCCGTCGCCGTTGAGATCGGTCGCGAGCATCGGCCCACCGTCGAACTCGCCGACATCGACGGTCTGCCAGGCCGTTCCCTCCTTGTTGCTGGTGATGACGCTGGTGTTGGAGCAGCAATGCGCCCCTCCGGTATAGAAGGACACGACCACCTCGGGCTGCGAATTGCCGGGATCGATCTCGGCGATCTGCACGCTCACCGGCGGGATGCCGAAGCCGGGGTCTCCCGCAAGTTTGGCGATCTCCTTATCGTCGGCGAAGACGGCAACGATTGGCGCGCGCATGGTGTCGCCGTCTTCGTTCTTCTCCGCCGTGTAGCTCAGAACCGCCCTTATCGCGCCTTGCGAGATCTCCTGCGGGACTGGATCGCCTTCGTCCTCGTCGTCATTCTCGTCTTCGTCGTCGTCCTCGCCGCTGCCGGCCTCGATCTTAGGCGTATCGTCTTTGCCGGCGACATCGGGCGCCTGGAGATATTTCGCGTCGGCCTGTTTGACGGCCTCGGCGAGGCTTGGAGCCGCATCTGCGGCGCCCAGTTGGAAGAGCAGGATGAGAGGCAGCAGCAGCAACGGACGCAAACAAGGTCTAAGGGCCATTGGCAAGGCTTCCGGAAGGACGACGGCACTCGCGCCTGAGAAGCGCGTTGGGCTATTCTACCGTGCGCGCGTCTGGACTTCCCAGACCCCTTGGCACAAAAACCGGGCCCTTTCCGGGCCTATCCAGGGGCCTGCGGGCGCGGCGCCGGCTTATGTGCTAGGGGTTGCTGGCCGGGGCCGAAGGGGCTTTTCATAGCCCGTGCCGCGACTATGTAACAGGCTGGTCGAACATGAACGAGGTCGGCAAACGGATGGAGCCATTCGCGGCGGCCGTCGTCATTACCGGAGCGACGCAAGGCATCGGCAGGGCTCTGGCCGAGGAGTTTGCCCGCGACGGGCACAGGCTGGTCCTGGTCGCCCGCGATGAGCAGAAGCTCGCCGCGACGGCGGGAGCGCTGAACGAGAGCCACGGCGTCGAGGTCAAGGTGTTCGCCTGCGACCTCGGCAGCCCAGAAGGCTGCGACGACCTGGAAAACGCGCTGCGGCGCTTCGGGCTTTACGCCGACATTCTTGTCAACAACGCCGCGCTGATGACTGCCGGCTTCTTCCAGGACGCCGATCCGGCGAAGCTCAGGACGATCGTCGATCTCGACGTGCAGGCCGTGGTTGATCTCACGCGCCGCTTCCTTCCCGGCATGATCGCGCGGCGCACGGGCGGCGTGCTCAACGTCGCCTCGGTTGAAGGCTTCATGCCGGTCCCGTATCAGGCGACCTACGCCGCCGCCAAGGCGTTCGTGCTCTCACTCACGCGCGCGCTCGCCTATGAGACCATGGGCACGGGCGTGCGGATCTCCGCGCTCGCGCCCGGCGCAACCACGACGGCGATGCACGCCAAGGCGGGCGCCGAGCATTCCCGCTATGTGCAGCTCTTCCCGGTGATGACACCCGAGGATGTGGCGCGCATCGGCTATCGCAAGTTCAAGCGCGGCAAGAAGGTGATCGTCACCGGCTGGTTCAACCGCCTGAGCGTGTTGATGCAGCGCTTCACGCCAGACTTCGCCCTCGTGCCGTTCATGGGCTGGCTGTTCCGGGTGCGCGATGCGCAAGGCAATCTGCAAATGCCGCGCGTCGTGAGCGCCGCGAAGCCGGCGAAGGGGCGGGTGCCCGCCAAGTCGGCGTCCGGCGACGGACCAGGCCTCGCCGCCTGATCACCGCTTTTCCCCATTGTCGTGTCGCGATCGGGCAAACCCGACGCCCGCAAACTTTTTGTTAACCATACTCGCCCACCTTCTTGGCATGGTTCCGCGAAGGGCAAAGACGATGAGCGAACATTCAGTGACGAAGGAAAGTGCAGCGGGTGCAATGACGCCAGCTACGGCAACCGGCTATCGTGTTTCGCTGGTGCCCGGCGCGCTCGAGGTTTCCGCCCGCTTGGCGAGCAACGAGGAATTGGACATCCTCGTGAAGGTCCTCGAAGCGAACAAAGGCAGCCTCGGCAAGTCGACTGACTAAGCTCAGAGCGAATGCCGCGGCCGGCGCGGTGTCTCAAGGGCGACGCCGGCTGACCATCCTCGCCTCAAGGCTCCAATGTCGGCATCGGCTCGTGTCTCGCGGGCGCAGACATGAGCTAGAGCTGGCCACTAGGCAGCAACACCGCCCCGGGAAGGGCGGCTGCTTTATTAGTGATTTTCGTCTGGAAATTTGGTGGAGCCGGACGGGATCGAACCGACGACCTCAGCAGTGCGATTGCTGCGCTCTCCCAACTGAGCTACGGCCCCAAGATCGAGGCATTTAGGGATTGGGCCCTGAGGCCTGTCAAGCAAACGCCCAAATCGGCGCTGTTCCGATCCCAATCCTGGGGCCCTCCGGCCTGGCCGGGAGGGAATGCTTGCCCTCCGCGCCGCCTCTCCGTTACATGTCCCCGGCTTAGCCCAGGAGGTCTTTGATGGTGCCTTTGATCGGATTTCTCGTTCTTGTCATCGACCTCTATATCTGGGTGGTCATCGCCAGCGCGATCCTGAGCTGGTTGATCGCCTTCAACGTGGTCAACACCTCCAATCGCTTCGTCTATTCGGTGGCGGAGATGCTCTATCGGCTGACCGAACCCGCGCTGCGCCCGCTCAGGAGCATCATCCCGAATCTCGGCGGCCTCGACATCTCGCCGGTGATTCTGATCCTGTTCCTGCTGTTCCTGCGCGATGTGGTGCTGCTCGGCTGGATCCTGCCGGCTGTGGTGCCGCAGCCGACGTTTTGAGCGAGGCGAGCGCCAAGCTCGCGCTTCGCCGTGTCGCCGCCGGACTCATGCTGCCGGTGCGGTTGACGCCCAAATCCTCGCGCGATGAGATCGTCGGCATCGAGGCGTTCGGCGGCGAGACGGTGTTGAAGGCGCGCGTGCGAGCCTTACCAGAAGACGGCCGCGCCAACGAGGCGCTGACCAAGCTCATCGCCCATTGGCTGAAAGCTGCCGCCGTCGTCCGTGTCGGTGACGCAAGGCGGCAAGTCGCGGATGAAGCAAGTCCTGGTTGAGGGCGATGCGGAGACGCTGACGCAGCTGATGGAGGCGCGCCTCGCCGATTTAGCCCGCTAGGGTGGCGTCGATCTCCGCGACGATAGCCTCGGCGGCCGCACGTGGATCGGGTGCGCGGGTGATCGGCCGGCCCACCACGAGATAGTCGGCGCCGGCTTCGATCGCGCTTGCCGGCGTCACCGCGCGCGCCTGGTCCTGGGCGTCGGCCCCTCGCGGCCTGACCCCCGGCGTGACGATAAGGAAATCGGGTCCGGCGGCGTTGCGGATCGTTGCCGCCTCATGGCCCGAGGCGATCACGCCGTCGAAGCCGGCCTCCTTGGCGAGCTTGGCCCGATGCAGCACCAGTTCGGTCAGCGGGTGGTCGCAGCCCTGCTCGATGAGATCGGCGGGCGCGAGATTGGTGAGCACGGTGACGCCGAGCAGTTTGAGCGGGCTGTCGCCGCGCCCACGCACGGCGGCGGCAAGCGTCTTCTTGTCGAGCGCGTGCACGGTGAGAAACGCGACTCCCATGCGGGCGATCGCCGCGGTCGCGCGCTCCACCGTTGCTTCGATGTCGAGCAGCTTGGCGTCGACGAACACGGGGACTTCTCTGCGCGCCAACTCCTGCGCGAGCGCGAACCCGCCGCAGAACAACAGCTCGAGCCCGATCTTGTAGACGCCGACGCTGTCGCCGATCGTCTCGATCAGCGCTTTGGCCTGTTCGACGTCCGGCACGTCGAGCGCCACGACCAGCCTGTCGCGGGGAAGCGTCATGGCGCGACGAATCGTGCGGCGGCGACGGCGAGCGCCTCGACCACATCGGTGCAGAGTTTCTGTTGGCCCGCGTCCTTGAGGCTGCCGTCGGCCTCGAACGCGTCCATCGCGCGCGGCACGGCGATCTGCTGCGGGATGACGGTCGCGCCGACGCCAATCTCGAGGATCTGACGGAGATGCAGCAGGCTGCGCATCGCTCCGTAATAGCCGGGCGAGGCGCCGGAGATGGCGAACACGCGCGTCTTGTAGACCTCGAGCCCCGTCTCGCCCTTGGCCTTCACCCGGCTCACCCAGTCGATGCGTGTTCTTGAGCAACGGCGTGATCGAGGAATTATATTCGGGGCTGGCGATGAACACGCCCTGATACTCGCCGAGCAAAGCCTTGAACGCGCGCGCCCGCTCGGGCGGGCCGTCCTTGGCTTCCAGGTCGCCGCTATAGAGCGGCATCGGATAGTCCTTGAGGTCGACCTGCACCGCCTCGATGCCGTTGGCTTCGGCGATATGCCGGGCGAGCGCGGCGAGCTTCTTGTTGTACGACCCTTCCCGCGTGCTGCCGGCGAAGAACAAGAGACGCATTGCGTTTCCTTCTGGTTAGCTGGCCGCTGGCTTGTCCTTGCCGCCGATCCCGAACAGAAAGCGCAAGGGAACGGTTGCCGCGGCGACCAGCGGCGTGGCGAGCGCAAGACCAAGCAGTCCGAAGATCGCGCCGAGCACGAGCTGGCTCAGGATCACCACCGCCGGCGGCATCGACACCGCGCGCGCCTGGATCAGCGGGGTCAGCAGATAGCTCTCGAGGAATTGGATCAGCGCGTAGAGCCCGACCACCATCAGCGCGAGATGAAAACTCTCGCCTCCGGCCACCAGCACCATCGGGATCGCGCCGATGATCGGCCCGAGATAGGGCAGGAAGCCGGCAAGCCCCGCGAACAACGCCAGCACGAAGGCGATCGGCACGCCGAGGATCAGAAGGCCGACATAGGTGAAGCTGCCGATCAGCGCCATGGAGATGCCCTGACCGATCAGCCAGCGCCGCAACAGGTCGCCGGTCTCGTACGTCATCTCGACCGTGGCGGCCCGCTGTTTCTCGGGCGCGAGCCGCGCCACCAGCTGCACATAGGTCTGCGGATCGGCGGCGAAATAGATGCCGAAGAAGAGCACGATCAGCCCCGCGCTGAACAGACCGACAATGGACAGAGCGACGGATGTGGCGCCGGTGGCGATGCCCCACGGGCTCAGGAACCCGCTCAGCAATTGAACCAGATCGACATTTTGCAAAAGATTGGCCTGATCGGCGAAGGCTGCGAGCTCCTTGGTGAGGGTTGTGGCACCGGCGGCGATGCTACGGGCAAGCTGGGCGATTTGCTGGGCGAGCGTCGGTCCGGCCGTCGTGAACACCACGGCGAAGAACAGGCCGACCAGTAAAACCACGGCCGCGAGCATGAGCAGGCGCGGCAGGTTGGTGAGCTCGGCCAGCGCTCGGCTGGCGCCGTAGAGCACGATGGCCAGCAGGATTCCGGCGAAGGCCAACAGCATCGCGGTGCGCGCGTACCAAAGACCGATAGCGAGAGCCAGCACGCCCAACACGGCTGCCGTCATTTTCGCGGCCGTCGCCATGTCGCGCGAGCGGACCACGGGAGTCTCCTTCGCGCTGTTTTTAGGTGTTCGGCGCAAAGCCGGCTCGGCTGGCATGACACTCTCGCTCGATGGGCGCGCGTCGAGGAGAGGACGCGCATAAGGCGTGCCCTACTCTACGGCAAACGCCATGCGTCAGGGTAGAAGCTACTCGCCGATGCCTTCGAAGAATTCCTTGACCCGGGCGAAGAAGCCGGTCGATGCCGGGCTCGTGCTCGGATTCGAGGCGTCCTCGAAGGCCTTGAGCAGCTCGCGCTGCTTGCGCGACAGATTCTTCGGCGTCTCGACCTCGACCTGGATGTAGAGGTCGCCCTGCTGCTTGGAGCGCAGCACCGGCATGCCCTTGGCTTTGAGGCGGAATTGCTTCCCGCTCTCGGTGCCCTCCGGGATTTTCACTCGCGTCCTGCCGCCATCGATGGTCGGCACCTCGATCTGGCCGCCGAGCGCGGCGGTGGTCATCACGATCGGCACGCGGCAAAACAAATCGGCGCCGTCGCGCTGGAAGAACTCGTGCGGCTTGATCGACAGGAAGATGTAAAGGTCGCCGGGCGGCCCGCCGCGCAACCCCGCTTCGCCTTCGCCGGCGAGCCTGATGCGCGTGCCGTCCTCGACGCCGATCGGGATCGTCACCGACAGCGTGCGCTCGCGTGTTACCCGGCCCGCGCCGTTGCAGGAGGGGCACGGTGTTTCGATGGTTTCGCCGCGTCCTTGGCAAGCGGGACAGGTACGCTCGATGGTGAAGAAGCCCTGGGTCGCCCTCACCTTGCCGATACCGCCGCAGGTGCGGCATGACGTGGGTGTCGTGCCGGCCTTGGCGCCGCTGCCCGAGCAGCTTTCGCATACGACGGATGTCGGCACGCGGATTTGCGCCGTCTTGCCCTCATAGGCTTCGGACAGCGTGATCTCCATGTTGTAGCGAAGATCGGAGCCCCGCTCGCGCGCCGAGCGCTGGCGCGGGCGGCGCTGGCCCATGAACTCGCCGAACAGATCGTCGAACATCGCCGACATCGAGGCCGAGAAATCGGCGCCGAAGCCCGCGCCGCCAGCCCCGCCACCGAGCGCCGGATCGAACGCCGCATGGCCAAAGCGATCATAGGCCGCGCGGCGCTGCGGGTCTTTCAGCGCCTCGTAAGCTTCGTTGAGTTCCTTGAAACGCTTCTCGGCGTTCGGATCGCCGTTGCAGCTGTCGGGATGGCATTCTTTGGCGAGCCGGCGAAACGCGGCCTTGATCTCGCTGTCACGCGAGCCGCGATTTACGCCAAGTACCTCGTAGTAGCAGCGCTTTGCCATCGACCCTCCGGCCCTTTACACCGCCGTCGCGTGGCGGCGCTTAAGCCTCTTGTGTTGGGCCGGCGCCGGGTTCACCACCCGGCGCCAAGGCCATGCACGCTTTACTAGGCCGACTTCTTGCTGTCGTCGTCCTTGACCTCTTCGAAGTCGACATCGACGACCTTGTCGTCGGGACCGGCTTCGGCGGAAGGCTCACCGCCCGCCGCTCCGGCCTGACCCTGGCTCGCCTGATACATGGCCTCGCCAAGTTTCATCGAGGCCTGGGCGAGCGCATCGGTCTTCGTCTTGATGGCGTCGCGGTCCTCGCCCTGGATTACCGCCTTCAGATCGCTGACGGCGGTCTCAACCAACGCTTTGTCGCCGGCGGGGACCTTGTCGCCATAGTCCTTCAGCATCCGTTCGGTCGAATGCACCAGAGCTTCGGCCTGGTTCTTCACCTCGACCAGCTCGCGCCGCTTCTTGTCTTCCTCGGCGTGGCTCTCGGCTTCCTTGACCATGCGGTCGATGTCCGCGTCGGTAAGGCCGCCGGAGGCCTGGATGCGGATCGACTGCTCCTTGCCGGTTGCCTTGTCGGAGGCCGAGACATTGACGATGCCGTTGGCGTCGATGTCGAAGGTCACCTCGATCTGCGGCACGCCGCGCGGGGCCGGCGGAATGCCGACGAGATCGAACTGGCCGAGCATCTTGTTGTCGGCCGCCATCTCGCGCTCACCTTGGAACACGCGGATGGTGACGGCGTTCTGATTGTCCTCCGCGGTGGAGAACACCTGGCTCTTCTTGGTCGGGATCGTGGTGTTGCGGTCGATCAGCCGGGTGAACACGCCGCCCAAGGTCTCGATGCCGAGCGAGAGCGGGGTCACGTCGAGCAACAGCACGTCCTTGACGTCGCCTTGCAGCACGCCCGCCTGGATCGCGGCGCCGATGGCCACCACCTCGTCGGGGTTCACGCCCTTATGCGGCTCGCGGCCGAAGAAGGTCTTCACCGTTTCGACCACTTTCGGCATGCGCGTCATGCCGCCGACCAGCACCACTTCCTCGATCTCGGCGGCCTTGAGGCCGGCATCCTTCAGCGCGTTGGCGCATGGGCCGATGGTCTTCTGGATGAGGTCGTCCACCAGGCTCTCGAGCTTGGCCCGGGTGAGCTTCATGGTGAGATGTTTCGGGCCCGACTTGTCGGCGGTGATGAAGGGCAGGTTGATCTCGGTCTGCGTGGTCGAGGACAGCTCGATCTTGGCCTTCTCGGCCGCCTCTTTCAGGCGCTGCAGCGCGAGCTTGTCGCCGCGCAGATCGATGCCCGACTCTTTCTTGAACTCGTTGGCGAGATAATCGACGATGCGCATGTCGAAGTCCTCGCCGCCGAGGAAGGTGTCGCCGTTGGTCGACTTCACCTCGAATACGCCGTCGCCGATCTCGAGGATCGAAATGTCGAACGTGCCGCCGCCGAGGTCATAGACGGCGATGGTCTTGCCTTCCTTCTTCTCCAGCCCGTAGGCGAGAGCGGCCGCGGTCGGCTCGTTGATGATGCGCAACACTTCCAGGCCGGCGATCTTGCCGGCGTCCTTGGTGGCTTGGCGCTGCGCGTCGTTGAAGTAGGCGGGGACGGTGATGACCGCCTGCTCGACCTTTTGGCCGAGATAGGCTTCGGCGGTCTCCTTCATCTTCGTCAGGATGAAGGCGGAAATCTGCGAGGGGGAATATTGCTTGCCGTGGGATTCGACCCAGGCGTCGCCGTTGCCGGCTTTGACGATCTTGTAGGGGACGAGCTTCTTGTCCTTCTCGACCATCGGATCTTCATAGCGGCGGCCGATCAGGCGCTTGATGGCGAAGAACGTGTTCTCGGGATTGGTGACGGCTTGTCGTTTGGCGGGAAGTCCTACGATGACTTCGCCGTCATCGGTGAAGGCGACCATCGAGGGCGTCGTGCGCATGCCTTCTGCATTCTCGATGACCTTGGGATTCCTTCCCTCCATCACCGCGACGCAGGAATTGGTAGTGCCGAGATCGATACCGATCACTTTCGCCATTACAGACCTCTCTTTCTGGCAGACCGTCCCGGGCCCTTGAGCGGCACCCGGCATTGCAGCGCGAGGCGTGACGTCGGTCCCCACATGCGGCGAGCCCGCCGACTCATCCGGCGGGGTTCCGCGGTTATATAGGAGGCAACCCTATGGCCCGCAAGGAGAAGCGGGTATGACAGTCGTGTCGGGGACAGGGGTGTCACGCCAGGCGCTTCCAGGCGGCGATGAGAATAGGGGTGAGGCAGTAATAGCGCCCATCCGCGCCGGCCTCGGCCATGTCGGCCTTGAACTGCTCGGCGCGGACCGGGTCGGCGATGCCCAATTCAGCGGCCGAGGCGAACAGTCCTTGGTAAACGCCGATCAACATTGTCGCCATGGCCTTGAGCGGCAGGTATTTCACCTCCGCCAGGGTGCCGTCGGGGACACCGAGGCCCGCCGCCTCGAATTGCGCGGGCAGTTGGCGCCCTGCCCGCAAGTTGCGGCCATGCCCTCTGAACACCCCCTCGAACAGGCGATTGAACTCGGCCATGGCGGGGCATAACGGCTCGACCGCGATGGCGCCGAAATCGAACTCCTGCGCCACCAGCACCCCGCCCCGCTTGGTCCAGAATGACATCTTCTCCAGCGCCGCCACCGGGTCCTGCATATGCATGAGGAACAGGCGGCAGAAGGTGAGATCGAAGGGCGCGCCCGGCGCGGTGTCGAGCTCGAGCACATTGGCTTCGATCATGTCGAATTGAGCGCCCCCTTGCGCGCGGAGGTCGGCAAGCGCTTGGGCCCCGAGCTGGCGGTCGATGTCGATGCCGGTGACGCGGCCTTGCGGTCCCACGCGGTCGGCCATCAGCCGCATCACCGAGCCTGGGCCCGCGCCGACGTCCAGGCAGCTCATGCCCGCCGCGAGTCCGACCCGGTCGAGCACCTCCTCGGTCGCGCGTCGCCATAACTCCGCCTGATCGCGCAGCCGCTGATACTCGTTCACGTCACGGGCATGCACATAACCGTCGGGATTGGCTTCTTGCGCCTTTGCCGCCACCTGGCTGTCTCCTCATTCGCCGCCGCGCTATATGGCAGAAACTAAGCTAGCCTTGGGTTGGAACAAAGGTGGCATGAATTATTTTCCGCAAGCGCTGGATTCCGCCGCTCAAGCCACGCTTTTGGCGGAACTCCGGCGGGTCATTGCCGAGGCGCCGCTATTCACCCCGACCATGCCGCATTCGGGGAAGCCGATGTCCGTGCGCATGACCAATTGCGGGCCTCTGGGCTGGGTCACCGACAAGGATCGCGGCTATCGCTATCAGGCGACCCACCCGCAGACTGGGAAGTCGTGGCCGCCGATCCCGCCCATGCTGCTCGATTTGTGGAAGGAGATGGCGCGATATCCCGCGCCGCCGGAAGCATGCCTGGTCAATTACTATGCCGACGACGCCAAAATGGGTCTGCATCAGGACAGAGACGAGGGGGATTTTTCAGCGCCGGTTTTCTCCGTGTCGCTGGGCGATACCGGGATCTTTCGCGTCGGCGGGCGATCGCGCAAAGACCCGACGCAAAAGTTCGAGCTCAGATCGGGCGATGTCGTGGTGTTAGGTGGCGATGACCGGCTCGCTTATCACGGCATCGACCGCATCTTGAGCGGCACGTCAGACCTTCTCGCCGAAGGCGGCAGGTTCAATCTCACGCTGCGGCGCGTCACCAAGCGAAGCTAGCTCAGTCGCTCGGCCATCCGCCTTCAGGGAAATCGTCATTGGCGGCTTTGCGCGCCGCCTCACCGTCGCCCTGCGCCTTGGCTTGCTTGGCCCCGCCTTTGGCGATGGCAACTAGCGCCGGCCTGAGACAGCGGTCGCCGATGGCGTAGCCGGCCTGCATGACGTCGACCACCGTGCCTTCGGCCACGTCGGGGTTCGGCACCTCGAACATGGCTTGCTGAAAGTTCGGATCGAAACGCTGACCTAGCGGCTCGATGCGGGTGACGCCGTGGCGCTCCAGCACGTTCAACAGCTCGCGCTCGGTCAATTCGACACCTTCGAGGAAGGTCTTCAGCGCAGGGTCATCCGCCGCGGCTTCGGTCGGGACGTGATCCATCGTGCGCTTGAGATTGTCGCCGACGGTCAGCATGTCGCGCGCGAAATTGGTGATGGCGTAGCGCGCCGTGTCGGCCTTCTCCCGCTCGGTGCGGCGGCGCAGATTCTCCATGTCGGCGAGCGTGCGCAGCAACCGGTCGCGCATCTCGGTATTCTCGACCAACAGCGCGTCGAGATCGGAGCCGAGCGTACGGGCTGGATCGGCGTCAGCGGCCTCGGCCTTGAGGGAATCGGCAGGTTTTGCCTGATCCTCGTTAATCTCGGTCGGATCGGTCTTGTCGTCGGGCATGGGCAGCCTCGGCGAAGCGTTGCGAGGGGGAAGTAACCGGGGATATCGACCGTAAGCCGAAAAAAATCAAGGGACGAGACGCCCGAGCAGCCGTGCCGTGTAATCGACCATGGGGATGATGCGCGCGTAATTGAGGCGCGTCGGGCCGATCACCCCAAGCACACCAACGATTTTCTGCTCGCTATCCTCGAACGGCGAGACGATCAGGGCCGAGCCCGACAGCGAGAACAGCTTGTTCTCCGAGCCGATGAAGATGCGCACCCCGTCGGCGCGTTCGGCCAAGCCCAGGAGCTGAATCAGATCGGTCTTGGTGTCGAGATCCTCGAACAAGAGCCGCACCCGCTCGAGATCCTCCATGGCGCGCACGTCCTCGAGCAGATGCGCGCGGCCGCAGACGATCAGGCTCTTGCGGTCGTCGCCGTCGCCGGACCAGGTGGCGAAGCCCTCGGTGACGACGCGCGCGGTCAGCGCATCGAGCTGTGCCCGCCGTGCCTCAATCTCCGTCTCGATGCGCAACCGCGCCTCGGCCAGGGTGAGACCGCCGATGCGGGCATTGATGTAGTTCGAAGCCTCTTGCAGCGAGGCAAGCGGCAGGCCTTCGGGAAGCGTGACGATGCGGTTCTCGACGTCGCCGTCCTCGCCGACCAGCACCGCGAGCGCCCGGCCCGGTCCGAGATTGACGAACTCGACCTGCTTCAGCCGCTTGCTCTGCTTTTCGACCAGCACCACGCCGGCGCAACGCGACAGTCCCGACAGCATCTCGCCGGCGTCGCCCAGCAGATCCTCGATGGCGCGGCGCCGCCCGGCCCCGGCGAAGCGGCTCTCGATTTGGCTCCGCTCCTCGCCGCTGATGTCGCCGACCTCGAGCAAGCCGTCGACGAACAGGCGCAAGCCGGTCTGCGTCGGCAGCCGCCCCGCACTGGTATGCGGCGCATAGATCAGGCCGAGGTTTTCCAGATCCGACATGACGTTGCGCACCGAGGCCGGCGATAGCGTCATCGGTAAGGCGCGGCTCAAGTTGCGCGAGCCCACCGGCTCGCCGGTGGCGAGATAGCTCTCGACGATGCGCTTGAAAATCTCGCGCGAGCGCTCGTTGAGCTGGCGCAGTCCGATCGCGGCCTCGGCCGCCGCGCGGGCTTCATTGGGGTCGGTATGACGCATGGTAAGGCGAACTTAGGAGCGCCCTAAGGCCACGTCAAACCGCATGCGGACGCATGAGGGCTAGTTGAGCGGCGCGTACTCGGGCTGGAGCGGGGCGGTGAACTCGTCCGGAGCCCCGAAATGGGCGAAGTAGCGCGACTTGATGTCCTGGACCGGCATGATGATGAACACGTCGGTCGTGCCGAACTGGTGATCGATCACCGCGCCGTCGCCGACATAGGCTCCGACCCGGAGATAGCCCTTGATCAGCGGCGGCAGCGCCTTGAGCGCGGCGCGCATATTGATCGCTTCGCGCGGCATCATGTTCATGTCGACGCGAAGATGCTCATGCGCCCTGACGCGCCAACCCTCGGGCGCGAGCGCGTTATGGTGGAGAAAACTGAGCGCTTCGGCATGGATCGAGGGATCGATTCCCTCGAAGCTGGCGCAGCCGATCATCACATCGGCGCCATGCTCGCGCACGTAGGTCCACACACCCTGCCAGAGCAGCTCGAGCGTACGCTTGTTGCGATAAGGCTTGAGCACGCAAGAGCGGCCAAGCTCCATGAACTTGCAATCGGGCTTGGTCCTGAGCAAAGGCGCAATGTCGTATTCGCCCTGCGTGTAGAACCCGTCATAGTGATCGGCCACGTCCTGGCGCAGCAGGCGATAGGTGCCCACCACTTTGGAGCGCCGCCAGCGCCGCCCATCATTGGCGTCACCGCGGTCGACCACCAGCAAATGGTCGAAGATCGGGTCGAATTCGTCCTCGTCGCGCCGCGAGAGGATGGCGAGCGCGCCGGGCGTGGCCGACATCTCCTCGTAGAACACTTTGTAGCGGAGCCGCTGCGCGCGCCTGATCTCGCTCTTCTTGCGGGCGAGCCGCACCTCGAGATTGCCGAGCCGGCCGTAGATCTTTGGCGGTTGAAAGCGCTTGCCAAAGCCGCCCACGACGAACCGGCGCCGGCCGATCAGGGGCAGCGCGCCTCCCTGGCCCGGTTTGAACATCAAGCCTGGAAACATCGTGCCACCGCGAAATCTGCCCGCAAAGCGTCCGGCAATCGGCTTCATCGGCATGATCGGCCCAATTGACTGATTTGGGCCGGAGCGGCCCCCCGGGGACTCCGCGGGCGACTAAAGCAACTCAACCCGCGGGCGACCCCGATTCGGCCACAACACTGGTCGGTTAGCAAACCAATTCGAACTCCGTATGACAGTAGTGATGAAAGGTGGCCGCGTGCGGACAAATGTCATGAATTTCTGCGGGGAACCTGTCGCGCGAATACTGCTAAGGCCTGTTGATAACCAATCGTGCCAACCTTCGCCAGCCAAGTAGTTTTGCAATGCGGCTCGATAGCGCAGCACCCGCTTCGTCCAACTCATGTGCAGAGGCGAAGCGCAGTCGTTTGGCTTCAAACGTCCGCCGCGTCTTCACCACGAAAGCTGCGCAGCAGTCCTTGAATGCGGCTGAAGAAAAGATCTTCGCGTTCCCGCGCTTCCTCGATGACTTTTCTGTCCGTGCTCGTCCGAATGATGCCTTTGGATCTGACCCAGCCCGATAACAGGCGCAGGGCAACTATCGCTGCGGCATTCTTGGTGGATTCCCCCGGGCCGTCATTCAAGGTTTCTGGGTCGCCTTCATCGAGCGAAGTCCTTTCGGCCGAGCGGCCAAGCTGGGCGGCAAGTTCGGCAAGGCGGTCCGGATGCAGCCTGTCGAGGAGCCTCCGCTCGCGCCCAAGATCGTCGTCCGTGAACACCGGGTCGAGGAAGTCCGCGCCCATGATCCCAAAACGACTTTCCAAGAGCTGTTGGAGGTGCAGCCCGGTTTTCATTCTGACCAGCGTGCCGGTCGACTCGTCTTCGGGAAACAGGATCCTGTGAATGCCCGCCATCATCGCTCGCATCTTGATGAGTTCCTGCCTGTCGCGGCGGTCCTTCAATTTGCTCTTGATGACGGTCAGCATCGCGGCTCCAACTTCTTCGTGAGCGCTTGAACGTTTGAGCGGCGCGTTAGTTCGGTGTCGAGACGGGCAAACTCTCGCGGCGGTCGGCGCTTTACTCTCCGCTACGCGGCACCGCGTCCGGATGGCTTTTTCGCCGCAGCCGGGCGCTTCCAGCGGGCGAGCAGCGCCCCGAGATCGGTCTTCTCGAACGGCTTCGCCAGATAGTCGTCGAGACCGGCCTCCAGATAGGCGGCGCGATCGTCGGCGAAGGCATTGGCCGTGAGCGCCACGATCGGCGGCCGCCCATGAGCCGGGCGCGCATCGTCGGGGTAAAGCGCTCTGATGCGTCGCGCCGCCTCGATCCCGTCCATGTCCGGCATGTGGATATCCATGAAGATGAGATCGAAGCCGCGGCCGTTCGCTTCGCCGAGTGCGGCGCCGGCTTTGGCGATCGCCTGGGCGCCGTCGCGCACGCGCACGACGCGCGCGCCGGATTTCTCCAGCACCGTGCAGGCAAGCAGCGCGTTGATGTCGTTGTCCTCGGCAAGGAGAATGGACAAGCCGCTCGCCTCCGCGGGTGAAGCACGGCTGCGTCGCCGGGCCGACGTCGCCGCATCGGTGGCCTTGGCTTGCGCCTCGTCGAGTTCGCCGAACAGCTGGGTGAGCAGCGAAAAGGGCCGCACCGGGCGAACCAAATAGACGTTAAAGCCGGCGGCGCGGAAGGAGGGGATGTCGCCACGCTCTGACGGATCGATGATCACAGCGACGCGTTGCTGCCGACCGATGCCGGCTACCTTGCGCAGCAGACCGATGAGGCGCCCGGCTCCTGCCGCAACACCGGCCCGATCCGTGAGCAGCGCGGTGAAGGGAACGCCGGTGACCTCGGCTTCCGCGGCGATGCGCTCGGCATCTTTCAGCCGTACGCGGGCGACCGCCGCTCCCATGGCGACGAGCTGATCGCAGACCAGGCTCGCCTCGACGTCGCCTTCCAGCACCAGCAGCACCTTCTCTCCGTCCTCCGGCCTCGGCCAGGTTGCGCCGAGGCTCGCCACCCGGGCCGGCAGCGCGAACGGCAAATCCACGGTGAAGGTGGCGCCGGTGCCGGGCACGCTGATTACGCTGATGCCGCCGCCCATCTCGTCGACCAGGCGTTTGGAGATGGTGAGACCGAGGCCAGTCCCGCTATGTCGTCTCGCCGGCCCGCTCTCGGCCTGTTCGAACTCGGCGAAGATGCGTTCGATCGCCTCGGGTCGCACGCCGGGTCCGGTGTCGCGCACGGCGAAGCGAAGCATGAGCTGCGATTTGCCCTCACGCGCCGCGCCGGGTGCGGGCTGCAACGTGAGCGCAACGCCGCCGCGCTCGGTAAACTTGATGGCGTTGCCCATCAGGTTCATCAGGATCTGGCGAACCCGCATCTCATCGCCGATCACCGTCTGCGGCAGGTCGGGGGTCGCCAGCCAGCCGATTTCCAGCCCCTTGTCGCGGGCGCGCGGCGCCAGAAGCTCAATCACCCCTTGCGCGGCGTCGGCGATATCGAACGGCGCGGGCCGAAGCTCGATCTTGCCGGCCTCGATCTTGGAGAAATCGAGAATCTCGTCGATCAGCGAAAGCAGTGTCTTGGCCGAGGTCGAGATGGCGCGCGCATAGGTGCGCTGCTCGGCGGACAGCTCGGTGTCGAGCAAGAGCCCGGTCATGCCGAGAATGCCGTTCATCGGCGTCCTGATCTCGTGGCTCATCGAGGCGAGGAAGCGCGATTTGGCCTTGCTGGCCTCCATCGCCTGGTCGCGCGCCTCTTGCAGCTGAAGCTCGGCCGCGCGCTGCTCGGTGATGTCGCGGCCGACGCTTTGGATTTCGCTGGGGCGCCCTTGCGCATCGGCGGCGGCAAAATCCTCCCAGACGAACCAGCGCGGGCCGATTTCGGTCGCGAGCTCGACGACGCGGCTTTGCCGCTCCGCGCCTTCTGGCAGCGGCGCCTCCACCTCGCCGCTCACCAAGGGAAGGGTGAACGCATGACCGAGCGCCGTCTCGCGGGTGAAGCCGAAAGTCCGGCAGAAGGCGTCATTGACGAAGGTAAGCCGGCGATCCCGATCGCGGCGGAGGATCACGTCGCCTTGGTGATCGAGCAGATCGCGATAGCGCGCTTCGCGCTCGCGCACCTCCCATTGCAGGTCCTTCAGGAACTCCAGACTCTGGTCGAGACGCTTGGCCAAGGCGGCGAGGCGTTCGTTGCCGCCTTTGTCCGGCCGCACCGATATCAGCGCCACCATGATGCCGACGCCGATCAGCAGCGGCAGGAGCGCGATGCCGTCCCCATGAGTGAAAAACGAGATCAGAATGAGAGCGGCAGCAAGAAATCCGAGCGCGGGCCGCAGCCCGATGCCGGTCAGCCGGTTTTCGCGGAGATCGCCTAAAGCGCGAGCGAGCCTGGCGCCGACGCCAAGCTCGCGCTCCGCCGCACCGGCGAGCGCTTTGCGCCGCTTGGCGCGTTCTTTTGGCTGCTGCAACTCCACCTGACGCGCTCGCCTTACGCCGGTCGTTGCCGGCAGCTTCCCTCCTCGCACTCAAGCAGAGAATGTTTGAGAAAGCCTTGAGCCGGCCCGCAGACGCGCGCGACGTGCGCAAAAAACGTCTTATATTCAATGGCTTAGTGTGGCACGGGCTCAGGCGGCGACTTGCGCCCGGCGCAAGGTCTCGCCGCGATAGCTCAAGGCTTCGGCGATATGGATGCGGGCGACGGCATCCTCGCCGTCGAGATCGGCCAGCGTGCGCGCCACGCGCAGCGAGCGGTGGTAGCCGCGCGCGCTCAAGCTCAGCGCGTCGGCGGCCTCGCGCAGCAGCGTCAGCCCGGCGCGGTCGGGCGCGGCGATCTCCTCCAGCATGGCGCCATCGCATTCGGCGTTGGTGCGGATGCGGGCAAGCCCGAGCGCGGCGTAACGTTCGATCTGCAGGCGGCGAGCCTAGTGACGCGCGCGCGCACCTCGGCGCTGCCCTCCGAGGCTTGCGGCAGCACGAGGTCGGCGGCCGAGACGGCCGGCACCTCGATCTGCAGGTCGATGCGGTCGAGCATCGGACCGGAGATGCGCGCCTGATAGCGCTCGGCGCAAGCTCTCCCCTGGCGGCAGACATAGCCGGGCTCGCCGGCGCGGCCGCAGCGGCAGGGATTCATCGCCGCGATCAGCTGGATGCGCGACGGATAGGAAATGCGATGATTGGCGCGCGCGATCACCGTCTCGCCCGTCTCCAGCGGCTGGCGCAGCGCGTCCAGCACTTGCGGGTGGAACTCGGGCAGCTCGTCGAGGAACAGCACGCCGAGATGGGCGAGCGCCGCCTCGCCCGGTCGCGGCCGCGTGCCGCCGCCGACCAGAGCCGCCATGCTCGCCGAATGATGCGGCGCGCGGAACGGCCGCGCCCTGCCGATCCGCCCGCCGGCGAGATCGCCGGCGAGGCTGCGGATCATGCTCACTTCCAGCATCTCGGAGGGTTCGAGCGGCGGCAGGATCGACGGGCAGCCGCCGCGCGAGCATCGACTTGCCGGCGCCGGGCGGCCCGATCATCAACAAATGATGCCCGCCGGCGGCGGCGACTTCGAGCGCGCGCTTGGCCGTTTCCTGGCCTTTGATGTCCTTCAGGTCCGGCATCGCCGCATCGCCCGGGTCGGGCGTCGGCTGCGGCCGCGCGCAGGCTCTGCAATCCCTTGAAGTGATTGACCAGTTGCAACAGGTCTTGCGGCGCGAGGATCGTCATGTCGGCGGCGGCCCATGCCGCTTCGGCCCCACACGAGGCCGGGCAGATCAGCCCCTTGCCGAGCGCGTTGGCGCCGATCGCCGCGGGCAGGGCGCCGGCCACGGTGGCGATCGAGCCGTCGAGCGACAATTCGCCGAGCACGCAGAAGCCTTCGATGGCGTCCCGGGCGATGGCGCCGGTCGCCGCCATCAGCCCAAGCGCGATGGGGAGGTCGTAATGGCTGCCCTCTTTCGGCAGGTCGGCGGGGGCGAGATTGACGGTGATGCGCTTGGGCGGCAGCGCGAGCCCGATGGCGTTCAGCGCGCCGCGCACCCGCTCGCGGCTTTCCGCCACGGCCTTATCCGGGAGCCCGACAATGGTGAAAGCGGGGAGGCCCGGGTCCGATCTGGATTTGCACGTCGACGGCGCGCGCTTCGATGCCTTCGAAAGCGACCGTCGTGACCCGCGCGAACATCGCCGAAACCCCCGTCCAAGCTCCCCTCATTCTAGCCAAACCCCGGCGCTCGGCAAGAACAATAAGAGAACATCCAGAGCCATTCAAGACCAAAGAAAAGCGCCTACGCAGAAGACGGTCAGAGCGATGAGGACGAAATCGGCGATGCCGAAGCGCATCAGCCACGCGGGCGGCTCGCGATAGCGCGGCACCGATCGCATCAGGATCAGCGCGCCGTAGAGAATCCAGCCGAACATGGCGAGGGTCAGCTCGAGCGCCTTGTCCTCGCCGGTTCCAGCAGCGCCCGCTCGCGGCACCAACCAGAACAACAGCGCGATACCGAGTCCGACATAGGCAAGGTAAAGGGCGGCCAACCACAGCGTCCTGCCGACACCCGAGCGGTCGGTCTGCCATTGGCGCATCACCGCGGGCAGGGTGACGGAGGTTGCGATCAGAACGACAACCAGCACTTCCCATCCTTGCATGTGATCGTGCCTTTCTGCCTGCGCCTTGGGCTTGTTCTCGATCAAGGCGCCAAGCCGTCACAACTTGTAGCCTAGACTGGAAGCTTGGACAGCAAGAGGTCGCAGCATGTTCAAAGACCCGTCGATGCGCATCTTCCTCGCCCATCTCGCGGCCTATGTCGCGGTCACGCTCATTTGCGCCGGCGTCAATCACTGGCTTACGCCGGGCACGCTCTGGTGGCCGTGGGTGCTGATGGGCTGGGGCATCGCCGTGGCGACGCATGCGCTGGCGCTACTGTTGCGCATGACGCATCGGCGCGAGCGCGTCTTCATCGATAAATGCACACGCAGCTTCACCGTGCATCTCTTCGCCTATGTGGCGACGGTGCTGCTGCTGCTTCTCGTCAACCTGACCGTGACGCCGAAAGTCTGGTGGTTCTATTGGGTGGCGCTCGGCTGGGGCGCGGGGCTCGTTCCGCACGCCTGGAGCGCTTTCTTCCGGCGGCGCCCGCGGGCTTCTGCTAGCCAGGAAACAAAGCCTTCAGCCGCGCCACAGCCAAAGAAGCGGCCACCGAGCCGAAAGCGCGCCAAGCCGAGCTGAGGCGGTCACTTCGCGCGGGCCTTGCGCCGTTCGGCCTTCACCTTCTTCTCCACCACGTCCCAGATCATGGCGGCGATGTCGGCGCCGCCGAACTGGGCGATCTGCCGGATGCCGGTGGGGGAGGTGACGTTGATCTCGGTAAGGCAATCGCCGATCACGTCGATGCCGGTGAAGATCAGCCCGCGTTTCTTCAGCTCTGGCCCGAGCCGCGCGCAGATTTCCTTGTCGCGCTTGGTCAGCGTGGTCGGTTGCGCCGTGCCGCCGACATGCAGATTGGAGCGCGTCTCGTCCTTCGCCGGCACGCGATTGATGGCGCCGGCGATCTCGCCGTCGACCAGGATGATGCGCTTGTCGCCCTCGCGCACCTCGGGGAGATAGCGCTGCACCATGATCGGCTCGCGGAAGCTGATGCCCATCAGCTCGATCAGTGAATTGAGATTGGTGTCGCCCGGCTTGATGCGGAAGATCGCCGCGCCGCCATTGCCGTAAAGCGGCTTCACCACGATGTCCTTGTGCTTGTCGCGAAAGGCGCGGATCTGCTCGGGCGCGCGGGTGACGAGGGTCGGGGGCATCAGGTCGAGAAAATCGAGCACGAACACCTTCTCCGGCGCGTTGCGCACGGCGGCCGGATCGTTGACCACGACCGTGTGGGGTTGCAGCCGTTCGAGCAGATGCGTGGTGGTGATATAGGCCATGTCGAACGGCGGATCCTGCCGCAGCTGCACCACGTCATATTCGGCGAGGTCGACACTGCGGGGATGCGCCAGTCGGTAATGCGCGCCGGGTTTGTCCTCGACGGTGAGGCTGTGACCTTCGGCGATCAGCCTGCCGTCGCGTAGCGAGAGATTGTTCGGCGTGTAATAGAACACGTCATGCCCGCGCCATTGCGCTTCGAGCAGCAGCGCGAAGGTGGAATCGCCCCTGATATCGATGCGCTCGATCGGGTCCATCTGGAAGGCGACTTTGAGGGCCATGGCGCGCCCTTATGCCACGGAAAAGGCGTTCTCGATATAGCGCGGCCACGCCCAAGGCGCCGCCAGCACCACGTCGAAAGCAATGTCGTGGCCCGCATAATCGGGATGCCCGGCGAGCCAATATTGCGCGGCCCTGATGATGCGCCGCCGCTGCTTGGCGGGTAGCGTCCAGGCGGCATCCGCTTGCGTCTTGCGCCGCTTCACCTCGATGAAGGCGAGCCGCCTGCCCTTCAGCGCGACCAGGTCGATCTCGCCGACCGGGGTCTTGTAGCGCCGCGCCACGATTGCGTAGCCCTTGAGGCGGAGCAAGAGCGCCGTGACCGTCTCGGCGAACACGCCGCGGCGGTAGGCTTTGACCCTGCTCTCGCGCATGCTCAATCGCGCTTCAGCTTGAGTCCGAGCTCGTAGACGCGCGCGCGTCCGACATTGAGCACCTCGGCGACCGAGCGCACGGCATCGCGGAAGCTCTCGACCTTGAGCGCTTTCTCGAGCTGCTCGGCGATCATCTCATCGCTGGGCTCGGTGGCATCGCACGCCGGCGGCGCCACCACCACCACCAACTCGCCTTTCAATGTTTCGGTATCGGCAAATTCGCCAGCAAGCCCATCGAGCCGCCCGCGTGTCAGACTCTCATGCAGCTTGGTCAGCTCCTTGGCGACCGCCGCCTCGCGCGGACCCAACACGGCGGCCATGTCGGCGAGGCTCTTGCCGAGCCGCGGCGCGGTCTCGAAGAAAAGCAGCGTCGCCGGTGCGGTTTTCAATTCTTCGAGCCGCGCGCGGCGCGGGCCGGATTTCGGCGGCAGGAATCCTGCGAACAGGAACGTGTCGGTCGGCAGGCCAACGCTGGTCAGCGCGGCCAGCGCCGCCGAGGGGCCGGGGATGCTCGTCACCATCAGCTCGGCATCGAGCGCCTCGCGCACGAGCTTGTAGCCGGGATCGGAAATCAGCGGCGTGCCGGCGTCGGAGATCAGTGCCACCGACTGCCCGGCGCGCAGCCGCGCGAGCAGCCGCGGGCGCTCGCGCTCGGCATTATGCTCGTGATAGGGCGTGAGCTCGCCGCGCAGGCCGAAATGCGTCAACAGCTTCTTCGAGTGGCGCGTGTCCTCGGCGGCGATCAGCTCGGCGCGCGCCAGCACCGCCAGCGCCCGCAGCGAAATGTCGGCGAGATTGCCGATCGGCGTCGCCACCAGATAGAGGCCGGGCGCAAGCGGCCGCGCGATCAAATCGGCAAGCACTTCGCCCGCGCGCGTCACGGTGAGGCCGGTCGCCTCGTCGATTTGCTGTTTGTCTTGCTGATGTTGCACGGACGCCCGCGATTTAAGGCCGGCAGGAAGCAAAAACGTTACGGGATATCGCCGGCCTCCGTCCATCACGTTTGGGCCATGATTGCGGGCAAGCTTTGCGCGCGGGGCAAAGCGGCTTAAGACTTGAGTGATGGGTTGGCCATTACGACTATGGCCAAGGGCCAAGGCACGTGCCGGTAGAGCGCGACCGACCTTGGAGCGAAGGGGCCATGCTTCTGCCAATCAGCATCGACCGTCACTTGGGAGCGCTGAGGCTCGTGTTCGCGGGCCTGCTCGTAAGCGTGCTGCTGACCGCTTGCGGCGCGCCTGGCGGGGGGTTCGGACCCGGCGCCACCGGTTCCCCCGGCATCACCGGCTCGACCGGCGCAGTGAAGGTCGCGGTCCTGCTTCCCATCACCTCCTCGGGCTCGACGCCCGCGGTGGCCAAGGCGCTGAAGCAGGCGGCCGAGCTTGCGCTGTTCGACTTCGACAACCCCAACGTCACGCTGATCCCCAAGGACACTAGGGGCTCGCCCGAGGGCGCGCGGATCGCGGCGGAGAGCGCGCTGCGCGATGGCGCCGAGCTGATCATCGGCCCGCTATTCGCCCAGGAGGTCACGGCCGCGGCGCCGGTGGCGCGGCAAGGCGGCGTGCCCATGATCGCCTTCTCCAGCGACGAGAAGGTCGCCGGCAACGGCGTTTATCTGTTGAGCTTTCTCGCGGGCCGCGACGTGCCGCGCATCGTCTCCTACGCTTTGTCGCAGGGTAAGCGCAATTTCGCCGAGCTGATCC
Organism: uncultured Alphaproteobacteria bacterium; assembly: GCA_963750975.1. GTDB lineage: Bacteria > Pseudomonadota > Alphaproteobacteria > Rhizobiales > Methyloligellaceae > Methyloceanibacter. The sequence goes on along the minus strand of CAVVSX010000016.1, from coordinate 36,868 downwards.
CGCAGTCGGCCTATGGCCGCATCGCCGAGACGGCCTTCGCGCGCGCCGTCTCGTCCGGCGGTGGACAGGCGGCGGTACGCGCGAGCTTCCCGCCTGACGACTCGACCGCCATGCTGGGGCCAGTGCGGCAGATCGCCAACGCTGTCAAATCCGGACAGGGCGTCGATGCGCTGTTCCTGCCGGCCGGACGCGACGAGCTACCCGAGCTCGCGCCGCTGCTCGCCTCCGAGCAACTTTCGAGCGGGCGCATCCAATTCATCGGTACCGGGCAGTGGGATTATCCGAATATCGGCGGCGACCGGGCTTTGCTCGGCGGCTGGTACCCCGCGCCCGATCCGAAAGGCTGGAGCAGTTTCGTGCAGCGTTATTCCAAGACCTTTGGCGGCGCGCCGCCGCGCATCGCCAGCCTCGCTTATGACGCGATCAGTCTCGCCGTGTCGCTATCGGCCAACCCGCCGGGTCAGCGCTTCACGGCCGCGCAGCTCACGCGGCCGACCGGCTTCTCCGGCGTCGACGGGCTGTTCCGCCTGCTCTCCGACGGCACCTGCGAGCGTGGCCTCGCCATTCTCGAAGTGCGCGAAGGCGGCCCGCAGGTGATCGACCCGGCGCCGAGTTCCTTCGCTACCGCCTCGTCCTACTAGGCGGCAAGCTCCAGGATCAGCCGGTTCAGCACGAGCCGGCCTTTCGGCGTGGCGGCAAGCCGTGTGTCGCCGCCGCGCGAGCAAGCCTTCGCTCTCCAGCGCGCTGATCCGCACCTCGTCGAGAGCGCTGCCAGCGAGGGCCGCAAGCCGGTAAAGATCGATGCCTTCGCTGAGCCTGAGGCCCATCAGCAGATATTCCTCGGCGGCGTCGGCCGCGCTCAACGTCTCCTCGCTGGCCAAGCCATGGCCTGCTGCCTCGACTTCGGCAAGCCAGGCTTCTGGCGACTTGATCGCCGACATCGCGCGCTTCGCTCCGTCTATGGTGATGCGGCTATGCGCGCCGGGGCCGACACCCGCATAATCATGCCCGCGCCAATAAAGCAGATTGTGCCGCGACTCCGCTCCCGGCCGCGCATGGTTGGAGATCTCATAGGCCGGGAGGCCCGCAACCTCGCAAAGCTCCTGGGTCAGGGCATAAAGCTCGCTCGCCAGCTCGCCGTCGGGGATGCGCAGCGAGCCGGCGGCATGAAGCGCCGCGAATGGCGTGCCGTCCTCGATGGTGAGCTGATACAGCGAAAGGTGGTCGGCGGCATGGTCGAGCGCGCGGCGTAGCTCCGCTTCCCAGGCAATCGCCGTCTGTCCCTCGCGCGCATAGATCAGGTCGAACGACACGCGATCGAAATGGCGTTTGGCAAGCGCGAGCGCAGCCAACGCTTCGTCTGCCGTGTGCTGGCGCCCAAGCGCCTTGAGACTCTGATCGTCGAGCGCTTGCACGCCGAGCGACAGCCGGTTGATGCCGGCAGAACGGTAGCCGGCGAAGTTCTCGGCCTCGACGCTGGTCGGATTGGCTTCCAGCGTGATCTCGGCATCGCTTTGCAAATGCCAATGGCGCGCGATGGCCTCGAGAATTGCTGCAACGGTCTGCGGCGCCATCAAGGATGGGGTGCCGCCGCCGAAGAAGATGCTGCTGACGCGTCGCCCCGGCGCGAGCGAAGCGAAATGCGCAAGCTCTTGCAGATAAGCGGCGAGGAACCGCGCCTGGTCGACGCCGCCATGGCGGACATGGCTGTTGAAGTCGCAATACGGGCACTTGGCCCGGCAGAACGGCCAATGCACGTAGACACCGAACGGTTCGTCACGCGTCATGGTCACAGACCAACGATCAGCTTCTCGAAGGCGCGCATGCGGTGCGACATGGCGTTCTTCTTCGCGGGATGCATCTCGCCGAAGGTTTCGCTGTAGCCTTCCGGCACGAAGATCGGATCATAGCCGAATCCGCTTGTCCCGCGCGGCGGCCACACCAGCGTGCCGAACACTTTGCCTTCGAAGGTTCGGGTCGGATGCCCCGGTGCGGCGACCGCCAGCGCGCACGTGAAGTTGGCGCGGCGCTCGTCGGTGCCGCTTGCCTCAAGCTCGCGTTGCACGCGCTGCATGGCGAGACTGAAGTCCTTCGCGGGTCCGCCCCAGCGGGCCGCGTGAATGCCGGGTGCGCCGCCAAGCGCCGCGACCTCGAGTCCCGAATCGTCGGCGATCGCTGTCATGCCAGAAGCCGCGGCTGCGGCTTCGGCCTTGAGCGCTGCATTCGCGGCGAAGCTGTCGCCGGTCTCCTCGGGCTTGGGCAGACCCAGGCTTTGCGCCGAGACGCATTCGATGCCGAGCGGCGCGAACAGCTCGCCGAGCTCTCTTACCTTGCCTTCGTTATGCGTCGCGATGACGAGCTTGTCGCCGCGCCTGAGCGTTACCGACATGTTCAAGCGACGGTGAGCTTCTGGAGCGCGACCAGCTCGGCGATGCCTTGCCGGGCGAGCGCCATCAACTGATCGAACTGCTCCTGGCTGAACGGGTCGGTCTCGGCGGTGCCCTGTACTTCGACGATGCCCCCGGACCCTGTCATGACGAAATTCGCATCGGCGTCGGCTTCGGAATCCTCGGCATAGTCGAGATCGAGCACGGCCTCGCCGGCATAAAGTCCGCAGGAGACGGCGGCGACGTGATCGCGCAGGACCTTCGCCTTCAGCATATTGCGCGCCTGCATCCAGGCGACGGCGTCATGCAGCGCCACCCAGGCGCCGGTGATCGAGGCGGTGCGGGTGCCGCCGTCGGCCTGCAGCACGTCGCAATCGACTACGATCTGCTTCTCGCCGAGCGCGGTGAGGTCGGTGACGGCGCGGAGCGAGCGGCCGATCAGCCGCTGAATCTCTTGGGTGCGGCCGGTCTGCTTGCCGGCGCTGGCCTCGCGGCGCGTGCGTTCGGAGGTAGCGCGGGGCAGCATGCCATATTCCGCCGTGACCCAGCCGCGCCCTTGGCCCTTGAGCCATGGCGGTACTGGCTCGCCAGCCGTCGCGGTGCACAGCACATGCGTATCGCCGAACCGGACCAGGCAGGATCCTTCGGCATGGCGCGATACGGCCCGCTCGAAGCTGATCGGGCGAAGCGCGTCGGGCGCGCGTTTGGAGGGACGGACGATGGCAAGCACTCCCGTTGGAAATTGCCCGGCACCCTAGAGCATGATCCGGAAAAGTGTGAAGCGGTTTTCCGACAAGATCATGCTCAAACAAGTGGAGGCCGTGCTTGCGGAAAAGTCCTTTCCCCAGGCCTTTCCTGCCATGCCCTTGTGCGGCGAAGGGCGAGAAGCTACGCCTTGCCCATGGCCGAGACGGGAATGAGGGCCGGGGATAGCCCCGTCATGGGGACAGCCACGCCGAACGCCTCTCGCAAGGAGGAGGCGTCTCTCGCCACGCCGATGATCGCCCAATATTTGGAGATCAAGGCGGCCAATGCCGACTGCCTCCTGTTCTATCGCATGGGCGATTTCTACGAGCTGTTCTTCCAGGACGCGGAGATCGCCTCGCGCGCGCTCGGCATCGCGCTGACCAAGCGCGGCAAGCATCTGGGCGAGGACATTCCCATGTGCGGCGTGCCGGTGCATGCCGCCGACGACTATCTCCAGCGGCTGATCGCCAGTGGGCACCGTGTCGCTGTCTGCGAGCAGGTCGAGGACCCCGCGGAGGCCAGGAAGCGCGGACCAAGGGCGGTGGTGCGCCGCGACGTGGTGCGCCTCGTCACCCCGGGCACGCTGACCGAGGAGACGCTGCTCGACGCGCGCGCACACAATTTCCTCACCGCGCTGTTCCGCGCGCCCGCCAAGGAGGGAGCCGAGCCGGGCTACGCCCTCGCGTCGCTCGACATCTCGACTGGAGAGCTGATCGCCTCGTCGGTCGGCGCTAGCGATCTTTCCGGCGAGCTGGCGCGGCTGAAGCCCGGCGAGGTGCTGGCCGGCGACGACCTCGCCGGCGATGCCGCGCTGCGCCGCCTGATCGAGGAGGCGGGTGCCGCGCTCACGCCTTGCCCGCGCGCCCATTTCGACTCGCAAAGAGGCGAGCGAGCCTTGAAGGAACGGCTCGGAGTGGCCGCGCTCGATGCCTTCGGCGAATTCACGCGGGCAGAGCTGGCGGCACTCGCAGGCCTCCTGACTTATGTCGAGATCACCCAGGTCGGCAAGGCGCCGCTGCTCCGTCCGCCGCGGAAAGAAGGCGCCGGCAGTCTGCTCATCATCGATGCCGCCACGCGCGCCAATCTCGAGCTGATGCGCTCGAACCAAGGCGCCCGCGCCGGCAGCCTGCTGACCGCGATCGACCGCACCGTCACCGCGGCTGGCGCGCGCGAGCTTGCCAGCCGACTGGGCAGCCCGCTCACCGATCCGCAAGCGGTGAATGCGCGGCTCGACGCGGTCGCCTATCTCGCCGACGATCCCCGGCTGCGGCAGAGCCTGCGCGAGGAGCTGAAGCAAGCCCCCGATCTTGCCCGTGCGCTGGCGCGTCTGGCGCTCGGCCGCGGGGGCCCGCGCGACCTCGGCGCGGTTGGCGCGGCCATTCGCGCGGCGCATGCCCTTGGCGCAAGCCTGACCCGGGGCGCGGGCGCCCTCGGCCTGCCGCAAGAGCTTGCCGGCATCCGGGACCGGCTCGAAGCCGCGCCTGCCGAGATCGAGGACTCGCTCGCGGCGGCGCTGGCCGAGACGCTTCCGCTCAACGCGCGCGACGGCGGATTTATCCGCGACGGCGCCGACGGCGGTCTCGACGAGCACCGGCGCTTGCGCGACGGCAGCCGCCAGGTTATCGCCGGCTTGCAAGCGACCTACGCCGACGCGACCGGCATCAAATCGCTGAAGGTGCGTCACAACAACGTGCTCGGTTATTTCGTCGAGGTCACCGCGCTGCATGGCGCCGTGCTGACCAAGCCGCCGCATGTCGAGCTGTTCATCCACCGCCAGACCCTCGCCAACGTGGTGCGCTTCTCCACGCCGGAGCTCGCCGAGCTCGAGGCGCGCATCACCCAAGCCGCTGATCGCGCGCTCGCCATCGAGCTCGATATTTTCGCGCGGCTCACCCAAGCCGTGCTTGCCGAGGAGCGCGCGTTGGCGGCAGCGAGCGCCGCTCTCGCCGATCTCGACCATTACGCCGGCCTTGCCGAGCTTGCGGGCGTGGAGAACTACGTGCGGCCCAGGATCGACGGCAGCCTGGTCTTCGCCGTCGAGGAAGGCCGTCACCCCATGGTCGAGCAGAATTTGCGGCGGAGCGACGGGGCGAGCTTCGTCGGCAACGATTGCGCGCTTGGCGAGGGCACTCGCGTGCTCGTGGTGACGGGCCCCAACATGGCCGGCAAATCGACCTTCCTGCGGCAGAACGCGCTGATCGTCGTGCTGGCGCAGTCGGGCTGCTTCGTTCCGGCGCGAAGCGCGCATATCGGCGTGGTCGATCGGCTGTTCAGCCGCGTCGGCGCCGCCGACGATCTCGCCCGCGGCCGCTCCACCTTCATGGTGGAGATGGTCGAAACCGCCTCGATCCTCAATCAGGCGACCGAGCGGTCTTTCGTCGTACTCGACGAGATCGGTCGCGGCACAGCGACCTTCGACGGGCTGTCCATCGCCTGGGCCACGCTCGAATATCTGCACGCGGTGAACCGCTCACGCGTGCTGTTCGCCACTCACTATCACGAGCTGACGGCGCTCGCCGAGAAGCTCGACTTCGCCGCCAACGCCACCGTCGAGGTCAAGGAATGGCGCGACGAGATCGTCTTCCTCTACCGCGTGATCATGGGCGCCGCCGACCGCTCCTACGGCATCCACGTGGCGAAGCTCGCCGGGCTACCCGCGCCGGTGCTGAGCCGTGCCAATGAAGTCCTGAGCGCGCTGGAGAAGGCCGACGGCCGGCCGAAACCGGCCGATCTCGCCTCCGACCTGCCGCTGTTCAGGGCGGCGCAGGGGCCCGCCGAGACGACGCCTGACCGGACCTCAGCCGTCGAGCAGACGCTCGCCGCGTTGAGCCCGGACACTATGACGCCGAAGGAAGCTCTAGAAGCCCTTTACCGCCTCAAGGCTTTGCTTGCTAGCGAGGCGTAAATCCCCCATGTGCTAGACTTTCGCCGGCTCCGCCATGGACCAGACCGTACCGAAACAAGCCCCTTATTTCGACCTCGACCTGCTACGGCACGAGGCTTCCGAGCTTGCGCGGACCCATTCGGGGCAGGATGCGAAGTTACGCGCGGCCTTGGTCGACCGCATGCGCCAGCTGGTCGACGCCGCCTACGCCACGGCCAAGCGCCAGCTCGAAGAGGATGGCGACGGGCGCACCTGCGCCGCCGGTCTCTCGGCCTTCCAGGACGCGTTGATCAAGCTGGCTTACGATTTCACCACCAACCACGTCTATCGCGTCGAGAATCCGACCGCCGCGGAGCGCATGGCCGTGGTCGCGCAAGGCGGCTACGGACGCGGGCTGCTCGCGCCGGGCTCCGACATCGACCTCTTGTTCCTGCTGCCCTACAAGCAGACCGCCTGGGGCGAGAGCGTCGCCGAATTCATGCTTTATCTGCTGTGGGATCTCGGCTTCAAGGTCGGCCACGCCACGCGCAATATCGATCAATGCGTCCGCCTCAGCCACTCCGACATGACCATTCGTACCGCGCTGCTCGATGCGCGGCTGATCCTCGGCGACGCGCCGCTATTCACTGATTTTCAGCATCGTTTCCGCAAGGAGGTGCTGGAGGGCAATCCGCGCGCCTTCGTCGAGGCGAAGCTCGCCGAGCAGAATGTCCGCCATGCCCGTGCCGGAGCGTCGCGCTATCTCGTCGAGCCCAACGTCAAGGACGGCAAAGGTGGCTTGCGTGACCTGCACACGCTGCACTGGCTCGCCAAGCATCTCTATCCCGACAAGGCCGAGGCCGAGTTCGTCGAGGCCGGCGTGTTCAACCGGCACGAATATCGGAGCTTCCGCCGCTGCGAGAGCTTCCTCTGGACGGTGCGTTGCCATCTGCATTTCTTGACCGACCGGGCCGAGGAACGGCTCAATTTCGAGGTGCAGCAGTTGATGGCCGAGCGGCTCGGCTATAAGGGCCATGCCGGCCTGAGCGCGGTCGAGCGCTTCATGAAGCACTATTTCCTAGTCGCCAAGGAAGTCGGCGACCTGACCGGCATCGTCTGCTCGGCGCTCGAGATGAAGCAGCTGAAGGGCTTGCCCGCCCTCGACACGTTGCTTGCGCCGTTCAGCTGGCGCCGCCGTGCCAAGCTCCGCCGCACCTCCGACTTTCGCATCGAGAATGGCCGCATCTATGCCGTCAGCAAGGATGCCTTCGCCAAGGACCCGGTGAATTTCATCCGCCTATTCTCGCTGGCCGACGAGCATCAGGCGTCATTCTCGCCGGAGGTGCTGCGCCAGGTGCGCTCGAACTTTCGCCTGATCGACGACACTCTGCGCGCCGATCCGACCGCGAACCGCTTGTTCATGAAGCTGCTGACCAACTCGCGCGATCCGGAAGCCGTGCTGCGCAAGATGAACGAGGCCGGCGTGCTCGGCCGTTTCATTCCGGATTTCGGCCGCGTCGTGTCGATGATGCAGTTCAACATGTATCACCACTTCACCGTTGACGAGCATCTGATCCGTACCATCGGCTTCTTGTCGGGCATCGAGCGCGGCAAGTTCGCCATGGAGCACCCGGTGTCGAGCGAGGTGGTGCGCACCATTGACAGCCGGCGCGCCCTCTATGTCGCGGCGCTGCTGCACGACATGGCCAAGGGCCGCGACGAGGATCATTCGATCGCCGGCGCCCGCATCGCCCGCGAACTCGGGCCGCGGCTCGGGCTCAATGCAGCAGAGACCGAGACGGCGGCGTGGCTGGTCGAGCACCACCTGTCCATGAGCCTGTTCGCGCAGAGTCGTGACCTCAACGACCCAAAGACGCTGCGCGATTTCGCGACGCTGGTGCAGAGCCGGGAGCGGCTCAAGCTGTTGCTGCTGCTCACGGTCGCCGACATCCGCGCGGTGGGCCCAGGCGTCTGGACGGGATGGAAGGGCCAGCTCCTGCGCACGCTTTATTTCGAGACCGAACCCCTGCTTGGCGGCGGACATACGACGCTCAGCCGCAGCGAGCGCGTGGCCCGCGCCCAGGATGAGCTCAGGGAGCGTCTGGCCGGCTGGCCGCGGCATGACCTCGAGCACTTCATCGACCGCCACTACCCCTCGTACTGGCTCAGGACCGATCTCGCCGTGGTCGCCGAGCATGCCAAGCTGATCCGCGACGCCGAGGCGCAAAACCGGCCGATCGTGACGCATATTGCCACCGACGCCTTCCGCGGCGTGACCGAGATTACGCTGCTCGCACCGAACCACCCGCGGCTGCTCGCCATGGTCGCCGGCGCTTGCACCGGGGCCGGCGCCAATATCGTCGATGCCCAGATCTCGACCACTCGCGACGGCATGGCGCTCGACACCGTGCATCTCGAGCGCGAGTTCGATCAGGCCGAGGACGAGGAGCGGCGCGCGCGCAAGATTGCCGTCACCATCGAGCGGTTGCTCAAGGGGGAGGTGCGGCTGGCCGAGGTGGTCTCCACCAAGCGCAAGGCGAAGTCGAGGCTCTCGGCCTTCACCGTCGAGCCGCAAGTGGTGATCGACAATACGCTGTCCGATGCGCTGACGGTGATCGAGATCAACGGGCTGGATCGCCCCGGCCTGCTCTATGACGTGACGCGCGAGATCTCCGATCTCAATCTCGACATCGCCTCGGCGCATATCGCCACCTTCGGCGAGAAGGCGGTCGACGTCTTCTACGTCACCGACCTCACCGGCAAGAAGATCACCAGCAAAAGCCGCGAATCGGCCATTCGTGAGCGGCTGCTGAAGGCGCTCCAAGCGCGCCCCGAGCCTGCATTGCTGACGGCCTGATGCGATTTTATCGCGGCTTCGCCACCGTAGGCTCGATAACGATCCTGAGCCGCGTGCTCGGCTTCGCGCGCGACGTGCTGATCGCCGCGGTGCTCGGCACGTCGGCGGCGGCCGACGCTTATTTTGTCGCCTTCCGCGTGCCCAACATGTTTCGCCGGCTGTTCGCCGAGGGTGCGTTCGACGCGGCCTTCATTCCGCTGTTCGCCAAGCGCCTGCATGGCGAGGGCGCGGAGGCGGCACGAGCCTTCGCCGGTCAGGCGCTTGCCGGCCTCATGGTCCTGCTCGTCGCCTTTACCGTCCTCGCCGAGATCGCCATGCCGTGGCTGCTGCTGCTGCTGGCGCCGGGATTCAGCAGCGATCCAGAGAAATTCGCGCTCGCCGTGCTGCTCGCCCGCATCGCGCTGCCATATCTCCCCTTCATGTCGGTGGTCGCGCTCTATACCGGCGTGCTCAATGCCCATGGCCGCTTCGCTATCGCCGCCTTCACGCCGACGCTGCTCAACATCGTATTGATCGCAGTGCTGCTGGTTCTCATCGCCTCAGGCGGAACCCAGCAGAGCACGGTGGCGATCGCGCTTGCTTGGGGCATTACCGCCTCAGGCGTCTTGCAGGTGCTGGTCGTGGTCGCCGCCGCCGCCAAGCTTGGCATGAGCGTACCCTGGCAGCGGGCGCGCCTCACCCCCGAGATGCGCCGCCTGGCGGCGCTTGCCACGCCTGGCGTGATCGCCGGCGGGATCGCGCAGATCACCGGCGTGATCTCCACCATCATCGCCACGCTCCAGGATCGCGTCGTGTCCTGGCTCTATTACGCCGACCGCCTGTATCAACTGCCGCTAGGCGTGATCGGCGTCGCCATCGGCGTGGTGTTGTTGCCCGCGCTCAGCCACAAGCTCAGATTCGGCGATCATGCGGCTGTGGTGGCGAGCGAGAATCGTGCGTTCGAGTTCGCTCTGCTGTTGACCATGCCCGCCGCCATCGCGCTCTACCTCGCGGCTGACCCGATCGTGCGCGTGCTGTTCCAGCGCGGCGCTTTCACCGCCATCGACTCCAACGCCACTGCCTCGATGCTTGCCGCTCTCGCGCTCGGTCTTCCCGCCTATGTGTTGATCAAGGTGCTGCAACCGAGCTTCTTCGCCCGTGAGGACACCAAGACGCCGATGCTCTACGCCGGTATCTCCATGGCGGCCAATGTGGTGTTGAGCATCATGCTGTTTACGATCATCGGTGCCACCGGCATCGCCATCGCCACCGCGCTCTCCGGCTGGATCGGCGTCGGCCTGCTGTTCACCACGCATAGGCAGCGCGAGGGCTTCACTTTCGATCCGATCTTTCGCCGCCGCGTACTGGGCATCGTCGCGGCGAGCGGCTTGATGGGTGTCGTGGTGTTTGCCTTGGTGCGACTGCTCAATCCGTGGTTCGACCCGGCAAACGGTTTGCTTGTCCAGGCTCTCGCGCTCTGCGCCTTGGTCGGGCTTGGCCTTCTGACCTATCTCGGCGCGGCGCATCTGTTCGGCGCGGCCAATTTCCGTGATTTGATCAAGGACCAGGCCACCTAGGCATTTGGCGAAGCGCCTTCCTTCGTTTATGTTGCAGTGCAGCAAATGCGAGGGGTAGCATCATGCAGGGCCGGCCACGCCGTAGCGTGCTCTATATGCCCGGGTCCAATGCGCGGGCCCTGGAGAAGGCCAAGGCCCTCCCCGCCGACGCCTTCATCTTCGATCTCGAAGATGCCGTGGCGCCCGATGCCAAGCTGCTCGCCCGCGAGCAAGTCTGCGCGGCGGTCAAGGGCGGCGGCTATGGCGGCCGCGAGATCGTCATTCGGGTGAACGCGCTGGAAACGCCGTGGGGCATTGACGATTTGCTGGCCGCCTGCAAGGCCGAGCCCGACGCTATCCTCGTGCCGAAGGTGGTGCATCCGGGCGACATCATCAGCACCGCCAACATCCTGCAGGGCGTGCATGCCGCGGAGAAGGTCAGACTCTGGGCGATGATGGAGACGCCGATGGCGATCCTCAACGCGCGCACCATCGCCGCCACCGCCGTCTATGCCGAGAACCGGCTCTGCTGCCTGGTCATGGGCACCAACGATCTAATCAAGGAATCGCGCGCCCGCGCGCTGCACGACCGCTTCGCCGTCGTGCCCTGGCTCGCCATGACGCTGGTCGCCGCGCGCGCCTACCGCCTCGACATCATCGACGGCGTCTATAACGATTTCCGCGACGAGCTTGGCTTGCGCGAGGAATGCGAGCGTGGTCGCACGCTCGGCATGGACGGCAAGACGCTGATCCATCCCGACCAGGTCTGGCCGTGCAACGAGATCTTCTCGCCGACGCGCGAGGAGGTCGAGTGGTCGCGCAAGGTGATCGACGCCTTCGGTCAGAAGGAGAACGAGAAGAAGGGCGTGATCGTGGTGGAGGGTCGCATGGTCGAGCGGCTGCATTTCGGCATGGCCCAGCGCACCGTCGCCATCGCCGAGCAAATCCGCGAAATGGAGACCGCTTGCGCCTGAAACTCGCGCGGGCAGAGCCTTGCGCTCACGCGTCCCCCGCGCCATAACCCGCCCTTCGTACAGGGCGGAAGCATGCAAGAGACCAAGCACAAGACGCGCGTCTTCTCGGGCGTGCAGCCGACGGGCAACCTGCATCTCGGCAATTATCTCGGCGCCATCACCAAATTCGTGGCGCTTCAGGCCGAGCATGAGTGCCTCTATTGCGTGGTCGATCTGCACGCCATCACCGTGTTCCAGGACCCCGTCGAGCTGAGCAAGAACACCCGCGAGGTGACGGCCGCCTTCATCGCCTCCGGCATCGATCCTCAGAAGCACATCGTCTTCAATCAAAGCCAGGTCTCAGGCCACGCCGAGCTCGCCTGGATCTTCAATTGCGTCGCGCGGCTCGGCTGGCTGAACCGCATGACGCAGTTCAAGGAGAAGGCCGGCAAGGACCGCGAGAAGGCGTCGGCCGGGCTCTATGTCTATCCGAACCTGATGGCCGCCGACATTCTGCTCTATCACGCGACCCATGTACCGGTCGGCGAGGACCAGAAGCAGCATCTCGAGCTTGCCCGCGACATCGCCCAGAAATTCAACAACGACTTCGCCGGGACGATCGCGCGCGAGGGTTATCCGGGTGGTTTCTTCCCGCTGCCCGAGCCGCTGATCACCGGGCCCGCGACGCGGGTGATGAGCTTGCGCGACGGCACCAAGAAAATGTCGAAGTCGGACGAATCCGACATGACGCGCATCAACCTGACCGACGATGCCGACGCCATCGCCAAGAAGATCAGAAAGGCCAAGACCGATCCCGAGCCGCTGCCGTCGGAGGTGAAGGGGTTGGAGGCGCGGCCCGAGGCCGATAATCTCGTCGGCATCTATGCGGGTCTGGCCGAGACCGGCAAGGACCGGGTGCTCGCCGAATTCGGCAACGCGCCCTTCTCCAAGTTCAAGGAGGCTCTGGCCGAGCTAGCCGCGACCAGGCTCACACCGATCGGCGAGGAGATGCGGCGCCTGATGGCCGATCCGGTCGAGATCGACCGCATCCTGGCCGAGGGCGCGGCCCGTGCTCACGGCATCGCCGACCCGATACTCGCCAAAACCAAGGACATCATCGGCTTCATTCGGAGTTGACGGTTTAGGCCTCGACGCCGGTGCCGATCTGGCAGGTCACGCCGGTGCCGCCGAGCCCGCAATAGCCGCGCGGGTTCTTGGCGAGATATTGCTGGTGATAATCCTCGGCGAAATAGAATTCCGGCGCGGGCAGGATCTCGGTGGTGATGGTCCCTAATCCTTGCGCGGCGAGCGCTTTGGCATAGGCCGTTTTCGCGGCCTCGGCGGCCTTCTGCTGCGCCTCGGAGTAGTAGTAGACGCCGGAGCGGTATTGCGTGCCGACATCGTTGCCCTGCTTCATGCCTTGTGTCGGGTTGTGGCTCTCGAAGAAGAGCTTCAATAGCGCCACGTAGCTGACCTGCTTCGGGTCATAGACGACGAACACCGCCTCGTTATGGCCGGTGCGTCCCGAGCAGACCTCCTCATAGGTCGGATTGGGGGTGAGGCCACCGGCATAGCCGACGGCGGTGACGATCACGCCAGGCACCTGCCAGAACTTCCGCTCGGCGCCCCAGAAGCAGCCGAGCCCAAACAGCGCCATCTCCGCGCCTTGCGGGTAGGGGCCTTTGAGGGCGGCGCCATTGACGAAATGGGTCTTCGCCGTGGGGACGGCTTGCGGCCGGCCGGGCAGCGCCTGGTCGGCAGAGGGGATCGACATGGGTTTGCGCTTCAGCGTGAACATGGAGGTCTCCGTTAGAGATTGGTTCCCCCGAACCGAACGCCCCTAAACTCCGCTAATTGATGAATACTTCGACCGGTTTGCGCTTTTGCCCCAGCCAATAGAGCAGGACGCCGAGAATGCCGAACACCACCCAGGTCGGCGCATGCAGGATGGTGGTCGTCACCGGGTCCCACACCAGCGGGCCGAGATTGGTCCCGACCCAAGCTTTCGTCGCCGCCAGGCTGTCGGCGTTGAGCGCTTGCCATTGCTCACCCATCGGCGTGACCACCCACGCGCCGCCCCCCGCCAGACTTTTAGTGGCGTCGACGACGGCGGCGACCATAGCGAGCAACAACAGCCAAACGCCAAAAATGCGCAGCAGGATGAGCATGGAACTCCATCACGGATTGATGCTGTAACACCTACATAAGCCATTGCCGGCCAATGTTCAAATCGCGGCTACTTCAGGATCGCGTGAAAGCCGCGTCAATTCGCGTGCTCCTTGAACGGGCGGGTCGCTTAGCTATAGTGCGGCACTTTTTCCAAGGAGGGGTGGCCGAGTGGTCGAAGGCGCACGCCTGGAAAGTGTGTAGGCGGGTAACCGTCTCAAGGGTTCGAATCCCTTCCCCTCCGCCAATCTGCCTTGCGCTCAACTGCCCGCCAAAGGTTGCCGATGGCGCCAACGATCAACAGCGTTGCCGATACGGCCTTCCTGGTCGCCGCCTGCCGCGCCCAGGAGAGCGCCCGGGCGCGGCCGCTGTTCCGTGATCCCTTGGCGCGAAAGTTGGCGGGGGAATATTTCAGGCCAGCGCGCAAAGGCGGACTTTCGGTCGATCTCGGCTGGTATGTCGTGATCCGCACGATGATCATTGACGATCTTGTCAAGCAGGCGATCTCGCACGGGGTCGACACGGTGTTCAATCTCGGCGCCGGCCTCGACACGCGGCCTTACCGCATGCAGCTGCCGGAGACGCTGCGCTGGGTCGAGGTCGATTTTCCCGCCGTCATCGACGTCAAGAACGAACAACTCGCCGAAGAGCGCCCCAATTGCCGGCTCGAACGCCTGGCATTCGATCTCACCGATCGCGCGCGGCGACGGGAGCTGTTCAACGACGTAAGCAAGGACGCGAGCAAGATTTTAGTGATCACCGAATGTGTGATCCCCTATCTGACCGAGGCCGACGTGGCTGACCTGGCTGACGATCTGCGTGGGCTGGAGAAGGGTTGCGACTGGATCGTCGATTGTCTTCCGTACCAATTGAACCTGCATGACCGCGCGCCCAAGGCGGCATTCAAGTTCAGGCCCAGCGATTGGTTCGGCTTCTTCCATGAGCATGGTTGGCGGGTAAAGGAGATCAGTTACTTTTCCGAGGCAGCCAAGCGGCTGCGGCGACCGTTTCCGCGCTCCACCCTCCAGAAGATCACCCGCACGCTTAAGACGATGTTCCGCCAGGCCCCGGGCAAAGAGCAGGTCAAAGGCGCCGCCTACGTTGTCCTGACCCCTAGCTGATCTGCCGCACTTCGCTCGCTTGTGTAATTCAGTCGAATAGGTTTTGGCTTTTGCAGCTATTCCAGCGCCACACAAACCTGATCCCCATGACCCCAGTTATCCGCAACGTCTCCGACACGGCCTTCCTGGTCGCCGGCTTCCGCGCGCTGGAGAACGACCGGCTGCAACCGCTCTTTCGGGATCCGCTCGCGCGGAAGCTTGCCGGCGAGTATGGCAAGAGGGCGTCAACGAACAAAGGATCGGCCAGTCTCGCCTGGTCGGTGGCGATCCGCACCGTAATCGTCGACGATTTTGTCAAGCAAGCGATCACCGAAGGTGTCGGTACTGTTCTAAATCTTGGCGCGGGGCTCGACACACGGCCCTACCGCATGGAACTGCCGCAGGCACTGCGCTGGGTCGACGTCGATCTTCCCGCCATCGTCGATTACATGAACGAACAACTTGCCGATGAACGGCCCAATTGCCGGCTCGAGCGCTTCAAGGTCGATCTCGCCGATCGCGCCGCGCGCCGGGAGCTGCTTGACGAAGTTTGCAAGGACGCGACCAAGATTTTGGTGCTTACGGAATGGGTCACTCCCTATCTGACCGAGGCCGACGTCGCCGAACTGGCCGACGATTTGCGCCGGCTCGACCATGTCGGCTTTTGGATCGTCGATTCTTTTCCGCCAAAGCCGATCCGCAGCCGCCACAATCGCCGGGTCCGCGTGGCGATCCACCGCTTCAATCCGCACGATTGGTTTGTGTTCTTTGAGCAACACGGTTGGCGGCCAAAGGCGACCCATTACATCTCAACGGAAGCAAAACGGCTTGGGCGGCCGCTCCCGCGCTCCTTTCTCAAGACATTCTGGCGGAAGCTCAAAAAGCGTTTCATCGCAACCCCGCGGCGTGAACCGGCAACGCGTGCCGCTTTCGTGCTTCTTGTACCGAGCTGATGTATTTCTTTTTGGACGGAGCATCGTCGTCACAGTCAGGCCCGAGATATTAGCCATCGATGGGCACGATCGGGTGCAGTGCCTTGATCGGCGGATAGAAGCTGCCTTGCACTTCGGGTCTGCTCCGCGCCAGCTCTGGTCGCCTTGAGGCGGCACACCACCATGACCAACGACGCTGAATTGGCAGTTCTGGAGAAGCGCCTCGGGCGGCGTTATGCGCGCCAGCGTCTCGGCATTGAGCAAGACCACGAGGCGCAAGTCTTCGGTCAGGGCATCAATTTCTTTCACATCGAGAATCTCACCCTCTCGCACGCCTTGATCCGTGCGGTGCTGATGGCGTCCGGGCTGTATTGGCGGGGTTTGCGCAACGCGGCCAAGGTCGCGCTCAGGCATAATCGCGTGACTTCGCCGCAGCTGCCGCAAGCCTTCGACGGCTACACCATCCTTCAGCTAAGTGATCTCCATGTTGAGATGAGCGAAGTGGCGATGCAGCGCGTGGTCGCGCTGGCGGGGAGCGCCGACTACGATCTCTGCATCCTCACTGGCGATTATCGAGCCAAGACCCACGGCCCCTACGACGCCACCTTGGCCGGGATGGCGAAGCTGCGGTCCGCGCTCAAGGGCACGATCTACGCCGTGCTCGGCAATCACGACACGATCAGCCTCGTGCCCGGTTTGGAGGACATGGGCATCAAGGTTCTCCTCAATGAGAGCGAGACGATCAAGCGGGGCGGCGAGCACATCCATCTCGCCGGCATCGACGATGCGCATTTCTACCGCGTGGACAATATCGAGAAGGCTGCCGGCGCCATTCCCCACGAGGAATTTTCCATCCTCATCTCGCATACGCCGGAGGTCTATCGGCAGGCCGCCCACGCCGACTTCAATCTCTTGTTGAGCGGCCATACCCATGGCGGCCAGATCTGTCTCCCCGGCGGCATCCCCATCACGCTCGATTCGGTCTTGCCGCGATCGATGGGCTCGGGCCCTTGGCAGCATCACGGCATGATCGGCTACACCTCGGTCGGCGCGGGCTCCTCCGTCGTACCCGTGCGCTTCAATTGCCCTCCCGAGATCACCCTGCATCATCTGCGCCGGCCGCGCTGAAACCGTCTCAATAGGGACGGTCGCGCAAATTGAGATCGAACAGGATGCGGGAGAGGATGAGCTCGCCGACGAAAAACAGCGCCACGCCGAGGAGGATATCGAGCCAACCCAGCGGCACGAAGACCCGGGCGCCAAGTAGCGGCAAGAGGGACTCGGGGATCTGATCGAGCCCAATCGCCATGCTGCTCGATGCCAGTCCCATCCTCCGCTTCACGAAGCTCGAAAACAGATCGCCAGCGATCGCCAAGGCCGCGACGGCAACGCCGAGTGGCCACGTCAGCCCTATGAGCCACGCGGCAAGCGGCGTGGCGATGAGCGAGAGGACGATCCCGCGGATGGTCTTGCTGGGCCCAAACAGCGGCCGCCCATCGACGAACACCGCGCCGCCGTCGAGCGGGCGGGCGAGACGCTCGCCAAGCAGTCTTTTGGCGAGAACCGGCGTTCCATTGGCCACGGCCACGAGGGCCAAGAGCTTCAGGATCAAGAGGGGCTGCATCGGACCGTCCGTCAATTAGCGTAAGCGCGGGAGCCTATGCATAGCGCCAGGCCCCGTGCGCGGCTATTGGGCGCGCTGCGGCAATGAACGCTTGCGGAAAGGGTCAAGTTCGCCGCAATTCTGCCCGCCCGTGCTTTCAGCCTCGTCCACCCCCACAAGCAACGAGTCTCGATGAATCAAATTATTCAGCACGCCTCCGACACGGCTTTCATGGTCGCCGGCTTCCGCGCGCTGGAGAGCGACCGACCCGAGCCCCTATTCCGCGACCGCTTGGCCTGGACGCTGGCCGGCGACCATGGACGCCAGATCCTCGAAACCGTGCCCAAGGCCTTCGTCGGCGGCTGGTCGGTCGTGATCCGCACGGTGATCATCGACCAGTTCATCAAAGAGGCAATCGAGCAGGGGGTCGACACAATTCTCAATCTCGGCGCCGGCCTCGATACGCGACCCTACCGGATGGAGCTGCCAAACACGCTGCGCTGGGTCGAGGTGGACTTCCCGCACGTGATCGATCTCAAGGAGTTGCGGCTTGCCGACGAGCGCCCCAATTGTCGGCTCGATCGGGTCAGGCTCGATCTCACCGACCGCGCCCTGCGGCGGCAGCTTCTCGCCGAGGTCAGTGAAGGCGCCGGGAAAGTCCTGGTGCTGACCGAAGGCGTCGTGCCCTATCTGAGCAACGGCGACGTGTTCGAGCTGGCCGACGATCTGCGGGCTGTCGCGAAGATCCGCTTTTGGATCGTCGACTATTTCTCGCCGCAGGCGCTGCGTTACGGGCACAAGCATCGCACCCGCTTCATGCGCAACGCGCCATTTCAGTTCACGCCGCCGAATTGGTTTGCCTTCTTCGACGAGGGGGGCTGGCGCGCCTCGGAGGTCCGCTACATCGCCGAGGAAGCCGAGCGGCTTGGCAGGCCGATTCCGCTGCCCTTGCACCTGAAACTCTGGCTGACCTTTGTCGATCTTTTCGTCTCACGCAGCCGCCGTGAGCGGATGAAGCGCTTCGCCGCCTATGTGCTGTTGACCCCGCGCTGATCAAGCCCTTAGGTCTGCACCATGGCGATCGAGACAAGAAGCCCCGCGGCCGCGTCGGCCGCCCCAGCCACCGCGGTCGCGGTGCTCGCCGCCATCAGTATCTGTCACATGCTGAACGATGTGATCCAGTCGCTGATCGTGGCTCTCTACCCCATGATCAAGCAGAGCCTGGCGCTCGACTTCCGCCAGATCGGGCTGATCACCTTCACCTTTACCTTCACCGCGTCGCTGCTCCAGCCTTTGGTCGGCTTCGTGACCGACCGTTACCCCACGCCCTATTCGCTCGTGCTCGGCATGGGGTGCTCGCTGCTTGGCCTGATCATTGCCGCCTTCGCCTCGACCTACGGCCTGATCCTGGTGGCGGTCGGGCTGATCGGCATGGGATCCTCAGTGTTTCATCCAGAGTCGTCCCGCGTGGCCCGGCTTGCGTCCGGCGGCCAGCACGGCCTCGCGCAATCGGTGTTCCAGGTTGGTGGCAATTTCGGCACCGCGCTCGGTCCACTGCTGGCGGCGTTCATCGTGCTGCCCTACGGGCAGGGCAGCGTCGCCTGGTTTTCCATCGTGGCGCTGATCGCCATGATCATGCTTGCCGGCATCGGCTCTTGGTACGGCAAGACGCTGAAATTCAACAATGGGGGGGCGCGACCGAGCGAGAGCGAAGCGATCCACGAGCTGACGCACGGCAAGGTGCGGAAGTCCGTCGCCCTCCTGATGGCGCTCACCTTCTCCAAGGACTTCTATCTCGTCAGCATCACCAGCTTCTACACGTTCTATTTGATCCATACCTTCGGGCTGTCGGTGCAGAACGCCCAGCTTTACCTGTTTCTGTTCCTGTTTTCCGTTGCTGCCGGCACGGTGATCGGCGGTCCGATCGGCGACCGCATCGGCACGCGGCGCGTGATCTGGTGGTCGATCATGGGCGTGCTGCCATTCACGCTGGCGCTGCCTTATGTCGGCCTGTTCGGCACGGCGATCCTGAGCGTCATCATCGGCCTGATCCTCGCGTCCGCGCACCCCGCGATCATCGTCTACGCCCAGAGCCTGATCCCGGGCCGCGTTGGCATGGTGGCCGGACTTTTCTTCGGTCTCGCCTTTGGCGTGGCCGGCATCGGTGCGGCTTTTCTCGGCTGGCTCGCCGATCAGACCTCGATCGGCTTCGTCTACCATGTGTGCGCCTTCCTGCCGGCGATCGGTCTACTTGCGGCCTTCCTGCCGGAGATGGCGAAGCCAAAAATTCCCGCCAAGCGAGCAAAGCGCTGAGGGCAGCGTCCGGGCGCGGGCCATTTCGCCAAGATCACGTCTTCCCGCGTGCCGATTTCGATTTTTTTGTTCAGCCGGGGTCTTGGCCTCGTCTTGGGGAAACACCGCGGGGCAAGACGAAGGGCCGGAAAATCGGCCGCTGGCCGGCGGTTATGCTGTGCGTTTCTGCCGCAAACGGCAAAGCCGAGACAGGCGCCCGCGCCTGTGGTTAATATGCGGTCCAAGGGTCCGGCCGAGGCAATTTGCCGGGCCCTTATTCTCTAGCCGAGCTCGGCGGCCGGCAGTTCTCATCTGGTCTTGCGTGAAGCTGCTCCAGCCCGCTCGGTTGTCCGAACACCTATTTCTAACGAGGGGCAAGCAATGCGTGACATTCGCGGGGATTTGCAAGACCGGGCCGGACTGCTTGAAGAGCAGATCAATGCCCACGAGGCTCAATTCGACAAACTGCTCGATCAGCTCAAGCAGGAGCATGATGCGAGGCTCGAGGATCTCAAGGCCGAGCTTGAGGCGGTGAACCGACTGATTGAGGTCGAGCTCCGCCGGCTGGCGACTGCGCCAGCGCCCGCCGCGCCGAAAGTGCAGGTGCGCGAGCCCGTGCAGTACCATGCGAGCCACCCGGCGTCCCAACATGTCGCCCACCAGCCTGCTCCGGTCCAGCATGTTTCACATCGGCCGGCTCCGCCGCCGGCTCAACCCGAGCTGCCGCTGTCCGACTTCTTGGTACGCAAGCTGAACGAGGTCGGCGCCATGTCGCGTGACGATCTCCGGCGGCTGTCGCTGCAGGAGGGCTATTTCGCCGACGCCGACACCGCTGATCGCGGCGTCCACACCACGCTGCTCAACGTGGTGAAGGCGGGCCTCATCCGGCAGCTGCCGAACGGCAACCTCGCGCCGGCCACCGTGCTCGACACGATCCGGCTGCGTCGGGCGATGTAATTCTCGGTGTTACGTGGGCAACGGCGATGTCCGTTGCCCACGCTTACGCCGCCGGCGGCCCGCGCAACAATTCGACCACGTCCTTGCGCACCTTGTCCTCGGCGTAACGGGCGAGCGCCTTGCGGTCGGGAAATGCATCGAGTGGAACCGGCGGTCCGATGCGGATATGCGCATCGATGGGCCCGAGCCCGAGCAGCCGCCAGGCATGGCTCGCCATGTCCATGTCGCCATACCAGGCGATCACGTGGCGCCCGCGGCGGCAAAGCGGCAGCCCGTAGATCTTGGGATAGGTGAGCGCCAGGGTTTGCGCCGAGACCTTGGCGCCCATCGGTGCGCCGCCGACAGGCTTGGCCGCCGCGAACAAGGCAGTCTTGAACGGCACCACGCTGTTGCCGTCGCTCGAGGTTCCTTCGGCGAACAGCACGATATGATCGCCGCCGGCGAGCCGCTCCAGAATTTCGTTGGCCTTGTCGCCGACCTCGTTGCGCCGGTTGCGATCGACGAACACCGAGCGCTGCAGCTTGGCGAGCCAGCTGACGAACGGCCAGGACGCGACCTCCTGTTTGGCCACGAACGACACCGGCGCCACGGCCGAGAGCACGGTGATATCGAGCCAAGACACGTGGTTGGCGATGATGAGCACGCCCTGCTGTTCGGCGATCTCTCCCTCGATATTGAGGCGGATGCCGACCAGCCTGCACACTTGCCGATGGTACCAATGCGGGAAGCTGCGGGCATAACGCGAGCCTGTCCTGACAAACAGGAGCTGGAGCGGCATCAAGGGAAAGGTCAAGGCGAAGAAGGCGCTGAGCACCAGGAACGCGCGCAAGCTTCTCATCTCATTTAGCCGTTACGGTCGCTTCGATCTCGCGATCAATAGCAGGTTCGGCGGCCGTAATAGGTGGTGCAGATGCCTTTCAGCGACTGACTGGGTTTCGGCGCCAGGCTTTCCTCCGTCCGGCACTCGGTGCGGATTTCGCCGAAACCCCAATTGGTCGTGGTGCAGACCTCGTGCGTGACGACCGGGACCAAGCCAGTCTCGGGTTTCACCACCTGATCCTGCCCGGCTTGCGCCACCCCGCCGAGCACCGCGATAAAACCAGCCAAAATAACGCGCTTCAACATCACGCCCATCCCCTTTTTTGGGTAAACAACTCCTTAACGTTGGCTCTGGCGGCGGTCAGAGTCAAATTCAGCGGAGTCCGGCCAAAAATCCGGTCCGGCCACGCAGGAGTTTGGTTATTTGCCGGTCTTGAGCGGCACGCCGAACAGCTCGAGCCGATGCCCGATCAGCCGGAACCCGAGTTCGCTCGCCACGCCCTCTTGCAGGCGTTCGATCTGTTCGTTCGAGAACTCGATCACCTCGCCGGTCTTCATATTGATGAGATGGTCATGATGGCCGAGCCCAGCCGGCTCGTAACGCGCTCGCCCATCCCCGAACTCGTGCCGTTCGAGAATGCCGGCGCCCTCGAGCAGGCGCACGGTGCGATAGACGGTGGAAAGCGAGATACGCGGGTCGCGCGCGCTGGCGCGGCGGTAAACCTCCTCCACGTCGGGGTGATCCTCCGCTTCGGACAACACCTTGGCGATGGTTCGCCGCTGGCCGGTCATGCGCATGCCCTTTTCCGCGCAGAGACGCTCTATCCTGCTATCCGCTAATGCAGTCTTGGGCATGGGTCGCTATGCCTGCCGTCTCGCCAGGGCCGCGCCATCATCTTCGGGGCTGCTGGAAAGGGCAAGGCTGAAGATCGTGGCGTCGACGCCATGCCGATAATAGCCGGGCCGTCGACCGACCGGGATTGCACCAAGCGACCGATAAAGTTGCAGCGCCGCGAGGTTTCCCTCCTCGACTTCGAGGAAAAGCCGCTTCGCTCCGCTCGTCCGCAAAGCATCCATCGCGACCCGAAGCAGCGTCCGGCCAAGACCCATGCGCCGGCAGTCTGGCACCACGCCGAAGGTGAGGAGCTCGGCCTCGTCGGCAGCCTTGCGGGCGATGAGCAAGCCCGCGGGCGCGCCTGCCGATTGGTCGACCGATGAGGCAACGAGGCAAAGCGTGTCGGGCCCGGCGATGAACTGCGCCATCGCCGCCTCGTCCCACGCCTGCGCGAAGCAGCTCGCGTGCAGTGCCGCCAAGACCAACGCATCGAACGGCGTGGCGCGATGGATCGCGATCTCGACCGCCATCAGCGCCTCGAGACCGCTTGCGCCTGCGGCCTTGCATCCGGCGGCCGCAGATAAAGTGGCTTGAGCGTCGGCAAGGTCTCGCCACTCGCAGCGGCGATTTCGGCGAGTGCTCCCGCGCTTGGCTGAAGCTCCGGCAGGGTCGTGGCGATGGTGCGTCCCTGCCGCGCGCCGGCTGCGGCGAGCAGCTCAGCACCGCTTCCGGCTGCCGTGACAAGCTCCGGCGGAAGCAAGTGCAGCGCCTCGTCGGGCGCGATCAACGCTGGCCCTTCGAGCTTCTGAGCCGCTTCGTCATACAGCCCGAGATAGATCATGCCGCGCCTGGCATCGACCGCTATCGCAAAAGGTGCCGAGCCCACTTCGCCGCTCACCAATGCGCTCCGCGCCATCACCGAGAGACTGTCAGTGCCGAACAGTCTGGCGTCAGTCACGAGCGCCAGACCGCGCGCGGCGGCAATGGCGATGCGCACACCGGTAAAGCTTCCCGGGCCTACTGTCGCTGCGATGAGATCGAGATCGGCGAAGGCCGTGTCGCTCTCTTCCATCACCTCTGCCACCATCGGCATCAGCGCCTCGGCATGGCCGCGCGCCATTAAGGCTTCGCGCAGGACAAGCCTGCGCGCCGAGCCGTCGAGCGCGAGCACCGCGGCCGAGCAGGCGCCCATGCTGGTGTCGAGCGCGAGGACGTTCATGGCGGTGTCTTAGACGATCTGCGCCATCTCGTCGAAGCTGAAGCGAGGCGAGCGCGGGAACAGGTCCTTGGCGTCCCCATAGGCGAGATTGCAGAGGAAGTTCGACTTGACGTTGGTGCCGGCGAAGAATTCGCCATCGACGCCTTGATTGTCGAAGCCCGACATTGGCCCGCAATCGAGCCCGAGCGCCCGCGCGGCCATGATCAGATAAGCGCCTTGCAGCGTGCCGTTGCGGAACGCGGTCTCGGCGATCTTCGCCGGCTTGCCTTCGAACCAGCTCTTGGCGTCGGTGTGTGGAAACAGCTTGGGCAGGTGCTGATGGAAGTCGAGATCGTAGCCGATGATGGTGCAGACCGGCGCCTTCATCGTCTTGTCGCGATTGCCGTCGGAGAGATGCGGCTTGAGCCGGTCCTTGGCCGCGCGCGATTTCACGAACACGAAGCGGGCAGGGCTGCAATTGGCCGAGGTCGGGCCGAGCTTCAGCAGATCGACGATGCGGTGCAGCAGCTCGTCGGGGACCTCGCGGTCCTGCCAAGTGTTATGAGTGCGCGCCTCGCGGAACAGCTGGTCGAGACAGGCGTCAGGCAGAGCCCCACTCAAACCGGCCGTACCTCCTGCACTTCGGGAATGAAGTGCCTGAGTAAATTCTCGATGCCGTGGCGGAGCGTCGCGGTCGAGCTTGGGCAGCCCGAGCAGGCGCCGCGCATATGCAGATAGACCACGCCCTCGCGATAGCCCTGGAAGGTGATGTCGCCCCCGTCCTGCGCCACGGCAGGACGCACGCGCGTCTCCAGCAGTTCCTTGATGGTTTTGACCGTCTCTTCGTCCTCGGGCGCATAGAACTCGCCGCCGGCGGAGCTTTCCGAGCCGGTCTGCTCGCCCTCGGTCACCGCCTCGCCCGAGAGGTAGTGCTCCATGATGGCGCCGAGAATGGCCGGCTTCAAATGCTGCCACTCGCCGTCGCCCTTGGTCACGCTGATGAAATCGGTGCCGAAGAACACGCCCTTGACGCCCTCGATCTCGAACAGCCGGGCCGCGAGCGGCGAGGTCTTGCTGGCGTTGGGATCGAGAAACTCCACTGTGCCCTGGTCGAGCACCGGCTTGCCTGGAATGAATTTCAGGGTGGCTGGGTTGGGGGTTGCTTCGGTCTGGATGAACATCTTGCGCCTCTTCGCCGCTTAACGCGCGAGCCTGACAAAGGTCACACGCAGCTTAGAACAATTCTAGACCATACTTGGCCTCACAAGGTCCAAAGTCAAGGCTGAGCCTATCCATTGAGGTTGGTCGCCAGTTTGGACTCACGCGATCAGGTAGAAGCTGAGGACGATGAGGAGGAGCGCAAGTGTCACACCGAAAGCCAGGTCCGGCAGAATGCCAGGAGTGTGGATCGCTTGATCGTCCAGCAGGCGCCCGGTGCGCACGAAGCGGATGGTGGCGATGAGTATGACCAGGATGCCGACCACAATAAAGGCGTGCCCGGCGCCGAAACCGAACGGCCCAGGCAATTTCTCGAAATGCGAACGAGCGGCCGCATCGAGCGAGGTCGCGCCGGCCAGCGTGAGAACGAACAGATTGAATTTCTCGATCACGAAGCCGAACGCAACGACGGCAATGCCGGTGCGGAGCCAGGCAAGAAACGTGCGCTCGTTGGCGGCATGGTCGGCATAGTCACGGATCATCATGACCTCGATGGTTCGAGCTTTGCCCGGGATTGACGAACGCGGCCGTCCGCTCAGGCGAGTGCGAGAATCTCCTCGATCGAGAGATGGCCGGGCACCACGGTGATCGGCACCGGGAAGGTGCCGGCCAGCCTGCCGACCGCGAGCGTGGTGACGAGCGGACCTGGTCCTGACGGATCCTTCGAGGCGCCGAGCACCAGCACGCCGATATCTTCGTCGTCCTCGATCAGCGTGGTGATCTCCTCGGCCTTCATGCCTTCACGCACGATCTCCTCCGGGATCAGGTCCTCGAAGCCCATGGCTTTCAGCTTCCGCCCGAACAGGCGGAATACCGCCTTGGCCTTGTTGTGACCTTCCTCGCGCGCCACGTCCTCGACGCCGAGCCACTGGAAATCGACGTCGGGCTCGATGACGTAGAGCAGTGCGAGCTGGCCCTGCGTGCGCAGCGCCCGGCTGGCGGCGAAGGCAAGCGCGCTCTCGCATTCCGGCGTCTCGTCGACCACCACGAGGAATTTCCGCTTATGCCCTTCGGCAAAGATCTGCCGCTTCTTCCGCGCGCGGGCTTGCGCGGGTGTCTCGGGCTTCTTGGTCTCAGACTGCTTTTTCTTCGCCATCGGATTAACCGCTGCTCAGGCCAGGTCGATGGCGTAGCGCTTCAGGTCGGTCAGCTCTACCACCTCGAGCGTATCCTCATGCGTCGCCGACAAAATCACGCGCGGCGCACGTCCCGCTTCCAGCGCCTCGCGCCAGCGCGCGGCGCACAGGCACCAGCGGTCGCCGGGCTTGAGGCCAGGGAAGTCGAAATCGGGTTGCGGCGTGGAGAGATCGTTGCCGCGCGATTTGGAGAAGGCGAGGAACTCCGCCGTCACCTCGATGCAGACCGTATGCTGCCCGGCATCCTCGGGTCCGGTGTGACAGCAACCGGTGCGGAAGAATCCGGTCAACGGACGGTCGGAACAGCTCTTCAGCGGCTCGCCATAGACGTTCCGCTGGGCAGACATCGGCTCCTGCCGTCGCTCCTGCATGGTCGGGGATACTGCCCGATAGAAGCGCTTGCGTGAAGCCTCAACGCAAGGGGTTGCGGTCCGGCAAAGGCATGCCGGCAGGGTTCGCGCCGCCAGTCAACGCCTGCAGCTGAGACGCGGTGAGAATGGGAATCGGCGGCCCGGCGTCCTTGGTCTCGAGTGCCTGGAGCGCCGATGCGGGCATTATCGTGCCGTCCTCGCCCTGCGGCGGCGGCTCGAACCCGCCCGCGGTCAGCACCGTGCCGCATTCCTTCGGCAGCTGCGCCATGGTGAGCGGCGGCTTGCCCACCCAGGGCTTGGCGCCCGGTACCGGCGCTTTGGCCGCCTCGATCGCCGACCTTTTCAGCATGGCGTACCAATTGGTCAGCTCCTGGCCGCAGCCATTGTCGCCAGAGGGCGGCTTCTGGTTCTCGCAGCCGTCCGCACCGGGCGGGCAAGTGAGCCGAATATGGAAATGGTAGTGGTGGTTCCACCATGGCCGTACCTTGCCGAGCCAGGAGGTATCCTTGCCGACCTGGGGAGCCATCTGGCAGAGCGCCTTCTTGATCGCCGGATGCACGAAGATGCGCGCGACTTGCGGGTAGGAGGCGGCGCGCCGGATCAGCTTCACTTGCGCCAGGGTGAAGATTTCGGGATCGACGTTGAATGGGTCCTTCAGCATGGAGACGGCGCTCATGTCCTCGCGCTCTTCGGGCGTGAGAATGCGGTCGGGCATCGGGGTGAGCCAGATATCGGCGTCGAGCCCGATCTGGTGGCTGGAATGGCCGGAGAGCATAGGCCCGCCGCGCGGCTGCGACATGTCGCCGACGAGGAGCCCGGGCCAGCCGTCGAGGGCGCGCGCATCGCTCGCCAGCCGCTCGAGATAATCGAGCAGGCGCGGATTACCCCAATTGCGGTTGCGTGAGAGCCGCATCACCTGCCAGTCGGGCCCGTTGATAGGCAGCGACACGCCGCCGGCGAGGCAGCCTTTGGCATAGCTGCCGATCGAGCGGGCGGCGAGGGGGGCCGGCACGGGCGCGCTGCCGAATAGCTCTCTGGCGGGTGGCCCCTTGGGCTTGGGGGGAGGCTTCTTCGCGGCGGTCTTGGGTTTGGCAGGCTTGTCGACCGGCTTCACGACGCTCATCGGCGCCGACTGTTGCGCCGCGACCGCGCCACAAAACAAAATCAGCGTGAGGCTCAAGATCAGCCTTCGCATTGGCGCTTGACCCGTTCCCCTAACCCCCTCAACCCGCTGACCCTAACACAAATGGATGGCGGCAATTGGAATGAGGCCCAAGCCATTCGCGCGGCTTGAGGGAGCTGTGGATTGGCGGCATGAAGGCAAGCCGCGTTCAGCTTGCATTCACGCGCGGGGCGCTAGGCTAAAATCATGGAAACCAATCGGGAGGCATCGTCTCCCGTCGCGACTTGAGACCAGCGAGCGACCATCAGGGGGAGGCTCGCATGCCGAGGGAGGCCTTTCGATGCGTCGCTTTATCCTGTTCACCGCCTTGCTTGGCCTGGTGCTTGCGTTTCCAGCCATGGCGCAGGCTCAGATCGTCGCCAAGATCAACCTGTCTACGCAGCGCATGGACGTCTATGTGGACGGTTCGCCGCGCTACCGCTGGCCGGTGTCCACGGCGCGCGCCGGCTACCATACGCCGACTGGCACCTTCAAGCCGACCGCGCTCGCGCGCTATCACCGCTCGACCATCTATAGCGGTTCGCCGATGCCGTACTCGATCTTCTTCCTACGCGGCTACGCGATCCACGGCTCCTACGAGACGAAATATCTGGGCCGGCCCGCTTCGCATGGCTGCATCAGGCTGCATCCCTCCAACGCGGCGGCGCTCTATTCTTTGGTGCAGCAGCATGGCGCTGGGAACACGGTGATCAAGATCAGCTATTAGAAAGCACGGGGTCGACCGTTGCCCTGCTTGATCTTCTGTAGCATCGTTGCGAAGGGCGGTCGCAGCCGCCCACTAGAAGGAGGGGGATATGACGCTGCTGAAATGGGCGCTGATCTGCCTGCTGATCTCGCTGGTCGCCGGCGCATTTGGCTATACGGGTCTCGCCCGCGGCGCTGGTCAGCTCGCCAAGATCCTGTTCTTCATCTTCCTCGTCATCTTCATCATCATTCTGATCTTGGCGATCTCGGCCGGCCAGCTCGTGTTCTAGCGCCCGCAACTTGACGGCGCGGGCACTCCCCGGAAGCGCTCGCCCATCCAGGCCAGCGCGGCGGGTGCGCTGTCCTTGGCGGCGAGGGTATGCGTCACGCCAGGCAGCTCGACGAAATCGACACGCGCGCCTTGGCTGCACAGATGATCGCCGAATTGCTTGGTGATCTCGGGCCTGACCGTCGTATCCGCAGTGCCTTGCGCGAGGAACACTGGCGCGCCGGCCGGCGCCTGACCCGGTGTATTGTGCAGCATGATCCCTTTCCAAGGTTCGGTCTCAGACGGGTCGGCCTTGAGAAACTGGATGGTCTGCAAGGGGTGCTCGTCTTTATTGATGGCCTCGAATTCGGCGAGCGATTCGATGCAGGCGCGCGCCGTCTTTTCGAAGGCCGGCACCGCGTCCGGTTCGACGATCGTCGTCACCGGGAGGCTCTCGAGCCTCGACCAGGAGAGCACCGTCATCGCGGTCAGTTCCTTGCCCTCCGAGCTCGTCTTGTCGGCGTCGAACAGCTCGACCAGGTAGGTAGCTGGCGCCGCCGCCGCGACGCCGACCAGCTTAAGGTCGGGCGCGTAACTTGCGGCAAGCTCGCCCGTATAGAGCGAAGCTTGGCCGCCTTGGCTATGTCCCCACACCGCGAACCGGTTCGAGGCGCCGGCGTCGGGCAGATCGCGGGCGGCGCGCACCGAATCGAGCACCGCGCGACCTTCGCTCGCGCCAATGAGATAAGGGTGGATCATTCCCGGCACGCCGAGACCGGGATAGTCGGTGGCGACGACGACATAGCCTTGCGCCATCATCCCGGCCAAGCCCCAGATCGTGCCGGCGAGATCGGGCATCAGCGACGGCGCGCAGTCCTCGACCACCCCACTCTTGGGATGCGCCCAGGCAATCACGTTGCGGCCACCCGGCGGAGACGCTCCCGGCGGAATGAAGATCGCGCCCGAGACGGCGATCGGCTCGCCGGAGGGGCTGGTCGAACGGTACAAAATGCGGAAGGCATTGGCGCCGCCAGGGCCTCCGCCCTCAAGCGGCCAAACCCTGATGATCGATCCCGGCTTGCCCTCGGCGTCGCCGGGCTTCACGTCGTAAAGCGCGGCTGCCTGCCGCCCAAGGCCGAAACTGAGGACAAAACCAAGGCAGACGGCAAGCGTGGCCTTGGCCGCGCGCTTGAGGCAGGCGTCGATCGTCGGCATACAAAACCCCCGTGCTGAGCGCTGGTGGACCGGATATAGCCTCATCCCTTGGCACTTCCGCAACAGTCGCAGCATAGGCCGACTCAGCTCACCATTTCATTTCGCTGTCATCCGGCGTTAAAATCGCCGCTGAACGCATTTTTGACGGCCCGTGGGCGTTAGGCCCCCCGCGGGCGCTTGGCCAAGCCGGGGGATTGAAGCATGACGACAACCGCAGCGACGATCGACGCCTTGCTCAACCGCGTGGGCAAGATCGCGACGCCCTTCACCATCGAGTTGCCCGACGGCGAGAAACGGACGCTCGGCGAGGGCAAGCCCGAGTTCCAAGTCGGCTTGCGCAATGAGCGCGCGTTAAGGGCGCTGCGCTCGCTCGATGAGGGAAATATCGCCGAGGCCTATCTGCAAGGCGATATCGACCTCGAAGGCGACATGATGAAGCCGTTCGATCTCCGCGCTCTCGCTCGACGACCGGCACCCGCTGGTCGCGGCCTGGCGTTTCATCGAGCCGTTGTTGTTCGGACAGGTCTATACCAACAAGCGGGCCATCTCCTCCCACTACAACGCCGACCCGAAGCTGTTCTTGAGCTTCCTCGACCCGATCTTTCCCGCCTATAGCCAAGGCGTGTACGAAAACGACGACGAGTCGCTATCGACGGCACTCCAGCGGAAATTCGACTGGGCGCTCGAGCAATGTCGCATCGGCAAGGGCACGCGCGTGCTGGAGATCGGCCCCGGCTGGGGCGCCTTCGCCGGACACGCGCTGCAAGCCGGCGCACGCTTCACCGGCATCACCAACTCGGAGGTTTCCCAGAGCTATCTCCGCGGCAAGCTCGCCAATTTCGGCGACAATTTCGATATCGAGCTGACCGATTTCTACGAATATCAGCCGAAGGAGAAGTTCGACGCCATCGTCATCATGGGGGTGATCGAACATTTGCCCGATTACGAGCGCGTGCTGAAAAAGTTCTCGTCGCTGCTCAAACCCGGCGGCCACGTCTTCCTCGATGGCAGCGCCTGGAGCAAGAAATACGAGCTGTCGACCTTCATGGTGCGTCACATCTATCCGGGCAACCATTCCTTCCTCGTGCTCGACGATTTCCTTAACAAGCTGTGGAAAACGGATTTCGAGGTGGATGTCATCCACAACGATCGTTGGAGCTATTACCTGACTTTCCGGCAATGGGCGCGGAACCTCGATGCCAGTCGTGACTACATCACGCGGACCTTCGGCGACTTCGAATTCCGCAAGTTCCGTCTTTATCTCTGGGGGGCGACCTACGAGTTCCTCCACCGCAACCTCGATTGCTATCGGCTGATCCTCTCCAAGCCGAAGCAGAGCACCGCCTAGGACGGGTGCCGGCGCGGTGGCGGCCGCGTTTCCGACTTCCTCACCAAAGCTCCGATCCGGGCTTGACCCCTGCTGGTCTTAGCAGGAGAGGTTGAGGACCCTTTGGAGGAGAACCACGATGTGTGAGCTTTGCCAGCCTTCGCTTGCTTCGATGTCACGGCGCAATCTCATGGCGGGGGGAGCCGCCCTTCTCGCCGCTAGCGCTTTGCCTTTCGGTTTCGCGCGTGCCGATACGGTCTCCCTAACGCCGCCGCAGAATACGATTTCGCCGTCCGAGGCGCTCGATCGGTTGATGCAGGGCAATGCCCGCTATGTGGCGGGCGAGACCGAGTGCAAGGACTTCTCGGCGAGCCGCGCCGAGCGCGCGGGCGCGCAATACCCCATCGTGGCGGTGCTGAGCTGCTCAGACAGCCGAGTGGCGCCCGAGCTTCTCTTCGAGCAGGGACCGGGCGACGTTTTTGTCGTGCGCGTTGCCGGCAATTTCGTCAATACGGATGGGCTGGCGAGCATGGAATATGCGGTCAAGATTTTGGGCGTGCCGCTTCTGATGGTGCTCGGCCACACCAATTGCGGCGCCATTGCAGCGGCGGTCAAGGTGGCGACGGAGCACGCGGAGCTGCCGGGCCATCTGCCGGAGCTGGTCAAGTCCATCGAGCCCGCGGTCATTAGCGCTCATGCGAAACATCCGAGCGATCTCGTCGCCGCCACCATCGAGGAAAACGTGCGCCTCAACGTCAAACGGCTGATCGACGACACTCCGATCCTCTCTGACGCGCTTGCCGCCAAGAAGATCGCGATCTCAGGCGGCGTCTACGATATTTCCACCGGCAAGGTGGGTTTGATCTGAGCTAGCTGTCTGGACCACGCGATGGAAGACGCCTTGGAGCGGTGGCGGTCGGAGAAGACCGCCGCCTACCTTTCGAGCGCGGTCGCCGACGCCGAGGGCGATCCGGCCAAAGCCAAACTGTTCCGCGAAATGGCCGAGGCCGCGGAGCAGCAGGCCGGAATCCTAGCGAAAGAGCTCAAGCCGGTCCCTGCATTCGAGCCGTCGCTCCGGTCGCGGCTGACCGCCTCGCTGATCGGCATGTTCGGTCCGCGCGCGATGCGGCACGTGCTGTCGGCATCGAAGGTGCGCGGCATCTCGATCTATGGCGGCAAGCTACCGCCTGAGGGCCATCCCTGGCCCACCTCGGTGGAAGAGGTGGGGGGGCGCCATCGCGCCCTCGGCGGCGGTACGCTCAGGGCCGGTGTGTTCGGCGTCAATGACGGGCTGGTGTCCAACACCTGCCTGGTGATGGGTGTTGCCGGTGCTGCGGTGGAGCCCGGCATCATCTTGCTCACCGGCGTAGCAGGGCTGCTCGCCGGGGCCTTCTCCATGGCAGCCGGCGAGTTCATCTCCATGCTGTCGCAGAAGGAGATGTTCGAGCATCAAATCTCGCAAGAGAGGGACGAGCTCGAGCGCTACCCGGCGGAGGAGGCGGAGGAGCTTGCGCTGATCTACGCCGCCCGCGGCATTCCCCTGGAGCAGGCCCGCGACATCACCACGAAGCTGATCGCCAATCCCGAGCAGGCGCTCGATACGCTTGCCCGGGAGGAGCTCGGCCTCAACCCCGACGACCTCGGTTCGCCCATCGGCGCGGCGGTCTCGTCCTTCATCGCCTTCTGCCTCGGCGCAAGTCTGCCCCTGATTCCGTTTCTGTTGGGCTTGAGCCAGGGCGTGCTCATCGCTGCCGCGCTCTCTGGCACCGCGCTGTTCGTGGTTGGCGCCGTGCTCAGCCTCTTCTCCGGCAAAAGCGCACTTCTCGGCGGCGCGCGCATGCTGCTGATCGGCAGCGCGGCTGCTGCCGCCACTTATTTCATCGGCTCTCTGTTTAACGTCTCGGGGATATAAGCGACCGCGTGCTTCCCTTCGTCGCGGCAACATTGCCACAAATTGCGCCGAACCTGGCGACATGCGCTTAAGCACCGCGCGAACCCGCCCCGATGCTTAATGCCGCTTTCAGAGTTTACCGCGACACTCCGGTCCAACATTCGGGAGGAGTCCAACACATGATCCGCAAAGTCTCGGTCGCCGCGCTCAGCGCCGCCCTCATCCTCGCCACCATCCCCAGCTTCGCCTGCACCGGCATCAGCCTCAAGGCCGGCGACGGCGCCGCCATCCGCGGCCGAACGCTCGAGTTCGGCTTCCCCATGCAGTCCAAGGTGATCGTCATCCCCGCCGGCAAGGAATTGAGCGGCACGCTGCCCGATGGCGGCAAGGGTCTCATCTATAAGAGCCGATACGGCTTTGTGGGCGCCAACGCGCTTGGGCTGCCCGCCATTCTCGACGGCGTGAATGATCAGGGCCTCTCGGTCGGCCTGTTCTATTTCCCGAACTACGCCAAATACGCCGAGGTCACCGCCGAGAATAAGAGCCGCGCGCTCGCGCCGCAGGAATTCGGCACCTGGGCGCTCGCTAATTTCGCCACCGTCGATGAGGTGCGCGAGGCGGTGAAGGACATCGTGCTGGTGCCGACGCCGGTTCCCGGCCTCGGCAGCCCGCAAGGCGCGGTCGCCGGCGCGCACTTCTTCCTGCAAGACAAGACCGGCAAGTCGCTGGTCGTCGAGCCGGTCGACGGCACGCTGAAGGTACATGACGCGCCGCTCGGCGTGATGACCAATGCCCCGACCTATGACTGGCACATGACCAATCTCTCCAACTACATCAACCTCTCGGCGAAGGACATCGACCAGATCAAGGTCGGCGGCGTCGCCATTCCGGCCTTCGGCGCCGGCACCGGTCTGCTCGGCCTTCCCGGCGACTTCACCCCGCCCTCGCGTTTCGTTCGCGCCGTGGTCTACAGCCAGGCGGCCGTTCCCAACGAGACCGCCGACCAGGCCGTGCTCGCCGCCTTCCACATTCTCAATCAGTTCGACATTCCCAAGGGCTCGGTGATCAATTCCGCGGTGGGCGAGCCGACCGCCGAGATCACCGAATGGACCAGCGTCGCCGACCTGAAGAATCTGCGCTGGTACTTCCGCACCCATAAGGATCAGTCGATCCGCGTGGTGGATCTCAGACAGGCGCTAGCAGCCGCGCATGGCGACGTCGCGACCATTGACATGGAGACCTCGAGGCAGCCGGTCGCCAACGTTTCGATGGAAGCGAAGAAGCTCGACACGGCGTCGAACTAGGGAATCTCGGGAAGCAGGCCGTGGACGCCGGGCAGTAGCCAACGGTTCGGTGCGTACGGCGCTCTGGAAGGCCCCGGGGAACCCCTCGGGGCCTTTCGCTTATCCGTCTCGGAACTTAAAACTCTGCCGGCTTGTTATGGCGTGGCTCGCCCTACGGGCTGGCTGCGGGGGCCGGCACCCCCTATCGGCGAATCGGGCAGCTTGCTATGCCGGAGAAGCCAGCTGCCCGGAGGACCAAGATGCCGCCCCGCTCGCCCTTTCCCCTCCTGACCACGCCGTCCGACTCCCGCACCGCGATGCTGCAAGGGCTACTGATCGGCGTGATCCTCATCGCCGGGCTCTATGTCGCGCGCGAGGTGCTGCTGCCGCTGGCGCTCGCAATTCTGTTGAGCTTCGTGCTGACCCCTCCGCTCCTCCTGCTTCGCAAGATCAAGGTGCCGCGCGTGCTCGCGGTCGGCATCGTCGTCGCCGTCGCCTTTGGCTTCATCCTCGCGCTTGGCTGGATGATGTCGCGCGAGGCGACCGATCTCGCCGCCGAGCTGCCGAACTACAGCGCCACCCTGTCGGAGAAGATCAAAGCGCTACGCAGCACAACGAATGAGTCGAAGGTGCTGAAAAAGGCGGGCGACGTGCTCACCGACTTGCAGCAGCAGCTCGACCAGCCGTCCGCCGCTCCGCCGACGCCGAGCGTCGGCACTCCGGCTGAAACCCCGCGCGACAAACCGATCCCGGTCGAGATTCAGGAGCCAGCGCCGTCCGGCTGGGGTCTCTACCAGAGCATCGCCGGCACGCTGCTTCCGCCGCTCGCCACCGCAGGTATCGTGCTGCTGTTCGTCATCTTCATCCTGCTGCAGCGCGAGGATCTGCGCGACCGGCTGATCAGGCTGTTCGGCGGCTCGGATTTGCAGCGCGCCACCTCGACCATGACCGACGCGGCGACGCGGCTCAGCCGTTACTTCCTGAGCCAGGTGCTGATCAACGCCACCTATGGCGCGCTGATCGCCGCGGCGCTGTGGGCCATCGGCCTGCCGAGCCCCGTCGCCTGGGGCATCCTCGCCGGGCTGATGCGCTTCGTTCCCTATGTCGGCGTGTTCATCGCCGTCAGCGTGCCCTTGCTCATCGCCGCCGCCATCGATCCGGGCTGGACGACCTTCGTCGAGGTGCTGGTGCTGTTCGTGGTCGGCGAGATGACCATGGGCCAGGTGGTCGAGCCGATGGTGTTCGGCCGTGGTACCGGCGTGACGCCGATCGCCGTGATCGCCTCGACCGTGTTCTGGACCTGGCTATGGGGCCCGCTCGGCCTGCTGCTCGCCATGCCGATGACCGTCTGCCTCGCCGTGCTCGGCCGCCATGTCGAGGGACTCGAGTTCCTCGACATCCTGCTCGGCGACGAGCCGGCGCTCACTCCGGCGCAGCGCTTCTATCAGCGCGCCCTGACCGGCGACGCGGCCGAGGCCACCTACCAGGCCGAGCTGGCCCTCAAGGACGAGAGTTTGCAGACTTATCTCGACGCCGTCGCCTTGAACGGCCTCAAACTTGCCGAGCGCGATTTCGAGCGAGGCGCCATCGACGGCGACCAGGAGGTCAAGATCGCCGACACGGTGAAGGAGATGATGGACAACCTCGCCGATTTCGAGCCGCGCCGCTGGTTCTCCAAGCTGCGCCCGGCGCCCGACAAGAACGGCAAGGACAAGGCAGAAGAAGGCGGTATGGCGACGCTCGCCGCCGCCGAGAGCGGCGAGGACGAGCAGGTCAAATTGCCCTTGGTCGAGCGCCACGAGCTGGCCCCGGGCTGGGTGGTCGACGAGCCGATCCTGTCGATCGGCGGCCGCAACGCGCTCGATGCCGCCGCCGCCGACATGCTGGCTGGCGTGCTGGGCAAGCGCGGGCTGGGCGTCAAGGAGCTTGGGCCCGAGGCGGTCTCGGCCGCGCACATCACCTCGCTGACCTCGACCGAGGCGAAGCTCGTCTGCCTGTCATATCTCGGCCTCGGCAACGGCCCGGCGCAGATCCGCTATCTGGTGCGGCGCTTGCGGCGCATCCTGCCGCAAGGCACGCTGATCCTGGTGTGCTTCTGGGCCGAGGAGGGCGATCAGCTCTCGGTCAAGTCGCTGCTGGCAAACACCGAGGCCGACGCCTACGCCACCTCGCTGCATGAAGCGAGCGAGCTTTGCGTGAAGGCGGCCAAGGGCGAGCTGAAGAGCAAACTAGCTGCGGCGGTCGAGCCGGCCGCCCATGCAGAAGCGGCTGATGCGCCAGCGCCTGCATCAGCCACCTCACCTGCGCCGAACGTCGAACCCGATAAGCCGAAGCGCGAGCCTAAGCGTAAATCACAGAGCGCGGTTGCTTGACGTCCGCCGTGGTGACCAGCGTGGCGATCGCTTGCGCGATCTTCGCCCCGCCCGCGACCGAAGGCTCGATGTCGTTGGCGTAGTCGGCGCCGTCATTGACGATCAGCCGCAGATCTATCACCGGCAGCGCGCGCGAGAACGCCTCGCGCAGGATCGCATCGTTGAACACGCTCAAGCCGGTCGCGGCGATCGCCCGCGTGGTCGGGTCCGGGTAATGCGCCTCGTAGATGGTGCAGACGGCCGTCGGCAGCCGCCGCGCCAGCAAGCCGTCAAGCATCGCCGCGTAGCTCTGTCTGAACGCGGTCTCGATCTTGGCGAGCTTGTCGAGCACTTCGGCGACCGAGCGCGCATTTTCTTCGATCAGCCCCTTCTCCTTGAGCGCATTATTGCCGCCGACCGAGACGACGAGATGGGTTGCATCCTTCGGCGCGGTGGCAAGCTGGCCGGCGATGTCGGCGGTGGTCGAGCCATCGCGCGCGGCGAGCGTCGCGGTCGAGCCCGCGGGCAGCGCTTCGCGAACCTGGGCGATCACGTCAGGTCCGTCGCCGACATAGGCCTTGTTGTCGAAGATCGAATCGCCGAGCAGCACGACATCCATGGCTCGGCTCTGCTCCGCGCGCGCCGGCAATGCACTTGCGCCGGCGATGAGCGCCATCCCGGCAAGCAGTTTGCGGCG
>CAVVSX010000015.1:0-95530 GCA_963750975.1 uncultured Alphaproteobacteria bacterium | reverse complement strand
AAGGGCCGCACCGGAAAGTGATAAATGTGCAATTCCGGCAGCTCGAATGGGCGTCCGGCTTCATGCTCGACACTATGGTTGCCTAGCTTAATCCGCTTCAGTCCTTTGAGCGAACACATAACCTTTTTCGGCATCCCCCGTAACATCATCGGCACCGAAGCGTGAGGATCGGTCGTAGGCTTGACGTCGTTGACCGGCGAATGGACGCTAAAAACGGATTGGTAAAAGGCGTAATCTGGTCGCGCGATTTCCTCGGTCAACGGAAGCATGTTGGAACGTGCGGCACAGACCACTGGCCTCCGATTGGTGCATTGATGCTTAATTGAACCCGTCCTCGAAACCCAGAACTCATCGGCATCGTTGCTGATGATGTAATCAGCCTTGCCGACCTCACGCGCCATACAAGCTAATTCGGTCGCCCATTCTCCTTGCTTGAATGACGTGTCGGGCTGGTCCACCACTACGATATCGTAGGTTCGCTTGAGCTCTTGTAAACGCTCGCGCGTGCCGTCGGTGGAACTATTGTCCATGACGAAAAATGCGTCGACGCCCTGCGCCGCATGAAAGTTGATATTGGCCGAAATCAACTCGATTTCGTCTCGCACGACCAGGGACATAGCTAGACGCGGCATTCAGCTTCCTCCGCCAGATGGCCTTTGCAATCCGCCCACGACAACGAATCAGTGGGCGGCAGATTGTGGATGGAGCAACAATGTCGTGGCGGAAAAGAGCGTGGTTCTATTCCGCAAGTTTGGCCCAAAGATAAAAATCCGTAACCTTCGCTCTCAGCGTTCCCTTTGCGCTGTGATGGATGACCCAGTCGTGTTCGTCGTTGCCGCCCGCAGCAAGCACATGGCGAGAAGCTTTAGCCGTCCTTGAGAATTTGGATAGCGACCCTGCTCAATGGTTTATCAGGATCATGTTCTTGAGAGCCTTGCGCCGCAGCTCCCTGGGATCAGTAACCCCTTCGATCGCCAGGGCCACGAGTGCACAACTAAGGTTGGTGCTTAGTTGCATCGCTTCGTCATCCCCGGGCGGTACTTGGGCGTAGAGCATTGCCCATACGTCGTTGAATGCGGCCGTGAGCGTCTCAACGACGTCGGGACTGAAGCCGCTAGTACGCAGTTGATTGTTCAGGGACATGAGTACGCTCCACTGTTTGCAGATAGAAGTCTGCGTGCATGGAGCAACAATCTCGTGGCGAAAAGGAGCGTGGTCCTATGCTGCCGGTTCGGCAAGAAGATAAAAATTCCCAACCTTTCGCTTTTGCATTTTTGCTAGAGGTGGACCCGGTGGCGGCGTTGAAGTTCGGTCACAGATAATAACAGAGCGCCTCCCGAAGCGGCGCTCTCGTCAATATTGCGCGCCTCCAATCCGCGCCGGGGACCTCACAGCGAAGGTCGCCGTGGTCCGGCGCAAAAGTCAGAGAAGCGACTGCCCACCAAGCAAGTCTGGGGACTGGGTCCTAGTCGTCGCGATCACGCGTCAGCACAAGGTCGGGTGTCGCGCTGCGTTTTCCGAGGCGGCAGTGCAATTTTCAACCACCGCTAAGGTTGCCGATTTGTATATTTCCGGAAAACCTAGGTTACTGCATCAGCCAACTTTCGACGAAATCGGAGTCGCGAATGACGGTTGATACCAAACCGGGGATCCCACTATGCACGCTCTACTACGCCGCTCCAGCGGTCGCTGGTTTGGCGTCACGACGCGCGGCCATCAATCACCACAACTCGGTGAACCTATCGCGTCGGATGCGGACGCATCTAATGCGAGCCACACGGCTTTTAGCTTGGACCTCGATTTTCCGAGCTGGCAGAGCGTCGCGACGATACTCATTATCTTGACAATGGTGCGTCTTTGGGCTGCGGCGAGCGCGGGGCTTGCACCGGACGAAGCCTACTACTGGTTATGGTCTCGGAACCCGGCTTTTGGCTACTTCGATCATCCACCTATGGTGGCGTGGTGGATATGGCTATCGACGCGACTCCTCGGTGATACCGAGATTGCCATTCGCTTGCCTGCGATCCTGTCGGCGTTGGTGACGTCCCTTGCGGTCTTTTGGACAGCACGACAGCTGTTTTCTCTGAGCTCAATCGGCTTGCGCGCGGTGCTTTGGTTTAACGCCATGATTTTGGTCGGCGTAGGCGCCATGTTTCAGACTCCTGACGCGCCGTCTACCATGTTCTGGGCGCTGGCCCTGTGTGCGCTGTCAGTGATTTGGCGCACGGAGCGTTCCTGGTGTTGGCTGCTAGTCGGACTTTTCGCAGGCCTCGGCTGCGTCTCGAAATATACAAACCTCTTTTTGGGGCCGGGAATTCTTGTCTGGCTCTTGGTCGAGCCTCGGGCGCGTCGTTGGCTTTATAGCCCTTGGTTCTGGGCTGGGGGGCTTGTCGCGCTGGCTGTTTTCGCGCCCGTTATCTTATGGAATGCGCAAAACGACTGGATTTCTTTCTCTAAGCAATTTGGCCGCATGGGGGCACATGAAATTACGTTGCGTTATCAGCTCGAGTTTTTTTTATCTCAGGTCGGGTTGCTCAACCCAATTATCGCCTATTTTGGGATTCTTGCCGGTGCTGTGGCCTTACGGAAACGGACGGGTGACACCCCCAACCCGTACCTCCTGCTACTCACCACCATGGCGCCGCTTGCAGCTTACATGGTCCTTCACGCATTCCACGATCGCGTCCAGGCAAATTGGTTAGCGCCCATCTATCCGCAGTTCGCGATCCTTGCAGCAGCTTACGCCGAAAACCAAAGAGCCTCGTTGCGTCGGGTTCGGCTTGCGAGAGCTGTGGTACCCCTGGGAGTCACTATCTCCATCGTCTCACTCCTATGTCTCGCTGCTCCGGTTCACCTACCGTTTCCTCTCCGTGATTTGGCAGGCCGGCTTGAGGGTTGGGACGGTCTTTCCGGGGGTCTTGAGCGACTCCGTGCAAAGAGCAGCGCGAATTGGATTGGGACGGCAAGTTACGATCTCACGGCAGAACTGGCATTTTATGACCAGGCACATCCACCAGTCCGCGAAATTGTTGAGCGCGAGCGCTACAGCTCAGATCCGCTTGATGGCGTGTTGGTCACTCAGCCGGCGCTCTTGGTACTTTCCGAAGAGCAAAAAAAATCGGGACACTTCGATCGCTGCTTCGCGGCAGTCGATTTGGTTGCCACTATTTCACGACAGGGTGCGGGTGGAGTGCTCGACCGCTACGTCGTCGAGAAAGTCTCGGGTGCGCCCGATGACATGATGCGCGGGGGGTGCCATGCCAAACCTCGCCATCACTAGTGCAGGCGAGAACGGCCGAGCTGAAATGGGGTCCTGTCCGCATTCCGGCGCTTCAAATTCCCCGAGCTCGCGAAGGTGGGGCAAGCCTCAACTCGCAGCCGCAGCTTTGATCGCCTGGTGCCTGCTCATGCTTTGGATCTGCCGGCGCGGGGGCGTACAGCACGACTACGGTGCGTACTTGGGTCAGTGGCGATTGCTACTTGACGGCGTCGATCCATGGTCGACGGACAATAGTTATGGACCTCTGCATAACGTCATCGGCTTACTGCTTCCTTGTGGATTGCTAGCGCCGAAGTTTTTCATGGTCGGCGCCCTGCTCGTGGCAAACGCGTCGCTGGTATTAAGTCTGGTACGCGAACGCGGCATCAGCCCCATTCTCATCGTCTACCTGCTTGCGATTCCAACGAACGTGCTGACGGTCGGAGTGGGCATAGCATATGGTTTGAACGATGCCTTAGTGGCGGCCCTGCTAGTGGCGGCCGTGCTCCTCAGGTTTCGAGGCCACTTTGTCTTTACCGGCGCGCTGATCGGCTTAGCGGCGCTCATCAAGTATTATCCTCTTTTGCTTCTTCCGTTCTTTGCGCTTAACGGGAGGCGCCTGCACTGGTCGGTTATCGCCAGTGGATTGAGCATTTTTTGTGTCGGCATGACCGCCGGATTCGCGATCTGGGGAAACTCCGTGTTCCACGGGATTGGTTTCGGCATGACCCGGCATGCGAAACTGCTGTCAATCCTAACTCCACTCGAGAAGCTGCTCGGCGACGTGGAGGTCGTCCGTTGGGCCAGGCAATACAACTCGCTCCTCGTAGTTTCCGGCGTCACGGTTGCGTTCCTGTGGACTTGGAAAGCCGGACGCCACTGGCTTGAGGCTGCCATCCTCGGTTACTTGGTCATGCTCATTTTGTATAAATGTGGAAACCAACAATACTATCTCCCGTGGCTTTTCATGCTGAGCGCACTGCCGTTGGTCAACACGCAGTCAGCTGATCGAATGGCGATCATATTCATGCCGGCAATCCTGCTGCTTTCAGTCTACCAATTCGGCTATGAAATCGCTTCACACGAATACCGCGATGGCTTTACTTGGGTGCGAACTTATGGGGCCCTTGTTGGTTTTGCGCTGAGCTTTGCCAGCATAACGGCGTGTATGGTCGATTACCGAAGGCTCCAGTCCTTACAGCTCACCGTCTTAAGATCATCCGTTGAAACGCGGCTTCGGTAACCTGACCGGACGGCATCAGCCCGACGCATAGGCCGGTCGAGCGCGCTTAATTGGAGTTGTCGGCGGCAACAAGAACCGGCCGATGCACACCTCTGCATCTTAGACGAA
The DNA here is from genome assembly GCA_963750975.1 of uncultured Alphaproteobacteria bacterium. Taxonomy (GTDB): domain Bacteria; phylum Pseudomonadota; class Alphaproteobacteria; order Rhizobiales; family Methyloligellaceae; genus Methyloceanibacter. The sequence goes on along the minus strand of CAVVSX010000015.1, from coordinate 90,920 downwards.
CTCTCCGAAAATCATCGGGTCGGTGGAATGTGGGGGCGTCTCGCTTGCGCGCGAAGGCGCGGACGGTTGAATGGGAGAGGTCCGGAGGTTGGTTACGCATCCGTATAGTTCCGCCAAACTGCCCGTATAGAACTGCGCTCTTTTTGGCCACGGGACTGTCGCTTTATGCGACACCATGAGCTGCCACTACAGAGCACCCAAGAATCAAGTGATGCCACATTCACTTGATCGGAAGGGCTTTCTTGCTTCGCGCAAACTGCGGTTCGCACGCTCCATTACGCGAGCTTCGGATGCCTCACGATGAGCAGCCGCGAAGGCACTGGCAAAGAACAGGCACCGAGGCATCTGCTTGGCTGGTTTGATCAGCAGACGATCGCTGGCCCATTCGAAGCCATGCCATTGGCGGGTTGCTCTCCGCAGGATCTTACCAAGCGTTCCCTTGAACTCGCTATCGTGGTGCCGACCTTCAACGAGATCGACAACATCCACACTTTGATAACCGTCGTCCAGGCGGCCTTGGAAGGCCACGCCTACGAAATCATTGTTGTTGATGATAACAGTCCTGATGGAACTGCCGATCGGGTTCGTGAAGTTGCCAAGTGTGACCTCAGGGTCCGTTGCATCCAGCGGATGGGACGCCGTGGATTGAGTGGCGCATTCATCGAAGGTGCACTCGCTACTGCGGCCTCGACCGTGGGAGTTATCGATGGCGACATGCAGCACGACGAAATGCTGTTGCCCGCGATGCTCACGGCCTTGCGCTCTCATGAACTCGATATGGTCATCGGATCTCGCTATCTAGAGCAAGCAGGGCTCGGAGACTGGACCGGAGGTCGCATCCGCCTATCCCGATGGGCTACGTGGCTTGCGCGCCGCGTGACAGGCGTAACATTAAGCGATCCGATGAGCGGTCTCTTTATGGTTCGCAGCGACGTATTCCGGCGCCTAGCGCCGAACTTATCGGGCGTAGGCTTCAAGATCCTGCTTGATATCTTTATCACTGCTCCTGAACCACTCCGCTTTGCCGAGCTTCCGTACCAATTTCGCGCGAGGGCCGCTGGCACGAGCAAATTGGACGCTAAGGTCGTGCTGGAGTTTCTCGAACTCCTTATTGATAAAGCTCTCGGCCATGTCGTCCCCGCCAAGTTCGTGATCTTCGCACTTGTGGGCTCGCTTGGTGTTGTGGTGCACCTTTTGGTGCTGACCTCGCTGTTCAAGGAATGGGGCTTCGACTTCGAAAGCAGTCAGATGGCAGCGACCTTCGTGGCGATGACCTCAAATTTCGCGTTGAACAATGTCCTCACCTACCATGATCGTCGCCTATCCGGATGGCGGTGGCTTAAGGGGTGGGTCAGTTTTGCCCTGGCGTCATCAATCGGCGCAATCGCCAACGTAGGTATTGCCACGTTCTTATTTACGGTGGAGGCGACCCCTTGGCTTCTGTCGGCCGTCGCGGGTGTCCTGGTGGGTGTCGTTTGGAATTACACCGCTACCGCTCTCTTTACATGGAGACCTGAACCAGCGCCTTAGAGGGGTGAGATGCACATCAATGAGTGCGAGTTAGCCGGGAGCGAACGCGTGTAAGCCCTGGTCGATGTTTATCCGCCTGACTTCGTCGCCTGGCTCCGAGCACTTCAACGACCTCGTGACTGAAGCCGCTATTAAACGAGTTCGGGCTCCCGACGCACTTGCGCTATTTGCAGCGGGGAGTCCTTAAGGTGTACGCTGGTGGCATTGAAGATCAGGGTCATTCGCAAGCCAGGTAGGTTGTCGTCGGCGCTAAGTTTCGCGCCATGTAGCTCTGCTACTGCGGCAACTAGCGAGAGGCCCAGTCCATTGCCCGGTGTCCGGATACTGCGCTCAAGCCGATAGAAACGGCGAAAGACGCGAGCGCGCTCTGCCTCGGGCACGCCCAGCCCGTCATCGGCAATCGTCGCAATCGCGCGATCGCCATCACTGACAAGGGAGACCTCAATGCGTGCACCTGCTGGCGTATGGGTGATCGCGTTGTCCAGTAGATTTGCCAACATTTCGTTCAGCAAGTCCTTGTCGCCCCTGGCCATGATCGAAGGCGCGATGTTAGCAGTGATTGCCTTGCCCTGGTCCTCCGCGGCAACAGCGTAGGCTTCGGTCACGCCCTCAAAGAGGTTGCTGAGATTGATCTCGCGAAATCCGGCGCTACGTGTGACTGCCTCGAGCTGAGCAATACGCAAAAGCGCGGAGAAAGTATCGAGGATGTTGTCCGCCTCTAAGACGGCAGCGTCGATGGCGCTCTTGCATTTCGGATCAGCCTCCGCACTTGCGCGTGCCGCTTCGAGCTTCTGTCGCAGCCGTCCGAGGGGAGTTCTGAGCGCGTGCGCAATGTCACTGGAGACTTGCCCTAAACTTTCCATCAGAACTTGAATGCGATCGAGCATTCGATTTAGCGTCTCGGACAAGCGGTCGAAGTTATCGTTGGTGCCGCGCAAAGGAATGCGTGAAAGAAGATCACCTCCGATAATCGCTTCTGCAGTTCGTCTGATCGCGTCGACCCGTCGCAAAAAACCGAGGCTGAGCAAGAGACCACCAGTCAGGCTGAGCACCAAGAAGGCCAAAACACTCCCCCCAAGTGCTTCTAGGAAAGCCTGACGGACTTCTTCCGAAGGCTCCAGATCGTCGCCCACGGCGAGACGTAGCCCGTCGTCAAACGAGATGGATCGGACTCGGAACTTACGAGGCCCCCCGCGTTTGGTTCCGACAGAATCATAAATATCGCTCCACCCGGATGTGGCAGGCATGGCGGAAAGATGTCCCGCCAACCGATTGCCATTTGCATCCAGCACAAGATACTGGAGCGCGGGAAAGTAGTTTGAGCGCTCCTGTATTTCTCGGACCAACTCCCTGGGGCCTTCGGAGTGGAGCTCCTCCGTCAGCAAGTCGATTTCTGCGTCTATGCGTGTTCCCATTTGGCGATCGAGAGAAGACTGCACCATCACGTAGACGACCCCTCCCAGGATCGCAACCGAACCCGCGAATAGCAGCGCGTAACCCACCGCAAGCCCGAAACTCGCGGTGCGCAGGGTTCTAGGAAGGCGCGCGAATAACATAGCCGGACCCTCTAATGGTATGAATGAGCTCCTGTTGGGAAGTTCGGTAAAGCTTCGCCCGCAGCCGACTGATGTGAGTCTCGACAATCTTGGTCTTCGGATCGAAATGAAAATCCCAAACGTGCTCCAATAGCATCGTCCGTGTCACCACACGGTTGGCATTGCGCATAAGATATTCGAGCAGCCGAAACTCTCGTGGCTGCAGCTCTACCTTCTGGTTCCCGCGCTTAACCTGCCGCGCGATAAGATCCATTTGGAGGTCGGCAACCCGCAGCACGGTTTCTACGGCCGCCAACGGCGGCCGGCGCGCGAGGGCGTTCAACCGCGCCATAAGTTCTGAAAAGGCAAACGGCTTGGTGAGGTAGTCGTCACCGCCTGCTTCCAGCCCTTCGACGCGGTCGTCAATGCCGCCGCGGGCGGTAAGAAACAGGACAGGAACTTTGACTCCGGCATTTCGAATTGTCTTTACCATGGCCAATCCGTCGAGGCTCGGAAGCATGCGATCGACAACGATCACGTCGTAAGACGTTGTCGTGGCAAGGATCAAACCGTCCCTGCCATCAGACACATGGTCGGCAGCATGGCCACCAGTTTTGAGACCCTCGACGACATATGCCGCAGTCTCACTATCATCTTCGATGACCAGCACACGCATTGAGCCGCTCTTGAACTACGCGGGGGTATGGGGTTCGTCTTCGTTGGGCGCGCTTTTGCGCAACGCTTCGGCTAGATACCTTTCCGACCCTCAAGGCCCATCCACGGGAGCTAAGGACGCTGCGAACGGATCGCATAGGTCCCTGACGGCATGCCTGCGACTTTGCTGCAACATCGGGACATATTTTTCCTTCGTAGGCGAGATATTGGCAGGAAGATTGAGGCTGGGCCAGCCGAGCCGACCTACTAAAAGTATACAAATCGGTAACGTGCGGTCGTGATGGCTAGCGAAAGGCCTGCTCACGTTGAAAACAAATAGGAGGCCAAAACAGAGAGAAGGGCGTTGGAAGGGCATCGGCCAGTTGCAGTGATTGTCGTGACCTACGAATCTGGGGGTCAGGAGTTCGAATCTGGGGGTCAGGAGTTCGAATCTCTTCGGGCGCGCCACTTTTTCCGATAGATTTCGGTCGCGCGCTGGCTGATCATCGAGCCCTGCAAGGGGACGTCAGGAGACCGACCCGACTCCCGATATCTCCCGTAACTCCGTGGATTTGTGTAACGGGAGGCTGCGCTGGCGAGCATGAGATCTCTCGTAGGGTTGCCGGCAAGCGCGTTGCGAGTCGCTCGCGCGCGGTCGAAAAAGCTCGTCGGCCACGCGGACAGCCAAATTCGCTTGTGGCGGGCCATCTATGCGAGGAAGCGGAGCGGCGCGACCTTTATTGCCGTCACGGGCAGCAGCGGCAAGACCACAACATCGGCTTTGATTGCCCATATTCTATCCGGCGTGGCTCCGGTTCGCTCGCAAGTCGGAACCAACGTTTATCGAGCCCACGTGCGCTCGCTGCAGCGTCCCCCGGACGACGGTTATTTCGTCAGCGAGACCGGCTCCGGCGGCCCCGGAACGCTCGAGCCCGTGCTGAATATCGTCAGACCGACTGTCGGCGTGGTCACGCTCGTCGCGCTTGAGCACAAGAGCACCTTCCGCAGCATCGAAGCGGTGGCGGAAGAGAAAGGGAAGTTGGTCGAAGCGCTTCCAGCAAGCGGCTTGGCTGTACTCAATTACGACGATCCGCGTGTGGCGGCGATGGCTCAACGCACCAAGGCGCGCATCGCGACGTTCGGTCGGAGAGGCGGAGATTACCTGATATCCAGTCTCGGCTGCGAGGCGCCCGGCAGTCTCCGCCTGACCGTCACGCACGAACGGACCACCTTCGAGATCGCCACCTCCTTCACGGGCGTGCATTACGCGCTAGCCGTTGGCGCGGCGTTTTCTTGCGCGCATCAGCTCGGGGTTCCGACCGCCACCATTGTCGAGCGCATTGCCAGCTTCACCCCCGTGTTCGCGCGATGTTCGGTGCACCGCGTGCCAAACGGTCCCGTATTCATCAATGACGCGGACAAGGCCCCCCATCATAGCCTTGGTCTCGCATTCGACATGCTAGCCAGCTTCCAAGCGCCGCGTAAGCGCATCGTCCTTGGCCAGATCAGCGATTCTTCGAGATCGGACAAAGTCTATGCCGAAGCCTACCGCGCGGCGCGCTCCGCCGCTGGCCAAGTGATCTTCGTGGGCCCACACGCGCATCGTTCGAAGGCGAGCGCTAAGGATATCGCCACCGGGCGTTTTGCAAGTTTCGTAAATGTTTCGGAGGCCGCGGTTTTTCTCAAGGACACCGCAATTCCGGACGAGATCATACTTTTGAAGGGCGCCCACAATTTGCACCTCGAGAGGTTGATGCTGATGTTTTTCACCCCCGTGCGTTGCTGGGTCGATGTTTGCGGGAGAAAGAGCCACTGCATTCTGGAAGGCAAAAGCGGGTGCGGCCTATACGAGGTGCCATTTGAGCAGCACAAGAGCGCGACGAGAGATCTCGCGCTTCAGTTGCCCGCCCTGCGGGTTGGTTGAAGTAGCGGTCGATCGATTAGCGCGCTCGGCTAGCGGCAAAATGGGTTCGTCATGCTGCGTGTTGCAGGATTGCCGGTCAGTGCGCTGCGGATCGTACGAACGCGATCCACCAAGTTCATTCGCCGGACCGACAGCCAATTTCGGAAGTGGCGCGCCGTTTTTGCCCGGCAGCGGAGTGCTGCAACCTTCGTTGCCGTCACCGGCAGCAGCGGCAAGACCACAACAGCCGCCTTGATTGCGCATATTCTGTCCGGTGTGGCGTCGGTCCGATCACAGGTGGGGACCAATGTTTATCGCGCCCACCTGCGGTCGCTGCAGCATTCCCCGGCCGAGAGGTATTTCGTGAGCGAGACCGGTTCTTTCGGCCCCGGAACCCTTCAGCCCGTGCTGGATGTGGTCAGGCCTATTGTCGGCGTGGTCACACTCGTCGCACTCGAGCATAAGAGCGCGTTCCGAACGGTCGAGGCGGTTGCGGAAGAGAAGGGGAAGTTGCTCGAAGGGCTTCCCGCAAACGGGTTGGCTGTGCTCAATCATGACGACCCGCGTGTGGTAGCCATGGCTCAGCGCACAAAAGCGCGGAGTGTGACGTTTGGGCAGACTGGCGGAGACTACGTCATGTCGAATGTCCGCTGCGAGGCGCCTGGCGATCTTCGCCTGGCCATCACATATGCCGGCGAAGCCTTTGAGATCGCCACCGCCTTGACTGGAATGCAGCAGACGCTAGCGGTGGGTGCGGCCTTTGCCTGCACCCATCAACTTGGCGTTCCCCCCGCAGTTATTGCCGAACGAATTGGCAATTTCAGGCCCCTCTTCGCACGGTGTTCGGTGCACCGCGTGCCAAACGGTCCCGTGTTCATCAACGACACCGCCAAAGCGCCTTATCACAGCATTTATCTGGCGCTCGAAATGCTGGCCGGCTTTCAGGCGTCACGTAAGCGCATCGTCATCGGTCACATCAGCGATTCCTCCGGATCCAATGAAATCTATGCGAAAATCTATCGGGCGGCGCGTGCTATTGCCGATCAGGTGATCTATATCGGCCAGCACTCGCACCGTTCGAAGGCCCCGGCCGAGGATATCGCCGGGGGGCGGTTCGTTCGCTTCGAGGGTGTCGAAGCGGCAGCCCAATTCTTGAAGGAGACAACCATACCCGGCGAGCTCATTCTTTTGAAGGGCGCCGGTAATCTGCATCTTGAGAGATTGATGCTGACATTCTTTACCTCGATCCGTTGCTGGAAGGATGCTTGCGGGCGAAAGGGTCATTGCCCACCGGCGGACGGAACGGGTTGCGGTTTGTACGGGGTGCCGTTTGATGAGCACATCGATGCGAGGAAGCAGCTCCAGTTTCCGTTGCCTGATATACGTTTTGGCTGAGCTGCAGCAGACATGAGCAGCGTTCGGCCTGCGGCACTTAAGAGGGTGGCATGCGTCCCGTAGAATTTTCGGCCAACGCGCTGCGAGTCTCGCGCGGCAAGACGGCAAAATTCGCGCGCTACGTTGTCCATCCCGGCGGACTTCGTCTGCGTATTCAGGTGTGGACGCTGTCCTTGCTGGCGATGGCAAAGCGCGCTTTCAATCCACGCGTCACGTATATCGGGGTGACCGGAAGCTGCGGCAAGACAACCACGGCCAAGTTGATCGGCACGGTGCTGGCCAGCGCGGGTGAATGCCATACTAATATCGACGAGAATGGCGTCCTCTCCGTCGCCCGGGGCGTTCTCGCCACGCGACGCTCGACGAAATACTCCGTGCACGAGATCTGCGGCGCCAAGCCCGGTAAGATTCATAGGCAAACGCGAATCCTTAGGCCTCAGATCGGCGTGATCACCACCGTCGGACGCGATCACTACAAGGCCTACCGAACCCTTGCCGCGACGGCCAAGGAGAAAGGCGTGTTGGCGGAAGCGGTGCCCCGTGACGGCACCGTCATCCTCAACGCCGACGACCCGAATGTGCGCGACATGCGGCCGCGCTGCCGCGGGAGGGTGGTGACCTACGGCCTTTCCCCTGATGCCGACGTTAGAGGCATGGATGTGTCGAGCGTTTGGCCCGACCGGCTGACCTTGACCGTCACCCACGGGGATCAAAGCATCCACATCGCGACCCGGCTGGTTGGGGAAATTTGGGTGCCGACGGTTCTGGCGGCGATCGCCTGCGGCCTCATCTGTGGTCTCGACCTGAAGACCTGCGCAGAGACCATTGCGGGCTTCGAGCCGCATTTTGGCAGATACTCCGTGCACCAAACGCCCGAAGGAGTGATCTACGTCATCGACCTCAAGGGGGTCGATTGGACGATTCCGGCCAGCTTTGCCTTCCTCGAGCAAGCGCGGGCTTCGCGCAAGACCGTTGTGCTCGGAACGCTCTCGGACTACGCGGCCAATGCCGGAAAAAAATACCGAAGGGTCGCGCGAGATGCGTTGAAAGTGGCTGACCGAGTGGTTTTCGTCGGGGCGCAAGCATCCCACGTCGAGAGACGCCGCGAGGGGGAGGCGCAAGACAGACTTTTCGAGTTTCAAACCACGCAACAAGCGGCGGAGTTCGTCAGGCAGAATTCGCAACCCGGAGAGCTGATCCTTCTCAAAGGGACGATCACCATCGATCATCTTGAGCGAATCATGCTTTCGCACACCGACAACGTGGTGTGTTGGAGGCACCGCTGTGGCAGAATGCAGAGTTGCGAGGTTTGCCCCGACTACCGCAAGCCCAGTCCCCCACCCTTCGGGCTCGTCAAGAAAGTGAACCATGCCGACGGTGCGCATGGGGGAAGCATCGAGGCTGCGACCCCGCCAAGCGCCCTCGTCGACTGAGCAAATCACGCCAATTGGTCGACCTATCCTAGCTTTTGCGCGGCCTGGGTCGCACATTGAAGAGCCTCGCACGGCCACTTTTTGTGGAAGCGCCGGAGCGACAGCCTTATTATCCGGCTTAACGCGCTGGGTTATGCCCATTGGCCGGTGCTGTTCGGCCGCTAGTCTGAGGTCTGTTTGGGGGGTTTCACATGTCGGTTACGAGCGCGCCCGCAAGTTTGATCATGCGTGCCAGCTTGCCATTGTCCAAGCCCTATGTGGCTCCGAACAATGAACTCGAGGCGCTGACGGCAACCACCTTCGCCGAAGTGTTCAACCTCGATAAGGTTGGAATCGACGATGAGTTCTTCGAGCTTGGCGGCGATTCCCTGCTTGCCGAAGTCTTGAGCCTTGCCCTCAGCGAGCGGACCAGCGTTCCACTGCAGCCGTCAGCCTTTGTTGACTCGGCGTCTCCGCGCGAGGTCGCGCTCCTGTTCAACGGAACCGAAGTCGGGCCTGGATGGCTCGATATTGCGCGATACGCCAACTCGCAATGGGCCAAGGCGCCGATCCTTCAAGCCTGGAGAACGGTTCTACGCCACCTGCCCGAAGCGCCTGCCGACGGATTTGCCGATGACCGCAGTAAGGATCTTCAGGTTGCCTCAGCCCCGGACGGCGCAAAGTCGGGCAAAATCCCAATCGTCTTTGTGTTCTGCGGTCACGGACAGCGTTTCTCGCTCCCCCTGAATATCATCCATCGCTGGCTTGGAACGCTCGGCGCCCACATCGTTTACCTGAGGGACTTCAGAAAGCTGTTCTTCCTTAGCGGCATCGCATCTCTGGGCTCCGACTACGCCACGTCAATCAAAGCGCTGCGCAAGCTCAGTGACGACCTCGGGGCGAGTTCGATCCACTGCATTGGCAATTCGGCTGGTGTCCTCGGCGCCATGCAAATGGGTCTGGATCTGGAGGCTCAGTCCGTCCTTTGTCTCGCTGGCACCACCGGGTTCACCTCGCGCAAGAGGGGATCGGCCTTCCGTCGCGTTGCTACCGATCTGCCCAGGTGGTCGGGCTTCGACCCGGCCATGCTGGACTTGCGCTATCGTTATGAGTTGTCGACCGCGTATCCCAGGGTGCGCCACATCTATGGGGAGGCCCACGACGTCGATCGAGAGGAAGCCGAACGGCTTGCCGGACTAGAAGGTGTCGAACTCGTGCCGCTGCCGGGTTGGACCGAGCATCTTGTGATCGATGCCTTGATTGAGTCGGACGAGTTTATCCCCGAACTTAAATGGATGTTCGGAGCCAAGCCGGTTTCGAGGGGCGCAGCCGTGGCACCTGCGCGGGTAGGGAAGCCTGGTCCGCTTCCGGTGGCAAGCGCGACCGAAGAGAGGTTTCGAACGGTCCGCAAGAGCTGGCGTCAGCTACGCCTTTTGTCCCTGCTCAATCTCTCACCCAAAGGCAAGAAGCGCTAAGGCTCTTTGACCTGCAGGCGGTCGCGCAGCTCGGTGCGCAGGATCTTGCCGACAGAGTTGCGGGGCAGCGCTTTCACGAACACGAATTGTCGGGGCCGCTTGTCCGGCGTGAGATGGGTGCGACAATGCGCGACCAGATCGGCTTCGCTGACATCGCCGGACGGAATGACGAAAGCTGCGATCTCCTCGCCTTCGCGCGATTTGGCGAAGCCGACCACGGCGACCTCCTTGACCCCCGCATGCCCGGCGAGCACGGCTTCGACCTCCGCCGGATGAACATTCGCGCCGGCGCGTATGATCAGGTCCGAACTGCGGGCGAGCAACCGAATGAAGCCCTCTTCGTCGAGCAACCCGATATCGCCGGTATAGGCCCAGCCGTCCTTCAGCCGATCGCTGTCGGTGCGCGTGTTGTCGCCGTAGGTCTGCCGGGCCATTCCCGGCGAGCGTACACGGATGGACCCTTGCGTACCGGCGGGGAGGGGCTGGTCGCCGTCATCGACGACCTGCACCTCGACATAGGTCAAGGGCCGGCCGACCGTCTCAGGTTTCGCGTCGAGATCCGCGCCGCGCAGCGCGGTGATGCGGCCGCAGAAGCTCGCGCCATACTCCTGGACGAAATTGCTGCTGAGCCTCGCCTTGGACTCGAGTTTCTCGGCAGCCAGCATCGGCGCGCCGAAGCAATAGAGCGCGGAGAGAGAGTCGAACAGCGGGGCGGAACGGCCGCTGGTCATATCGAGCCAGCTGCGCACGATGGTGGGAACCGTGCAGATCGAAGTCGCCTTCGAGGCCAAGGCAGCCTCGGCCAGTTCCGGCGCCGAGAACAATAGCGGATAAAAATACACCGCCGTCCCCTTCAGCAGCGCGGCGAACGTATGCGAGCGCGACGCCGAGAAGGAGAGAGGCAATGGATTGAGCATGATGGTGCCGAAATCCTGCTCGCGATCGAAACTGAAGCGCAGCAGGGCGCGCTCGTGATCGAGGACGATCCCAACCGGCCGGCCCGTCGTTCCCGAGGTCAGCCCGATTAGGGCCGGCGCCTCCTCCGCTTCATTTGGCAGCGGACTCGCGTCATGCCGTCCGATCTGATCCGACCAAGATCCGTCCATCAAGATCGACTCATAGGCGGGGTCGGGAAAGCGCCGATCTTCGATGATGGCATACAGGTCGAACTCGCTTGCCAGGAGGTTGCGCTCCGCGGCCGTGGCTCTGAAATCGAGGGGGACGGCGGTCGCCCCCAGCATCCACAGCGCGATCATCGCAATCAGGGTCTCGGCATTATTGCGGATGCCGATGCCGATATTCGCTCCCGGTTTGACGCCGCGTAGGCGGAGTTCGCGCGCCGTTTGTGCCGCTCGGGCGGCGAGCCCGGGGTAGGTGAGCCTCAGCCCCGGCGAGATCAGCGCGGTCCGCTCCGGCCAGCGATGCGCCAAGCCAACGAAGGCATCCGCCAGGTTCATCGGATTGGAACTACGCTCCACGCACGGGTCTCCGCTTTCTAGCAAGCGTTTATGTCACCCGCCAGACAGTTTCGCGCCCGGCGGGGAAAGGCTAGATTCAGAGAATGGGCAGCCTTCCGGGCCCGCCGGTATATCAGGTTTGACGTAGGCGGGGGAATTCGACAATGCCTTTGAGGGAGACTGGAGGCCGCACAGAGACCGTGTGCCTAGCCGCGATCCTCAAGGACGAAGACGCCTTTGTCGAGGAGTGGATCGCCCACCATAGGCTTCTCGGGATCGACCACTTCTACCTCTACGACAACGACCCGCGCCAGCCGCTGCGCGACGTGCTGGCGGTACATCGGGACTACGTCACCATCCGTCCATGGCTCGTCGACCACGACGATGGCCGCTATCCCGGCCGTACCAAGCAGCTCAAGGCCTACCAGCATTGTCTCACGCATGACGCCGCGAACTATGACTGGATCACCTTCATCGATGGCGACGAGTTCATCATTCTCAATGAGCACGCGAGCCTCAAAGCATTCCTCGCGGATTTTCATGGGCACGACGCGGTTGTCTTGAACTGGCATGTGTTCGGTCACAACGGGCATTACGACAACCCGCCCGGACTCGTCATTGAATCGTTGACGCGCCGGATGCAAGAGCCGCGGGCCGTTACCAAGTCATTGTCGCGGCCGCATGCCATCGTCAGCGCGGGCGTGCATCTGTGCCGCTTGAAGAAAAGTCGAAGCCGAGTTGACGCCAACAAGACATCGTACCGGGAGGAGCTCTATTTAGGCAAAACGCGGCGCGCCCACATTAATCACTATCAGTGCCGTTCCTTCACGCACTGGATGGGCAAGGTCGAACGCGGAGAAGTCGGCGCGATGCCTGAAGATCCGGCGCAACAGTGGCGTTTCAGCCATGAAGGCTGTGTGCGCCAATTCGTGACGCATATCGCCTGCGACAAAAACGAATTCGTTGACACGTCGGCGTTGCGTTATGCGGAGCCGGTGAAAGCCTATCTGGCCGCTCTCCGAAACGCGCACGACGCCGAGAAGCGCGAGGACGGCGCGGTCATCGAATCTGCTCCAAGCGCGCTCTCCGTGGAAATGGCACTGCCTTGCGAAGCCGTGGCCCTAAAAGGAGCCGCGGTCGCTGCCGATCGCTCTCACCCAACCTCGACGCTTCCCGTTGTGAAGCGCCGGCTGACCCGCTTTCGGGCGCTTCTGTCGGCGCTCGCGTCTCGCTCGACGCCGCGAATGACGGACAGCATGATGGCGGCGATGGAAGCGTCCGAAGCGGAGGATTGGTCGCGCGCCGAATCTCTATGGCAAGCCATACTTGATGAAGACCGTGGTCGAACGCACCCCGCGGTCTATCGCCATTTGGTACGCGCGTGCCGCCACCGCGGCAATTATCGCAAGGCGGAGAAAATCGTTCGTCAAGGCCTGCGACGATATCCGGAGAATGCCGGCCTGAATGTCGATTTGGCCGAGATGGCGATCGCCCGGAGAGATTGGTGCCAGGCATCGCAATGTGCCGATGCGGTTTTCAAGTTGCTTGAGGCAAAGCCAGAGCTGGTCAGGGACCGGCACATCATGGTGGCGTTCGAAGCGCTGTTGGGCGCCGGCGAATACGCGCGGACCTTCTCCGCCTTGCAGACCGTCAAGCAGCGAGGGCGTGCGAGCAGGCCGCTGCTCGCCATCGAGGGCTTTGCCTATCTCCGCGGATCCAGGATGGAGGAGGCGCGACGGCATTGGGCCGAATACTGGCGAAAAGCGACGACCGACAGCGATTTTGCTGCGCAGCGTTACGCTACACGGCCGTTTTTCGACCCGCAAAACCAGGCGCAGTTTCCCCCGCTTTCGCCAGCGAGCGATGCTGCGGGTCATGAACGAATCTGTGTCTATACCGCCCTGTTTGGCGACTACGACGAGCTGCGACCGCCGGCTTACAAGCCGGCTGGTGTGGACTTCATTTGCTTCTCGGACAAACCGCTCGTGGCCCCGGGTTGGGAGGTTCGCCTGATCGACGCGCCGGGCGATTCGTCGGCTATGAAGAACCGGCGGCTCAAGATCCTGCCCTACGAGGTTCTCTCGGACTACGATTGCTCGCTTTACCTCGACTCGAATCTCGTCCTGCTCGGCGACCTCTCGCGCTTGTATTCGCTCTGGCTACGCGGCCGACCTTTCATTGCCTGGCGCCACCCGCAGCGCGGCTCGGTATTCGATGAATTGCACGTGCTGCTCGCCTCGTCGCGTGCCGACCCTTCCGGGATCATCGATCAGTATGTGTTCTTCTCGGAACAGGGCGTTCCAGACGATGTGCCGATGATCGAAGCCAGCTTCCTCTGGCGGGACCATCGCGACACTCAAGTCAAATTGCTTATGGAAAGGCTGTGGGATCATCTGAGCAGCTTTAAAAGCTGGCGGGATCAGCCGGGGCTCGCTTACCTCATGTGGAAAACGGCGATCCTGCCGGCGGTGCTGCCCGATCGGCTCGGTACGAGCCGCGACAACGAGTTCGCATACAAGTTTGCGCACAAAAAGCCCACGGCCAAGCCCGTGCCGGCCACCGCGAGGCGCGCGCCGAAGCGCCTGATCTGGATCTACCGGGATAAGTTCAGCGCTGTCGCATCGACGCTCCTGCGCGGTCATCAGCTTGCCGAATTGGCAAAACAACGCCTAGAGGGAAAAGTAGAGATCGGCGTCGCCAACGAAACGCATCTTGGCGAACAGCGAGACTCGATACTCGTCCTGACCAAGGGCTTCCTGAAGCACGCAACTCTCGGCGAGATCGCGCAACTCAAGCTGCGGGGGAACATCATTTGTGCCGACTACGTCGACGATCCAGAACGGGTGGATTTGCGCGAAGCGATCGACGTCTATATCGCCGCCTCTATCCGGCAATACATTCATTATTCGGATGCTTATCCCGAGAAAGTGGTCCACCTGGTCTCGCACCATGCCGACCCTAGGCTCGGCGGTATCAAGGGCCCGGACCGCTACTGCAACATCGGCTATTTCGGCGAGATCGTGAACGCGCGCTATGCGGCCGAACTGCAAGGCATGATCGACTTTTGCCTCGTCAATACGAAGCTCGCTGAAACCAGCTGGATTGCGCGCCTTGGCCACTGCAATGTCCATTACGCGGTGAGGAATCGGCGTCCGATCGATGGCTTCAAGCCCTTCCTGAAAGGCTTTACCGCTGCGCACTGCCATTCCAACATCATCGTGCCGAAGACCGAGAGCGATGCGATCTACTATCTGGGCTCGGACTACCCCTATCTCCTCGAGGACGAAGGTCTTGGCTCGGTGCTTGAGATGATCGAGCGCGTCAAGGCTTCATTCGGCGGCGAGGAGTGGAATCGCGGCCTCGAGATCATGGAGTCCGTGCGGCGGAGATCGAGTCCGGAACAGATAGGAAGCGAGATCGAAGCGCTGCTCAGCCGCTGCTGGTAGGGGCGCTAAGCCGCGTTGGCGGCCGCCATCCTCCGAGTGTGGGCACCGACGAGGTCGGCCTCCACCAAGGCGCGGGCATCGCCGTTTTCGGCGAGGAGATGAATATGCACCTCGTTGGCGCCACGTTTGGCGCCTTCGTGCCGGAGATGGGCAAGATTGAGCGTCACTGCGTCGTCCTTGGTCTGGCCGAAGGCGAGCGCGACCCTTGTGCCGTCCTCAAAGCGTCGTACCAGGATGTAATTTGCCCGGGGCAATGCGGGGCAGCCGACCAGGCTGTAGACGCTGTGCAGATAGCGGCGGCCCGAGGCCCCGCGCCAATAATGGAACGCCTGGGCGAAAGCGGCCTCCGAGCAGACCAGCGCGGGCTCGTCCGCTGGCCCCCAATGCGGGGGCGTTTCAACTTCGAGTTCGGCTTTGCGCATCAACATTGGGTTCCGGCCCGTTAACCAGTAAATCGCTCTGTCAAATGGGTTGAGTGGTGACGAATTCAAGACGCTGCACCGAATCTCAAGAACAAAGGTAGAACGTTCGCCGGTCCTCAGTCAAGCATTCAAAGGTTAACGGGCTGCCCAATGACGGGTTCCTTGACCCTCTGCTTCGGCCAAAAGGCGGTTGGAGGCGGTCTCGATGGCCTCGGTCAACCGCTTGAGAAACTCGGCCTTTGGCAGTCCCGGGGGGATGGGGTCGAGAAATTCGACGACGATGGTCCCGGGTCGGCGGCTGAGGCTGCGCCGGGGCCAGAACAGCCCCGAATTGAGCGCGACCGGCACGCAAGGGACGCCGAGCGCGTCGTAGAGCAGAATCACTCCGGTCTTGTAGTCCGGCGGGGCGCCCGGGGCGCGCCGCGTCCCTTCCGGGAAGATGATGATCTCGCGGCCATCGGCAATCCGCCCTTTTGCCTCGCGCAGCATGCGCCGCAGCGCCGCCGGCCCCTTCTCGCGGTCGACCGGGATCATTTCGAATTTCTTCGAGAACCAGCCGTGGAACGGGATCCAGAACAGCTCGCGCTTCATCAACAGCGCCGGATCGCGAAACAGGGGGATGAGCGCGAAGGTCTCCCAAGCCGATTGGTGCTTCGAGGCGACGAGGCAGGCCCCCTTGGGAAGCTTCTCCCGTCCACGCACTTCGAGCTTGGTCCCGACAATCGTCTTGAGCAGCCAGAGCTCGAAGCGGCCGTGGAGGGCGAGTGCGGCCATGGCCCAGCGCCTCGGCCCGAACAGCAGCGGGCTGCCGAGCACGACGAACAAGGCCGTCGTCACATAGAACAGCACATTGAACACCAGCGAGCGCGCCATGCGGGCTCTATACCATTTACGGCTCTGGCACGTCGGCTGGAGTGGTGCTGCCACCAGTCAGCACGAGGCGCACGAGATTGGTCGCGCCGAGCCGGGTGAGCGCCGGCAGATATTTCAAATACTCGGAGAGGAGCAGCCTGGTCGTGCCGGGATAGGTCCACCAGCGCTGGAGATGCACGTTGTTGTCGACCACGGAGTAGGGGATCAGCGTGACGCCGGGCATGACCCTGGCGAGCTCCGCCAGCGCCCGCGGCATGTGGTAATTCGAGGTCACCACGATGATCGAGCCGTAATGGTTCAGCGCCACCCATTGGCTGGTCTCGGTCGCGTTGTCGATCGTGTTGCGCGCCTCCTTGTCGATATCTACGCAGCAGCTGAAATATTGATCGCCCTGGCTCGCGAGCTCCTTCAGCTCATCGGTGGTCGTGGTGCGGTTGACCCCGGTGATGAGGACGCGCTTCGCCTTGCCTTCGGCGAGCAGCTTCATCGCCTCATCGATGCGGGCCACGCCGCCGGTAAGCACGGCGATGCCGTCGGCCGGCCCCTGCGGCACGACATGCTCGCGGTCGACGCTGTTGGCAAACACGATGAAGCCGATGGCCAGCAGCACCAAGGCGAACAAGCATGCATCGAAGATGAGCCTGACGCCGCCCAGGAAGCCGCTGAACCGGCCTGCTCTTTCGACCGCTTCTTCCCTCACCGCTTACTCCACGACCGCCAAGCGGGCGCAAGAATAGGCACAAATCGGCCGCGCGTGAAACCCTGCATGACTGCAGTCCGTTGAGAAAAAACGCGACTGGATCAGGCGTAGGACTTGAGCACGCGGATCACGCCGAGCCGCGAGGTGATCATGCAGATGCCGGCCACCGCCAGCGCCACCAACAGGCAGAGGAGATAGCCCCAGATATCGAGCTCTCCGGAGCCGATCAGCCGGCTCGTCTCCGCCTCGGTGACGACGCCGCCGCCAAGCATATGCATCATCAGCGGCAGGAACAGAAAAGCGAGCGCAGCGGCGAGCGCCCCCATCAGCCCCGCGCGAACGCCCAATCCGAGGAAATGACGCTCGAATTCGCGGCTGATGAAGCGCTCCTTGGCGCCCACGAAATGCAGCACCTCGATGATCTCGCGGTTCGACGCCATGGCGCTGCGCGTCGCCGAGACGATCACGGCGATGGTGGCGGCGGCGACCAGCGACAGCACGGCGAGCCCGCCAAGCGCCGCGGTGCGGGTGACGGTCTTGATCTCCGCCTGCCAGCGCCGGTGGTCGTCAAGCGTCACGCCTTCGAAATTCTGAGTCAGTGCCGTCTTGATCAGTTGGATGTCCGGCGGGTTGGAGCGATCGATCTCGACCGCGATCAGGCGAGGGATGGGAAGGGCCGAAAGCGCGCTCGTCTGCCCAAGCCAGGGCTCGAGCAGCTTGGCGCTGTCGTCGGCGGTGAGCGGCTTCACCCGCGTGATGCCCTTCTGCTTGGCGAGGAACAGCGAGACGAGCGTCATCTTCTTCTCGATATCCGCTGTGTTGATCGGATCGAGCTCGACGGTGATTTCGCTGGCGATGTCGTTGACCCAGGCATTGGCGGACTGGTTGACCATGTAGACCGCGCCGGCGGTGAGGCAGGCGAGGAACGACATGATGGCGATCACCACGGTGAGCGCGTTGCCGGCGATCGAGGCCGAGGGCACGATCTGCGCGGACCTGGTCTGGAAGCGCGCCGGCAGCAGGTTGACGACGCGGGCCGGCAGCAGACCGGTCAGAAGGCTGCTCCAAGGATAGTCCCTGATGTCGGAGAGGAACGTCATGTCGCTCAGCGCATCTGCAAATGGCCGTCATAGAGCACGAGCCGCGGGGCGTCGAGTTGCTCCATCAGGCCATAGTCGTGGGTCGCGATGATGACCGAGGTGCCGAGCCGGTTGAGCTCGACGAACAGGCGCAACAATCTGTTGCCGATGGCTGGATCGACATTGCCCGTGGGCTCGTCGGCAAGCAGAAGCTCGGGCCGCCCAATCACCGCTCGCGCGATCGCCGCGCGCTGCTTCTCGCCGCCTGACAGTATCTCGGGGTAGGCGTTGATGCGGTCGCCGAGCCCCACCCATCGCAAGAGATCGGTCACATCTTCCTTATAATCCGACTCCCGCTTTCCCATCACGCGCAGGGGCAAGGCGACATTCTCCCAGGTGGTGAGGTGGTCGAGCAGGCGGAAATCCTGGAAGACGATGCCGATGCGCCGCCGGAGCGCCGACCGGCCACTCGCCGTGAGATCGGTGACGTTCTCGCCGAACACGAAAATCAGCCCCCGGCTCGGCCTCAAGGACATGAAAAGCAGCCGCAAAAGCGTCGTCTTGCCAGCTCCGGACGGTCCGGTCAGGAAGTGAAAGGACCCAGGAAGCACGTGGAAGGTGACATCGCGCAAGATTTCCGGTCCCGAGCCGTAGCGCAGCCCGACATTGTCGAAGCGAATCACCCGTGTTCCCTAAGCCTCTTGAGATTGCAGAGGATTGGCACTTTATGCTGAACTCCGGGTCCGGTATCAATGGGTTTGGGCAGCGTATGGGGCCCGGGGCGAATCCAGGATAAACGGCCATTTTGGCTTTTCCGATGGCAACACACATTATCTGTCCGGCTTGCGACACGCGCTACGAGACCAAGGCGGTCTTTCCGCCTGAGGGGCGGAAGGTGCGTTGCTCGAAATGCGGCCATGTCTGGCAAGCGCATCCCGTCACGACCGCGCCGCCGGCGGCAAAACCCGTGCAGATGACCCCGCCGCCACCGCCGCAACCCGCCAGGCCGGCGCAAGCTGCCAGACCGCCGCAAGCGCCGCCACCGAAGCCGGCCGCGGCGGTCAACGCGGGACTGAGCGGGTTTGCCGGCATCGCTCCAGTCGCTCCGTCGGCGCGCCCCGCGCCGCCGCCCCCCCAGCCGAGTTTCCCGCAACCCGGCATGGATGACAGCCTCGCCGCCCAACTCGCTCGCCTCAACGCTGACGCGATGGGGGAGACGCCGCCTGCCGCGCCGCCAGAGAAGAGCGGCGGGATCTTCTCGCGCCTTGGCAAGCGCCCCGCCGCACCAGTTGCTCCTCTGCCCGAGGCGGGCATGAAGGATGCCTCGATGCCCGACGCAAGTTTCGGCGGAGATGCGTTCGGCGCCGGCATGGGCAATGGCCTCGGCGATGCCAGCATGGGCGACGCCAGCATGGGTGATGTCGGCATGGGCGATGGCGGCATGGATGCCGACCTTGGCTTCGATCCTGCGTTGGCGGCGCAGGCGCTTCCCGGCGAGCAACCGTTAGGACCGAGGCGCATCCCGTCCATCGTCACCGTCGGGTGGCTCGTGCTTGGACTTGTTGTCGCCTCGGTGATCGGCACGCTGATGCTGGCGCCGTCTGCGGTGATGTCGGTGTTGCCGGGCGCGGCGCGTCTCTACGCGTTGTTCGGCGCGCCGGTCGGAGCGCACGGCCTCGCCTTCGAAAGCGTTCGCTATGGCTGGACCAGCGAGGGCGGTCAGACCGTGCTCGAGGTGCAGGGCGACGTGGTGAACACCACTACCGCCGCGGTCGACGTGCCGACCGTGGTGATCGCGCTCAGGGACGAGAGTGGCGAGGAAATCTCCGAATGGACCACCGAGGTCGGCGCTGATCAGCTCGCGGCCGGGGAACATGCGCCGTTCTTGCGCCAGATTCCCTCGCCCCCGAGCAATGTCCGCAGTGTCAAGGTGCGCTTCGCCAAGGCCGAGTAGCATGGCTCAAGCCGCGGCGGCCGAAACCGTCACGCCGCTCTACAGCGTCGAGCGCATTGCCAGGAGGGTCGAGGATCTCGGCCGTGAGATCGCCGCGTCATCGCCTGCCGATCTCATCATCGTGTCGATCCTGAAGGGCAGCTTCATCTTCGCCGCCGATCTCATCAGGGCGCTGCACCGCGAGGGCCTCAAGCCCGAGATCGACTTCATCTTCCTTGCGAGTTACGGGACCGGCACGATTTCCGGCGGCGAGGTCAAGGTACTGCGCGCGGTGGAGACCGAGCTTGCGGGAAGGGACGTTGTCATCGTTGACGATATTCTGGATTCCGGCCGAACGCTCGCCTTCGCCAAGACGCTGTTCGAGCAAAGCGGCGCGCGGAGGGTGCGCACCTGTGTACTGGTCGGCAAGCAAGTGCCCCGGGCGGCCAAGATCGAGCCCGACTTCACGGGCTTCCGCTGCCCGCCGGTTTTCGTGGTGGGTTACGGCATGGACCTCGCGCACCGTTATCGCGAGCTTCCTTTTATCGGCGAGGTCAAAAGTCCATGACGACGCTCACCCTCATCGCCGCCCTGATCGGCGTGATCGTTCCGCCGGTGGTGATCGTGCAGGCGCTGCGCAGCAGCGCGAAGGACCGCTGGCCGGAAGGTCTGCTGGTCGGTATCTATCTGGGGACGCTCGGCACGATCAGCGTCATCGCGCTCCTCGCCTATTTCAGCTGACCTCGAGAGATCAGAACGGCTTGATCAGGCGCTCGAGATAATCGAGCTCGATCGTCGGCCGCGCCGGATCGCCGAGCCGGCGGCGCAGTTCGTCGAGCACCTCGCGCGCCCGCTGGATGTCGATCTCGTCTGGCACCTTCACCGAAAGGCCGAGATCGGGACGGTTGGAGCGGTCGGGACGGCCGAGCGGATCGCGGCCGTTATTGCCGGGGCCTTGCCCAGCCTGCAACTCGCCGCCCTCCATCATCTGCTCGGCAAGCGACTGCGCGCCGTTGCGCAACTTATCGAGCGCCAAGCTTTGCTGCTGGGTGGCGCTGTCGAGATTGCCCTCGCCGATGGCCTCCTTGGCGTCGCGCATGGCCTCTTGCGCGCCCTTGAAATCGTCGGGCGGCTCGCCGCCCTCGATGCGGAAGCGATCGATCAAGCTCTGTAGCTTGTCGCGCAGCTCTTGCTGGCGGTCTGCGAGCCTGCCGTGCTGACCGGGGCGTTGCCCCTGCTGCGGCTGCTGACCCATCTCCAGCTGGGTGTTCGGCGGCGCACCTTGACCGCCGGATTCGCCCTGGCCCTTCATGCTGCCTTGCTGCGCCTCGCCGGGCACCTCCTCGAACAGCGGCGCCATGCTCATGCCGGGGCCGAACTCCATCGGCTGGCCGGGAGGGCTCACCTCGAACTGATCGTTGGGCTTGCCGCCCGAGCTCTGCTGGCGCTTCGCCGCGAACGTATCGTCGAGCAGTTTCTGCTGATTGGAGACGATGTCGCTCAGATCCTTCATCATGCGGCCGGCGCGTTGCTGCTGCGCGTTCTCGGCGAAATTGCCGGTCTGCAAGCGGTCGAGCAGGTCCTTCAGCTCGGACAACATCCGCTCCGCCATCTCCTTTGAGCCGGACTGGGCGAGCTTCTGGATATTGCTCAGCATCTTGTCGAGATCCTGCTGCGACACGAGCTGATCGCCGTTCTGCTGCTGGCCTTGCGGCTGCATGTTGTTTTTGTCTTGCTGCTGCGAGGCGAGCGCCTGCAGATATTTCGACAGCGCATCGCGCAGTTCATCGACCAGTTGCTTGATCTGCTCCGGCGAGCTGTTTTCCTGGAGCGCCTTCGACAGCGCGTCCTGCGCTTGCTTGACGGCGCGCTCGGCCTCGGGCAGGTCGCCCTCCTCGATGCGGAGCGCCACGTCCCACAGCTGGTCGACCACGCTGGCGATGCCTGCGCGCGACTGGTCGCCGCGCAAGCGCCAATAGGCGTTGCGTAGCGCAAGATAGACGGTGCTGTCGTCGATCACCTTGTCGTCGCCGAGCGTGAGCGCGTCGAGCGCATCGGCGACGCTCTCGGGGGCGCCGGGATCGCGCACCAGCTTCTTACGCTGCTCGACCACGGCCTTGGCCAGCGGCTTGGTGAAAGTCCGCTCCGGCAGCACGAATTCATAGGGCTGGCTCTGGCCGGTCTGGCCGGCCTGGTCGCGCGCGACCAGCGTCATGCGCACCCTGAGCCCGGCCCAGGGATGGGCGGTCAGGTCTTGCGTGGCCTTGCCGTCGATGCGCTTGGCGTTGGCATGCGGCAATTGCAGCGGCATCACCGGTGGCTCGAGCAGGGGATCGGCCTCGACTTTGGCGGAGGCTTCGGCGGCGAGCGGCGCAAGGTTGCGCTCCTCGCCTTCCTTCAGTGCAAAGTGCGCTTCGGCGCTGGCCACGCCGTTGTCGTCGTCGGCGCGGAACACCAGTCGCAAGGCACCGCGCGGCGTGGTGGTCGGCGTGCCCATCAGATTGATGGTCGGCGCCTCGTCCTTGATCAGGTCGAAGCGCCATTTGGAAACGGTCTGGCCGCCGATCTTGACGTCGGCGCTGATCGGCTGGTTGAGCGTGACATTGAACTCGACCAGACCCTCGCTGCCGCCCTGCTTCGGCTCGATGGTCTTGGTCTCGGCGCCGTCGCCGCTGGTGACGAGGCTCACGGTCTCGCCTTGCGGCGCGTGCGTGCGCACGATCAGTTCGCTTCGCTCTGGCACTGAGAGCGCACGGAAGGATTCGGCGCCGGTGCCAACCGTCTCATTGCCGTCGGCCAGCACGATCGGCGCGAGGCCGGTATAGACCGGCGGCGTGACCCAGGCATCGAGCCTGAGCAGCGCCGGCGCACTGGATGCGGCGGGCGAGAAGGCGGCGCGCAGCCGATCGAGCACATTGCCTCCGGTCGCCAGGAATGCAGCGACCACGGCAAGCAGCAATGCCGCCCTGATCGCATAAGGGTCCTTGCGGTCGGTGCGGGGCGCGGGCCATGAGGGCTTCAGCCGCCCGATCAGCTTGCCGAGGCGCTCGCGATGCGCGGCCCAAAGCGCCAAGGTCTCCTTTGGCGGCGTGGCGCCCAATTGGTCTTCATAAGACGAGGCAGGCCGGTGCTTGATGCCGGCGGTCCGCTCCAGACGCCTGAGCGCCTCCTGTCGGGTCGGCAGCGAGAGCCTGATCAGCGGCAGGAAGGAGACAATCAGCGCGAGCCCGAAGCCGCCGAGCAGCACGCGATGCATCAGCGGCGGGAGGTAGCCCCACAGCTCGAGCAGCGAGAACACGAGAAAGGCGGCGACAACCAGGAAGGGCCACAGTAACGCCTCCCAAATACGCTCGCCGAGCAGCGCCAGCCAGCTCAAGCGCACCCGTCGCTCGAAGCGGCCCGCGAGCGCTTTGTCCTCAGCCTTCTCCGGCGAGGTTTCCTTCGATCGAAAAACTGGACGCATCGTCTTCATTGTTTAGCACGCAGGCTTGGGGTCACGAGGATAAGTTGGGGAGCGAAGCGGGCTAAAGCGAGGCTTATTAAGGCTCGCTCCAAAGGATTAAAGCCAGTTGGGCAGCCGCTCCCTGGCCAGCATCTCGTCATAGCCCGGCCTTGGCCTTGTCACGCTATAGCGGTTGCCGGCGACCAGCACCTCCGGCACCAAGAGCCGCGAATTATATTCGGAAGCGAGCACCGCACCATAGGCGCCGGCGGTCATCACGCAAATGAGATCGCCCGCGTTAAATTCCGGTAATGCTCTGCCGAGCGCCAGATAATCGCCGGTCTCGCACACTGGTCCCGCCACGTCGGTGACGATGCTGCGCGCGCCCGGCGCGGGCTCTATGACGGGGACGATCTCGTGATAGGCCTCGTACAGCGTGGGCCGCATCAGGTCGTTCATGCCTGCATCGACGATGGTGAAGGTCTTGTCGGCGCCTTGCTTCACATAGAGCACGCGGGTGACGAGGATGCCGGCATTGCCGGCGATCATGCGGCCCGGCTCGAATAGCAGCCGCAAGCCCAGCCCACCCACTTCCTCCTGCACGAGGCGCGCGTAGTCGGCCGGCAGGGGAGGTGCCGGCTGATCGTGGCGATAGGGAATGCCGAGCCCGCCGCCGAGATTGACGAAGGAGATAGCGAATCCCTGACCGCGCAGATCGGCCACCAATTCGTGCAACAGCGCAAACGCATTGCGGAACGGCGCAAGGTCGGTGATCTGGCTGCCGATATGCATATGCACGCCGGCAACCTCGATGCCGGGCAGCTTGCTCGCCAGTGCGTAGAGGGCAGGGGCTTGCGCGAACGGCACCCCGAATTTGTTCTCCGCCTTTCCCGTCGCGATCTTGTGGTGGGTGTTGGCGTCGACATCGGGGTTGACGCGGAAGGCGATGCGCGCGGTGGCGCCGCGGTCCGCCGCCACCTCGCTCAGCGCTCTGAGCTCGGGCTCCGATTCGACATTGAAGGCGAAGATGCCGGCGTCGATCGCGACAGCCATCTCGGCCTGCGTTTTGCCGACGCCCGAAAACACGATCCGCTCCGGCGCGATCTTGACCGCCAGCGCGCGACGGAGCTCGCCTTCCGACACGATGTCCATGCCGGCGCCGAGGCGGCCGAGCGTGGCGAGCACGCCGAGATTGGAATTCGCCTTGACCGAGTAGCAGACCAGCGTGTCGGGCGCGGCGGCGAAAGCATCTGCGAACACGCGATAATGACGCTCGAGCGTCGCCGACGAGTAGCAATAGAAGGGGGTTCCAACGGTGTTAGCGAGGTCGGCAAGATCGACCTCCTCGGCGTGGAGCACATTCTGGTGGGAGACGCCGCGCCGGTAGGCGAAATGGTGCATTTCTCGGGAGGTCTATTGCAGCAGTCGATCGATCCAAAGCTTCCGGTCAGGAGCCTGCGACATTTTCGTGGACGGATCGGCCTTGGTCTGAGGGAAAGTCGGCGGCGGTCGTTCCAATGAGCCGCGGCGTCCACAGGCTGTAAGCCCGATGGCCACCATCAGCGCAAGCGATAAAAGGATGCGCAAAGCGCTTCCCATGGTCGTGCCCCTGTCCCTCGGCCTATTGGCTGGCCCTTGACCTATCCTTTTATCGCGTTTGGCCTTCCTTCTCCAAACGCTTTATCCACCGTCTCGCCTCCCGTTTGACATTGGAAGGCGCGGTTCCGCCATAGCTGGTGCGGCTTTTCACCGATCCTGCGACATCCAGCGCCGGATAAACCTGCTCGGTGATCCGCTTCTCCACCGCTTTAAGCTCCGAAAGCGGCAGTTTTTTGAGGTCGCAGCCCTTTGATTCGGCCAAGGCCACGAGCTTGCCGGTGACATGATGCGCCTCCCTGAAGGGGAGCCCGAGATTGAGCACCAGCCAGTCGGCGAGGTCGGTGGCGGTCGAATGCCCCGCCGCAGCCGCCCGCTTCATGGCCTTCACGTCGGGCTCGAGGTCCGCGACCATCCCGGTCATGGCGGCGATGCCGAGTTTCAGCGCGTCGAGCGCATCGAACACCGGCTCCTTGTCCTCTTGCATGTCCTTGGCATAGGCGAGCGGCAGGCCCTTCATCACCATCAAGAGCGCCTGAAAGGCGCCGGCGATGCGTCCGGTCTTGGCGCGCACCAACTCGGCGGCGTCGGGGTTGCGCTTCTGCGGCATGATCGATGAGCCGGTGGTGAATTTATCCGAGAGCCGCACGAAGCCCCATTGCGGCGAGGTCCAGTTGACGATCTCCTCGGCCAGCCGCGATAGATGCATGGCGCAGATTGACGCCGCCGCGAGTGCCTCGAGCGCGAAGTCGCGATCCGACACGGCATCGAGCGAGTTCGCGGCCGGCTTGGCGAAGCCGAGCGCGCTCGCGGTCGCCTCCCGATCGATGGGGAAGGGTGTGCCGGCAAGCGCCGCCGCACCGAGCGGGGACTCGTTCAGCCGCTTGGCCGCGTCGGCGAAGCGGCCTCTGTCTCTCCCCAGCATCTCGACGTAAGCCAGCAGATGATGTCCGAAGGTGATCGGCTGCGCGGTCTGCAGATGGGTGAAGCCCGGCATCACCGCTCCCGCATGCTCGAGCGCCTTGGTCGCGAGCGCTAGCTGGAGCACACCGAGCGCGCCGTCGATCGCGCCCATCTCGTCCCTGACATAGAGCTTGAAATCCGTCGCCACCTGGTCGTTGCGCGAGCGCGCGGTGTGCAGCTTGCCGGCTACCGGCCCGATCAGCTCGGTGAGCCTGCTCTCGACGTTCAAATGAATGTCCTCAAGCGCGCGCAAAAATTTGAACGTGCCGGCCTCGATCTCGGCCATGATCTGGTCGAGCCCGCGTGAAATCTCCTGCGCCTCTTTGGTCGTGAGGATGCCGGTCGCGCCGAGCATGGCGACATGCGCCTGCGAGGCGAGGATGTCGTGCCTCCACAGCCGCTTGTCGAAATCGATGGAGGCGTTTATCTCCTCCATGATCTGGGCGGGACTTGCGGCGAAGCGGCCGCCCCACATGGTGTTCGTCATGACGGTCTTAGCCTAGGCAAGACTTGCGTTAACAAGACTTGAGTTAGCGGGAAGACGTGAGCAAACGCAAAGAACGCGACAGCGCTGCGTCGCCGGCCATCTATCTCGTCGCTGCGATCGTTGCGGCGATTGCCGGATTCGGCACGGTATATGTGAGTTTCGCCCCTTCTGACAATGGCGAGGGCGAGCTTTCCGGGCCCGGGCCTTCAGGGCAGGGGACCGCCAGCGGTCCTCTCGCCGGCTTGAATAAAGGGCCGATGGCCGCGCTTTTAGTCAGGCCGAAGCCGCTGGATCTGCCGGAAATCGCCTTTGCCGACGGGGACGGCAAGTCCAAGTCGCTGGCCGATTTTGCAGGCAAAGTGGTGCTTCTCAACATCTGGGCCACCTGGTGCGTGCCCTGCCGCGAGGAGATGCCGGCTCTAGACAAGCTGGAGACCAAGCTCGGCGGTAAGGATTTCGAAGTGGTGGCGATCAATATCGACAAAGGCGGTCCCGACAAGGCCGCGGCCTTCCTCAAGGAGACCGGCGCCGAGCATGTTACCCTCTACACCGACCCTACCGGCAAGTTGTTCTCGACCATCAAGACGGTCGGCATGCCCACGACGCTGATCGTCGATATGAACGGCAAGGAGATTGCTCGGCTGATCGGCCCGGCCGACTGGGCTTCACCCGAGGCGATCGCGGTGATCGAGGCGGCGATCGCCGCGCCAGCCTCTTAAGGATTCAGCGGGACGATCGCGTCCTTGTCGAGGCGATATTCGTACTTGCAGGTTTCGGCGACCGGCTTGTTGCACGGCGTGCCGGGCGTGGTGACGTAGAGAATGCGCTTGCCGCCGGCCTTGCCGAATTTGTAGCTCCGCACGAGGTCCTCGAACAGCAGATCCCACTGCGTCTCGCCGTCCCATAGATAGATCTGCAACGTGCAGGCGCCATCGCTACACAGCGGATTGAGTCCGCCTTCGCATTTGAGCTTGGAGTAGTCGGCGATCCAATCCTCGCCGCCGTCGCCGTTCACGTCCTCGACCTTGAGCACCGCGTCATGATTCGGCTTGCCGTTCAGGTCCGTGCAAGCCTGGTCGGCATCGACGATCGCCTCGGCGACATTGTCGGGTGGCTCGGCGGCTCGCGCTGTGACATGCGCCAAAGGCAGAGCTAAGGCCGCGGCGGCGGCTAGGCGGAGGAGCTGGAAGGAAACGCGGTTCAATTCGCGCCGGTACTGGCAGTGCTGCGCTTCTTCGAGCCGCCCTTGCGACTGACCTTGCGTGTACTAGCCGGCTTCGGTTTGGCCACACCGCAAATTGCGTCCTTCAGATGCGCTGGACCGTCGGTCAACGACGCTTGGATCGCCAGCCCGTCGATGCTGGTGCCGAACAGCGACTTCCAGAAATAGCGCTTGAAGCCGTTCTCCAGGAGATCGGTGGCGCGCACCCGGCGTGTGGCCACCGACTGCTCGCCGAGCACGACCGCGACCAGCTTGCGGCCGTCGCGCGTGGCGCTCGCCACCACGTTGAATCCGGATTGGCAAATGAAGCCGGTTTTCATGCCGTCGGCGCCAGGGAGACTCACCAAGAGGCCGTTATGAGTGCGAATGATTTGCTTGCCCACCTGAATCTGGACGGTGGTGAACAGATCGGCGTGCTCTGGGAACTCGACGATGATGGCACGCGCGAGCTTGGCGAGGTCGCGGGCGGTAGTGACCTGACGCTCATCCGGCAAGCCGTTGACGTTGACGAAGCTGGTCCGCGTCATGCCGAGGTGCTGCGCCGCGTCGTTCATGCGCTGGACGAACGCCTCCTCGCCGCCGGCCACGGTCTCGGCGATCATCACGGCGACATCGTTGGCCGATTTGACGATCAGCACCTTGAGCGCGGTATCCAGGTCGATGCTGCCGCCGACTGGCAGGCCGAGCTTGGAGGGGGCTTGCTGTGTCGCCTTCTGCGAGCAAACGACCTTGGTGTCGGGAGTGACCGTACCGGCCTTCAAGGCCTGGAAGGTCACGTAGGCCGTCATCAGTTTGGTGAGGGACGCCGGGAACCACTGCGCGTCGGGATCTTCGGCGTAAAACACCGTGCCGTTATAGGGTTCGAAAACGAGAGCGGGGCCGGCGGACGCGCCCGACGGGGCCAGCAAGACCGCTCCAACGAGGAGGCCTAGACCGGCACGCCGCAGCATCATCCCTGTTCCCCTCATTCAAATTACCGTCGCGCGCCACAGGCCTAGCGAGCGCCGCAGCGAAGTGCGGCCCGGACGCTGTACGCGATGTTGGCGGCCACCCCAGCCCCAGCAACGACCCCGCACCATAGTCAATCGAATTTCGACTGTTCCATGGCACATGGAGCAGACCGGCGCTGAAAAGCCCAAAACGTGAAGGGCCGCGACGGCGTTGCATGACAGCCGATTCGCAAGGGTCGCGGTGTGGCCGCACCGCCGGAAGAGTAGCGCGCTCGTCTCAATTCGCAACTGCGAAATTGCACTTCGCTGTGGCCCAAATACCGCGCTATGAGCCGGCCGCTCGGACATCCTACGCTGGGCGAATACGCCATGGACGCCGCGCTAATCGCAAGCGACTTTGTGCGCAGCTGAAGTGCGCGCTCAGACCTTCTCGATCAGCACCGCGCGGAAGTCGTTGACATTGGTGAGCGTCGGTCCGGTCACGAGCAGATCGCCGATCGCTTTGAAGAAGGTCCAGGGATCGTTATCGGCGAGCATCGCCTTGGCGTTGATTCCGGCCTCGGCGGCACGGGCGAGCGTATCCGGATAGATCAGCGCGCCGGCATTATCCTCGCTGCCATCCACGCCGTCGGTATCCCCGGCCAGGGCATAAACGCCCTTCATGCCGTCGAGCGCGATTGCCAGCGCGAGCAGGAACTCGGTGTTGCGCCCGCCTTTGCCTTTGCCCTTCAGCGTGATCGTCGTCTCGCCGCCCGAGATCAGCACGCAAGGCGGCTTCTCCGGTTGGCCGCGCAGCGCGCATTGCCGCGCGATGCCGGCATGTACCAGCGCCACATCGCGCGACTCGCCCTCGATCGAATCGCCGAGAATGACCGGAGTTACCCCTGCCTTGCGTGCGACCTCGGCAGCAGCCTCCAGCGAGGCTTGCGGCGTGGCGATCATGATGTTCTCGACGCTGGCCAGCCGCTTGTCGCCGGGCTTGGGCGTCTCGTCTGCCGTGCGCAAACGCTTGAGCACCGCCTTCGGCACGTCGATGCCATATTTCTCGATGATGCCGAGCGCGTCCTTGTTGGTGGAGGGATCGGGCACGGTCGGGCCGGAGGCGATGATCGAGGGATCGTCGCCTGGCACGTCGGAGATCATCAGCGCGACCACCTTGGCGGGAGCGGCCGCCGCGGCGAGCCTGCCGCCTTTGATCGCCGAGAGATGCTTCCGCACCGTGTTCATTTCGGAGATGGTCGCGCCCGATTTGAGCAGCGCCTTGTTCACTGCCTGCTTGTCCTCGAGCGTCAGCCCTTCCGGCGGCAGCGCGAGCAGGGCGGACCCGCCGCCCGAGATCAGGCAGAGCACCAGATCGTCGGCCGTCAATCCCTGCACCAACTGAAAGATGCGCTCGGCCGCCTTCCGCCCTGCGGCGTCGGGCACGGGATGGGCGGCCTCGACCACTTCGAGCCGGCTCGTGGGCACGCGATAGCCATAGCGCGTCACCACCAGCCCCTCGATCGGCCCCTCCCAGGCGTCTTCCAGCGCCTTGGCCATCGCGCCGGACGCCTTACCCGCGCCGATCACGATGGTGCGCCCCTTCGGCCGCTTGGGCAGATGAGCCGGCACGCAGAGCGAGGGAAGCGCGGCGTCCACCGCCGCCTGGAACATGGCCTTGAGCAGCACTTCGGGCGTCATTGTTAGGCTTGTCCTCCCTTCAAGGCCGATGAACCTGCACAGACGATTGCAATAAGGCAAGCGAATGAACTACTTTGCTCATTCCTTTTGCAAGCGAAGCCGCAAGCCCCGGGGACCAAGGCGTTATGTCAGTACAACCGCGTGAAACTGCCGAAAAACCGGGCAGGCGTTCAGACGAGCAGCACAGGAAGCCCAAGTCGGATATCGAGATCAGTCAGGCCGCAACGATGCGGCCGATCCTCGAAGTGGCGAAGGACAAGCTCGGGATCGACGCCGAGGACCTGATCCCCTACGGGCATTACAAGGCGAAAGTCTCGCTCGACTATATCGCCTCGCTGAAGGGCAAGCCCGACGGCAAGCTCATTCTCGTCACCGCCATCACCCCCACACCCGCCGGCGAGGGCAAGACCACGACCACGGTCGGGCTTGGCGATGCGCTGAACGATATCGGCAAGAAGGCCATCATCTGCATTCGCGAGCCATCGCTTGGGCCCTGCTTCGGAGTGAAGGGTGGCGCGGCCGGCGGTGGCTACGCTCAGGTCGTGCCTATGGAGGACATCAACCTCCATTTCACCGGCGACTTCCACGCCATCGGCGCCGCCAATAATCTGCTCGCGGCATTGATCGACAATCATGTCTATTGGGGCAACAAGCTCGATATCGACACCCGCCGCATCACCTGGCGGCGCGCCGTCGATATGAATGACCGGGCGCTGCGCGACATCGTCACTTCTCTAGGCGGTGCTGCCAACGGCTATCCGCGGGAAGCCGGCTTCGATATCACCGTGGCCTCGGAAGTCATGGCGATTTTCTGCCTGGCCAAGGATCTAGCCGATCTTCAGCGTCGGCTCGGCCAGATCCAGATCGGCCAGACCCGCGAAAAGAAAGCCGTCACCGCCAAGGACCTCTCGGCCGCGGGCTCGATGGCGGCGCTGCTGAAGGACGCGCTCGCGCCCAATCTCGTGCAGACGCTGGAGAACAACCCGGCCTTTATTCATGGCGGACCGTTCGCCAATATTGCGCATGGCTGCAACTCGGTGATCGCCACCAAGGCCGCGCTCAAGCTCGGCGACTATGTGGTGACCGAAGCCGGCTTCGGCGCCGATCTTGGCGCTGAGAAGTTCTTCGACATCAAATGCCGCAAGGCAGGGCTCAAGCCGGACTGCGTCGTGCTGGTCGCCACCATTCGCGCGCTCAAGATGCATGGGGGCGTTGCCAAGGACGATCTCAAGAAGGAAAACCTCGACGCCCTGGAGAAAGGTTTCGCCAATCTCGAACGGCATATCGAAAATGTGCGCAAATACCATGTGCCGGTGGTGGTGTCGGTGAACCGCTTCTCGAGCGACACCGAGGCCGAGATCACGCTGCTCAAGCGGCTGAGCTCGACCATCGGCGCGGAGTGCGTGATGGCCGATCATTGGGCGCAAGGGGGCGCCGGCGCCGTCGAACTCGCCCAGACCGTGGTGCGCACCATCGAGGAGAAGCCCAGCGACTTCCAGCCGCTCTATCCCGACGACATGTCGCTATGGGACAAGACGCGCACCATTGCCCAGGAAATCTATGGCGCCGAGGACATCACTGCGGACAAGGCTGTCATGGACCGCTTTGCCGAACTCGAGAAACAAGGCTTCGGCAAGTTCCCCATCTGTGTCGCCAAGACGCAATACAGCTTCACCACCAACCCCGACGCCAAGGGTGTTCCGTTGGGGCATGTCATCCCGATCCGCGAGGTCAGGTTGTCGGCCGGCGCGGAGTTCGTGGTGGTGATCTGCGGTGACATCATGACCATGCCGGGTCTGCCCAAGGTGCCGGCCGCCAACAATATCGAGCTTGCCCCCGACGGCAGGATCGCCGGTTTATTCTAAGTGCTGAAAGGGGTTGCCAGCCGCCGAAGCGGACGCTAACACCCTTTGCTTTGCGAGATGTGGCCAAATCCGGCGCAACCGCCGGCAAAATTCCAAGGGGAAAGAATCGATGGCTGGAGCGAGAAGGCCGGGGCGTAACTTCTTATTCGTGCCGGGTCCGACCAATGTGCCCGACCGCGTCTTGCGCGCCATGCACGTCGCCATGGAGGATCACCGCTCCTCCGACTTTCCCAAGCTGACTTTGCCGCTGTTCGAAGACCTCAAGAAGATCTTCAAGACGCGCGACGGCCAGGTGGTCATCTACCCGTCGAGCGGCACCGGCGCCTGGGAATCGGCGCTGACCAATACCCGCTCGCCCGGCGACAAGATGCTTGCCGCGCGGTTCGGCCAGTTCAGCCATCTGTGGATCGAGCTCGCCCGCCGCCATGGCCTCGAGGTCGTCGTCCAGGAGGAAGAGTGGGGCACTGGCGCCAACCCCGACCGCATCGAGGAGGAGCTCCGCGCCGACAAGAACCACGAGATCAAGGGCGTCATGGTCGTGCATAACGAGACGGCCACCGGTGTGACGAGCGACGTCGCCGCCGTGCGCCGAGCCATCGATGCCGCCAAGCACCCAGCGCTGCTCTACGTCGACGGCGTGAGCTCGATCGCCAGCATCGATTTCCGCATGGACGAGTGGGGCGTCGATTTCGCCATCACCGGCTCGCAGAAGGGACTGATGCTGCCGGCCGGTCTCGGCATCGTCTGCGCCAGCCAGAAGGCGCTCGCACAGATGAAGGACGCCGCCTGCCGCCGCGGCTATTTCGAGTTCACCGACCATATGAAGGCGAACGCCACCGGTTACTTCCCCTATACGCCCGCGGTCATGCTGTTCCATGGCTTGCGCGAGTCGCTCGCCATCCTCCAGGAGGAGGGGCTCGACAATGTGTTCGCGCGCCACCGCCATTTGGCGTCGGGCGCGCGCGCCGCGGTCAGGGCCTGGGGGCTCAAGCTCTGCGCCAAGGAGCCGAAATGGCACTCAGACACCGTGACCGCGATCATGGTGCCGCACGGCTTCAACGGCGCCGACGTGATCGATCGCGCCTATCGCCGCTACAATCTCGCGCTCGGCGCTGGCCTCTCGCAGATGGCCGGCAAGCTGTTCCGCATCGGCCATCTAGGCGATTTGAATGAATTGATGCTGCTCGGTGCCATCGCCGGGGCCGAAATGGCCATGCGCGATGTCGGCATCGAGGTCGAGCTGGGGTCTGGAGTGGCGGCGGCGCAAGCGGAGTTCCAAGCTTCGCAAGGTCGGGAAACTAAGGTTGCCGCCGAATAGGGCAGGAAACGCGGGGCTAACGGCGGACAAGCCCGGTCTCGCTCGATTTGATTTTAGTCAAGACCTCCGGCGGCTTTTTCAGCTACCCGCCGGGGGAAGGTGAGGCATGTCGCGCCGGCTGAGGCCGGCTTAGATCAGGGGTTAGGTTCAGTGCAGCACGCGATCGTGTTTCTCGATCGAGAGTCGGTCGACGCCAAGGTCCGCAGGCCGAATTTCCCGCACAGCTATCAGGAATATCAGTCGACCTGGTCGCCTGAGGACGTGGTCGCGCGCCTCAAGGACGCAACCATCGCCATCATAAACAAGGTGCCGATGCGCGCCGACACCCTGAAGCAACTTCCGAATCTCAAGCTGATCGCCGTCGCCGCGACCGGCACCGACGTGGTGGACAAGGCCTATTGCAAGGCCAACGGCATCACCGTCGTCAATATCCGGAACTACGCCTTCAACACCGTGCCTGAGCACGTCATCGCGCTGATCTTTGCGCTCCGCCGCAACCTGTTCGCCTACGTGGAGGACACCAGGAACAGCGTGTGGAACAAGTCCAGTCAGTTCTGCTTCCTGACGCATCCGATCCGCGACATTGCCGGCTCGACGCTCGGCATCGTCGGCTATGGCGCGCTCGGCAAGTCGATCGGCAAGCGCGCCGAGGCGCTCGGCATGCGCGTGTTGCCCTACGACATCTTCCCGCAAGACGGTCTGGTCGATTTCGACACCATCCTGAGAGAAAGCGACATTATTACTTTGCACGTGCCGCTCACGCCGCAGACCAAGAACATGATCGGCGCTGCCGAGCTGAAGAAGATGAAGCCCACCGCGATTCTCATCAACACCGCGCGCGGTGGCTTGGTCGATGAGGCGGCGCTTGCTGAGGCGCTCAAGAAGGGCACTATTGCCGGCGCGGGCTTCGACGTGCTCACCGTCGAGCCGCCGAAAGACGGCAACATCCTGCTCGATCCGAAAATTCCCAATCTGATCGTCACTCCGCATGTCGCCTGGGCGAGCCAGGAGGCGATGCAGATTTTGGCCGATCAGCTCATCGACAACATCGAGGCGTTCGTCGCGGGTAAGCCGCAGAACGTCGTCCAAGAGTAAGCGAGACCCCCCATGAAAAAGCTCCTGTTCCTGTTCGACACCGATCCTTACGCATCCGTGTTCGACACTGTGGTCGCCTATGACGGCGGCGCCGACCGCGTCACCGGCTATGCCAATGTTACCCCCGACACTGTTGGCGCCCTGGTCGACGGCACGATCTTCACCCGCGGCGGCAAGGACAAGCAGAACACCGCGATCTTCGTCGGCGGCGGCAACATGGAGAAGGGCGAGGCGCTCTACGCGGCGGTGAAGAAGCGCTTCTTCGGCCCGTTCAAAGTCTCCGTCATGCTCGATTCTAACGGCTCCAACACCACCGCAGCCGCAGGCGTGGCGCTGCTGGCCAAGGCCAAGAAGCTGAAAGGCAAGAAGGCCGTGGTGCTCGCCGGCACCGGCCCGGTCGGCATGCGCGCGGCGGCGTTTCTCGGGATGGAAGGCACCGACGTGACCATCACCTCGCGCACCAAGGATCGCGCCGAGGCTGCCGCCAAAGTCATCGAGGCCCGCTTCGGCGTGAAAGTGAACGGCGTCGCCGGCGCCGACGATAAGGAGCGCAGCGAGGCGGTGAAGGACGCCAATATCGTCTACGCCGCCGGCGCCATCGGCGCGCAGCTTTTGCCACTCTCGGCTTGGAAGGACAATAAGAATATCGAGTTGCTCGCCGACGTGAACGCCCAGCCGCCGCTCGGCATCGAGGGCATCGAGGCGACCGACAAGGGCAAGGACCGCAACGGCAAGCTCGCCTTCGGCGCGCTGGGCATCGGCGGCCTCAAGCTGAAGCTGCATCGCGCCTGCATCGGCAAGCTGTTCGAAAGTTCCGAGAATGCCTTCGACGCCGAAGAGATTTACGCCCTGGCGAAAGAGATGGCTTGATGAGTGAGATCAAGGACACCGCAATCGAGCCGTTTCTCGATCAGCTGGCAAGCAGCGCGGCGACGCCGGGCGGCGGCAGCGCCGCGGCGATCATCGGCGCCATGGGCGCGGCCCTTGTCAGCATGGTGTGCAATTTGACCATCGGCAAAAAGAAATATGCCGATGTCGAGGGCGAGATGAAGGACGTGCTGGCCAAGACCGAGGCGCTGCGCAAGACGCTTACCGGCATGATCCAGGACGACGTGAAGGCGTTCGATGCGGTGATGGGCGCCTACGGCATGCCGAAGGAGACCGACGCCGACAAGCAAGCGCGCGATAAGGCGATTCAAGCCGCGCTCAAGTTGGCGACCGATGTTCCACTTGCTTGCGCATACGCTGCGCGCGAGGTGATCGATCTCGCCGCGATCGCCTCCGACAAGGGCAATCTCAACGTGATCTCCGATGCCGGAGTCGGCGTGCTCGCCGGTTATGCTGCACTGCGAAGCGCCGCCTTGAATGTTTTCACCAACGCAAGAATGATTACGGACAAGGCTTTCGCCGAGGCTAAACTGAAGGAGCTGAACCAGCTTCTGGCCGGAGCGGAAGCTGTGACCGAGAAGGCCTACGGTGTCGTCAAAGGCAAAGTGAGTTGAAGCTTACGGGGCGAAGCTCCGCCACACCCAATTAAGGGAGGAGACTGTGGACGTTCACGAGTATCAAGCCAAGGAATTGCTGGCCAGCTTCGGTGTGCCGGTGCCCAAGGGTGCCGTCGCCTTCAGTCCTGACCAGGCGGTCTATGCCGCGACCGAGCTGGGCGGCTGGAATTGGGCGGTGAAGGCCCAGATCCACGCCGGCGCGCGCGGCAAGGCCGGCGGCATCAAGATCTGCAAGACCTATCACGAGGTGCGCGACGCGGCCTCGAATCTGCTCGGCAAGCGGCTGGTCACCATCCAGACCGGCCCCGAAGGCAAGCCGGTGCAGCGGGTCTATATCGAGGTGGCCGAACCGTTCGACCGCGAGCTCTATCTCGGTTATGTGCTCGACCGCAAAGCCGAGCGCATCCGCGTCATCGCCTCGCAGCGCGGCGGCATGGAGATCGAGGAGATCGCCAAGACCGAGCCCGAGATGATCCTCCAGGTGGTGGTGGAACCCGCCGTGGGCTTGCAGGCCTTCCAGGCGCGCGAGCTCGCCTTTCAGCTGGGTCTCAGCATCAAGCAGGCGCAAAGCGCGGTCTCGACCATTATGAATGCCTATCGCGCCTTCCGCGATTGCGACGCCACCATGCTGGAGATCAATCCACTGGTCGTCGCCAAGGACGACCGCGTGCTGGCGCTCGACGCCAAGATGTCGTTCGACGATAACGCACTGTTCCGCCGCCACAACGTCGCCGACATGCACGATCCCTCGCAGCAGGACCCGCGCGAGGCGCAAGCCGCCGAGCATAACCTCAACTACATCGGCCTCGACGGCGAGATCGGCTGCATCGTCAACGGCGCTGGCTTGGCCATGGCCACCATGGACATGATCAAGCACGCCGGCGGCACGCCCGCGAACTTCCTCGATGTCGGCGGCGGCGCCTCACCGGAACGCATCGCCACCGCGCTGAAGCTGGTGCTGTCCGACTCCAAGGTGCGGGCCGTGCTGGTCAACATCTTCGCCGGCATCAATCGCTGCGACTGGGTCGCCAAGGGCGTGGTGCAGGCGTGCGAGACCGTCGACGTCAAGGTGCCGCTGGTCGTCAGGCTGGCCGGCACCAATGTCGAGGAGGGCAGGAAAATTCTTGCGGAGAGTGGGCTCAAGCTCATCACCGCTGACACTTTGGCCGAAGCGGCTGAGAAGGCCGTGGCGGCATGCCAAGGCCGGCTTGCGGCTTGATCGGGAGAAACATGTCATGAGCATTCTGATCGACGAAACCACGCCGGTGCTGGTGCAAGGCATGACCGGCGACAAGGGCACTTTCCACGCGAAGGAAATGATCGCCTACGGCACGAACGTCGTTGGCGGCGTCACGCCCGGCAAAGGCGGCGGCAAGCATCTCGACCGCCCGCTCTTCAACACCATGAAGGAAGCGGTGAAGGCGACCGGCGCCACCACCTCGATCACCTTCGTGGCGCCGGCCTTCTGCGCCGACGCCATCATGGAGGCTGCCGACGCCGGCATCCGGCTGATCTGCTCGATCACCGACGGCATCCCGGCGCAGGACATGATGCGGGTTAAGCGCTATCTGATGCGCTATCCCAAAGACCGCCGGCCGATGATGGTCGGCCCGAACTGCGCCGGCATCATCAGCCCCGACAAGGCGATGCTCGGCATCATGCCCGGCCACATCTATCTGCAAGGCAAAGTCGGCGTGATCTCGCGCTCCGGCACCCTCGGCTACGAGGCGGCCTCGCAGATGAAGGCCCAGGGCATCGGCATCACCACCTCAGTCGGCATCGGCGGCGATCCCATCAACGGCTCGTCCTTCCTGGATCACCTCGCATTGTTCGAGGAGGATCCGGAGACCGAGGCCGTGCTGATGATCGGCGAGATCGGCGGTCCGCAAGAGGCCGAAGCCTCGGCCTGGATCAAGGACAACATGGCCAAGCCGGTGATCGGGTTCGTCGCGGGCCTGACGGCTCCCAAGGGGCGGCGCATGGGCCATGCCGGCGCCATCATCTCCGCCGCAGGCGACAGCGCCGCCGAGAAGGCCGAGATCATGCGCTCCTGCGGGCTCACGGTTGCGCCCAATCCGAGCGAGTTCGGCTCGACCGTGGCGGGCGTACTGGCCTCGCGTCCGGAGCGTCGCGCCTACGCGTGATCTGCTGCGGGCTAAGGCCAGCGGCCTATCGCCTAGCGGGTGGCACGAGGGATGCTTGCGACGCCATTGATGGCGTGCGCCTCGGGCACCCTTGCGATAAGGAAGAGGGCGGCGAGGCGATTTGCACGCCTGGCCGAGCCCATACCAAGCCGATCGAAGCGGTCGGGAGTGTATTGCGTCGCCATGAATGAGGAGCTGAAACCCTCCAGCCTTGAGACCGCGCCGCCGGAGGCCGTGATCAGCGGCACCTCGGCCAAGCAAGCCTCCGATCTCCTATTCCGGCTTCTGCTCGAGGTGGTGCGGCGGCATCAGCCCGAGATCGAGCCCGTGCTGCTCGGCGGCGCCAACATCGCCGGCTTCACGCCTGAGCTGATGGCCCGCGCGCTCCAAGCGCAAGGCATCTGGTTCCAGCTGCTGTCCATCGCCGATCAGAATGCGGCGATGCGCCGTCGCCGCCAGATCGAGCGCACGCGCGGCCGCGACGCACTGCGCGGCACCTTCGCCCATGTGCTTGCCGAAGCGGCCGACGCCGGGATCCCGCCGCAGGAGATTCAGTCGCTGCTGTCAGGCTTGCGCATCAGGCCGGTGATCACCGCGCACCCGACCGAATCCAAGCGCGTCACCGTGCTGGAGAAATATCGCAAGATCTACCTTTTGCTGCGCGAGCTCGAGATGCCGCGCTGGACCGAACGCGAGCGCACCGCGCTGATCGACGATCTGCGCGACCAGATCGAGCTCGTCTGGATGACGGGCGAACTGCATCTGGAGAAGCCGACCGTGCAGCATGAAGTCTCGCGCGGGCTCCACTTCTTCGACGAAGCCTTGTTCCAGAAGGCGCCGGAGCTGCTGAGCCTGGTCGATGCCGCGCTCGAGCAATATTACCCGGGCAAGCAGTTCGAGTTGCCGCCCTTCCTGCAATATGGCTCCTGGATCGGCGGCGACCGCGATGGCAATCCTTGGGTCACCACCGAAGTCACCGCTTGGACGTTGCGGCAGAACGCGCTCGCCTCGCTGCGGCATTATCGCGAGCGGATCGTTGGCTTGGCCAAGGCGCTGTCCATCACCGAGCGCGCGCTCCCCGTGCCGCCGGGCTTCGAGCCCGAACTTGAGCGCGCGCTCCAAGGCAGCGGCGAGGCGGAGCAGATCAAGGCCCGCAATCCCGGCGAGGCTTACCGGCAATTTCTCTCGATCGTGCTGCGCAAGCTCGACGCCACCACCGCCCGCGTCGAAGGGCAGGATATTGGCGGCCCGGGGGCGGCCTATGCCAATGCCGACGAGCTGATCCTCGATCTCCGCGTGGTCGAGCGCGCACTTCAGGAGGCGAACAGCCCCTCGCTCGCCGCCAATCTGGTCAAGCCGGTGCGCCGCGCGGTGGAGATCTTCCGCTTCTCGACCGTCAGGCTCGACCTTCGCGAGAACACCACCAAGACCACCGCCGCGCTGCAGGCGCTGTGGTGGGCCACGGCCGGCCATGGCGACGACAGCCCGCCCGAGCTCGGCAGCCGCGAGTGGCGCTCGTGGCTGTTCCGCGAGCTGGCGCGGCCGCTCACCGGTCCGCGCTTGATCCCACAGCTTCCCGCCGAGGCCTCCGAGCTGATCGACATGTTCGGCCAGGCGGCCGAGACGCGCCGCTCTCTCGATCGCGACGCGTTCGGTTCTTTCATCCTGTCGATGACGCGCTCGGTCGACGACATTCTTGGCGCCTATCTCTTGGCCAAGGAAGGCGGCGCCTTCCTGGATGCCGCCGCCACCGAGGTCTGCGCGCTGCCCATCGTGCCGCTGTTCGAGACCATCGCCGATCTGCGCGCCGCGCCCAGGATCATGCGCGAGGCTTTGTCGGTGCCGCTGATCCGCCGCTCCACGCATTGGCAGGGCGACGTGCAAGAGGTGATGATCGGCTATTCGGACTCGAACAAGGATGGCGGCTTCGTCGCCTCCAACTGGGAGCTCGCCAAGGCGCAGTCGCAACTGACCAAGGTCGGCGCCGAGCAGGGCATTCCGATTGCCTTCTTCCATGGGCGGGGCGGCTCGGTCTCCCGAGGCGGCGCGCCGACCGGCCGCGCCATCGCCGCGCAACCAGCCGGCTCGATCAGGGGCCGCTTCCGCGTCACCGAGCAGGGCGAGGTGGTGTCCTACAAATATGCCAATAAGGGCACCGCGCTCTATCAGATGGAGCTACTCGCCGCGAGCGTGTTCGAGCATGCGCTGAAATCCGAGCGCGAAGAGGCGCTGCGGCCGAAGCGCGAATTCGACGACATCATGGAGGCTTTGTCCGGCGCTTCGCGCGCCGCCTACACCGGTCTCGTTTCCCATCCCGGCCTCGTCGAATATTTCCAGGCGGCGAGTCCGCTTGAGGAAATCTCCCTCCTCAATATCGGCTCGCGGCCTGCGCGACGCTTCGGCGCGCGGTCTCTGAGCGATCTGCGTGCCATCCCGTGGGTGTTCGCCTGGGCGCAGAACCGCCACATCATCACCGGCTGGTATGGCGTGGGCTCCGCCATCCATAGCCTGCTGCAGGTGCGTGGCCAGCAGGGCGAGGCGCTTCTGCCGCGCCTGTTCGAGCAATCCCGCCTGTTCCGTCTCATCATCGACGAGGTCGAGAAGACGCTGCTTTTGGTCGATCTCGATATCGCCCGGGATTACGCCAGCCTCGTCCCCGAGGCTGGCGTGCGCGACACCATCTTTCCCATGATCGAGGAGGAGCTTGTGCTTACCCGCGAGATGGTCTTGAAAGTGTCCGGCGGCAGCGAGATTGGCGGCCGTTTCCCCGAATTCCGCCGTGCGCTCGCCGCCCGGCTTCCCACCATTAACGAGGTCAATCGCGAGCAGGTCGAGCTACTCCGCCGGTTTCGTGGCGCCGAGAGCGAGACCGAACGCGACGCGTTCAAATCCGCATTGCTTTTATCCATCAACACCGTTGCCGCCGGTCTCGGCGCCACAGGCTAAATAGGGAGGACTTTGCCAATGAGCTTTACCCTGATCCAACAGGCGACCCCGCGTCTCCACCGCTCCGAGCTGGCCGTGCCGGGGTCGAACCCGTCGCTGTTCGAGAAGGCGGCCAAGGGCGGCGCCGACATCATCTTCCTCGACCTCGAGGATGCCGTCGCCCCCGACGACAAGGAACAGGCCCGCAAGAACATCGTCCAGGGGCTGAACGATCTCGACTGGGGCAACAAGACCATGATGATCCGCATCAACGGTCTCGACACCCATTACGCCTATCGCGACGTGGTCGATGTGGTGGAGAACTGCCCGCGCCTTGACATGATCCTGATCCCCAAGACCGGCGTGCCGCAGGACGTCTATGCCATCGACATGCTGGTCACGCAGATCGAGCAGTATAAAAAGCGCGAGAAGAGAATAGGCTTCGAGCTCCTGATCGAAACCGCGCTCGGCATGGCCAATGTCGAGGCGATCGCGCAAAGCTCCAAGCGCGTCGAGGCGATGAGCTTCGGCGTCGCCGACTATGCCGCCTCCACCCGCGCCCGTACCATGGGCATCGGCGCACCGCATCCGGATTACGGCATCCTCTCCGACAAGGATGGCGACAAGCCGCGCGAGTTTTACTGGAACGACCCCTGGCACTACGCGCTGTCGCGCATGATGGTCGCCTGCCGCGCCTACGGGCTTCGCCCGATCGACGGGCCGTTCGGAGACTTCTCCGATCCCGACGGCTATCTCGCCGCGGCCAAGCGCGCCGCCGTGCTCGGCTTCGAGGGCAAATGGGCGATCCATCCGAGCCAGGTCGATCTCGCCAACCAAGTGTTCACCCCGTCGGAAGCCGAGGTTACCAAGGCCAAGCGTATCGTCGAGGCGATGAAGCAGGCGGCCAAGGAAGGCAAGGGCGCGGTGTCGCTCGACGGGCGGCTGATCGACATCGCCTCCATTCGCCAGGCCGAGGCGCTGCTCAACAAGGCCGCGGCGATGGGGATGTAGGCGGGGCACCGGCAAGGGGATCGTCAAGAGCCCATCCCCGGCGGCGGCTGTCGTGCCGCCGCCACGCCAATGTCCGCGGCGCCGTCCGCGCTGTCGCTAACGCTCCAAGGTCAAGCTTGTGGCCAAACGATAGATACCGGACTTCGCATTGAACTGCACGATGTTGATCGTGTGATGCGCATCCGCAACTTTGATGCTCATGCGGCCGGAGAACTTGTCCCCCGCGATCAGGGCGTGAATGGTGTCGTCCTTCGCCGTGCCGGTCACGGTGCCGCTGGCATCGTAGACGCTCTCGTTCCAGGACCCTTTGATCTTGTCGCCCTTGTCGGTGAGCTTGAGCGTCGTGTCGACCTCGTAGTCGTCGCCGGAGCAACGCAGGCTCTGCGTAATCTTGCCGCCCGCCACGGCGTATTTCACCGTGCAGTCCACCTTCTTGGGTTGGCCGTCGGCCGGCCACACCGTGCCGCCGCCTTTCCAATCGCCCTTCAGTAGTTCGAACGGATCGCTTGGCGAGGCGGTCGCGCCGGAAGATGCCCAGGCTGCGGCGAGCATGAGCCCAGCAAGAGCCATGGCCTTCGGAGCGGACGAGAGCAAATCATAGCGCATTGATTATCCCCCTGATTTAACTAAAGAAATACCGCCGAGGAAACAGGCTTACCCATGTGGGCCTGAGCCACCGCCTTAGTTCGATAAGGCTCTAGAAAAGTGGCACAAAGCGGGAGTTGCCGCTGGCGGAAATTAGCCTCGAAACACCGCGAGGTCACCCCCCATGCTGGCGCGGTCCGGTCACGAATTGGATAGAACCGGCTTCGCAGCGAGAAAGGTTTAGCCAAGCATGGCCACCAAGAAAGCTCCCGAACCGGCTGGGGATCTGCCCCCGCCGCCGGAAGGCCTGACCAAGGAGGAGACGCGCTCGGTCGCCCAGCGCAAGCGGCTTCGCGCCGCGGTCGTCTACGAGATCATCCGCGTCGAGGGTGAGGGCGAGCTCGCCCGCACCTTCGGCGCGCTGTGGTGGTCGGGGCTTGCGGCGGGACTGTCGATCGGCTTCTCGGTGTTGGCGCAAGGCATGCTCAAGGCCTATCTGCCGAACGTCCCGGGCGCCGCCATTATCGAAAATCTCGGCTATTCGGTCGGCTTTCTCATCGTCATCCTGTCGCGCCAGCAGCTCTTCACCGAGAACACGCTTACGGTGGTGCTCCCCGTGATCGCGCGCAAGGAGTGGCAATGGCTGCCCGCGATGCTGCGGCTATGGGGCATCGTGCTCGCGGGCAATGTCGTCGGCTGCTTTCTATTCGCGGCGTTCCTCGCTTATTCGGGAGCGCTCTCGCCGGAAATCGCCGACGGCATCAAGGCGGTCGGCGCCAAGCTGATGGCCAACACGCCCAACGAGATGTTCGTCAAGGGCATCGTCGCCGGCTGGCTGATCGCGGCGCTGGTGTGGATGCTGCCCTCCGCCGAAGGCACTGAGATCTTCGTGATCTCGCTGATCACCTATCTCATCGCGCTCGGCGGCTTCACCCATGTGGTGGCGGGGTCGGCGGAGGCGTTCTATCTCTGGCTTACGGGCCATGAGAGTCTGGCGCACGTCGTGTTTGGATTTTTCCTGCCGACGCTTGCCGGCAATCTGTTCGGCGGCACGCTGCTATTCGCCGTGCTCAGCTATGCGCAGGTGCGCGAGGAAATCGACGAGTAGTAGCCGCTTACCGGGGCCGCATGACGGGCCGCGTTTCGCGCCATTAGAAATCCTCTGAGCCCCAAGGCACAGCATTCGTCGAAGAGACGGCGCATGGGCGTGCCGTTGCCCCGTTCGAAGGCCTCGTCGAGGGCCTGAAGCGGGATGGGCACCCGCTTGAGAGCGGGTGCCCAGTAGGGAAGGGGGAAGAGGTTGGTCATTTAGCACCTCGGTCCCTGTCGTCTTGAACGAACTAGCGGGACATGTACGCGTTCGGGAAGCCTTCGGCCAACACGGGGGCGGCTGAGGCGACGACGAGCGCAA
Source organism: uncultured Alphaproteobacteria bacterium (assembly GCA_963750975.1). Classification (GTDB taxonomy): domain Bacteria; phylum Pseudomonadota; class Alphaproteobacteria; order Rhizobiales; family Methyloligellaceae; genus Methyloceanibacter. The sequence continues at coordinate 46,907 of CAVVSX010000015.1, read as the reverse complement.
CGGCGAGGATGAGCTTCTTCATGGGAGTTCTCCTTTGAGCGTCTGGGTTTAGCGGGACATGTAGGCGTTCGGGAAACCTTCGGCCAACACGGGGGCGGCTGAAGCGACGACGAGCGCGACGGCGAGGATGAGCTTCTTCATGGGGGTTCTCCTTTGAGCGTCTGGGCTTAGCGGGTGGTGCTGTAGGCGTTCGGGAAGCCTTCGGCCATCACGGGGGCGGCGGAGGCGACGATCAGCGCAACGGCGATCAAGAGCTTCTTCATGAGAGTTCTCCTCTAGGGTTTGGCCGGTTGATCTCTGGTTCGGCCGGCTGGCCAAGGTGCCGTTTGAACCTCTGATAAATGGGCAGGGCGGGAGCGTTTGCCCAATAGCCAGCGGCTATGGAGTTGGTGCTTTCGGCGATGGGGCGGCTGAGGAAGGCAACTGGCCGTCCGGGTGGACAGCCTCGGTGCTCGGTTTCTGCTAGGGTGCAGGGGTTCCCCCTCAGCCCTGACAGCGGAATTCAGATGAAATTTGCCAGCATTTGCATCGTATTGGCCGTAATTGTCGTCGTCCCTTCATGGCCCGCCTCATCCCAACCGAAGCAGGCGGAAATCGACTCTGCCAATGCGCTCTTCCAAGGCGGGAAGTTTGCGGAAGCCGGCAAACTCTATGCGGAAATTGCAGCTCAGAATCCCACGGAGGATGCGGCCATCGTCCAATTGGGCCGCATCGCGCTGCTCTCCAACCGGCTCGACGACGCGCAGATGTGGTTGGAGAAGGCCATCGCCCTGCGCCCGGCCGATGCCGACGCCAAGGTCATGCTGGCCGAAGCGTTCTGGCGCCGCGACGATTTCCAGAGAGCGGCGGCAGCGCTGAACGGGGTCGACGTAAGCAGCAATCAATTGCTGATCTCGCAATACCCGGCATTGAATGTCGCCAAGTTAGAGAGCTTCAAGGGCCAAACGCCTTACGAGGTGCAGGGCGAGGGGCAAACCACGCGGGTGAAATTCCTGAAGACCGATCCGCTGCCCTTGGTCAGCGTGCGCGTCAATGGCGGCGACGAGGTCACCTTCTTCATCGACACCGGCGGCTCGGAGGTCGCGCTCGACACGGAGTTCGCGAAGGAGCTTGGCCTTCCGCAATTCGGCGAGGTGCAAGGCACTTTTTCCGGCGGCCAGAAGGCCGAAGTTCAGCAATCGCGGATCGACTCCCTGACGCTCGGCGATTGGACCGTCAAGAACCTGCCCGCCATCACCATCGCCTTGCGTCAGCTCTCCGAGAGCTTCGGCGTCAAACGCATCGACGGCATCCTCGGCACCACGCTGTTCTATCATTTCCTGACGACCCTCGATTATCCGAGAGGAGAGCTCGTGCTGCGCCGGAAAGACGCGCAAAGCCTCGACCAGTTCACGGCGGCGCCGTCTACTAAGAGCGTCGCGGTTCCGATCTGGATGGCAAGCGACCACTTCATGGTGGGCTGGGGCCGCGCGGAGACGCTCCCGCCGTCCCTCCTCTTCGTCGATAGCGGGTTGGCCGGCGCGGGCGTCAAACTGGCGGAGTTGGTCATCAAGCAGGCAGGGATCAAACTCGAGGAAGACAAGGCTTACGAAGGGGCCGGAGGAGGCGGGAAGCTGAAAATCGTGCCCTACACCGTGGGCCAAGTTTCCTTCGGAGACATCGAGGAACACAACGTTCCGGGCCTCTATGACGGGCCATTCCCGTGGGAAAACTCGTTTGGCTTCCATCTCGCCGGCATGGTCGGCCACGATTTCTTGAAGCCCTATGCCGTGATCTTCGACTTCGCGAATATGCAGATTTTTCTACGCCAGTAGCCCTTGATCCGAAGCCGGGTGTTACTCCGCGCCCAATAGGCGCGGCCGTTCATATTCTGGGCCATCGCCAACCCCACCGCAGAAAGGGAGATTAGCGAGCTATCGGTCGTCGATGCGCGCGGTATTGCGCGATCACCCAGCGCATGGTCGGCCGCTCGCTCCAACGGCGGGCGTCGGCGAGGGCGTCGGGGACCGCCAGTCCCTCGTAGACTGTTATTTCCTTGGGCCTGGCGTAAGCGGCGAGCAAGCTCGCGACCGTGAGGTCCGCTCGGCTGAAGCGGTCACCGGCAAGGTAAGCGCGACCATCGGCCAGCTTGCCGTCAAGCCAGTCGAGCTCCGTTTCGAGTTTCTCTTTGCTCTCGGCTGCGGCGCCCGGCCTGACGTCATAGACGCGCATCATCAGCCGTCGTGTCACCGGCCACATCATGCCGCCAACGAGGCGATGCCAACCTGGCGCCGGTTGGAACAGAGCCGCTTTGACCAAATGAGAGTGGCGGGGCAGCATCTGGGCATAGGCGAGCCGGCGCACGTGAACGCCGATAACCTCGTCGGCCCGCCGTTCGATTGCCTCGGCCTCGGCGGGGCCCGCTGCTGGCGTGAGGCGTTGATCCCGATTCTGGGCTTTGCTTTCCGCCCAGTTGATGATGGTGCTGCTTCCCTCGACCAGGTGCCCGTCAGCCAAGAGAATGGGAAGCGAAGCGTTCTTCGCGCCGGCGCGTTTGGCGAGGACTTGATGCAAAACTGGCGTCCAAATGGTTTCTGAATAGGCGATCCCATGCCAGTCCAGCGCCCATCGCGCTTTCTCGCAGAAGTGGGAGGTCGCAAACGTTATGAGTTCTGGTTTGGCTTGTGACAGCGGACCCCCCATGGCTGATTGTCGTGCCGTGAAGAAGCTGGCGTGACGCTAGCCACTCGCCCCAGCGGCCGCGCGGGAAGGCCCCTTGCGCTCGAAGCCCAAATAGCGGCGGATCTCGGTGGCCACCACATCCAACGCGCGCGGATCGGAGGACATGCGCCCTACCAGCAGAGCCCCCTGGACACTCGCGAGGATCTGAGTGGCAACGTCGCGCGGGCGCTGATCACCGATCTCAAACTCTCCAAGCTCCACACCTTCGCGCACCACGCTCTCCAGCCAATCGCGATGCGTCTTGGCGAAGCGGTGCAGCGCCGCCTGTACCGGAGCGGACATGGTACCGAAGACTGAGGCGAACGACCCGCCCGGGCACATGCGCTCGCCCTTGCCGTGAATGACGCGGAACATGTCGAGATAGGCGTCGAGCCGCTCGCGCGGTGTGCGTTCCTCGGTCTTCGCCAATCGTGCGCTCACCCAGTCGGAGGCGCGCTCAAGCATGGCGATGGCGACGTCATCCTTGGAAGCGAAGTGATGATAGAGACTCGGTTTCCGAATGCCGATCTCGTCAGCGATGTCCTGAATGCTGAAGCCGTGAAAGCTCCGCGTCTGAATCAGGCGCTGCGCCGAGTCTAGGATTTTTTCCCTAGTATCCATACTACCTATCGTACGGTAGGGTTATCCGGCTGTCAAGTTGCCTGCAATCACTAGCTTGTGAATTGCCTTATGGCCTACCTACCGTTAGGTAGACACGTACCGACGAGGTAGCAACTTCAATCAGGAAAGGAATGACCCATGACGAACATCCTCAAGACCCTCGCAGTGGCCCTGACTTTGGCAGCGACCACGGCCGCTTTGAGCGGCGTGGCATTCGCCGGTTCGGATAGCCCGTTTTATCCGGATCACTTCAAGACCAGCGGCAAGTAGCCGGTGCAGCAGTTTGGAGCCCCCGGAACCTCTCCCGTTCCGGGGGCTCATCTCTCCGATCGATGAAATCAGCCATGCGCCCACCCACCAAAATTATGCTCTTGTCATTCGTGGCCATCGCGCTGGCCTTTCCGGCAAGCGGTCGAGCGCGCGCGACCACGCCTTGCTTCGCTCTCGAGAGTGTCTGTAGCTATCCCTCGCGCAGTGTAGCGTGCGTCCCAGTTTGCCATATCCTTCCATGGACCGGCGCGTTCGCCCTCACCTATTAGTTGGTTACCCCGCACATCAGGTTTGGAATCGACACCGAACCCGGAAAAAATTGCTGGCGCCAGGGAACCGGGGGACGCCCTGCGCGTTGCGGCGTCTAGAGGGAATGCAGCGCGAGTAAAGGAGTAGGTCCCGCCGTTCCGGCCGGGCTTTGTCTTGGCGTTTCGGCCGACGGCGTTGCTTTCCGCGCGTTCCGGTACATGGCGTCATCGACGATCGAGTGCGTGAGGAGATCGCAATCCTCCCGCGGCTCGAATCTCGGTTTTGGTAGGGTTCCGTCGAACAACTGCCGAGATTGCAAGGCACTACCAGCAGGTTCCGAGACGCCGCATGAGCTTACTCCAGATCAGGCCTCGACCCGCCCAACCGAACGGCGTCGCGCGTCTCCCGAAGACTGTCGCCAATGGCAATGACAGGGGGAGCACCGACTATGTCGCCGGCGCCATGGAAGCGCCGTTGCCGCTGACGCCGGAGCGTCTTGAGCTGATCAAGGCTTGCGCGGGAAGCCGCTCGCCACACGCCGATGGCGTAACGGCCTTCCGCATTGCGCAACGCTTCGCGCCGCGGCCGCCGGCGCTTCCGGCTGGCGCCGAGCCGCAAACCGCCGTCCAGGCGCCATTGACCGCGCCGTTCTTTGCCCTGGCGTGGGGGATCAGGAGACTGACGGCGGTGCTTGTGGTTGCGGCACTGCTGCCAAACCTGACCCTCGCCGCATTTTGGCTGCATGCGATCGACCTACCCTGGTCGAAGCAAGCGCCAGCGGCGAAAGCTGGCGCACCGGCCCCGGCTCAGGCCGCGCTCCCGCCCCCGGTTCTCTCCGCGCCGAGCACGCTCCAAGCGTCTGCTGGCGAGCACGTCAGCTTCCCGCTTGCGCTCGACGGCACCGATGCCGTCCCGCCAAACAGCGTCATCGTCATCAGCGGGTTGCCGCAAGGGAGCCGATTGTCGAGCGGCAGCCGCCACGGCGCCACGGAATGGACTTTGAAGCCCGACGAGATTGGCGATCTACACCTCGTCCTGCCGGCTTTCGCGGTCGGTGAGTCAAAGCTCGCCATTCAGCTGGTCGCCCCCGGCGATCGCGTCGTCGCCGACGCCTCGACGACTCTCAGCTTGATCCCCGATCGGGACATTGCCGAAGCCGAAATAGCCGGCACCCCCGAGGCCGCGGTACCGCCAACCTCGGACACGCAGGCTCAGGCGCCTGAGGCCGCCGCGGACGATGAGACGGCGTCGATCGATGTCGTTCCAGCGAGCCCAGATGCCGCGCCGGCTGGAGCGGAAGTCGTGCCGCTGCCGACGCGACGGCCTGAGCCGCCGAAGAGCGATGAGGCGGACGCGAACTGGATCACGCCGACCGCCTACGTCAAACTTCGCGACGCACCATCGCCGTCGGGGGTGGTTCTTGGCGTGGTGGCGAAGGGGACCAAGCTCCGCGTCGTAAGTCGGAAGCGCGGCTGGGTGGAAATCGACGACGCAGCGACGTCGAAGACCGGCTGGATCTACTCCGGCAACGCCTCCGCCGCAGCCCGCTAAACTCAGGCGAAGAATGCTCCTACGCAACTAACCTGCACTCAAGTTGCGAAGCGCGGCGGTAACTTAGAATCCCAAGCTGTGGCGCGAAAGCCATATGCACAGCTTTTTGCGTCTGCGATCGCGCAAGGGGGAACGCCGCGTCCCATTTCGGCTTAAGCTTCCGACTTGAATCAGACTTGGGGGGATTAACCATGCGGACCATTCACGCGACAGCCTTCGTCGCCTGCCTTTCGGCGCTCTGCCTCGCTGGCGCGGCGCACGCCGATTCCTACAGCAAGGCGGTGCAAAAATCCTGCGCTGCGGACTACCATAAATATTGCGGCGACTATGGGCTCGAAACTGCCGGACTGCGGGCGTGCATGGACAGGAACGGCAAGTCTTTGTCTAAAACCTGTGTGAACGCGCTGGTCACCTCCGGCGAGGTGACCCAGGCCGAGGTGGACCGCCGCAAGAACGGCCACTAAGCGCCGAGTTCTCCTGCAATCCAACTGGCGCGGGGATGCGGCACGCATCCTGCAAGGCCTGCCCTTTGGGCCATGGAAACGCGCGGGTCTCCGCCGTAAAATGGCCGCGAGAGCCGTCTAGTCGGAAGGTTCCCGCGCCCGAGTTCCGCCAGGCTTGCGGCATCAGTGACTAAAGAATAGGCGCGGGCTTGCCCCTGATGCGGCCAACAAGGGGAACAGCCATGAGCAAGAATCGTAAATCGCCGGGCCATAAGCCTCCCGGCGACAAGAAGCAGAAGAGTAACGGCAAGAGAGGGGTGAAGGAGAAGACCGTCGCCGCCGAAATCGGCGCGGCTCTCATGCGCGAGGAAGCGCCGAAGCCCACGCATGCGCCGGTTTCGCGTCCGGCGCGTCCCATGGTCGTGAAGGAGGTTGTGAAGGAGAGGGCGCTCGAGCCTCCGCCCATCTCGCGTCCCGCGCGTCCAGTGATCGTGAAGGCGGTTGAGAAGGAGAAGCCGCTCGGGTCTCCGCCCGCCGCGCCTCCGGCGCGTCGTGTCGTCGCGAAGCAGGTCGAAAAAGAGCAAACACCCGAGTCTCCGCCCGTCGCGCCTGCGACACCTCGGGTCGTGGCGAAAGAGGCCGAGACGGAGAAGCCGTTTGAGGCTCCCCCCGCCGCGCGTCCGGCACCTGCCGTGTTTCGGGTCGTCGCGAAAGAGGCCGAGACGAAGAAGCCGCTCGAGTCTGCGGCCCCTTCGCTGGGTAACCCACTCGACACGATCGAGCGCTCGTTCAAGGCGGCGGGGCAGGGCGCCATCGCCGTCAACCAAAAGCTCATCGACTTTGCCCGCGCCAATGTGCGGTCGGGCTTCGACTTCGCCATGAGCTTGGCCACCGCCTCGAGTCCGATGCAGATGATGCAGTTGCAGCTCAGCTATTGGGATCAGCGCATGAAGGTGCTCGCAAGCCAGGCGGAGGAGCTGCGCGCCCTCTCCGCCGACCTGATGGCCAAGACGAGCGAGCCGATTCGCCAGCATATCTGGACCAAGCGGTCGAGCGCCGTTTGAGGCGGGGCGTTTGCGGTAAGAACTTGTTTGCGCCGCTTGGCTAGGTTCCTCTCTGTCGAACGAGAGGACCGGCCATGCTGCGCGAAGGGTTGATTTTCGTAGGCACCTGCGACATTGCCGGGCTGGTGCGCGGCAAGGGCTTTTCGGCGCGTGCGCTGAAATCGCGGGCGAAAACAGGCGTCGGCTGGACCCACTCCAACCTGATGCAGACCTGCTTCGGGCCGATCTTCGATACTCCGTTCGGCACCGGTGGCGATCTCCTGATCGTGCCCGACCCCACCGCCGAGGTGGATGTCGACTTTGGCGACGGCTCGGCGCCCGAGCACTTTTTCCTGGGCGATATCCGCAACACCGACGGCAGCGCGTGGGAATGCTGCCCGCGCGAATTCCTGCGTCGCGCCGCCTCGGCCCTCGATGCCGCGAGCGGGCTCGAGCTGGTCGCCGCCTTCGAGCAGGAATTCGTCTATACCGGGGTTGAGGCTCGCCCGGGCCACGCGTATAGCCTCAACGCGTTCCGCCGCCAGGGCGTGTTCGGCGAAAGCCTGATTGCTGCGCTGCGCGCCGCCGGTCTCACCCCGGACAGCTTCCTCGCCGAATATGGCCCTCGCCAGTTCGAAGTCACGGTCGGGCCCGAGACGGCGCTTGGTGCCGCCGATGCGGCGGTGATCGCCCGCGAGCTGGCGCGCGGCGCGGCCTTCCGCTTGGGCCACCGCGCCTCCTTCTCGCCGATGCCGGTGGCTGACGGCGCCGGCAACGGCGTGCATATTCACTTCAGCCTGCGCGACGCTTCCGGCGCGCCCGCCACTTACGACGCCGACCATCCACTCGGCCTGAGCGAAGCCGCCGCGCAGTTCGCTGCGGGCGTGCTGACGCATCTGCCGGCCATCGCCGCCATCACCGAGGACGAGGTCTTGGCGAGAACGATCTCGTCGCGCCCCGGCGCGATCTCGGCGAGCACTTGCGCATCGCGCGAGCCTTTGGCGAAGCCCATGTTCGAGAGCTTGTAGTCCAGACTGAGGTCGCGCTTGTCCTCGGTCAAGGCCTCGATCGCGGTGTAGATCACTTCCAGTCGCGCGGCGCGGAACGCCGCCAGCAACCTGCCGATATTGGGAACAACGCGGGCGGTCGCCACCTCATAAAACGCTGGCCTCTCGCTCTTATCCTTGGCGCTCAAGGTGCCGTTCTGCACGTCGATCACCAGCAGCGCCGCGCGTCCACGCACGATCGGTCGATCGCGGGTGAAAGGTGATTGCCGTGTTGTCATGCGCGCGAGAGGCTGGTCTGATAGTCCAATTGGGAGGAGTGTAGCATGCGAATATTAGCCGCCGCGTTTTCTCTGCTGATCCTTGCCGGGACACTTCCGGTCGGGGCCTGGGCAAGCGAACTCGAAGCCATCGAGGCGGTCGACAATGCCGCCGCCCAGCTTGACGAGGCGTTCGAGGCGCAAGATGCCGAGGCAATCAAAGCGCTGACCACGCCGGACCATGTGGCCGTGACGAATTACTATGGCGAGCCAACGACCGTGACCCAGCAGATCGCCTCGCTACCCGACCTCAAATATCAGCAGACCAATCTTACCGAACCTACGGTCACGCTGCTCGGCTCCGAAGTCGCCCTGCGTCACTTCACCGCGAAGCTCGATGGCAGCTACAAGGGAAAGCCCCTGACCGGAACGTTCTATGTCACGCAGGTCATGGTCATGCGCGACGGCAAATGGCGGGAGGGGTTCTATCAGATGACGGAACTGAAGGCAGCGCCTTGACCGGGCAGGCAACAGCCGGAAGCATCATGAGCGGCCTGCCGTCGCCGCCGCTCGCTGAGGAGGTTGTGCAAACGCTGCTCGAGCGGCCGGGCCTGCGCATCGAGCGGATCGTCTCGACCGGACAAGCCTCGCCCGAGGGCCATTGGTACGATCAGCCGAGCGACGAGTGGGTGCTCGTGGTCAAGGGGCGTGCCGGCCTTCGCCTCGAGGGCGAGGCCCACGACCGGGAACTCGGCGAGGGCGATTTCGTTTTCCTTCCTGCCCATTGCCGCCATCGTGTCGCCTGGACCCAACGCGAGCCGCCGACAGTGTGGCTGGCGATTCACATCTTCACCAAATGCTAACCGGAACCACCGAAAGCGACGAGACGCCGCATTCGATTTGAAGGAGGACATCAATGGCTGGGCAGGACATCACGCGCGATCAATTGGCCGATCTTTTGAACGAAGACCTTTCCCGCGAATATCAGGCGATTATTGCGTATGTCGTTTATTCTCAAGTGCTTAAGGGCGCGGAATATATGAACATCGCCGCGCAGCTGGAAGAGCACGCCCATCAGGAGCTCCAGCACGCGCTCACCATCTCGCGCCAGATCGACTATCTCGGCAAGATGCCGAGCGTGACGCCGAAGCCGGTAAAGACCTCGGACAAGGCCCGCGACATGCTGAAATTCGACCTAGATAATGAGAACGTAACCATTCTCAACTACCGGGAACGGGTTCGCCAATGCGAGGCGCTCGGCGAGTTCGCCATGGCGGAGCAGATTCGCGAAATTCTCGTGCAGGAGCAGGACCACCAGATCGATCTGGCCACGGCCCTCGGCGAGGACGTTCCGGATGTCAGCAAACTGCGCAAGCGCAAGGGTTGACCTCCCAATAATAAGTCGGGGAACCAGATTTACTTTTGTAGGACCCCAAACGACCAAGGAGGCATGAGGCCATGTAAACCACTTGGATGCCCAGCACCGAAACCGGCGTGATTCACAATCGTGCAGAACTCCCCGAGAGCGTCTTCGCCTTTCCGCGGCAGCGCAAGGAGCCCCTGACGGATGCGGATCACGTCAGAAACGCACTCGCCCGCTTCGATCAGGTCGAGGGCGTCAGCGATTCTGACCGCGAACTCGCCTTCGCCAATATCAAGGCGGCGGCGAAGTTTTATGGCGTCGACGTCCGCGAGAAGAGCTGGCGCGACCTCGGCCGTTAATCGTCCGCGATGTCTTGAATTTGAAACGGCCCGGGATCACCATCCGCGGGCCGTTTCGCTTTGGCCCAGATCGGCGACGGACATCATAACTTCGGCCTCACAGCAACGAAGGTGGTCTTCATGACGGTACAATCGATTTCCTCAGGCGAGCAGCGATGTGGAACAACGAAGCTCAGCAGCGTGGGCAGGGCGGCGGCGCTCGCGGCAGGCGTCTCGGTGGTGGCGCTCTCCGGTATTGGCCTGCCGGCGCCGGCCGAAGCGCAAGCGAAACGGCCCAACATCGTCATGCTCATGACCGACGATACCGGCTGGCAGGATTTCGGCGCCTATTCCGGCGGAGGCGTGGCACTCGGTCATCCGACGCCCAACGTCGATCAGATTGCCAAAGAAGGTGCGACCTTCACGAGCTGGTACGGCCAGGCAAGCTGTACCGCGGGGCGCTCCTCGTTCATCACTGGGCGCATCCCGATCCGCTCGGCGCTCTCGATCGTGGTGGCGCCGGGCGACAAGAACTACCTCCGCAAAGAGACGCCGACGATCGCGGAATTCTTCCAGAAGAACGGGTATCGAACATACTTCTCCGGCAAATGGCATCTTGGAGACATACCGGACTCCTATCCCACCGTGCACGGCTTCGACGAGATGAAGCATTTCGCCGCCTACTATGCCGGTGTCTATGCCTACGACGACACCTCGAAATGGTTCCATCCATGGTTTCCCTCCTACAATCCGGAATTCAAGAACGCGTTTGATAGCCTGGTGAATCTCGGTGAGTGGGAGGGCGTGGCGGGTCAACCGGCCAAGAAGGTCGGCACCATCTCTTACAACTCGCTGGCGACGTTCGATGAGCGGCAGACCGACTCGGCGGTTGACTACATCAAGCAGCACGCCAAGGACGACAAGCCGTTCTTCATGGACGTCAATTTCATCAAGATGCACAATCCGACCAACGCTGCGCCGGACTTCCGAGGCCGGTCGCATCTCGGCGACTATTCCGACAGCTTGATGGAGCTCGACGCCGATATCGGGCGCATCATGGACGCCATTCGTGCCGAGGCTCCCGACACCATCGTCATCGTGACGGCTGACAATGGCGCCTGGCTCGATGCCTATCCCGACGCCGGCACGACACCGTTCCGCGGCGAGAAGGGCTCGGCCTTCGAGGGAGGCTGGCGCGTGCCGGCCATCATGTGGTGGCCCGGCAAGATCCCGGCTGGTGTCCAGTACCATGAGATGATGTCGCATATCGATTGCTGGGCGACGCTTGCCGGCATGGTTGGCCTCACGCCGCCGCCGCACGATTGGGTCGGCAATGACGGCAAGGGCATCTATTTCGACTCGATCGACAACAGCGCCTACATCCTTGGAAAAGCCCAGCACTCAGCTCGGGACTCTTGGATCTACATCGATGGCGAGAACTTCAATGGCGCGCGAGCCGACATCGGCGGCGATCCGAACGAGCCCTGGCTACGCATGGCCTGGAAATATATCGGCACAGCTAAGGATTCTTGGCTCGGCGTGGTGTCGAATCTCGGCGCGATTGGCGCCCTCTATAACCTGACTATGGACCCCTACGAGAAATACGACATGGTGTTCAATGGCGCCGCGCCGATGCGCGTACAGTCGTCGTCCCCCGGAAAATATGCCGGGCAGGACAACGGCTGGGTGTTGTCGCTAATCTCCCCGGTCATTGTCGACTTCGATAAGTCGATCATGAAATATCCGAGCATCAAGAGATTTCCGGGAGGCGCTTCGACCGATCTGACGCCCGATCTTCAACATCCGGAAAACCCGTTACCTTTGTTGAAGGAGCTGCAACAGGAGCCGCAGCCAATCGGCGGCGGCGGCGGCTGATCGAGCTCGGAATTCGCCGAGCAGAGAAGCGGCCCAGGACATCCGTCCTTGGGCCGCTTCGCTTTTGATGCGGCCCCATCCGGCGTCGCAATCGGAGCGTGATTATTTTTCGTCGGAGTCGGCGTCGGGAAAGGCGTGTCGATACGCCAATGGCCGTCCTCCAACACGAGAGAGTAGAGAATGTCGCGCGGTTCGTCGAAATTCTTGAAACTCGCCCGCACTTCGGCCCGGGTGGCTTCCTTCGAGATAGGAGCGATCTTGAGTTTGGTCAACTGCCAATCCTGACCGTCGACGAACAAGTCCCAGTCGATGCGGCCGAGTTCGCCTTCCGGCGTCTCCTTCTCGTCTTTATCGACCAGGGCCTGCAGGCGTTTGCTGTAGACGCCCTGCACATCGGGCGTGCCGTCCTCGCCGGGGGCGATATCCGTGTAAGTCTGGTAGATCGCCGTGATCAGCGCCACGGGATCGCTATCGGCGTCGCCAAGCGGCGAGGCGGCGCCGAGCGCAATGGCAAGCAGGATGAGGGCGACGATGCGCATGGAGCTGGGCAGTCCTAATCGTCCTCGTGACAGCCTTCCTCTTTGCTCCAGGCCATGCCCGGCGGGCAGCCATGCGTCGACGGTTGGGGGCCCTTCGGCGCGACGAAGCCGGGCAGGCATTTGCCCCCTTGTGCGTGGAAGCCCGGACCGCAGAAGCCGACCGCATCGTTCTTGGTCATGCACTGGCCGTTGACCTTGATCTGCCCCTTGCTGCATCCGGATTTCGAGCTGCTGGTGATGGGGACGCAATTGTCGGTCTCAGGCACCGGCTTGGTTCCGGCCGGGCAACCTTGCGAGGGTTGGTTCGCCGTGATGCGCTTGCACTTGCCCTTGACCAGCTTGAAGCCCTCCTCGCAACCGGTGACCTTCTTCGCCACCGGCGGCTTGGCCGGCTGACCGCCACTTCCTTCAAGCTCGACGAACCTTCCGCCCAACTCCGGCATGACGATCTGCAGGCAAGCGCCGCCATTATCGGTTACCATCCACGGATGCGTCAAAAACGTATCGAGCTCGATTTGCTCGCCGTTCTTGAGCCGGCCGTAGCTCTTCGCCTTTGAATTGAAATCGAGCCACATGATGTTGCGGGTCGCGCCGGATCGGTTGAGGAAGGTGAGCTTGGTCGCTTCAACGGATACTTGCGAGCTAAGGTTCCCGCGGTTCCGGCAAGGCGGGTCGGGCACGAATTTTGACGCGCTGACGTTCGGCGTCGCAGACATGTCGGCCGGCTCGCTCGATCCGAGGTTCTTGATATAGGCGCGGGCGAGGTCGGCGCGAAAGCCTGACGGATAATTCGTGATGAAGGCCTGCCAAGCTTCGACGGTGCCAAGCTCTTTGGCGCTAACGAAGGCGTCCTTTTCGGCGCCGCCTCCGCTCGTGGCAGCGCTCTCCGCCGGCGCATTTGCGGCGGCGAAGTTCTCGCAGGCCTTGACGAATTGTTGGATCTTGTCGCGCCCCTTGGTCAGGTCAAGCGATGAGGCCTTGTAACCCGGCACCAGATAATCGACCGAGTCCTTCTCGGCAAAAGCTTGCCACAGCGGATCGTCGTTGCCGATGTCCACCTGCACGCCGCTCACACCTTCCTCGCCGGTGGCGCGAAAGATCTTGCCCTTGAGCGCGTGATCGAAGCCACCGCCCGACACGCGCAGCTCGGTATCCTTGTCGTTCTGGAGATCGCCGATATCGGCGCCGAACGTGACGATGGAGAAATTTGCGCCCACGCTCGAGCTGTGCACGCAAGCGCCGCTGACCTGTACATTGTCGGTCTCGGGCACGCCATAGACGAGGTGCGTGGATTTATTGCCGGGATCGTTGGTCTGGAAGAATTGCCACTCCATACCGGTCTCGGCCCGCGCAGGGGCGGCGAGAAAGACCGAGCCGAGGGCCAAGGCCACGAGGAAAGCCGAGAGTAATCTGGGTGTTGCCGGCGTCATGATCTGAGCCTTCCTTTGTTCAGGTCTGCAGATCGCCGCCGGGCTCCCGAAAGGCCCAATCCGCTGTTTCGCATCTTGGAACGCGCATGAAAAAGACCGGCTGCCCACGCCGGCCATCACGTTCCGAGGCGCTCAAACTAGGTGAGGAGCCGTTCTGACGCAACGCGAAGTTCAGGTGGTTGGCCAGGCAAGCGTGTACCAGGCGATCGCGATATTCGCGGCGAAATAGGCGGCAAGCAGCACCACGGCGAAGATGCGGTCCTTGCGCGAGATCGCCTTTTCGGCCTGCGCGTCGTCGCTGAGCCACGAGGTGGCCACCACGCGGCCGAGCGCGATGATGATGAAGAGATAGGCCAGTAGATAGATCTTATCGAGCATCATCAGATAGTCGACGTCGGGAAGCGATCCGCCGGAGGCGAGTTGGAGCGCGACGAGCGTAAGCAGCGCGGTGATGCCAAGTCCGATGCGCCCCTCGATATAGCGGGGCCGCACGAAGAAGATGAGACCCGCGCAGACCACGATCAGCATGATCGGCACGAAGGTCTTGATCGACATGGCTACGATCGGGCGCGTGACCGGAACCGACAGCACGATGCGCGAATAGGTTTCTGCCTCCGGCGCGGAAATGTCGCCGAAATTGGTCGGGTACGTGTTGGAGACGACGCGCATGGTGGGCTCGCCCACCTTGAAGCCCGGCAAGGTGATCACCGGGTCGAGCGTCACCGGATGCTCGCCATCCGGCACATAGACCTGACTGGCGGCGCCTGAGACCGTGTCTTCCATCGACACCGTCAGCACCTGCGTGTCGAACGGATATTTTTCCAGCGGGAACTTGGCGGCGAAGCGCCCCTGATAGCGGATGATGGAGTAGAGGCTCCCATCCGGCATCTCTTCCGGCTTGTCGTAGAGCGCTTCCCTTACATTGTCGTCTGAGGTGAAGCGGTTCATGAACTCCATGGTCTTCGATGGATCGGTATCGGGCGTCTTCCAGCGGAACCAGACATAGAGATCGACCACATAGTTGTTCGCCTTGAAGTCGAGCTCTTGGATGTCGTTGATATAGGCGCCGACAATCACCTCGGCCGGGTTGGCAGGCGCGGGCGAGGCTTCGATCGCGTCGATGATGGCGCTGGGCGGCGATGGCGGCGTTTCGGGCGCACTCGATGCCGGTGCGGCGAAGATCGCGAGCGGAAAAACAAGCAATAAGACCGCGGCGAGATGGCGCAGAACAACTTGCATGGGAAATTCGGTCACCTTGCGAGGGCTTGCCAAGCGCGGAGCCTGGAAGGGCACAACGCTGCTATAGAGCGGGCTGGAGTCCTTTGCCACTATGGAAGTAGGCTGGGCCATGTCCTCCGGTAACCGCAACGAAGGTTTCCTGGAACGGAGCACGGCTCAGCCCGGCGAAGGCACGGATAGCTATCGGGCTGCGGGCGTTGCCGGCTCGGCGGTTCTGCATGGCCTCGTGCTTTGCGTGGTGCTCATGGTGGCGCAGCACGGAATGCAGACGGCCCGGAGCGGTTTGCTCTCGGTTCCGGTCGAGATCGCCCTACCAAATCCGGAGTTGAGAGCTGGCGAGAAATCTGCCGTCTCCGCGCAGCAAGTGCCCGTGCCGGACGCTACCTCGTCCATCCAACGCGGCGCGGATGGCAAATCTGCAACCGCCGAGTTCGACGCCAAGCTCCAGACGCTGGCGAAGCTTCGCCAGCCTGACGCTGCCACCGAGCCGGGAACGGCCGCGCAGCCTGCGTCGGCGCTGGACGACGATGCGACGCCAGGCCGGCAAGCACTCTACAACGTGAGGGACTTGCTCCGCGCCCAAGTGGAGCGGCGCTGGAATCTTGATCTTGCCTTGCTCGGCGACGACCAGTTTTCTGTTCCGATCCATGTCGAGATCTCTGAGGACGGCGTGGTCACCAAGGCGGAGATCGTCGACAACGCGCGCTCGGTCGACCCGGTCTATCGCGCGATCGCCGCCAGCGCACGCAACGCGGTGCTGCTTGCCTCTCCGCTTGTACTTCCTCCGGAACATTATCGCGGGACCCTGGATCTCGTGTTGAATCTCGATCCACGAGAGGCGATGCGCTAGGCGTCGCGGGCGGGTGCCCCGTCAGGGCAGATCGCGTGCCACGCGGAATCCCGTAAGACTCGAATAGTCGTATTCGCCGCCGGTCTCGCTCTCGGTTCGCGCGGCGGAACGGATGAACACCGGCAGATTGGCCCAGGACCCACCGCGAATGACAAATCCCTTGCAATTCTCCTCGGTCCAGGCGCTGCCGTCGTTGGGCGCGCCGATATAGCTCGGGTGCCAGCAATCGGCGGTCCACTGCCACGCATTGCCGAGCATGCCGTAGAGTCCGAAGGGATTGGGCGCCAAACTGTCGACGTCAGTCAGCAGCCGGTTATCCCATGCGCTGCCGCAGCCGTTGCAGTTGGCATTACCCGTGCCGAGCGCATTGCCCCACCAACGCGCCGTCGTGGTGCCCGCACGCGCGGCATATTCCCATTCCGCTTCGCTCGGCAGGGATACGGACCGTCTTCGCGCGGGGACGCCCCCGGATGCGCGAGCGGACCTTCGCGTTAGCACGCCAGGTAACGCGCCGCATCGCGCTGGTCCAGGCAGACGGCGGGCCAACGCGGCGGCTCGGCGTTGAACGGGGGAAACGCCTCGCCATGGCCCGGAGATTGCCACCGCATGTCGAGCATCGCGTTACACGCCGCCGGCTGGTAGCCCGTGTCCTTCAGAAAGGTGAGGAACTCCTCGCTCGTGATGTCGTATTTGCCCAGCGCGAAGGCCTTGAGCGACACGAGATGCTGCGGCCCTTCATTCTTGAACCGCCCGCTCTCGCTCGGCGGACTGCCCATGACGAAACCTCCGGCCGGGAGTCCGACCATGACCGGGCATTCGGGACATTCCTGGAACTCGCGATCTTTTCGCTCCTCGCCCGCGCCTGCCGTTCCGCTTGCAAGCAAGACCAACAGCGCGATTGCGGCGACCGCACTTCGCGCTGAAGCGTCGCTGTGCATAGGGGTCGTCATGCGCTATCCTAGGTTGTTCGCAAGGGAGGAACGCTATGCGCTCTCACATCGGACTGCTGATTTGGATGTGGATCTTGATCGCACCCTTCATTGGCGTATTTCTGCTGAATAGCTTCGCGGGCGATCGCAGGTAGCGCTCGCCGCTTGCCGTTCGGTTTTACCTGCCGTGCAGGCGCGAGGCCAGCCAACCGGCGAGCCGCTTGCGCGCGCGGCCATGCGCGCCGCGCAGCACCCGGCCCATGTTCATAAAGCCGTGGATCGTGCCTTCGTAGCATTCATATTCAACCGGCACGCCGGCCCGGGACAAGGTTTCCGCGTAGTCCGCCCCCTCGTCGCGCAACGGGTCGTGCCCGGCGGTGAGGACCAATGCCGGCGGCAGCCCGGAATAGTCTTCGTAGAGCGAGGGGATCGCGCGCGGGTCGGTGAACGGCCAGGCAAGCCCGAAATAGTGATCGAAGAACCAGCCGATCATGTCGCGCGGGATGGGGAAGTGCTGCGCCAGCTCCGTGCGCGAGGGGAGCCGTCCGCGCAGGTCGAGCGCGGGATAGATCAACGCCTGCGCGCGGACCGGCGCCGCGAGCGCGCCCTTGGTCTCGTGCAGTGCGACGGCAGCGAGCCCGCCGCCCGCGCTATCGCCGGCAATTGCGATCCGCTCCGCATCGAAGCCGAGCGAGGCGGCCGTGTGCGACAGCCAGGTCAACGCCGCGACGGTGTCCTCCACCGCGGCGGGGAAGGGGTGCTCGGGCGCGAGGCGATAGTCGAGCGCCAGCACGGTCGCGCGCGTGTCGTGGCATAGCGCGCGGCAGAAGATGTCGTGGGTCTCGAGATCGCCAATCACGCAGCCGCCGCCATGCATGAAGAGAATGGCGGCTTCGGCCTCGCGCCCGGACTCGGCGGGAGCGTATTTACGCAGCCGCATCGGCCCGGCTGGCCCTGGCACAGTGAGATCGCCGACCTCGCCGATTGAAGGCGGCGCGATCTCGGTCTTCGACAGCGTGCGGCGATACTCGGCGCGCGCCGCTTCAGGCGAGAGCTGCCACAGCGGCTTGGCGGTCTTAGACGACGACCAATAGATCAGCGCCTCAGTTTCGCGGTCGAGCTTCAAACTGTCTAGTCCCGTCCGCGCGCGGCTCTAATTGGGCGCTGCATAATCGCAATGCGCGCCGCCGCCCGCGTTCTCGATCACCGCGTTGGGATCGATCTTGCAGTTGAGCTTCGAGACGGCCTCGAACACCGAGCCGGCGCCGGCATCGGGCGGAACCCCGACCTCGACCAGCGTGGCGTAGAGCTCATGCGCGGCCCGCCCGGTGAGCGTCGCTGTGCGTGTGCCGAACACGAGCTCGCAAGAATGCAACGTGATGTCGACATTGCTCGCTTTGCAGGTCAGCTTGTCCACATCGACGGAGATTATCTGGCCGCTAGAGCTGACTTTGGTTTCGCCATCGAGAAATTTCGCCAGCAGCTTTTTGGCGGGAGGGCCGAGCAGTGGGGAATTTTCGCCGACAAGCGCTGCCAGCGCCAAGGCACCGCTGCCGTCTACCGTCTCTGCTGACGCCGCGCATGGAACGAACAATAAACCCATCAGGAGAAGAAGGCCGATCGGCCGCATTGCTTTCCTCCCTATCGGTACTTCGTAAACATCGGATGTGGTGCCCCAGGCCGGACTCGAACCAGCACACCCTTGCGGATAACAGATTTTGAGTCTGTCGCGTCTACCATTCCGCCACTGGGGCTTTGGGCCGGAACATGGGGGAAGCCAATGGCGCGGTCAACGGGCTTCGGCCGCGAGCCCGACCCAATGGACAACGAAGCCGCCGCCCGCTAAGCAATCCTCATGCTGCGCAAGCTTTACGACAAGGTCATCGTCCTTTCCGAGAGCCGCTACGCCGTTCCTGCGCTGGCCGCGGTCTCCTTCGCCGAAAGCTCGTTTTTCCCGGTGCCACCTGATGTGATTCTGGTGCCGATGGCGCTGGCCAAGCCGGAAAAGGCGAGGTTCTACGCTCTGGTTTGCACCATCGCCTCGGTGCTCGGCGGCATGCTCGGCTATGCCATCGGCGCCTTCCTCTACGACACCGTCGGCCATTGGCTGATCTCGGCCTATGGCTATGGCGAGGGGATCGATGCCTTCCGTGCGGCCTACGCCAAATGGGGCGCCTGGATCATCCTGATCAAGGGCATGACCCCGATCCCCTATAAGATCGTCACCATCGCCTCGGGCTTCGCCGGCTACGACTTCTTCATGTTCGTGCTGCTGTCGATCGTCACCAGGGGCTTGCGCTTCTTCATCGAGGCCGAGCTGTTGCGCATTTATGGCGAGCCGATCCGCGACTTTGTCGAGAAGCGGCTGACTTTGGTCACGACCAGTTTCTTTGCCGTGGTGGTCGGCAGGCTTCTTCATTGCCAAATATGCCTTCTGAGATGGACGCGTCCGGCAAGCCAATCCTGGCCCAGCCGCCGCGGATGGTGCTGCGGGCCTGCGCTCTCGTGCTCGTCGTCGCCACCGCGACCATCCTCACCGCGCTCGCCTTCGAGCATCTCGGCGGCTACGCGCCATGCCCGCTCTGTCTCGAGGAGCGCTACGCGTATTATTTCGCCGTGCCGGCAAGCGCGCTCGCGCTTCTCCTGGCGCGTGGCGACAATATCGGCTTTGCCCGCATCCTGCTCATCCTCATCGCGCTCGCCTTCCTGGCCAATATGGCGGCCGGCATCTATCACGCCGGCGTCGAATGGAAATGGTGGCCCGGCCCAGGCGAATGCTCCGGCGCCTTCGAGCTGCAATGGGGCGAGGGCGGTGTCGTCGACACGCCGATCATCCATTGCGACGAGGCCTCCTGGCGCTTCTTGGGCCTGTCCTTCGCCGGCTGGAACGCGGTGGTCTCGGCCTTGCTTGCGCTGGTCGCCGCCTTTGGGGCGAGCCAGCGGCGCTGACTCACGCCGATCTCAAGAGAGCGTGATTGGCGGGGCGCGATCCCCGGCTGGTATAGCGGGCTCATCCAAACACATCTGGAAGGATCTGACAGATGGTTCGCTCGCGTCTTTTTCTCCTCGCCATCGTCGCCTCGGTCATGGTGTTCGGCTCGCTGCCTGCCTCGGCCGCCGAGTGGAAGCCTTTCGACGCCGCCGCCTTCGCCCAGGCGCAGAAAGACGGCAAGCCGATTCTCGTCGATATCTTCGCTGTGTGGTGCCCCGTCTGCCGGGCGCAGAATCCGATCCTGACGCAGCTGACCCGCGAGCCGAAATACAAGGACCTCGTCGTGTTCAAGGTCGATTTCGACACGCAGAAGAACGACGTGCGCGCGCTCAATGCCACCTCGCAAAGCACGCTGATCGCCTATAACGGCGCGACCGAGAAAGGGCGGACGGTGGGCGACACCAATCCAGCTTCGATCGCCGCGCTCGTGGACAGCGCGCTATAGGGCGCCGCTCATGGCGATCGGGACACTCGGCCTTGCGTTTCTTGCCGGTTGCCTCTCGGTGCTTTCGCCTTGCGTGCTGCCGCTCATTCCCATCGTTCTCGGCACGGCCGCGAGCGAGCATCGGCTGGGCCCGCTGGCGCTTGGCGTAGGCGTCGCCATTTCCTTCACGGCGATCGGCCTGTTCGTCGCGACCATGGGCTTTGCCATCGGCCTCGACGGCGACGTCTTCCGCACCATCTCCGCCGTGCTGCTGATCGCCGTGGGCGTTCTGCTGTTGGTGCCGCGGCTGCAAGAGCAGTTTGCCGTGGCGGCGGGCCCGGTCAGCCAGTGGGCGGGCGGCTATCTCGACAACTTCGCCGCCACCGGCCTCGCCGGCCAGTTCGGCCTCGGCCTCCTGCTCGGCGCGGTCTGGAGCCCGTGCGTCGGGCCGACGCTCGGCGCTGCTTCGCTGCTCGCCGCCAAGGGCGAGAATCTCGGCCAAGTGGCGATCACCATGCTCGCGTTCGGTATCGGCGCCGCCTTGCCGCTGATACTGCTCGGCTTTCTGTCACGCGAGGCCATGCAGCGCTGGCGTGGGCGCCTCATGGAAGCGGGCCGCGGCGGCAAGACGCTGCTCGGCGTGCTGTTGCTGGCGGTCGGCCTGTTGATCGCATCGGGCCTCGACAAGCGGCTGGAAGCAGCCTTGGTCGACGCCTCGCCGGACTGGCTGACGAACCTGACGACGCGATTCTGAGAACCGGTCTACGGTTCGAGTTCGGTATCCCAGTAGAGATAATCGAGCCAGCTCTCGTGCAGATAATTCGGCGGGAACAGCCGGCCGTTGCGGTGGAGCTCGAACACCGTGGGGCGATAGGGCTTCAGCGCCGGATGCATCTTCGCTTCGGCGGGCAGCTTGCCGCCTTTCATCAGATTGCACGGGGCGCACGCCGTGGTGACGTTCTCCCAGCGCGTCATGCCGCCGCGCGAGCGCGGCACCAGATGGTCGAAGGTGAGATCCTGGTCGTCGCCGCAATATTGGCAGGTGAAGCGATCGCGCAGGAACACATTGAATCGGGTAAAGGCCGGATAGAGCGCGGGCCGCACATAGGTCTTGAGCGAGACCACGCTCGGCAGCTTCATCTCGAAGGAGGGGGAGCGGACGGCGCGATCATATTCGGAGACGATGTTGACCCGCTCGAGGAACACGGCCTTGACCGCGTCCTGCCAGCCCCAAAGCGACAGCGGGTAATAGGAGAGGGGCCGATAGTCGGCGTTGAGCACAAGGGCGGGAAACGTGCCGGGTGCGGCCGATGCGGTTGCGACGTTCAAGGCGAGAAATTCCTTTCTCCAGCCCGTCGCACCCGGGACCATCCTCCTGACGGGCGGCATACTATAGGGGCATGTCGGGAATGTGAAGGGCCCTAGATGCTGTGGGGAGTGGGACGGAATCGCGCATAGAGCGACGCCAGGAGCACGAAGAACACCGTGTGGATCACCGCGAAGCCGAGCATGCCTGGAAGGCTGAGATCGCGCGCGCCGGCGATGCCTTCGCCGATGGCCGGTAACACCACCAAGGCGTTCAGCAGCCAGACGATCAGCGCATAGATCAGGCCCTTGGCTAGCGGCTTGCCGGGCAAAATCGGCTCCAGCACATAGGCGTAGAACAGCGCCATCAGCAGGCCGACCACGACATGGAATCCGTTGCGGAAGAGATCGCCGGTGGTGGCCGGCGCGATCACCTCGTTCCAAGTGTCGGCGAGACTGAGGTGCGGCGCCAAGTCGCTGGCGATGCTCTTGAGCAGCTTTAGCAACCCGCCGCGTGCGGTGGTGAAGCCGATCGCGTCGGCGCCCGCCAGCAGCGCCGTGTTGACCGCAATGGCGATGCCGCCAGCTGCAATCGAGGCAGCAAGCCGCGACCAGGTCTGAACCCTCGGCACTTACGATCCCTGGGTGAGCTGAGCTGTCGCCGTGAAGGCCTGCTTCAAGAAGGCACCGCCGAGATGCAGGCCCTGCGCGTCGATGCCGTGGCCGATGCCTTCGGCCAAATGCCACTCGACGGGCAAGCCGGCTTGGGCAAGCTGCTCGCGGGCGATGTACATCGCATCGACCGGAATGACCTCGTCCATGTCGCCATGCACGAGCAGGATGGCCGGCGCCGAACCTGGCTGTTGCGGCAGCGCCTCGACCGTGGCGAGAGCGCCTGAATAGCCGACGATGGCGGCCGGAGCAGGTTGCCGCTTCAGTCCGACGCCAAGCGCCAGCATCGCGCCCTGGCTAAAACCTACCAGCGCCAGCGCGCGCGTCCCGAGATTGTGCTTCTTCAGCTCGGCGTCGAGAAAGGCATCGACCGCGGGCGCGGCGTGCTTGATGCCGCGCACCAACTCACCCGGATCGCGGAAGGTGAGGTTGAACCACTGCCGGCCCATCGGCGCCATGCCGCAAGGCTCCGGGGCGTGCGGCGAGACGAACGCGGCATGCGGCAAGACCCGCGCCCATTCGCGGCCCAGGCCGATCAGATCGTTGCCGTCGGCGCCATAGCCGTGCAGGAACACGACCAATTGCCGCGCCGCGCCGCCTGCCGCCGGCGGCAGTCTTGGTCCGTCGAGGGGTAGCGCCAAGCTAAGCGCTCTCCTCGGGGACGTCATCGGCCGAATGGGCGTTGAGCTGGCCGTAATTCTGCGCGCCGATGTCTTTCAGCAGATTGAGCTGCGTCTCTAGATGGTTGATGTGGCCCTCCTCGTCGGCGAGCAGTTCCTCGAACAGATCCATCGACACGTAATCCTCTTCCTTACGGCAGCAGGCGCGCGCTTCCATATAGAGGGCGCGGGCGGAATACTCCGCCTTCAGGTCGCATTCGAGGATCTCCTTGACGTTCTGGCCGATCATCAAGGGATCGAGATGCTGCATGTTGGGGAAGCCCTCGAGGAAGATGATGCGCGTCACCAGCTTGTCGGCGTGATGCATCTCCTCGATCGATTCCTCCCGCTCCTTCTTGGCGAGCTTGGTGTAGCCCCAATCGTCGAGCAGCCGGTAATGCAGCCAATATTGATTGACGGCGGTGAGCTCGCTGGTCAGCGCCTTATTGAGATATTCGATGACGCGTGGATTGCCCTTCATTCTCTATCCTCCTCTCAGTCTTTTGCATTGATCATGACTTGTTCGTTGCGTGCAAGCTAGCTGTCCTCGACCGGTCGACGCGTGCCTCCACTTGCGGCGCTCGGACCGTCCTCGTCATAGGACACCATCAGCTCGGTGATGAGCGGCAGGCAGCTGCCGCAGGATGGGCGCTTGCCGAGCTGCCGGTAGATCAGGCCGGGGGTGAGCACCACGTGGGGGTCCTTAGTGCGAAGCGCGGAGACCGCCTCGGCGATATCCCTGGAGGTGATCATGGTGCAGGAACAAACGATCATGCCCCTCTCTCTAAGGCATGGAAGGCCGCTTTGTCGCCACTAGCGCGCGGCCGGTTTGGTGGGGTCTTTGCGGCGTCGCAAGGCGTAATAGGACCAAAGCAGCCGCGCCGCGACGGCGCGCCAGGGACGCCAGGCCTCGGCGATCTCGACCATGGACTTGGAATTTGGCCGCTCGTCCAGATCCAGCACCTCCCTCACCGCATGCTGTAGGGCAAGATCCCCCGGCGACCATGCGTCGGGCCGGCCTAGGCAGAACAGGACGTAGATATCGGCGGTCCAAGGTCCGATACCCTTGATCCCGGTCAAGCACGCATGAATGGCCGCTTCGGGAGCCTCAGACAAGGCACCGAGGTCCAGTTCACCGGACGCGATCGCCTCGGCGAGACGCCTCAGCGTGGCGGTCTTGACCGCCGATAGGCCGGCGGCGCGCAAATCGGCGTCCGGTACCGCTCGCAACGACGCCGCGGTAAACGGATGCACCCGTGCTTCGAGGCGCCCCCAGATCGCATTGGCGCTGGCAACGGAGAGCTGCTGCCCCACGATCACGCGAGACAGCCCCTCGAACCCGGCCGGGCGACGGCGCAGGGGGGGATCGCCGGCAGCCGCATGCACCCTCGCCATATGCGCGCAGTTGCCGACCAGTGCGGCCACGCCGCGCTTCAGATCCTTTTCCGTCCTAATCCGCCGCATCGCCAATTTGCTCGATTTTCTCTTAACGTCCTGCAAGCTCGGCCCGGCAATTTAGCCGACTTTTAAGTGATCGCTGTCATCCTGGCCGTCTTTGGAAAAGGGGCGGGCAAGCGGTTATGCGACCTGAGGATTTTCGGCCTGACGATTTGTTCGCGCAGATTCAGGGCCTGGTCGATGGGCTCACGGCGGAGCGGCGCGCGCGCGACGCGGCCGACGCGGCCGACAAGGCGAAATCCGATCTGCTTGTCATGGTCGGCCATGAACTCAGGGCGCCCATGGAGGCGGTCACCGCCATGGCGGAACTGCTCCTCGCCAGCCCCCTCGATCCGACGCAAGCGCGCTATACCGAGATGCTCTATCAGTCGTCGCGCGGCCTGCTCGGCGTGCTCAACGACGTGCTGGACTTTTCGCGCCTCGAAGCCGGGCGCATGGAGCTGCAGCACGTCAATTTCGACCTGCATGATCTGATCCAGGGCGTGGGTACCGTGCTTCAGGCGCGCGCCAGCGACAAGGGTCTTACCGGCGGCGTCGATGTCGGAGCGAACTGCCCGCGCTACGTGGTCGGCGACGCGGCGCGGCTCCGTCAGGTGTTGATGAGCTTCATCGACAATGCGCTCAAATTCACGTCCGTCGGCTCGGTGCGCTTGCATGCGAACGCGAGCGAGACGGATGGCCGTCTCGTGCTGCGGTTCGACATTACCGACACCGGCGTCGGCCTGAGCAAGGCGGTGCAGGACCGGCTGTTCCTTCCCTTTGTCGAGATCGACAAGCAAGCGGGAGAGGTGGGTTCGACCGGGCTCGGGCTCGCGATCGCCAAGAAACTCGCCTCGCTGATGGGGGGCCAGGTCGGCTGCGAAAGCGTGGTCGGCCAGGGCACACTCTATTGGTTCACGCTGCCGGCAGGCGTTGTGCACATGAGCGCGCCGGCGCTGAGAGCGGGGAAAGACGCTTCGCCGCAAGGCGTACTTTCAGGCCATGTCCTCCTGGTCGAGGATAACGCCGTCAACCGCATGCTGATCGGTTCTTACCTCGACGAGTTCGGTCTGACCCACGAGGTGGCTGCAAGCAGCGACGCCGCGGTGATGAAGCTCGCCGCCAGGGCCTGCGACCTGGTGCTGATGGATACCGCCATGCGCGATCTCGACGCGGTGGAGACGGTCCAGCGCATCCGCAGTCTGCACGCGGCGTCTTCGCAAGTGCCGATCGTGGCGCTGATCGCCAACGGGCTGAAGGCCGATGCCGGGGGCTACCTTGCCGCCGGCATGGACGCCTATGTGTCGAAGCCGATCCGCGGCCGCGAACTCTACGCGGCGCTGGCGCCATTCCTCGGCGGGGCCAGGGATGAGCCCATGCTCAGGCTGGTAAAGGGCTAGCTGCGCCTGGTTCGGTGCCGCCGGTCTAGAGATTGTCCATCAGGACCCCAGCCAGCAGGATCAGATAGGCGATCAGCAGCAGGCCGAGGCCGTAACCGGTGAAGAACGGCAGCGGCACGATCATGCCGATAATCACCAATACTGCGATGACGACGGACACGAGAAACGTCTCGCGCCGCGGCGTGCTCAAGCGAAAGTTCATTGATTCCCCCGTGGCCAGGCGCCCCGAAATTGGGTCCGCGACTGAGCCAGTCTAGCGGCAAAGCGCAGACGCTGTCCCGCGCGATTAACCGGGCATGGCGATATGTGGATTATTTGCCGGGACACGGAGCGGCGTCGCCCGACGCCGCCATCGGCTTGCCGTTGATGAACACGCTGGCCGAGCCGGTGACGATCGCGCCGCCGCAACCTGTAGCGTCGCCCTGCACCGCCGCCGGTTTGCCGTTGATGAACACGTTGGAGGAGCCGTCGACCACGGTCGACCCGCATCCCGTCGCGTCGCCGGTCCGCGCCGCCTGCTTGCCTTCCACCATCACGCTGTTGCTGCCCGAGGCGATGTGCGTTGCGGGCAGGGGGGTCGATCGGCGGCCAAGCTGAAGTCTACGGCGGCAATGAGCGTCAGCGCCGCAAGGGCGAACGTCCGGCTCACAGACGCACTTTCTCGCGGGCGCGCAACGGCGGCACGGGAACGTTCACCTGCACCAGCGCTTCGGCTTTGGCGTCCACCAACTCGACGATGCCGGTCATGATGTCGTTCAGCTGGAAGTCCTTGGGCGTATAGACCGCCGCCGCCCCGCATTGCTTGAGGATGTTCACGTCGTCAGGCGGGATGATGCCGCCGACCACGACCGGCACATCGCCAAGCCCGGCCTCGCGCAGCCGCTGCACCACCTCGCGCACCAGCGAGACATGCGAGCCCGACAGGATCGACAGCCCGACCACATGCGCTTGCGCTTGCTTCGCCTGCTCGACGATCTCAGCGGGCGTCAGCCTGATTCCGTCATAGACCACGTCCATGCCGACATCGGTCGCGCGCACGGCGATCTGCTCGGCGCCGTTGGAATGCCCGTCCAGCCCCGGCTTGCCGACGACGAAAGTGAGCGTGCGGCCAAGCTTGCCGGAAACCTGTTTCACCAATCGGCGCACCTCTTCGAGCCGCGCCTCGTCGATTGCGTGCTTGGCGTGGATGCCGGTCGGTGCGCGATATTCGCCGAACACCTCGCGCAGCACCTGGCCCCATTCGCCGGTGGTAACGCCGGCCTTGGCGGCGGCGATCGACGGCGGCATGATGTTGCGCCCTTCCGCCGCGGCCGCTTTGAGATCGACCAGCGCCTGTCGCACCGCCTTGTCGTCGCGCTGCTGCCGCCAGGCTTGGAGCGCTGCCACCTGCCCGATCTCGACCAACTCCGGCACGGTCTGGATTCCCTCGATGCCGCTCGCGGAGAGAGGCGACTCCTCGGTTTCGGTATAGGCGTTGACGCCGACCAGCACCTGTTCGCCCTTCTCGATCGCCTCGACCCGCGCGGCGTTGGAGGCGATCAGCGCCTCTTTCATGTAGTCGATGGCCGCCACGGCGCCGCCCTTCGCCTGAAGCTTGGCGATTTCGGCGCGGGCTTGATCCTTCAACTCCTCGACCTTGCGATCGATCTCCACCGAGCCGTCGAAGATGTCGCCATATTCGAGCAGGTCGGTCTCGTAAGCGACGATCTGCTGCAGCCTGAGCGACCATTGCTGGTCCCACGGCCGCGGCAGGCCGAGCGCCTCGTTCCAGGCGGGAAGCTGCACGGCGCGGGCGCGCGCCTTCTTCGACAGCGTCACCGCCAGCATCGAGAGCAAGATGCGATAGACGTTGTTCTCAGGCTGCTGCTCGGTGAGCCCCAGCGAGTTCACCTGCACGCCGTAGCGGAATCGGCGCAGCGCCGGGTCCTTCACGCCGTAGCGTTTCTCGGCGATCTCGTCCCACAGATCGACGAAGGCGCGCATCTTGGCGACCTCGGTGATGAAGCGCACCCCGGCATTGACGAAGAACGAGATGCTGCCGACCACGCGCGGGAAATGCTCCTCGGAGATTTCGCCCGAGCCTCTGACCTCGTCCAGCACCGCCTCGGCCGTGGCCAGCGCGAAAGCCAGCTCCTGCGCCGGCGTCGCTCCGGCCTCCTGCAAATGGTAGGAGCAGACATTGGTCGGATTCCATTTCGGCATCTCGCGCGCGGTGTAGACGATCACGTCCTTGATCAGCCGCAGCGACGGCGCGGGCGGGAAGATGTAGGTCCCGCGCGAGAGATACTCTTTCAGAATGTCGTTCTGCACCGTGCCGGTGAGCTTGGTTTTGTCGGCGCCCTGCTCCTCGGCGAGCGCCGCATAGAGCGCCAGCAGCCAGGCGGCCGTGGCGTTGATGGTCATCGAGGTGTTCATCTCGGCCAAGGGGATGCCCTCGAACAGGCTCCGCATGTCGCCGAGATGGGAGATCGGCACACCGACCTTGCCGACCTCGCCGCGCGCCAGCGGGTGGTCGGGATCGTAGCCGGTCTGGGTCGGCAGATCGAAGGCGACCGAGAGCCCGGTCTGGCCCTTGGCGAGGTTGCGCCGGTAGAGCTCGTTAGAGGCGGTCGCCGTCGAATGCCCCGCATAGGTGCGGAACAGCCAGGGCTTGTCTCGTTTTGTCCCGCTCGGTGCCATCGGCTTTCTCCCGGCGCATCAATATCCTATCGAAGCACGACCGCAAGCCGGCTTGCAACCAACGAGCGCCGCTCCCGGAGCGAAAATCGTCATCCGGCCCCCTCTACCGGGGCGCCGAACACGACGACGGCGAGCGCCAAGACGGCAAGCGCCAGAAAGCCCGCGACGGAGAGAGTGCGACGCCCGAGACCCGGCGCCCGCATGGCAACGCCGGCAGCGACCAGGCACTGCAGCAGGTAGAACAAGGCGAAGGCGCGCGAGGCAAGGGCGATCACCCCGAACACATTAAGCCACCAAGTGAGGCCGATACCGATGAGAGCGATGATGGGATAAGCGTGGCGATGATCGATGCGCCGCCCGCTCGCCTCCTCGATCAGACCTCCAGCGCCAATGGCGTCGGCGACGGCCGCCGAGAGCTGGGCGAAGACGGCGCCGGCGATGATCAGTATCGGCAGCAGGCTCGCCACCGGCTTCAGCAAAGCGACGATGCCCGTGACTTGGGTGTCCACCACCTCATGCTCGTTGAGCGCGACCATCGCCAGCAGGAAGAACACGAGATAGATCGCCCCCGACAACAGTTGCGCGTAACGCATGGTGCGCACGCGCAACTCCGGAGAATAGGCGCCGGCGAGGAAGCGCGAGGTCTCGAAACCCTGCACCACGATCAGCAGACCGAGCACGGTCCGGACCGAACTCCACCCCAACGGTGCCACGAGATGCGGCAAGTGCCAGGCCCCGGTGGCGGCGAGGTGCAGGTTGAACCAGGCGAGGCCCGCGAGCACCGAAGCTATGACGGCAAGTTTGAGTCCGACCGCATATTCCTCGACGTCCTCGAGCCCATGCAGGCCACGCAACAGACCCTGCAGCCCGATACCGAGAAGAATAGCGGTGGTCAGGCCTTTGGCGGCGAGGGCATGGGCGATGCCGAAAGCCTTCAGCAGAAACGCCGCCAGCAGAGTGAGGTAATAGGTGACCGAGACGAAATAGGCGAGGGCCAGAGCAAGATGGGAAATGCTCTCGAGCCATTCGAACCATTGCCGGCCGCCAGCGGCGAACAGAGGCTCGCCGTGCAGAATGTTGAAGCGCACGGTGGCGCCGAGCAAATAGGAAAACACCACGAGGAAGGCCATGCCAAAAACGGCGTAAGAGCCCAGATCGTGCACGAGCAGGGGCAGGGAGACGAGAAAGCCTGAGCCGATGATGGAGGCGAGCGGCGTGACAGTCGCCCGCCAGACCGGCGAGCCGGTGAGCTTTGGCCAGAACAGGAATGCGGCCGATGCCACCAGGCTCACAACGACGATCAGATTTGCCATTGAGCCCCAATCGAAGTCCGGTTGATGGCGGGCGAGCGTGCTCTTCCGCTTTGATGTCCATCAGCAGCGAAGCCCGTTTTAGTCTGGGCATCGCCGCAGCTTTTTGCTAACCCTCCTCGCCTGTCCGGCCAGTGTGCCGAAAATATGAAGTTTTGGGCGGAGCAGCGGCGCCTTTGGGGCGCTTTTGCGCGTTAAGGGTGCTAGTCGCAAAATTGTTGCAGTCGCGAGATGAATAGCAGACAATTACCGCAGTGCAAAAACAGCCCTAATTGGTGTGCGTCGAGCTGGGGGAAACAACCGGATGAATGAGATGTCGCTAGCCGCAGTGACCCAAGCCGCGCCAGCGGGCGCCGTCAAAGATCTCTACCAGATCGGCGAGATTCCTCCGCTCGGTCATGTGCCGAAGAACATGTATGCGTGGGTGATCCGCAAGGAGCGGCACGGCCCCCCCGACGAAGCCATGCAGGTGGAAGTGGTGCCGACCTGGGAGCTCGACTCCCATGAAGTGCTCGTCCTGGTGATGGCCGCCGGCGTCAACTACAACGGCGTCTGGGCGTCGCTCGGCAAGCCCATGTCCACGCTCGACGTGCACAAGAACCCCTATCATATCGCTGGCTCGGACGCGTCCGGCATCGTCTGGGCGGTCGGCTCCAAGGTCAAGCGCTGGAAGGTCGGCGACGAGGTGGTGATCCACTGCAATCAGGACGACGGCGACGACGAGGAATGTAACGGCGGCGATCCGATGTTCTCGCCGTCGCAGCGCATCTGGGGCTATGAGACGCCCGACGGGTCGTTCGCGCAATTTGCCCGTGTGCAGGATCGCCAGCTGCTCGAGCGGCCGAAGCATCTCACCTGGGAGGAGGCCGCCTGCTATACGCTGGTGCTCGCCACCTCCTACCGCATGCTGTTCGGCCACCGGCCGCACACGCTGAAGCCCGGCCACAACGTGCTGGTGTGGGGCGCCTCCGGCGGTCTCGGCTCGATGGCGGTCCAGCTTTGCGCCACCACCGGCGCCAACGCCATCGGCATCGTGTCGGACGACGACAAGCGCGACTTCGTCATGTCGCTCGGCGCCAAGGGCGTCATAAATCGCAACAAGTTTAAATGCTGGGGCCAGATGCCGACTGTCGGCACACCCGAATACGACACCTGGAACAAGGAAGTCCGCGCCTTCGGCAAGGCGATCTGGGAAGTCACCGGCAAGGGCGTGAACGTCGACAGCGTGTTCGAGCATCCGGGCGAGGCGACCTTCCCGGTCTCCTGCTTCGTGGTGAAGCGCGGCGGCATGGTCGTGTTCTGCGCCGGCACCACCGGCTACAACCTCACCATGGACGCGCGCTATGTGTGGATGCATCAGAAGCGCATCCAGGGCTCGCATTTCGCCCATCTCTTGCAAGCGAGCTCGGCCAACAAGCTCGTGGTCGAGCGGCGCATCGATCCGTGCATGAGCGAGGTCTTCCCCTGGGAGCAGATCCCCAAGGCGCATATGCGCATGTGGAAGAACGAGCATCGCCCCGGCAACATGGCGGTGCTTGTGAGCGCGCCTTGCACGGGCTTGCGCACCTTCGAGGACGTGCTCGAGGCCAGCAAGCAGATGCACGGCGGCTAGGGTTTCCGAGGCACTCGGAGCTGTGGGCTTCCATGGACCGGGACTTGCCGTGCTCCTCAACCTCAACGGGCTGAAATGGTGACGCGCGGCTTTACCGGGCGGCAGCAAGCGCCGGACATCGCCAAACGGCTGCCCCCAGGGCAGTCGCTCACCGAAGATTTTCCGGTGCTGTCCGCCGGTCCCACGCCTCACATCCGCACCGAGGACTGGTCCTTTACGTTGAAGGTTGGGCCGAAGCCCCTGGCGCGTTGGGACTGGGCGCAATTCAACGCGCTGCCGCAGACCAAGCAGACCCGCGACATTCATTGCGTGACGAAATGGTCGAAGCTCGATACGCCCTGGGAAGGTGTGCTGATCGATGACATCCTGGCGGCGGCCGGGCTCGACGCGCCGCCGACGCCCTTCACCCTGGCCCATTCCTTCGACGGCTATTCCACCAATGTGCCGACCGCCGATCTCATCGACGGCAAGGCCATGGTGGCGCTCCGCTACGAGGGCAAGCCGCTGCAGCCCGATCACGGCGGGCCGGCGCGCCTGCTGGTGCCGCATCTTTATTTCTGGAAGTCGGCCAAATGGATCAACGGGCTTCAGTTCACCGAGCGTGACGAGGCCGGTTTCTGGGAGCTGCGCGGCTACCACATTTATGGCGACCCCTGGCGCGAGCAGCGCTTCACCGGTGACTGAAACGCCGGCTGATCTGCCCAGCGAACATGGCTTGCGCTGGCAGCAAGCCAAAATCACCGCCATCGTTCCCGACACTCCGCGCATCAAAAGTTTCTTCTTCGAGCTTTCTCGCCCCTTCGCATTCAGGGCCGGACAGCATGTTGACGTGCGGCTGACCGCGCCAGACGGCTACCAGGCT
The DNA here is from genome assembly GCA_963750975.1 of uncultured Alphaproteobacteria bacterium. GTDB lineage: Bacteria > Pseudomonadota > Alphaproteobacteria > Rhizobiales > Methyloligellaceae > Methyloceanibacter. The sequence continues at coordinate 14,851 of CAVVSX010000015.1, read as the reverse complement.
GAGCGCAGCTATTCGATCGCGTCTGCACCTGAGACTGCGGGCGGCCTCGAGCTCGCCATCGAGCGGCTCGACGACGGCGAGGTCTCGCCGTTCTTTCACAACGTCGCCGCAGTCGGCGACGACATCGAGCTGCGTGGACCAATCGGCGGTCATTTTGTCTGGGAGGCCGCCGACGGCGGCCCGATTCTGCTGCTGGGCGGCGGATCAGGCGTCGTGCCGCTGATGTCCATGATTCGCCATCGCGCCAGTCAGAACTCTGGCGTGCCCGCGTTGTTGCTGGTCTCCGCCAGGACTTTCGACGAAATCCTCTTTCGCTATGAGCTGCTCGCCCTCGAGGGGCGGGGCGACGGCTTCGAGCTTGCGCTTGCGCTCACCCGTGAACCGGCGAAGCGGTCGCGCGACTATGCGCGACGGGTGGACACCCTGATACTGGCCGAGCTTCTCGCCAGGCTGCCGCAAGCGCCCAAGCACGTGTTCGTGTGTGGCTCAAATCCCTTTGTCGAGGCGGCCGCCGACGCCACGATAATGAGCGGCGTCGCGCCAAATCTCATCCGTACCGAGCGCTATGGCGGCTGACGAGAGTCATTTCCCGGAGGTCGTCAGCGGCTCTGTTTCGTCGGTATCGACGACGAACGCGGCGAGCAGCTTCGCCGGCTCGGTCGTGCTCGTGTTCTCGCTGACGCCACGATGATCGCCCGGAAATTCGGAGAAGCTTTCCCCGGCGTAATCGATAAGTTGACACACAGGCTACAGGTTGACTTGAGTGGTCTCAAAGGGCGTTGTTCCGTGGATTGCGACGACGCCGGTGCTCGGAGCGGCGATAACCGATGCTTTACGACACAGCCCTGTTACGTACCTTCGTAGCCGTCTGCGACGCCGGCAGCTTCACCAAGGCGGCGCGCGAGGTCAATCTCACCCAGTCGGCGGTCAGTCTTCACGTCAAACGTCTTGAGGATCAGGTCGGCTCGCGCCTGATTGTACGCAATGCGCGTGGCGTCAGGCTGACGGAGCAGGGCGAGGTTCTGTTGTCCTACGCGCGGCGCATCCTTGCCTTGTACAAGGAAGCCGAGCAGCGCCTGGGCCGCGACAGCGGCGGCCTGATCCGCATCGGCGCCCCTGAATATTTCGATCTCCACACGCTCTCCTCGTTGCTCGGGCAATTCTCTGCCCGCTACCCCGCGGTCCGGCTGCAAATCGAGCTCGGCATCGGCCCCGACATCTCCGCGCTGCTCGATGAGGGCGAGCTCGATCTGGCGATCGTCAGCAACGAGATTAGGGAAGGCGACGGCGTCTCGTTGTGCCGCGAGCGCCGCGTCTGGGCGGCCGGGCGCGCCATGCGGCTCGGTCCCGACGAACCGGCGCCGCTCGCGCTATACCCGCCGTTCTGCCGTTGGCGGCAACTCGCTTTGGAGGCGCTCGATCGGGCCGGCCGCACATGGATGCTGGCGATTCAGAGCGCGGGGACGGCCGGGATCCTCGCCGCGCTCGAAGCCGGCCTCGCGATCACCATCTTCCCCGAATTCAACCTGCCGGGCACGCTCAAATCGCTTGGCGCCGCCGAAGGCCTTCCGGCGCTGCCCGATTTCGAGTTTGTGCTGCGGCGCAGCCGGAACAGTTCGCCGGCGGCGGATCATCTCGCCGAGATGATCGTCAATTTCTTCCAGCTCTCGACCGCGCTCAGGCCGGATGCCGGGATGAACTACAAACAGCGCTCGCATCTTCTGCTGCGGACAGGCCTCGACGCCTAGCATCTGACCGTCTCGCTGCGACGGAAGCGACCCTAGTCGCCGCACCCGGAAGAGTGCTCATACACGGTCCAGGGGTCGCTATCATGCGCTCGAGGCTTGCAGGGCTGAAAGGCCGCCTTTGGCGGTGGCTCGACCGGGGCCCCGCGTGGATTGACACAGATCGCGTCGCCGGTGACGGGGTTCACCGCCGCCTCCAGACACTTGGCCGGCGTCGCTGAATCTGCGGACTGTGCCGGTTCCTCTGCCGCTTGGGCTGCCAGCGGCAGCCAGAGTGTGACGCCCAACGCGACGACGAGCGTCTTCAGCATCATCACGATATCTTCCTCCGTATTCGCTCAACTTCGTTTCTGTTCAACAGCATAACCCCGCTCACCAAAGACCGACATTGAAGATGTCTCATCCTGGTGATGAGCGAAGCTCATGGGGGCACGGCAAGCGGATCACGCATCGACTCTGCGTCCTAACCCACTAAGATGGTGCGGTTCAGCTAGTGGCGTGAGCTGCGGTCATAGAGGGGGCAGTACGATGCAAAATCCGCTGGTCAAGAAGGACCTGGTCGACGCGATTCTTGAGTTGCGCGCAGATGTCGAGAAGCAGCTTCAGGCCAACAAATATTATGTGGCGTTGAACAAGCTCGATGAGCTGCTCGCCGCCATCAGGCCGCTCGAGATCGTCGAGGCCACGGTGGTCGAAACCCCGAGGCAACCGGCCGAGCCCGCTAAGACGGCCGAGGCCGAGGCCGAGCCGTCCAGGAGCTGGTCCGGGGTCGTGCAGGAAACCGTGGTCGAGGGCGAGACCGCCAGGCCGTAGCTGGCGTCTCGCGTCAAAGCCCAGAATTCAGGTTTGACTCCTGGCGCGGAGCACGCTTCGGTGTGCCCGAACCGCTAAAATCCATGCCAGGAGCCATGTTTTGACTGTCGCCGAAGCCATCACCAATCGCGGCGCGCCAAGCGCGCCGGAACTGATCTCCCTGCTCGACGACACGGCCAAGGCCGCCACAGCCTTGCGCGACCGGGCGATCGCCGCCGTTGCCGCCAAGGTCTCCTCCGGCGGTAAGCTCGACAATGCCGCGCTGGAGCGCGAGCAGCGCGCCGCCCACGGCCTCGCCTGGATCGCCACCTATGTCGAGGCGCTGGTCCAGGTCGCAAGCTACGCCAAGCGCATGCAGGGCGTGGGCCGGTTCGGCGAGATGGAGAGCCTGCTCACCCAGATCGGTGCCGCCGAATATGCCGCCCAGCTCGCGGGCGGCGTGATGATGAGCCAGGGCGAGATAGCGCGGCTCTATGAGCTCGGCGTCAAGGACCAGGACCAAGCGGCGTTTCTCACCCCCTCGGTCCGCGCGCTGATGCAAAGCTCGACGCCCGAAGTCCGCGCCCGCGTCGTCGAGCTGATCAAGCACGCGCAAGGCGCCGCCGCCGCCAATTACGGCGATCCGGGTCTCGACGAGACCTTCGAGGACATTCGCAACGAGATGCGCCGCTTCTCCGAAGCCGAGGTGGTGCCGCACGCGCAGGACTGGCACCTCAAGGACGAATATGTGCCGATGCAGCTCATCGCCCAGATGAGCGAGCTCGGCGTGTTCTCGCTGACGCTGCCCGAGGAGTATGGCGGGCTCGGGCTCGGCAAGGAGGCGATGTGCGTCGTCTCCGAGGAGCTGTCGCGCGGCTATATCGGCGTGGGCTCGCTCGGCACGCGCTCGGAGATCGCCGAGGAGCTGATCCTGAACGGCGGCACCGACGCGCAGAAACAGGAATGGCTGCCGCGCATCGCCAGCGGCGAGATCTTGCCGACGGCGGTGTTCACCGAGCCGAATACCGGCTCGGACCTCGCCTCGCTCACGACCCGCGCGGTGCGTGACGGCGATGTCTATCGCATCACCGGGCAAAAGACCTGGATCACCCACGCCGCCCGCGCCGATCTGATGACCGTGCTCGCCCGCACCGATCCCAAGGAAAAGGGCTATCGCGGACTGTCGATGTTCCTCGCGCCCAAGCCGCGCGGCACCGACGACAATCCCTTCCCGGCCGACGGCATGACCGGCGGCGAGATCGAGGTGCTCGGCTATCGTGGCATGAAGGAGTTCGACATCTCCTTCGACGGCTTCGCCGTTTCTGCTGCCAATCTGCTTGGCGGGGTCGAGGGCCAGGGCTTCAAGCAGTTGATGCAGACCTTCGAGGCGGCGCGCATCCAGACTGCGGCGCGCGCCATCGGCGTCGCGCAATCGGCGCTCGATCTCGGCCTGCGCTACGGCATGGAGCGCATCCAGTTCGGCAAGCCGATCGTCAATTTCCCGCGCGTCTCCGACAAGCTCGCCATGATGGCGGCTGAGATTCTGCTCGCCCGCCAGCTCACTTATTTTGCCGCGCGCGAGAAGGACGCCGGGCGCCGCTGCGATCTCGAAGCCGGCATGGCCAAGCTGCTCGCCGCGCGCGCCGCCTGGGCCGCCGCCGACAACGCGCTGCAGATCCATGGCGGTAACGGCTTCGCGCTGGAATATCCGGTGAGCCGGGTCTTGTGCGACGCCCGCATCTTGTCGATCTTCGAGGGTGCCGCGGAGATCCAGGCGCATGTCATCGCCAGACGTTTACTGGAAGGCTAAAACAGGAGCCGGCCGCAAGCCGGCAGCACACAGGGAGAAAAGCGCATGCGTAGCAATAAGCTGGTCTTCATGGCGTTTGCGGTGCTCGTCGCCACGAGCAGCTCGGCCTATGCGATCGACGTCAACAAGAAGATCGCCGCGCCAGGACAGATGATGGTGATTTGGTCGACGATTTCGGAGTTCTGCTCGATCAAGGACTGGCACCCGGCCATCGCCGACTGCCAGGAGAGCAAGGACGGCGACACGACCTTCCGCGTGCTGACCCTCAAAGATAATGGCGGCACCATCAAAGAGAAGCTCACTGGGTCCGACGACACGAGCTACAGCTACGAGATCGTCGAGGGTCCGTTGCCGGTGAAAAACTACTCGGCGAAGTTCTGGGTCGAGCCCGATGAGCGCGATCCCAGCCGGACGGTGATCCATTGGGATGCGACCTTCGACGCCAACGGCAAGAGCGACGACGAAGCCAAGAAAATCATCTCCGACATCTTTTTCGCGGGACTGAGATCCATCAAGCAGAAGTCAATGCCGCCAGAGGCCCCGCCGGCGCAGTAAGCCTTCTAGCTTTTCCTACGATCTAGGGGTGGAGACTGTCGCGTGTCTGCCACGACGCAACCAAGACGCTCGATTGCCATCCCGCTGATCGCGATCGCCGCGTGCGCCGCCGCCTTGATAGTCGGCGGCGCACTGACGCGGCCCAATCTCGACTGGTATGCGACTCTGGCCAAGCCTGGCTTCGCGCCGCCGAACAGCGCCTTCCCCATCGCTTGGGCCCTCCTCTATACGCTGACGGCGATCTCCGCGTGGCTCGTCTGGCGCGCGCCGGGCAAGGAGGAAGACCGCAAGCTGGCCATGATCTGGTTCTTCACCCAGCTCGCGATTGGCATGCTCTGGTCGGTCGCCTTCTTCGTCATGCACAGTCCCGCGCTCGGGCTCGGCGTGATCATGGCGTTTCTGCTCGCCATCGCCATCACCATCGTCTACTTCGACCGGCTGAGCCGACTGGCTTCGGTTCTCCTTGTCCCGCTCTTGCTCTGGGTTTGCTTTGCTACCGGGCTCAATACCGCGATCCTTCTGCTCAATTTGCAATGAGCAAGCGGAGCGTCCTCATCACGGGTTGCTCCTCGGGCATCGGGCTGGCGTCGGCGCGCGAGATGAAGGCACGCGGCTGGCGCGTGTTTGCCACGGCGCGCAAGCCTGAAGACATTGCGCGGCTGAGAGACGAGGAGGGGGTCGAGAGTCTTTATCTCGATTACGCCGAACCGGACTCCATCGCCGCTGCAGCCGATCAGGTATTGCAGGCGACCGGAGGCAAGCTGGACGCGCTGTTCAATAACGGCGCCTATGGCCAGCCCGGCGCGGTGGAGGATCTCACACCCGACGTGCTCCGCGCCCAGTTCGAGGCGAACGTGTTCGGCTGGCACGACCTCACCCGCCGCGTGATCCCGGCGATGCGGGCCAAAGGCGAGGGGCGCGTCGTGTTCTGCTCCTCGGTGCTAGGTCTCGTGGCGGCACCCTATCGCGGCGCCTATTGCGCCTCGAAATTCGCCATCGAGGCGCTGGCCGATAGCCTCCGCATTGAGCTGGCGCCGGCCGGCATCAAGATCGTGCTGATCGAGCCGGGGCCGATCGCCACGCGCTTCCTCGAGCACGCGCTCGACGCCTATCGCCGCAATATCGATCTGGAAACCTCGGCGCATCGCGAGATTTACCGCACCCGCATCGCCAGGCTCGAGGAGGGCGGCAGCCAGACCTTCAAGCTGGGACCCGAGGCGGTGGCGCTGAAGCTCGTTCACGCGCTGGAAAGCCGCAACCCGAAGCCGCGTTATTACGTTACCATCCCGACTTATGCGGCGGCCCTGTTTCGCCGCCTCCTGCCGACACGGGCGCTCGACGCGATTGCCACGCGGAACTAGAGTGCTCCTCCGCTAACGCCCGCCGAGCCGCGGCCCCAGGATATCGATCATGGAAACGCTCACGAGATTCGCCATTCCCGTCGCGCTTGCGGCCGTCACCGTCGTGCTTCTGGCTGGGCTCTGGAACATGCTCAAGGGCGGCAGCCCGAATACGAGCCAACTCCTGATGCGCTGGCGAGTGGTGCTGCAATTCATCGCGCTCTGCCTCGTGATGGCCGCCATCTATCTGGCCCGCAAGTAATTTCGCCCGTGTAACGAAGGCTTGACCCGCCCCGGCGCGCCGCTACGCTAGACTGCAACAAAACTCGACAGTCCCGCAGGCCGTTGCCTGCGAGGCGGGTGGTGGATGGTCGTTCTCAGCAAGATTTACACGCGCACCGGCGACGACGGCACGACCGCGCTCGGCTCGGGGCGCCGCGTGTCGAAATACGATCTGCGCGTCGAGGCCTATGGCACGCTGGATGAAACCAATGCCGCCATCGGCATCGCTCGCCTCTACACCAAAGACGGGCCGCCGTCGCTCGACGCCATGCTCGCGCGCATCCAGAACGATCTGTTCGATCTCGGCGCCGATCTCTGCTTTCCCGACGAGACCAAGGACGCGCGCGGCCGCTTGCAAGTGACCGACGCGCAGGTGGCGCGACTGGAGAGCGAGATCGACACGCTCAATCGCGAGCTTGAGCCGCTGCGCTCCTTCGTGCTGCCGGGCGGCTCGCCCGCGTCGAGTCATCTGCATCTCGCCCGCACCATCTCGCGCCGGGCCGAGCGGCTGATGGTGGCGCTCGCGGCAAGGCAGGGCGAGAGCGTCGGTGACGCCGCGCTGCGCTACATCAATCGGCTATCGGATTTTCTGTTCGTCGCGGCGCGCTTCGCTAACGACAAAGGCAAGTCGGACGTGACGTGGGTGCCGGGCAAGAACCGCTGACGCGGGGATCATGTATCCGTGTTCATTCCCCTCCATGACACCAACCCTCTGAAGCGCATCCACTTTCAATATGTGACGGTGGCGCTGATCCTGCTCAACGTCGCCGTCTATGTGATCTTCGAGACCGGCTGGGTCATTCCGCTCGACGAAGAGAACACTGCGGCCTTTGCCGTCATCCCGGCGAAGCTGATGGCCGGCGGGGCCAGCCCCGCGGCGGTGTTCGCCAACGGCGCCTTCGTGCCCGAGCGCTTCACGCTCATCTCCTACATGTTCCTGCACGGGAGCTGGATCCATCTCCTCGGCAACATGCTGTTCCTCTGGGTGTTCGGCGACAACATCGAGGACGCCATGGGCCATCTCCGCTTCATTATGTTCTATCTGATGTGCGGGATCTTCGCCGCCGTGCTGCATTCCTGGATGAACCCCACCTCGGATCTGCCGCTGATCGGCGCCTCCGGCGCGGTCGCCGGCGTCATCGCCGCCTATATCATTCTGCACCCCAAGGTTAAGGTTTGGGTGCTCGCGCTCTGGCGCATTCCGATCAGGATCACCGCCGCCTGGGCGCTCGGCATTTGGATCGCCGCCCAGTTCGGCAACCTCCTATTCCAGAGCGAGGAAAGCGTGGCCTGGTGGGCCCATATCGGCGGTCTTTTGGCCGGCGCGACCTTGATCCTGTTCATGCGGCGGCGCGGTGTAGTGTTGTTCGACAAGACCCGGGGCGGCGCGTAAAACCCCTCATTAAATGGCCTGAAACCATTGACTTGCCGCATGCTCGGCAGTACGGTCGCCGCCATTTCGCAAGTGCGAGATGGCTGGGCTAGGGGGGCCGGCCATTAACGTGCGGGGAACACTGGCCGCATGAAGATTCTCGTTCCCGTGAAACGGGTTGTCGATTCCAACGTCAAGGTCCGCGTCAAGTCGGACGGGAGCGGAGTTGACCTCGCCAACGTCAAGATGTCGATGAATCCCTTCGACGAGATCGCCGTCGAGGAAGCCGTCCGCATCAAGGAGCGGGGCGAGGCGGCCGAGGTCGTTGCCGTCTCGATCGGCAGCACAAAATCGCAAGATACCTTGCGCACCGCGCTGGCCATGGGCGCCGACCGCGCCATCCTGGTGAAGACCGACCAGAGCGTCGAGCCGCTGGCCGTGGCGAAGCTGTTGAAGCGCGTGGTCGAGAACGAGAAGCCCGATCTCGTCATCATGGGCAAGCAGGCCATCGACGACGATTGCAACCAGTCCGGTCAGATGTTGGCGGGACTGCTCGGCTGGCCGCAAGGCACCTTCGCTTCGAAGATCGAGCTGAACGGCGCCAAGGTCAAAGTCGTGCGCGAGGTGGATGGCGGTCTCGAAACTTTGGTGCTCGCCAAGCCGGCCGTGGTCACCACCGATCTCCGGCTGAACGAGCCGCGCTACGCGTCGCTGCCAAATATCATGAAGGCGAAGAAGAAGCCGATCGACGAGACCACGCCCGAGGCGCTCGGTGTCGATATCGCGCCGCGGCTGAAGGTGATCGCCATCGCCGAGCCCAAGACCCGCGAGGCCGGCATCAAGGTGGATAACGTCGCGGCGCTGGTCGACAAATTGAAGAACGAGGCGGGAGTCCTCTAGATGGCCGTCCTTCTCTTGGCAGAGCACGACAATGGCAGCCTCGCGCCGGCGACAGGCAAGGCGGTCACGGCGGCGCGCGCGTTCGGCGGCGACGTCGATGTCCTCGTGGTCGGCGACGGCTGTCGCGCTGTCGCGGAAGAGGCCGCCAAGCTCGACGGCGTGCGCAAGGTGCTCATCGCCGAAGCCCCGCATCTCGCGCAGCGCCTGGCCGAAGAGACCGCCGCGGTGGTCAAGCCGCTGATGCAGAATTATTCCGTGCTGCTCGCTCCCGCCACCACCATGGGCAAGAACGTGCTGCCACGGGTCGCCGCCATGCTCGACGTGGCGCAAATTTCCGACATCGTCGAGGTGAAGTCACCCAACACGTTCGTGCGGCCGGTCTATGCCGGCAACGCGCTGGAGACGGTCGAGACCTCCGACAAGATCGTGGTCGGCACCGTGCGCACCACCGCGTTTGCTAGCGCGGGCGAGGGGGGCTCGGCGCCGATCGAAGCCGTCACGCCGCCGCCGCCTGTCGCGCTGTCGAGCTACGAAGGCTCCGAGATCAGCGTCAGCGAGCGGCCCGAGCTGACCGCGGCGCGCATCGTCGTCTCCGGCGGGCGCGGCATGCAATCCGGCGATAATTTCAAGAAACTCATCGAGCCGCTGGCCGACCGCCTCGGCGCGGCGGTGGGCGCCTCGCGCGCCGCCGTCGATGCCGGCTATATGCCGAACGACCACCAAGTCGGGCAGACCGGCAAGGTCGTGGCGCCTGACCTCTATATCGCCGTCGGCATCTCGGGTGCGATCCAACATCTCGCCGGCATGAAGGACTCCAAGGTGATCGTCGCCATCAACAAGGATGCCGACGCGCCGATTTTCCAGGTCGCCGACTATGGCCTCGTCGGCGATCTGTTCACGGTGCTGCCGGAGCTCGACGCCGAGCTCAAAAAGGCAGGGTATTAGGTAGAGCGGGTGCAAGAGGAATGACCATGGACGACATAGTGCAGGGCTCAGGCCTCCGCGCCGATCCGGCCGCGAAAGGCGATTCTGACATGGCTCCCATCAGCAAAATCGGCATCATCGGCGCAGGGCAGATGGGCGGCGGCATCGCCCATGTGGTCGCGCTGTCCGGCTACGACGTCGTCATGCACGACATCGTCAAGGAGAAGGTCGATGCGGCGCTCGCCATCATCGACAAGAACCTCGCCCGCCAGGTGGCCTCCGGCAAGATCAGCGACGAAGAGCGCAAGAAGGCGCTCTCGCGCATCACCTACGCCGAGACGCTGCAAGGCCTGGGCGCCGCCGATCTGGTGATCGAGGCCGCCACCGAGGACGAGACCGTCAAGCGCAAGATCTTCGTGGCGCTGTGTCCTTTCATCAAGCCCGACGCCATCGTCGCCACCAACACCTCGTCGATCTCGATCACCCGGCTGGCCGCCGCGACCGACCGGCCGGAGCGCTTCATCGGCCTGCATTTCATGAATCCCGCGCCGGTGATGGAGCTGGTCGAGATGATCCGCGGCATCGCCACCGAGGACGTCACCTTCGGCCGCACCAGGGATTTCGTCGAGTTGCTCGGCAAGACGGTCGCCGTGTCGGAGGACTTCCCCGCCTTCATGGTCAACCGCATCTTGCTGCCGATGATCAACGAGGCAGTCTACACGCTGTATGAAGGCGTCGGCTCGGTCGATGCCATCGATACCGCCATGCGGCTCGGCGCGCATCATCCGATGGGCCCGCTCCAGCTTGCCGATTTCATTGGCCTGGATACCTGCCTGTCGATCATGCAGGTGCTGTATGAGGGGCTGGCCGATTCCAAGTACCGCCCCTGTCCGCTGCTGGTGAAATATGTCGAGGCCGGCTGGCTCGGGCGCAAGACCAAGCGCGGCTTCTACGATTATCGCGGCGACACGCCGATGCCGACCCGCTAGCAAGCTGAGCGGCGTCAAGCCCGCTGGCTGACGCCAGCCCCAGCGTTGAGCTGCATTTCCTGCGCCGCGATAGTGTCGGGGGTCATGCCGAAATGACCGAGCACCCGACGCCACACCTCATCGTTTCCACCCTCATTCAGTGTCCAAAGCCGGGTCTTGTCCTCGAATTCGAGCAGCGGCATCAGTCCGTCGCCACCGACGGCGAGACAGGGCGTATTCTGTCTGAGGCTCATGGCCTTGAACCAGATGTCATCCTGGAGGGGCGCGAGATCTTGGAACAGCGTCCGGTCGCCGATCAGCGGATCAAGCGAGCCCGGCGGATAGAGGATGCCGCAGCTGCCGATTGGAAATAGCCAGAAACTCGCATCGCCGGAGCGAACCTTGCGCCATTCGAGATAAGGCAGGAATTGCCCGTCCTTGACGACCATGCGGCGGGCGACGGCGCAGACGACCGTTCGCGGATACGCCTTCGCGGCGTCCCACAATTGCGCGAGACAGTGACGATGATAGAGCCGATCGTCGTCGAACGTCGCGATCCAGCATTCCGGAAAAGCCTCGAGCGCGAACAACAGCTTGTTATAGGGTTTCAGGTTCCCGCTGACGTAGCGGATCTCGAACTGATCGCCCAGGAGCCGGCCGAGTTGCGCGGGAACGTGCCGATCGGGAAACTCATCGAGCGAGAGATAGAGCACGACCTTGCGTGGTCGCAGCGACTGTTGCAGCAGCGCTTGGATGACGAGATGCAGCTTGCCGATGCGGGGCGGAAACGAGGTAAGGCTGACAACCAGATCGTTGGTGGGAGTTCGTTGCCGCAATCCAGCCGCGTGCAGCATGCGCCCGAGCGCAAGCGTGCCGAGATCGCCGCGCGTCACGAACCGGGATCGCTTCCTTCTTGTCATGATCCCGCTTTGGCTGGGTGACGGCGCGCATGTGGCGCCTCTTGCGAATGGCAGTCTGACGAAGAGGAAATGGCGACCCCGGCGCGATTCGAACGCGCGACCCCCAGATTAGGAATCTGGTGCTCTATCCTACTGAGCTACGGGGTCTTCAATTGAGCCGGCTTTGCATAGCCGAGTTGCGGCCACGCGGCCAACTCCGATTATTGTGGGCGCGCGGGCAAAAGACCGCAAGGGCAAGCCGCTAGCAGCTCGCTGCCGCCGCGGCGCGGCGTTTTTTCTTCGGCGTGAGCTCCAGCAAGGTGGCATCGGGCGGCCGCGCACTGATCAGCTCAGCCAGGGTATGCCGGTCGAGCACGCCGATGAACGCCTGCAACGCCTCGCCGAGCAGCCGGTTGATCGGCGCTGCCCGCTTGATGCCGCAGGGGAGCGATGTGCCGCCCGTGCATTCGGCCTCGACATGGGTGGCTTCGGTGACCCGGAGCACATCGCCGATGCCGATCTCGGTTGCCGGCCGCGCGAGCTTCAGTCCGCCGGCACGGCCCCGGCTGGTGGCGATGAAGCCGCCGCGCACGAGGATCGGCACGATCTTCGCGACGTTGTACTCGGTGATGCCGTCTTGGCGCGCAATATCGGCGGCGCGCACATAGCCGTCACCGGCAACGGCGCAGTGGATCAGGATCCGTATCGCGTAGCTCGTCTGCTTGGTCAGTCGCATCTTGGGTCCGCGGGGGGATTATACCAAGATTGCCCAGGGGTCGCCCCGGGAAAAGTACCGCATCTAGGCTCGGGCTATCGCTACTCGGGCTGCGCCAGCGGACCGGAACGCGACGCCTTTGCCTGCATGCGCAGGCGGGCAATGGCGATGCCTGCGAGCATCGCCGGCACGAAGATCAGCGTGCCCTTGGCCAAGAGCGGCAGCGAGACGATGGCCGGGCCGGGGCAGAAACCCGAAAGTCCCCAGCCGACCCCGAACAGCGCCGCGCCAAAGATCAATCGCCCATCGATGATGCTGCCGGCCGGGAGATAAAATCGCTCGGCGAGGACCGGCCTCTCCCGCCGCAACACCAGCCGGTAGCCGATGAACGTCACCGCGAGCGCGCCCGCCATCACGAAGATCAGGCTGGGATCGAAGCTGCCGGCAAGATCGAGAAAGTTCTGCACTTTTGCCGGGTTCGCCATGCCCGAAATCAACAGGCCCAGACCGAAGATGAGACCGGCGAGGAAATTGGCGATTTGGCGCATGGCTTAGCCTCCGATCACGTGACGCATCAGGTAGACCGTGGCGAAGCCGGTAGCCATAAAGATGACCGTCGCCAGCACCGAGCGCGGCGACAGCCGGGCGACCCCGCACACCCCGTGTCCGCTGGTGCAGCCGCCGCCAGTGGCGGTGCCGAACCCGACCAGCAGTCCCGCGACCGCCATCAGCGCTCCCTGATCCGACACGGTCTGCGCGAACGGGACGCCGGCCGCCGCTTGATAGAGCAGGGGCGAGGCGATCAGGCCGAGCACGATGCAAGCGGCGCCGATTGGGTCGGCGCCCGCGTAAGGCGGGAGCAGCCGGCCGATGATGCCGCTGATGCCGGCGATACGCCCGTTCAGCGCCAGCAGCATCACTGCGGCGACGCCGATCAGCGCGCCGCCGAGGGTGGAGGCGACCGGCGTGAATTCGGTGACAGTCATGTGTCAGCCTCGATATTGCCGCGTTGCAGCAAGAATTGGCTGCATTACCCGGCGGTTGCAAAGATTTAATGTGAAGGCTGCTTGGACCCCGATAAAATAGGCGCTTCCTGTTGAATGAGCCTCCCCAAATATGCGGCTTCGTATCGTCGATAAACTCGGAGTCACCACCATGACTGGACGCAGCGTCTTCTGTCAGCTTTTTGCCCTCTTGACCCTGTCAGTCGGCCTTGCCGGGCCCGCGCTCGCCGCGGACGATGCCGGCAAGAACAGCGAGATGATCGTCAACGGCCAGCCGGTCGAAGAGGGCCAGATCCCCTGGCAGGTCTTTCTGACCAGATCATGGGCCGACGCCAACGGCGATCGCTGGGTGAGCTGGTGCGGCGGCTCGCTGATCGCCCCGCAATGGGTGCTGACCGCCGCCCATTGTCTGGAAGACGATGGCGTCGCCAATAAGCCGGAGGAGATGGAGGTTGGTTACGGCAGCGTCCATCGCAGCAAGCTAAAGACCGTCAAGGTCGAGCAGGTCATTCCGAATGCGGACTACGAATCCAAGGGCTACGATATCGGGCTGGTCAAGCTGAAGCGGCCGATCGGCATCATCAAGCCGATCGAGATCGCCGCGCCCGAGGTCGACGCGACTTTGCACAGCGCGAATGCGGATGCGGCGCCGAGCTACACCGTCAGCGGCTGGGGGAGGCTGCTCGACATCGGCGATATCGATCTTGCGACCCAGTTGCATCAGGTCAATCCGCAAGCGGCGCAAGCGATGGCCGAGGAGATCAACTCGCCCGAGCAGCTGCGGGCGGCCGACCTGGTCGAAGTCGACGTGCATGACTGCGCGACCCTTTATAAGAGCGTGGGCTATGGCGGTCCGACCAGCACCATCGACGTCGAGCGCAATATCTGCGCCGAAGGCAAGGACAAGCGTGCCGATTCCTGCCAGGGCGACAGCGGCGGCCCGTTGGTCGCCAAGCTCCAGGGCAAGTTCGTGCAGGTCGGCGTGGTGAGCTGGGGCCATTCCTGCGCCGACGGCGTGTTCCCCGGCGTCTACACCAAAGTCTCGTCCTACAAGGACTGGATCAACGACAAGATCAACGCGACTGCCGCTGGCGACACTGCCGCGAAGCCATGACGTAACAACTGCATTGCGAGAGAGGAAGATGACATGCCGCTTTTGGGTTTGGTTCTGGCGGTTGGAACGGCGGGTATGACGATGGGCGTCGATCTCGGCGGGAGCAAATGGAATCCGAGCTTCATGACCGCGTTGGACATTCCCTCCGGCGTGCATATGAGCGTGCAGTTCGGACCCGAGGGCAAGATCAGCGGGTTTGGCGGGTGCAACCGCTTCTTCGGCGGCTACACCATCGACGGCGATCATATCAAGATCGGCCCGCTCGGCTCGACGCGGAAAGGTTGCCCAGGGCTGACGAGCTGGAAACGAGCTTCTTCGCCACGCTCGAGGCCGCCAAGAGCTTCGAGCAGGACGACGCCACGCTCACGCTATTCGACGCCGCGGGCGACAAGCTCGCCCAGTTCGTCCGCGCCGAGGAGAAATAATCAGAT
>CAVVSX010000014.1:0-94844 GCA_963750975.1 uncultured Alphaproteobacteria bacterium | reverse complement strand
CTTTGGGTATAGCGGTCAAACCGACAGTGGCGACCACGGCGCCGCATAGGATTTCCGTAAGCACGTGCCGACGATTAAATTCCGTCATTGGCTTGCTTCCTCGTTGAAACAAAACTAGTGGTGGCAGACGATGGCCGAGGCTTCGCAGGCGGTTCGAATGCAGTGGGTAGGGGTCGGACCAACGGAGTTTCCAGCCGGGCCGCTCAATTGGTGGGCGATATAACGACGAAGTCGCCGTTCGGCCCGATCGAGGGACATGTCCGTTTCGAGCATCGGCCGTCCCCTGACACGTAGCAGTTTTCCAACCCGCTTTCCGCACGGACCGTCGACGCAGCAACGGCAATGGCGGCGACCAACCCGAAACCGACCAATAGCTTATTCATGACGCTTTTCCTCCCTTGGTTTCATTAGCGGCCGAGCGCCGCTCTCCTGCGATCCACCTCGGCTTGCGAGACCGCACCCGCCTGGATCAATCCTCTGACGCAGGCATTGCTCAGCTGGTCGCCGTGGCGGCGCATGCAGTTCTCCAAGCCCTCGGGTGTTAAGCCCCCACTGGCTGCAAAACCTCCGATAATCCTCCGCGCATTTCCTCTTGCCGGCCTCGCCGAGCCGGCCCAACACAGCATGACCGCGAACACAATCAACAATGCCGCGGATACTTCATTGACGTTTCCTTCCTTGTTCCTGCTTGGGCGGAGTGAAAATTGGGACGGCTTAGGCAAAAGCAGATCGCGTGAAGCCGACATTGTCGCCGATGACCGTGGTCGGCCCGATGGGCAGCGGCTCGGGATTGGCGATGTCGAGCTTTTGGAACTCGATTCCGCTCTTCCAGACTTTGCGCAGAAAATCCTCGAACACTTGGATGGTGAGCTGCTCGCCGGGGCAGCGGCGATAGCCGAAGCCGAAAGGCGCAAAGCCCGCATAGTCGCAGACCGGCAGCGGCTTGCCGTCGACGATGCCGTAGACGGTGCCGAAACCGCTGTTGTTGATCGCTGCCTTGCGCCCGTCCGCCACCTCGAACGCCGGTGCTGAAGGGGCATTTGGCGAAGCCGATCTGATCGCACTTGTCCTCGTTGATGTCGTGGCTGGTCGGCGCGCTCTTGTATCGATCCGGGTTGAATTTTTCCGGGTCCTTCCACTGCACCGGATCGAAGCTCGTCGATTTGTGCGGGCTGACCACGTAGCCGTGCCGCTCATAAGGCGGCGTCCTCACCTCGGCCATCGCGGAGATGCTGCCGCCATTCGGCGTGATGGTGCGGAACAGCTCCATGACGAACCGCTCGAGCGGTGTGAAGGCCTTGCCGCCGGCATCGTCGGGATTGCCTTCCATCGTCTTTTTGAACCAGGCGCGCGTGTCGGGGTCGCCGGTGTCCTTGGCGAGCTTGAGCATGATGTTGTACATCGTGTTGCCCCATTGGCTGAGCGCCACGAAATTGTGGAATACCTCGAACACGACGTCCTTGTGGGCGAAATACTCCCCGTTCCCGGCATTCTTGATCCAGTAATAGGCGAAGGTCTTTTCCGGGTTCGGCGTCTTGCCGCTCTTGATATCGGCGAGCCTGTCGTCGATCCACTCCTTGAGGAAGGCGAGGTTCGCCCGGACCATCATATAGTTGTCGTAGACGATCTTCTGGGTCGGATCGCGATAGGCCAGCACGGTGTTGAAGGCCTCGCCGATCTGGACCTGCGGCGGAACCGCATCGGGTTTGACGCCCAGATGCAGGTCCCAATAGAGGTCGAAATAGCTTTCGAGATAGGGCCGCATCAGCGGCTTGCCGGCATTGGCATCGCCGAGCAGCTTGTCGAAGAATGCACCACCTTGTCGCCGTACATCGGGCGATAAAGGTCGGGCGTCACCGCCGTCATGTAGATGCGCTTGCGCCGTTATGCGGGCCGCGCTTCTCCAGCCCTTGGAGGAATACGGTGACGCCGTCCTCGGGCGCGGGCTTCCAGGTTTCGCTCAAGAGTCCCCACAGATCGTAAGGCAGCGCATTCTCCTTGGTGAGCTCGACGCTGATCATCGGAAGCCACAGGCGCTCCCCGTCATAGACGCTGACGAGAAATGGGGGACGATGACGTTCTCGACATAGGCAGGATCGAACTCGGCGAGAAATTGCTTGCGCAGCCGCGCGACGGCCGCTTCGATGTCGCTCGGGGCGAGTGGTTGGCCGGCGGCGACTTGACCACGCATTGTCGAAATATTGAGCAGCGGCAGGCTGGGAACTCAATCCGACGGCAGCCGCGGCACCGCCTGCCAAAAAAGTTCTGCGTTCCATTGCTTCCTCCGTGAACAGGCTTTTCGTCTTTAGTGCGGTCCCACCCACACACTCCCGTTGCAGTCAAAGGAACCTGCACAGGAAGTCTCAGGATGTTGAACGATGGCTGTTGGCGGGTAGTTGCAGCTTAATAGCGTTGGGGTGGGTTTGGCTTTCCGCTCCTTCGCGCCGCTAAGATCGAACCGCAAAATCCTTTGGGTTCTTTTTGCGCCTTTTTTGCGGCGAACCCACGGGCCATGTCCGCTAAGGGTCATTAGCGGACTTCTAGAGCGCCGATCAGTGATGTCCCTTCACCCCCCAAGAGCGGACATTCTCAAAGTCGGTAGCGATGCCGGCTAAGTGCCAACGACAGACGTTAATTGCCATAACGTGACAAATCCCACCGCGCCAATTTGAGCGACAAACTAGAATCTTCTTCAGCTCAAGATGGTCTTGCGCTCCCGAGTCTCATGGGAGACCTCATATGGTTACGCTCACTCGTATCCTAAGTTTGGCGGAGGCAGGCGATTTATCGGGGTCGAGAAACACAGACATCGAAATGACTCCGTTGCTCTTTGCAGTTTCCCGTTGGCTCTCGGCGTTCTTCTGTAGGCGCGCCATCGTTGCAACTCCACTATCATCTGTCGGCAAAACCTGTGACTTGAGCGAAGGTCGTTTGTGGGATGCTGACGCCTTCGACTTTGGCGATCGCCTACAGATGACCGCTTCGGGTCATCCGGCGACATGAGCAAGCCACTGAACGCGCAATTGCCAATTGGTGCTGACGTTCCAAGGTTGTCCGTTGATGCCGATCATTGGGCGTGGATTATCGAAGCCATGAGTGACCGCGTAAAACTCGGTCGCGAGATCGCAGCCCGCACCAAGCCACGCTTCATCGAGATACCGCGTGAGCGTCGCGGCGGGAAGGTGCCCTTCACCGAGGAGCCAGCTTGCCTATCGGTATGAGCTGCCATAACTGCGGGCCAAGAGTTGATCGAGATCGACAATGGAGGCGAGCGCCTGACCGGATGCTTGTCGTGCAATCTTTGGGCTGCCGTCCGACGGGGATCGATGGATTAGGCTAGCCGAAGAAGATTTGCGCGCGCTGCATCAGTTGCGGCATGGCGGATATAAATAGGGCGCCGACCGAGGCCGTCATTTATAAGAACGCCACGGAGTGATATGCAAAACTCCGCGTGGTGCTATCTCTGGCAGGGGCGAAATCGATGAACCTTTCCCACCTTCTGACTGCGTCACTGGCTGCTGCACTGGTTTGCTTTATTGGAGGAGCGAAAGCGTCTCCCCATTTCCAAGCGCCAGTGTTTTCACCGCTGCCTCTGCAAGCCGGCTTGAAATGTGGGCTTGTGAACGGTCAGGTCGTATGCGGCAACAGCAGCGGCAAACACCACGACGACGACGACCAACAAGGGAACGATGACGAGCACCACAAGAAGAAGAAAAATACAGACGAGGATACGGACTCTCGGAGTGCACCATCCAGCAGCCAGGTGGGGGCGGCGGCTGCAAGGGTGGCTTCAAGCGAGTCTGCGAGAAACTGAAAAGCGGCAAGAAATGCTGCGGCTGTGTGGTCGACCCGAACGCCAAGCCCCAGGACAAGCCCGCCGGGACTCAGGCCCAACCTGTCGCTCACGAGGTTTGCTGCGTCGCGCACTTTCCCGACGGCAATGTCAGCGACAAAGTGTGTAAAGATACGGAGGCCGAGGCCCGGGCAATCCAGCAACCAGCAACGTGGAACGGCGTTCATCAAACCAGCATCACGTGTTTTTCCCGGTAACCGACCTGCAAGGCCCGGACAGCATCGGGCCGGTCGCGTCCTTCACGACATAGCCGCCGCTATCTGATCAGCTGTCCAGGGTGCTGGGAAACGGCGGGGCCAAAGGGCTGCTACCACGATGGGCAATCGGCGGGGCTTATTGAGAAGCTTGTGAGTCGCTCACCCTCGACGCCACCCGGGACCGCACGGTCAACAGTGACCGACTTTGAGCTTGAGAGCCGGAGAGGTGAGCGCCGAAACAGTGGCTCGCCTGATGGCCGCGCTTGAGGCCGCAGGCGTTGAGTTCATCTACAAGCGGTGGGGTGGAGCTGCGCTAGGTCCCTGGTAGCCCCTCTGGGTAAAAATAGGGGTAGCTGGCGTCAGATCCCATATTTTTCGCAGAAATAAGAGGCTTTTTGGCGGAGACGGAGGGATTCGAACCCTCGATACGGCTTTTGACCGTATAACGGTTTAGCAAACCGCCGCCTTCAGCCTCTCGGCCACGTCTCCAGACCCGCAAGGCTTAATGATCCGGTGGTGGGCGGTCAACCTCGCTCCCTCGCGTTGAGCCTGCGCGGAGATGCCCTCCTCACCATCAAGCCCCTGCCGTTGCGGGACAAATGGCGACCCTGACCTCATCTGCCAATTATGAAGGGACCGGCCGGCTTGCGGACACAGCCGCAGTTGCACATTAATTCCAGGTTTTCGCCCGCTTACGCCACGATCCCTGTGCTAAACTTCTAGGCAATCAGGAGGGGGACGCCTGCACCATGGTTTGGCAGTTTTGCCAAAGACCGCTCTTGCACGCGGCCATTGCTGCGGGCGTTACCGCCTGGGCGACGGCGCCGTCCGTTGCCGACCAGGCAGCCTATTGCGTTCATTGTACCGGGCCGGACCAAACCTACGTTTGCAAGGTCGAGGCTGGAGGCGGCAAGGCGAGCGACGCGCTGAAGCTCTACTGCGTCGTGCGCACCGCCAAGGAAGGTCATCACGCCTCCTGCTCGGCGGAGCGCAACTCACCGTCCTGCAATGGGGTGGAGAAGGTCTACAGCTATGACGGGCCGATGCCCGAGGATCTGGCTAGTGACCCTCACGTCAAGAAGCTCACCGACAAGATCGAGGGCGAACAGAAAGCCTTCGATAAGCCGAAAGGCGACGGCAACGCGCCCAAGACGCTCGTGGAACTTGGCGGCCGCGCAGTGAATGCGTCGCGGCAAGGTTGGCGCAATGCACGCGGCGTGCTCAGCGGATCGTCGGGCGACCAGTCGCTACCGGCCGGCGAGCCGCTTACCCAAGAGGAGCAGAACGCGGCGATTGCCGCTCAGGCCGCGCCACCCGACCCCAGCCTCGCTGCGTCGCATCCCAACCGGATGCAGCGCGCCTATCGCTGCATGATGTCGTTGTTCCGGCATTGCAGCAGCGAGTCCGCCGAAGGCGCGCCGATCCGCTAGCGCCTCGCTTCGCCGCCCCTGCCCGACATCAAAGCGCTACTCGTCCGGCCGCAGAAACGATCATGGCCGGGCAAGCCCGGCCATGACGAAGTCGATTTGACGCCGATCCCTTTAGTGGGTTTGCAGCCATTCGCGGGCGAGCCTCTGCGCCTCTGCGACCTGGTCGGCCGACATTTCGCGGGCCAGCTCGGTGCGATGAGCGCGCGCGCCTTCGTTGCCCCGCGCCGCGGCGAGGTTGAACCATTTGTGTGCCACGACGAGGTCTGCCGCCACGTCCCGCCCGGTCGCATAAAGCATCCCGAGTTCGAATAAGGCATCCGGCGCTCCCGTCTGCGCCCCGAGCTCGATCTGCTCCGCCGAAATCTCCATCCGTGCCATCCCAATGCCCCCTTTTACCAGTCGCCTGACAAGCCTGTCGAATATTCGAGTGAATAGACAAGGTTTGCTTTGTCTTTCTGCCCCTTCGACGCTGGTAATCATGGGATAGCTGTTTCAACAACTCCTAAATGGGTGTGATTAATGCAAAATAACTAAATCTATAACATCGGGTAATGTTAGTTTACATTGCACGCTAATCGTCGGCGCATCCGTTAATCTATGAGATTTGTAAGGATTTGTTGACCAATGCGCATCACCTCTCGATAACCAAGAAATCGATTCCGCGACGGCGATGCTTATTGCTTCGGATCGGCGACGACGATCTCCCAGATCCAATTTCGCTCGGCCGCACCCGGCGGATAGGGCTGCCAGGGCACGACCACGCGCTGGGGCGTGACGGCAACGTCGCCCGCGATCTTGGTGAACTCGCTCGCGGTCTCCTTGGGCAGCCGTTTGTCCGACTCCTTGCGCCAGACCACCGCGACCTTCGAAGTAAGGTCACTCGCGCGAATGGGCGGCGCATAGGCCGGACGCTCAGTCCGGACGATCCGCGCCTCGGGAAAAAAGCGGCGCAAATTTCCGGCATCGTGGCGATCCGTCGCGATCAACGTCCCGGTCTTGAAGCCCTGCGCCGCCAGCGCGGCCGCGAGACCATCATAGGGAACGGCAATGCGGCATTTGCTGCAATCGGAACCCATGGCATGTAATGCATCGCGCAGCCTGAGCGGCACCACGATCAGCGTGACGGCGACGAGCACGGTGGTAAGCACAGCGAACCGTCGCGAGGGGTTGCCGCTCGTCTCCACAAGCCCGACCAGCCACAACGGCGTGAGCAAGAAGAAGGGATGCATGTAGCGCTCGAGGTAATGCGTGGCGCCGGTTGCCAGCGCACCAAAGATCAACACGATAAATCCGCCGATGGTGATGTGCAGGAGAAGCAATCGCCAATCCGGCTCATCCCCCCCGAACGTTCGCGGGCTCACGGCACGTTTGATCGCGGCCCAGCCCTCGCGCAGCACGCCCGGAAACAGCACGATCACGATCAGATCGAGCGGAAACAGAAAACCCAGCGGCGCATAAATGGCCTTACCGAGACCGATCAGCGTCGCCTTCAGGCGGTTCGTCTCGGCAAGCGGCGCCATGGCCGATCCATACAGGCCGACGAGATCGTGGCGACCCCCAATGAGCCAAGCAGTGAACGGCGCGGTGACCACAGCGGCCGCGCCGACGCTCAGCAGCAGGCGCCAGTCGAGCAGGCGCGCGCGCAACGCAGGCTGCAACAGCGCAGCACCCAGCAGCACGACGAGGAAGCCGGCAAAACTATATTTGCTGAGCAGCCCCAGGCCGACGATCACCCCGAACAGGACGTAGTCAGCACTCCTGCCCCGCTCGACTATCCGCATGAAAGACCACATCGAGGCGGCGACGCCGCAGATCAGCGCCATGGTCTGCGTCACGCCCTCATGCAGGTTCCAGCCGATATGGTAGAGCAAGAGCGGCGACAGCGCCGCGATCGCCGCCCATCTTTGATCGGTGAAGATCCGCTTCGCCACGAGATAGAGAAACGCAAAGGTCGCCGTGAGCAACCCATATTTCAGAATGAGGAAGCTCGGCAGCGTGGGCCCGGTGATGCGCTGCAGCGACCACAGCATCCATTCGTAAAGCGGCGGTTGCTTCACCACATAGCCCAGCTCGAGCGTCTGGGCGAGAATGTTGGAGGTGACGTCGTCCTGGGGCAGGTTCGGCGAGATCGCAAGCCGCATGCCCGCGTAGACCAGGCCGTAGAGCAGGCCTATGGAGATGACGCCCGCTAGGCTGAACGGCCAGGGGGGAGTCTCCGCCGTCCCCGTCACCCGACCTGCTGCTCTCGCATGAGACATTTTTCCCCCCGGGCAAACGCGGGCAACGCTAGGGACGGCTTATGACGGTTTTGCGTCACAATCTGCGATTGATCGGCGCACCAACGGCTTAGGGCAGCAGCACAGTCGAGCCCGTGGTGAGTCGGGATTCGAGGTCGTGATGGGCCCGCGCGGCTTCCGCCAGCCTGTAGGTCTGGTTGACCGCGATTTTCACCTTGCCCTCGGCCAACGCCTCGAACAGATCATTCGCCGTGGCCACCAGGTCCTTGCGCGATCTCGTATAGTCGATGATCGAAGGGCGCGTGGCGAACAGCGAGCCCTTCTGCGACAGCAGCGTGATTTTGAACTCTGGCACCGGGCCAGACGACTGGCCGAAGCTCACCCACATGCCGAGCGGCTTGAGGCAATCGAGGGAAGCGGGAAACGTATCCTTGCCGATCGAGTCGTAGACCACGTCGACGCCTTTGCCCTTGGTGTAGTCCTTGACCTTAGCGACCACGTCCTCCTCGCGGATATTGATGACCTGGTCGCAACCATGCGCCCGGGCGATCAACGCTTTCCCGGCGGAGCCGACCGTGCCGATCACGGTTGCGCCTAGCGAAGCAGCCCATTGGCACGCGATCAGACCGACGCCACCCGCAGCGGCGTGAAACAGCAGTGTCGTGTCGCGGCCGACCTTGTAGGTCCGCCGCAGCAGGTATTGCGCCGTCATGCCTTTGAGCATGATCGCAGCAGCGGTCTCATCGCTGACCCCGTTGGGGATTTTCACCACGCGTTCGGCGGGGACCAGCCGCTCTTCGGCGTAAGCGCCGACCGGGCCGGCATAAGCGACGCGGCGCCCCACTTTCAGATCGCGCACGCCCTCCCCGACCGCGGTGACGACGCCGGCCCCTTCCATGCCCGGGATGAACGGCAACGAAGCTTGCGGATAAAGGCCGGTGCGCTGATAGACGTCGATGAAATTCAGCCCGACCGCCGTCTGCTTGATCTTGACCTCGCCGGGGCCCGGATCGCCGACCTCAACCTCCTCCCATTTGAGGACGTCGGGTCCGCCATAGCCATGCACCCGGATCGCGTGCGTCATGCGATCCCGAGCTTTTTCTTTATGAGATCGTTGACGGCTTGTGGGCTCGCCTTGCCGCCGGTCGCCTTCATCACCTGGCCGACGAACCAGCCGGCGAGAGCGGGCTTCGCCTTCGCCTGCTCAGCCTTGTCGGGATTGGCGGCGATCGCCTGATCGACCGCCGTCTCAATGACGCCCATGTCGGTGACCTGCACGAGGCCGCGCTGCTCGACGATGGCGCCCGGCTCGCCACCCTCCGTCCAGACGATGTCGAACACGTCCTTGGCGATCTTGCCGGAGATGGTGCCGTTCTTGATGAGGTCGAGGATGCTGCCGAGCTGGTCCGCCGAGACAGGACTATCGACGATGCTGCGGCCTTCCTTGTTGAGGCGGCCGAACAGCTCGTTGACGACCCAGTTCGCCGCCTGCTTGGCATCGCGGCTGCGTGCCACCACCTCGAAATAATCGGCCAACTCCTTCTCGGCAATCAGCACGTCGGCGTCGTACGGGCTCAGGCCATGGTCGGCGATGAAGCGCGCGCGCTTGGCATCGGGCAGCTCGGGCAGATCGGCACCGAGCGCATTCACATAATCCCGCGTCAACTCGAGAGGGAGTAAGTCAGGGTCCGGGAAATAGCGATAATCATGCGCCTCTTCCTTCGAGCGCATCGCACGCGTCTCGCCGGTCTTGGCGTCGAACAGCCGCGTTTCCTGATGGATCGACCCGCCATCCTCGATGATCTCTATCTGCCGGCGCGCCTCATGCTCGATGGCCTGGCCGATGAAGCGGATCGAGTTGACGTTCTTGATCTCGCAACGCGTGCCTAACGGGTCCCCCGGCCGGCGCACCGAAACATTGACGTCGGCGCGCAGCGAGCCCTGCTCCATGTTGCCGTCGCAGGTGCCGAGATAGCGCAGGATGGTTCTGAGCTTGCTCACATAAGCGCGCGCCTGCTCCGACGAGCGCAAATCGGGCTTCGACACGATCTCCATCAGCGCCACGCCCGAGCGGTTGAGATCGACATAGGAAAATTGCGGGTGCTGGTCGTGCAGGCTCTTGCCCGCGTCCTGCTCGAGATGCAGCCGCTCGATGCCAACCGTGACGCGTTCGCCGCCCAAGAGATCGACGACCACCTCCCCCTCGCCGACGATCGGACTCTTATACTGGCTGATCTGATAGCCCTGCGGCAGGTCGGGATAGAAATAGTTCTTCCGGTCGAAGATCGAGTTGAGATTGATCTTCGCCTTCAGCCCAAGCCCGGTGCGGATCGCTTGCGCGATGCAGGCCTCGTTTATCACGGGCAGCATGCCGGGCATGGCGGCGTCGACCAGACTCACATGCGAATTGGGCTCGCCGCCGAACTCGGTCGAAGCGCCCGAGAACAGCTTGGCGTTGGAGGTGACCTGGGCATGCACCTCCATGCCGATCACCACCTCCCAGGGCCCGGTCTCGCCTTCGATGAGATTGTCTTTTTCGCTCTTAGCGTCCATCGCGGCCGCTACTCCTTGCCCTCATTCTGCTTCTGCAGCTTCTCCTCCTCATACTGGATGAACCAGCCGATCATTTGACGCCATAGCGCCTCGGCAAGCTCCGGCGGCAAGCCCTGCTCCGCCGCCCGCGCGCGCACCTTGTCGATCACCTGCTGGATGCGCCACGGCACGCGTGCTTCGGCCGGCGACCGCTTGAGCTGCCAGGCACGATCCACATAAGAGAAACGCTCGCCGATCAGATCGACCAGAGCCTGATCGATGCGGTCGATCTCGGCCCTGACCTCCTCCATAGTGTTGCAATCCTTAGCCTTGCGCGGCGCCATGACGTGATCCTCTAGCCTGATATGACGGCGTCGGCCTCGATCTCGACCAGCCAATCCGGACTGATGAAACCGGACACTTCCAGCATGCTCGAGGCCGGGCGGATATCGCCGAAAAACTCGCCATGCACGCGGCCCACCGCCTCCCAATGGGCGATATCCACCAGGTAGGTGTGCGTGCGGATCACGTCCTTGAGGCTGGCGCCCGCATCTTCGAGCGACTTGGCGATGATCTCGAGGATCGCGCGGGTCTGCGCCGCGGGATCGCCGATCGCGACCGGCTTGCCGCCCGAGCCCGCCGTGGTACCGCCGACGGCAACGATATTGCCGATCCGCACCGCGCGCGAGAACCCGATCACCGGCTCATACGGGCTCCCCGAGGACACCAGAACACGCTTCGTCGCCATCTCGTTCATGCAGCCTTGCTCCACCAATCATGCGGCTTGGCGAGAGGGCCGGCCGCCGCCTCGATCACCCGTCCCGTCCGGAACAGCGTTTCCTCGTCGAATGGCCTGCCGATCAGCTGAAGTCCGAGCGGCGTCCCCTCCGACGACAGTCCGGCCGGGACCGAAAGACCGGGCAACCCCGCCATGTTGACCGTCACCGTGAAGATGTCGTTGAGATACATATCGAGCGGGTCTCCCGATTTTTCGCCGAGCGCAAAAGCCGGCCCCGGCGTGGTCGGCGTCAGGATCGCGTCGACCGTCTCGAACGCGGCATCGAAATCGCGTTTGATCAGCGTCCGCACCTTCTGCGCCTTGAGATAATAGGCGTCGTAATAGCCCGCCGACAGAACATAAGTGCCGATCAGGATGCGCCGCTTCACCTCGGCGCCAAAACCCGCCGCGCGCGTGTTCTCATACATGGAGATCACGTCGGAGCCCTTCTCGCGCAGGCCATAGCGTACGCCGTCATAACGGGCGAGGTTGGAGGAGGCTTCGGCGGGCGCGACAATATAATAAGAGGGCAGCGCGTATTTGGTGTGCGGCAGGCTCACGTCCTTGACCATGGCGCCGGCATCCTTCAGCCAGGCAACGCCCTTCTGCCACAGCGCTTCGATCTCGGGCGCCATGCCGGGCACGCGATATTCCTTGGGGATGCCGATCGTGAGCCCCTTCACCCCCTGCTCCACGGCGGCCTCGAAATCCGGCACGGGCATGTCGACGCTGGTTGTATCCTTGGGATCGGAACTCGCCATGACCTTGAGCAGAATCGCCGCGTCCTTGACCGTGCGCGCGATCGGACCCGCCTGGTCGAGCGAAGAGGCGAAGGCCACGATGCCCCAGCGCGAGCAGCGCCCATAAGTCGGCTTGATGCCGACCGTGCCGGTCACGGCCGCCGGCTGGCGGATCGAGCCGCCTGTATCGGTTGCGGTCGCTCCCATGCAGAGCCGTGCCGCCACCGCGGCCGACGAACCGCCCGAGGAGCCGCCCGGCACCAACTTGGCGTTGGACCCCTTACGCTGCCAAGGGTTGATCACGGGGCCATAGAAGCTTGTCTCGTTCGACGAGCCCATGGCGAACTCGTCATTATTGAGTTTGCCGAGCATCACCGCGCCGGCCGCCCAGAGATTGGCCGTCACCGTCGACTCGTAGGTCGGCGTAAAGCCTTCGAGAACATGCGAGCAGGCGGTGGTGCGGACCCCCTTGGTGCAGAACAAATCCTTGAT
Organism: uncultured Alphaproteobacteria bacterium; assembly: GCA_963750975.1. Taxonomy (GTDB): domain Bacteria; phylum Pseudomonadota; class Alphaproteobacteria; order Rhizobiales; family Methyloligellaceae; genus Methyloceanibacter. The sequence goes on along the minus strand of CAVVSX010000014.1, from coordinate 82,585 downwards.
GCCGAGCGGGATGCCTTCAAGCGCACCCACCTCCCCTTGCCTAAGACGCTTGTCGCTTGCCGCGGCCATGTGCAGGGCGCGCTCCGGCGTCTTGAGGATGAAGGCGTTGAGCGCATCGTTAGCGGCCTCGATCGCGTCGATATGCGCGCGCGTAAGCTCGTCGGCCGAGAACGACTTGTTGGCCAAGCCGTCGCGCGCTTCGGCGATGGTGAGTTCGGTGAGCTTGGTCACGGATCTACGGCTTCACGCTCTCGCAGCGGAAAAAGGCGTTGGGGTCCTCCTCCTCCGCGCTCGCCCCAGTGTCGGCGCCCTCAACGCCGCCCGCGGCCTCGTTGTCTTCCGTCTTGGGCTTGTCCATTTCCGACGGGTCGAGATCGTCGGCGAACGCCGCGGCCTCGTCGTCAGTCTCGTCGTAGGAGTCCTGCTGCACGGTCATGCGCGTGACGCTGAGATCGCCCGTCGGCTTTTGCACGATCGCGAACACATCGGGAAAGGTAAAGCCCGGCTCGTCGCAAAAGGCGGTTGCGAGCCAACTGGTCGCGTTATGCGGCGTGACGTTGACAAAGTCGCAGCGCTGCGCGTTGGCGCTGACCCCCGTCTTGTTGAACACGGTGAAGTCAAGATCCCGGCCAAGCTCAGTGACGGTCTTGTCCTTCAACTTGGCGCAGCCTTCCTTCGACGACGCGAATGTCCCCTCGGGCAAACCTTGCGCTAGCGCCACGCCGGCAGCGGCGAACCACACCCCTAAGCCAAGCAAAACGGCACGGCGCATGACGCACTCCTATTCGACGATCTTCGGCACAACGAAATAGCCGTCATCGACCGCTGGCGCGTTTTTCAGGATATCGGCGGCGCAAAAGCCATCGGTGACCTCATCCTCACGCTTCTTCATGGTCATGGCGGCGACCCGCGTCATCGGCTCGACCGCGCTCGTGTCGATCTCGTCGAGCTGGGCGACCCAATCGAGGATTCCAGACAGCTCCTGCTCCAGCCGCCCAGCCTCCTCCTCGGTGATGGCGAGCCGGGCAAGGCGGGCAATGCGGTGGACCGTGGCGCGATCGACGGACATGGGGGGAAGCCTGGAGTTTCGCGTTCCTGAGGCGCTCGTCTAGCACCGCGGGACCTTACCGGCAACTTGGCTTCAGGCCTCGAAGGCGATCCCGACCTCGGGCACGAGCACGGAATCGCTATGCATTTCCTCGATGAATTTGTCCGCGGTCTGGTCCAGCACCGGGAAGGTCCCGTAATGGCAGGGCACGATCAGCTCGAATTCGAAGAACCGCTTGCAGGCAAGCGCCGCCGTCTTGGCGCCCATCGTGTAACGGTCGCCGATCGGCACGAAGCCGATTTGCGGCCGATAGATTTCGTTGATCAAGCCCATGTCCGAGAAGATTCCGGTATCGCCCATATGGTAGACGGTCCTCCCCCCGCCGGGCGCAATCACCAGCCCACAACAGGCGCCGAGATAGAGCGGGCGGCCGTCGACGATATTGGAGGCCGAATGCCAGGCCGGAACGAAGCTGAGCTGGAAGTCCCGATGGTAAAGCGTGCCGCCGGTATTGCCAGGATCGATCTTGTCCACCCCGCGGCCAGCCATATAGGTGGCGAGTTCATGCACGGCCAACAGCTGGGCGTCGGTCTCCTTGCAGATCCGTACGGTGTCGCCGGCGTGGTCCTCATGCCCATGCGTGAGCGCCACATGCGTCACGCCCTTGACGGCCTTGTGCAAGGGAATCCCGGATTCCTCGAAGGTGGCGTTGCCGGTGAGGAACGGATCGATCAGGATGCTGCTGGATCCAATGTCGATGCGGAAGCAGGAATGGCCGAACCACGTAATCTGCATGCGTCTAACCCCTTGATGCGCCTATCGTGACTGTAGCACCTCTGGTACCGATCGAAGACCTGCCGCCCCTGCTCTCCCGCGAGGAGCGGCTGCTTGGCCTCGACGTCGGCACCAAGACCATCGGCATGGCGCTGTCCGACGTAACGCGTTCGGTCGCCACGCCCTACCATACGGTGCGGCGCACTAAGTTCACAGCGGACGCGCGCTTGATCGAAGCGGCAATCGCGGAGCATGGCGTCGGAGCGGTCGTGATCGGCCTTCCTCTCAATCTCGACGGCTCGGAGGGACCGCGCGCTCAATCGACGCGGGCCTTTGCCCGCAACCTTTCCGCCCGCATTGCCGTGCCCATCCTGTTCTGGGACGAGCGGCTTTCGACTGCCGCCGTCGAGCGCCACCTCATCGAGGCTGACGCATCGCGCAAGCGCCGCGCCGAGGTGATCGACCGCATGGCGGCGGCTTACATCCTGCAAGGCGCGCTCGACCGGCTAAAGCGACTGAGCGAGATCGGTTAGTCTGAGATTGTCGTTGAAGATCAGATAGCCCGCCGGCGAGTCCGGACACAAGCCCGCGCCACAAATCAAGACCGTCGAAATAATATTGCCAACGGCGAGCACGAACAAAAGCACGAACGCGGTGAGCGGCAGCACGCTCAGGCGATTGGACCACGGCTCGGAGCGCGCAAATTGCCGGTCGTCGAGCAGCAGAACGGCGCAGCCGATGATCATCAACGCGAAGGCGATGAAGGCCCAAGTGTAGAGATGCAAGCCGAAGATCGCGTTGCCGTAGCCGGGGCTACCGGGCACGATGTGCAGCAGCATCTGCCGCAAGGAGATGGCGGCGCCGGCAGCGGCGCTGAGGATCGTGACGCCATACTGGCTCGGCCTGGGGCCGAACACGAGATTGAACGCCAGCCCGCAGCCCGCGGCAAAGAACGCGCCGCGTTGCAGGATGCATAAGGGGCACGGCAGGTCGCGAAACCAGAGTTGATCGATAAAAGCGAGCGCGAGCACCGTATCGACGGCGATCAATCCCAAGGCGTTGAGGAGCCTCGACAGGTCCCCTGGCACGCGTTCCCCCTAGCTCACAGCGCGATGTTTAGAACGTCGGTCATATGCACGCGGAACAGCACGAGCAGCACCACGAGACCTGCGACCCAAAAGCCCATCGCCGCCCCACGCTGCCTGAGCCAAGCCGCTCCGAGCCCGCAAGCAAACAGAAGAAAAGGCAAGCTCATCATGGCGCAGCCTCCGCCTGACCGACCCATGCCGGCTTCAGTCTTTCCCACCGCGCGAGTCGTGGTGATTCGCACGCGAGCCGTTATCGGCAAGGTATTGAAATTCCGGGCGCCATGGCAAGGAAGAACGGTGCCGGCACCCGGGCCTCTCGCCAACGCAAGAGGCCGCCCCGCGGGGCGGCCTCCGAAAATGCTTGGCGCGCGAATGCGCGCCTAAATGCCTGAGGCTCCTAGCAGGGCCGGCACCTACATCTGTATGGGCCGCACCGCCACACATATCCCGGTGGGCAGAACCTCCCCCAGCCATAACAGGCAGCGGGCTCAACAGGCGAATAGTTCTTTGCCGCAGACGGAAGGTTGAGCGTGCCTGTCTTCAACGGCGTCGCGTCGGCCTTCCACGCAAGGCCTCCCGCGAACACCATGGCAGCAGCGACACCTAGGGCAATCGCAAGCTTACGCATCTATGCCTCCTGATCTTGAGTTTCCTACCGCATCATTCGCTAGCGTGCGTCCCGATAATAGCGCAGATTCGCGACCTTCGACACTGCGTGACGCCTGAGATCCTCATCAATCGCTCAAGCCAAGGTACGGAGCTGCGTCGGGCTTCCGAGGTTTGGCTCACGCGTCGCTTACCTTAGATGTCAGGGCGGCTTGCCGCTTCGCACGGCTCGGCCTATACAGTGCCCTTTAATGAGCATTGCGGCCAACTCGAACCTTTCTTTTCCTCATCGCCATCTTCTTGGAATCGAAGGCCTTTCCCGAGACCAGATCACGGCGCTGCTCGATCTTTCGGACGAGGCCGCCAAGCTCAGCCGGCAAATCGCCAAGAAGCGCGATGATCTGCGCGGCCGCACCCTGATCAATCTTTTCTTCGAAGCCTCGACCAGGACGCAAAGCTCCTTCGAGCTCGCCGGCAAGCGCCTGGGCGCCGACGTGATGAACATGGCAGTGGGCACCTCTTCCGTGCTGAAGGGCGAGACCCTGATCGACACGGCGGTGACGCTCAACGCCATGCGGCCGGACATCCTCGTGGTGCGGCATCATGCGGCGGGCGCGGTCGAGCTTTTGTCGCAAAAGGTCGACTGCTCGGTGATCAACGCCGGCGACGGGAGCCACGAGCATCCCACTCAAGCCTTGCTCGACGCGCTCACTATCCGCCGCCACAAGGGTCAGATCGAGGGCCTGATCGTCGCCATCTGCGGCGACATTCTGCACTCACGCGTCGCGCGGTCCAATATCCTGCTGCTCAACACGCTCGGCGCGCGCGTCCGCGTCGTCGCGCCGTCGACGCTACTCGCCGCCGGCATCGAGCGGCTTGGCGTCGAGGTCTATACCTCGATGTGGGATGGCCTAGCCGATGCCGATATCGTCATGATGCTTAGGCTTCAGCGCGAGCGCATGACCTCGAGCCTGATCCCGAGCACCCGCGAATATTTCCATTTCTTCGGCCTCGACTACGACAAGCTCGCCCGCGCCAAACCGGACGCTCTCATCATGCATCCTGGCCCGATGAACCGCGGCATCGAGATCGACTCCAATGTCGCCGACGACGCCCGGAGCGTGATCCGCGAGCAGGTGGAGATGGGCGTGGCGGTCCGCATGGCCGTCTTGCAGGCGCTCGCGCGCCACCTGCCGAACGAATGACGGCGATGCAACCCTATCCGCCAGAGCCACGCTCGCGCACCGTCGCCTTGATCAATGCGCGTCTGCTCGATCCTGCCTCGCGGCTGGATCGTCCAGGAGGCCTGCTGATCAGGGACGGCCTCATCGTCGATTTCGGACCGCATATCGCTGAAGGCGTCGCGGGCGATCCCGAGATTATCGATTGTGGGGGCCACCTGCTCGCACCCGGCCTCGTCGATATGATGGTGTTCACCGGCGAGCCCGGGCATGAGCATCGCGAGACACTGGCCACGGCCAGCCGCGCCGCGGCCGCGGGCGGCGTCACCACCATCGTCTGCATGCCGAATACCGATCCCGTGATCGACGATGTGGCTCTGGTCGATTTTATTCTGCGGCGCGCCCGCGACACCGCATTGGTGAACGTTCATCCCATGGCGGCCATGACCAAGGGCCTGCTTGGCGAAGAGATGAGCGAGATCGGACTCCTGCGTGACGCAGGCGCCATCGCCTTCGCCAACGGCAAAGCGAGCCTCGCCAACGCCAGGATCATGCGCAACGTACTTGCCTACGCCAAGGATTTCGGCGCGCTGATCGTGCACCATTTGGAAGATCCATCGCTCGCCAAGGACGGCGTGATGAACGAAGGTGAGGTCGCGACAAGGCTGGGACTTCGCGGCATTCCTTCGGCTGCCGAGACCATCATGCTCGAGCGCGACATTCGCCTGGTCGAGCTTGCCGGTGGCCGCTATCACGCGGGCCAGATCTCCTGCCGCGCCTCGCTCGACATCATCCGCACGGCGAAGCTGATGGGCTTGCCCGTCACCTGCGGGGTGTCGATCAACCACCTGACGCTGAACGAAAACGACATCGGTCCCTACCGCACCTTCTTCAAGATGAAGCCGCCGCTCCGGTCGGAGGACGATCGCCGCGCCATGGTCGAGGGGCTGGCAAGCGGCGATATCGACGTGATCGTCTCGGCACACGATCCGCGCGGCGCCGAAGGCAAGCGCCGCCCGTTTGCCGAAGCCGCCGACGGGGCCGTGGGGCTCGAGACCTTGCTTGGCGCCGCGCTTCGTCTCTACCACAACGGCGAGGTCGAGCTTTGGCGACTCCTGCAAGCGCTCACGCTAAATCCGGCGCGGTTGCTCAAGCTTGGCAGCGGCCGACTCGCCAAGGGTGCGCCGGCCGATCTCGTGCTGATCGATCTCGACCGGCCTTGGGTGGTTGAACCGGAAGCGTTGCGCTCAAAATCGAAGAACACACCCTTCGACGCGGCCCGGCTTCAGGGCCGGGCCCTGCTGACCTTCGTTGCCGGTCGCCTCGTCTACAATTACGCTGAGTAGACTGACGCCGTTCAAAGAGGGTGATCGATGCCGCCTTCCGAGGCTTGGGAGCAGGTCCTCCCGTTGATGCTCGCCCTTTGCTTCCTGAGCTTTGCGCTCGGCTATCTGCTCGGTTCCATTCCCTTCGGGCTCCTCCTCGCCAAGCTCGCCGGGCTCGGCGACCTGCGGCAGATCGGCTCCGGCAATATCGGCGCGACCAATGTCTTGCGCACGGGCAATAAGGGTCTCGCGGCGCTCACGTTGCTGCTCGATCTGCTGAAGGGGACCGCCGCCGTATGGGTGGGATCGCATTTCGGCCCCTACGCCGCCATGGCCGCCGGGCTCGGCGCATTTCTCGGCCATCTCTTTCCGGTCTGGCTCGGCTTTCGCGGCGGCAAAGGCGTCGCGACCTATATCGGCGTGCTGCTCGGCCTCTACTGGCCCGCCGCGGCGGCGTTCTGCGCCATCTGGCTGATCGTCGCCTTCGCTACACGCTATTCGTCTCTTGCCGCGCTGGTGGCGAGCGCCGCAAGCGTGGGGATGCTTGTGCTGACCAGCCAGTGGCGCCTAGCGGGCTTATTCCTGCTGCTCACGCTCCTTCTCTATATCCGGCACGCCGCAAATATCGAGCGCCTGGCGAGAGGCGAGGAGGCGCGCATTGGCGAGAGGACCGTCTAAGACCGCGCCCAAGCAACAAGGCGCGGGCCGGCTCAACCATCATCAGCGCATCGCGTGGCTCAGGCTGATCAAAAGCGAGAATGTCGGGCCGGCCACGTTCCGTGCCCTGGTCAATGAGTTCGGCGGCGCCGAGGCCGCCATCGACGCGCTGCCGCTTCTGTCGCGGCGCGGGGGACGCTCCGACATCCGCCTCTGCAGCGAGGCCGAAGCCGAGGCTGAAATCGAGGCGGCGGATCGAACTCGGAGCGAGCCTGGTTGCCGTCGGCGAGCATGGCTATCCACCGGCGCTTGCCCAGGTCGATGCACCGCCGCCGCTGCTTTATGTCAAGGGCAGGCTCGATCTCGCCGATATTCCCATCGTTGCCATTGTCGGCGCGCGCAACGGCTCGGCGGTCGGGCAGAAATTCACCCGCCAGATCGCCACCGAGCTTGCACTCGAAGGGTTCGTCATCGCTTCGGGGCTTGCCCGGGGCATCGACACGGCGGCACACATGGCAGCCCTGGAGCACGGCACCATCGCCGTGCTCGCCGGCGGCGTCGACATCGTCTATCCACCCGAGAATCAAGACTTGCAGCACGCAATCGGCGAACGGGGCCTGTTGATCAGCGAGCGCTCTCCCGGCTTCTCTCCGCGCGGCAAGGATTTCCCTCGCCGCAACCGACTGATCTCCGGAATCTCCCTCGGCGTGGTGGTGATCGAGGCTGCGGAGCGCTCAGGCTCGCTGATTACCGCCCGCTTCGCCGGCGAACAGGGCCGCGAGGTCTTTGCCGTTCCCGGCAGCCCGCTCGATCCACGCTCGGCCGGAACCAATAACCTTCTGAAGCAGGGAGCCTGTCTCGTCACCTCGGCGCGCGACATTCTGGAAACGCTCGCGCCGATCCTCGGCCGGCCCCCTGCCCCGCCGGTCGAGCTTGCCGCCGCCGACGAGCATCGTTCGCCTGAGCCACTGCCGGAAATTCGTCAGAGCGAACGCGAGGTGATCGTGTCAGCGCTTGGTCCAAGCCCGGTCGATATCGACGAGCTGATCCGCGCCACCGGCGTGACGACGAGGAAGGTTCATATCGTGCTGCTGGAGCTCGACCTTGCGGGCAGATTGCAACGCCATGGGCAGCAGCTGGTCTCGCTGAACGTCTGACGGGCTAGCCCTCAGCCGGCATCGGTCTTCTCGTTATTGGCTTCCTCAAGCGCCACAGTGATGAGATAGGCAAGGAAGGGCATCCGGGCGCTATTGGCGACTTGCTTCAGCCCCTCGAGCAACGAGGCGATATATTCCGCCGCCTCCTGGTGCGTGAAGTCTTGCCCATGGCTCGATGGGCTTGGACCTTGCGCTGGAGGTCGAGCGTGCGACCCTGCCATTCCGTATCGCCCTATTTTCGTGCCGATTAGACCCCAGCACCGCACCGAAACGTTGAATTTCCGGCCACGGGCGCTCCCGAAGCTAGTGCAGCTCAAGGTTGTTTTAGTTAGTATACACACCTAGAAGTTGTCAATTGGGTTCACCCGAATTTGACACTTGCCGGTCTAGACACCATTTTCCGGGCGCTAAGCAGGGTCCACCCGGATCCACCGCCCTCAGCCTGACGCAATTTGCGCGGCTAGGAACGTCTCAATGAACATCGTCATCGTCGAATTGCCAGCCAAGGCCAAGACCGTCAACAAGTACCTGGGGACGGGCTACCGCGTGTTCGCGTCCTACGGGCATGTGCGCGACCTGCCCTCGAAAAATGGCTCGGTCCTGCCTGACAAGGACTTCGAGATGCTTTGGGACGTCGAGCCCAAGGCTGCCAAACGGCTCGACGAGATCGCCAAGGCCGTCAAAGGGGCGAGCAAGCTGATCCTCGCCACCGACCCCGACCGGGAGGGCGAGGCCATCTCCTGGCATGTGCTCCAGGTGCTTGATCGCAAGAAGGCCCTCGTCGGTGTGCCCGTAGAGCGGGTGGTCTTCAACGCAGTCACCAAAGAAGCGGTGCTCGATGCCATGCGGCATCCCCGCGCCATCGACGGGCCGCTGGTCAGCGCCTATCTCGCGCGGCGGGCGCTCGATTATCTCGTCGGCTTCACGCTCTCACCCGTGCTGTGGCGCAAGCTGCCTGGCGCACGCTCCGCCGGCCGGGTGCAGTCGGTGGCGTTGCGGCTGGTCTGCGACCGCGAGCTCGAGATCGAGAAATTCAAGGCGCAGGAATACTGGTCGATCCTGGCAGAGCTCGCTACCGCCAAGAACGAGACCTTCCAGGCGCGTCTCGTTGCCGCCGATGGCAAGAAACTCGACAAGTTCGACATCCCCAATTCGGCGACCGCCGAACGCTTGAAGGCGGCGCTGGAAGGCGGCCGCTTTAAAGTCGCGAGCATCGAAAGCAAGGCGCAGCGGCGCAACCCGGCCGCCCCCTTCACCACCTCGACCCTCCAGCAAGAGGCGTCACGCAAGCTCGGCTTCTCGCCGCGCCACACCATGCAACTCGCCCAGCGACTTTACGAGGGCGTGGAGATGGGCGGCGAGGCCGAGGGCCTCATCACCTATATGCGGACCGACGGTGTGCAGATCGTGCCGGAAGCCGTATCCGCCGTCCGCCACCTCGTGACCAAACTTTATGGCGCTCGCTATGTGCCCGCCTCCCCGCGCCAATACGAGGCCAAGGCCAAGAATGCGCAAGAAGCGCACGAGGCCATCAGGCCAACCGACTTCAGCAAGGAGCCAGACAAGGTCTCCCGATATCTCGAGGACGACGCCGCCCGACTCTACAAGCTGATCTGGCAGCGCACCCTGGCGAGCCAAGCCTCCAGCGCCGAGATCGAGCGCACCACCGCCGAGATCGACGTCGCCGGCAGTGACGGCAAGCCCTACGGCGTGAGGGCCACCGGCTCGGTCATCCGCTTCGACGGCTTCCTCAAGATCTACGAGGAAGGGATCGACGACGCGGTTGGCGACGACGGCGCGCTTCCCGCGCTCGCCAAGGGCGACGCGCTCGACGCGCGCACCATCGAGGCCAAACAACATTTCACCGAGCCGCCCCCTCGCTACAGCGAAGCGACGCTCATCAAGAAGATGGAGGAGCTCGGCATCGGCCGACCGTCGACCTATGCCTCGACGCTGAACGTGCTCCGCGATCGCGAATATGTCCGCATCGACAAGAAGCGGCTGTACCCAGAGGACAAGGGGCGCCTGGTCACGGCTTTCCTCGAAAGCTTCTTTAGCCGCTATGTCGAATACGACTTCACCGCCGATCTTGAGGAGAAGCTCGACCTCATCTCGGCGGGCGAGCTTGAATGGAAGGACGTGCTGCGCGACTTCTGGCGCGAGTTCATCGGCGCGGTGAACGACATCGGCGATCTGCGGATTACCCAGGTGCTCGACGCGCTGAACGATCTGCTCGGTCCGCACATCTTCCCCGACCAGGGCCAAGGCACCGATCCCAGGGGCTGTCCGTCTTGCGGCATTGGACGCTTGAGCCTCAAAGTCGGCAAGTTCGGCGCCTTCATCGGCTGCTCCAACTATCCCGACTGCCGCTTTACCCGGCAGCTTGCCGACACCAACGGCGAGAAGGCCGCTCTGGCCGAAGCGAAAGTGCTCGGCACCGACCCCGAGACCGGCCTCGACGTGAGCCTCCGCACCGGCCGCTTCGGTCCTTACGTTCAGCTTGGCGAGCAGAATGGCAAGGAGAAGCCCAAACGTGCTTCGATCCCCAAAGGCACCGACCCGCAGAGTCTGGAACTTCCTCAGGCGCTCGCGCTGCTCGCGCTGCCGCGCGAGGTCGGCCTGCACCCGGAATCGGGCAAGCCGATCGTGGCGGGCTTCGGCCGCTACGGGCCCTACATCCAGCATGACGGCAAATATGCGAGCCTCGGCGGTCCCGAGGAGGTGTTCGAGGTCGGGCTTAATCGCGCGGTGAGTCTGCTGGCCGAGAAGGCCGCCTCATCGCGGGCACCGCGCGGGGCGAGTGTGATCAAGGAGCTTGGCGAGCATCCCGCGCTTGGCGGCAAGGTGCAAATCTTGACCGGCCGCTACGGGCCTTACGTCAAGCATGGCAAGGTCAATGCCACAATTCCGAAGGACCGCGAGCCTGAGCAGGTTACCATGGAAGAGGCGGTCGAGCTGATCGCCGCGCGAGCGGCCAAGGGTCCGGTCAAGAAGAAGCCGGCCAAGAAGCCCGCACGCAAGAGCGCAAAGGGCAACAAAAAGGCCGTCGAGGAGATGGCAGGCTGAGCGGCGCACGTGACTAAATCCAAGGGGGCTCCCGCCAAGCGCACGAAGACGGCGGGCAAACTTCCCTCCAAGCAGGAGATTCTCGACTTTCTCGCCACCGCAACCGGCGAAGCCGGCAAGCGCGAGATCGCGCGCGCGTTCGGCGTGAAGGGCGGCGATCGCATCGCTCTCAAAGAGCTCCTGCGCGACATGACCGATGACGGGCTGATCGCGGGCTCGCGCCGCAAGCTGATGCGGCCCGGCACGCTCCCGCCTGTGACGGTAATCGAGATCGTCTCGCGCGACGCCGACGGCGAGTTCGTCGCGAGGCCCGCGACCTGGGACGAGGAGCACGGCCCCGCGCCCCGCATCCTGATGGCCGAGAGCAAGCGCGAAGCGGGTCCGGTCGCCGGCATCGGCGACCGCGTGCTTGCCCGCATCACCCCGCTCGACGCCGAGGCCGGCTATCCCTATCAAGCGCGGACGATCAAGCGGCTCGCCCGGGCACGCGGCCAGTTGCTCGGTATTTTCCGCACGCTCTCTGGCGGCGCCGGCGTCATCGATCCCGTCGATCGCAAGCAGCTGAAGGAATGGCCCGTGCCACGCGGGCAGACCAACGAAGCGGAGAACGGCGAACTGGTCCGTTTCGAGCTATCCCGCTCCTCGCGCATGGGCGTGCAGACCGCGCGCGTCACCGAGCGGCTCGGTAACCCCGCAGTCCAGCAGCTGACCAGCCTTATCGCCGTGCATGCCCACGGCATCCCCGATGTCTTTCCCGAGGCGGCGCTCGCCGAAGCCGCGGCCGCCTCGGAGCCAGACCTCAAGCGCAGGGAGGACCTGCGGCATCTCCCTCTCGTTACCATCGACCCGTCGGACGCGCGCGACCATGACGATGCGGTTTGGGCGGAGCCGGACCCCAATCCCGCCAATCGCGGCGGCTGGGTGGTGATCGTCGCCATTGCCGATGTCGCCGCCTACGTCCGTTCCGGCACCGCCCTCGACAAGGAGGCGCGCAAGCGTGGCAACTCGGTCTATTTCCCGGATCGGGTGGTGCCGATGCTGCCCGAGCGCATCTCCAATGAGCTCTGTTCGCTGACCGAGTACGACCCGCGCGCCTGCATCGCCGTGCGCATGATCTTCGACAAGGACGGCCGAAAGCTCAATCATCGCTTTTTCCGCGCGTTGATGCGCTCTGCCGCCAGCCTCACCTATGAACAGGCGCAAGCGGCAATCGACGGCCGGATCGACGAGACCACCGGCCCCCTGCTCGAAACCGTGCTCAGGCCCCTTTGGGGCGCTTATGCCAGCCTCGTGCTTGCCCGCACCGAGCGCGGCCCACTCGACCTCGATCTACCGGAACGGAAGATCCTGCTCGACGATCGCGGTCGGGTGAGAGCGGTGGTGAGCCCTCCCCGGCTCGATGCGCATCGGCTGATCGAGGAATTCATGATCGCCGCCAATGTCGCCGCCGCCGAGACCCTGGAAGCCAAGCGGTCGCCGCTGATCTATCGCGTGCATGACAGCCCGTCGAAGGAAAAGCTCATCGCGCTCGGCAACTTTCTCAACACCATCGACATCAAGCTGCCGAAATCCGGCACGCTCAAGCCCGCTCTCTTCAACCGCATCCTGGCCGAGACCCGCGCCACCCCGACGGCCGAGCTGGTCGGCGAGGTCATCCTGCGGAGTCAGGCGCAGGCGGAATACGCGCCGGGCAATTTCGGTCATTTCGGTTTGAACCTCCGTCGCTACGCGCATTTTACCTCGCCGATCCGCCGCTATGCCGATCTCATCGTGCATCGCGCGCTGGTGCGCGCGCTTGGATTAGGCAACGACGGGCTGACGGATGCCGAGATGGAAAAGCTCGAAGAGATCGCGCAAACGATCTCCGCTACCGAGCGGCGAGCCATGGCCGCGGAGCGCGAGACGGCCGACCGGTTGATTGCCGCGCATCTCGCCGATCGGATCGGAGCGAATTTCCAGGCACGCGTCTCGGGCCTCGTGCGCACCGGTCTCTTCGTCAGGCTGATCGAGACAGGCGCGGACGGCTTTGTCCCCGCCTCCTCGATCGGCCACGAATATTTCTTTCACGACGAGGTCCGCCAAGCGCTGGTCGGTGAAGATACGGGCCTCGCCTATCGGCTCGGCGATCCGGTTGAGGTCCGCCTCGTCGAGGCGATCCCCACCGCCGGCGCGCTCCGTTTCGAAATGCTGAGCGAAGGCCGCTCGATCGGAGCGCGACCGAAGGGCGCCCGCAGTCCAAGTGACAAACGAGGGCCGCAACGCTACAAGGGCAAGCCGCGCGGGCAAGGCCGTGGCGGGCCTCGTAAACGCCGCTAGGGCGCCCTAAATCAAGATCGTGAGGATCGGGTGATGCAGGACAAGGCTTCTGAGGTCTACCGCTCCGACGGCGGGCCACATGGCGCGCGCCCGATCTTCACCTCGATGCTGCGCGCTGCCGCGCTCAAATGCCCGGCTTGCGGCGTTGGCGCCCTGTTCCGGCGTTATTTGAAAGTGTCCGACGCCTGCCCGCATTGCGGCGAGGAACTGCATCATCATCGGGCAGACGACGCGCCTGCCTATTTCACCATCGTGATTGTCGGGCACATCGTCGTCGGCCTGGTGCTGGTGGTCGAGATGGCCTATCGGCCCGCGCTCTGGGTGCACGCTGCGCTGTGGCTGCCGCTGACCGTGATCCTCACTCTCGTCTTGCTCCCAATGGTGAAAGGCGCGCTCGTGGGGCTGCAATGGGCGCTACGCATGCACGGCTTCGATCCCGAGTCCGGAGGAGAGACCGCGGAGGGCTTCAGCGCCGTCCAAGTCTCCGCTCGCCCGCGCCGCCTTGACTTCCGGGCTTGAGCGAGTAGGTTCCCGGCAAACGCCGATAGATTTTATCGAGGACGAAAATGGCCAAGCCCGTCACCCAGAAGATCAAGCTCGTGAGTTCAGCCGGCACGGGCTTCTACTACGTGACCAAGAAGAACCCGCGCAATCAGACCGAGAAGCTCGTATTCAAGAAATACGATCCGGTCGCGCGCAAGCACGTCGAATTCAAAGAAGCCAAGATCAAATAGCTGGATCAGCGCCGGGCTTCGTTGAAGCTCCGCTGCGGGCTGCATCGTTCGAATAGGTGGCCGGCCGAAACGCGGCGCTAACGAGGAGGCCACTCAACCGCGGTCCGGCCGGCCGAACCCCACGGACCCAGGAGATGCGGCGGACCTGAGCACTCCGTAGGGTTGTCTTTGGCGACTAGGAAGAACGGAAGTTCGAGGGCGCGCTCGAAAATCGCGCTGAAGACCCCCTACCCCAATTGCCTCCCCGTCGAAATTCGTGGCGACACTCAAAACATAGAACAGCCACCGAAGGGACGAAATCAATCACAATCTTTCGCTTAATACGATAAAATGCCAGCCATTGTAAACTCTTAAGGTTAAGCGTTCAGGTTCCGCCTCAAGCCAAGAAATTGTCCGTGGAAGGATATTTTCCACGGATTTGGCCGCCGGTGATTCGGTGGGAGGTGAGTTGCAGCGCCCGCCGGAGGTCTAGGCCGCGTCGGCCACAACCCGGTTACGCCCATCGCGCTTGGCGCAATAGAGCGCCTGATCGGCACGTTTCAGAATGAGCTCCGGCGTATCCTCGGCGAATTCGAGCGAAGCAACGCCGACGCTTGCCGTGACTTCCAGGGTGCCAATCCGCTCCCCGGCGTAAAACGGCGCCGCTACGATGCATTGTCGCAGCCGCTCGCCCACGAGATAGGCCTTGGCCAAATCGGTATCCGGCATGACCACGACGAATTCCTCGCCGCCGAGCCGGCAAGCGAGGTCAATACCCCGGATATTGCGGCGTACCCGCGCCGCGAACTCCCTAAGCACCGAGTCGCCAGCGTCATGACCGTGGCTGTCGTTGACCGCCTTGAAATAATCGATGTCGAGTAGCAGCACCGAAAGCGGCTTGCCGCACCGCGAAGACTCCTCGAATAGCGTATTCAGGTGGCTCGTCATGTATCTGCGGTTGTGCAACGCCGTGAGCGGGTCGAGAATGGCCATCTCGACGGTCTCCTCGAGCCGCAAGCGTAAGTAGTCGGTAAAGCGTTTGCGCTTGAGCTGGGTGCGGACGCGAGCCAGCAGCTCGTTGGCATCGACCGGGCGGACGATATAGTCGTTGATGCCCATATCGAGCCCTCTGAGCAGCCTCGCATCGTCACCGGGCTCGATGATGATCAAGATCGGCAAGTGTCGCGTGCGGTCGAGCGATCGAACCTGCGAGCAAAGGCGCAATCCGTCGGCGTGCTCAAGGCTGAGGCTGGCGATCATGAGGTCGAAATTGCCCTCGGGAAGCCGCAACAGAGCGCGGGCCGGATCGGACTCGCGCTCGACGTGATGCTCTTCCCGCAAGGCCGTCACGATCCGCTCGGCCGAACGCTCGCGGTCGTCTACTAAGAGGACACGGCCGCCCCGCCCGAGCTGATCGAGCTTGATGCCGATCGTCGCGGTGAGGCCCATCTGCTCTTCGGTCGAGGCGCGCATCAGCATCTCGTCGGTGAGCGTCTTGAGCCGCGCAAGATTCTTCACCCGCGTGATCAGCGCGATATCATCGACAGGCTTAGTGAGGAAGTCGTCGGCACCGGCCTCAAGCCCTTTCACCCGGTCCGAGGGCTGATCGAGCGCGGTGATCATGATCACCGGGATGTGCTGGGTGCGCG
This sequence comes from uncultured Alphaproteobacteria bacterium, assembly GCA_963750975.1. Taxonomy (GTDB): domain Bacteria; phylum Pseudomonadota; class Alphaproteobacteria; order Rhizobiales; family Methyloligellaceae; genus Methyloceanibacter. Next base: position 67,005 of record CAVVSX010000014.1, on the reverse strand, counting down.
GCTCGGCCTTCAGCCGGCGGCACACCTCGAAACCGTCCATGCCAGGCATCATCACGTCCAGCAAGACAACGTCGGCCCGCTCGCGCGCGCAGATCTGCAGCGCCTCGGCACCGCTTCGCGCCGTCCGCACCTCGAAATATTCGGCGGTCAGCCGCACTTCGAGAAGTTTCACATTGGCGTCGACGTCGTCGACGACCAGAACGCGTGCGGTCATGTTTGGCTACCGTGCCTCGCCGATGAACTGCCTGACCGTGTCGAGGAACATCGTCACGGAGATCGGCTTGGAGATATAGGCCTCGCAGCCTCCCTCGCGGATGCGCTCCTCGTCGCCCTTCATGGCAAACGCCGTGACAGCGACCACCGGAATCTGCCGGAGCTGATCGTCCTCCTTCAGCCACTTGGTAACCTCGAGCCCCGACACTTCCGGAAGCTGGATGTCCATCAGGATCAGGTCGGGGCGATGCTCACGCGCGAGCGAAAGCGCCTCCATGCCGTTGCGCGTCTGCAACGTCTTGTAGCCGTGGGCGTCGAGCAAATCGTGGAAGAGCTTCATATTCAGCTCGTTGTCCTCGACGATCAGAACGGTCTTGGTCATAGCCCTCGGCCCCGGCGATTCGGTCGGCATCGGCACATGATGGGCGATCTCCCTGTAATGCGCCATGCCGCTCGGAGCCGGCCGATAATGCGCCGCGGCAATCGGTGCCGGCTTGGGCCGCGCCGTGGCGCTCGGAGCCGGTCTGACCCTCCAAAACATCGTGGTACTCCCATCCGCTCAGGGCTTGGGGATTTTCACCGTAAACGTGTAACCAATTTGTTTAGAGAGAAGGCAAAGCATACGGGAAACCGGAACTTTCCAGTCTCACCAACCACCCAAAGTGGGCCTATTGCGGTCCGAGAAACGCGGCTTGGCGCCGTTCTTCCAGTTGCCGGTTGATCAAACGGCACTTTAGGGGCGCCCTACGGACACTCAGTCGCCTTGAGATATTCGAGCGAGGTCAGTGTGCCGCGGATGGAGAAGTCGCCATAATCGATCAGCAGATCGCGGCTGACGCCGTTTTCGTAGAGGCGAAAGTCGATCTGGTAGCTCGGCGTGAGATCGCCGCCTTTGGCCTCGAAATAGCCGATCGACACCGGCCATGACGCCAGCTCGCCGAGCCCCTTATCCTTGGCGACTTGCTCCAGCTTGGGGTCGTCGCCGGGCGGCACCTCCGTGCCGATGAAGGCCGTCGTGTCGTAGACCTTCTGTCCCTTCTCGGAGCCGTCATAGACGCGCGCCTGGAAGAGCCCCTGGCCGCTGCGCGCGGCCGCGATTAGGGCAAAGCTATGCTGGGTCGGAAACAGCAATGGTCCCGAGAGGTCGAGTTCGGCCGTCGAGGGCTGGCTGAGTTTCACCTTTACAGCCTCGTTTGGCGTCTCGCGCACGGCGCGGCCCATGGTGATGTCGCCGAGCTTGTCGTTCAGATATTGGGCCGACTGAAAGCGAAACTTCTGGCCATCGCCCTGCTCCCAGGTCGAGGATCTGAGATCGGTCAGATTGGTCTGGCCCTGCGTGTCGGTCATCTGCGTGACCATGCGCATATTCAGCGAATAGCCGTCACATTCGGAGCCGGTGAACTCGAACACCATGCGGCCATCGATGCCGGTGATACCCGAAGCGGAGCGCGCATCGTCGAGGGTCATTTCATAAATGGCGCGATGCGCCACGAGCTTGCTCGACTCCTTGCCGGCGAAGGCCTGAGCCCGATCGGTGAGCGTGCCGCCAGACCAAACGGCCGCAAGCAGCACCAGCACCAGACGCAAGCCCAACCGAACCATGTTATGTCACTTCTCTGTTTGACCGGCCGCCCCCGCCAAGCCGGAAGCCAGGAATTTGTCGCACCAACGCATCCGCCGAACAAGAGGCGCCGCAGGGCGGCCCGCTTGCAGGCGAGCCGGATTTGCTCGATGCTTTAGGCCGCTAAGGCAACGCGCTAAAAAGCGATCGGAGGCGATATGGCGGGAGAGATCGAAGCACGGCTGAAGGCGCTCGACCTCCTGCTGCCTGAGGTGGCCTCTCCGGTCGCCGATTACGTGTCCTTTCTTCACTTCAACGGCCAGCTTTACGTATCGGGGCAACTGCCCTTCAAGGGCGGCCGTGTTGCCGTCACGGGGACGCTTGGCGCCGACCGCGATCTCGACCAGGGTCAGGATGCGGCAAGGCTGTGCGCGCTCAATATCCTCGCCCAGGCCAAAGCGGCCCTCGGCGACCTGGACCGCATCGTCCAATGCCTGCGCCTCAACGGCTATGTGAATGCCGTGCAGGGCTATGCCGACCATCCCAAGGTCATCAACGGCGCCTCGGAGTTGATCGTCAAAGTGCTCGGGCAGAAAGGGCGCCACACCCGCATAGCAGTGGGCTGCTCGAGTTTGCCGCTCAACGCCGCCGTCGAGATCGATGCAATTTTTGCCATAGACTAGACCCAAGCGGGCTCCGAGCGCCTCCCATGGCCGAGCTTTATTGGTTACAGCGGCCGATCGCCCATCGTGGCTTGCACGATCAGGCCAAGGGCATCGTCGAGAACAGCGCCTCCTCGGTGAGCGCCGCCATGGGCAAAGGCTTCGCCATCGAGGTCGACCTACAATGCGCTGCCGACGACATCCCGATCGTTTTTCACGACGACACGCTCGACCGGCTGACCTTCGAGACCGGGCCCGTCGCTGGGCGGACTGCCGAGACGTTAGCGAACATCCCCTTGCGCAATAGCTCTGACCGCATTCTTTCGCTGCCGGCCCTGCTCGCTCTCGTCAACGGCTATGTGCCGCTCGTGCTCGAAGTGAAAAGCACCTGGCGGCGCGACGGCAAGTTCGAGGCGAACATCGCGCAGATACTCACCGCCTACAAAGGGCCGGTGGCGGTGATGTCGTTCGACCCTTATTGCTTGGCGGCCTTCCGCGAGGTGGCGCCGGACCTGCCCCGCGGGCTCGTCGCCGATCGCTTCGACGACGTCGCGCACTGGCCGCGGCTCAAGCTGTGGCAGCGTGTCGCCATGCGCAATCTGCTGTCTTCCGCCATCGCCCGGCCCAACTTCATCGCCTACGATATCCATGCGCTGCCGGCGCTCGCGCCGCTCATCGCGCGGTTTCTGTTCGGCCTCCCGCTGCTGACCTGGACGGTGCGGACGAACCAACAGCGCGAGCGCGCGTTGCGCTACGCCGACGCCATGATCTTCGAAGGGATCGTGCCTTAGTTCTGATGGGCGATATCGAACATCCCGCTGGACGCGCCGAGGGCGAAGCTACGCGCGAGACCGTGCTGTTACGCACTGTCACGCGCCTCGCCGAGATACCCGCGGCGGACTGGAACGCTTGCGCGCGCGGCGCCGAGCCCATCGCATCGGACCCGGCGCGTCTCTCTAACCCCTTCATTTCACATGCGTTTCTTCGGGCGCTGGAAGACAGCGGCTCGGCCACGCGCGAGACCGGCTGGCTGCCGCAGCATCTCCTGCTCGAAGATCAGTCCGGCGCGTTGCTCGCCTGCATGCCCTGCTATCTGAAATCCCATAGCCAGGGAGAATATGTCTTCGACCATGGCTGGGCTGACGCCTATTTGCGCGCCGGCGGCCGGTATTATCCGAAGCTGCAAGCCTCGGTGCCCTTCACGCCGGTTACCGGCAAGCGCCTCCTCGTCCGCGCCTGCGACAACGCGCTCGACCGCGAGGCGCTGCTGCTACAGGCCGCCGTGCAGGTCGCAGACCGGCTCGGCGTTTCCTCATTGCATGTCACCTTCCCCACGCACGACGAATGGCAGCTTGCCGGCAAGATGGGCTTGCTTCAGCGCACCGACCAGCAATTCCACTGGCAGAACGACAGCTACCGGAGCTTTGACGATTTCCTGGCGAGCCTCGCCTCGCGTAAGCGCAAGGCGATCCGCAAAGAACGCCGCGAGGCGCTTGAGAACGGCATCGAGATCGAATGGGTGACGGGGGGCGATCTGACGGAGGCGCATCTCGACGCCTTCTTCGCCTTCTACATCGACACCGGTTCGCGCAAATGGGGCTCGCCCTATCTGACGCGGGAATGCTTCAGCCTGCTCGGCCAAACCATGGCCGAGCAAATGCTGCTCATCCTCGCCAAGCGCGCGGGTCGCTATATCGCCGGCGCGTTGAACTTCATCGGCGCCGACACGCTGTACGGCCGCTATTGGGGCGGCGTCGAGGAGCATCCCTTTCTGCATTTCGAGGTCTGCTACTACCAGGCCATCGACTTCGCCATCGCCCATCGGCTCGCGCGCGTCGAAGCCGGCGCCCAAGGCGCACATAAGCTCGCCCGTGGCTATTTGCCGAGCGAGACTTATAGCGCCCACTACATCGCCGACCCCGCGCTGCGCCGCGCCGTTGCCGATTACCTCAAACGCGAGCGGCGCGCGGTGGCGCGCGAGATCGCGTTGCTGGCCGAAGAAGCGCCTTTCAAGCGAACTTGAGCCTAGTCGAGGGTGAATGAGATTTTGCCGTTAATCCGATACTTTTTGATCTTGCCGTTCTCGACGGTGGCTTCAAAGTTTTCGATCCAAATTGAGCGGACGTTGCGAACCGTATCGTTGGCCCGTTTCACCGCCGTTTGCGCGGCATCCTCCCAACTCTTGTCGGACTCACACAAGACCTCGATCACTTTCAGCATGGACATCTGACTCTCCTCGGTTGGTTCAGCGGGGCATCCATCCCAGGTTCGACTACGGAGAGGCCGGCGTCCAGGCTTTGATGCTGATCAACTCACCGAATTCGGTTATAGAAGCCGCCATGACCTACGATGAGAACAACATCTTCGCTAAGATCCTGCGCGGCGAGATCCCCTGCCATAAGATCTACGAGGACGAGGACACCCTCGCCTTCCTCGACATCATGCCGCGCACGGAAGGCCACGCACTGGTCATCACCAAGGAGAAGGCGCGCGACCTGTTCGACATCAAGCCAGAGGCGCTCGCCAGACTGATGGCGGTGGTGCAGAAGCTCGCGCCGCAGATCAAGGACGCGATGGGCGCCGACGGCGTGTTGATTCAGCAATTCAACGGCGCAGCGGCCGGCCAGACCGTGTTCCACCTGCACGTCCACATCCTCCCACGCAAGGAGGGCGAGTCGCTCAAGCCGCATGCCGGCAAGATCGAAGATCAGGCCAAGCTCGCCGCCACCGCCGAGAAGATCCGGACGAAGCTGGCGAGCTAGCCGCAGCTACTTCGTGCCGAGGGGGACCTTGGGTACGAGGCTTGCGCCGACGCTGCGGCTGCGCCCTGCCCGCGGCTTGCGTGGGGCCCCTCGCCGTACCCGCGGCTTGGGTCCGCCCGCCTTGGGCGGGCCTTTCGGTCCGCCGTCCTCAGGCCCCTCGCCTTCACTATCCTCGGGATCGCGCGGGCGCACAGGCGTATCGGCCTTCAGATATTCGAAGCCGAGCATCTTTTCCCCGGCCTTCTCCTCAACCAGCACGCGGACGATGCCGCCATCCTTCAGCGCGCCGAACAGAATCTCCTCGGCCAGCGGCTTCTTGATGTGCTCCTGGATCACCCGCGCCAGCGGGCGAGCGCCGAACTTGTCGTCATAGCCGCGCTCGGCCAGCCAGGCATTCGCCTCCGGCGTCAGCTCGATGGTGATATTGCGATCGCCGAGCTGGGCCTCCAGCTGGAAGATGAACTTCTCCACCACCTTGGAGATGACCTCCGGCGGCAGATTGGCGAAGGTGATGACCGCGTCGAGCCGGTTGCGGAACTCCGGCGAGAACAGGCGATTGATCGCCTCCTCGTCGTCGCCCTCGCGCTTGGCGCGGTTGAAGCCGATCGCCGCCTTGGCGAGATCGCTCGCCCCGGCATTGGTGGTCATGATCAAAATCACGTTCTGGAAGTCGACCCGCTTGCCGTTGTGGTCGGTCAGCTTGCCGTGATCCATCACCTGCAACAGGATGTTGAACAGGTCGGGATGCGCCTTCTCGATCTCGTCAAGCAGCAGCACCGAGTGCGGATGCTGGTCGATGCCGTCGGTGAGCAGACCGCCCTGGTCGAAGCCGACATAGCCGGGAGGCGCGCCGATCAGGCGCGACACGGTATGCCGCTCCATATATTCGCTCATGTCGAAGCGGAGCAGCTCGACGCCGAGCAGCAGCGCGAGCTGGCGCGCGACCTCGGTCTTGCCGACGCCGGTCGGGCCGGAGAACATGTAGCAGCCGATCGGCTTGCCCGGTTCGCGCAAGCCGGCGCGTGACAGCTTGATCGCCGCAGCCAATGCCTCGATCGCCTTGTCCTGGCCGAACACGACCCGCTTCAGATTCTGGTCGATGGCGCGCAGCACCTCGGCGTCGGATTTCGACACCGTCTTGGGTGGAATGCGCGCCATGGTGGCGATGGTCGACTCGACCTCCTTGACGCCGATGGTCTTGCGCCGCTGCCGCTCGGGCACCAGCATCTGCGAGGCGCCGGTCTCGTCGATCACGTCGATCGCTTTGTCGGGCAGCTTGCGGTCGTGGATGTATTTCGCCGACAGCTCGACCGCCGACTTGATCGCCTGGCTGGTATAGCGGACGCGGTGGAAGTCCTCGAAATAGGGCTTCAGCCCCTTCAGGATCTCGATCGCGTCGGGCACCGACGGCTCGTTCACGTCGATCTTCTGGAAGCGCCGCACCAGCGCGCGGTCCTTCTCGAAATGCTGGCGATATTCCTTGTAGGTGGTCGAGCCGATGCAGCGCAGCGTGCCCGACTGGAGCGCGGGCTTCAGCAGGTTGGACGCATCCATGGCGCCGCCCGAGGTGGCGCCGGCGCCGATCACCGTGTGGATCTCGTCGATGAACATGATGGCGCCGGGATAGTTCTCGATCTCGCGCATCACGGCCTTCAGCCGCTCCTCGAAATCGCCGCGATAGCGCGTGCCGGCGAGCAGCGCGCCCATGTCGAGCTGGAAGATGGTCGAATTGGAAAGCACCTCCGGAACGTCGCCCATGACGATGCGGCGCGCCAAGCCTTCGGCGATCGCCGTCTTGCCGACGCCGGGATCGCCGACGAACAGCGGGTTGTTCTTCTGCCGGCGGCACAGCACCTGAATGGTGCGCTGGATCTCGGGCCCGCGGCCGATCAGAGGATCGATGCGGCCCGCCCGCGCCTTCTGATTGAGGTTGATGCAATAGACCTCGAGCGCATCGGCGCCGCGCTTCTTCTCCTCGCCGCCCTCCACCGTCGCCGCGTCCTCGTCGACGCCGCGCACGGCGCGCGGCTCCGACATGCCGGCCCGCTTGGCGATGCCGTGGCTGATATAGTTGACCGCGTCGAACCGGGTCATGTGCTGCTCTTGCAGGAAGAAGGCGGCATGGCTCTCGCGCTCGGCGAAGATGGCGACCAGCACGTTCGCTCCCGTCACCTCCTCGCGGCCGCTCGACTGCACATGCGCCACGGCGCGATGGATCACGCGCTGGAAGCCTGCGGTGGGCTGGGCGTCGCCATGCGTGTCGAGCACGAGGCCCGACAGCTCGTTGTCGACATAGCCGGTGAGCTTGTCGCGCAGCAGATCGAGATCGACGTCGCAGGCGCGCATTACCGCCGCCGCATCACGGTCGTCGATCAACGACAGGAGCAGATGCTCCAGCGTCGCATATTCGTGGCTGCGCTCGTTGGCATATTGCAGAGCGCGCCGGAGAGCCTGCTCGAGACTGGTCGAAAACGAAGCCACCTAGATCCTACTCTTTCTCCATCGTGCATTGCAGCGGATGTTCATGCTGACGCGCGAAACTTGTCACCTGCGCTACCTTAGTCTCAGCCACCTCGTAAGTGTAGACCCCACAGATGCCGACGCCCTTCTGGTGGACGTGCAGCATGATTCGGGTCGCCTCCTCGGGCGGCTTGTTGAAGAACCGCTCGAGGACGTACACGACAAAATCCATTGGCGTGTAGTCGTCGTTCAGCAGCAGCACCTTATAAAGGCTCGGCCGCTTGGTCTTCGACCGAGTCTTGGTGATGATATGGGTGCCGGTGTCGTCGCCCCGGCGAGGATCGCCGTTCCGCGCCATCGTCAGCCTCTATGTGGCGTGTCGTTCGTCATCTGCCAAGGCGAGCGGGCCGATTGAATCGCGCCCTTCGCATCCATTCTAGCGGCAACGCGGAAGGGACCGCAAATCGCCGCGCCGTCCTCTTGCATATCATAGAGTGAGTTGCCGACAGGAAAACGGCAAAAAAAAAGACCCGAGAGGAGAACCCGGGTCTTTCGAATAGGAAAGAGAGTTGGAGGCGCCGTTAGGCGACCTTCTTGGACAAGGCGACTTCGACCGGCTTATAGGCGTCCTTGGCAAGGCCGACATACATCTCACCGAGCTTGGACATCTCGGCGACGTAGGTGTCGTAGGCCTTCTTGGCATACTGGGACTGGATCTCGATCGCCTGCTCGATCGACTTGGCGCCGGCCAGCTGCTCGAAAGCGCGGGTTGAATCCTCGAACGCCTTCTTGGAATAGTCGGTGACCTCTGCGGCGATCGCCTGGAAGCCCTTGTTCATCTCACCGAACGAACGGACGGCCGCATCAAAGCCGTCTTTGCCTACTTTCTGAAACTCTTCGAAACCTTTGAGCATGGGGAGCCCTCTTCATCAAAAATCGGGTTGCGCGATTGCTGCGAACGCGAGGGATATATATGCGTTGCACAAAAAACGTCAACCAAAATTTTTTGCACTGCACAATAAATCTATTCAGCCAGACTTAACGCTTTGGCAATAGGCGGATTTTAGCCTTGTTCCCGCCATGTGATGCGGCGAATTTATGGGCAGTTCGCATTGCCTTGGCGACGGCGGCGCGGGAATCGAGCCAATTACGGGTTCAGCGGGGGAAGGCTTAAGGCCTTCGGGGGTCAGTGAGCATTGCCGATTTCCAGCGTCGGAGCCACGCGCGCGCCTTAGGCCGCGCGCTGCTTGCGCTCGCGCTGATTGTTACCCCCGTCCTCACGCCCGCGGGCGAGGCGCTGGCCGCGAAGAAAAAGGCCACGACCCCGCCCATTGCGGCAGCCATCGTCGTGGACATGAATTCCGGCTCGATCCTGCAAGAGCAGGCCGCCGACACGCCGCGCCATCCGGCCTCCCTGACCAAGATGATGACGCTCTATCTGCTGTTTGGCTATCTCAAGGCCGGCAAGCTCGCGCCGAACTCGGATTTGAAGGTGACGGAGCATGCTGCGAGCCAGGCTCCCACCAAGCTCGGCCTCAAACCCGGCACGACAATTAAGGTCAATGACGCCGTTAAGGCGCTGGTGACGCAATCGGCCAATGACGCCGCAGTGACCGTTGCCGAGAACCTCGGCGGTACCGAGGAGAACTTCGCCAAGCTAATGACCGACACGGCACGGCGAATTGGCATGCGCAATACACTCTTCCGCAACGCCTCGGGCCTGCCGAACGACGAGCAGATCACCACGGCGCGGGACATGGCAATTCTCTCCGCGCATCTGATCCACGACTATCCGGATTACTACACGGTGTTCTCGACTCCATATTTCACCTTCAACGGCCGCAGGTACAGGAACCACAACAAGCTGCTGCTCAACTACAAAGGCACCGACGGCATCAAGACGGGGTATACGCGCGCCAGCGGCTACAACCTCGCGGCCTCCGTGCATCGCGGCGACAAGCATCTCATCGCCGTGGTGCTTGGCGGCAAGACCGGCAGCCAGCGCGACGCCGCCATGCGCGCTCTGCTGGAGAAGAACTTTGCCGCTGCGTCGAGCACCAAGCCCACGGCCGCGCAGCTCGTCGCCTCTCTGGTGACGCAAGCCCCGCTGCCCGCACTGAAGAAGCCCGCTTATGCGCTGGCCTCGGCGACTCCAGCCCCATCGGCGGCGCCTGTTGCGGCTCCCGCCGAGGGCGATATTTCCGAGCCCGCTTTGCCGCTCAGGGCGAGCCTGACCTCAAGGGACCCCTTGCCCAAGCCATCTGCCAGGAAGGTCCAGTATGACGGCGCCTACCATGTCCAAGTGGGGGCTTACATGTCCCAGGACGAAGCTGAGAACCGCCTCGGCATGGTGCAGCAGCGCGCGTTGGCCCTGCTCGACGGCCACCTTCCCTTCACCGCCTCCTTCATGAAGGACGACAAGGAATGGTTCCGCGCCCGCTTCGCCGGATTCTCCAAAGCCGACGCGCAAGCCGCGTGCGCCGCACTCAAGAAAATATCGCTCGATTGCGTGGTGATGAGCGCCGAGTAAGCGTAAACCCCTCCTCGCGGCGATGACCAATGTTAGCGGACGCGATTAGCGCCCGAGCAGAACTTCCTTCGCCTCGTTGATCCGCGCCGCGAGATAGGTCGAGCCACCCTGGTCAGGGTGCATCTTCATCATCAGCCTGCGATGCGCCTGCCTGATCTCCTCTTCGCCGGCATCGGCGGCGATGCCAAGCACGGCGTAGGCTTCCTCGGCGCTCATGCGGTTGGCCTTTGCGCGGCCGCGTGCCGAGCCGGCCTGTTCGGCTGAACCTTGCGCAGCGTCCCGCCAGTCCGGCAGGCGCCAATCGAGATAGGCTTCCATCAGCGCCGCCTCCGGCGCGCCCTCCTGATGGAGCTCCGCCAGCAGCTCCATCACCTCTCGGTCGCTGAGCGTCGAGAGCGGACGGCCGGCAAATCGCCCGGTGAGACACTTACCGTCCATCTGCCCGCTGTCATGGTCGAGCTGCATCTCGAGCCTATCGGTGCGGACGTCGGATTTCTGTCCCGGCGTCTTGCTTGACGAGGCAAATCGACCGCCGAGCCCGAACCAACTGCCCCGTCCCATCAGCGAAAGACCGAAGACGGCGAGTGGAATGGCAAGCGGCAGCGCCCCACGCACGAGCAGGAAGCCGGCGGCGGCGAGTACCGCGATGCCGGCTGTCTTGCGCAGCGCGCCGACAAGCTTGTGCGGGTTGGCGTAAGCAAGCTGCCGGCCGGCGAGCAGCAGCAGGACCAGAACCGCACAACCGGCAAGAAAATACGCCATGGGTCAGGCCGTCAGCCGAGCTGCTCGAGGAGACGCAACGCTCCTCCGCTCTTGGTCTCCTCGCTGAAATCCTTCAGCGCCTTGCGTCCGCCCGCGGCATAGACCGCGACAGCGGTAAGCAGCTCGCGTAGTTGTTTGGCCGAGCCTGCATCGAACGGCGCGTAGGCCCCGCGCGAGAGCCGCGCGATCTCCCTGAAGGCGCGCTCGGCCTTGGCGTCGCGACCCTCCTGGAACACGAAAACTGGAGTGCCGATCAGGCCGAGCTCGCCAGCAAGGCCGGCCAGTCGGTCGACATTCTCCTCCATGCAATCGCCGACATAAATCAGCGCGTTGACCTTGCCCGAAGCATTCTCGCGCTTCGCATGGGCGAGCACTTTGCTGATCTGCGTGAAGCCGCCCGCGCAGGACACCTGCCGCATCAATCGCGCCAGCGCATCGGGGTCGCCGACCCATTTCGACGCCTGACACTCGCTGTGGCCGCGGAAGTAGACCAGTTGCACGTCGAGCCCGCCCACGGCCTTCACCGCCTTGAACATATCGGCCTGCAACTCGAGCGCGAGATCCCAAGAGGGCTGCCGGCTCATGGTGGCATCCATGGCGAAGATCAGCCGGCCTTGGCCCGAGCCGGACGGCTTGAGCGCCCGCACATCCTTGATGAAGGCGTCGATCTCGGACCGCGTCGATCGCTGCGAAGCGACCTCGCCCTTCGCTGTCTTCGCCGGGGCTTTCGGCTCGGCCATTCTGTTCCAACTCCGCGGGCAGATTGTCCTGCTCACGCTATAGATGGACCCTTAATCACCCGCGAACAATGCCGGATCAGACCTCCTCGCTGCCGGCGGCGAGCAGGCTCGCATTGCCGCCAGAGGCGGTGAGATCGGTCGAGCGGACCCGCTCCAGCGCAAAGGCTTCGAGGTAGCCTGGACCGCCCGCCTTTGGGCCCGTCCCGGACAGGCCTTCCCCGCCGAAAGGCTGCACGCCCACCACCGCACCGATCTGGTTGCGGTTCACATAGACATTGCCGACCTTGACCCTCTCCGCGACGAAATCCGCCGTCGCCCTGATGCGACTGTGCAGCCCCAAAGTAAGTCCGTAGCCGGTCGCGTTGATCGCCGCGCAAACCTCGCCCAAGCGGTCCCCGGAAAAACGGACCACATGCAGGATGGGGCCGAACACCTCGCGGGTGAGCACCGAGATGGATGGGATCTCGTAGATCGCCGGCGCGACATAGGTGCCGGCCGCGTGCTCTTCGCCCAAGGGTAGATCGAGCAGCTCCCGCGCCTCCTTTCGCATGCGCGCTTTGTGTGCTTCGAGCGCGGCGCGCGCCTCCTCGTCGACCACCGGTCCCACATCGGTGGTGTAGTCCAATGGATCGCCGATCGTGAGCTCCCGGGCGGCGCCGATCAGCATCTGCAGCGTCGCCTCGGCCACATCGTCTTGCAGGAACAGCACGCGCAACGCCGAGCAGCGCTGCCCGGCGCTGTCGAAGGCAGATGCCAGCGCGTCGTCAACCACTTGCTCGGGCAGCGCCGAGGAATTGACGATCATGGCATTGAGGCCGCCGGTCTCGGCGATGAGCTTGGCGATCGGCCCATCACGCGCGGCGAGCGCGCGGTTGATGGCAATGCCGGTGTCGGTGCCGCCGGTGAAAGCGACGCCGTCGACGCGAGCATCCTTGACCAAGGCTGCGCCCACGCTCTCGCCGCGTCCCGACAACAGGTGCAGGACATCCACAGGGATACCGGCCCGATGCAGCAGGCGCACCGCGCGGGCGGCGACGAGCGGGGTCTGTTCCGCCGGCTTCGCCACCACTGAATTGCCGGCGGCCAGCGCACCGGCGATCTGCCCCGTGAAGATGGCCAGCGGAAAATTCCAGGGCGAGATGCAAGCGAACACGCCGCGCCCATGCAGGGAGAGCGCATTCTCCTCTCCGGTCGGGCCTCTCAGAAGCCGCGGCGCCGCAAATTTCTGACGCGCTTGCGCCGCGGAATAGCGCAGATGATCCACCGCCTCGCGCAGATCGGCTTGCGCGTTGGGAAGCGCCTTACCGGCCTCGCGCACAATGAGCGCCATCAGTCCGGCGCGGTCCGCCTCGAACAAATCTGCGGCGCGGTCGAGCATCGCCGCCCTCGCCTCGCCGCCGAGCCGGTCCCAATCCTCGCTTGCCGCCTTCGCGGCTCCGAGCGCCTTGTCGATGGCTTCGGGGCCCGCGCTGCGGCAGACGCCAACCACGATGCGCCGGTCATGCGGCGAGGTGATCCAACCGACCTCGCCCCCCTCCTCAACCGCTTGACCTGAGACGATCGGATTGGCCTTTACCGGATCGGCGAGCGCGCACTCCATTTGGGCAAGCAACGGCTCACGCACCAAGTCGCCCCAGAGCGGCAAGCCGAGGCTGTTCCTGCGTTCGGGTTGGAACAGATCGGGAGGAATGGGGATCAACGGATTGGCCTTCTCGGGCAAAGCTGCCGCCTTCTCGACCGGATCGGCGACGATGGCTTCGATCGGCGCCGCGTCATCGGCGAGGCGGTTGACGAAGGAGGTGTTGGCGCCGTTCTCCAACAGCCGTCGCACGAGATACGCCAGCAGATCGCGATGGCCGCCGACCGGGGCATAGATGCGGCACGGCTTACCGAGGCTCTCGGGGCGCACGACCTCGCGATGCAACGCCTCGCCCATGCCGTAGAGCCGTTGAAACTCGTAGGGGCGTTCACCGGCAAGCGTGGCAATTGCCGCAATGGTGTGGGCATTATGGGTGGCGAATTGCGGATAGAAACACTCGGGCCGCGCCAGCAACGCCTTGGCCGCGGCGAGATAAGCGACATCGGTATTCACCTTGCGCGTGAACACGGGATACCCGGCGAGCCCTGCCTCCTGCGCCCGTTTGATCTCGCTGTCCCAATAAGCGCCTTTGACCAACCGCACCGGAATCCGCCGGCCCGTCGCCTCTGCCACCGCCGCAAGCCAATCGATCAGCGGCAGAGCCCGCTTGCTGTAAGCCTGCACGGCAAGCCCGAGCCCGTTCCATTCTGCAAGCTTGGGATCGGCAAACAGCGGCCCCACCAACGCAAGCGAAAGGTCGAGCCGCTCGGCCTCCTCGGCATCGATGGTGAGTGGCAGCCAAGCATCCCGCATCGCTTGCGCGAGCGCCGCGAGCCGCGGCACCAGTTCGGCCTTGAGGCGTACCTCCTGTGACGGTTGATAGCGCGGGTGGAGCGCCGATAGCTTGACCGAGAGCCCGGGGCGACTGATCAGCTCTTCGTGGCTTCTTGCGGCGGGAGATCCGGCCCAGGCGGCGATGGCGTCGGCCGCCTCCTCATAGCGCAGGGCATAACGCTCGGCGTCCCCAGCGGTGCGCGCCGCCTCACCCAGCATGTCGAAGGAGAAGCGATAGCCCTGCTCGGCTTCGTCTTCGGCATCGGCGAGCGCCTCCTCGATGGTTTCGCCAAGCACGAACTGATTGCCGAGAATGCGCATCGCCTGACGCAGCGCCTGGCGGATCACCGGCTCGCCGCTTCTGGCGATCAGACGCTGGACCATGCTGGCTGGGTCCGCTTGCCGCCGCTCGCTCCAATCGAGGATGCGCCCGGTCAGCATCAGCCCCCAGGTGGAGGCGTTGACGAGCAGCGAGTCCGAATGACCGAGATGGCGCGACCAGTCGCCCAGGCCGACCGTACCGGCGATCAGCCGGTCGGCGGTGGCGGCGTCGGGAATGCGCAGCAGCGCTTCGGCGAGGCAGAGCAGAAGCACCCCCTCCTCGCTCGACAGCCCATATTCATGCAGGAAGGAATCGACACCACCGCTTTCCGCGCGCCCGTCACGAGCCGCCTTGACCAGGCTCAAGGCGAGTGTCTCGATCTTGCGGCGATCCTCGGCGCCAAAACGCGCCTTGGCGATCAGGGCCTCGACCAGAGGTCCTTCCTCGGCAAGCAAAGCCGCGTCGATCGCGGCGCGGTTTGGCAATTCAACGCCCGGTCCGATATGGCGTTTGGCTTCGCCCATAGCATAAGCTTAACCCTTGGCCGCTAGGAGCAGAAGAATGACGAGCGCCACACCCATCGTCCGCACCATCCCCGTATTGAGGGAGCAGGTCGCCAATTGGCGCAAGGCCGGCGAGAGCATCGCGCTAGTGCCGACCATGGGCGCGCTGCATGAGGGCCACCTCTCCCTGATCGCCCTGGCCAAAACCAAGGCGGATCGCGTGGTGGTGTCGATCTTCGTCAACCCGACCCAGTTCGGACCGCGCGAGGATTTCAAGACCTATCCGCGCGACGAGGCGGGCGACCTCAAGAAGCTCGGCGCGGCCGGCGTCGACCTCGTTTACGCGCCGGCGGCCGCCGAGATGTATCCCGAGGGCTTCAAGACCCAAATCAAGATTGGAGACCTGACAGAGGGCCTGTGTGGCGCTTCTCGGCCCAACCATTTCAACGGCGTCGCCACCGTAGTCGCCAAGCTCCTCATGCAATGTGGACCCGATATCGCGATCTTCGGCGAGAAGGACTATCAGCAGCTACTGGTCATCAAGCAGCTGGTGCGCGATCTCAATATTCCGGTCGAGATTATCGGCGCGCCGATCATGCGCGAGGCCGACGGGCTCGCGCTGTCCTCGCGCAACGTCTATCTCTCGCCCGAGCAGCGCAAGATTGCGCCGTTGCTGTACCAGACGATTTCCGGAGTGGCTGCGGACCTCGCGCAGGGCCGCGGCTGCGACGACGCCGTGGTGGCGGCGCGGTTCAAGCTGGATGCGGCCGGCTTTCGGGTCGATTATGTCGCCGTGCGCGATCCAGACACGCTGATGCCTTTGGCAGGCCCGGTGAAGCGGGCGCGGGTGCTTACCGCCGCCTATCTCGGCAAGACGCGGCTGATCGACAATGTACCGATGCCCCCGCCCGCTACCAATCGATGAGGCGAAGCTCGCGCAGCTCTTCGCGCATGCCGGGCGGTATCGCCTCGGCGCTATCGGCAAATCCCTTGGCGTCTCGCGGCGCGTCGTAAGCCTCGAGATAGCGCCACCCTTGGAAGGCGCGGCGGGGATGGGCTCGCGTAGCGACCAGCGCGCGGTCGAGCACGACGCCGCAACACGCCGTGCCGTCCTCTTTCACGTCTGCTCTGAGATCGATGATGCGCTGCCGCACCAACACGAAGCCCTTGATCACCCAATAGAGCGAGCCGCCGTCGAGAATCTCGTCGCGCCGACGCGGTGTCTGTAGCGTGCGATGGCACAGCTCCGGCATCATCTTTTCGCGTTTCAAGCGCTTCAGCCGCTCGTCCTGCCAGTCGGCGAGCTCGTTGACGGTCTCGACGCCGACGCAAAGCTTGATGAGATGCACGGTCATTTGCCGCTCAGTGCGCCATGAACAGGGGAATGGTCGCCTCTTCGAGCACCGTCAGCGTCACGCCGCCAAGGATGAACTCGCGCCAACGGGAATGATGGAAGGCGCCCATCACCATCATGTCCGCGCCAAGCTCCTTCGCCGTGGCGAGCAGCAATCGGCCGACATCGCCCTCGGCAAGCTTGACGCGCATCGCCTCGGCCTTCACCCCGTGCCGCTTCAGATGCGCGATCATCTCATCGGTCAAAGGCGCGCGCTCCTCATCGTCCCCAGACGCGACCCCGACCAAAAGCACGACGCGCGTAGCCGGCTGCAGGAAGGTCAGCGCATCGTTGATCGACCGCGCCGCCTCGGCGCTTCCGTCCCATGCCGCGACCAGGGTTCCCTTGAGCGCGAGCTTTTCCGGCGAAGCCGGCACAATGATGACCGGCCGCCCCGAAGCGAACAGGCAGCGTTCGACGAGCGCATATTGTCCGATCAGCGGATCGCCATCGCGCGGTTGGCCGAGGATCGCCAGATCGACATGGCGCGCCGCATGGGCGAAGTCGTGGGGGAATTCCTCACTCATGCCCTGCATGAGACGCGCCTCGGCGTTAACGCCTTCCGCCGCGGCGGACGCCTTGAACGCCTCCAGCGCATTGGCGCTTTGCGATTTGACGCTTTGCAGCACTTCGGTCATATCGGCGAAGCCGACATCGGCGCCATAAAGCGGCAGCAGCGCGGTCGGCGCGAAGGCGATGCCGACCAGATGGGCGCCATGCTCCTTGGCCAACGCCACCGCGAAACTAACGCGCGCTCGGGTCGCTTCAGTTCCGTCCACATAGACGGCAATATCGTTGAGCCCCATCGCCACTTTCGCCCGCCAAACTGTAGTGCGCTCTTCTTCTTCGATCACGGACGCGTGAAGGGGGTAAAGAGCGTAAAGCACGAAGCTTTGAACAGGAGTGACGCAATTCCTTCCGAAATCAGGGCTATAGCTCGCTTGGCGGCTCTCCGCCATTATTGCCTAGAACTCATGCACAGGAGAGGAAAATGAAGCTTAACCAGAAGTCCGGTGCTAAAATCGCCATGACTGCCGCGGCCCTCGTCGTTTCCGGCGTGGCGCTGATCGGCTCGGCCTATGCGGCCGAAGGCATTCCGGGACGCTGCTTTGGCGTCAACGGCTGCGCCGGCAAGGGCGCTTGCAAGAGCACCAAGAATGACTGCAAGGGCAAGAATGCTTGCAAAGGCCAGGGCTGGGTCCAGATGCTCCAGGACGAGTGCAAGAACGCCAGCGGCCAGTTCGAGAATAGCTAAGCAATTTAGGCTAGCAACGGTCGGCCGCGGCGTTCGCGGCCGACCATTCCGCCATTTTCGAGGAGCCTAGGGCCATGACCAGCAGCAAGCCACCTTATCTCGGCTTCGGCTTGGGGCTCCGGCCGCAGCATTATCGGGAGATCCTCGATGGGTCCCCGGCCGTGGACTGGTTCGAGATCATCTCCGAGAACTACATGATCGAGGGCGGCCAGCCCTTGTACATGCTCGACCGCATCTGCGAGCGTTATCCCGTGGTGATGCACGGCGTGTCGCTGTCGATCGCCTCGACCGCGCCGCTCGACCTCGAGTATCTCGGTGGCCTGAAGAAGCTTGCCGAGCGCGTGAACCCGAAATGGATCTCCGATCATTTGTGCTGGACCGGCGTGCACGGCGTGAACCTGCACGACCTCCTGCCCATCCCTTACACGCAAGAAGCGCTGAACCATGTGGTTGATCGCGTCGGTCAGGTGCAGGATTTCCTCGGGCGCCGGCTGACGCTGGAGAATGTGTCGAGTTACGTGACTTTCGGCCAATCCGAGATGACCGAATGGGAGTTTGTCAGCGAAGTCGCGAAGCGCGCCGATTGCTGGCTCCTGTTCGACGTCAACAATGTCTATGTCAGCGCCTTCAACCACGGTTTCTCGACCGACGAGTTCCTGCACGGCGTGCCGCGCGACCGCGTGGTCCAATTCCATGTGGCCGGCCACAGCCACGAAGAGAGCCACATCATCGACACGCACGACCACCCGGTCTGCCCCGAGGTCTGGGATTTCTATCGCGAGGCGGTCACCCATTTCGGCCCGGTCTCGACCATGATCGAGCGCGACGACAACATCCCGCCGCTTGCCGAACTCGTTGACGAGCTTGAGCACGCGCGCTCGATCGCCAACGAAGTTTTCGCCGGGAAGCGGCTCGCAGCGGCGGAATGAAGAGTCTCAGAGAGCTTCAGGAAACCTTCCAACGCGGCATCCTCGCCGGCGACGACTCGATCCTCGCCGAGGTGAATGACAGCGCCAAGGAACAGCGCAAAGTGCTGTTCGGCGTCTATCGCAACGCTTACGTCGCGCGCCTCGCCGAGATTCTCGCCGACGACTATGCGCAACTGCATGGTTATCTCGGCGACCAAGGCTTCGCCAAGCTGATCAAAGCCTATATCGACGCCAATCCCTCGGATCAACGCAGCGCCCGCTGGTTCGGCCGGTACCTCCCGGACTTCGTGCGCAAGAGCGGCACCTACGCCAAGCATCCCGAGGTGGCGGAGATCGCCGATCTCGAAAAGGCGCTTGCCGATGCCTTTGACGGACCCGACGCCGCCCCGCTGACGATCGATGTGCTGGCCGCGCTCGCGCCGGAAGACTGGCCGCAGCTCACGCTTCGGCCGCATCCGACGGCGATCCGCCTGACGTTCCGCACCAATGCCGCCGAGATCTGGTCGGCGCTGAAGGAAGAAACCGCTCCGCCCAAGCCGATCCAGTTGCCGGAGCCCCAGGCCATCGTGGTTTGGCGGCAGGACTTCATGGCGCGCTTCAAGCCGCTGACCACCGAGGAAGCCATGATGTGGAACGAGGCGGGCAAAGGCGTCACGTTCGGCGTGCTGTGCGAGATGGTGGCGACCTTCGCCGGCGAGGACGAGGCCGAGCTTCGCGCCGCGACCTATCTCAAAGGTTGGATCGACATGGGGATGCTGGCGAGCTTTCCGGCGCCGTAGGGCCGGGGCTTGAGAGATCGCAACCCGCGACCGCGAGCGGCTTCGGCGCCGGAAACAACGCATCGCTCCGTCCGGTCAGCCAATAAGCCAGCAGCCCAACCCACTCGCGCGCGGCGACGTCGACCCGCCGCAAGCCTTCGGAGACCTTGTCGAAGGGCCTCGTCAAATCGGCCTTACCGCGCGTTCGATAGTCCACCGGCCAAGGCTCGACGTTGAAGCCGGCCTGACGGAACGCACCGATCGCGCGCGGCATGTGATAGGCGGAGGTGATCAGCAGCCAGCGCTTGCCGGGACCGAGCTCGCCATCGCGCGTGAACTCCTGCTTGAGATAGACCGCGTTCTCGTAAGTGTCGCGCGACTTCGCCTCGAGGATCAGCCGGTCTTGCGGCACGCCGAGCGCGGTCAGCAGCGTCTCCGCCCCTTCTGCCTCGCTTCCCGACTTATAGAGAATGCCGGCATCGCCGCCTGAAAACGCGATCTTCGCCTCGGGGAAACGCCGGGCAAGCATGACGGCTTCGACGATGCGCTCTCCCGCCTCGTTCAGCGCGGGTGCGCCACGTGCCTCGCCGACCAGCCGGTCCTCGGCGCCGCCCAGAATGATGAAGCCGGTCGGCGGCGGCGGAGCATCCAGATCGGCCCGGGGAAAGCGATCCTCGAGCGGCAGGATCAGCGCGTTGCCGAGCGGCGAAAGTCCGGCGACCAGCAGCAGGATGGCGCCGATGGTGACGAAGCGCCGTCCCCATCGCGCCCAGCCCGTCCAGATCAGGATCGCGCCGTAGCCGATCAACAGCGCGATCAGCGTCGAGGGTTGCAGCAAGAACCACAGCCCTTTGGCAAGATAAAAGAACATCGGAAGCCCCCCGCCCCTACACTAACCACAAAGCGGCCAGCCCGAGAAAGGCGAAGAAGCCGACCACGTCGGTCACAGTGGTGACGAACACGCCGGAGGCGATTGCCGGGTCGAGGTCGAGCTGATCGAGTCCGAGCGGAATAAGGATGCCGGCGAGAGCCGCGGCGACCAGATTTACCACCATGGCGACTCCGATCACCAGTCCAAGCTGGCCGCTGCCGAACCAGAAATAGGCGATCGCCGCCATGATGACGGCAAACAACAGCCCATTGAGCAGACCGACGGCGGATTCGCGCAAGATCACGCGCAACGCATTTACCGGGCCGAGGTCCTGCGTGGCCAGCGCCCGCACGGCGACCGTCATGGTCTGCGTGCCGGCGTTACCGCCCATCGAAGCAACGATCGGCATCAGCACGGCCAGCGCCACCATCTGCTCAATGGTCGCCTCGAACATGCTGATCACCAACGAGGCGAGAATTGCCGTCGCCAGATTGGCGAGCAGCCAGGTGAAGCGCAGCCGCGTGGTCTGCCAGACCGAGTTGCTTACCGACTTGCCGGCCACGCCGCCCATCCGCAAGATGTCCTCCGAGGCTTCCTCCTGCACGATCTCGACCACGTCATCGGCGGTGATCACCCCGACCAGCCGGTTGTCCTTATCGATCACCGGCGCCGATGTCAGATTGTAGCGCTCGAATTGGCGCGCCACTTCCTCCTGGTCGTCGTCGACCGGGATCGGACGAATATCGGACTCGGTAATCGATTCGATCGTCGTCGGCCGTTTGGAACGGAGCAGGCGATTGAGGGCGACCGAGCCAATCAGGTGATAGGCGGGATCGACCACGAACACTTCGTAGAACCGGTCGGGAAGATCGTCGGCTTCGCGCATATGATCGATCGTCTGCCCCACCGACCAGAACGGCGGCACGGCGATGAGATCGGTCTGCATGATGCGGCCGGCCGAATCCTCGGGGTATTCGAGGCTGCGCTGAAGGGCGATACGCTCGAAATAAGGAAGCTTGGCGAGGATGTCGGACTGCTCTTCCTCGTCGAGGTCCTCGAGCAGATAGACCGCGTCGTCCGAGTCAAGCTGCTGCAGGGCCTCAGCCACCTGCTCGGCAGGCATGTCCTCGAGCACCTGGTCGCGCACCGCCTCGTCGAGTTCGGGCAGTGCCGCGGCCTTGAAGTCGTCGCCGAGCATGGCGATGAGGGCGCCACGCGGCTCCGGGCGGAGCAGTTGGATCAGGTCGGCAAGGTCGGCTTCATGCAGCGGAAGCGTCAGCTCGCGGACCTTGGCCGCGTTGTCCTCATCGATCGCCGCAGTGACGGCATGCAGGAAATCGGAGCGGATCGCGCCGTCTTCGTCGCGCAGTTCGACCTCGCCCGCGGCGTCCTGCATGGCCTGTCCGATCGTCGGGTTCTATCGTTCCCCTGTCCGGGTCGAAACCCGGGCGTGACGCAATGAAGGAAAGGAAAGTGGTGCGGTCGAGAGGAATCGAACCTCCACGGGCTAAGCCCACAGCGCCCTCAACGCTGCGCGTCTACCAATTCCGCCACGACCGCTTAGCTTGACCTCCGGAGACACGACAAACGTTCCGGCAGGCCATGCGTCAAAACGAGGAATCCCGAGGCTTTCCGTCCCCGATATGGCTATAGATTGCCCGATCGGCAAGCGCCGGCTGGGCCTGCTGCCTTACCAAACCCTACTGGACGGTGCAAGGTTTAGCCTAGGCTAGCCGACCAAGCTCGAAGCAAAGCGCTCATGACCACACCCGCCCTTGCCAGCAAGCCTCGTCCTACGCCTCAAGTCGAATGGCTGGCGAGCGCGGCGCCCGTGCCCTATCCCGACGCGCTCGCCTTCATGGAGGGGCGCACCGCGGCCATCGCCCGCGGCGACGCTCACGACTGCGTCTGGCTGCTCGAGCACCCCTCCCTCTACACGGCGGGCACCAGCGCCGATCCGGCCGAGCTACTGACACCCGACCGTTTTCCCGTCTTCAAGACCGGCCGCGGCGGCCGCTTCACCTATCACGGCCCCGGCCAGCGCGTGGTCTATGTGATGCTCGATCTCACCCCACGCGGCCGCGATGTCAGGGCATTTGTGCACGCGCTCGAAGGCTGGCTGATCGCCACGCTTGCGCGTCTCGGCCTAGAGGGCGAGCGCCGGCCCGGCCAAGTCGGCATCTTCGTGCGCGGCGCCAAGATCGCCAGTATCGGCGTGCGCGTGAAACATTGGGTCACGCTGCATGGCGTGAGCCTCAACGCCGATCCGGAGTTGGAGCACTTCGCCGGCATCGTGCCGTGCGGTCTGAGCAATACGCCGGTCACCAGCCTCGCCACCCTCGGCGCCGAGAGCGACATGGGGAAGGTCGATCATGCGCTCCGCATGGCCTTCGCCGAAACATTCGTCTGAGCGGCGAGCATCAACGCCAACGATCTGTCGCGATCACCTTGAAGCCGGGAGCAATAGAACCGCCCTCGTGGACGATCGTGACTTTGCTGACCCGCGCAGCCTTTGGGCCGCGCTCGCAGAGCTTGATCATCTTCGCCACCACATCCGCGGGGCCCGAGAACACCGCCTCGACGCTGCCGTCGCTCAGATTGCGCACCGTGCCGTCGAGATTCAGCGAGCGCGCGGTCTCATTGGTCCAGGCGCGGTAATAGACGCCCTGCACCCTGCCCTCGATCTTGACCATGACAGTGCGCGTCTTGTCGTCGGCTTTATCCGGCATCGCGGCTCAAGCAAATTCGAGGATGACCGCATCGACATTCAAGCTATCGCCGGGCTTGGCCAGGATCTTCGAGACTTTCGCGTCCCGCTCGGCCTTCAGGACATTCTCCATCTTCATCGCCTCGACGACGCAGAGTGCGTCACCCGCCGCGACCTCCTGGCCTTCGCTCACGGCCAGCGACACGACGAGCCCCGGCATCGGGCAAAGCAGGAATTTCGACATGTCTGGCTTTATCTTTTCCGGCATCTGCGCCATGAGCTCGGTCTCCCGCTCGGTGAACACCCGCGCTTGCGCCTCGACGCCCTGCGAGGTCAGCAGGACGCCGTTGAGGATCGGGCGCACTTGCACCGCGGCGGGCGCGCCGTCGATCGTGCCCTCCCACACCGGAGCGCCGAACCACCAGGACGAGGCCAGCGTGATCGCCTTCGGCTTGGCCTTTCCGTCCGCGCCAAGCGTCACGGTAATCGGTTCGTCGAGGCCGCCCGCGACGCTCACCTTCACCCGCTCCTCGCCAAGTTCGACGATGCGTGTCTCGGCAAAACGCACCGGCTCGCCATGCATCTGCTGGGTAATGGCGCGGCGCCGCACGTTACTCAAATGGTCGATCGCCGCGGCGACCGCGACCAGCGCATCGCGCACCTCGCCAACCGGTTTGGGCGGCTTGAAGCCTTCGGGAAACTCCTCAGCGATGAATTTCGTGGAGAGCCGACCCTCCCGCCACCGCTCGTTGCGCATCAATACCGCGAGAAAGGGAATGTTGTGGCGGAAGCCGTCGATGGCGAACGCATCCAGCGCGCTGCCCATCTCCTCGATGGCCTTGAGCCGCTTGGGCGCATGCGTGACCAGCTTGGCGATCATCGGATCGTAATAGACGCTGATCTCGCCGCCCTCCTCCACGCCGGAGTCGAGCCGGGTGGTGACGCCGCCCTCGGTGCCAAGCCTGGGCGGGCGATAGCGCACCAGCCGCCCGGTCGAGGGTAGGAAGTTCCGCTGCGGATCCTCGGCATAAATGCGGACCTCGACGGCCGAGCCCTTGAGCTTCACATCTTTCTGCTTGAGAGCGAGCTTTGCGCCAGCCGCGACCTTCAGCATCTCCTCCACGAGATCGAGCCCGGTAACGAGCTCCGTGACGGGATGCTCCACCTGGAGCCTCGTGTTCATCTCGAGGAAATAGAAATTGCGGTTCTTGTCGACGATGAACTCGACCGTGCCAGCGGAGTTGTAGCCGACCGCCTTGGCCAGAGCTACGGCCTGTGCTCCCATCGCCTCGCGCGTCTTGGCATCGAGGAACGGGCTCGGCGCCTCCTCGACGACCTTCTGGTTGCGGCGTTGGATCGAGCATTCGCGCTCATTGAGATGAATGACATTGCCGTGCTTGTCGCCGAGAACCTGGATCTCGATGTGCCGAGGTTCCTCGACATATTTCTCGATGAACACGCGATCGTCGCCGAAGCTCGACTTGGCCTCGGACTTCGATGAGGTGAAGCCTTCCTCCACCTCCTTGCGGCTATTAGCGATGCGCATGCCCTTGCCACCGCCGCCGGCGGAAGCCTTGATCATCACCGGATAGCCGATCTCGTCGGCGATCTTCACCGCCTCCTTGGCATCCTTGATCACGCCGAGATGGCCGGGAACGGTCGAAACCTTCGCCTTCGCCGCGAGCTTCTTCGACTCGATCTTGTCGCCCATCGCCTCGATGGCTTTGACATTGGGACCGACAAACACGATGCCGGCTTCTTCCAGCGCGCGGGCGAAGGCGGCGTTTTCGGACAGGAAACCGTAGCCGGGATGCACCGCCTCGGCGCCGGTCGCCTTGGCGGCGGCGACGATCTTGCCGATATCGAGATAGGACTGGGAGGCCTGCGCCGGGCCGATCGGAACGGCCTCGTCGGCCATATAAACGTGCATCGCGTCGCGATCCGCCTCGGAATAGACCGCCACGGTCTTAATGCCGAGCCGGCGCGCGGTCCTGATGACGCGGCAGGCGATCTCGCCCCGGTTGGCGATAAGTAACTTGGAGAACATGCGGGTCCCCGCCCCTTGATTGCTCAAGGCTTTCTAGAGGCTCCCTCAAGGCGAGTAAACTAGATGCCGTGCAATAAGCGGTTACTCGGCCGCCGTAGGCAGCTTGGACCGTCGCCCCCTGCGGCGTCGCGCCCGCCGCTCATGACCTGGGCCCGAAGCTGCGGCTGGGCTTGAAACGGCGGAGGCGGCGGCGCTGAAGGCATTCGCCTCGTCCGACACTTCGCCCTCCGCCGGCACCGTCTCCTCGGGTGCCGGGAACAGCATACCCGCCTCCGCGGCAGTATCCGCCTCCACCACCGTTTGAGGCCCCGCCTTGCCCTGTGCGGCGGCCGCGACATGGTCAAGCACCGCCTCGGCCTCGGCCTTTGCCTTCTGGTGGTCCCTGGCGAGATAGGTATAGATCGCCGGCGTCACGAACAGGGTGAACAGCGTGCCAACGGTCATGCCGGCCGCGATCACCACGCCGATATCGAAACGGCTCGCGGCGCCCGCGCCCCTGGCGATGAGCAGAGGCACCATGGCCATGACCATTGCGGCGGTCGTCATCAGGATCGGGCGCAGCCGGATCGCGGCCGCGTGCTCGATCGCCTCGCGCCGCGAATAACCCTGCTCCTCTTGCAGCTTGTTGGCGAAATCCACCATCAGGATGCCGTGCTTGGAGATCAGCCCGATCAGCGTGACGAGGCCGATCTGCGTGTAGATATTGATGGAGGCGAGCCCGGCATTAAGCGGAATGAGCGCGCCGAACATCGAGCACGGCAACGCGATCAGAATAATCAGCGGGTCGCGGAAACTCTCATATTGCGCGGCGAGCACGAGGAAGATGACGATCAGCGCGAACACGAAGGTATAGACGAGCGCATTCCCCTCCTGCACGAACTGCCGGCTCTCGCCTTGGAAGTCGTAGGTAAAGCCTTCCGGGAAGCTCTCGGCCTGCTTCTTCAGGAAGTCGATGGCCTCGCCGACCGTCCGCCCCGGAAACGGCACGGCGGAAAGGGTCGCCGAATTGAGCTGCTGGAAATTGGTCAGCGAGTTCGGCTGCACCACCTTCTTCACCGTCGCGACGTTGGAGAGCGGCACCAGGCCGCCCGCGCTGGTTCGGATTTGGTAGCGCGTGAGCCAATCCTCGTTCAGCCTGAATTCGCGCGGCACTTGCGGAATCACCTGATAGCTCCGGCCGTAAAGGTCGAACAGATTGACGTAGTTGCCGCCGAGCAGTGTGGCCAGCGAATTGCCGATATCGGCCATGGTGATGCCGAGCCGGTTGGCCTTGTCGTGGTCGATCTGGAACTCGAATTGCGGCGTCTCGAAGCGAAGGTCCGAATCCGAGAAGATGAACATGCCGCTCTCGCGCGCGGCCTTCCCCACGTCGGCCAGCACGTCGGCGAGCTCGCGGAAGTCGCGCGTGGTGGTGATGACGAACTGCACCGGCGGCCCGCCGACCGAACCCGGCAGCGGCGGCGGTGAGAAGGACAGCGCCAGCGCGGGCGCAATGCTGGAGATTTTCGGCTGTAGATCCTGCAATACCTGCTTCTGATTGCGCACCCGCTCGCCCCACGGCTTCAGCAGCACACCGGCAAAGCCCGTATGAACGTCGCCCATGCCGTTGATGGCGAAGACGTGGTCCTTCTCCGGCACGGTGCTGAAGATCGCATTGAGCTGCTGCGTCGACTCCTCAAGGTAGTCGAGGTTGGCGTATTGCGGCGTCTTCACCAGGGTGAAGAGGATGCCCTGGTCCTCCTCCGGGGCGAGCTCCCGCTGCGACGTCATGTACATCAGTCCGGTCGCCGCGATCACGCCGACCAGGACCAGCAGCGTCACCGGTCGATAGTTCAAGGTGCGGCCAAGGCGCCGCTGATAGCGCCGCTTCAGTCCCTCGAACATCCGGTCGAGATTGCGCGTGAGCCAGCCGGGCTTCTCGTGCTCGTTCTCGGCCTTGAGCAGCTTCGAGCACATCATCGGCGACAGCGTCACGGCGATGACGCCCGACACGATCACCGCGCCGGCGAGCGTCAGCGCAAACTCGCGGAACAACACGCCGGTCAACCCCGAAACGAAGGCGATCGGCGCGTAGACCGCGGCGAGCGTGATGGTCATGGCGATGATCGGGTAGAGGATCTCGCGCGCGCCCACCAGCGCCGCATCGAACGGCCGCATGCCCTGCTCGATATGCCGGTGGATGTTCTCCACGACGACGATGGCGTCGTCCACCACCAACCCGATGGCAAGCACGAGCGCAAGCAACGTCATTAGATTGATCGAGTAGCCGAGTGCGGCGAGCAACGCCAGCACGCCGATCAGCGACAACGGGATGGTGACAATCGGGATGATGGTCGACCTGAGATTCCCCAGGAACAGAAAGATCACAACGACGACGATGATCGCCGCCTCGCCCAGCGTCTTCATCACCTCCCAGAGCGAGGCGCGGATGAAATTGGTCGCATCATAGGCGATGGCCGCTTCCAGCCCCGGCGGCAGCTCTTTCTGAATCTCCGGGAAGGCCTTTCGCACATCGGTGATCACCGTCAGCGGGTTCGCCGTGGGCGTGGCATAGACGCCGATAAACACGGCCTTCAGCCCATCGAAGGCCGAGGAGCTATCGGCGCTTTGCGGGCCGAGCTCGATCTGCGCGACGTCTGCCAGCCTGACCAAGGAGTTGCCGCGGCCCATCACCACCAGCTTGCCGAACGACTCTGGCGTCTCGAGCGAGGTCTTGGCATCGATATTGGTCTGCACGAAATCGCCCTTCACCTGGCCGGGCGCCGAGGTGAAATTGTTGGCGGCGAGCGCCGCGCGCACATCGAGCGGCGTCACCCCGAGCGAGGCCATGCGATCGGGATCGAGCCAGATCCGCATGGCGAACACCTGTCCGCCGAGCATCTGCGCGTTGGCCACGCCGTTGATGGTCTGCAGCCGGGGCTGCACCACGCGAGTGATGTAGTCGCTGATTTGCGAGGCGTTCATCACCTTCGAATTGAAGGAGATATACATCAGCGCGTAACCTTCGCCTGTCTGCTTGGTGACGATGGAATTGTTCGCCTCGCGCGGCAGAATGCCTTTGACCTGGGCCACTTTCGACAGCACGTCGGTCATCGCCCGGTCGGGATCGGCGTCGAGCTTCAGGTTGAGCGTGACCGTGCTGACATTTTGCGTCGAGGATGCGGTCAGCGTGTCGATACCCTCGGCGCTCGCCACTGCCTGCTGGATCGGTACGGTGATGAAGCCCTGGATCAGGTCGGCGTTCGCGCCGGGATAGGTCGTGACCACGGTGATCGTCGTGTTCGACAATTCGGGATATTGGCGGATGGGCAGCTTGAAACCCGCCTGCGCGCCGACCAGAAGGATCAGCAGGCTGACCACGGTGGCGAGCACTGGCCGCTTGATGAAGATATCGGTGAACGCCATGGTCTATTGCTTGGGCAGCTCCGCCGGCGCTTTCAGCGCCCCCGAATTGTCGACCTTGATGGTGGCGCCAGGCTGCAATTTGAGCTGGCCGCTGGTTACGACCTGCTCACCCTCTTTGACGCCTTCGAGAATGGCAACTCTGTCACCTTCTGTTGGACCCACGCGTACGAAGCGGCGCTCGACGGTGAGCTTGGGTTGGGCCGGGACCGCCCCGGTCGTGGTGGCATCGGCGGCCGAGGCGGACGCCACGGGCTCGCTTGCCGCCACCGGCGTTGGAGGGGCGGGCTCAGGCGCGCCTTCCTTCACCACCCAGACGCTGTCGCCGTACAGACCGTAGGTCACCGCCGTGCGCGGCACCGTGACAAAGTCCTGCGCCCCACCAGCGAGCACGGCGATATTGGCGAACATGCCGGGCATCAGCTTGCGGTCGGGATTGGGCAACCGCGCCCGCACCATCAGCATGCGCGCGTCTTGGTTCAGCTTGGCGTCGAACGCCTCGACCTCGCCCTTGAACGGCTGCCCGGGATAAGCGTCGGCGGCAAGCTCGACCACGCTGCCGATCTTGATCTTGCCGACCGTGGTTTCAGCCACGGGAAAGTCGACCCAGATCGGGTCGAGCGCTTGCAGCCAGACCAGAGCCTGCCCCGCCGAAACATATTGCCCCTTCTCCACATGCCGCAGTCCGAGCCTGCCGGCGAACGGCGCGACGATGGTCTTTTGCGCGATGATCGCTTCGACATGCTGCACCGCCGCCGCGGCGGAGTTGCGCTTGGCGATGGTTTGATCCAGCACCGCCTGCGAGACGGCGCCGGTTTTCACCAGCTTCACCTGGCGCTCGTAATCGAGGTTGGCTTGGTTGAGCGTGGCCTTGTTGTCGGCGAGGTCGGCCTCTTCGACCGAGGTGTCGAGCTTGACCAGCTTCTCGCCCTGCTCGACGTCCTTGCCGCTGTCGAAATAATAGTCGGTGACCATGCCGCCGAGCTGCGGCGCCACGTCGACGCCTTCGATGGCCGCCATCGTGCCGATGGCGCGCAACCGGTCGACCCAGTTTTCCGTCTTGGCGAGTTCGGTGGTCACCGTCGCGGGTGGCGGCACCATCTTCGACATGAAGTCGGCGATCATCTTGGGCTTGAACACGAGGTTGAAATAGCCAACCCCGCCCAGAAACAGGCCGACGATGATTGCCGCGATGACAAAGCGCTTAATCATGTTGCGGTTGCTTGCAGCCCCCGTGCCAAGGTGAATGCGTCAGACCCTAGCCATGGGAAAAGGCTAAATTGCGCCCCGACCTGACGCTTGCACAAGGGGATAGCAGCCTCTTTGGGCTTTGCATGCCGGGTCTGCTGCCACCTTTGGCCGCGAGCCTATGCTTAAGATTCGCGGCCGAATTTGGACCATTCGATCACCTTTGCGGAATGGGAGAGCACGCTTTGTCACAAATCACCCGTGCCCTCGTTTTGCTCGCTGCCATCCCCGCCCGGGCCGAGCAAGCAGCGCCGCAACTACGCGGCTCCAGAGGAGCCCTTCGGCATCGCCCTCGCAGGGGTCACTGCCATATGGATGTGACGGCCAAGCGCCAGCCGAATGGGGCATCGGCCATCTGCCGCATCTCGAAGCACCCGAGCGCTTCAACGAGCTCGTGTTGCGCTTCTTGAATGAAGCCGAATGATGCACCGTGCTATAGGAACGCATGACCATCACCCTTTACGACATGCCGGAGTCGCCGCACGCGCGCAAAGTGCGCCTACTCGCCGCCGAGCTCGGCATCCCGCTGAATTGCGTGCGCTGCGATCCGCGCATAGGCGAAACCCGCTCGCCCGACTATCTCGCCAAGAACCCCAACGGCAAGGTGCCAACCCTCGTCGAGGACGACTTCGTGCTCTGGGAATCGCCGGCGATCCTCAAATATCTCGCCGCCAAACATCCGGAACGCGCCCTCGCCGGCAGCGACGCCAAGCAGGCAGCTCAGATCGATCAGTGGTTGTTCTGGTGGGGCTGTGGGCCTGAGGCCGCTATTGACGCCCTTGCCTGGGAGTTGCTCATCAAGCCGAAAGTGCTCAACCAACCCGGCAATGATCCTGGCATCATCGCCGACGCGCATACGCGCATCAATCGCTTCCTGCCGGTGCTCGACAAGCAACTCGCCGGTCGCGAGTTCATCGTCGGGCCGCTGTCGATCGCCGATTTCGCCATCGGCCCGCGCTTCGACCGCGCGCCGGAGCTGCTAAAGTTCGACACCGAACCTTACAAGAATATTGGCGCCTGGATGACGCGGCTGCGTGCCAAGCCCTATTGGGGCACGGCCTAGCAGCCCTTCTTCGCCTCGGCCTTCTTGATCGCACTCACATTGTGCCGCTCGGCGGCATTCAGCGGCACGTCGGCCACGTCGTCATATTTGCAGCCGGCATTGCCGAAGGCGTTGATCGCCTTCTGGGTATGGAAGCAGTAGCCGTTTTCCTTGTAGATCCAGTTGCGCACTTCCCACAGCGGCTGGCAGCCGAGCTGCTTCAAGTCGGACTGCTTGAAGTAATCCTTGTTGGTACAGCCGATCAGTTCGTAGCAGTTGGCTTGCGCGGGCTGCGGCGCCGACAAGACAGCGATGGCGCCGCAAACAAACCCGATCGACACCCCGAGCGCGATAGAACGCATGTCCTTCCTCCATGTGGAGTTGAATTCGGCGCGACAGTACTTGATTTCGCTCGCCTCCGAAATGGCGTGCCATCCAGCTCCGGCCAGGCAGGTCGCGGCCGCGGCTCAGGCCTTCGAGGCCTGCTTCAGCTCTTCATCGATTTCGGCGATGGCCGCTTGCAATTCCTCGATCTGCAGTTCGGTCTGCTCGTCGGTCCCCGGAAGCTGGCCGGGGACGACGGTCATTCCCGGCATGTAAACCCGGTCCCCTCTGTCGGTCAGCTCGCGAAGTTGCCTTTCAAGCTCCGCGCGCCGCTCCAACAGGCTTTTCGATGGTTCAGCAGGCATGTCCCGTGACATTCAAACTATATTCGAGATGAACGCCCGTTTGGCTTGCCCTCGTTGTATGACATTTACATGACAGGACACGATCACTGTAAGCGTTCTTCTGCACTTCATCCTTGACGGACATCAATGTTCCTTCTGCTCCCTCGTAATAACCCAATCGAAGCCGCGCGGGAGAAGAGGGTCTCGACATGTCCGAAGCAGCAATCGCCGCGACCAAACCAACGGCTGAGCACGGCCCCGCAATCGCCGCGATGGGCGACCTCTTGCAGGCGCCGGGCCGAGCGCGGCCGACACAGGAAAAGATCAGCGTCCGCAATCTGAATTTCTACTACGAGGACGGCAACCAGGCGCTGAAGGACGTGTCCGTGCCAATCTACGCGCAAAGCGTCACGGCATTCTTCGGTCCGTCCGGCTGCGGCAAGTCGACCTTGTTGCGCGTGTTCAATCGGGTCTTCGACCTGTACCACGGACAACGCACCGACGGCGAGGTGCTACTCGACGGCGAGAACATTCTGCGCGGAGATATCGAGACGCCACTCCTCAGAGCGAGGATCGGCATGGTGTTCCAGAAACCGACGCCGTTTCCCATGTCGATTTACGACAATATCGCTTTCGGCATCGGTTTGTATCGCGAGCTCTCGCGCGGCGAGTTGGATGCCGAGGTGGAGTCGGCGCTGCGTCGGGCGGCGCTTTGGGATGAAGTGAAGGATCATCTGACGGCAAGCGGTTTCTCTCTGTCTGGAGGCCAGCAACAACGCCTCTGCATCGCACGGACCGTCGCGCTGCGGCCGGAAGTGCTCCTGCTCGACGAGCCCTGCTCATCGATCGACCCCATATCGTCGAGCAAAATCGAGAAGACGATCGAGGAGTTGAAGTCCGACCATACGATCGTCATCGTGACGCACAATCTTCAACAGGCGGCGCGGGTCTCGGACTTCGCCGGGTTCATGTATCTCGGCCAACTGGTCGAGTTCGATACCGCGCACCATATGTTTGTGACGCCGAGCGATCCGCGCACGCAGCGCTTCATCATGGGCCGCTTCGGCTAGGCTAATGCCGCAAGCCTCGAAAAATCGCCCTCGGCTGCCATTTTGCGATGCGGGATTGGTGGGGGTGGCGGAATGGAGGAAGCGTGCTAGAACCCTCTCTCCAAACCAAGAGGGATCCGCGGATGACGTGCTATCGCGCCAAACTGCCAGCCGCCTTTGCGTTGATCGTCTGCCTTCTTTGCGGCGGCGCCTCGTCGGCCTTCGCTCAGGCCGGGACCATCACCAAGGGCATGCAGAACAGCTGCGTCAACGACTACAAGAAGTTCTGCGGGGACTATGGGCTGCAAACATCGGCTCTGACTCTTTGCATGAAGAAAGCGGGCCCGAGCCTGTCTCCGGCGTGCGTGCAAGCCTTGGTTCAGGCTGGGAAAGTGTCGCAGGCCGAGGTCGACAAGATCAAGGCGCAGATGCGGTAAACGAGGCAGCTTAAGCGCCCGCCTCATGCTGGACTGGACGTGCCCCCTGCCCTCGCATTCGACCATGAACAAGGAACTCTCGATCATGAAAAGATTTCTCGGCTTGACTGTGTTCGCGGCCCTCACGTTGACGGGCAACGCGACCTTCGCCGCCGATGAGTGCACCAAGATCGTCGCGACGGGTCATCCACAATATCCGGCGATCGCCTACAAAGACGGCGACAACATCGTGGGCGCCGCGCCCAACTTGGTCGCCGCCATCGCCAAGACCCTCAACATCCCGCTCGAGTCGAAATACATGGGCAGCTGGGAAGCGGCTCAAGCCGCGGCGCGAGATGGTAAGGCCGACATGATATTCGGCATCTACTACAACGACGAGCGCGCCACCTATCTCGATTACGTCAAGCCCGCCTTCATGTTCGACGACGTGGCGATTTTCGTGGTCAAGGGCAAGGAGTTCCCCTTCAAGGGTCCGGACGACCTCATCGGCAAGAAGGGCGTCACCAACCAAGGCGAGAGCTACGGCAACGATTTCGATGCCTTCATCAAAGACAAGCTCGACGTCGCCCGCACCGCTGGCATCGATGACGCCTTCAAGGACCTGGTGGCCGGGAAGGCCGATTATTTGATCGCGGGCTATTATCCCGGTCTCGCCGAAGCGGCTAAAGCCGGATTGAAGGACCAGATCGTACCCCTCGATCAAGCCGCGGTCACGGCCGAGATGTTCGTCGCCTTCTCCAAGAAGTCGCCCTGTCGCTCTTTGATTGAGGGTTTCAGCAAAGGCATCACCGATCTGACCACCAACGACAGCTTTGACGCCATGCTGGACGAGGCCATCAAGACGTGGGACGCGGCGCAAGCCAAGAAGTAGAGCGGCATTAATCGCCGATCACGCTCATCGCCCGCATAAAGTCGTTGTCGGCGGTCGCGCGTCGCGCGGCGGGTGTCGAGGCATCGGCTTCTCCGCTCGGCGGCTGCTTCGACTCAGGCGGCGGCTCTGGAAAGCCGGTTGCGTCGCCGAATAGGGCGGCAGCCATCTTCCGGTCGAGGCCGTAGACGTCGGCAGCAACCTCCACCTTGCCGCTCTCATCCGCGACCGCGGTGAAATAGACCATGTGCACCGGGATCTTCTTTTCCAGCGCCACCGAGCTGTTGACCCCGTTCTCCCATAGGTCCTTCACCCGCTCGGCCGGCCAGCCTTTGTCCTCGGCGAGCAGAATTGCGGCGAATTTGTCGGGCTTCTCCATGCGCACGCATTCATGCCCGATCATGCGCGCCGTCTGCTTGAAATATTTCTTCCGCACCGGCAGCGTGTCGTGCATGTAGACGGTGTGCCGGTTGGGGAAGAGGAATTTCACCTTGCCGAGATTGTTAGCCGGCCCGGGCTTTTGCGAGAAGGTGTAGCTCAAGCCATTGACCCGATTCCAATCGACCTGGGTCGGATCGACCGACGTCCCGTTATAGCTGACGAACAACTTGTGGATCCTGAGGATCGAGTAGTTCCTCTGCTGCAACGGCGGCAGGATGTTCTCCTTCACCACCGTCTCAGGCGCGTTCCAATCCGGATTGAAGACGATGGTCTTCATGTCGGCGGTGAACACGGGCGTAGCGTAGCCGATCGTGCCGACCAGCGTCTTGTCGGCATAAATGGTTTTCCCGTCCTTCACGACGTAGAGCATGAACGCGGGCGAGTTGTTCCACACATAGAGGCTGCCCAAGTCCTCGGGCATCCAGCGCCAGCGCTCCATGTTGATGATCAGCCGCTTGATGTCCTTGTCGCTGCCGGCGGGCGTGGCGCCCTCGCCCGTCTCGCCGCTCCCGCGCGCTTTCAGCAACGCGTGGCGCAAGCGCTGAAACCCGCCGTGCTTCGGATGCAGCGACTGAAGATATTCATCAGGCGCCGGAGCGGCTGCGATCTCGATCAACACCAGCTTCGGATCGCGCAGCATCGGCGTTTGATCGAATAGCTCGCTGACCTTTGCCGGGGTAAGCCGGCCGCCGCGGGCAAAGCGCGCATATTGCAGAATGGCGAGATCGAGCTTGATCTCGGCCCGAGCCTGCGCTGCGGCGCTTCCCGGCAGCTCGCTCGCCGAAGGCAATGCGAAGGCCTTGGCGTCGAGCCCCCAATCGTCCGCGTTCTCGATCTCGAAGATGGCGGCCTGCCCCTTGGCCGTGAAGCCCATCTCAGTCGTCCATAGCGTCGCGGACCGCGCCGCATAGAATGTTTCGAGTGCGGCGAGGTCGTCCGTATCGGCATCCTTGCGGATGGCGGGATCGGCAAGCTGGGAGCGGATCGAGGCGACCACCGGATCGGCAGCGGCCGGCGCGCGCTCCTGCGCGAGCGGCGGCTCCGCTGACGTGGCGTCTGGCGTGGCGAGAGGGGTTGACGGGGTTGTCTCGGGCGTGGCGGCCACGGGCGGCGGGTTCGTTTGTCCCTCCGGGGGCGCCGGCAGCGGCTTGAGCGACGGTTCGAGCGAAGGCGCCGACAATGGCGGCGTGAGCGGCGGAGCGTCGGAAATCTGGGCCCGGGCGGGCGAGCCCCAAGCCAAGGCCAGGGCCGCACACAAAAGCACCGCCGCCAGAGTTCCCCCGCGCATGCCCGTTTCCCTCCCGAACCGTCTCGAAATTAGCCCGAGATGGTGCCGTTCGGCCACCCCGATCTTGGGGCGAAACCGGACCGAACCGAGGAGGAAAACGGTCCGCGGAAGATTAGCCGTCCTTGCCCGAGGCAGAAGCGGGATCGATTTCGCGTAATTTGCCGACCAAGTCGTTGAGCGAGGCTTTGCAGAAGCGGCCGGCTTCGATCGGCGTTTGCGTCTTCACCATCTTGAAGGCGTCGTTCTTGTTGGCTGTCGCCTGCTTCAACAGATGGTCCTTGTTAAGCGAAGGATCGCGATTGAGATAATAGGCCTCGATCTTGGCGATGGCGCCCTTCGCCGCCTCGGCATCCGCCGGCGACAGCTGCGACTTGCCGGAGCAATCCAGTACAATCGCGTAGTCGGTGTAGTAATTCTTCAAAAAGACCGACAGGTTCCCCGCGGCGGATGCGCCGAGCGGGACCAGGATTGCCAAGGACGCAAGAAGCAGGCAGCTGGTTGATCTCTGCATGTCGTTTTCCCGGATGGAGTGGAAGCGCCGCAGCGGCGTGCGCCAGAGATGACAAAAAACGCGGGCTTCTACAAGCGCCGTCACCATCTTATCCAAGATCGCAATCAGCGCTGCGGCCAAAAGGTCACAGCACGATGCGGCGAATAAGTTAGGACTTCGACGAAGCCGCACCAGTGTGGTTTACTGGTTCAAGTTTCGGTTTGTACGGGTGGGTGCGTTAGGTGCGGCGACGGGTCCTGGCGAGTTTGGTGAAGTGCATTGCTTTGGCGAGCGCGCT
Source organism: uncultured Alphaproteobacteria bacterium (assembly GCA_963750975.1). Classification (GTDB taxonomy): domain Bacteria; phylum Pseudomonadota; class Alphaproteobacteria; order Rhizobiales; family Methyloligellaceae; genus Methyloceanibacter. Next base: position 30,886 of record CAVVSX010000014.1, on the reverse strand, counting down.
GTTTTGCCTCGCTACCCCTGTCGGGGCGGAGCAAGGCTCGATAGCAATCGAACTCAACAAACTTGAACCTCAAGGTCGCCAGTGCAGCGCCTATTTTGTCATCAACAACACCAACGGCACCAACTACCAGGAGTTCAAGCTCGACCTCGTAGTTTTTCGACCCGACGGGGTGATCGGTCGCCGGTTCGCCATTGATCTCGCGCCCATCAAGCCTAACAAGCGCACAGTCAAGTTGTTCGAGCTTGCCGATACGCCCTGCGATGAGGTCGGCAGCTTTTTGATCAATGAGGTGATGGAATGTAAGGGTGATGCTGGGGCGACCGACGACTGCCTCAAGGACATCACCGTCTCCAGTCGCAGCAAGGTCCAGCTGACGAAATAGTCCGCTGGCCTAAGCGACCGGTTCGACCGCTGGAACCGCCTCCAGCGTACCGCTCGCGCGCCGAGGCGGCTTTTTGCCGGCTTTGTCCGGCTGGCGCTCATTGCCTTTATGGGTCTGCACGGAGCGGCCCTCAAAATGAGCGCCCTTCTCGATACCGAGCGATTGGTGATGAATGTCGCCAACCACGTGCGCTCGCGACTTCAGCACAACGTCCCCGCCCTCGATAGGTCCCTCGACCTTACCCTCAACGACGACCTTACCGGCTTTGATCGCCCCGCTGACCTGAGCGTTCCGAGAGACGATCAGCCTTGCGCATTGCAACTCTCCGTCGACTTGCCCGTAAACCTTCACCAGGCCGTCGGCGGTGACCTTGCCCACAACCCGCAATCCTTTGCCGATTATGGTTCCACGGCGTCTCCACCCGAACATGGCCCCTCCTTCGCGACGTGCGGCACAACCCACTACCAACGACGAAACAACCGAAAGCCCCCGTACACATCGGGGCGACCAGCCCCGTTTGTTATAGCGCGCTTCGGCGGCGCCTTGATCACAGGCTTCGTCACAATCCTGGGTTTCGTCACAACAGGCGCAGTCGGTGCGGCCTTGGCCTGCTTCGGCTTGGCTTTGTTGACGGGCTTCGTATCGTTGTCCGCGGCTCGAGTGCGGCCGTTGCCGGCGTGACTTTGGCCAACACCACGAAATCGTCGCCCTCGGAGAGAATGGCCGAATTGACGCTTGTGTCGGCGACAATGAGCGAGGAGCCCGGTGTCAATCGCCCGGCAATCTCCTGACGGAGGTCGTTGGGGATCTGGATGCGGTCAAGCACTTTGGCGGGATCGCCTCCTTCGAGGCTGGTCGCAATCCATCGCGCCTCGCCACTCTCCGGAGCAAACCCCAGGACCGTGAAGACGTAAGTGCCAAGGCTCCGCTCGGGATCGAGGAAAGCGATAGGCGCGTCGAGAACATTGCGAAAATCCTGCCTGACGAACAGGTGTCCTGCGGGCGGCTCGGGCTTGCCGGCGGACTGGTACACTTTCCTTGCCAGGTCGTCGGAGAAAGCTCCGGTCTCGCGCAGACCATTCGCCTTCTGGAACGCCTTGATGGCGGTCTGCGTCTCGTTCCCCAGCCGGCCGGAAAAATTCTGCGGCGTCAGATAGCCAAGCGACGCGAGGAGATATTGCGTATCGATGATTTGATCCCGCTCGGTGCGCCGCGTCACCAGAATTCGCAAAGGCGCAGCCGAAGCGGCGTCCAAAGTAGGTTCGACGTTGCTTGCGGCTTGCTCGGGATTTTCCGCCGCCGCGGCCGGGGGGAAAATTCCAGTCACCAATTCGTTCTGCCCGGCGAACGCCAGATTGGCCTGGGCAACCCGGGGAGCAGGCTGGAACAGGTTGCGATTCTTGATCAATTTCGGAGCGACCCGGTCGCCGGTCACCACGACATTCTCCCCGAGGGTGGTCATCTGGAACAATTTAGGGGCAAAGGAGAATGGCAGCCGCACGCAGCCATGGGAGGCCGGATAGCCGGGGACCACGCCGGCATGAAGCGCGGTACCGCTCCAGGTGAGCCGTTGCATCCAGGGCATCGGCGCGCCGCTGAACAGGTTGGAGTGGTGATAGCGCTGCTTCTCCAGAATGCTGAACACGCCGGCCTTGGTGTCGTAGCCCCGCTTGCCGCTCGAGACTTTCGAGCTGATGACGAGGCCGGTGCCGCGATAGACGTCGAGCTTCTGCTCGCGGAGTGAGACCACCAGCGTCAGCGGTTCAGGACCGGGAGGCGTCGCGGTCTTGGCCACCCCGCCGCTGGGCTGCTCCTCGTTCCCCAGTTCTCTGACTGCGAGAGTGAGCGTCGCGGCGGCAGCTTGGACGACAGGCGGTTGGGCATCGCTGAGCACCAGCGGAACAGGCGTGCTCAGCGCCAGCCTTGGCGGCGAAACTTCGGCGGCTGGAACGATTCCCCCGAGGGGAGTCAGGAGTTCACCGCCCCCCGCCCTGGCTGCTGGGAGCGTTCGCGCGACGACCGACGCCGCCTCGGAGCTCGCAACGGATAAGTTTGGCGCAACAGGGATTGGCTGTAGGGCTGCAAGGACCCGCGGCGCCGCGGCGACGAGCGGTGAGGCCTCGGGGGTCTCGACGCGAAGGTCCGGCGCGAAGACCCTGGGGCTCAGCGATAGGTCTTTGGGCGCGGCCGCAGCGACGCGGGCCGAGGCTGTTGCGGCCAGCGGCTCTGGGGGCGGCGCGACTGTGCTTGGTGAAGCGGCTACAGGCGTCGCCGCCGCGACAACCAGCGAAGCCTGCATAGCCGTGTCCCCGCGCTCCAGAAGGTGCCAAACCAGTCCCATGGCGGCCAACGCAGCCAGCAAGAGTCCGGCGATCAAAACGGACCGGTTCGTACTGTTGCTCCGGCCTCTCTCCCATGGCTGGCACGCACCCTCCTGCGGGTGAAACGGCAGGATCGTGGCGTCGCTCACTCTGCCTTGCTCGAGTTGAGTCGGGGTGAGATTCTTGGCGTAGCGCAGGCGCGCTCCGCACAGATTGGCATTGGCAAGATTGGCGCCGAAGAAATCTGCGTAATCCAAGAGGGCGCCGCTCAGATTCGCGAAGCTGAGATCTGCTCGATCGAGTCGAGCATGTCTTAGATCGGCGCCCGACAGATCGGCAGCCCCAAGCGTGGCCGCTTCCAAGTTCGCGAAGCGTAAACTCGCGCCGCTCAGATTGGCTTTGGCAAGATTGGCACCGCGGAGATTAGCGTGGTCGAGTATCGCGCCGCGCAAGTTGGTGGCGCTGAGATTGGCGTGATTGAAACACGCCAGTTGAAGATCGGCGCCGGACAAATCGGCTGCTTCGAAATCGGCAACCGAGGCTGTGGCGAAACGCAGAGTCGCGCCGCTTAAATTGGCCTTCGCAAGATTTGCCCCGGCAAGATCGGCATGCTCGAAGACAGCATGGCTGAGATTCGTGTCGGCAAGATCGGCATGACCGAGCGCGGCATGCGCGAAATCGGCGCCGCTCGTTGCGGCGCCCGGCGCGGTCGGTGCGATTAACGAGGTCTCGGGTTGAGCAACAGCCCTCTCCACCGAGGCGTCTGACGCATCGGTCCGCGTTCGACGCGTGGCCAACTCCGCCCGGCGGCCACGTTTCGTCTGGTTGGCCATTCCCCCAGAACCTGACTACGCAACTTGCTCAAGCCACCCGTAACACCCGAAAACGGAGTGTTGATGACTAAGACGCCCGATGTCGCGTCAAGTTCCCGCGGAAGCCCATTGATAAGCCACCACCCCCATCCTTTCGGATGGGGGTGTCGCCGATACGCAACAGGCGAAAGGGGTCCGGTCGGTCTTCGCGCGATGCGCTTTGCGCGCGCCGCCGCTACTTAATTCGGTAGATGAAATCGTAGGCCTTGCCGTCGGTACCGCGCGCTTTGAGCGCCATGTCGCCCGTGGCGCCGGCAAAATCGCCGGTGCCGCCGGTGATCGCCAGCACCGAGTTGCCGGCGTCGAGGAACGGTCCTTCGACGGTGATCTGGCCCTTGTCCAAGGAGAGCGTCCAGAAACACTCCCAAGCCTTGCCGACAAGCGTGCGGAAGCAAATCCCCTGGTCGCTGCCGACCTTGGCCTTGTCGTCGGCATCGTACACCTCGTTGGCGAAGGTGAGGATGTCGCCGGCGGTGTCGCCCTTGTCGCCCGTGTCGGTGACGGCGTCGGTATCGGCGTGTTCCACCACTTTGATTTCCTGCGGCTCCGCCATCGCGGCCTGACCTGTAGCAAGGACCCCGGCGGCGGCGATGCAGATCAGGCGCAGCAGATTCGAACGATTCGGCATGTGACACACTCCCCTAACGCATTGGCGGCCCGGCGATTTGGGGCCAGTCGTTCAGTATGCCACGCTTTTCACCGCCGCGGCAGGTAGGCAAATTTTCACGCGTTGGGTGTTAATTTTGCCGCGCTGATGCCACGGTTTTGCGCCATGGATAGGCCACAGCCACGACGACTAACGTGGGGGACACGTTGGGTCTTTTCGCTGCCGGGATCGTTCTCTTAGCCCTGTTTATCGCGTCCTACACCCGACGCAGCACTTGGCTTGCGCTCGGTTCGATGGCGCTATCGATGGCCGCGCTTGCCGCCTGCCTATTCTTCGTGACGATTCACGCCCCGAGCCAAGGCCGCATATGGCTTTCCTGGATCGAAAGCAGGCTGCCGCTGGTACTGGACCAGCAAATGGCTGAGGAGCTTACGGCCTCGCTCGAACGCATCGCGGCCTACCGGCCCTGCGACGCCGGAGAATGTTCAAAGGCAAACGAGGCAAGCGAGGCACCCGTCCCCGACGAACGCGAAACCATGCAGGCTTCCACGACCGCGGGCTGGTTCGACACTGAACCAGAGCCGAAGTCGGCGACCTATCCGGTGGCCTGGAGGCTCGACGATGGCGACGCCCAAGCCCCCGTCACCAGCCCCTGGGGATTTTCGATCGAGGGGACCAATGTCGCCAGCGAAGCCCTGGAAGATGTACACGCGGTCCTCAAACCGGATTCGACCGAGCGCGAGATGGAGCTTGCGCTCGATGTCGAAGGGAAGGCGCTCGAAGCGGGAGCGGCGATCCCCCCCAATGCGCGGTTCAGCCTGATCTCGGCCACCGCCTACGACGCGAAACAAGGCGGCGCGATCCTCAGCTTCCGCTACGTGCAGGCCGGACAGAGCAAGACCTCGATCCTGTATCTCACGCCGGCGATGGTCGCCCGGTTCGCCAGTCGCGGCTAGCCTGCAGCGCAGGCGCCTCGCCCGCGCCCCTCATCCCAAGACCAGACATCAAATCGCGCCGGTCCCGCCACGCGGCGCCTCGGCACCCCTCCTGCCCACGAAGCTGTGATCCCGGGGTGAATAGGCCACGACTAGAATGAGAGCCCGTTCCAAGGAGAGAGCATGAGACCCGCATACAAATCCGGCGCCGCCATCGCCACCGCCGTGGCCGCGCTGATCGTCGCCATTGCCGCTCCGGTGGGGATCGCGTCCGCCGCTCAGGCCAGGGGCAAGTGCATCGGCGCCAATGCCTGCAAGGGCAAGAGTGACTGCGGCGGCAAGAACGGCTGTCCCGGCCAGAACGCCTGCAAGGGCAAAGGCTATCTCGAGCTGACCAAGGCGGCTTGCGACAAGATCCCCGGAACGAAATTCAAGCCGTAGTGCTTCGCCGTCCTGAGACGCGAAGTGATGTCAAAGAAGAAGCCCCCGAAGGGCGAGGACTGCGGGGCACCGATCGGCCGCGTCCGTTTGCGCAAATTGGGCAGCCTTTCGGCGCCCCGCATCGCGCTCAAGCAGCGCCAGCGTTAGCGCAACCCGAAACGCTCGCGGCGATCTATTTTAGGCCCCGGCGCCGCCCTTACCTCTGGTGCCGCCGCGCGCGAATGCGAAGCGGATTGGACCCGGCATGTTCCAAGCCGGGCGGTCGGCGAACGTAGGACCCCCGAGGCTGGTCCGTTAGCCCGCCGGCGGTGTCCCGGGCTTGCATCACCCGAAGGGACTCGGGCCCATCTTGTCCGCCGGCACCTCGGGCACCGCAATCCCTCGCCCCAAGATACAGACGGTCTGCAGCTCGCGTCCTCATGGACGAGGATGGCGCAGTGTAACGCAGCGCCGAGAGGCGGGGATAAAGTCGGGAATCAGGCGAGCACCAAAGTTGGAACGCGACTTTTTTGGCTGACTTGCGCCTAAAACGTCAGGCCGCGTAAGCGACCCAGACATTGGGCTCTTCATAAGTGCCGATGTAATGATCGAAATCGATTTTCACCGGCGCAAGACCACCCTCCAGCGCGTAGGCACCGGACTGCTCGAACCGCTGGTGAGACCAATTTTCCCAGAAGGCGATGGGCTCATGCACGACCATCGAACGCTCACACGGGCCGATCACCTTGCCGCCGACGGATAGATGGCTGCGCAACCACGGATCGTAGGGACGCCCGCTCTCGTCGGTCCAGGCCATGTAATCCAGAATCGGCACCCAGGGATGCCGCACCTTGGCCGTTGGGCGCACTGGCACCACGACACCACGCAACTTCTTGGTCTCTGCGAGGTCCAGGAGCGCGCGTATCATGCGCCGCGCGTAGCCCTTGGACCTATGCACGGGCGACACGGATACCGCCAGCGCGCCGAGCATCTTGACCCGCGCATCCTTGGTCCGAGCGGCCGTCTCGACCAGCCAGTCCCATCCTTCGGGCGGCAAGTCTTCCGGGCCAGAACAGGCGAACGGGACACTGTTTGCCACGGCAACCGGGTAGCCCGCCTCCTCGTCGACGAGACAGAGTTGGTACTCGGGATAGGTGTCGAGCAGCTCGGCGTAGTACTCGTAGTGGGCTCGCGTGTAGTTGAGAAACCCGAGATTGCTCCACGCGGCCTGCTCGATAGCGCTCGCAGCTTTACTCAAATAGGGAGCGTCCGCCCGAGAGCGTATTACAAGGTTGGCGGACATAGAGGGAGCTCGATCTCTCTGACTGTAAAATGGCCGACCGCATCGCCAGGACACGATGAAAATCACCGCCCTACGGCTTAACCTTAATAAAGCGTAAAGCGGCCGACCGCAATCCGATTGCCCCATTAACCTTAATTCGACGTTGGGGAGCCTACCTGACCTCAGAAGTCTAAATTTTTAGGGGAAGTTTCAAAGCCGGCTTAAAGGCTTTCGTCACAAAAATGCATGCCACCGCCTCAGCTCGTGGCCACCGCTTCACTTTATGACGCTCCAACAACACCTGCTCCCTGGGGGTCCCGTTGTCCGCACTCGATCTCACCAAGCATTTCAGCGGAGACCTCCGCAGCCTCACGAGAACCATCGGGATCGCGATCGCCTTCTTCGGCCTCGTCCTCGTCGCGATCATTGCCTATGCCGGCTGGTCCGCTAACGAGACGGCAACCGACACTGAGCGCACCCTCGTCGAGAACGCTCTCAACCATCGCATCGCGCGGGTTCTAAACGAAGAAAAGTCCGTCGCTTGGTGGGACGAGCCCATCACCAAAATCACCGACAAGGCTATCGATTTCGACTTTGCCGATACCGAGTTCGGCATCTTTCTGACCGAAACCTATGGCCACGACGAGGTCCACATTCTCGACGGCGAGAACCGCCCCATCTATTCGTATTACGGTGAGAAGCGGCAAGAACCGTCGAGTTTTGAGGCACGCCGTCCGGCCGTGGCGGGGGTCATCGACGAAGCGCGCCAGAGCCCCAGCCCTTCCAACCTGCGCGCTCGCCCTGATACATTCAGCCAGTCGCAGAGCAACTACCGCGTCCTGGCCGGCGGGGGTCAGGCCGCACGCTGGGCGGGACATGTTGTAACGGTCGAAGGCCGTCCTGCCTTGGTCGCCGCCATGACCATCGTGCCCAATATCGACACGAGTCTGCTCAAGGGGACGCCCAACCTCCTCGTCGACATCAAGTATATCGACGATACCTTCATCTCCGAGGTCGGCCGCTCGTTGCTCTTGGGCGATTTTTCGCTGACTCCCAAACCCGTCCAGACTGGCGCCATGGTATCCCAGCCCTTTGTCGGCGATGATGATATCCCGATTGGCTATCTGAACTGGACGACCCGGCAGCCAGGTCAGGTGTTGCTGACGATTGTCTTGCCGCTGGTTGCTTTCGGCGTCTTCGCTACTGGCTTGCTGTCGCACACCATCCTGAGGCGCCTTCGGCGGGCGTCGAGAGAGCTGGCGGAACGTGAAGCTCAGGCCCGGCACGAAGCGAAGCACGATGCTCTGTCCGGGTTGCCGAACCGCGTGCACATGGCGGAAAAAATCGACAGCTTCTTGAACGATCGCCTCCGCGAGACCTATGACAATCGCGCGGTCGCTGCATACCTCGACATCGATCGTTTCAAGGACATCAACGACACCCTCGGCCATCACGCCGGCGACCAGTTGATAAAGCTCGTCGCGCAGCGCTTGAAGGAATGTCTCAGACCGAATGACTTCCTTGCCAGATTTGGCGGGGATGAATTTGTGATTTTGTGCGCGCCGGCCGGAGCCGAAGCTAGCTCAGCGCTGGCGGAACGCGTGGACCAGGCCTTTGCCTTGCCGTTTGCGCTGAGTGGCCAGAATATCCGCGTGACCGCTTCCGTCGGCATAGCAGTAGCCCCGGACAACGGTGTCACGGCCGACGAACTGATGCGCCATGCCGACATCGCGCTATACGAGGCTAAGGACGCAGGTCGCGACCGCGCCGTACTCTTCTCAGAAGACATGGCGCGGCAGGTTGAGCGTCGCCGGGCGATTGAGTTGGATCTGCGCGCCGCGATTGAGACGGATATGCTGTGTCTCAACTATCAGCCAATCGTCTCGAGCGCTTCGGGCGAGATCGTCGGATTGGAGGCGCTGCTTCGTTGGCGGCATCCCGTCTATGGCGACATGTCGCCCGCGGACTTCATCCCCATCGCGGAAAATGCGGGCCTGCTTCCTTCGCTCGGCGAATGGGTGCTCACCCATGCCATGGAGGAACTCGAGGCGCTGGCCTCATCTCGAGATCGCCTTGAACCTTTCGCCGGTGCAGTTTCGTCATGTCGACCTCGAAACGACCTTGCGTAGGCTAGTCCAGCAATATGGCGTCGAGCCGAACCGGTTCGTCCTCGAGATAACCGAGGGCGTGTTGTTGGAAGCCACGGACCACACCAACGCAATTCTGGAGGCACTGCATTCCATTGGCTTCAAGATTGCACTCGATGATTTCGGGACCGGATACTCGAGCTTGGCCTATCTCTGCAATTTCAGGTTCAACAAGATCAAGATCGATCGTTCTTTCGTCCGGAGAATCTCGAGGGTCGACATTTCGAGGACCATCGTGCGATCGGTGGTGTCGATCGGGCGCGGCCTGGGCATGGACATCGTCGCCGAAGGAGTTGAGACCGAGTTCGAAGCAATGATGATGACGAAATTGGGCTGCACGGAGCTGCAGGGGTACTTCTTCTCGAGGCCGGTCGACGCCGACCAGATGACTGACCTATTGGCCAGTTTCCAGCCGAAGCGTCCGATCTCTACGCTGACCCCGGTCCAGTTGCCGCACGGCGCCACGGGGTGAGCGACAGTTATTGAGATTCGGCTTTGCCTGTGCAAGTCATGACATCCTGGGTCGGAAACCCCTGGAGGATGTCGTGTCTGATAACGGGCCTCCCCAGGCGCGCCTGGGCAATGCCGACTATCAATGGGGACAGTTCGACCCCGAAGCCTATTTCCAACACTATTACGGCGAGCCGCACCCCGACGACGAACGCGTGATCCGCTACGCGGTTGAGGCGATGAAGCAAGCACCGCCAGTCGACGCGGAGCTGGATGTCGTCGACGTCGGCACCGGCCCCAATCTTATTCCATTCTTCTGCGCCTTGCCTCGTGCCGGCCGCCTTACAGCCTGGGAATACGCGGAAGGCAATATTGCTTGGTTGGAATCGGAACTACGCCGCAAACAGATGCGCTCGCAATGGCGTCATTTCTGGGATGTCACCCGCGAGGCATATCTGCCGGAACGTCCCCTTCCCGACGACCCAATGCCTCTCCTGCGCGAGAAGTGCATCGTCCGACGAGGTTCAATCTTCGACCTCCCAGAGCGCACATGGGACGCCGCGACCATGTTCTTCTGTGCGGAATCCATTACCGAGCGACCAGACGAGTTCGGAGCCGCCTGCGCCGCCTATGCGCGTTGTGTAAAGCCAGGCGGCGCTTTGGCTGCCGCCTTCCTCGCCCATTCGGCCGGTTACGCGGTGAAGGCAAACCAATTTCCCGCTCTGCCCCTATCCGCCGAGTCAATAATGGAAGCATTTGCGCCGCATGCTGAAGGCCTAAAGGCTGAAGCTATTGGCATCGTCGAACGACCGGTTCGCAGCGGCTATTCGGGCTTAGTCTTCCTGACCGGAAACGCACGCTAGCTTCAAACTGAACATGCGGTCAGTTCTCCCAAGAGCGCGCTTCGTGTTCGGGGCTTTGCACAGCGGGCGGGTCAATGAAGAACGGATTTCGAGAAAACGTTCATGACAATCACGCCGGCCACAATGAGGGCAATGCCGATAAGCGCTGGGAGATCCAGCGACTGCTTGGCCCAGATCCAGGCAGCGGCCGTTATCAAGACGATCCCCAAACCGGACCAGATGGCGTAGATGATGCCCGTCGGCATCGTGCGTAGCGGAAATGAAAGCAGCCAGAACGCCGCCACGAAGCAAACAACCGCGATGACGCTTGGGAGGAGTTTGGAGAAGCCGTCAGATGCCGCGAGCGCGGTCGTGCCGATGACCTCGGTCACGATCGCCGCAGCTAAGCAGAAGTAAATCATGACGACACTCATCGAGCCCTCCCTTGCCACAGTTCCCAGTCCACCGAGTCCTACAGCGGGATGTTGTCGTGCTTCTTCCAGGGGTTATCGAGCGTCTTGTTGCGCAGCATCTGTAGCGCGCGGGCGAGGCGCTTGCGCGTGGTGCGCGGCAGGATCACCTCGTCGATATAGCCCCTCTCCGCCGCCACGAACGGATTGGCGAAGCGCGCCTGATATTCGTCAATGCGCTTCTTGATCTTGGCCGGGTCCGACAGCTCGGAACGATAGAGGATCTCGACCGCGCCCTTGGCCCCCATCACCGCGATCTCGGCCGACGGCCAGGCATAGTTCACGTCGCCCCGAATATGCTTCGAGGACATAACATCGTAGGCGCCGCCATAGGCCTTGCGGGTGATGACAGTGACCTTCGGCACGGTCGCCTCGGTGAAGGCGAACAGCAGCTTCGCGCCATGCTTGATCAGCCCGCCGTATTCCTGGTCGGTGCCGGGCAAAAAGCCGGGCACGTCGACGAAGGTAACGATCGGGATGTTGAAGCAGTCGCAGAAGCGCACGAAGCGCGCGCCTTTGCGCGATGCGTCGCTGTCGAGCACGCCCGCCAGGAACATCGGCTGGTTGGCGACGATGCCCACGGTGCGACCTTCGATGCGGGCAAACCCCGCCACGATGTTGCGCGCGAACGCCTCCTGGATCTCGAAGAAATCGCCCTCGTCGACCACCTTATGGATCAGCTCCTTGATGTCGTAGGGCGTGTTCGCATTGTTGGGGATCAACGTATCGAGCGAGACCTCCTCGCGGTCCCACGGGTCACGGGTCGGCAGCTCCGGCACGCCCGACAGATTGCTCGACGGCAAAAAGTCCATCAGCCGCCGCATCTGTAACAGCACCTCGACATCGTTGTCGTAAGCACCGTCGGCGATCGACGACTTGGTTGTATGCACGATGGCGCCGCCCAATTGCTCGGCGGTCACCTCTTCCTTGGTCACCGTCTTCACCACGTCGGGGCCGGTGACGAACATGTAGGAGGTATCCTTGACCATAAAGATGAAGTCGGTCATGGCCGGCGAGTAGACGTCACCGCCGGCGCAGGGCCCCATGATCACGCTGATCTGCGGGATCACGCCCGAGGCGAGCACGTTGCGCAGGAACACCTCGCCATAACCGCCGAGCGCCGCCACCCCTTCCTGGATGCGCGCGCCGCCGGCGTCGAACAGGCCGATGATCGGCGCGCGGTTTTGCAGCGCCATGTCCTGGATCTTGATCATCTTGTTGGCGTGCGCTTCCGACAGCGAGCCGCCGAACACGGTGAAGTCCTTGGCGAAGACGTAGACCACCCGCCCGTTGATGGTGCCCCAACCGGTGACCACGCCGTCGCCGGGGACGTGCGTCTTATCCATGCCGAAATCGATGCAGCGGTGCTCGACATACATGTCGAACTCCTCGAACGAGCCTTCGTCGAGCAGGAGGTCAAGGCGCTCGCGCGCCGTGAGCTTGCCGCGCTTGTGTTGGGCCTCGATACGGGCCGTGCCGCCCCCTGCCCGCGCCCTGTCGCGGCGGATTTCAAGCTCTTCCAGGACTTCCTTCATCGCCGCTCCCCATGTGACACGCCCAAGACGGTGCATAGCATGGGCCTCAGGGGACGCAAATGGCGTCGCAGGCCGGCTTGGCCAGGGTTATCGGGAGGCGCCCTAAGAATAAGCCATGCAGCCCCGAGGCCGTGGACCGGCTCTTGGGGGTGGTCTATTGTCGCCGTCCCCCCAATAGATGATCTCCGGTGGCTTCCATGCACTTCAATGCTGTCGCAAGAGCTTCGATAGGCGCGCTTGTTACATTGCTGCTTATTGCCGCGGCGCCCGAGGCCAAGGCGCAGGACACGTCCAATCTTCGCGTGACCGGCAACAAGCGGGATTTGTCGGAGCTGCGCGCCCAGCCGGAGACCAATCGGGTGGTGGTGAAGTTCCGCGAGGGGGAGAAGGTCAGGCTCACAGCCGAGAAGCTGACCGGCATGCGCAGCGGGCAAGCCAATCTGCTCAATAATGTGCTGCGCCAGGCGGGCGTCTCCGAGACGGCTCTGACACCGCTATTCGAGGCGCCGCCTGAGGAACTCGAGCGGGACCGCAGCGAAGGTCAGCGTCGCACCGGTCGCCAGCTCGCCGATCTCAGCCAGTATTTCGTCATCACGCTGCCGCCGACGGTAAGCGCCGCCGAGGTCGCCAACAATCTGAACGCGCTGCCCTTCGTCGAATATGCGCAGCCGGCGCTGCGGCCTGCTCCGCCGCCGATCTATTCCATCCCGAAAGCCGCCGATCCGCTGCCCGAGGGCGACGCGGCGCGCGCCAGCTCGCCGAATTTGACCCGGTGGCAAACCTACAAGGGCAAGGCGCCTCCCGGCATCGGCCCCATCCCCAACATCAAGGGCAGCGACGCCAAGGGCATGTCGTTCGCCGACGTCGAATATGACTGGACCCTGACGCACGAAGATCTGCGCATTCCCTCTCTGCGTTTGCTCGAGACCGAGCTGACACCCGACCGCTTCGGCGGCCCGGAGCACGGCACGGCCGTGCTCGGCATCCTTGCCGGCGTGCCGAACAGCTTCGGCGTCACCGGCATCGCACCGGGCGCCTTCGCCTATGTCGCCTCGGCAAGCTCCACCGAGCTCGGCTACATGCCAGCCCGCGCCATCGGCCTTGCCATGAACAAGCTGCGGGCCGGCGACGTCATCGTCATCGAGCAACAGGCTCCAGTCTGCGGGCTCGAGGATTACGGTCCGCTCGAATATTACCAGGACGTGTTCGACGCCGTCTCGGCGGCAACCGCCAAGGGCATCGTCGTGGTGGCCGCCGCGGGCAATGGCGACGTCAATCTCGACCGCGCCACCTGCGTCGGGGCCCTCGATCGTGCCCGGCGCGACTCGCAAGCGATCATCGTCGGCGCCGGCTCGTCGACCGACCGGACGAGGATGAGTTTCTCCAGTTACGGTTCGCGCGTGGACGTGCAGGGCTGGGGTGAGAACGTCACCACCACCGGCTATGGCGACGCCTACAATCCGGCCAACGATGTGCGCCGCTATTACACCAAGTCGTTCAACGGTACCTCGAGCGCGACGCCGATCGTCGCCGGCACCGTGCTCGTCATCCAGGGCGTGCGTAAAGCCTGCGGGCTGCCACCTGCGACACCAGTCGAGATGCGCGATCTGCTGGTGCGCACCGGCGCACGGCAAGGCAGCCCGCGCGCGCGCAATATCGGGCCGCTGCCCAATCTCGAGGCCGCGCTGAAGGCGAGCGTGCCGGCCAAATGCCTGCAGCCGGAACGGTCTGCGAGCGACGCCGTTGCGCCGTAACGCCGCTGCTATTTGGGATTGCGATCCTGCACCAGAGCGAGCGCCCTGGCAGCCGCCGCGAAATCGCGCCATCGGTTCTTGCGGCGCTCCGCGGCTTCCGCGTCCTCGCCCCATTTGCCGATCTGCCAATCCTCATCGACATGGGCGGCCTCCCATGCCGCCTCCGGGGTGAGCCGCCCCTGCGCCACGGCCAGAGCGAGCAGCGCCGACCCGGTCAACGCGGTCATTACGTGCAGCGCCGCCAGGCTGAAGCCATCGCGGTCGAGCAGCGCCTGCCTCAACCGGTCGAGCGAGGCCTCGGGCTGAGCGACATGCCCGACGCCTTTGGCGAGAAACAGCGGCGCGCCGAGCGCGGTCTTGGCCCAGGCCAGCACGGGATCCCAATGCGTCTCTTGCGCCTTGGCCAGTCCATCCGGCCCCGCTGCCCGGTAGCAAACAAGATCTGAGCCCGCATGCGCCATGATGTCGTCGATCACCCCCTGCTCGCGCCCCACCACGCCGTCGATGGCGCTATTGGCGAGCCGGGTGAGCGGCATGGTGGGGGGATCGATGCGCTCGCCTTGCGCCCGCCACTCCTCGGCGATCGCCTCGGCCAGCGCCCGCGTCGGCAAGCGCAGAGCAGCCTTGCCGGGAGTCCGCACCGGCTTGCCGTCGAGCAGCAATGCGGCTCCGGCGCCCTCATCCTTGCTGGCGACGTCTTTGTAGAAGCGCTTGGGGAGACTCGCCTCGCGATGCGTGACGTGGCCGTTGGCCTTCGCCGCCCCTGCCTTCTGCACCCTGCTGGACTCCTTATCGCCCACGCTAGGACTTCCCCTTTACTCCCGACCGCGTCGGCCTCTTCGGCACCGCTCTGATGCGGGCCGGCGCCTTGGCACGAGCTTTCGCCTTGCTTGCGAGGCCTTCGTAATCCAACCGAAGCGTCTCCAAGGTCTTATCGTCAAGCTCCTCGAGATCGAGCAGGATGTTGCGTGCCTTGCCCGTGACGCGGATCAGCTCGTCGATTTTGATATGCATGGCTGCGGTATCGCGGTTCTGGGTGTTCTGAATCACGAACACCATGAGGAAGGTGACGATCGTGGTGCCGGTATTGATGACCAGTTGCCAGGTGTCGCTGTATCCGAAGAAGGGACCAAGAATCGCCCACACCACGATGGTCGCCACGGCGAGAAAGAACGCAATCGGCCGTCCCGTGATCTGCGACACCTTTTGCGCAAAGCGCACGAACCAGCCCGATCTGTTAGCCATAAAATGCCTCTCATTCCGTAAAGTTGCCCCAGTCAGAACGAATGAGGACTGGGGGTGGTTGCGGTGTTCGCTGCGGCGTCTTCGACCTTTCTAGCAATTTTCTGCTCGCGCTCGGCCTGGTTACCGGCCTCGGTGCATGTCTTGCGAGCGGCGCGGTAAACGCCGCCGATCCCGTCTTTTGCGGGCAATACACCTCGGATGCCATGAAGAGCGTGCTGCTCGCCAAGCATCTGAAATGCGGCTTCCAGGGACCCCGCTGGAACAGCGACAAGGGTTCGCACATGGCGTGGTGCTTGTTTGTACCGCCAAACGTCGCGCAGTCGGAAACCGACGCGCGGTCCGCCAAACTAAAGCTTTGCACCTGCCAATGGTATGCCGACCAGACCATGGTGCAGATCGCCATGAACATCGCCAACAAATGCGGCTTCACCGGCTTGCGCTGGCTCGAAAGCAAGCAGGCGCACTACGACTGGTGCGCTAACGCGAACCCGCCCTTCGACGCGATGCAGAACGAACTCGACATCCGCAAGAAGATGCTGAAAGGCTGCTAGGCCGAACTATTCGCCGGCTCTGTCGGCGCCGCGCTCCTCGAAGCCGAAACTCTCGAAGGCTCTCGCCATATGCGGCGGCAGCGGCGCCGTGACGTCGACCACGCCCTCCCCCGACGGATGCGGAAAGCTGATCCGCCGCGCGTGCAGTTGCAGCCGCTTGTCGATGCCTTGCGGAAACTCCGCATCGCTTGGGTATTTCTCATCGCCCAGGATCGGATGGCCGATGATGGCCATATGCGCGCGGAGTTGATGCTGCCGGCCGGTCACTGGCTTGAGCGAAACGAAAGCGACGTGCTGCCCGGCGCGGTCGACCACGGCATAATGCGTCACCGCCGACTGGGCGACCTCCTGCTCGCCGGGGCGTGCTTTGCGCACCCGATCGCCTTCCGGCCCTGACGCCTTCACCAGGGCCGCCTCGATCTTGCCTTGCGGCGGCTTCGGCACCCCATGCACCAGCGCCCAATAGATCTTGCGAACCGAGCGGGTCTGGAAGGCACGACCGAGCTTCGCCGCCACCGCGCGGCGTTTGGCCACAACCAATACGCCTGAGGTGTCACGGTCCAATCGATGCACGAGGCGGGGTCGCGTCTCCGGCCCATCGCCCATCGCCTCGAGCAGCCGGTCGATATGATGCGGCGTCTTGCTGCCGCCCTGTACCGCAATCCCCGACGGCTTGTTGAGCACCAGAAGGTCGTCGTCCTCATAGAGGGTGATCGAAGCGAGGAAATCGCGATCGGCTTTGGACGGCTTGTGCTTTGGCCCGGGCGGCGGCGCCACGTCGGGGAGCGGCGGCACGCGCACTGTCTGGCCCTTGGCGAGCCGCGTGCTGGCTTTAGCCCTCGACCCGTCGACCCGCACCTGCCCCGTGCGCAAGAGCTTCTCCAGCCGGCTATGCGGCAGCGTGGCGTAATGCGTCTTGAACCACCGGTCGAGCCGCATGCCGTCTTCGCCCGCACCGACCAGTCTGCTTTCAACCCCTGCCATGCTTCGCCATGCTCTTCCGGTGGAAGGATCGGGTTTACCAATAGGGGCGATTGGCAGCGGCGTTAAGCCTTGATCGGTAAGAATTCCCGGTTAGAGTCGCATCGATATTTCGGAAAGGGGATGGAGTCCCCCTGAAACCGCCCACCGGCTGATGACTCCTGCTGCATCGACGTTATGCGGTGGGAGCTTCAAACCTGCGAGCCCGCCGCCTAAGGCGGGTTTTTTGTTATTGCAGGTGAGGAGAATGGCAATGTGCGAGCCTGGAGCTCTGGCCCGATGGGACTGTTGACGATGGGAAATACCGCGCTGCTCTATTGCTGGATCGCGATCGGCAGCGCGCTTGGCGGCGTCACGCGCTATTGGTGCTCGGGCGTCGCGGCAAGGCTGTTCGGCGAGACCTTCCCCTGGGGCACGCTGTTCGTGAACGTCACGGGCTCGTTCATTATCGGCTTCTTCGCCACGCTGACCGGGCCTGACGGTCGCATCTTCGCCGGCACCACCATGCGCCAATTCGTCATGCTTGGGGTGCTCGGCGGCTTCACCACCTTTTCCTCGTTCAGCCTGCAAACCCTCAATCTCGCCAATGACGGCGAATGGCTTCAGGCTGGGGGCAATATCGTCGCTTCCATCGTGCTGTGTCTCTTCGCCGTCTGGCTGGGGCACCTGCTCGCTGTTTCGATCAACGCCTTGAAGTGGATCTGAGCCATGCCGCTCTCGCGTGACGCCGTGCTGCTGCGCATCTTCATCGGCGAGGACGACAAAGCCGGGCGGCTGCCGCTTTACGAGGCGATTGTGCTGAAGGCGCGCGAGATGGGGCTTGCCGGCGCCACCGTGCTGCGCGGGCCCATGGGCTTCGGCCATTCGAGCCATCTGCACACCACGAAGGTGTTGCGCCTGTCGCAGGATTTGCCGCTCGTCATCGAGATCGTCGACCGCGAGGAGAAGATCGCGGAATTCGTCGTCGCCATCGAACCCATCATGGGCAGCGCGCTGGTCACCACCGAGAAGGTCAAGGTGATCCGCTATGGCGAACGCGGGCCTTGCGACTAGCTAACCCTTCTCGCGCGCCTTGCGTAGCTTGGCGAAGCGGTCTAGCCGCTCCTTCAGCTCCGCCTCGTAGCCAAAGGTCGTTGGCGCATAGAACAATTGCCGCTCCATCCCGTCCGGGAAGTAGTTCCGGCCAGAGAACGCCTCCTCCTCGTTATGGTCGTAGGCGTAGCCCTTACCGTAGCCTTCCTGCTTCATCAGCTTGGTCGACGCGTTGAGGATGTGCTTCGGCGGCAAGAGTGAGCCGCTCTCCTCGGCGGCGCGTTTCGCCACGCCGAACGCCACATAGCCTGAGTTCGATTTCGGCGCGGTGGCGAGATAGATGGTGGCTTGCGCCAGAGCGAGCTCGCCTTCGGGCGACCCAAGAAAATCGTAAGTGTCCTTGGCGGCGATCGCCTGCAGCAGCGCGTTCGGATCGGCGAGCCCGATATCCTCCACCGCCATGCGCACCAGACGTCGCGCGATATAGAGCGGGTCCTCGCCGCCTGCCAGCATGCGCGCGAGCCAATAGAGCGAGGCGTCGGGGTCGGAGCCGCGCACCGATTTATGCAGCGCGCTGATCAGATTGTAATGGCCGTCCTGACCCTTGTCGTAGAGCGGCGCGCGGCGCTGCACGAGCTTGACCAGCGCCTCGCGGTCGAGCGCTGTCTTGGCGGGCGGCGGCACGGCCAGGAACACGTCTTCCGCAAGATTGATCGCGCCGCGCCCGTCGCCGTCGGCCATCGAAATCAGCGCCTCGCGTGCGTCGTCCGTCAGCGGCAATTCGCGCTTCGCGTGCGCCTCGGCCCGGGCGAGCAGCGCCTCGATCGCTGCCTCGTCGAGCCGCCTGAAGGTGAGCACACTTGCCCGCGACAAGCAGCGCCGAGTTGAGCTCGAAAGAGGGATTTTCGGTGGTCGCGCCGACCAGGATGATGGTGCCGTCTTCCATATGCGGCAGGAAGGCGTCCTGCTGCGAGCGGTTGAAGCGGTGGATCTCGTCGACGAATAGCAGCGTGCCGCGGCCCTCCTCGCGGCGGGCTTTCGCCGCGTCAAATACCTTCCGCAGATCCGCAACCCCGGAATGGATCGCCGACAGCTGCTCGAAATGCAAATCCGTAACCTCGGCAAGCAGCCGCGCCACCGTGGTCTTGCCGGTGCCTGGCGGCCCCCAGAAGATCACCGAGGCGAGCCGCCCCGCCGTGACCAGCCGCGAGAGCATGCCCTGCTCGCCAAGCAGATGATCCTGGCCGATCACCTCGGCCAACGATGCCGGGCGCAAGCGGTCGGCGAGCGGCCTTGGCGCGTTGTCGGCGAGCCCGGCAGCCTCGAACAGCGTTGCCGCTCCCTTTTTCATCGCTTAGCCCTGAATTGCGAGATTGAACACCTTGCCGTCGCGCTCGAGCGACAGCCGCCAGCCCCCGTCGGCGGCATCGAGCGCGGCAGCCAACTGCGCCACCGACTTCACCTTCTCGTTGTTGACGGCAAGCACGACGTCGCCACGCTTGACCCCGATCCGTGCCGCCGGCGTCTTGTCGGCGACCTCGAGCACAACCACGCCGAGTCGCGTATCGTCGTCCATGCCAAGTTCCTGCGCCACGGCCGGCGACAGATTGGCGACCTTGCAGCCGGTGAGCGGATGATGACCGCCGAGATCGCGCATATCGCGTGGCGGGTCCTCGACCGCCGCCACGAGAGCGATGGTGGCGTTGAGCTTCTGCCCTTTGCGCAACACGCCAAGCTGGGCCTCCCCGCCGATTCCCTTGGTAACGAAGCGGTATTGCAGGGCTTGCGGATCCTGCACCTCTTTGTCGTCGATGCTGACCACGACATCGCCGGTGAGAAGCCCGGCGCGCGCCGCCGGACCCTTGGGGTGAACCTTGGCAATGAGCGCTCCAGACGGCCGTTCCAGGCCGAGTGTCTCGGCGATGTCGGGCGTCACCGACTGCAGCGAGGCGCCGAACCAGGGCCGCTCGATCTTACCGCCCTTGATGGCCGACTGAACCACAAGCTTCACCAAGTTGGAGGGAATTGCAAAGCCGATGCCGAGCGAGCCGCCGCTGCGCGAGTAGATGGCGGTGTTGATGCCGACCAACCTCCCGTCCATGTCGACCAGCGCGCCGCCGGAGTTGCCTGGGTTGATGGCCGCGTCGGTCTGGATGAAGAACTGATAATTGGAGGCGCTGACCTGGGTGCGCGCCAGTGCAGAGACGATGCCGCTCGTCACGGTTTGACCGACGCCGAACGGATCGCCGATCGCGAGCACGAGATCGCCCACTTCGAGACTGTCTGAATCGCTGAATTGGATCGTCGGAAACTGCACCCCGTGTGCGTCAAGTCTCAGCACGGCGAGATCACTCTGCTCGTCGGTGACCACGACCTTGGCGGGAAACTCGCGCCCGTCGGAGAGCGCCACTGTGATCTCCTCCTCGCCGCTCCCCTGAATGACGTGGTTGTTGGTGACGACGAATCCTTCGGGGCTAGCGAGCACGCCGGAGCCCAGCGAATTCTGGATGCGCTCCTGCGGGACGCCGAAATGCTGTCCGAACAACTGCCCGAAGAATGGATCGTTGAAGAAGGGCGAGACCATCTGCTCGACCCTGTGCCGCACATAGACATTGACCACGGCAGGCGCGGCCCGCTTCACCACCGGCGCGAAGGACTGCTTCATCGCCACGGCGCTCTCGGGCACCGCACGCTGCTGGGCGGAGGCGGCCACGCAGAGCGCTAGCAGCGCCAGGATCGCCGCCAAGGCTCCCCTGCCACTTTTTCCCAGTGATTTTGCCAAGACTCCCATTGTTCGCTCTGGTTTTGTGAGATCAGGTGAGAAACCTGTTGGCTTCTCCTATAGCCAAGCCAATTCAAGAATGAAACTGGCTCTGGCTGCGACCAAATCAAGCCCTGCGGGGCTTGCCCACCCTTGCCTTTTCAATAAGATGCGCCCGCGCGCGTCCTGCGGAAGTCAACAAAACAACCATTTGTGGAGAGAAACGCATGCGTATTTTGAAATTGGCCTTGGCCACGGGTTTCGCCCTGCTGATCGCCAGCGGCTCGGCCTACGCCATTACCGTCAAGAAGCGGATCGAGGCTCCTGGCCTGCCTCCGGAGGTTTGGGCGGAGGTTGGCGCTTTCTGCGCGATCGAGAAGTGGCATCCGGCGGTCGCCAAATGCGAGGAGACCAAGGACGGAGACACGACCTTCCGCACGTTGACGCTGAAGGACGGCGGCAAGATCAAGGAGAAGCTCACCGGCACCGAGGACGTGGCCTACACCTACGAGATCGTCGAGAGCCCCCTCCCCATCAAGAACTACAAGTCCAGGCTGTGGCTCGAGACCGACGATGAGCCGGATCGCACCGTAATCTTCTGGCAGTCCGACTTTGACGCAAACGGCAAGAGCGACGACGAAGCCAAGAAGATCATCACCGGCATCCTCGGTGACGGCGTGAAGGGTATCAAGAAAGTCGCGATCGAGGCTTGGGACAAGAAGCATCCCGACGAAACACCCGAGGGCGACGACGATAACGACGATAAGGACTAGGTTCTAGGGCCAAGTCGGCAGCCTAAACACCTAAGCGAAAGGACGCGCCACTTATCGTGACGCGCCCTTTTCTTTGAACCGTTATGCGGTACGAGCTAGGCGGCAGCCTTGTCGCCCGCCGTGTCCTCAGTCTGCACCGGACCCGAATCGAGACCCTTGGCGTCCGTATCGCGGTCGACCAGCTCGATCACCGCCATCGGCGCCGAATCCCCGTAACGGAAGCCGGCCTTCATCACGCGGGTATAGCCGCCGGGCCGCTCGGCATAACGCGGCCCGAGCGTGTTGAACAGCTTCGCCACCATGGCTTCGTCCCGGATGCGGGCGAAGGCGAGGCGCCGCGCGTGCAGGTCGCCTTTCTTGGCCAGCGTGATCAACCGGTCGGTGACGCGGCGGAGATCCTTCGCCTTGGGCAGCGTGGTGACGATCTGCTCGTGCTTGATCAGCGCCGAAGCGAGGCTGGCGAACAACGCGCTCCGATGCGTGGCGGTGCGGTTCAGCTTACGGAATGCATTGCGATGGCGCATGGTCGATAACCCTTCAAGCCTTCCGGCTCCCGCTTAGTAATGATCCTCGAAGCGCTTGGCCAGCTCTTCGATATTCTCCGGCGGCCAGTCCGGCACTTCCATGCCGAGATGCAAGCCCATCGAGGCGAGCACTTCCTTGATCTCGTTCAGCGACTTGCGACCGAAGTTCGGGGTGCGGAGCATCTCGGCCTCGGTCTTCTGGATCAAATCGCCGATATAGACGATGTTGTCGTTCTTGAGACAGTTGGCCGAGCGGACGGAGAGCTCGAGCTCGTCCACCTTCTTGAGCAGCGCGGCGTTGAACACCAGCTCCGGCTGCCGCTCGAAGGTCTGCTCCTTCTTCGGCTCCTCGAAATTGACGAACACCGACAACTGGTCCTGCACGATGCGTGCGGCAAGCGCCACGGTGTCCTCGGGCCGCACCGAGCCGTCGGTCTCGATTTCCATGGTGAGCTTGTCGTAGTCGAGGATCTGGCCCTCGCGGGTGTTCTCCACGCGATAGGAGACCTTGCGCACCGGGCTGTAGAGCGAATCCACCGGGATGAAGCCGATCGGCGCGTCATCCGGGCGGTTGCGCTCGGCCGGCACATAGCCCTTGCCCGTCGTGGTGGTGAACTCCATGCGGATCGCGGCGCCCTGGTCGAGCGTGCAGATCACATGGTCGGGGTTGAGGATTTCGATATCGGCGCCGCCCTCGATATCGCCGGCGCGCGCCACGCCCGGGCCTTCCTTCTTCAGCACCATGCGCTTGATGCCGTCGGCATGCTGCCGCAGCGCGATTTCCTTGATGTTGAGGACGATGTCGGTCACGTCCTCGCGCACGCCCGGGATCGAAGAGAACTCGTGCAGCACGCCATCGATATGCACCGACGTGATTGCGGCGCCTTGCAGCGACGACAACAGCACGCGGCGAAGCGCGTTGCCGAGCGTCAGCCCGAAGCCGCGCTCAAGCGGCTCGGCCACGACCGTGGCAAAGCGGTTCGGGTCGCGACCCGAATTGACATTGAGCTTGGTGGGCTTGATGAGATCTTGCCAGTTCTTCTGGAGCACCGGTGAAGCCCTTTCTTGGTCCATGAGCGGGGCAGCCTGCCCTAGCTTCCGAGAATCCTCGTGCAACATGTGCGGGTGACTAGCCTTTCTGGTTAGACGCGCCGGCGCTTGCGGGGCCGGCAGCCGTTATGCGGAATTGGCGTCACGTCGCGGATCGAAATGATGTTGAAACCGGCGGCCTGAAGAGCCCTGAGCGCCGACTCGCGTCCCGATCCAGGTCCCCTCACCTCGATTTCCAAATTCTTCATGCCGTGATCCATCGCCTTCTTGCCGGCATCCTCGGCGGCCACCTGCGCGGCATAGGGCGTGGATTTGCGCGATCCCTTGAAACCCATCGCGCCGGACGACGACCAGGAGATGGCGTTGCCTTGCGCGTCGGTGATGGTGATCATCGTGTTGTTGAAGCTTGCATGCACGTGGGCGACGCCCGACGTGATGTTCTTCTTCTCGCGGCGACGAACCCGCGCTTTGTCCTTGGCCATGCTCTAATCCCGCATTTTCGAATTGGCGCGGGGACCGAGGCTAAACAGCCCGGCCGCGCGCATCTGATTTGTGCCTACTTCTTCTTGCCGGCGATCGGCTTGGCCGGGCCTTTCCGTGTGCGCGCATTGGTATGGGTCCGCTGGCCGTGCACCGGCAATCCGCGGCGATGGCGCAAGCCCCGGTAACAGCCGAGGTCCATCAACCGCTTGATGTTCATGGCCACGTCGCGCCGCAGGTCGCCTTCGACCATATAGTCGTGGTCGATCACCTCGCGGATCTGGCTGACCTCCGATTCAGTCAACTGGCTGACCCGCCGCTCCGGCGGGATGTTGACCTTGGCGCAAATCTTCTTGGCGAAACTATCGCCAATGCCATGGATATAAGTGAGAGCTACCTCGACCCGCTTATTGGTCGGGATGTTCACGCCTGCAATTCGGGCCACGTAGTCGTCTCCTCGCGCGCACGGCTAACGTGCTGAAATTAAAACCTGATTACCCAATTTGGAAACACAACGAGACCGACCGCGGACAGGCTCTACCCCCGGGATCGGTCAGTCCATATTTCTATGCAGCGGGGCTTATTTAGCGATTCCGCTTGACAAGGTCAACCGGGCGTCTTCGCCCGATTTTTTACCCCTTTCGCGCCTTTGCCTCCCAAGGCCTGGTCGATCTCCTTGGCCACCGTCGAAATATCGGCCATGCCGTCCACCGTGCTGACCTTCCCCTGCCGCCGGTAATAGTCGATCAGGGGCTCGGTTTGGGCGTGATAGGCCTTGAGTCGCGCCCGTACCACTTCCTCATTGTCGTCCTTGCGCCGCACGAACCCGGCACTGCCGCAGCGGTCGCACACGCCCTTAACCTTCGGCAGCTTGTACAGGTCGTGATAGCCCTCGCCGCAATAGGCGCAAGCGAACCGACCGGCAACCCGCTCGACCAGGGCGTCGTCGTCCACCTCCATCACAATCACGCTGTCGAGCTTCTCGCCCCGCTGCTTGAGCAGGCGGTCGAGCGCCTCGGCCTGGGCGATGGTGCGCGGGAAGCCGTCCAGGATATAGCCTTTACCGGCTCCACCCTGGTCCATGCGCTCGGCGATCAGCCCGATGACGAGGTCGTCGGGCACCAGCGCGCCGCGCTCCATGAGGTCGCCCGCCTTGCGGCCAAGCTCGGTGCCCGCGGCAACCGCGGCCCTGAGCATGTCGCCGGTGGACAGCTTCGCCAGCGACCGGGAGTCTTCCAACAGCTTGGCCTGGGTTCCCTTGCCCGCGCCGGGAGGGCCGAGCAGAACCAGGTTCATCTCCGCCGCGCTCCTCTGAGACGCGCCCGCTTGATCAAGCCCTCATATTGATGGGCGAGCAGATGGCTCTGGATCTGGGCGACGGTATCCATGGTGACGCTCACCACGATCAGCAGCGACGTGCCGCCGAAATAGAACGGCACCCCGGCATAGGAGATGAGAATTTCCGGCAGCACGCAGACGGCGGCGAGGTAGATGGCGCCGACCACCGTGATCCTGGTCAGCACGTAATCGATATATTCCGCCGTGCGCTCGCCGGGTCTGATGCCGGGCAGGAAGCCGCCATACTTCTTGAGATTGTCGGCGGTGTCCTTCGGATTGAACACGACGGCGGTATAGAAGAACGCGAAGAAGATGATCAGCGCGATATAGATGATGATGTGCAGCGGCTGACCGCGGCCGAGCATGGCGGTCACCGTGGTAAGCCATTCCGGCCCCTGCCCCGCGGAGAAATTCGCCACTGTGATCGGCAGCAGCAGCAGCGAGGAGGCGAAGATCGGCGGGATCACGCCGGCGCTGTTCAGCTTGAGCGGCAGATGCGAGGCATCGCCCTGGAACATGCGGTTGCCCACCTGGCGCTTCGGGTATTGCACCAAGAGCCGCCGCTGCGCCCTTTCCATGAAGACGATGACGGCGATGACGACGATCGCCATCACCAACAACCCGATGATGAGCGGCGTGGAGAGCGCCCCCTGCCGGCCGAGTTCGAGCGTGCCGACCAGAGCGTGCGGCAACTGCGCGACGATGCCGGCGAAAATGATCAGCGAGATGCCGTTGCCGACGCCGCGCGCGGTGATCTGCTCGCCGAGCCACATCAGGAAGATGGTGCCGCCGACCAGCGTGATGCAGGTGGTGATGCGGAAGAAGAAACCGGGATCGAGCACGACGTTGCCCGCCCCTTCCAGGCCGATGGCGATGCCGTAGCCCTGTAGCGCGGCCAGGAACACCGTGCCGTAGCGCGTATATTGGTTGATCGCCCGGCGGCCTTGCTCGCCCTCCTTCTTCAACTGCTCCAGTTGCGGCGAGACGGTGGTGAGCAGCTGGATGATGATCGAGGCCGAGATATACGGCATGATGTTGAGCGCGAAGATCGCCATGCGCCCGACCGCGCCGCCCGAAAACATGTTGAACATGCCGAGAATGCCGGTCTGGTTCTGCCGGAACACGTCGGCCAGCGCCTGCGGGTTGATGCCGGGGATCGGAATGTAGGTGCCGAGGCGATAGATCAGCAGCGCGCCCAGCGTGAACCAGATGCGCTTCTTGAGCTCGTCGGCCTTGGCAAAGGCCGCGAAGTTGAGGTTGGAGACGAGCTGTTCTGCGGCGGAGACCATCGAGGCGCTCTCTTCTCTTAGCGAGCAGCGTCGGGCGGCATCGAGCCGCCCACGCCGTTACTCGGATTTGTCCTTCTTGGCCGGCTTGTCCTTCGGCTCTTTGGCTTCGGCCTTAGGCTCAGACTTTGCCTTGGCCGCTTTCGGCGCCTCGGCTTGAGCCTCGGCGGGAGCGCCTTCGGCCTCGGCCTTGGCCTTCTTGCCGCCCTTGGGAGCGGCCTTGGCGACGCGCTTGGCGGCCCGCTTATCGGCCTTGATCTTGTCGGCGGGGGGCTTCTCCCGGCCGGTAATCGATTTCAGCGTGACCGTGCCGCCTTTCGCCTCGACCGCCTTGATCGCACTCGACGACGCGCCGGTGACCTCGAAGGCAAGCTTGCCGGTGATCTCGCCATTTCCGAGCAGGCGCACGCCGTCCTTGGCGCGGCGGATCAGCCCCGCCGCTTGCAGCGCCTCGATGGTGATCGGCTTCTTGCCGTCCAGCCGGCCCGAATCGACGGCGGCCTGGATGCGGCCAAGATTGAGCTCGTTGAACTTCTTGGCGAAGATGTTGTTGAAGCCGCGCTTCGGCAGGCGCCGATGCAACGGCATCTGACCGCCTTCGAAGCCCTTGATGGCGACGCCGGAGCGCGCCTTCTGGCCCTTCACGCCCTTGCCAGAGGTCTTGCCCAGCCCCGAGCCGATACCGCGGCCGAGCCGCTTCTTGGCGTGGGTGGCGCCTGGCTTGTCTCTGATCTCGTTCAGCCGCATGACGTCGTGTCCTTACTTCTTTGCCGCGTCGTCTTCGACGATGCGCACGAGATGGGCGATTTTCGCGACCATGCCGCGCACCTGCGGGCTGTCGACCAGCGTGCGGCGCTTGTGCATCTTGTTGAGCCCGAGCCCGATCAGGGTCGCGCGCTGCACGGCGGGGCGCCGGATCGGACTACCGATCTGCTCGACGACAATCGTCTTCTTCTTGCCTGTGTCGGCCATCTCAGTTGAACCTTGTTATCCGGCTTAAGCCTCGGCCTGGCCGGCGGCTGCCTCGCCCGCGCCGTCTCTGCGGCGCGACACGATCTCGCTCACCTTCTTGCCGCGGCGGGCCGCCACGCCTCTTGGGCTATCTTCATGGCGCAATGCGTCAAAAGTGGCGCGCACCATGTTGTAGGGATTTGAGCTTCCCAGCGACTTGGCGACCACGTCCTGGATGCCCAGCGTCTCGAATACCGCGCGCATCGGACCGCCGGCGATGATGCCGGTGCCGGGAGGGGCCGCCCTGAGCACCACCTTGCCCGCGCCATGCTGGCCGGTCACGTCGTGATGCAACGTGCGGCCTTCGCGCAGCGGCACCTTCACCAGATTGCGCTTGGCGGCTTCCGTCGCCTTACGGATCGCCTCGGGCACCTCGCGCGCCTTGCCATGGCCGAAGCCGGCGCGACCCTTCTGGTCGCCGACGATGACGAGCGCGGCGAAGCCGAAACGCCGCCCGCCCTTGACCACCTTGGCCACGCGATTGATGTGCACGAGCTTGTCGACAAACTCGCTATCGCGCTCCTCGCGGTCTCTGCCTTGCGGGCCACGGCCCCCTTTGCGATCCATGATCTCGATCCTTTAGAAGTTCAAGCCGGCCTCGCGGGCCGCCTCGGCGAGCGCCTTCACGCGCCCATGATAAAGATAACCGCCGCGGTCGAACACGACGTCCTTGACGCCGGCCTGGATCGCCCGCTCGGCCACGAGCTTGCCGACGGCCTGCGCCGCGGCCAGGTCGCAGCCCTTGGGCAACGCTCCCTTGAGGCCCTTGTCCAGCGTCGAGGCGGCGGCCACGGTCTTGCCCGAGCCGTCGTCGATCACCTGGGCATAGATATGCTTGGAGGAGCGGAACACCGACAGGCGCGCGCGCCCGTTTGCCGCGCGCCGCAGCGTGTGGCGCACCCGGCGCGACCGCCGCCCAAAGCTCTGTTTCAACGTGCCCATTGCGATCGTCCTACTTCTTCTTGCCTTCTTTGCGGAGGATGAACTCGCCCGCATATCTGACGCCCTTGCCCTTATACGGCTCCGGCGGCCTGAACCGCCTGATCTCGGCGGCTACCTGGCCGACCTTCTGCTTGTCGATGCCGGTGACCACGATCTCGGTCGGCTTCGGGCATACCACCTGAATGCCTTGCGGAATCGGAAAGGTCACATCGTGGCTATAGCCGAGTTGCAGCTGCACGTTGGAGCCCTGCACCGCCGCGCGATAACCCACGCCGGTGATCTCGAGCTTCTTGGTGAAGCCTTCGGTCACGCCAGCGACCAGGTTCGCCACCAGCGTCCGCGACATGCCCCACATGGCGCGCGCGTTCGGCGTGTCCTCGCGCATGGCGATCTCGATCCCGCCTTTGTCGAGCTTGGCGATAATGTCGTCGACGAGCACATGCTTGAGCTCGCCCTTGGGGCCCTTGACCTTGACCTCCTGGCCGTTCACCGCGGCGGTAACGTTGCCGGGAACCGTCACGGGTTTCTTGCCGATGCGCGACATGACTTAAAAAGGCTCCGTTAGAACACGTTGCAGAGGATCTCGCCGCCGACATTCTCAGTCCGCGCGCGGGAATCCGACATGACGCCTTTCGGCGTCGAGAGAATGGCGACGCCAAGCCCGTTGGCGACGGTGGGCAGGTCCTTGACCGAGGAGTATACGCGCCGGCCCGGCGTCGATACCCGCTTGATGTCCTTGATCACCGGCTCGCCGTCAAAATATTTCAGCTCGATCTCGAACTCGGATTTACCGCCGGTATAGTCGACGCGAGCGTAGCCGCGGATATAGCCCTCCTCGGCCAGCACATCGAGCACATGCTCCCTGAGCTTGGAGGCAGGCGTCGTCACCTTGACCTTGTACCGCATCTGCGCGTTGCGGATGCGGGTCAGCATATCGCCTAGTGGATCGTTGATGCTCATCGCCCGTCCTTACCAGCTCGACTTGATCATGCCCGGGATCAGCCCCTGGCTTCCGAGGTCGCGCAACGCGATACGCGACATGCGCAGCTTGCGGTAATAGCCGCGGGGGCGCCCGGTGAGATCGCAACGGTTGCGCACGCGGCTCGGCGAGGAGTTGCGCGGCAGCTCGGCCAGCTTCAGCCGCGCGGCGAACCGCTCCTCGGCAGGCAGCGACCTGTCGGCGGCAATCGCCTTCAGCCGCGTCCGCCGCGTCTTGAACTTCTTCGCGAGGCGCTTGCGCTTGTTGTTGCGC
The DNA here is from genome assembly GCA_963750975.1 of uncultured Alphaproteobacteria bacterium. GTDB lineage: Bacteria > Pseudomonadota > Alphaproteobacteria > Rhizobiales > Methyloligellaceae > Methyloceanibacter. Next base: position 1,643 of record CAVVSX010000014.1, on the reverse strand, counting down.
TCGATCATGCTCGTCTTAGCCATTCACGTCCTCCTGTCGCGCTAGATGCGGCTCGCTCTAGCTGCGAAACGGAAAATTCAAACCTGCCAGCAGCGCACGTGCCTCGTCGTCGGTCGGCGCCGTCGTGCAAACGATGATGTCCATGCCGAGCACGTCCTCGACCTGGTCGTAGTCGATCTCGGGAAAGATGATGTGCTCTTTCAGGCCGATGGCGTAATTGCCTCTGCCGTCGAAGCTCTTAGGGTTCAACCCGCGGAAGTCGCGCACCCGGGGCAGCGCGATATTCACCAGCCGGTCGACGAATTCGTACATCCGGTTCTTGCGCAGCGTGACCTTGGCGCCGATCGGCATCCCCTCGCGCAGCTTGTAGGTGGCGATTGACTTGCGCGCCAGCGTGATCACCGGCTTCTGCCCGGCGATCAGGCCGAGATCGGCGGCCGCGGCGGTGACCTTCTTGGAATCGTTGACCCCCTCGCCCACACCCATATTGAGCACGACCTTGTCGAGCCGCGGCACCTGCATGCGGTTCGCGTAGCCGAACTCCTTGGTGAGCGAGTCTCTCCAGCACCTCGTTATAGTGCTGCTTGAGACGTGGGACGTAGATCTTCTCAGCCATCGATGACTTCTCCCGAGCGCCTGGCAAAGCGAACCTTGCGCCCGTCTTTCAGAAATTTGAATCCCACGCGCGTCGGCTTCCCGTCCTTGGGATCCTCCAGCGCGAGATTGGAAATATGGATCGCGGCCTCCTTGGAGATGATGCCGCCGTCCTGCGTGGTGGTCTGCTTCTGATGGCGCCGGATCATGGCCACGCCCTTGACGATGGCCCGGTTCTCGGTCGGCAGCACTTTCAGCACCTCGCCCTTCTTGCCCTTGTCCTTGCCGGTGATGACCACGACGTGGTCACCCTTCTTGATCTTGAGCCCAGCCATCTAGAGGACCTCCGGCGCAAGCGAGACGATCTTCATGTGCTTCTTGGCTCTGAGTTCGCGGGTCACCGGACCGAAGATGCGGGTGCCGACCGGCTCGCCCTGCGGATTGACCAGCACGGCCGCGTTGCGGTCGAAGCGAATGATCGAACCGTCCGGCCGGCGCACACCCTTGGCGGTACGTACGACGACGGCCTTCATCACTTGGCCCTTCTTCACGCGGCCGCGCGGGATCGCCTCCTTGACCGACACGACGATGGTGTCGCCGATCGAGGCATATTTCCGCTTCGACCCGCCGAGCACCTTGATGCACTGGACGCGGCGCGCGCCGGAATTGTCGGCGACGTCGAGATTGGTCTGCATCTGAATCATGGCGCTCTGCCCTTAGCTCTCAAAAAACCTGTCGTCACCCAGCCGCGCTCTCGCGCGGCAGCACCGTCCATCGCTTCTGCTTGGAGATCGGCGGACATTCCTCTATCCACACCATCTCGCCCGCCTTGAACTCGTTCTTCTCGTCATGGGCGTGATAATTCTTGCTCCGCCGCACGGTCTTCTGCAGCAGCGGATGCGTGAAGCGCCGCTCGACGCGGACCACCACGGTCTTGTCGTTCTTGTCGCTCACCACGACCCCTTGCAGTACGCGTTTTGGCATCGTCTCGTCCTAACCTTTTGCTTTCGCCTTTGCCTTGGCTTTCGCTGCCTTCGGCTTAGGCCTCG
>CAVVSX010000013.1:0-186539 GCA_963750975.1 uncultured Alphaproteobacteria bacterium | reverse complement strand
CGGGGATGGTGATCTGGTCGCGGCACGATGCGATTTTGCGGGCCAGCACGCTCGACGTCGAACAGCTCGGCCAATTCATCGTCGACCTCACGCTCAAAATAGTGCTCTGGACCGGCCTGGCGCTGGTACTGCTCGCGCTGTTGGACTACGGGCTGCAGCGTTGGAAGCACGAGCAGGACCTCAAAATGACGCACCAGGAAGTCCGCGAGGAGATGAAGGAGCTGCAGGGCGATCCGCAGATCGTCGCTCGTCGGCGGCAGGTCCAACGGCAGATGGTCATGAACCGCATCTTGAGTACCGTGCCCAAGGCGGACGTGATCGTCACGAATCCCACGGAGTTGGCGGTGGCGATTCAGTACGATCCGCTAGAGATGGCGGCGCCGATCGTGGTCGCCAAGGGGGCCGGCGTGCTCGCCCAGCGCATCCGCCGGCTGGGGCTTGAGAGCGACGTTCCGATCGTCGAGCGCAACCCGCTCGCGCAACTGCTCTACAAGGACGTCGACGTCGGCAAACCGGTGCCCACCGACTCGTACGCCGCCGTGGCGGAGGTGCTGGCGTACGTCTACCAGCTCAAAGGCAAAAAGATGCCGATGCCGCCGCGGGCGGCGTAGCGATCGCATCATCCGGCTTCGTTTTGTCGGGCGGCTCCGCGACACCCGGCGACAAACAGCTCTTGCGCACGAGATTCCTTCGTGTTGTCGCCTGCCGATTGCGAATACCTCGAGCAATTCGCGCGACTCGCGTTCGATCGGCTCGGCACGATGATGAACGCCCCCAACCGCTGGCCGCCGCCGCATTTTCTCGGCAATCGGATCGATCCGTTTGGCACGCCGATCCTGGGATCAGCCCAGAATCATTGAGTCCCAAGGCCGGCCTTGCTTTGCAGTACGTCAGCGATCAATCAGTGCCGAAGCGGAGCCGTCGAGACAGTTGGTCTTCGCCAGGGGGGATAACTAAATGGATCACACAGGGATAATGCGATGGGACTGGCGAACAGGAACGGACCCCATCGACCGAGGGATATTGGCGTTCGGCTTGTGGGCGATTTGGCTTTGGGGCAGCCCCGGCAGATTTTTCTGCGTAACTGGAAAAAAGTGCTGGACAAACAGGAAAACCAAGTTTAGACTCAGGAGTAGGCAACTAGTTTAACTGCTGTTTTCGTGGTTGAACTCGGTGGGAAACAAGCAACTTTTCACAGCGGATTCATAAAGAATTCACAGCGCCGCTCTCGCTTAGTTCGGCGTGCAGTGCGTTGACGGTACGGCGTGCTACGAGGGCGATGGTTGGATCAATCGAATCCTAAGGGTTTTTTCACTGTTTTTGTAGACTCAGTGAGTGGCGGTGGGTAGGGCCGGACGAGTCCCCACGTTGGCCCGCAACATCGAGATTGAGCAAAGAGGCGGTTGGGGGTTCGTTTTCGGTCGTTCTTTTTGACAACAGGAGAGTACTAATGAGGTTCACACAGCTTCGATGGTTGATGGCGGTCGCGGTGGCAATCGTCGGCTTGATTGGTGCAAGCTCGGCGCTTGCCGATCCGTATTCGCCCAGTGTAGCAGACCTTCATTCCCTTGGAGACAACACGTCCAGCTTCTCTAGCGGCAATCAGCTGAGCACGATCGACGCGATTAACGTGGCTCCGGACGGCATCCACGTCGACGTTACCTGGCGAACAGGCCAGATGGATAGCAGCTTTAGTCCGTATTTTGGTGAGACATTTTCGCGTATCGTATTGACGGCGTACCAGAATGGTGAGGATGGCGGTACAGGTCGCCTGCTTTTCCCTGGATACGATGGCATCAAATGGTGCCTGATGTCAGACACTCCGTTAGATGCGCAGCCGTACATACAACCGGCACCAAATTGGACTTTCTACCAACCGACGACTGACGCCCAAATCCCTGGCGATATGAGCCTCTCAATGGCTACGATTTCCTTCAACGACACCCAGCAAAACGGCAGTGTTGCCTTGGATGACAACGGCGAAATTCGTAGCAACGCGTTTGGCATACAGTTTTTTGGGCCCTCTCCGCACTCGGCGAAGAAGTTCATGGCCACATTTGGATTTCGCACTGGGTTCCTGAACCCAGCACGGCAGTGCTCTTGTTGATGGGCGTCGTAGGTCTAGTAGGTCGCGCCCGCCGGCGGCAATAGTCTTAATGACTCGTATCGGTGATTTGGATGGCCGTCGGTAAACGTCGACGGCTTGAAGATCGCCGGCGAGTGTGTTGAAAAAATTGATCGCTGGCTCGGCCTTTGAGCCGAGGCCGGGCCAGCGTCTCTAAATCGGCTCGTTGGATTGGTGAAACTCGGTGGCAATTGGCCGGCGACCTCTCGCGGAATGGTGCGGTCGGATGGCGAGGGATGGAGATCGACTAAGCGGTCGTTATTCTTCGAGACCGCTCATTCCATTTCCATCATGACCGGCGGCGGATCTCGGTCCATGATTTCGCGAACGACATTTTCAGGAGTGAGGTAGGTAGCATGCAAACTAGACGATGGATAGGATTGACAGTCGTGTCGTCGGCCATTTTGCTGATGACGTTGTCTCCGGCCGTTCGCGCTCAAACTACCCAGCTCGCCACCTGGGATACTGCTCCCACGGGAAGCGTGTTCCCGGGCGGCGATTTCGACCCCACGCTCGACAACACATTATCTTGCTCGGGGTGCTGGACCGGCCGTACGGCCGGTACGGTGACTTACTCTCGGGCGACGACCAACGGCGTCACGCAAGGAACCGGTGCGCTGCAGGCCAACATCGTCGGCAAAGGAGCCGGCGGCGAGTATTCGGTGCCGATTAACGGCGTCAACGTGAATCTCGACACCCACTTCGATTACCCGCTGGTGGCGACATACACCAACGTTGCCGGCGAATGGGGGCGTCGTCGATCCCCGCTTCACCGCCATTGATACGGCCGTCAATGGGGATCAGGGCCTTTACACGATCGACTTCGACATCACGTACGACGTCGCTCAAATGCGTTCAATTCCCTGGCAGCCGCCCGAGGAGACGGTCGATCCGGTAGGGAACGGGCAGTATCCCCAGCGATTCTTCTGGGTCGGCATGTGGGGCGGCTCCAACGGCGAGCCTGGCTCGTTCAAATTTACCGGCTTTGATCAGAACAGCATCAATCCGTTCGACGCCCAGTACGACCTCAACCAGTTCCCCGTATTCCATGCTTCCTTTCCCCTGGCGGACTTCGATTTCGTACCGGGCTCGGGCGTCACCGAATATCGATTGGGCATCTTGTATAATAGCGTATTTGGGACTTTGCCGGCTCCTTCCAACACGACGGCGGTCCATATTTTCTTCGACAATCTCAGGCTCACGCAGCTCATTCCGGCAGAGCACATCGACTACAATGGCAACGGCGTTGCCGACCCGGAGGACTGGAGCCTGTTCATGGCTCAGTTCCTGGTCAACAATCCCCCCGCCCCGGTCGGCAATCCATCCATCTCGTTTGACTTGGTGGGCAACTTTGGTGCGGGTGCACCAATGGCGTCGTCGATTTCCACGACCTCCAGAAGTTCCAAGACTTTTACCGACTCGCTAACCCCGCCGGCCAGGCGGCACTGTTCGGTACCGTTCCCGAGCCGAGCGCCATTGGCGTTGCTGGCGATCACAATCGTGGGCCTGGTAATGTCCCGCAGCAAACAATTTGCGCTGCCGCTGACAATGATTAGCGCGGCGGCGCTGGTTTTCACACTGCAGCAAGCGGCCCAGGCCCAACTCGTGGAAGGCTGGGAAACGCTGGGCAATTGGACCACCGGTAACAGTTTTGCCCAAGGCGCCAATCCCTCGGTTGCGCTCGAAACTTCAAGGGCGTCACGGAAGGAACGCATAGCTTTAAGGTTACTCAGGAGGTCGTGATCACGGGCACTGGTTTTAGCTGGAACGCAGGGACAGCCCCCAACTGGGTGTCGATGGACGTGCCTTTTGACACCCTCGCCGCTGCGGTCCGAACCGGTGCCGAGCACTACAATCTGTTGATCGACTATTACTTCGATCCCGCCGACCTACTGGCATCAGCGAGGCGAATATCACGCTGGGACTGAACTTGATCGGCCAGACGATTGGGACCTACGCCGGCGAGACGGAAGTGGTCCAGGGCACGGCCTCAATTCCTCTCGATCTTTTCGGACTCGGAGATGTGGTCGATCAGGGAGTGTCAAGCTATTCTGCACAGCTAGGCGTCACGGCGACGGGCGATGTTGATCCATTTAGTTTCTGTCGACAACTTGCGCCTGGAGCAAATCTCCACACCCGATCTATTGACGCTCGAGGTCGATCGCGGCACCAGGGCGCTGGCGCGCTGAAGAATCTTACCGCACAATTCGATTTCTTGGAATTATTTCGACGTCAAAAGCCACGGCGGCTCGCTCAATGCGGCGGGATGGAGTAGCCTCGACGACCAAAATCTCGATGGCGCCAACACCTGGATCAAAGCGGGCGGATCGTCCGCTACTGAGCTCGCAGAGGCTTCCCTTTTGGGCAGTCACGTGATGATGCCAAACGATACCATCTCATTGGGCAATCTCTACAACAACGGAATCAACGCGGAAGACTTGAACTTCGTGATTCGCCGAGCCGATGGCCCTACCGATCGCACCTACGATCAACTTGTGACCTACATGGGCGTTGCTCCCGCCGGCGCGATTGGCGACTACAACAGCGATGGCGTTGTCAACGCGGCCGATTACACGGTTTGGCGTGGCGCCGTCTTCTGTCTCGAGGAATTTGCCCAGCGCTTCGACCCGCTTGACGATCATGAGCAGGTCGTCGCCGCCGAGTGCGAACACCGCATCGACCAGGTCGTGCCGCGCACCCTGATCGCGCAGATGCACCTTGAGCCGGTCCGCGAAGAAGTTGAGCAGGTTCTGCGCCCCCGCCTCCTTTAGCTGAGGTCGGAACTGCTGCAGCAAAGGAAGCCGTACATCGTTCTCCAGAACGATGCGGATCACGCCAAGAGCGGCGCGGCGCAGCGCGTAAGGATCCTTGGAGCCAGTCGGCTTCTCGTCGATGGCCCAAAAGCCCACCAGCATGTCGAGCTTGTCGGCCAGCGCGACGGCGATGGCAATAGGATCACGCGGTACATCATCAGAGGGGCCTACCGGCTTGTAATGCGCGGCGATGGCGTCGGCGACCGCGGGGTCCTCCTCTTGGTCGAGCGCGTAGTAGCGGCCCATCACCCCTTGCAACTCGGGAAACTCGCCGACCATGCCGCTGACCAGATCGGCTTTGGCCAACATCCCCACCCGCTCGGCGTCGTCGGCTCTCGCTCCGACCAGCGGCGCGATCTCGCGCGCGAGCATGCGTATGCGCTGGATGCGGTCGTATTGCGTACCGAGCTTCTCGTGAAAGACAATCTCCCTCAGCTTCGGCACCCAGATTTCGAGGCTCACATGGCGGTCCTGATCGAAGAAGAATTTAGCGTCGGCGAGGCGCGCCCGGATCACCCGCTCACTGCCGGCGACAATGGCCTTGCCGCCGTCAGCCGCTTTCAGATTCGCCACTAATATGAATCGGTTGGCGAGATCGCCTGACTTTTTGCGCAGCGAGAAGCATTTCTGATGCGCCTTCATCGAGGTGGCGAGAACCTCGGGCGGCACCCTCAGGAAATCCTCATCGAAGGAACCCATCAGCACGACCGGCCATTCGGTCAGCCCGGCATTCTCGGCGAGCAGGCCCTCATCCTCGACGAGGGAAAGCTTCTCGTGCCTGGCCATCGCCTGCGCGGCATCGCGAATGATGCTGGCGCGCTCATCGCCATCGAGGATGACTTTGGCTTTGTGCAGCTTCGCGCGATAATCCTCGAATCCCTTCACATTAAAGGGCTCCGGCGCCATGAATCTGTGGCCGCGCGTTTCCTTGCCGCTCTTGATGCCGTCGATATCGAAGGGCACGACGTTGCCGTTGAACAGGCAGAGGATGGAGTGCAACGGGCGCACCCAGCGAAGCCTGCCAGAGCCCCAGCGCATGGATTTCGGCCAGGGGAAGTTGCGGACGATCTCCGGCACGATCTCAGCCACCACCTGTTCGGTGGCGCGGCCGGGCTTTTCGATCGTCGCCACGTAGTAGGCGCCCTTCTTGTCGTCGCGCTTCTCGGCCTGATCGACCGAGGTGAGCCCCGCCGCTTTGAGGAAGCCCTTGACCGCCGCCTCCGGGGCATCGACGCGCGGGCCCTTCCGCTCCTCGCGCACATCGGGCGAGCGGGACGGCAGGCCGTCGACCACGGCAACGAGGCGACGTGGCGTGGCGAAGGTCCTGATCTCCTTGAACTCGAGCCCTGCTTCGCCGAGCGCGCCGCCCAGCAGCCGCGCGAGATCCTCTCTCGCGCGCGCCTGCATGCGCGCGGGGATCTCTTCGGAGAACAGTTCAAGCAGAAGCTCAGCCATTTGCTAGCCGATGCGGTTGTGGAAGCCGAGATCGTAATCGGCGATGGCGAAGATCAAGCGATTCGTTTCAACGCTGTAGGGGATGACACTTAAGACCAAATCTGACTGGGCGCCGGCGGCCGGCAAGAGCGGCACCAGCACGTGCGCGGGCACCGATTCCAGGAAATCGTAGAAACGCATGAAGGCGTTCTTGCCCTGCTCGACATAGAAGGCGCCGACCGCCCAAGACACCGACAGATGGTTCTCGTGGGTGTAATCGAGATAGATCGGAAAGCTCATGAGGTCGGCGGCGTAGGGCGACAAAGCCGCGCGCAACGACGCATCCTCGATCTCGGCGAGCGAAAGGCTCGCATCGAGCTTCAGCATTAGCTGGAAGCTGGTCGGCGCGGAGCGCCACACCCGGCCGGTCCACGATCGGAGCTTCGGCTTCAGCGCCGGCCTGCGCGATTGCGGGGGCGCGTCGGAATCGCGATAGGTCTCAAGCATGGGCGCCGCCGGCCTCAGTCTTGAGCCACGCCGCGCAGCAGGCCTTGGCGAGATCGCGCACGCGCAAGATATAAGCCTGCCGCTCCGTCACCGAGATCACGCCGCGGGCATCGAGCAGATTAAAGATATGCGAGGCTTTGATCGCCTGGTCGTAGGCGGGCAGCGCCATCAGCTGGCGCTCGCCGCCATTGCCCTTGGCGAGCAGCGCCTTGCATTCGGCCTCCGCGTCGCGGAAATGCTCGAGCAGCTTGGCGGTGTCGGCGTGCTCGAAGTTGTAGCGGGAGTATTCCCGCTCGGCTTGCAGGAAGACGTCGCCGTAGGTGACCTTGTCCTTCCCCTTGCCGCCGTTGAAATCGAGATCGAATACGCGGTCGACACCCTGCACATACATGGCGAGGCGCTCCAGGCCGTAGGTCAGCTCGCCCGAGACGGGATCGCAATCGAAGCCGCCGACCTGCTGGAAATAGGTGAACTGCGTCACTTCCATGCCGTCCAGCCACACTTCCCAGCCGAGTCCCCAGGCGCCGAGCGTTGGGCTCTCCCAGTCGTCCTCGACGAAGCGGATGTCGTGCTTCAACGGGTCGATGCCGATGGCGTAGAGGCTCTGGAGATAGAGGTCCTGGAGGTCGGGCGGCGACGGCTTCAGGATCACTTGGAATTGGTAATAATGCTGAAGCCGGTTCGGGTTCTCGCCATAGCGGCCGTCCTTGGGGCGGCGGCAAGGTTGAATGTAGGCCGCGCGCCACGGCTTTGGACCCAGCGAGCGAAGCGCGGTGGCCGGATGGAAGGTCGCCGCTCCCATCTCAATGTCGTAGGGCTGGAGGATGACGCAGCCCTGATCGGCCCAGAAGCGCTCGAGCCTCAAGATCAGATCCTGGAAGGAGGGTGCGTTATCGGATTTGTGCGACTTGGCCATCTTTTCGATCGAAGCGTCCATGAAAGCCCGGGAGGGGTCGCGGGACGCTAATGCAATTCCTGGTCAAATTGAACCGTCATGCCCGGCCTTGTGCCGGGCATCCACGAATTTCCGCCCAAAGACAAGACGTGGATGGCCGGGACAAGCCCGGCCATGACGGGTCATGCGAGATGACAATGGCGGCGCGTTAATGCCGCGTGGTTTCAGCCCCTTGCGCCGTCCGCTTCGGCCGGTAAACGCCGGTCGCGGGATCCCGCTCCAACGGCACCACGCTTTCACGCTCGCGCCGCTCGAGCGCCTCCTCGGCGGCGCGCAGCTCAGTGGCGATGCGCCGCTGCATGTCGCGATACCAGCGCCCGGCGAGGAATAGCCCCGCGCCAGCCGCGACGAAGATGAGGAGTGGTGGCATCGCTTAGAACCCGAAACGCGACCAGAGCGCACGCGCTTCGATCGCCGAGATGAGATCGGCGGCAAAGCCGCCAGGAGACAAGCCTAGCTCGAAACCGCCGCTCTCGGCAAACACGCTTCGCCTGCGGCGGAACCAGGAGGTCGACGGCATCACCAGCTTGAGGCGCACGTCGTCGCCATACACCTCGCGCATCTTGGTGCGAAGGTCCGAGAGTCCATCGATCAGGCCGAACTCGAGCGCCTTCTTGCCGGACCAGAATTCGCCGGTGAACAAATTGACATCGGTCTTTTCGATCTTGGCGCCGCGCCGCGACTTGACGAGATCGATAAAGGCCTCGTGAACGTCGCTCTGTAGCGCCTTGATCCGCTCGACGTCGGCCGGCTTCTCGGGGAGAAAAGGATCCAGCGTGTCCTTGCTCTCACCCGCGGTGTAGACGCGGCGCTGCACGCCGATGCGATTGATCAGCTCGCTCACGCCGAAGGTCGCGGTGATGACGCCGATCGAGCCGACGATCGAGCTTGGGTCGGCGTAGATCTCATCGCCCGCGCATGCGAGCAGATAGCCGCCGGAAGCCGCGACATCCTCGGCGAACACATAGACTTTGAGATCCTTCTCGGCGGCGAGCGCACGGATGCGCTTGTAGATCAGCATCGACTGAACGGCAGCGCCGCCGGGCGAGTTGATCTGAATTGCGACCGCCTTGGCGCCGCTCATGGCGAAGGCCTTCTCGATTGCCGCCGCGCTGGTCGAGAGGGAGAGGCCTGGTCGCAGCGGCGTGACCACGCCGATCGCGCCGCTGAACCTGAGCACGGGCACGATCGGCCCCGAACTTGTCCAGGAGGCGGGGAGATAGCTCTTCAAGGTTTCGACAAAATTGCTCATGGGAACTTAACGTACAGCGGCATTGCGCCAAATCAAGGCGCGCGCGCCGAATTCTGTGCCAATACGAATCATCTAGCTGCGGCCTTTAAGCGTTTGGTTAGCGCAAGTGCCGGAGCGCCATCGGCCTGTCCGAATTCGCTGCTATATTGGCGTTGACGGCGGGGTATCCCGCCTGGGCGGCGCGGTTCGGCGGAACGGTGCCGTATTCGATCTTTCGAGGAGGAATGAATGAGCAAGCTTGCAACCTTTGCAGTGGCGCTGGCAGCCCTGGTGCTCGCCTTCGTCACGCTTTCCCCGAGCTCCGCGGAGGCCGGTTGGCGCGGCCGCGGATGGTATGGCGGACCCGGTGTCAGCGTCTATGTCGGACCGCGCTGGGGCTACGGCCCGCGCCGCTATTATGGCGGCTACGCCTACGGCTATCCCTACGCCTATTACCCCTATTGGCGCCGCCCGTGGCGTCGCTGGTACTAGGGCACGCGCGCCACCTAGGCGCCGCGAGTTTGGCAAAGGGCCATTCCCGAAAGGGAGTGGCCCTTTGGCTTTTTGCGGGGTTTTTGCGCTGAACGCCGGATGAATGACGGCCTCAGCTTCGGTTCAGTGGGCTCCAGCTAGAACGCCAGACGTCAAGGTCTGCTACTGGCGGATCTTGCCTGCCCGAGAAGGCTCCTCACGCTCGGGCGATAGAGGGCTGCCGCCTTTCCCCCCTAGGCGGCGGCCCTTCCTGTTTTTCGATCTGCCGAGATCGAGAGCCTCGCCTCCCCGCAGCACGGCTTCGGCCTCTGCCGTATAGCTTCCGTTTTCCTGGTGCAGGACGAGGCCCGGCAACAGGCTGAGCCCTGCCCGGCTTCCCTTCTCCGCCTGCACGATGATGCGGGTCGCGGGCTCGCCCTGCTTGGGGAACAGCGGAAAGACAGCGATGTCGCCGAAGCGCCCTTCGAGCAGGCGCAGCAACTCGGCAAGACGATCGGGGCGATGGATCAGCGTAAGCAGCGCCTGCGGCGCGGCCATAGCGGCAAAAAAGCGGACCCATGCGGCGAGACCGCCCCGGTCCATGACATGCGCCGTTGCCCGTCCGCGATCGGGTGCCGCTCTTACTTTGCCCTCCGCATGGAAGGGCGGGTTGGCAATCACCTGATCGTAGCTTTCGCTCAACAGCCCCGCGGCGCGGAGCGTTTTCCCCGGCGCGGTGACGTCGGCATTGACGACACTGACCTTGCCGCCGAAGCCGTTCCGCGAGGCGTTGTTGGCGGCCAGCGCGCAGAGCTTGCCGTCGATCTCGACCGCGGTCAGCTCGATGTTCAGCACGCGGGCCAGGACGCAGAGTCCCGCGACGCCCACGCCAGCGCCAACATCGAGGGCGCGCATCCCCGCGCGAGCCGGCACTGCGGCGGCAAGAAACACCGCGTCGCTCCCCGCCCGGTGGCCGCCCTTCGGTTGCAGCACGCCGATGCGTCCGCCGAGGAAATCGTCGGTGGTGATGGCCGCCGGCGCGCGGCGCGCGTTAAGCTTTTTGTTCGTCGGAGAGGGCATGGCCGAGATCGGCCTCGGTGAGCAGATTGCGCGCCTGGGCAAGCCTTTCGCTCTCAACCAGGACGCGCCTGGGCAAGATCCCGATCGAGCCTTCGAGCACGCTCATGTTCGTGTCGGCAACGATAAATCCGATATCTCCCTCCTCCAGCAAAGCGCTGACATAGGACAGAAGCACCGGATCGTTGGTGCGCAACAGTTCCTTCATGGCATGGCAAGCCCTGTGTCTCTTGGCCTCACGCCTGATTGCCTTGACCTCGATAGGCGACCGCCGACAATATCCGAGAAACGATGCCCGTCTCGACCGGATTCAGGAGTAAGTCCCTTGGGAGTTGTGGTTAAGCTTGCCGGCGGCGGCGATCCGACAGCGAGTCTTGCGCCGCTCGTCGCGCTTGTCGAGGAGGACATGGCCCATGTCAACCGGATCATCCTCGATCAGGCGCGATCCAATGTCGAGCTGATCCCCGAGCTTGCCCGGCATCTGATCGATTCGGGCGGCAAACGCCTGCGCCCGATGCTCACGCTGGCGGCGGCGAAGCTCTGCAACTATGCCGGCGACGGCCATGTGCGGCTCGCGGCCAGCGTCGAGTTCATGCATACGGCGACGCTGTTGCATGACGACGTGGTTGACGAAAGTAATCTCCGCCGGGGCAAGACCGCGGCGCGGCTGTTGTGGGGCAACGAGGCCAGCGTGCTGGTCGGCGATTTCCTGCTCGGCCAGGCCTTCAAGATGATGGTGGATGTCGGCTCGCTCGGAGCGCTGCGCATTTTGTCGGATGCGGCGGCGATCATCGCCGAGGGCGAGGTGATGCAACTGATCACCGCCAAGAACACCGAAACCACCGAGGACGATTATCTGGCGGTGATCGATGCCAAGACAGCGGCGTTGTTCGCCGCAGCGGCGGAGGTCGGTGCGGTGATCGCGGCGCGGCCGAAGTCGGAGGCCGCTGCGTTACGCTCCTATGGCCGCAATCTCGGGCTCGCCTTTCAGCTCGTCGACGACGCGCTCGATTATTCGGGCGAGCCGTCGATGCTCGGCAAGAGCGTCGGCGACGATTTCCGCGAGGGCAAGATCACGCTCCCCGTGGTGCTCTGCTATCGCCGCGGCAATGCGGCGGAGCGCGCGTTCTGGCAGCGCACGCTGCAAGAGGGCGATGTCGGCGCGGACGATCTCGCCGAGGCATTTGCGCTGATGAAGCGGCACAATGCCTTGAACGACACGATGGAACGGGCACGGCATTACGGCGCCATTGCCCGCGACGCGCTGGCGATCTTCCCCGATGGCGATGTGAAGGCCGCCCTACTCGAGGCGATCGAGTTTTGCATAGACCGGCCGTTCTAGCTGCCAAGCGAACTCGCGGCGACCCACCAATGGGGGAACTCGGCCGCCAGTCTTGCGCCCGCGCTGGCGGCTTCCGCTTCGCTGGCGAACAGCGCGAAGCAAGTCGGGCCGCTGCCCGACAGTCGCGCGAGCCGCGGCCCGTCGAGCGCGAGAAGTGCGGCGAGAACCTCCCTGATTTCGGGTACGAGCCGCGCGGCGGGTGCTTCGAGCCCGTTCAGGCGCGGCAGCGCATGTGCGAGCAGCCGCTCGAAATCGCCGTGGAAGTCCGGCGTGCCGTCTCCACCGAGCAGCAGCGGCGCGCGCAGATCGTCAGCGCGAAGCTCGGCATAGACCGCGGCGGCCGAGAGGGGAATGCCCGGATTGGCGAGCAGCACGCCGCAAGCAGGAAAGCCGAGCACGGGCTCGACCGCCTCGCCGCGCCCGGTCATCAGGGACGGCCGGCTGGCGAGACAGACCGTGACATCGGAGCCGAGGCGGGCGGCAATCGTGGCCATCGCCGCCTCGCTCAGCGCCCCTCGATTGGCGCCCGCAATCAGGCGTAAGGCCGCCGCAGCGTCGGCGGAACCGCCGCCGAGGCCGGCGGCGACGGGCAGCTGCTTCACCAGACGAAAGCGTCCGAGCGTGATCCGGGGCGCGCTGAGCGAAGCGGCTTCGGCAGCCCTGACGACGAGATTGTCGCCGCTCAAGCTTTGCGCGAACGGCCCCTTTATCTCGAGCTCGAGCGCGGAACCCGGCTCAAGCGTGAGCTCGTCGCCGAGGTCGGTGAAAGCCACGAGGCTGCGCAGCTCGTGATAGCCGTCGGCGCGGCGTCCGAGGATCTCAAGCGTCAGATTGAGCTTTGCCCGGCCAATCTCACGGAGCGCCATCAGCCCGCTCCCTAAAGCCCCACAGCGAAGCCGGGCTATTGCGGCGTCTTTTGGCCCGCCTGCGTGGTCCGGTCTTGCGCCGACTTGGTGCCGGCACTGTCAGGCAGCCCGTCGGCGATTTTCGCCTTGAGCGTGACGACCTGATCGTCTTCCGGCTTCAGCGTCAGCGCCTGCGACCACTGATATTTCGCCTCGAGCGTGCGGCCGACCTTCCAATAGGCATCGCCGAGATGATCGTTGATGATCGGGTCGTCGGGCTTCAACTCGACGGCGCGCTCGAGATTCTCGACCGCCGCCGAGAGATTGCCGAGCCGGTAATAGGCCCAGCCCAGGCTGTCGACATAATAACCGTCGTCAGGCTTGAGCTTCACCGCCTTGCGAATGTAGTCCATTGCCTGCTTCAGATTTTGGCCCTGATCGACCCAGGAATAGCCGAGATAATTCAGCACCAGCGACTCCTCCGGAGACAGCGCGAGCGCCTCCTTGAAATCGGCCTCGGCCGCCGGCCAGTCCTTCAACCGCTCGTTACAGACGCCACGAGAGTAGAACAGCGTCCAATTGTCCTTGGTGGGCTTGGGAATCATCTTCAGCGCGCGCGTGTAGTAATCGCGCGCCTCACCATAGCGCTCATGCGCACGCAGGATATTGCCGAGTGCATCTAGCGGACGCACGTCCTTCGGGTCCTTGGCGGCGAGATTTTCGAGCAGCGCCTTGGCGTCGTCGACGCGCTCCATCGAGTTGAGCGAGAAGGCCTTCTGGATCTGCGCGTTCGGCCAGAGCGGCGAGTCGGGCTGGATCTGATCGAGCGCCTGCATCTCCAGGTCGTATTTCTTCGCGCTCTCGTAAGCCTCGGCGAGCGCCGCATAAGCGAGTGGCGCGTCGGGCTTAAGGTAGAGCGAGAACTGCAAGAAGATGATGCCCATGTCGAGCCCACCCTCACCGGCCAGCGCATCGCCGATGCCGTAGAAGACTTCGGCGAGGCCGTCATTCGGCGTGGCGACGAGAAGCGGCGGGGTCTTGCCCTCCTCGATGTCGGCGAGCAGCGCCTCGGACAGCGGATGGCCTGACGATTTGGCGATGTGAGTCTTCAAGGTCTGCTTGGCGAGCTTGCGGTTATTGTTGTTCACCGCATGGCGCGCGTAAGCGTCGGCAACCCGCAGCGTCGATGGATTCTTCTTGAATGCCTGCGCGTAAGCCTGACGGGCCACGTCATGCTGGCCGGCAATGTCGGCGATGAGCGCGCGGTGATAGCGCTGATAGAACTGGGCCCAGTCGGCATCGCTCAGACTGTCGAGCGTGGCGAAGGCCTCGTCCGGCTTGCCGTCGGCTTCCTGCACCCAGGCGCGGGCGAGCGTCGAGGTGAGATCGGCGATCGGTCCCTGGCGGGCGGCGGCGAAATGCTCGTCGGCTTCCTTGAAATTCCCCTTCTTGAAGGCGTCGATGCCAAGCAGGAAGCGGGCGATCCGATGCGCGGGCTCCGCCTTGACCAGATCCTGGGCAAGCTCGACGGCGCGATCCCAATGCGCCGACGCCGCCTCGAGCAGGAAGGTCTGCTCCAGAATGATCTCGTTGGCCGGATCCTCGGCAAGCGCCTTGGAATAGAAGTCGGCGGCGGCGATGGTGTCATGGTCGCCACGCGCCATGCGCCCGGAAAGATAGTTGCCGAGCAACGTGCCGGAGTTGTCGGGGCTCTCGGAGGCGACTTCGGAATAGGCCGCGGGCGCCCCGATGAGCCCGGCAATGAGCAGAGAACCCCACGCCAATTTGCGCAGAGTCGCACGGTGCACAATTTTCATATGGCTTCGGCTATCACGCCGCCCCAAAAATGCGGTTCGTATGATCCCCAACCGAGGTTAGGCGTTTTTCGTCGTTGTAACAAACCAAAAGCTTGCTTGAGGCCTAATCGAGGCTGGTTTGTGGCCTGTTGGCGCGACATTGCCGCCCGCCTCACATATTGGCGTAGTTCGGTCCCTCGCCACCTTCGGGGGGCACCCAGGTAATGTTCTGGGCTGGGTCCTTCACGTCGCAGGTTTTGCAGTGGACGCAATTCTGCGCGTTGATCTGGAAGCGCTGGCGGTCGCCCTCTACCACCACTTCATAGACCTGCGCGGGGCAATAGCGCTGCGCTGGCTCGGCATATTCGGGCAGGTTCTGCTCGATCGGGATCGACGGGTCGGCAAGCACAAGATGCACCGGTTCGTTCTCGTCGTGATTGGTGCCAGACAGGAACACCGATGAGAGAATGTCGAAACTGAGCTTGCCGTCGGGCTTAGGATATTCGATCGGCGTCGACTGCGACGCCTTGGCAAGCGTCGCGTAGTCCGGCTTCTTGTGCTTCAGCGTGTGGCTCAAGAATGGGAAGATGGTGTTGAGCCACATATCGATGCCGCCCGCCATGACGCCCAGGCGCGTGCCAAGCCGCGACCAGAGCGGCTTCACGTTGCGCACCTTCTTCAGCTCTTTCACCATGGCGCTCGCCTGCACGCTTTGGGGATAGGCATCGAGCACGTCGCGCGAGCGGCCCTGTACGATCGCGGCGAACGCCGCCTCCGCCGCCATCATCCCCGACAGCATCGCGTTGTGGCTGCCCTTGATGCGCGGCACGTTCATGAAGCCGGCCGCACAGCCGATCAGCGCGCCACCAGGAAAGGCAAGCTTGGGGATCGCCTGGTAGCCGCCTTCGGTCAAAGCGCGCGCGCCGTAAGCGATGCGCTTGCCGCCAATGAGATGCTCGGCGATCAGCGGATGCGTCTTGGCGCGCTGAAATTCCTTGAACGGGTTGAGATAGGGGTTCGAGTAGTCGAGATGGACGACGAAGCCGACCGAGATCAGCCGCTCGCCGAAATGATAGAGGAAGGAGCCGCCGCCGGTCGCGTCATCGAGCGGCCAGCCCATGGTATGCTGCACCAGGCCCGGCTTGTGCTTCTCGGCCGGGACCTCCCATAGCTCCTTGAGGCCGATGCCGAATTTCTGCGGACCCGACTCGGCATCGAGCCCGAGCTTGTTGATGAGCATCTTCGAGAGCGAGCCGCGCGCGCCTTCGGCGAACAAGGTATATTTGCCGGCGATGGCGATACCGGGCGTGTAGTTGTCCTTGTGGCTGCCGTCGCGGGCGACGCCCATGTCGCCGGTGATGACGCCCTCAATCGCACCGTTCGCACCGAAGATCACATCGACGACGGCGAAACCCGGATAGATCTCGACGCCGAGCGCTTCCGCCTGCTCGGCGAGCCAGCGGGTCAACGCGCCGAGGCTGCCGATATAGCAGCCGTGATTGCTCATCAGCGGCGGCATGAAGAGGTTCGGCAAGCGGATGCCGCCGGTCTTCCACAGATAATAGAACCTGTCCTCGGTGACCTTGGTGGTGACCGGGGAGCCCTTGTCCCGCCAGTCGGGGATCAGGGCGTCGAGGCCGACCGGGTCGATCACCGCGCCCGAGAGGATATGCGCGCCGACCTCCGAGCCCTTCTCCAATACGACAACCGAGAGCTCGTTGCCCTTCTCGGCGGCAAGCTGCTTCAGCCTGATCGCCGCGGCGAGGCCGGCAGGTCCGGCGCCGACAATGACGACGTCGAACTCCATGGTCTCGCGCTCGAAGACTTCGGTCAAAACCGCCCAGCTCCTTTAGCCGTTGGCAAGGCCGACAAAAAAACACTCCGTGTCATTCCCCGCGAAAGCGGGGAATCCAGTAACCCCCGAAGCCTGTTATCATTGGGAGGCTTTGGATACTGGATTGCCCGGTCAAGCCGGGCAATGACAAATATGGTGAGCGAGGCAAGCCTCGCGACGGGTAGCGGAATGACTGCAACGGAACGAGAGACGGTTCAAGCCTTATTGGCTTGGTATGCGGCGATGGGCGTCGACGAGGCGATCGGCGATCAGCCGGTCGACTGCTTCGCCGCGCCCGCGGCCGCTCCCACCTCGCCGCCACGGGTGCAGCCCCGGCCGCGCGCCCCGGCAACGCGGCCGGCCGCAAGCGCAGACGGCGGTTCCCGGATCGATCTCAGTCAGGCCGACACGCTCGCCGCGCTTGAAGCCATGCTCACCAGCTTCGAGGGCTGCGCGCTCAAGCGTACGGCGAAGAGCCTGTGCTTCAAGCGCGGCCGCGACGACGCCCGCATCATGCTGATCGGCGAGGCTCCGGGCCGCGACGAAGACCTAAGCGGGAAGCCGTTTGTCGGGCGCGCCGGGCAGTTGCTCGACCGCATGCTGCATGCGATCGGGCTCGCCGAAGAGCACGTTTACATCACCAACACCGTCTATTGGCGCCCGCCCGGCAACCGCACGCCGACGCCCGAAGAGGTCGAGGCCTGCGCGCCGTTCCTTGCCAAGCAGATCGAATTGCTGTCGCCGCAGGTGCTGGTGCTGCTCGGCGGCGCCGCCGCCAAGAATATTCTCGGCGTGGCGGAGGGGATCATGCGGCTCAGAGGCAAATGGCTCAGTTATCAAAGCGGGGGCCGCGAGATCGCCACGCTCGCCACGCTGCATCCGGCCTTCCTGTTGCGTAATCCGGAACATAAGCGTCTGGTCTGGCGCGACCTGCTGTCGGTGAAGGAAAGGCTGGAAGCAAAATGAACCGCATCGACGAATCCAGGCCCTTCATCCCGGTGCGCATCGCCGTGCTCACCGTCTCGGACACGCGCACGCAGAAGACCGACAAATCGGGACCGCTGCTGGTCAGCCTGATCAAGGAGGCTGGTCACGTGCTCGCCGAACACTCCATCGTCGAGGACGATCCGAAAGCGATCCGCAAACAGGTGAAGCGTTGGATCAAGGACAAGCAAGTCGATGTCGTCATCACCACCGGCGGCACCGGCTTCACCGGGCGCGACGTGACCCCGGAGGCCGTGAAGCCGCTCTTCGAGAAGGAGATCGACGGCTTCGCGGCCCTGTTCCATATGCTGAGCTACCAGAGCGTCGGCACCTCGACGGTGCAGTCGCGCGCTTGCGGCGGCTTGGCCAAGGGGACCTACATCTTCTGCGTGCCGGGCTCGCCGGGGGCCTGCACCGACGCCTGGAACGGCATTCTCAAGCACCAATTGGATAACCGCCACCGCCCTTGCTCGTTCATCGAGATCATGCCGCGGCTCAGCGAGCAGAAGAAGGCGAAGGCTCCGGCAAAGTCGGATTAGCGCCACCCGCGACCGGTTTTCTCCGCAAGCCCGCTCTTGCAACGGCCGCGATTGGGCGAGCTAGCGCACGGTCGCCCGCGTCACATATCTTGGGGTATCTGCCATCGGCAATCCCGGATGGGCGCCAACCACGCGATTCCGGCCCCCGGTTTTGGCGTCGTAAAGCGCCCCATCGGCACGCCTGAGAAGTTGATCGACATTGTCCCCCGGCTCGGCTTCGCTCACGCCCATACTACAGGTGATGGTCAAGCGCCCCTGGTCGGTCTCGATTTTTCCTTCGGCGAGACGCAGCCGAAGGTCTTCGGCAACCTCGATCGCTTCGGCAAGGGACCGCCGCTCAAGGACCATCGCGAATTCGTCGCCGCCTACGCGACCGACAAGTACCTCCTCCCTCTTGCAGGCCGCGCGTGCGCAGGCGCGAATGGCCTCATCCCCGACGTGATGGCCATAGGTGTCGTTGACGGCTTTGAAATTGTCGATATCCCAAACGATCGCGGTTATCGCGCGATCGACGGCATGCTGGCAAACTTCGGTAGCCCTTTCAAAAAATGCGCGACGATTACACAGACCCGTCAAAGCGTCGGTGGTCGCCAGCCAGACGAGTTCGCGTTGCATGGACGCGATCCGCTCGGCGGCGCGCAGGCGAGCATACAGCTCCTCGGCCAGGGGCGGTTTACTGATGAAGTCGTCAGCGCCGCTATCCAAGGCCTCGATCAAGCATCGTTGGTCGTACTGCGTCGAAAGGAGCAAAACATAGATCGGACGTCCGTAAGTCGCGAGCAGTCGGGTTTCCCAGCAGAGCTCCACCCCCGAGATGGATGGGAGCTCAGCACTGGTGATCAGCGCCTCGATGCCAAGATCGACCGCGATACGGCTTAGAGCTTCATGGCCATCGCAAAACGGGACGACATCATGCCCGCGTGCTTCCAACATCCGCGCGACAATCAATCGGGTTGTGCGGCTGGGATCGACCAACGCGATGCGCATGGAAGCAACCTTTGCTCACCCATTTTCAGGGAAGCGGCTGAAAGCTGGCTAGGTTTAGAGAGAGAGTAGTTACTAGAGATTGAACGCAATGTTGGCGCTTAGACGAAAAGGAGCCGGCCGGCCACCGCCCGCTGGGCGCGATAAGTTTGTTCCGTATCGACGTCGTCAAGCTCGGCGGCGAAAGCGACCCGTCTTCCGCGTAAATTAACCAGGGTGTCGGCAAGGGCGTGCGGGCTGGACCAGCGCACTCCGGCAAACGGCGCGAGCGCTTTTGGCGTGCGATTCACTCCGATGAGCCAATAACCGCCGTCAGGGGCGGGGCCGAGCACGGCATCGGCGCGCCCGAGAAGCCTGAAGGCCTGCGCAATGTGTTTGGGCTCGATTCTGGGAATGTCGCTGCCGACGATGATCGCCGGACCTGGCGGCAATGCCGCGAAGAGCCGGCGCATCCGCTGACCGAGATCGCCCTCGCCTTGCCTCACACGGTTGAGCCTCCGCGGCACAGGCTCGAAGCCGTCTCTGATGTCGCGGTCGGGATCGACGGCAAGCAGCGTGCGCCAGCGCCGGTCTTGCGCAAGTCGCAGCGCTGTGTGCGACAGAGAATTTCGATAAAAGCGGATCGCCGCGACATCGCCGATCTCGCGCCCGAGGCGCCGCTTGACGCGCCCGAGACGCGGGCTCTTGGCCATGATGATGAGATGCTTGGCGTAGACTTCGCGGCGCGGCCGCTCCGGGCGGCGCCTAGCCATAAAGCCGCGCGAGCACCCGCGGCGGCACGCGAAGGTAATACAGCAGCATGCAGCCGAGATTGCGGAAGCTCCGGGCGAGATAGCCCTCGCGCCGGTAGCGCTCGCCGCTGGTCACCGCGCGCGATTTCAGCATCACCAACTCGCGCCGCTTGAGCCGGCGCACCAGATCGACGTCCTCCATCAGCGGCAGCGGGCGGAAACCGCCGAGGCGGTTATAGAGATTGCGCGGGATCAGCAGTCCCTGGTCACCGTAGGGCAGAGCAAGCAGGCTACAGCGCAAACCGACCAGCCCTTCGACAAAACGCGGCATGAAGCCGTCATCATCGAGGGCGAAGCGAAATGAGGCTGCGGCCTGAGGCCGTCTACCGCTCTCGACCCGCTCGATGAAGCTTTGCGCCTCTTCGGCCCAGCCGGGCTCGAGCACTGTGTCGGCATGCAGGAAGAGTAGCCAATCGCCTTTCGCCTGGTGGGCGCCGGCTTCAAGCTGAGAGCCCCGCCCGCGCGGCGCCTCGATCAGGTGCGTGCCAGCCGCGTCGGCGACGGCGCAAGTCTCGTCGGTCGAGCCGCCGTCGACCAGGATCGCCTCCTGCACGATGCCTTCGACCACGGCCGGAACCAGGGCCGCAAGGGTATGCGCCAACGTGCGCTCGGCGTTCAGCGTCGGAATGATGACCGAGATCATGGCGCGGAACCTATAGGCGCGAGCGACTTGCCCGGCAATCTCCCTTCGGATTACGCAATTTGTTCTTGCTTTGTTCACGGTCGCTCACTATATAGCGGGTATGTCCGTCGCGCTGCGAAAACCGGCCGATTCCGAGAGCTTTCCGCATGAGTTGGGGGGCATTGCCGCCGACCGTCGGCATGGCAGGGGCGCCCAGACCAATCGGGGCGGCCGCTTCGAACCGGTCGCCTATGAGCCTGTCGACGACGGCTGGGAATCGCTCGGCGAACTCGAAGCTCTCTCCACCGAAGTGCAGGAGGTCCCGGCGCGGCGCATCATCACCCGCAACGAATCTCCAGACATCGGCTTCGACCGCTCGATCAATCCTTATCGAGGATGCGAGCATGGCTGCATCTACTGTTTCGCCCGACCGACCCATGCCTTTCTCGGGCTCTCGCCAGGACTCGATTTCGAGACTCGACTGTTCGCCAAGACCAATGCCGCACAGGCGCTCGAGCGCGAGCTTGCCGAGCCGGGCTATCAGGTCCGCACCATCGCCATCGGCACCAATACCGATCCCTATCAGCCGATCGAGCGGCGCTACCGCATCATGCGCCGCATCCTCGAAGTCTTGAGTGCCGCGAATCATCCTGTCGGCATCGTCACCAAATCGGCGCTGGTGTTGCGCGACCTCGATATTCTCAAGTCAATGGCCGAGCGCGGGCTGGTCAAGGTGGCGCTGTCGGTCACCACGCTCGACCGCAAGCTCGCCCGCGCCATGGAGCCGCGCGCTAGCGCGCCCGACAAGCGGCTCGAGACCTTGCACCGGCTGGTCGATGCCGGGGTGCCGGCCTCGGTGATGGTGGCGCCGATCATTCCCGGCCTGACCGACATGGAGATGGAGCGCATCTTGGAGCGCGCGGCCGCCGCCGGCGTGAAGAGCGCGGGCTATGTACTGCTCAGACTGCCGCTCGAGATGGGCGATCTCTTCACCGAATGGCTGCAAGCGAATTGCCCGGATCGCGCCAAGCGCGTTCTGTCACTGATGCGCTCGACGCGCGGCGGCAAGCTTTACGATGCCAAATGGGGTGAGCGCATGCGGGGCGACGGGCCGTATGCGTGGATGATCGGGCGGCGATTCGAACTCGCCGCCGAGCGACTCGAACTCAACAAATGCTCGGTCGAGCTGCGCACCGACCTGTTTAGGCCGCCCTCCCTTCCCGGCCAGCAACTCCGGCTGTTCTAGCGGTTTTTTCCACAGCGGTGAGGGCCGCCGCTTCGAACAAGTTGCCAAACGCGCGAGCTTTGCGCGAAAGTCCCCTCCCATGGGACTTCCCGCCGAAAAGCTGCCGCTCCCTGCGCCGAGCTTCGATCTCGAAGCGGCGATGATGGACCAGTATCGCGGCCCCGTTGCCGGGATCGATGAGGCCGGCCGGGGTCCCTGGGCCGGGCCGGTGGTGGTCGCCGCGGTGATCCTCGATCCCGACTGCATCCCGGACGGTCTCAACGATTCGAAGCTGATGACGCCAGAGGCGCGCGAGGACCGTTATCAAGCGATCATCGCCACCTCGATAGTCTCGGTGGTGATCGGCCCGGTGAAGCAGATCGACCGCATCAACATCCTGCAGGCGAGTCTGTGGGGCATGCGCGCGGCCTATCGCCGGCTGGGCGTTCCGGTCGGCTCGGCCCTGATCGACGGCAACATCGTGCCGAAGCGTTTCCCGTGCAAGGCGCGCGCGGTCATTGGCGGCGACGGGCTGTCGCTCTCGGTCGCGGCGGCGTCAATAATCGCCAAGGTGACGCGCGACCGGCTGATGGTGAAGCTCTCACGCCGTTATCGCCGCTATGCCTGGGACAGCAACAAAGGCTACGGAACACCGGAGCATGCGGCGGCCATCAAGAAGCATGGCGTGTGCACGCATCACCGCCGCTCCTTCTCGCCCATAGAGCGCGCGCTGAGGTCTGATCGAGACCGGCGCCGAGCCGCCCAGCTCCCGACGAGACTATCGAAGGCGCCTAGTCCGGCATCCACTTGGCGATGCGCCGAGCAATGTTCTCCGCGCCCGGCTCGAGCATCAGCATATGCCCGTGGCCCTCGAGTTCCCAGAACGCCGCTTCGGCATAGGCTCGCGCCGTCTCCCGTGCGGTCTGCGGCGAGACGATCCTGTCGTCCGAACCGACCAGGCACAGCATCGGGCAGCGTACGGCTTTGGTGTCGACCACCGTCGCTCGGCTCTGGTCGAACATCCAAAAGAACAGCTCGAAGAAGGCGCGGCCCGATTCGGGCCCGAACCTGTCGAACACCGCGCGCTGTTCGGCCTCCGGCACCCGATTCAAGGTGTAGATGCGGGCAAGGACGAAATCGGGATTGATCACCGATTTCCAGAAGGCTCCTAACCCCACCAGATCCTGGTCGAGCTGCTTCTCCGCGTCGGTCGGCGGCAGGATGCCCGAACGCGGCGCGGGCGCCACCAGAATGAGTGCGCTGGCGAGGCCTTGCGCCGCGAGTTGTTGGGCGAGCACGCCGCCCATTGAATGGCCGAGAATCACGGGCTTGGATGGCAGCGTCTCGAGAAAGGACTCGAGCTCCGCGCGGTAGTCAGCCATGCCGACACCAACCAGGGTCTTGGCGGCATCCCCAGCCCTGGTCCCGTGACCGATCAGGTCGGGCGCGTGGCAGCTCCAGCCGAGATGCTGGAACACCGATCTGAACTTATCGAAGCACCAAGCGCCTTCATTGGCGCCGTGGATCATGACGATGTCCTTAGCCATGGCCTTGTTCCCCTCCGCACCCGCCAAATGTCTTGTGGCATGCCGGGATTAAGTCCGCCTTTACCGTCGTCCGCCAGCATAGGCCGGTCTCGCCTTACAGCGAGCGCGTGCAGTACTGCGTAACCCGAGTGGTGTCATGGGCGTGGGGGATAAGAGGGGAGCCAAGCTCCCGCTCGACAGGATCATTGTCGGCGATTGCATCGAGGAGCTTAAGCTTCTCCCCGAAGCCTCGATCGATCTCGTGTTCGCCGATCCGCCCTATAATCTCCAGCTCAACAACGAACTGTTTCGGCCCGACAACAGCCGCGTCGATGCGGTCGACGACGATTGGGACAAGTTTGGCAGCTTCGCCGCCTACGACGCCTTCACCCGCGATTGGCTGTCCGCCTGCCGCCGCGTGCTGAAGCCGGCTGGCGCGCTTTGGGTGATCGGCAGCTATCACAACATCTTCCGCGTCGGCGCCATCCTCCAGGATCTCGGCTTCTGGGTGCTGAACGACGTGGTGTGGCGGAAGTCCAACCCGATGCCGAACTTTCGCGGGCGGCGTTTCACCAATGCGCATGAGACTCTGATCTGGGCGTCGATGGGACCCAAGGCGCGCTACACCTTCAATTACGAGGCGATGAAGGCGCTCAACGAAGATTTGCAGATGCGCTCGGACTGGTTGTTCCCGATCTGCTCCGGCGCCGAGCGCTTGCGCGAAGACTGCGGCCGCAAGACCCATCCGACGCAGAAGCCCGAGGCGCTGCTGCATCGCATCCTGCTGGCTGCCAGCAATCCAGGCGATGTCGTACTCGACCCGTTTCTCGGTTCGGGCACGACCGCGGTCGCCGCCAAGCGGCTCGGCCGGGCGTTTATCGGCATCGAGCGCGAGGCGGGCTATGCCGAGGCGGCAAAAGCGCGGCTCGCAACGCTCTCCCCCCTCGCCCAGGATTCGCTGCAAGTCGCCAAGGGCAAACGCGGTGAGCCGCGCATCCCGTTCGGCGCGCTGGTCGAGCTCGGACTGATCTCGCCCGGCACGGTGCTTTACGATTCCGGCGCGCGGCACGAGGCGAAAGTCCGGGCCGACGGCTCGATCGCCTGCGCCGGCGCGCAAGGCTCGATCCATAAGATCGGCGCGCATGTGCAAGGCGCGCTCGCCTGCAACGGCTGGACCTTCTGGCATTACGAGGCCGAAGGCCGCCTCAAGCCGATCGACGCCTTGCGCGAAGCGGCGCGGGCGAAGCTCGAACCGCAGGGCTGACGCGCCTCTCTTCGAGCGCGTGCAGCAACACCTTTCGCATGACCGATGGCAGCGCGGCCCCCACCAGCGCGCGAGGTTTGAGCCAGCGGCAGCGCTCGGGCTCCGCCGCCCGCTTCGGCTGCGCATCCTGTCCGACGTCGGCGCGATAGACGCAAAGCTCCAAATGAAAATGAGTGAAAGTGTGCTCCACCCGGCCGGGAAGCTTTTTCCAATTCGCCTTCAGTGGCGCGTGGCCTGTCCCGGTGTCGCTGTTTCCTTGTCCCTCGGCCCAGGGTGAGGACGGCGTTTCCAGCATGCCGCCAAGCAACCCTTGCAGCGGCCGCTCGCGGAGCAGTACCGAGCCATCAGGCCTGATCGCCACGAACGTTGCACCGCGCCTGACCGGTCGCACGCCCTTCGCCTCGCGATAAGGCAGCGCCTCGGCGAGACCATCGGCATAGCCACGGCAATCGGCCCGCACGGGGCAGAGGGCGCAAGCCGGGCGGCGCGGCGTGCAGATCGTGGCCCCTAAGTCCATCATCGCCTGGGCGAAGTCGCCGGAGCGCGTCTCAGGGGTCAGCGTCTCGGCGAGCGCCCTGATCTCCGGCTTGGCGGCGGGCAGCGGCGTCGTCACGGCGAACAGCCGCGCCACCACGCGTTCGATATTGCCGTCGACTGGCGTCGCCCGCTTACCGAAGGCGATTGCCGCGATGGCAGCGGCGGTATAGTCGCCGACGCCCGGCAACTCGCGGAGGCGGGCCTCGTCCTCGGGGAACTTGCCCCCGTGCTGCTCCGCCACCTCGCGCGCGCAAGCATGCAAATTGCGCGCCCGCGCGTAATAACCGAGGCCGGCCCAGGCGGCGAGCACCTCGCCAAGCTCGGCGGCGGCCAACGCAATCACGTCGGGCCAGCGGCGCAGGAAGAGATCGTAGCGCGGCAGCACGGCCTTGACTGTCGTCTGCTGCAGCATGATCTCGCTGAGCCATACGCGGTAAGGATCGGGCACCGCTCCCAGCTCTGCCCGCCACGGCAGGTGGCGGCGCTCGCGGTCGTACCAAGCGAGCACGGCATCGGCGAGGCTCGCCTCTTCCCGCCGGACCCGCGCTGCCGCACGCCTCTGCATAAACCGAACTCCGCCCACGCCTCCGTTCCGACCATGGTGTAAGCTCGGGGCAAAGGAAGCAAGCGGAGCGCGCGATCGCTCCACCATTTCGCGAAACGCCATGGACGAGAAGCAACGCAGAGCCTTGGGACGGGCGGCAGGAGCCGCGCGACCGATTGGCGCCTATGCGGCAGGAGCGCTCGATGCTTCCGCGCGCGCACGCGGCTTCGCCACCACCTCGCTGTTGAGCGAGTGGGGGACCATCGTCGGCGCCGAGCTCGCCGAGTTCACCATGCCCGACCGAGTGGTCTGGCCGAAGCGCCGGGATGAAGCGCACGTGTCGGCCGCGCCCAAAGGGCATCGGATCGAGGGGGCGATCTTGGTGCTCAGGGTCGAAGGTCCGCGCGCCATCGAGGTGCAGCACCGCTCAGGCCAGATCCTCGAGCGGGTCAACGCCTATTTCGGCTACCGGGCGATTGCCGAGATGCGGATCTTGCAAGCCCCGGTGGCGCGCAAAGCGCCGCGGCGCCCCACTGCGGAGCCGCCGATCGATCCCGACGCGCTGCCCACATCCTCTTCCATCGAGGATGGGGGCTTGCGCGCGGCCTTGCTGCGGCTCGGGACCAACACCCGCGCCAAGCTCACAAGCGATTGAAGCGCCTTATCTCGCTCTTGCCAGAACGCGGGTGTTTAACGAATGTAGGCCCGACTCGAAGCGATCCCAGCAGGTGGAGTGAAAAGAGTGGCGAAAAGCGAGAAAAAGGCGGCTGCCAAGCCCAGTTCTGGCAAGGCGGCTGCCGGCAAATCCTCCGGCGCAGAGACGCCGCCCGAGAAGGATGCGGCCGGCGGCAAGAATACGCTGTTCATAATCGGCGCGGTGGCGGCTGCCATTCTCGTCGGCGGCCTCGTCTACTGGAAGACGAGTACCGACGGCAACGCGGGCGGACCCGGCCCCAAAACCGATCCCGATCTCGCCGCGTTGATGGCGCCCGGCCCACTGCCCGAGATGGCCCTTGGCAGCGCCGACGCTCCCAACACCATCGTCGAATATGCCTCGATGACCTGCCCGCACTGCGCGCAGTTCGAGACGGTCGTGTTTCCCGAGCTCAAGAACAAATATATCGACACCGGCAAGGTGCGTTTCATTTTCCGCGAATTCCCGCTCGACGGACTTGCGGCGCGTGCCTCATTGCTCGCCCGCTGCGCCGGTCCCGATCGCTATTTCCCGATGATCGAGGCGCTGTTCCAGACGCAACAGAACTGGGTCGTGCAGGGCCCCGAGGCCATGGAAAAGCTGCTGCAATTCGCTCGCCAGGCGGGCTTCTCGAAAGAGAGCTTCGACAAATGCATGGCGGACAAGGAACTGTTCAACAAGATCGTCGAGATCCGAACCACCGGCTACGAGAAGTTCGGCATCGACTCGACGCCCTCCTTCTTCATCAACGGCAAGCGGATGAGCGGCGAGCACGCGCTCAAGGATTTCGAGGGCAAGTTCGTTGGCATTGACAAGCCGGCGGAAACCGGCGCCCCCACACCATCCGAAGGCGGCGCAACTCCGACGCCGGAAGGTAGCGCTACGCCGACGCCAGAGGGTGGCGCGACGCCGATGCCGGAAGAGAACGAGCCCGAAGGATCTTCGGGCCAGTAGGAACTCGGTAATGCGGCTCCGGGGGCTAAGAGCGTCGATCCCGATCGCCTTGGGGCTCGCGCTTTCGGGCTGCGGCGGGGGCGCGATGGGCCCGACGCCGCCGATCGACAAAGCGACCTACGTGCCGCCGGAAGCCGAGTTGATGGCGCCCGGCCCGCTCGGCGATGTGTCGATCGGCAAGGCGAACGCTCCCGTCACCGTCATCGAATATGTCTCGCTCACCTGCCCGCATTGCGCGCATTTCCAGAAGACGCTGTTCGCGCGGGTGAAGAAGGAGTTCATCGACACCGGCAAGGTCCGTTTCATCGTGCGTGAGTTCCCGATCGGCCACACCTCAGGCAATGCGGCGGTCGTCAATCGCTGCGCGCCGCAAGACAAATATTTCTTCCTGCTGAACCAGTTCCTGACCCGGCAGAGCGAATGGGTGAGCCAGGAAGTGCGCCCGGACGCCATCTACGCAGTCGCCAAATCGAGCGGAATGAGCCGCGAGACGTTTGACAAATGCCTATCGAATCAAACCATTATCGACGGCTTGACGGAGGTGAAGCAGCGGGGGCGACAATTTGGCGTGATCGGCACGCCGACCTTCTTCATCAATGGGCGCAAGGCCCAGGGAGAGGTCACGTTCGACGAGATCAAGGCCATGATCGAGCAGGCTCCGCCGCCGACGCCAACTCCGTCTTGATCGTTCCCCGGACACCGGCCATGGTCCGGTCCCGTGCGTAGAGGCTCCACTAACAAGGTAGACCCAGCGTGAAGATCACTCGTCTTCGCCTTCTCGGATTCAAGTCGTTCGTCGAGCCAACCGAGCTGTTGGTCGAACAGGGCCTGACCGGCGTGGTCGGCCCCAATGGCTGCGGCAAGTCGAACCTGCTCGAGGCGCTGCGCTGGGCCATGGGCGAGACCTCGTATAAGAGCATGCGCGGCGCGGCCATGGAGGACGTGATCTTCGCCGGCTCCGAAGCCCGCCCGGCGCGCAACAGCGCCGAGGTCACGCTGTTCATCGACAATAGCGCGCGCACGGCGCCCGCCGAGTTCAACGACAGCGACGCGTTGGAAGTCACGCGTCGGATCGAGCGCGAGGCGGGTTCCGCCTACAAAGTCAACGGCAAGGATGCGCGCGCGCGCGACGTGCGGCTCCTGTTCGAGGATGCCGCGACCGGCGCGCGCTCGCCGGCTCTGGTGCGGCAGGGCCGCATCGGCGAGATCGTCAACTCCGCGCCGCAGGAGCGCCGCCGCGTGCTGGAAGATGCCGCGGGCATCGCCGGCTTGCACAGCCGTCGCCATGAGGCCGAGCTTCGCCTCAAGGCGACGGAAGCCAATCTCGCGCGGCTTGCCGATCTGATCGGCCAACTCGCGTCGCAATTGCAGGCGTTGCGGCGCCAGGCGCGCCAGGCGCAGCGCTACCGCGAAATCTCCGGCAAGATCCGCGAGACCGAGGCGCTCCAACATCATCTGCACTGGACCGGCGCCTGCGCCCATGTCGAGCAGGAGGAAGCGGCGTTCCAGGAGGCGCTCACCCAGGTCGCGCAACACACCAAGGCCGAGGGCGAGGCTCTGCGTCAGCAGGCCGAAGCCGCCGAGCAGCTCCAACCTCTGCGCGACGAGGAGGCTGCGCGCGCGGCGGTGCTGCATCGGCTGAGCGTCGAGCGCGACGCGCTGGAACGCGAGGAGGCCCGCGCCAAGGCGCGGCAGGCGGAGCTCGAGACGCGGCTGGCGCAAGCTTCGCGCGACCTCGCCCGCGAGGAGGAACATATCGCCGAGGCCGAAGGCATGCTGCGCGGGCTCGGCGAAGAGGGAAGGCGTCTTGCCGTGGCAAGCTCGCGCGATCGCGAGGAGCCGCAGCTGCGCGACGCCACGGCTAGGGCCAAGGAGATACTTGGAGCCGCGGAGCAGGCCCTGCGACAGGCGACCACGGCACTCGCCGAGGCGCGCGCCGAGCGCGGCCGGCTTGACGGCGAGAAGACCGAGATTGAGCTGCGCGGTGCGCGGCTCGAGGCGCAATTGGGCGAACTCGAGCAGGAGCTTGCCAAGCGCGAGGCGGAGAGCGGCAGCGAAACCAAGCTTGCCGGTCTGAATACCGCGCTGGCGGAGCTATCCGCGAACGTGCAGGGCATCGAGACCGAACTCCAGGCGGCGGAGGCCGATCAAGAAGCGGCTCACGCAGCGGAAATCCGGGCCAGGGCCCTCGCCTCCGAGGCAAAGCTCGCGAGCCAGGAACTCGAGACCGAGCTCGCCACGCTGACGAAGCTCTTGGCGCCCGCGCACGACTGGTCGCCGATCGTGGAAGAGATCAAGGTCACCGCCGGCTACGAGCAGGCGCTCGGCGCCGCGCTCGGTGACGATCTCGATGCCGCGAGCGAGGAAACCGCGCCGTCGCATTGGCGCCTGACCTCCGCTGCGGGCAACGACCCGACGCTTCCCGACGGCGCCATTCCGCTCAGCAATTTCATTAAAGGACCGGCAGTGCTGTCGCGCCGGCTGGCGCAGATCGGCGTGGTCGAGGCATCGCAAGGCCGCGCATTGCAGACGGGGCTCAAGCCAGGACAGAGGCTTGTCTCCAAGGACGGCGATCTCTGGCGCTGGGACGGCTACAGCATTCAGGCCGGCACCGCGAGCGCCGCCGGTGCGCGACTGGTCGAGCGAAGCCGGCTTGCGGCGCTCAAGAAAGATTCAGCCGCGGCGCAAGCCCGCGCCGTCGAAGCCCAGGCGGAGCTTGCCGCCGCCGCCGCCAAGGCGGAAGCGGCGGGGCTCAAGACCAAGGCGCTGCGGCAGGAGGCCAAGGATGCGCATGCCGAGCTCGACCGCACGCGCGACCAAATCGCCGCGGCCGAGCATGAGGCGCAAGCGACCAGCAAGGAACTCGGCGCGCTGGCCGAAGCGCTGACCCGCACTCGCGCCGGGCTCGACGAGGCCAAGGGGCACGGAAGTCGCGTCGCGACGGCGGTGCTCGCGCTAGTTTCCCTCTCGGTGCTGGAAGCCGCACTCGAAGCGGCGCAGACGAAAGCCGCTGTGAGCCGCCAAGCCGCGGCGCGGGCCGAAGCCACGCTTGAAGGTTTCGAACGCGAGGTTCGCCTGCGCCAGGAGCGCATGGAAGCGATCGGCGCGGAAGAGGAGCTGTGGCAGAAGCGCATCGCCAACGCGCGCGAGCAGATCCAGACGCTGCGGGCGCGCGAGGAAGAGACGAGCACAGACCTCGCCGCGCTGGCAAATCTACCGGCCGAGATCGAGCAGCGCCGCCTGAAATTGTACGACGCGATCGCCGCCGCCGAGCGCGAGCGGACGAAAGCCGCGGACGATCTGGCCTTGGCCGAAACGGCGCTGAAGGGCCGCGAGAAGGCGTTGCGCGAGGTGCAGGAGCGGCTGGCGGAAGCCCGCGAGGCGCGGGCGCGCAGCGAAGCGCGGCTCGAGGCGGCGCGCGAGCGCCGAGGCGAGAGCGCGCGCGCGATCCGGGATCAGCTCGACTGCGCGCCGGAAGATTGCCTCGCGCTGGCCGGCTTGAAGCCGGGCACGCCTATTCCGCCGCTGACCGATGTCGAGGCGCGGCTCGTGAAGCTGAAAGGCGACCGCGAGCGGCTGGGCGGCGTCAATCTGAGGGCCGAGGAAGAAGAGGCCGAGCTGGCCGCGAAGCTCGAGGAGATGGAGCGCGAGAAGGCCGATGTCGAGGAAGCCATCGTGCGGCTGCGGCAGGGCATTTCCAACCTCAATCGCGAGGGCCGCAAGCGCCTGCTGGAAGCCTTCGACACGGTCAACGGGCATTTCGGGCGGCTGTTCCAGACGCTATTCGGCGGCGGCACTGCGGAACTGAAGTTGGTCGACTCGGACGATCCGCTGGAGTCGGGTCTCGAGATCTTCGCCTGCCCGCCAGGCAAACGCACCCAGGCGCTGACGCTGCTGTCGGGCGGCGAGAAGGCGCTGACCGCGCTGGCGCTGATCTTCGCCGTGTTCCTGACCAACCCCTCGCCCATCTGCGTGCTGGACGAGGTGGACGCGCCGCTCGATGACGCCAATGTCGAGCGCTTCTGCCGGCTGATGGAGGAGATGGCCAAGGAGACCGACACGCGCTTCCTCATCATCACCCACCATCCCCTGACCATGGCGCGGATGAGCCGGCTGTTCGGCGTGACCATGGCCGAGCGCGGCGTGAGCCAACTGGTCTCGGTCGACCTCGATACGGCCGAGCGCCTGCGCGACGCGAGCTAGCCAAATCCAGCGTTTTTTTAGCCCTTGGACTTCCTTGACAGGGGCAAATCCCAAACTAAAGTGCCGGCCAAGCTTAAGGACCAGCCGGTCCCGAGGGCTCTCCCGGAATTGAGCAACGCCAATGGCCGGAGCCGAAAAACAGTCCGGCCACGAGCAAAGCGGCCGTGACGCAGATACCATTCGGCGGCGGCTCGACAGTCTTGGCGAGCAATTGGCGGAGGCCAAGGGACGGCACGGCAAAGCCCCCGGGCCCGAACCGCAAGGCCAAGGGGCCGCGCTCGGCCAGGCACTCAGGCTCGGCATCGAGCTGGTGGCCGGCGTGGCGGTTGGGGGGTTCATCGGTTGGTGGCTCGACCGCTGGCTCGGGTCCACGCCGCTCCTGATGGTGGTGTTTCTCGGTCTAGGGGCCGCCGCGGGGATCATGAATGTGGTGCGTACCGCCAAGCGCATGCAGGCGGATGCGCAATCGGTAAAAGACTTGCCGAGCGTGTTGGACGATGACGACGATTAGGGGCGTTTTGAAGTGATCGACGCAGCATACGCCGCGGAAGGGGCAGAGCACGGGGGCGGCAGCGCCGGCGGCTTGCCCAATCCCATGCATCAGTTCGAGATCAAGCGGCTCATCCCCATCGAGCTGTTCGGCTTCGATGCGTCCTTTACCAACTCGGCGCTGTTCATGCTGATCGCGGCCGCCCTCATCACCCTCTTCACCGTGTACGCCATGTCCAGCCGCGCGCTGGTGCCGTCGCGGCTGCAGTCGGTCGCCGAGATGTCGTACGAATTCATCGCCAACATGGTTCGTGACAATGTCGGCACTGACGGGATGAAATATTTCCCGTTCGTGTTCACGCTGTTCATGTTCGTGCTGACGCTGAACATGCTCGGCATGGTGCCCTACTCCTTCACCGTGACGAGCCACATCATCGTCACCTTCGCGCTGGCGGCCTTCATCTTTCTCGGCGTCACGCTGATCGGCTTCTGGAAGCACGGCGCCAAGTTCCTCAAGTTCTTCGTGCCCGAGGGTGTGCCGATCGTCATGCTGCCGCTGCTGGTGGTGATCGAGGTAATCTCCTATCTCACCCGCCCGTTGTCGCTTTCGGTGCGGTTGTTCGCCAACATGATGGCCGGCCACACCATGCTGAAAGTGTTCGGCGCCTTCGTTGTCGCGCTCGGCTTTCTCGGCGGCTGGGCGCCGCTCGCCTTCATGGTGGCCTTCACCGGCCTCGAAATCCTCGTTGCGTTCTTGCAGGCCTATGTGTTCGCCATCCTGACCTGCATCTATCTCAACGACGCGCTGCATATGCATCACTAGCCAATCGAACCAGCCTGGTTGCAAAGGAGAAACGTCATGGATCCATCAGCAGCAAAATTGATCGGCGCGGGGTTGGCCTCGATCGCGCTTGTCGGTGCCGGTATCGGCATCGGCACGATCTTCGGCAACTACCTGCAAGGGGCCTTGCGCAACCCGTCGGCGGCGCCGTCGCAGTTCGCCAATCTCCTGCTCGGCTTCGCTCTCGCCGAGGCCACCGGCCTGTTCGGCCTAGTGGTGGCGCTGATCATCCTGTTCGTGTTCTAGGCCTGCTGGAAAGCTCGTCAGCGGGAAGCGACCATGCCGCAGCTCAATCCACTCGACTGGGGACCCCAGCTCATCTGGCTGCTCATCACTTTCGGCATTCTCTATCTGCTGATGGTGAAGGTGGCGCTGCCGCGCATCGGCTCGGTAATCGAGGCGCGCGCGGACAAGATCGCCAAGGATCTGGCCGAGGCAGATAAGTTGCGCCGGCAGACCGAGGAGGCGATTGCCGCTTACGAGCAGACGCTGGCCGAGGCCAAGCAGAAGGCGCATGCCATCATCGACGAAGGCCGCGCCAAGCTCAAAGCGGAGAGCGCCGCCGAGCGCGCCCGTCTCGACGCCGAGCTCGCCGAGCGGGGTGCGGAGGCCGAGACTCGGATCAATGCAGCCAAGACCTCCGCCATGCGCGATGTGAACGAAGTGGCCGCGGATGTGGCGGCGGACATCGTGCGCCAACTCATCGGTATCGCTCCGGCCAAGGCTGAGATCGACAAGGCGGTCGCCGCCGCGCGGAAAGACTAGACCCATGGAATTCATCTTCGAGCCGGAATTCTGGGTCGCGGTATCGTTCTTCCTGTTCGTCGGCGGCATGCTTTATCTCGGCGTGCACAAGAAGCTCGCCGCCGCGCTCGATGCCCGTGCCGCTTCCATCGCCAAGGAGCTCGAAGAGGCCAAACGCCTGCGCGAAGAGGCCGAGAAAGTGCTGGCCGATTATCGCCGCAAGCAGGGCGATGTGGCCAAGGAGACAAAAGGCATCATCGACCTCGCGTCCAAGGAAGCCGAGATCCTTGCCGCGGAAACGCGCCGCTCGATGAAGGAGCAATTCGACCGGCGCATGAAGCTCGCCGAGGACAAGATCGCCCGCGCCGAGGCCGAGGCCCTGCGTGAGGTGCGCGCGGCGGCCGCGGAAGCCGCGGTCACGGCAGCGCGGACGATTATTGCGGCGAAGCTGACGCCGGAGGGCGCCGACAAGCTCGTCAGCCAAGGCATCGACGCGCTCAAGGGCAAGCTCAACTAGCTCGGGCTCAGCCAGCTTCCTATCCTGCCCCAAAACGATTGCGAGTCCGGTGCGCCTTCTGCGGGAGCCGCGCGCTTGCCGCGATAGTGGGTTTTTGCCTCTCCGAGGAGATTGCCGCTATAGATCCAACCCTTCTTGGCGGTTGCGGGGTCCACTACCTGGACCCATCCGCGCTTGCGATCGAGCACGGAAAGTTTGGCGCCCTTGGCGATCACGCCGACCACGGGCGCTGACGACGACGGCCCTTCCCGCAGGTTGACGAAGACGGATGGCTGGACTGAACCCAACCCACCCTCGCCATCTTGGCTTGGCTCGACTGCGGCGGCCGGAGCATCACCGGACGTTGCCGAGTCCTTTTGCGTGGTTGCGGGCGTCTCGCTCGGCGCGGCGTCATCGCCAGGTCCTGCCTCCGGAGCAACTGCCAATGCAGCGACTCCATCGCCGTCTGGAATTGCGGCCGTTGCGCCGCTGACCGCGGGCTCAGGACCGCTGCTTACCTCGGTCGCAACCGGGTCGGCTGGGGCTGGAGCTGGCGTTATCTCGAGTAGAGTCGCAGCCTCGGCAATGACCCTGTCGTCGGGGCCAATGAGGGCGATGCCAAGCTTGAATTCGCCGTTCGCGCCGGCCGGCAGCACGAGGTCCAAATCGCCGATCTGATCAGGCCGAAGGCTCCATTCCCTGTCTCCATAGGGCCGGCCGTCCGAGAAATTGCTGCCCTGCGGTAGCCCCTTTATGGCGATGACGCTGCGAGGGGGCACGCCGTCAGTGCCATCGAGGGCGATGGGAAAGCTTACATCCTCACCGGCTATGGCTTCGATTCGATCCGGCGCCGTGAGCACGGCTGATGGAGCCACAGTCCGCGCCTCAGGGAGAGGAACTGCGGGCGTCGATCGGGGTATGCTGATCAGGCCGAGCCAAAGGGCGCCAAGAATTGCGCTCGGAACCAGCGCAGCGAGAATGAGACCGGCATGCAGCAAACGCGGCCGGCCGGACGGTCCTCTTGCTGGAGCGGTCGCCTCCCGCGTAGCGGCCCGCGGCGCTGACTGCGATGCCCTTGGCGGATCGGTCCGGCGCAGCGCGTGTTGCCGCGTGTCCGCTGAATAGGCGAATTGCTGCGCGACCGGCTTGGGGTCCTCCAGAACGCCGGCGGGATATCTCCCCGCCGCCATTGCGGCGTCAGGCCTGGGCTTAGGTTGCCCCATGAATACTCACTGCTACTCGCTTCCCTCTCCCGCCAGCCTAAGCGACAGGTCAGGCCTATTTCTTGGCGTCAAAGTGGAAACAGCAAGGCACCAATTGGGCGTGCCGTGACCGGAACCGCTAGGGGATCGTAACCAGCCCCAGCAGCCGGCGGACGAAGATGCGCAGCGCCATCAGGTAGGCAAAGCGCGAGAAAGTCGCGCTCTGCAGGAGGTAGAGCCTTGAGTCCTGATCGCAGAAAAATCCGATGATTGTTTCCGCCTTGGGCAGCCGCTCCGTCCGTCGCGACTCTTCCCGCAGCGCCTTGGCAATGCCTCCGTCGCCAAAATATTGCGAAACCTGCGCGAGAATGACGGCGTTCTCTGTTTCGGGGGCAAATCGCGGGTGGACGAGAAACAGCGTCTTGCCCAAGTGGCGCTCACCAACGAGGTGTTTCACTTCCCACCAGATGCCGGCCGTGTCGTCGAGGCAGATCACGGTGAAGACCGATTTCGCCACGAGATTTGCCACCGCGTCCTGCCAGTTCCCCTCGGCGAAATAGCCGCGGGCCGCTCCATAGGGCGGACGCTTGTCCGTAGGGCTGCCGAGACCAACGACCGGACCGCACGGCGTTCCTTCATCGAGGAGGAGTTGATCGAGCGAATTGGAGCGCCGTCCCAGTTCGAGCAGGCGACCGAACAAGGCCAGGTTTGGCGAGCGCAAGGGGACCTGATCATCGCGAAACGCCCGCAGGAAAAGCACAGGCGGCCGGGTGTCGGCCTCCTGCAGCGCCTCGAGCGAGAAACGCAGCAGACGCCGCAACAAGCGCTGGGCGAGCCAGCCGATGACGAGGCAAGCCAGGACTGCGGCAAACGGGAAGGCAAATGATGCCGACACCTGCGGAACCTTGGTCAGGATGCAATCGACGTCGATGCCACATGTTTCATTGACGCGGCCGATCTCGTCGAGCGGCATGGTCAGAACGACCGGCAGAGCGGCTACGATCGAGAAGAGCAGCGCGCACACCAAGGACAGCAGGATGATCGCCGCATAGCGCGAGGCGGGCTTTCGCGCGAATTTGAACAGCGGCGGAAACGCCCAAAATCGACTGAAAAATCCGCTCGCCGCCTGCCCGGGCGGCAAATCACGCATGATCTTGCGATCGGAGGCGCCGACGCGCGCCAACGCGAAAACGGCCTGAAGCAGCACCCAGATGAAATGCCCATAGCA
This sequence comes from uncultured Alphaproteobacteria bacterium, assembly GCA_963750975.1. Lineage (GTDB taxonomy): Bacteria > Pseudomonadota > Alphaproteobacteria > Rhizobiales > Methyloligellaceae > Methyloceanibacter. Next base: position 150,242 of record CAVVSX010000013.1, on the reverse strand, counting down.
GGCGACGATGAGTCCAACCAGCGCGAGCAGCGCCACCGCCCAAAGCGGGGCCTTGGCCGTCAGCGTCGTGATGACATTGACGATCGGGACGGCGGTTTCATCTCCGGTTTCGAACAGTGATCGAGCGATCAGGACGGCGATGATCAGAGTGAGCAGCGCGCCGAACTTCCAGAAATTTCGGACTGTCGCGCCCCACAGCGAAACGTATCCAACCACCAAGATTGAGGCGAATGCCGTTACGAGGAAAACCTGTATCTCGATCGGCGCCGCGACCGTCTGTGACCAAAGGGCGTGTTGCAGCAAGAGTATGATCGCGGCGACGGTCAGCCCCGCTGCGGATGCGGCGACGACTTGCCGCGCGTTTTCAAGGAAGAGTTTGGTCGGATAGACTCGGCGATAGCATCGCGTAAGCCTGTCGACGTCGAGCCGGCTGACTGCGGGGTCGGCCGTGGCGGCAGGGCCTCCTAACCCGCGTTAGGGACGCTGCGGTCGAAGGCGACGAAGATCTTGTAATCCTCCGGCCGTGTACCGACCACGATGGGGAAGGCGATCTCGCGCACCATGGAGAAATAACCGGCAGGAGCGCCAGGGGGAATTGTGGTGGTGACCTTCATCTTGTCGGTCGCGAGCGTGTTCCGCTGGGCGCCATCGACGCGGATATCCACGCCGAGCGTCACGGCTCCGGGGCCGCCCTTTGGCCCGGTCAACACCCGACCGGCGAAGCCATATTTGACGATCACCCGATCCGAGTAGAGCTGGCACTCCCGCGCCATCTTGGTGATCTCGCCGCGATGCACGACCGAGTTCTGATCGCCGACATGGCCGGCCTCGTAGACGGTGAGCAGGCGGTCGCGCGGCCAAGCCACCACTTGTGGGCAATGGATGCTGGCGCCGCTCGGCAGGTCGGTGCCGGTATCGGCCTTGGCCGTCTCGAGCAGCCGGTCCTCCCTGACGGTCGAGGCGGAAGTGTCCTCGTCGCCCGACTTGAACGGATTGGAAAGGCGCGAGACGGCGCAGCCCGAGGCAAACAGGCCGCCGGCGATGGCCCCCGCGAGGGCGCATGGCGTCAACCACCAAAGTTCGCCGCTACGCTTCACCTGACCCCGTCCTCGGCTTGACATGCCCGGCATCCCCGCCTGATATGCCGGGCTCGATCTAAGAATTGCTTTGAAATGCCGTGAGTTGCCGGTTGCTTGGTTTTGCGCGCCAAACTATCCGTACTCGTCAGGCGCGACAAGGCTAGACTAGGCCCGCTAGCGGCCAAACGCATGTTTTCTCCGGGACGAAGATGACTGGCTCGATCAAGGCCAATGGGCGGCACTCCAACCGTCCTCCGCTCACCATTTATCTCGCGGCCCCGCGCGGCTTCTGCGCCGGCGTCGACCGGGCGATCCAGATCGTCGAACTGGCGCTCGCCAAATACGGCGCGCCCGTCTATGTACGCCATGAAATCGTCCATAACCGCTATGTGGTGGAAAGCCTCAAGGCCAAGGGCGCGATCTTCGTCGAAGAATTGGACGAAATCCCGGATACCGGGGCGCCCATCGTGTTTTCCGCCCACGGCGTGCCGAAATCGGTGCCGGAGGCGGCCAAATCCCGCAACCTGTTCTATCTCGATGCAACCTGCCCGCTCGTCTCAAAGGTGCATGTCGAGGCCGAGCGCCAGTTTGGCGAGGGCCGCGAGATTCTCCTGATCGGGCATGGGGGCCACCCCGAGGTGATCGGCACGACCGGGCAATTGCCGGATGGCGCGGTGCATCTGATCGAGACGGCGGACGATGCGCGCGCGTTCACCCCACGCGATGCCGACAAACTCGCGGTGATCACGCAAACCACGCTCTCGGTCGACGACACCAAGGAGATCTTGAGCGTGCTGCGAGACCGCTTCCCGGGCATGATCACCCCGCGCAAGGACGACATCTGCTACGCCACCACCAACCGCCAGGAGGCGGTGAAGCGGATCGCGCCCGCTTGCGACCGCATGATCGTGGTGGGGTCGCCCAACAGCTCCAATTCGCTGCGCCTGGTCGAGGTCGCCGAGCGGGCGGGCTGCGCCTATGCGGTGTTGATTCAGCGCGCCGCCGAGATCGACTGGGAGGCCTTCAGCGGCATCAGGCGGCTCGGCGTCACCGCGGGCGCTTCGGCACCGGAGGTGCTGGTCGACGAGATCATCGACGCCTTCAAGGCGCGTTACGCGGCGACGGTGGAGACCGTCACCACGGCGGAAGAAAGCATCGCTTTCAAGCTGCCGCGCGAGCTCAGAGAGATGCCGGCGCTGTAAATGGCCGTCTATACCGACGTCTCTGACGAGGAGCTCGAAGCCTTCATCGGCAGTTATGCGATCGGCGCGTTGACCTCCTTCAAGGGCATCGCCGAGGGCGTCGAGAACTCGAACTATCTCGTCCATACCGACAGCGGGCGCTACATCCTCACGCTTTATGAAAAGCGGGTGCAGCGGGAGGACCTGCCCTATTTCCTCGGGCTGATGGAGCACCTCGCCTCGCGGCGCATCTCTTGCCCGCTGCCGGTCAAGGATCGCGAAGGCCGCACGCTGAAGCAGCTTGCGGGACGGCCCGCCGCGCTCATCACCTTCCTCGAAGGCTTGTGGGTGCGAAGGCCGAATATCGAGCATTGCGCCGGGCTCGGCGACGCGCTTGCGCATTTCCATCTCGCCGGCGCCGATTTCCCCATGTTCAGGGCCAACAGCCTGTCCTTGCCGGGCTGGCGTGCGCTGTCCGCGTCGATCGGCGGCGGCGCCGATAAGGTCAAGCCGGGTCTATCGGGGGTGATCGAGAAGGAGCTGCGCCATCTGGAGGAGCGCTGGCCGAACGACCTGCCGCAAGGCGTGATCCATGCCGACCTCTTCCCCGACAATGTGTTCTTTCTCGGCGACAGGGTCTCGGGGCTGATCGACTTCTATTTCGCCTGCAACGACATGCTGGCTTACGACGTCGCGGTTTGCCTCAACGCCTGGTGCTTCGAGTCCGACGGCAGCTTCAACGTCACCAAGGCGCGAGCCCTGTTGCAAGCCTATGAGGGCGTGCGGCGTTTGACCAAGCCCGAGCTCGACCGGCTGCCGACGCTCACGCGCGGGGCGGCGCTGCGATTCCTGCTGACGCGGACCTACGATCTGATCAACACCGACGCGAATGCGCTGGTGAAGACCAAGGACCCTAGCGAATATCTGCGCAAGCTCCGCTTCCATCAGCGGGTGAAGTCCTATCGCGATTACGGACTCGGAGCGTGACATGGCGGAGCGGCGGAAAGTGGTCATCCACACCGATGGCGCCTGTTCCGGCAATCCAGGTCCGGGCGGCTGGGGCGTGATTCTCGAATCCGCACCGCATCGCAAGGAGCTGAAAGGCGGCGAGCAGCTCACCACCAATAACCGCATGGAGCTGACCGCGGCGATCGAAGCGCTGGAGGCGCTGAAATCGCCGTCCGACGTCGACCTCTATACCGACTCGAACTATCTGCGCGGCGGCATCACCAGCTGGATCAAGGGCTGGAAGAGAAACGGCTGGCGCACCGCCGACAAGAAGCCGGTGAAGAACGCCGAATTATGGGAGCGGCTGGAGCGGGCGGCTGCCCCCCACGTCGTGCGCTGGCATTGGGTCAAGGGCCATGTCGGTCATGACCTGAACGAGCGGGCCGACGAGCTGGCGCGCGAGGGCATGGAGCCGTTCCTCCCTCCACACCGCAGAAGCAGCAGGAACGACGACTGATGCGTTAGAGCCGCTCGAGGAGTTTGGCGGCGGTGCTTTCGACGGCGACGCCGGGTGAGTCTTCGACATTCAGCGCCTTGACCTCGCCATCCTCAATCAGCGCCGCGTAGCGCTTGGAACGAACGCCGAGGCCGACCCCGCTGCCGTCGAAATCCATGCCGATCTTTTTGGTGAACTCGGCATTGCCGTCGGAGAGGAACAGCACCTTGCCCTTGCCTCCGGATGTCTCGGCCCAGGCGGCGAGCACGAAAGGATCGTTCACCGCGACGCACGCCAATGTGTCGATGCCCATCTGCTTGAACTCGTCGGCGCTCTCGATGAAACCGGGCAGATGCTTGAGATGACAGGTTGGCGTAAAAGCGCCGGGCACGGCGAACAGAACGACCTTCTTGCCGGCGAACACATCGCTCGTGGTGGTCTCCTTGATGCCGTCAGGGCTCATGACCCTGAACGTGGCCTCCGGCAGGCGGTCTCCAACGGCGATGGTCATCGGCGCACTCCCTGAACTCGTTTGCTGGCGCGCACCATACCGGCATAAGCCAACGGGGCCAAGAAGCCTCCTACTCAGCCTTCCAGATGGTCTCGGTCGAGCCCTGGTCAGAGACGAGCGTCATCGCCAAGCTCTTACCCTTGACCGCTGAAGCCTCGGCGGGGGTCGCAAAGGTAATGGCGAAGCGCTGGATGCCGCCGTCGAGAGGGCCGAGTGGCTTGGACACGGGAATGAACACGTCGCCCCCGTCGATGAACAACCCGGTCGACGTCGCGCCCGGCGGAAAGACGGCATCGACGAGAAGCTCAGGCGGGTCGGCGTCGAGCTTTGCCGCCACGCCGCTCACTTCCGGCAACAGGCCCTCCTTGCCGGGCTTCGGCACGCGCGCCAGAAAGCTCTCGATCAGAGCCGCATCGCCCTTGCCGATCTCGGGCGAAAGCGGAAGCTCGAGGCTCACGTCGTTCGGTACGCAGAGATTCTTGCAAAGCCCATAAGAGACCCCGAGCTTGAGCTCAATCGGCTCCCCTTCCCGCTCGGGCGTGAGCTTGACCGGAAACACCACCTCGTCTTCGTAGCCGATCGCCGTCCCGCTCGCGTCGGCGAAGCTATGCGGGGCTGGATAGAGCAACTCGGCATGCTTCAGATTTTTCGACCCCGCCCAGTCGAAGTTGGGCGGCACGCCCGAATCGCCGGGATTCCTCCAATAGGTCTTCCAGCCGGGATCCATGCGCAGCTGCACGCCGGCGATGAGCGTCGGCGTCTCGTCGAGCTCGACGGTGCCCGACACGAGCCGCACCTTTGAGCTGTTCGAGGCGACCCACGGAGACGAGCTTGTGACGGCGGCAACGGCCGCCTCCTTGGCGGCGATGCCCAAGATTGCGCCAGTAATGAAAATCAATGCAGCAGGCGTGAAGCGGCGCTGAAAAAAGGCAAGTGCCATCGTCATGTCCAAGAGGTTGTCAGGGCGGCAACTCTAGCGGCAAGCACTTCCCGGCGCGATGCGGAGCGAGGCGAAAAAGCTCACTCTTTCGTGAGCCAACGCGACGAAAATGTCGCGGCTTGCGTTAACGCAGCAATGGCTATTCCCAAGCCGCACAAAGGCTGTACTCTCTAGTCATGTCCGCTCGTAGCACAGCTCCCAAACCGGAGCGCGACGGCTATCTCGATGGCCAATTGCTGATCGCCATGCCGGCGATGGGCGATCCGCGCTTTGCCCGCTCCGTGATCTATCTGTGCGCGCATTCCGCCGACGGCGCGATGGGCATCATCATCAATCAGCGCGCGCCGAATATCAGCTTCACCGAGTTGCTGGAGCAGCTCAATATCGTGCCGCCGGAAGATCGCATCAGGCTGCCGGCGGGGTTGACGGGCATGGCGGTCCATCTTGGCGGCCCGGTCGAGACCGGACGCGGCTTCGTGCTGCACAGCGCCGACTACTTCAAGGCCGAAAGCACGCTGCCGATCGATGAGAGCGTCTGTCTCACCGCTACCATCGACATTTTGCGGGATATCGCCAAAGGCTCGGGGCCGGACAAGGCGCTGCTGGCGCTCGGCTATGCGGGATGGGCGCCGGGCCAGTTGGAAACCGAGATCCATGCCAATGGCTGGCTGAATTGCCCGGCCGATCCCGAGCTCATTTTCGATCCCGCGGTCGACCGGAAATATTCGCGCGCTCTGCACAAGATCGGCATCGATCCGATCCGGCTGGTCAACGATTCAGGCCACGCTTAAGACGTCGAAGGCAGGGTGCCCGGCCCCGGCAGGGCCGGCAGCGGCGGCGCACCACCAACCTGCACTTCCAGTCCTTTAGGCGCGTCGGCGGGCGCGCGGGCGCGCTCGCGCTCGCGGCGCTTGCGGTGGCTGGCGAGAGCGGCAAGCAGGCTGGCCACGTCCTTGGCCGGCATCGGCTCGCCGTAATAGTAGCCCTGCCCGTATTCGCAACCGATCGAGCGAAGATAGGCGGCATCGGCTTGCGTCTCCACGCCCTCGGCCACGACCTCTTTGCCGAGCTCGTGCGCAAGCGCGATGACCGAACGAAGAATGAGCGGGGTCGAGCCGTTCAGCCCGCTGTCGCGCACCAGCGAGCGATCCACCTTGATGGTGTCGCACGGGAAGCGGTGCAGGTAGCTCAGCGAGCTGTAGCCGGTGCCAAAATCGTCGAGCGCCAGGCTCGCGCCGAAGGTCTTGAGCCAGGTGAGGATTTCCACCGCGCGTTCGGGATTCTCCATGACCAGCGACTCGGTGATCTCGAGCTTGAGCGTACCTCGCGGCACTGCCTCGCGCGCCAGCATCAACCTAATCTCCTGCACCATGTCTTGGCGGAACAACTGGCGGCTCGACACGTTGACGCTGACGAAGAGCGGGTCGCGGTCGCGCGGCAGCAGCTTGTGCCATCGGCTCGCCTCTTCCAGCGCTTGGCCGAGCACGTAGCTACCGAGCTCGACGATCATCCCCGATTCCTCGGCGAGCGGGATGAAATCGTCGGCGCCAAGCCGGCCGCGGGTCGGATGGTCCCAGCGCAGCAGCGCCTCGAATCCGGCCAGCTGATTGGAGGCGAGCCGGGTAATGGGCTGGTACAGCACGGCGATCTGCTGCCGCTCCAGCGCCTTGCGCAAGTCGCTTTCGAGCGGGAGCTTGCTCTCGTCCTCGCCGCGCATGGCGGGGTTGAAGATCTCGATACGATCGGCCCCGCCGCGTTTGGCGCGCAGCATGGCAAGCTCGCCTTCCCGCAGCATGTCTTGCGCGGTCTCCTGCCCGTCATGCACGACGATGCCGATCGAGGCGGTGAGGATGATTTCCTTGGCGCTGATCTTCATCGGCGTGCGCAGCGCGCGCCTGACGCGCTCGGCGAGCGTCGCCACATGATGGGGGTCGCTCTCGGAGATCAGCAGGATGGCGAACTGATCGCCACCGAGCCGCGCCAGCGTGTCCTGCGCATTCAGGTGACGCCCGAGCCGGCGGCCGAGCGTCAGCAGCATGCTATCGCCGATCACTAGGCCGAAGCTCTTATTGACGTTCTTGAAGCGGTCGATGTCGATGAAGATCACCGTCGGCCTGTTGGCCTGGCCTTCGCGCGCGCGGGTGATGGAGCCTTGCAGGCGATCCATGAACAGCTCGCGGTTGGGCAGCCCGGTTAGGCTGTCATGTACCGCGTCGTGAATCAGCCGCTCATGCGAGCGCTTGAGATTGGTTACGTCGCGGATGAGTCCGGTGCAGCGCAGCAGCCGCGCATTCTCGCTCTGCACCGCGTGCGCCCGGAGATCGTACCAAAGGTACGTGCCGTCGTGACGGCGCAGCCGGAAATCGGTCTGGAGGTCGCCGCCCTGCTTTTCCTGCAACGACCACAGCATCAGCCGGAACCGCTCACGGTCCCCCGCATGCATATGTTGGAGGAAGTCCTCGACGGCGACGTTGAGCGCGCCGGGCTCCAGTCCGAGTTCCTGCTCCACCTCGTTGGCGACGGTGATCTGGTCGCGGCCCGCGTTCCACTGGAAGACATAGGCGCCGGAACCGTCGACTGCGAGCGACTTCATTTGCACGAGGCTGGGTGGTCCGAGACTTAACGGCGAGCTGCCGGAGCGGAAGGCAAACTGGGTCACGGTGAAGCCAAGCAACACCAGAATGAGCACCAGACCCGCGACCAGGCCCGAGACCACCAGATCGCCCGAGAGCTTACCGAGTACCACCATGGCGGCGCCGAACAGCCAAACGATGAACAGCATCCAACTCGGAATCAGCGAGAGCGCGCGATCCTGGCCGCGCAGAGCGAAATAGCCGATCAGGCCCGTGCCGACGCCGGCAACCGCGACCAGCGAGGCGCGTGCGAGGCCTGAGGCAACGGGCGGATCGACGATGGCGAGAAAGATCAGCGCGAACTGCGCGGCGATCCACGCCCAGAACACGCTCCTGATCCAGACATGCCAAAGTCCGATGCGAAGGAAGGTGTAGAGAAACAGCACGAGGCTCGCGGCGAGGCCGGCTTCGGCCGCCGCGCGGTAGAGCGCGGTGCGGTCCGGACCCACCGGGAAGATCTTGTTCCAAAAGCCGAAATCGACGCAGAAATACGCCAGCGCCGCCCAGGCGACCAGCGCGGTTGCGGGGAAGATGGCGCGGTGATTGGCGGCAAAGATGGCGGTGAGAAAAATGGCGAGCAGGCCGGTGATGCCGAGCAGCACGCCGTTGAACAACATGCGGTCTTGTTGCTTCGCTTGATAAGCGTTCGGGTCCCATAGATTGAGCCGCGGCACGAGCCCAGAGCTCATCTCGGCGGCGAAGGTGATGGTCTGCCCGGGCTCTAAACTGAGCCGGTACATGTCGGCGCGGTCGCTCTTTAACGGCTCTGGGCGAAAACCGAGCGAGGGGGTGACCGCGGCAATGCGGCCGGCGTCGAGCTCGGGCCAAAACACGCGGCTATTGGCCAGCGTGTAGCGCGGCGCGACGAGCCACCGCATGATGCGTTCAGAGGTCGGATTGGACAGCGCGAAGACCAGCCAGCCAGGATTGGTGCCTGGCGTCGAGGCCGCCACCGCCATGCGGCCGACATAGCCGTCGGGCCCGGGCGCCGTCTCGATCTGCAGCCGGTCGCCGCGGCCCTCGTAGAGCTCGCCCTTGGCGGTGATGTCGATCTTTTCCTGATTGGGCTCGACCGAAATCGCTTCGATGGCGTGAGCGAGCTGCATTGGCAGCAAGAGCAGAGCGGCAAACAGGACGCAGGCGAGCAAAGCCGCATGCCCGCTCCCTCGCCAGGAAGGCGCCGCTTCACCTCGAATTGAGGCGCTCAACTCCGCCATTCCTCCCCCGTCTTGTTACCGCTCGCGACCCTGTGCTTATCGGTGCGTATCGGTATCGAGCAGCGCATAAAGCAGGTGGTCTTGCCATACGCCGTTGATCCGCAAATAGCGACGCGCGAGACCCTCGCGCCTGAAACCCGTCTTCTCCAGGAGCCTGATCGACGCCGGGTTGGTCGGCAGACAAGCCGCTTCCAGCCGGTGCAATTCGAGCTGATCGAACACGAATGGGATCACCGCGCGAACCGAGGCCGTCATATAGCCCTGCTTGGCATATCTCGCGCCGACCCAATAACCGAGTGTACAGGACTGGGTGACGCCCCGGCGCACATTGCATAGCGTCAGGCCGCCCACCAAGTCCCCGGTCGTGGCGGCGAAGATGAACAGTGCATAGCCGACATCCTCACGCAGATCGCGAAGATAATGGCGGACACGGCGGCGGAACGAGGCGCGGGACAACTCGTCGCTCGCCCAAAGCGGCTCCCAGGGCATTAGAAAGTCGCGGCTCTGCGCCCTGAGCTCGGCCCATGCGGGGTAATCGGACATCTGCGGCGTACGCAGCATGACAAAGTCCGATTCGATGACCGGTCCAAGATCGCTCGGCGAGGCGGTGCGCAATAAGGCCATGGCTCAACACACCTATCTCAGGCGGCCCGGCTGGACGGAACAGTAAATTTTTCCGCCACCCTATCGAATCTTGCAACATGAAGAATTGGCCCGACCGTGGCAAGGCTCAGCGGCGAGGAGAGCATGCGCGCAACCAAGGCTTGCAGCTCGGCGGCCTGGACTTGCTCGACTTTCTCGATCAGCTCCTCGGTGGTCAATGGCCGCCCGTGGATCAGGATCTGGCGGGCAAGCTGCTCGGCGCGAGCGCTCGAGCTTTCCAGCCCCGTGAGCAGTCCCATTTTCAGCTGCGCCTTGACGCGGGCGATTTCGTCTTCGCGGAAGCCTTCATCTGCGGCCTTCACCAGCTCGTCCCTGATCACCGCGAACAGCTCGTGTGCGCGCTCAGGCCCGCCGGCAGCATGGATGGCGAACATGCCGCTGTCGGTAAGCCCGCTGGAGTAGGAATATATGGCGTAACAGAGCCCGCGCCGCTCGCGCACCTCCTGGAACAGCCGCGAAGACATGCCGCCACCGAGCGCGCCGGCGCAAATCTGCGCGGTGAAGTAGTCGGGGTGACGGTAGGCCGGCGCCTGAAAGGCCAGCACGAGATGGGTTTGCTCGAAGCTTCGCTCCGAACGCCGGGCGCCGCCTTCGTATAGCGCGCTCTCGGGCTGCGGCGCCGAGCCAGTATCGAACGAGCCGAGCCGCCGCTCCGCCTCCGCGACGAGCGCGCTATGGTCGACGGCGCCGGCGGCCGCGAGCACCATGTTCGGCCCGTGATAATGCGCGGCGAGGTAAGAGCCGAGATGAGCACGCTTGAAGCGGCTCACGCTCTCCACCGTGCCGAGGATCGGACGGCCGACCGGCTGGTCTGGAAACGCCGCCTCCTGCACCAAGTCGAAGGCGATGTCATCGGGCGAATCCAATGCCGCGGCGATCTCTTGCAGGATCACGTCGCGCTCGCGTCCGAGTTCGCCGCGATCGAAGCGCGGCGAGACGATGATGTCGCTCAAGATATCGAGCGCGAGCGCTAGGTCCTTGCGCATCACCCGGGCGTAGTAGGCAGTCGAGTCGACGCCGGTGGCGGCGTTGAGATCGCCGCCGACCGCCTCGATCTCCTCGGCGATGTCCTTGGCGCTGCGCCTTGCCGTCCCCTTGAAGGCCATGTGCTCGAGGAAATGGGCGACGCCGTGCTCGCCCGGCGCTTCACTGCGACTGCCGGCCCCCACCCAAATGCCGAGCGATACCGTCTCGACCTCGGGCATGGAATGGCTCACCACGGTGAGCCCATTCGCAAGCTCTGACCGCTCCACGCTCACGCGCGCACCTCGGCGCGGCGCTTACCCTTCGCCGCGCTCTTGCCACCGGCGCGGGCATTGGTCTCGATGAAGCTCGCGACAGCCGCGAAATCGTTAGGCAGCATGGCGCAGCGCTCGTGCTGGCCCAATCTGAGCCGCAAGCGCTCGGGCTGCTCGGGCACGCGGCCGCAAGCTCGCTCGACCGCTTCGGGGAACTTGGCGGGGTGGGCCGTCGACAGCACGACCATGGGCGTGGCGCCGAGCCCGCTCTCCTCACGCGAGGCGGCGACGGCGACGGCCGTGTGCGGATCGACGAGCAAGCCTGTCTCTTCCAGGAGGCCGCGAATGGTCATCTCCGTTTCGTGCTCGCCGATCGCATGCGCGCTGAACAGCGCGCGCAAGCCGGCAAGCTCGGTCTCGTCCAGCCGGAAGGCTCCAGTCTTGCGCAATTCGCCCATCAGCGACCTCACCCGCGCGGGGTCGCGGCCGGCAAGCTCGAACAGAACTCGCTCGAAATTGCTGGCAAGCTGGATGTCCATGCTCGGGCTTGAGGTGGCGATAACGCCTTTTGGCTCGTAAATACCGCAGCTTAGGGCGCGAGGGAGACTGTCATTGAGGTTCGTGGCAATAACGAGGCGCGCGACCGGAAGGCCCATCGCCCGGGCCGCGTAACCCGCGAAAATATCACCGAAATTTCCTGTGGGCACGGTGAAGGCAACCGGCCGATAGGGCGCGCCGAGGCTCACGGCGGCGGTAAAGTAATAAGCGATCTGGGCGAGGATGCGCGCGAAGTTGATCGAGTTGATGCCGGTCAGCGCGAGCCGGTCCCTGAGCGCGAGGTCGCCAAACAGGCCCTTCACGATCCCCTGGCAGTCGTCGAAGGTGCCTTCGACGGCGATGTTGTGGACGTTCTCCTCCGTCGCGGTCGTCATCTGCCGGCGCTGCACGTCGCTGATGCGGCCTTTCGGATGCAGGATGAAGATGTCGATCGCCTCAAGCCCGCGAAACGCCTCGATGGCCGCGGCGCCGGTGTCGCCCGAGGTCGCGCCGATCACCGTCGCATGCGCGCCTTGGCGCATGAGCGCGCGGTTCATCAGCCGCGCCACGACCTGCATGGCGAGGTCCTTGAAGGCGAGCGTCGGCCCGTGAAACAGTTCGAGGATGAAGCTGTTCGGCGCGATCTGCCGCAAGGGCGCGACGGCTGGGTGATGGAAGCTGCCATAGGCCTCCGCCAGCACGGTCTCCAAGTCCGTCAGGCAGGGATCGCCTTCGAGGAACGGCCGCATCACGCGATAGGCGGCATCGGCGTAGTCGAGGCCGGCGAGCCCGGCGATCGCGTTCGGCTCAAGCTTGGGCCAGGCCTCCGGCATGAACAGGCCGCCGTCGCGCGCGAGCGCGGCAAGCAGCGCGCCTTCAAAGGAAAGCGCCGGCGCTTCGCCCCGCGTTGAGACAAACTTCACGACAAGCCTCTTCTGGCAGGAAATGGGGGTTTTCTCGCCGCGACCCTAACCGCGCGCGCGTCCGCCCGCAACAGGACCAAGGGCTTATTCTAAAGGAGGGCTCGGCCGGTAGACGCCCCGAATGTAGACGCCGTAGATGATGAGGAGGGCGGCGGCCATGAGGAACCAGGTGATGGCATATTGCAGATGGTTGTTGGGGAGCTCGACCCGGGTCTGACCGCCCTCGGGCCAGCCGCCCGGCACTTCGCTTTTCTCGGCCTCGAGATAGAAGGGCGCGACCTCAGCGGCGCCAACGGAGCGCGCCATGGCCGGCAAGTCACGCCAAAACCAGCGATTGGCGCCAACCTCATTGTCAGGCGTGAAGGCGCCTTGGATTTCCGGGGCCCGCACGATGCCGGTGACGGCGACCACGCCGTCGAGCTCGCCTTGAGCGCGGGAGGACGGATCTCTCAGCTCCTCGGGTACGAACCCGCGATCGATCAGCACGACCTCGCCAACTTCGGTCGTGAGCGGGGTGATGACATGCCACCCTGCCCTGCCCTCCGACACGGCGAAGAGGTAAAGCTCCTTGGCGTGGTCGAAGCGGCCCTCGACTTTGACCCGGTAATAGCTCGGATCCTTCCCCTCGCGCGCGAGCGCGGTCGCCTCAGCGAGGCTGATGGGCTCGCCCTTGGTGCGCGTCTCGATCTCGGCGATCAGCCCTTCCTTCCAGTGCAGACGCTGCAGCTGCCAGACGCCAAGCCCGATTAGCAGGGCAAGAGCAGCAAGCGTCAGGGCCGTGAGCCCGACCAGGCTTTTCGTCTGCATCGGGGCAGCCTTATTTCGAGACGAGCTTACCCTCTTCGGCCTTGTGCTTGAATTGCAGCGCGATGAGCGCGCCCTTGAAGGACCGAAGCAGGACGAGCGGCAGGATGATGGCGAGCGGCCCCCATAAGAGCGCGTGCAGCCAATAGGGCGGCGCGTAGCGCATCTCGGTGAACAGCGCGAGGCCCGTCACCACGAAGCCCGTGACGAGAATAACGAAGACAGCCGGCCCATCGCCCGAATCGGCGAAGCTGTAATCGAGCCCGCAAACATTGCACTTCGGAGCGAGCGTAAGGTAGCCGGCAAACAGCTTGCCGCGGTGGCAGGATGGGCAGCGTCCGGCAATCCCCGCCCATAGCGTCGATCCCAATGACGGCGTGTCGTGCCCCGGTGTCGTCTCGCCCATCGCGCCCTTCCTTGAACGAAAAAGGGGCGGTCCTTGCAAGACCGCCCCCCTGAAATTGAACCCGAGGCCGCTAGGGCGCCGGATAGTTGCTGCCCGCACCCCACACATAGATGCAGGTGAACAGGAACAGCCACACCACGTCGACGAAATGCCAATACCAGGCCGCCGCCTCGAAGCCGAAATGTTGCTTCGGCGTGAAGTCGCCACCTATCGCCCGGATCAAGCACACGGTGAGGAAGATGGTGCCAACGATCACGTGGAAGCCGTGGAAGCCGGTCGCCATGAAGAAGGTCGAGCCATAGATGTGGTTGGCGAAACCGAAGCCGGCATGCATGTACTCATAGGCTTGGAAGCTGGTGAACAAGATGCCGAGCACGACGGTGCAGGCAAGGCCCAGCACGAGACCTCTGCGATCGTTCTGCAGCAGCGCATTGTGCGCCCAGGTCACAGTCGTGCCCGAGGTGAGCAGGACCAGCGTGTTGACGAAAGGCAGAGCCCAGGGATCGAAGGTGTGCTTGAAACTGCCGAGCCCCGCGACATCGGTGTCGACGCTCGGGATCGGCGGCCACTGGCCGCCAAGCACCTGGGTGCGGGCATAGGTGATGGCCTCATTGGGATAGAGCGCCGCGTCGAAATAGGCCCAGAACCAGGCGACGAAGAACATCACCTCGGAGGCGATGAACAGGATCATGCCGTAGCGCAGATGCAGCTGCACCACCGGCGTCTCGTAGCCCTCATGCGCCTCTTTGATCACGTCGCGCCACCAGCCGAACATGGTGAGGATGATGATCATGAGGCCCGGCAGCACATACCAGAGATGCGGATCGCCGGCCTTCTTCGAGATGAAATACAAGACGGCGCCGATGGTCAGCGTCAGTCCGCCGATGCCCCCCACAATTGGCCATGGGCTCGGATTGACGAGATGGTAGTCGTGCTGTGGTTTGGCGTGCGCTTCGGCCATGGTTCGCTCCGTTTCCTCCCAATATTCTTCAGGCGGCGGCCCGCCTCAATCAATCACGATCCCGAGTTGCTGGCGGGAGCGGCGGCGACGCCAGGCCCTCCGCTGGGGTAGAAGGTATAAGACAGGGTGATCTCCGAGATGTTCTTGGTGTCGTCGTCGTCGACGATCTTGGGGTCGACGAAGAACGTCACCGGCATCTCGACGCTCGCGCCGGCCGCAAGCGTCTGCTGCTTGAAACAGAAACACTCGATCTTGGTGAAGTAGCGCCCGACCTGCTCTGGCACGACGTTGAAGACGGCCGTACCGCTCAGCGGAGTATTCCCATTGTTCGTGGCCTTGAAGTAGGCGAGCGTGGTCTCGCCGATCTTGATGTCGATCACGCGTTTGTCCGGGGTGAAGCTCCACGGCAAGGCAGGATCGACATTGGCGTCGAAGCGGACGAGGATGGTGCGATCGAGGATCTGGTCAGGGGCGCGCTCGGCCCGCTGTGGCACGCCGCCATAGCCAGTCGCTTGGCAGAACATGCGGTAGAGCGGTACCGAGGCGAAGGCGAGCCCGGTCATGGCGGCGACCAGGGCGGCCAGAGCGAGCGCCACGACACCGTCGCGGCGTTTTCCCTTAGATTTGTGTTCGGTATCGCTCATGGTCTCGATGTCCGCTGAAGCTTAAAGCGGCCGGACGGCAACATTGCCGCCAAGCCTGACAATGGTGACAATAAAGAACAGCACGACGAGCGCGGCCAGTGTCCAGGCGATGGCCAGAGATCGCATGCGTTGGCGGCGCTGGCGTTCCTTTTCCGCATCTTGCATCACAACGCCCAAAGCGACGGCAAATTGCTGCCGTCAATGCCGAAACCCTGCTCGACGAGAAGCACCGCGAACAGAAGGAATAGGTAAAGTATGGAATAGGCGAACAGGTTCTTCGCGGCGCGATCGGCTGGCTCGCCTTGCCTTTTCCGATAGCAGTCGAAGGCCATGACCACGAACAGCGAGCCGAGGATCGAGGCCGCGATCATATAGAGCGTGCCGCCAAGGCCGATGACGGCGGGCACCATGCCGAGCGGCGCGAGGATCAGGCTGTAGATCAGGATCTGCAACCGGGTGGCGTCGGGGCCGGCGACCACCGGCAGCATGGGCACGCCGGCCTTGGCATAGTCGCGGGTCCTGAGCAGAGCCAGCGCCCAGAAATGCGGCGGCGTCCAGACGAAGATGATCAAGAACAGCACGAAGGGTTCGAGGCTGATGCCGCCCGTGGCCGCAGCCCAGCCGATCATCGGCGGCACGGCGCCGGCGGCGCCCCCAATGACGATGTTCTGGGGCGTCGAGCGCTTGAGCCACATCGTATAGACCAAAACGTAGAAGCCGATGGTGAGCGCGAGCAGCGCGGCGGCGAGCCAATTAGCCATCAGCCCCAGGCAGACCACGGAACCAAGCGCAAGCACCATGCCGAACGAGCGCGCTTCCTCCGGGCTCACCGATCCTCGGGGCACCGGGCGCGCGGCGGTGCGCGCCATCTTCGCGTCGATATCGGCGTCGTACCACATGTTGAGCGCGCCCGAAGCGCCGGCGCCTGCGGCGATGCAGATCAGCGCGGCAATGGCGAGCACCGGATGCATGGAGCCCGGCGCCGCGACCAGGCCGACGAGAGCGGTGAATACCACGAGGAACATCACCCGCGGCTTCATCAGCGCGATGTAATCGGCGACGTCGCCGCCGGTTTCGACTTCGACCGCTCCGGCCCTTACAGAATATGCGACGTCAGTCATGCTCACTCACTTAGATTGCCGTGAGGCTCGGGGTTGCCGAGCCTCCAAGCGTCCTCTCTATTTGACGCGCGGCAGCGTCTCCCAGGTATGGAACGGCGGTGGCGAGGGCAGCGTCCATTCGAGCGTGGTGGCGCCCACACCCCAAGGATTGGCGGGTGCGTGCACCTTGCGCGCGAACTGATTGACGATGCCGTAGAGGAAGACCAAGAAGCCCGCGAAGGCGATGTAGGAGCCGATCGAGGAGACAAAGTTCCAGCCGGCGAAGGCATCCGGATAGTCCGCGTAGCGGCGCGGCATGCCGGCGAGACCCAAGAAGTGCTGCGGGAAGAAGGCCAGGTTGGCGCCGATGAACATCAGCCAGAAATGCAGCTTGCCGATCGTCTCGGAGTACATGTAGCCGGTCATCTTCGGCGACCAGTAGTACCAAGCGCCGAAGATGGAGAACACGGCGCCGAGCGACAGCACGTAGTGGAAATGCGCCACCACGTAATAGGTGTCGTGCATCGAGCGGTCGACGCCGGCATTCGACAGCACGACGCCGGTAACGCCACCGATGGTGAACAGGAAAATGAAACCGAGCGCCCACAGCATCGGCGTGCGGAAGCTGATCGAGCCGCCCCACATGGTGGCGATCCAGGAGAAGATCTTCACTCCGGTTGGAACCGCGATGACCATGGTGGCGAACACGAAATAGGCTTGCGTGTTCACGCTGATGCCCGCCGCGTACATGTGATGCGCCCAGACCACGAAGCCGATCACGCCGATGGCGACCATGGCGTAGGCCATGCCGAGATAGCCGAACACCGGCTTCTTGGAAAAGGTGGAGACGATCTGGCTGACCATGCCGAAGCCGGGAATGATGAGGATGTACACTTCCGGGTGGCCAAAGAACCAGAACAGATGCTGCCAGAGCAGCGGATCGCCGCCATGCGCTGAGTTGTAGAACGCCGTGCCGAAATTGCGGTCGGTCAGCAGCATGGTGATGGCGCCGGCCAGCACGGGCAACGACAGGAGCAGCAGGAAGGCGGTCACCAGCACCGACCAGACGAACAGCGGCATCTTGTGCAGCGTCATGCCGGGGGCGCGCATGTTGAAGATGGTGGTGATGAAATTGATGGCGCCAAGGATCGACGAAGCGCCGGCGAGATGCAGCGCGAAGATGGCGAAGTCAACGGAGGGTCCGGGCGTGCCCTTGGTCGAGAGCGGGGCATACATGGTCCAACCGCCGGCCACGCCGTTGGTCCCGGGAGGTCCAGGCACGAACAAGGAGATGACCAGCAGCACGAAGGCCGAGGCCACAAACCAAAAGGAGATGTTGTTCAGCCGCGGAAAGGCCATGTCGGGGGCGCCGATCATCAGCGGCACCATCCAGTTGCCGAACCCACCCATGGTGGCCGGCATGACCATGAAGAACACCATGATCAGCCCGTGCGCGGTGACGAAGACGTTGAACATCTCCGGATTGCCGAAGATCTGCATGCCGGGCTGCATGAGCTCCAAGCGCATGCCCATCGACAGCAAGCCGCCGACGACGCCACCGATCATCGCCAGGATGAGGTACAGCGTGCCGATGTCCTTGTGGTTGGTCGAAAACAGCCAGCGCCTGATGAAAGTCGGATGCTCGTCGTGATGGGCTGCTTCGGCATGGGCGCTATGTGCCATGGCTGTTTTCCTTGTTCTTCAGTCGTGCGTTGCTTCGATTGAGGGCGGTTCCCGCTTAGCAAGGCGGGTGTGTTATTCCTGAGCCGCGGCCACCTTACCCGCGCCATCGAGAGCGGCTGCGGCTTTGGTCTTGGCGAGCCAATCGTCGAATTCGGCTTGCGAAACGACACGAACCTCGATCGGCATGAACGCGTGATTGCGCCCGCAGAGCTCCGAGCACTGGCCGTAATAGATGCCCTCGCGCTCCGCCCTGAACCAAGTGGTCTGCAGGCGACCGGGCACCGCGTCGAGCTTCACGCCGAAAGAGGGCACGGCCCAGTCGTGAATCACGTCGTTGGATTTGAGACCGACGATGACATTCTTGTTCACCGGGACGACGACCTCGCGGTCGACGGTGAGCAGCCGCGGCTGACCCGGTTTCAGATCGGCCTCGGGCACCATGATCGAGTCAAAACTGATGCCCTGGTCCGGATATTCGTAAGACCAGTACCACTGATTGCCGGTGGCGGTGATGGTCAGGTCCGGCTTCGGAAAATCGTACTGCGCGAACAGCAGCCGGAACGAAGGGATGGCGATGGCGACGAGGATCAGCACCGGAAGCACGGTCCAGGCGATCTCAAGCGCGGTGTTGTGGGTGGTGCGGGAAGGCTCGGGATTACGCTTCTCGTTGAAGCGGGCCATCACATAGACGAGGAGGCCGAGAACGAAGAGCGCGATCAGCGTGATGATGATGGTGACGTAAGCGTGGAAGGAGCGGATCTGGTCCATGATCGGCGTGGCGCCGGGTTGGAAGCCAATCTGCCATGGCGCAGGCTGGCCCTCCTTGGCATAGGCCGCCCCGCACAGGACGAGACTTGCCGCCGCGCCAACGGCCACCTTGATTCGATCGAACATCGCCATGCCTTCCACTCCCTAAAGCCTGCTCCTTCGCCGCCGCGGAACTCCGTCGGGAGCCGCAGCGGACGGCAACTCAAGGCGCGGGCGAAACAAGCTTCGCCTACGCCGCTTGATCGAAGCAAGGGCGGCGCGAAAGTTCAACAACGATATAGAGCGTCGCCCCCAACGTCGATTTGCTGCCTGGGCCCTGACCTATGTCATGGGGCTGGCTGCTCTTTTCCGGTGTTCAAATCATAAAGGAAATAGATTGGCAACACTCATGATTCAGGGCGCTCGTGCGGCATATGCACGCTTGCGGCGCGAGGTTTTTACGGCGGGAAGATTTCAGGCCCCGGTCGCGTCGAAATTTGGCCCTAATACTCGGCGATGGCGATTTTCAATGTTGCGCATCTCCGCTCCACGGCGCCTCAGCTCACAATCTCGTCTGGCCATGGGCGGTTCGCCGATGTATCTGCGCATGCGCCAGTCGCATTAGCCTTAATGGGTGACATGCCGAGATTTCCAACTTTTCTGCCAGGCTTGCGGGCACTTGCCGGCATCGCTCTCGTGCTCGCTTTTGCCGGCGAGGCACTGGCGCAAGGCGCCTCGCCCGAGGCGGCCCCCGTCGCCACCGGCCCCGGCAGCGTGGTGAAGGAGACGCATGGCGCCTGGCAGGTGTCCTGCCGCACGCCGCCCGGCGCCAAGGAAGAAAAATGCGCGCTGGTGCAAAGCGTCACCGCCGAGGACCGGCCGAATGTCGGTCTGACCGTGGTGTTCTACAAGGCGATCGGCGAGGACAAGAAGCTGCTGCGCGTGGTGGTGCCGCTCGGCGTACTGCTGCCCACCGGCCTCGGACTCAAGATCGACGGCCAGGACGTGGGCAACGCGCCCTTCCTCAAATGCGGCAAGCGCGGCTGCGTCGCGGAGGTGGTCTTGCAGGACGAGGTGATCGCCAAGATGAAAACGGGCACGACGGCCATGTTCATCATCTTCGACACGCCCGAGGCTGGTATAGGCATTCCCGTCGCGCTACAGGGCTTCGGCGACGCGCTGGCCAACATGAAATAATCAAAATGAAATAATCAAAAAAAATCGGCGACAGAGAAAGGAGACTCTGTCGCCGACGACATCCGTCTTTTGGGGGACGGACTAACGTCCCTCCGTGCAGGGTAGCGGAAGGGACGTGTGACTTATCCGATATATGGTTAGCGGCCGGCTTGCGGTCAAGCCCGAGGAATTCGCGGCTTACAAGGCAGTCTGTTGTTCCGCGGCGGGCTCAACAGTCATTCCTAAAGGTAGCGGCTGGACAGTGCGGAAATGTTGGCAGCTCATACACGCACGCTTGCGTCCGCATGTTTCCCGCCAGCACACGACCTTGTCGAGACGCGCCAGCATGATGCGCTCGAGATGCTGCGAGACCGAGGCCTTAACGTAGATCAGCTCGCCGGCGATCTCATCACTGTCGATGAACGCGCTGGCCTGGTACACGGTTTGGAAGCCAAACAATCTGTCTTTGCCAATACCTCGCCGCAGGAGCTTGTCGATATGTCCGGCATGCGGGCCGACGAAGATGATTCGATCGGCGACATCCAATGCGTCGCGGGCTACGCGGCGATAACGAGGGCCCGCGGCTCCGGAATAGTCCGAAATCGTGCCGAAGATGATCGTCTTGCGCGGCGCGCTAACGCTCTTCACGAAGGTCAACCCCTCAACGATCGTCCAATACGGCGCCTTGTGGCTATCGAGCACAAAAGACGCGCCGTCATCTCGGACGTGGACGGTGTACCTGCCGAATACCGGATCCGTGCGCTCCACTATTTGTGCACAGGCTTTTAGATCGACGCCACACGCTATCCCAACGCCAATCGCGGCCAACACCGACGTCAGCCAATGCTTGCCGATCAGCTTGGTCTGAATGCGAATGGTTTCGTCCTGGTATGCGACGCTCATCGACATCCGCTCGGGCCAATCGCTAGATACGTCGAACGCCCTGAGATCTGCCTCGGGAGAACGGCCGAATGTCAGCAGGCGTGCGCGCGTCCGTTTCGCCATGTCCGCAATAAGCGGATTGTCGATATTCAAAACGCCGACGCCACTTCGCGGCAGCCTTTCCATTAGGATTCCTTTTTCGCGAGCGACCGCTTCGCGGCTGCGATAGTTCGAATGGTGATCGTCGCCGATTGTCGTCACGACACCGATGTGCGGTTGGAACGCCCACAGCGATTTTCTTAAGCCGCCTGGAAAGCCGGCGTGGGCCTCAAGCAGGCAATAGGCCGTCGATCGGTCGGCGCGGAGCACCGTATCGGCCGCGAGCGTCGTGCTCCGATCGATTCCTTTACGGCATTTCCCGACAGACGAAAGGATGGCCTCAGACAGCGCAATGGCCGTGCTCTTGCCGCAGCTGCCGGTGAAGGCAATGAAAGTCGTGTCGGTGAGCCAAAGCCGTTTGATCCTGGCCAGGAAGTTCAACGGGTAGCTTCCGTCCTTCGGCGCTCGCTTGCGCAACATGCGCATCAGCGGGCGAAACGGACGGCGTAAGACATTACGGACAAGCCCCAGCAAACGCGGAGTCACCGCCGCATGGCGCCTTTCGTTGCCTGCACTCTCGGAGTTTTTGTGCAGCCCGCGTCTGCGATCGGCGTTAACGGCTCTCTCCTACCAGTGAACGAACCTGGCCAAGCCAAGTCTCACGGCCCCGTGCTTAGCGATCCAAAGGTTAGCGCTCGGCCCGCTTCCCGTAAAGCCAGCACGCGGCGATTTTGGGGCTCTCACGGGTGCGCGTTTCGCGCCCTCAGTGCGGTGCCGACGCCGTCGACTTCGATGAGTTCCTGAAGAGTAGCGTCCGGATCGCGAGCGGCCGCGCGCATGAAGCAGATCGCGTGACCGAGGAACTCGCGCAGTAATTGATTGGAATACACTCTGGGATCGAATTCAAGCGAGCATCCGTCCCGCCGGCGCAGATCGCCGACAGTAACGAAAAGTCCCCGATGCACGGGGCGGCGCATCCTGGTTCTGGTCAGCTTAAGGTCTCCGAAACGGACGGGGGGCACGGATGTCGGAATTTGAATCTTCAGCACCGCAGGAAACACCGGGATGCCCCGCGACTTGAATTCCGCAGAGAGAGCGCGTTGCCGAACACCGCGATCCGCCCCGATCGCGATCAGCCTTTGTTGCGTGTAGCCGACAAGATCGCCAAAGGATGACTGCCAATCACACGCCATTGGCAGGTTGAGAAAATCGAAGAGCGGACCGAACATCCGCTGGAGCTCGATCCGAGTGCGAATTGTGGCGACTATACCAATGACCACGTTGTCGTGGCCGACCGCCATGGCGCAGAGCGGCAAGAGCGTGGCCAAGCGGACCGCCAGATAGGTCGCATTAAGGGCCTTGCCCAGTTTATCCAATCTCTCCGAGGTGGCGGCATCAAGACCCCAAGCGATCGCCCCGTCTGAGGCTGAGACCTCGGCTGGAGGTTCCTGCCACTTGTAGGCCGCAAGCCAGCCGGACGCCGGTGCCCGTGGAATGTCCTCAAATTCACGTGTCCACCATTCGAGAGCGGCCTGCAATCGTCGGCCACCCGGCTTCGACCGTTCCCCCTCCCACAGCGCGTAGTCGGCGTATTGAATGTCAAGGGGCGGCAGGGACGGCTCCCGGCCATGCAGGCGGGCTTCATAGCAATGGGCCAGATCCCGCAAAAAAACGGTCCAGGAGGGCCCATCGCTGATGATGTGATGGTGCGCCTCCACTATTGCATGGCGATCGGAGCCGAGTCGCACCAGAGTGAAGGACAGAGGAGGCCCGGCAGTTAAGTCGAAATGCGTCGCCCGTGCTTTGCTCCCCAACTCCGCGAGGCGCGTTTCTGCGTCGCTCAGTCCCGACAGATCGATGACGGGCAATGGAACGTCGGTCGGGGGCAATACGTATTGGTGCGGCGAACCTCGCGTCTTCAGCCCAAGGGCTCTCCTAATGGGCTTGAAACTTTGAGTAGGGATATCGAAGCGTGTCCTCAGGATCTCGTGGCGCGCTACGACGGCGTTCAAACTCGATTTCAGGATATCTATGTCGAGCGGGCCTTCGATATTCCAGCACGCGGCGTGGGTATGCCGGGAGGTGGGTGTCCGCTCCCAATGCCGGCTCTGGATCATTGAGAGCGGCGCGGAACGATTCCGCTTCGCCCGCGCTCGTGGCAAGTCATCCTCCACCTGGGTCGACCGTATCTCGTCGACAAACGTCGCCAAATCCTTCAGGACGGAATGATCCACGAATGCACCGAAACCGAGATCAACGCGCCTGGCCTCGTGCAGCCTTGCCGCGATCACGGTACCAATCAGCGAGTTGCCGCCGAGCTCGAAAAAATCATCCGAACGCCCGATGCCGTCGAGATCGAAAGCCTCACCCCAAATTCGGGCCATGAGGGATTCGGTGTCGGTCTGCGGCGCCCCACCGGCCGATTCGCGCCCCATCGCCGAAACGCGGTCACGCAGCACAGCGCGGTCGATCTTGCCATTTGCCGACCGCGGCAACGCGTCGACAAAGACAAACAGCGAGGGGACGAGATGCCGCGGCATGAACGCGCGCGCGGCCGAGCGCATTCTCGGCGCCGAAGGCGCAACACCCGGTAGGGGAACGATAAAGGCCACGAGATGCGGCTCGCCGTTGGGCCGGTGCGCGGCAACAATGGCGACCTCGGCGATGCCGGCCATTCCTGCACAATCTCTCTCGACCTCAGCGATATCGACACGCTGGCCGCGAATCTTGTGCGTGGCGTCCTTGCGTCCGGCGAAGACGAGCAGCCCGTCGCCATCGAAGTAAGCAAGATCGCCGCCGTTAAAACCGCGCGTGCCGTTCGGAGCTTGGAAAAAATGTTTGGCGGTAAGTTCAGGATCGCGCCAGTACCCCTCGGCGAGATAGGGCAGCCGCAACGAGAGGGTGCCGACCGTTTCAGCGGGGCACGCGCGCCCGGCTTCATCGGTGATCCGCAAATCCACGCCGTCGAAAGAACGCCCGAGAGGAAGCTTCCCATCGTCGACAACAGAATCCCGGGCGAAAGTCATGTACGCCACGTGGCCGACCTCGGTGATCCCCATCGCGTGCATCAGCTCCGCATTGGGGAAGTGCGCCAGAACCTTCTCGAAATCATCCCGCGTCGCCGGGTCGGCGCTCAGCTTGACCAGTCTAATGTCCGGGAAAACACTGCTCGTCCCGACAGTTTTCATGAAGTGTCGGAAGAGCGAGGAGGCGGAGACGAAGACCGAGACCCGCTTTTCGATCATCCACTCGGCGAGTCCGGTGACGCCATTTTCGACCGCGGGGAACGACACCAACGATGCGCCGTCAAGAAGCGCAGCCCATGTCGTGCATTGCGCCTGACCTCCCCAAAGCGATGCGATGAGCAGAAGGCGGTCTTCGGGCGCGACGCGGGCGGCACGCCTAACATCGAGGGCATCGCGAATGATCTGCCCGTGGGTCTTCATCACCCCTTTCGGCTGACCGGTCGAGCCCGATGTGTAAACGAGAAAGGCGACGTCGTCGGGACCCATATCGATGCCGGGTCTCGCTGTGGGACCCTCCGCGAGCCCGCTATCGACGTCGATGACAGGAAGGCGCGCACCGGCGATCCCCTCAGCCTGCGCGAGGCATTTCTCGATCGTCAAGATGACCGCGGGTTCGGCGTCCTCGAACAACTGCGCGAGACGCGCCGGTGGGTCTTCTTTGTTAAGAACGACCACGATACGCCTGGCCTTCAGCGTGGCGAGCATAGCGATAAAGATGCGGCGATCCTGCGGCATCATGATCGCCACCCGGTCGCCTACGCGCCCGCCCGACTCGAGGATGCGATGGGCAAGGCGGTCCGCGGCCGCGTTTAGTTCCGCATAGGTGATTTCGCCGAGCCGGCAATGCACCGCGACCCGATTGGGATAGAGACCGGCGGCGCGCTCGAAGCATTTCGGCAAGGATTTGCCGAACGCAGTGTATTCAATCCACGAGCGCGCGGTACTCCCCACACGCTGTACTGCAATCTTCGCTGACACGTTGCTGCAAACCCCCTCCGCGCACGCGGTACGCCCCCGCAGTTTTGCAAGATTACCGGCAGAATACCAGCCCACAACCTCCACCAGCTTGCTCAAATATCGTGCGCGGCGTCTCGGTCAAAAATGGCGGCGTTCCGGTCATTCCGCTTGCGCCCGCGCTCAACGATATCTCCCCCAGTTCAAACCCATAAGTTGACCTCAAAAACCTCGCCCCCGTCCGCCAGGCGCGCGAAGCAGGACCCATCCGTCAGGAGATGAAAGAACACGACGTGGTCGGCGTCGGGCAATTTCGGCGCGGCAGTGTGCAGCCCAAATTGCGTCGCCACGCACCACGGCGCCGTGAACTCGGCATTGACGTAGACCGCACCGTCGAGCCGGATGGCCGAAAGCACATCAGACAGAGCATCCATGGCGGATCCAAGTCGCGCGTGTGCGGTCCCTTTCGACCGCGCAGTCGCATTATACAGCTCGCCGCAGGCGTAGTGGAACTAGGAACTAGAATGCCTGAGTGTCGAACACCCTATCGATGTCGCCCCTCCAAGGACCGGAAAAGTCGGCGAGCAGGCGATCGGCTGCCGATCTCCCCTCCTCGACAATCTCGACCAGCGGCGCAAGCGCCTTGCGCTCATCGCCGCCGTCCCGATCGAGCTGGGCGCGTCGCTTCAGGCCGCCGAGCGCGAGGTCAACAACATCGCGACCGACCTCTCTCAACGTGCGTGCGCGGAACGGAGTTTTCAGGCCGAGACGCGGAACGGCGTCGCGCAGCGCCTGCAGCTCCTGCAAGGTCCAGTCGCTTGTCAGGGCAGCCGCCCCGTCCAGCGCCTGCTGGTCGTAAAGCAGACCAGTCCACAGCGCCGGCAGCGCCCAGAGCGCGGCGAACGAGCCGGCATCGGCGGCGCGCATCTCGAGGAAGCGCTTCAGCCGCACGTCGGGAAACAACGTGGTGAGATGATCGGCCCAGTCGTCGAGCGTCGGCTTGACGCCGGGCAGCGCCTTCAGCTTGCCGGCGAGAAAATCCCGGAAGGAGGCGCCGGCCACGTCGATATAGCGCTCGTCGCGATAGACGAAATACATCGGCACATCCAGCGCGTAGTCGACATAGCGCTCGAAGCCCATGCCCGTCTCGAAGGCGAAGGGCAGCAGCCCGGTGCGGTCGGGGTCGGTGTCGCGCCACATCTCGGCGCGGTAGGACTGATAGCCGTTCGGCTTACCTTCCGTGAAAGGCGAATTGGCGAATAGCGCGGTCGCGACCGGCTGTAGCGCGAGGCCAACGCGCAGCTTGGCGACCATGTCGGCCTCGTCGGCGAAGTCCATGTTCACCTGTACCGTGGCGGTGCGGAACATCATGTCGAGGCCGTGCCGCCCCCGCGTCGGCATATAGCGCGCCATGATACGGTAGCGCTCCTTCGGCATCATTGGCGTCTCGGCCAGCGTCCATTTGGGTGAGAAGCCGAGACCGAGAAAGCCGATGCCGAGCTCTCCCCCCACCTCGCTGACTTCGACCAGATGCTGGCGGAGCTCTTCGTAAGTCTCGTGAACATTTTCGAGGGGCGCGCCGGACAGCTCGAGCTGGCCACCCGGCTCGAGGCTGACCGAGCCACCCTTCGGGCAATCCTTGCGGCGCAGCGCGATGATGTTGCCGTTCTCGATGACGGGGTCCCAGCCGAAGCGCTGCGCGAGCGTATCGAGCAGCACGCTGATGCCGCGCTCGCCCGCATATGGCACCGGCGCGTAGCTCTTGCGGTAAAAGCCGAACTTCTCGTGCTCGGTGCCGATGCGCCAAGCGGTTCGCGGCTTGGAACCTGCTTCGAGATCGGCGACGAGCTCGTCCCGTGACTCGATGATGGGGCTTTGCGGCCCATCCACCCGTGTCGACATCAGGAGAGCTCCGTAACGGTTGAGAGGTGTCCAGCGGAAGCGGAGGCGGGGCGGCCAAAGGGGCACCTTTATGACGCTCCTAGCATGAGACTGACAAGCGATCGTTACAGCCGATGCTTACCGCCAGTCGCCAAGTGCCGCATTCACAAGCGCGAGAGCGGCGACGGCGGCGGTATCGGCCCGCATCACCCGGGGCCCGAGAGAGATGGGGAGCACGAAGGGCTTTGCAAGCAGTGCCGCGCGCTCCTCGCGCTCAAAGCCGCCTTCAGGGCCGACCAGCACGGCGAGCTTGGCCTTGGGCCGCGTCCGAAGCGCCTCGATGGGAGATGCGTGCGGGGCGGCCTCATCGGCGAAAATCAGCAGCCGGTTCTCGTCCCACCCGGCAAGAAGCTTGGCGAGCGGCTCGGGCTGCATCACCTCCGGCACGCGCAGGATGCCGCATTGCTCGGCCGCCTCGATGGCATTGGCGAGCAGACGATCGGTCTTGACGCGTTCGGCGACGGTGTGCCGCGTGATGACCGGTCGCAGCACGCTGGCGCCGAGTTCGGTCGCTTTCTGCGCCATGTAATCGAGGCGGGCGCGTTTCAATGGCGCGAACAGATAATGCAGGTCGGGCCCCTCGTCTTGCGGGCGGGTCTGATGCGTTACGCGGGCTTCCGCGCCCTTCTTGCCGATGGCGCCAAGCTCGGCGCACCACTCGCCGTCGCTGCCGTTGAACAGGAGCAGCGCGTCGCCCGACTTGAGTTTGAGCACGTTTCCGAGGTAATGCGCCTGGTCCTTCGCGAGCACAACCGTGGCGCCCTGGGCAAGCGCGGACGTGACGAAGAGGCGCTGGAGCTTCGAAGACATGGATGCTTATCTACGCCGTGGAGGGTCCCCGCGACACCTAATGACACGTGCCATCACATGACACGTCCCCTGACCCAAGGCAAAGCCAGCACCGTTGCCGACGCCGGCGCGCGCAATCTGGTCGACCGCTTCGCGCCGGCCGCGATCCTGCCTTATCTCAGGCTCGCCCGCTTCGACCGGCCGATCGGCTTCTTCCTGCTCGCATTTCCCTGCTTTTGGTCGGCAGCGCTTGCGACACGCAGCATCGAGGAGCCCTATCCCGATCCCTGGCTGCTGTTTTTGTTCGCGGTAGGCGCCGTCGCCATGCGCGGCGCGGGCTGCACCTATAACGACCTGGTCGACCGTGAGATCGACGCGCAGGTGGCGCGCACCCAATCGCGGCCGCTGCCGAGCGGACAGGTGAGCCCGCGCGGCGCCTTCATTTTCATGCTGGCGCTCTGCCTGATCGGCCTCCTCGTGCTGCTCAGCTTCAACAGCACAACGATCTGGCTTGGACTCGGCGTCATCCCCGTCGTCGCGCTTTATCCTTTCGTCAAGCGCTTCAGCTATTGGCCGCAGGCCGTGCTCGGGCTCGCCTTCAACTGGGGCGCATTGCTCGGCTGGCCCGCCGTGCTCGGTCGTCTCGATTGGCCGGCCATCGTGCTTTATGCCGGCGCGGTCGCCTGGACGGTCGGCTATGACACCATCTATGCGCATCAGGACCGCGAGGATGACGATCTGCTCGGGCTGAAATCGACCGCCCTTCGCTTCGGCCGCGCCACCAAGGCCTGGCTCACCGCGCTCTACGGCTTCGCCTGGATCGCCATTACGGCTGCCGGGCTCATGGCCAATGCCGGCACGGCGTTTCTGCTTGGTATGCTGGCTGCGGCGGCGCAACTTGCGTGGCAGGTGGCGACGCTCGACATCGACAATGCCGAGAATTGCCTCGGCCGCTTTCGCTCGAACCGCGATTTCGCTGCCATCGTGCTCGGAGCGATTCTGCTCGATGCGGCCCTTGCGGCAATATTCTGAGTTGCGCGGCGCGCGATCGGCGCGCAAAAAGCAACCGGGCCCCAGAGCTGTTCGCCCTGAGGCCCGGATGACGCCTTGCTGTTAGCTTCCCCGTTTAGGCTGGCAGCCTTGTGGCGGCCTTTGATTGCCACGATGCTGCCATAGAAGTTTTCCGAAGCGCTTAATGGACGTGTTTAACGTCTGGTATGCGCCAACAAGCTGCTCACATGGTTTAGAGAACTCTTCCGAAAAGTTTAGAGAATCTTCCCCCCGCCCATGACCGCAGTCGAATCCGCCAAACGCCCGTTGCAAGCACCCTCCTTGGAGGAGGATTACGCACTTCTTAAGATCGCCGCGCGCGACGCCGGCGAGCTTGCGCTGACCTATTTCAAGCAGCAGATCCTGGTGAACCGGAAGCCGGACGGCTCGGAAGTGAGCGAGGCCGACATTGCCGTCGACACCGCGCTCAAGCTCGATCTCCGCACCAAGCGGCCCGACTATGGCTGGCTCTCGGAAGAGACCGAGGACGATCCGGAGCGGCTCAATTGCCGACGCGTGTGGATGGTCGATCCGATCGACGGCACCAACGCCTTTTTGCGGCACGTGCCGGAATGGACGATCTCGGCGGCACTGGTCGAGGACGGCGCGCCGGTGCTCGGTGTCGTGTTCAATCCCGCGACGGGGGAATTCTTCCACGCCATGCACGGCAAGGGCGCGTTCCTCAACGACAAGCCGATTGCGGCAAGCAAAAAGAACACGCTCGATGGCGCGCTGTTGATCGCCAGCGGCGGCCTGTTCAAGAAGAAGATCTGGAAGGAGCCGTGGCCGGAGGTGAAGACGCGCTGGGTGAATTCGGTGGCCTACCGGCTGGCGCTGGTCGCTTGCGGTCAAGCCGACGCCACCGTCTCGCTCTCGGCCAAGAGCGAATGGGACCTCGCCGCCGCCGCGCTCATCGTCGAGGAGGCCGGCGGCGTGATCACCGACCATCACGGGCAGCCGCATGTCTATAACCGTCCCATCCCACGCTTCCCCAGCCTGGTCGCGAGCGGCAAGGCGCTGCATCCTCTCTTGGTCGATCGCACAAACCGCGTAGACCTCTAACAACCGCTTCTGGCACAGTCGTTAGAGACGCAAGGGGGAAGGACTGAACATGGCCGCAAAGGACGGCGCCAAGATCAAGGGGCGGCAACTGCTACACTTGGTGTTCGGAGGCGAGCTCGAATCTCTCGACAAGATCGAGTTCAGCGACCTGAAGCGGCTCGACATCGTCGGCATCTATCCCAATTACGCGCAAGCCTATGACGCTTGGAAGGACGCCGCCCACCGCACGGTCGACGACGCGCATATGCGCTATTTCATCGTGCATTTGCACCGCCTGCTCGACCCGGGCGAGAGCCCTGGCGGCGAGGCGCCATAGCGGCAATCTTACGCGCCGGGTTTTTCGCCTTAGAGGCGTCGAGCCCCGCATGCTAGAAGGGCGGGAGGGCTCCTAAGCCCCTCCTGCCAAAGCCGGGAAAATCGGGGAACCACTTGAAAGACCAGTTGTTCAGGGACTCCAGCGCGATCACTCGGAGCGCGGACGAACTCCAAGTCGAATATACGACAAGCGCCATCGTGGCGCGCATCTGGCGGGAGCATCTCAAGCCCCGGATCGGGCTGCTGGTGCTGGCCACCTGCGCCATGCTGCTCACCGCGGCTACCACCGGCGCGATCCCCTTCCTCATCCAGCGCACCGCCGACGACGTGTTCGTCGGCAAGAATGAGCAGATGGTTTACTTGATCACGGCCGCTATCGTCGTCGTCACCGTCATCAAGGCGATCGCCGAGTATGTGGCTGATGTCACCGTCGCTTATCTCGGCAACCGTTTCATCGCCGATCTGCGCATCCAGATGTTCGCCAAGTTGGCGCGCGCCGATCTGAACTGGATCCAGACCGTGCATTCGGGGCGGCTGATCTCCAGCTTCCTCACCGACGCTCTGCTGATCCGCCAGACCGCCAGCCGCTCCCTGGTGACGATGGGCGAGAACTATCTCAAGGTCATCATTCTCGTCGGCACCATGTTCT
Organism: uncultured Alphaproteobacteria bacterium; assembly: GCA_963750975.1. GTDB lineage: Bacteria > Pseudomonadota > Alphaproteobacteria > Rhizobiales > Methyloligellaceae > Methyloceanibacter. The sequence goes on along the minus strand of CAVVSX010000013.1, from coordinate 119,588 downwards.
ACATGGATGCGCGCTTCGCGGTGCTGATCCTGCTGTTCATGCCGCTCGCCTGGTTCGTGCTCTCGCGCCAGCGACGCAAGATGCGCAAATCGACCACGCAGTCGCTCCAGGAAACCGGCGATCTCTCCTCGCTGATTACCCAGACCTTGCGCGGTATGCGCATCGTGCGCGCCTATCGCCAGGAGGATCGCGAGGAGGCGCGCGCGGCCTCGGCCATCAACCGCGCTCTGGAATTCACCATGCGCGGCACCCGCGCCCGCGCGTTGTCGAGCCCGGCGATCGAACTCTTGACCGGTTTCGGCTTCGCTCTCGCCATCTATTTCGCCGGCACCAAAGGCGTGCGCGGGGATCTGACGCTCGGCCATTTCATGGGGTTCATGACCGCGGCGCTCTTGATCTACGCGCCGCTGAAGAGCGCCGCCACGCTGCAGACGCAACTCCAGGAAGGCGTTGCCGCCGCCAGTCGGGTGTTCGGCGTCGTCGATCACCAGGTCACTCTGATCGAGGCGCCCGACGCAAAGCCGCTGAAACTCAAGCAAGGCGAGATCGAGTTCAGCGACGTCTGGTTCGCCTATGAGCCCGAGAACGCCGTGCTGAAGAGCGTGAACCTTACGGTTCCTCCCGGCAGTACGGTGGCGCTGGTCGGTCCTTCCGGCTCGGGCAAGAGCACACTGGTCAACCTCACGCTGCGTTTCTTCGATCCCGAACGCGGCAAAGTCCTGATCGACGAACAGGACATCAAGCACCTCACCATCGACAGTCTGCGCGACGCCATCGCGCTGGTCACGCAAGACCCGGTGCTGTTCGACGACACGATCCGCGTCAATATCGCTTATGGCTCCAAGCCAGTCGACGAAAGCCAAGTGATCGAGGCCGCCAAGGCCGCCGCGGCTCACGATTTCATCATGGGCCTGCCGCGAGGCTACGACACCCGCGTCGGCGAGGCTGGCGGCCTGCTCTCCGGCGGCGAGCGACAACGCATCGCCATCGCGCGGGCGATCTACAAAGATGCCCCCATCCTCCTGCTCGACGAGCCGACCAGTTCGCTCGATTCGGAGGCCGAGGCGAAGGTGCAGGCGGCGCTCGAAGTGCTGATGCGCGGCCGCACGGTGCTGATGATCGCGCACCGCCTGTCCACGGTGAAGAAGGCCGATCTGATTTGCGTGCTCGACCAGGGCCGCATCATCGAAAGCGGCCGGCATGACGACCTGGTCGCCAAGGGCGGCCTTTACACCAGACTGCATCGCACTCAGTTCGGCATTGCCGGAGGGTATGCGGCGGCCCCGCCCCCAGAGGGGGGCCAAGCGGCCGTCGCCGTGGCCGGCAAATAGCCGGATCAAAAGTCATGTTGAAACGGCTGCTAGCATCGAAGCCCGCCGTAGCCATCATCGGCGCGCTTGCCGCCGCCTACATCGAGCTGGTCTACGCCACGAGCCGCATCAAGCGCGATCCCGAGGACACCGACGCCAAGCTGTTCTCGCAGCACCCGCAGATTCTGGCGATGTGGCACGGTCAATTCCTGCTGCTGCCGAAGCTCAAGCCGAAGCGCCCGGCCGATGTGCGAGCCATGGTCTCTCGTCACGGCGACGCCGTGCTGATCGGCGCCGTGCTTAAGCGCTTCGGCATGAGCCTGATCCGGGGCGCGGGCGCCGGCAAGCGTAAGCGCAACCGCGGCGGGGCGACGGCGTTGCGCGAATCCTTGCGGGCGCTATCGAGCGGCGCCACCGTGGCCATGACTGCCGACGTACCGCCGGGGCCGGCGCGTCGTGCCGGCGAAGGCATCGGCACGCTCGCCTCCCTGTCGGGGCGGCCTGTCGTGCCGTTTGCCATCGCCACTAAGCGCTTCATCACCACGCCCACCTGGAGCGCCTTCACCATCAATCTTCCCTTCTCGACGCTTGCCATCGTCATCGGCGATCCCGTGCTTGTGCCGCGAACCAACGACGCCGAAATCATCGAGCGAGGGCGGATCGCGATCGAAAGCGCTCTCGCCGAAGTCACCGCACGCGCTTATGCTCTGGCAGGAGCCCGCGATCCCTTGACCAAGCAAGACACCGCCAAGCCTGGGCTGTCGCTCAAGGCCTATCAGATGCTGACGCGCCTGGCGGCGCCGCTCGCGCCGCTGATCCTCGATTGGCGCACGCGGCGCGGCAAGGAGGAGTTCGAGCGCAGGCCCGAGCGCTACGGCATCGCCAGCGCGCCACGCCCGCCTGGCTTCCTCGTCTGGTTCCACGCGGCGAGCGTCGGCGAGGCCAACGCGGCGCTGCCGGTGATAGAGACGATCGCCGCCGAGCGTCCCGAGCTGCGGCTGCTGCTCACCACCGCCACCGTCACCTCGGCGCGGCTCGCGCGCACGCGATTGCCGAAGGGCGTGCTGCATCAATACATCCCGCTCGACAACCAGGGCTTCATGCAGCGCTTCCTGCAGCATTGGCGCCCCGATCTCGCCGTGCTGGTCGAGTCCGAGATTTGGCCGAACCTCGTGCTGGAGACGAAGGCCCGCGCCATTCCGCTGGTGTTGATCAATGGCCGCATATCGACGTCCAGTTTCAAGCGCTGGCGGCGGCGGCCGGGGATGAGCCGGCCGCTGTTCGGGGCGTTCGATCTCGTGCTCGCCCAGAACGACGGTCTCGCCGAGCGCTTCGCTCAGCTCGGCGTCCCGCGCACCCTCGACGTCGGCAACCTCAAGGCCGACGCGCCGCCGCCGCCGGTCGATTTGCCGGGACGGCGCAAACTCGATGCCGCGTTCGCAAGCCGCAATGTGTGGCTTGCCGCCAGCACCCACCCCGGAGAGGACGAAATCATCGCGGCGGCGCATTTGCGGATGCGGGCGGCGCGACCCGATCTGCTCACCATCATCGTGCCGCGGCACCCCGAGCGCGGGCCGCTGATCGCCGAGCAGTTGGAGCCTATGAACCTTAAGGTGGCGCTCCGCTCGGAAGGCAAGCTGCCCGAGGCATCGACCGACATCTACGTTGCCGACACGATCGGCGAACTCGGCCTGTTCTACGCGCTGTCGCCCATCGCCTTTGTCGGCGGCTCGCTGGTGGAGCGCGGCGGGCAGAACCCGGTCGAGCCGATCAAGCTCGGCGCCGCGGTACTGACAGGTCCCAATTTTCAGAACTTCCGCGATGCCTATACGGCGTTGCTCCGCGCCGGCGGTTGCAAGCAGGTGAGCGACGCGGCGAGCCTCGCCGAGGCGGCGCTTGCCCTGCTCGACGACGCAAGCGCGCGCCGGGCGATGACCGAGCGCGCGAGCCACGCGATCGTCGCCATGAGCGGGGCATTGCCGCGCACGCTCGCCGAGCTCGAGCATTACCTGCCGCCAAGGACGACGCTGCAACATGCCTCTTGAGGCGCCGTTCTGGTGGTATCGCCGGAAAGGCGCGCTGGGCTCGGCGCTCGCCCCGGTCGGCAGCCTCTATGGCCGCGTCGCCGAGAAGCGCTTCGCGCAAGCCACGCCATACCGCTCGCGGCTGCCCGTCATCTGCATCGGCAATTTCACCGCCGGCGGCGGGGGCAAGACGCCGACGGCCATCGCCATCGCCGCGTTGCTCAAGGAGCTGGGGGCGAAGCCTGCTTTCCTCACGCGCGGCTATGGCGGGGCGAGCAAGGGCCCGCTCCTCGTCAAGCAAGGGCACAGCGCGGCGGAGGTTGGCGACGAGCCGCTGCTGCTGGCAGAAGCCGCACCGACCGTGGTTGCGGCCGATCGCCCCGCGGGCGCCAAGGCCATCGAAGCGAGCGATGCGAGCGTCATCGTCATGGACGATGGGTTCCAGAACCCGAGTCTCGCCAAGGATTTGTCGCTGGTCGTGGTCGACGGCGGCGTGGGCGTCGGCAACGGCCTCGTCATCCCGGCGGGGCCCCTCAGAGCGCCGCTCGACGCGCAGATCGCGCGGGCTTCGGCGCTGATCGTGATTGGCGAGCAGGAAAGAGTCGCGAAATTGATAGATGCGTTCACGGCGCAAGCCAAGCCGGTGCTGAAGGCGCGCATGGTGCCGCGCCAGGACCGGCGCTGGCTCTCGGTCTTGCCGGTGATCGGCTTCGCCGGCATCGCGCGGCCGTCGAAATTTTTCGCAACGCTGCGCAATGAGGGCGCGCGACTGATCGACCAGCGCGCCTATCCCGACCATTACCGCTACAGCGAGCGGCAGGCGCGCAGCCTGTTGAAGGCGGCGAAGGACTACAACGCCATGCTGGTCACCACCGAGAAGGATTATGTGCGGCTCGAGGGCGAACCGGATTCAGCCGTGGCGGAGCTGAAGCATCGCGCCCGCCCCTTCGCCATCACGGTCGAGTTCGAAGACAAGGCCAAAGTGAAAGAGATGCTGGCGGACGCGATGGTTATTCCGCGGCCTGATGCGTCTCGCGAAAGCGCTTGAGCGAGGCGGCGGCGTCGACATAAGCCTCTTGCAGCTCGACGCTCCAATAGCGGAGCTCCTCGAGCGGAATGGTGCGACCGGTGACCGCACAGCGCACGAAATCGCCGGGCGTCATCACCTGTACCTCGCCGTCGAGATATTTGAGCTTGGCTTCGCCCTTGAAGGCGATGTTGCGTTCGAATCGATTCATCAAGATCGAGTGGCTCGTCGCTTCGAAATATCTGTCACCATAACCTCAAGCCGGCGCGCAACGCCAGTGTGCTCTCACCTTTTTCAGCACGATCTTGGCGAAAGCGCGTTCACCAGCCGCATCAGAGCAATGAGCCCTGCTTGTCGTCGCCTCGCCGGCGCGGAGTCTTGACGTCCGACTCGGACTTGCGCGCAGCGGCGTCGGCATGCGCTTCGACATGGCCATCGGCGAACTCGATGTCGAGAGCCGAACCCGGCTTCACCTCGGCAGCGCGGCGCAGCATCGCGCCGTCTTCTCCACGCACCAGGGCGAAGCCGCGCGACAGCACATTGTGGTAGCCAAGCGTCTGCAGCAATTTCGCCTGGCCGTCGAGCTTGGCGCGCGAGCGAGCGAGCAGCGTTGCGAGCGAGCGCACTTGCGAGCGGTCGAGCCGGATCAGCCGGTCGCGACCCGATTGCGCGGTGCGCGCCACCACATGCGGCCTAAGCCGCGCCGAGGCGCGCTCGAGCCAATTGCGGTGGACCCGCGCATTGGCGATCAGCGCGCGCTTCAATCTCGCGCTCGCATGATCGAAGCGCTGGCGCGGCAAATCGAGAATATTGGCTTTGCGCGGCAGCCCACGTGCCAACCCCGCGAAGCGATGCCGCTCGCTGCCGATCCGCCGTCGGAGCGAGGTGGCGACGCGGAGCCCGTGTTGGGTCACGGTGATGAGCAGGTCGGTGCGCACCGGCACGGCGCGCTCGGCCGCGGCGGTCGGCGTCGGCGCGCGGAAATCGGCGACATAGTCGATGATGGTCCAGTCGGTCTCGTGCCCGACCGCCGAGATCAGCGGGATCGCGCTCGCGGCCACCGCGCGCGCCATGGCCTCGTCGTTGAAGCCCCACAGATCTTCGAGGCTGCCGCCGCCACGCGCCACGATGATGAGGTCCGGCCGCGGGATCGGCCCGACGGCAGCGAACCCGTTGAAGCCGTGGATCGCGGCCGTCACCTCCACCGCGCAGGTCTCGCCTTGCACGCGCACCGGCCAGACCAGCACATGGCAGGGGAAGCGATCGGCGAGCCGATGCAAGATATCGCGGATCACCGCGCCGGTCGGCGAGGTGACGACGCCGATGATGCGCGGCAGGAAGGGCAGAGGCTGCTTGCGCGCCTCTTCGAACAGGCCCTCGGCGGCAAGCCGCTTCTTGCGCTCTTCGAGTTGGGCCAGCAGCGCGCCGACCCCGGCCGGCTCAAGTTCGTCGATGACGATCTGATATTTCGAGCGGTCGGGATAGGTGGTGATGCGGCCGCGCGCCACGACCTCGAGCCCCTCGTCGGGCTTGAACTTGAGCCGTGCGAAGGTGCTCCGCCAGATCACCGCCTCGATGCAGGCGCCCTCGTCCTTCAAGGTGAAATAGCAATGGCCGCTGGAATGCCGGCCCTTGAAGCCGGAGATCTCGCCTCTGAGCTTCACTAGCCCATAGGCGTCCTCCACCGTGCGCTTGAGCGCGAAGGCAAGTTCCGAGACGGTATATTCGACGAGATTCGTCGCCGTTGATGCTATGCGATCAGCCATTGGCGTCCATCTGGCCACATGCAATACAGGCCCGCCATGCGGGCCACAAGCCAAGGCTTTTTCTAGATGAATTTGCTGTTGATCGGAGGCGGCGGCCGCGAGCACGCGCTCGCCTGGAAGCTCAGGCAGAGCCCCCTGCTCAAGCGGTTCTATTGCGCGCCGGGCAATGCCGGGATCGAAGCTATCGCCGAGTGCGTGACGCTCGACGCCGCAGACCCCGCAGCGGTCATCGACTTTTGCCGGAAGAAGGACATCGGCCTTGTGGTGATCGGGCCCGAGGCGCCACTCGTCGCCGGGCTCGCCGACGATCTCGAAGCGGCCGGCATCAAGGTGTTCGGTCCCTCGCGCGCCGCAGCCCAGCTCGAAGGCTCGAAGGGCTACACCAAGGATCTCTGCGCCGAGTACGGCATCCCCACGGCCGCTTATCGCCGCTTCGATAATGCGTCGGCGGCCAAGGCCTACGTGACAACTCAAAACCTGCCCATCGTCGTCAAGGCGGATGGGCTCGCCGCCGGCAAGGGCGTGGTGATCGCGCAGACGCGCGAGGAGGCGAACGAAGCCATCGACGATTGCTTCGGCGGCGCGTTCGGCGCCGCCGGCAAGGGCGTGGTCATCGAGGAGTTCCTCGAGGGCGAGGAAGCGAGCTTCTTCGCGCTGGTCGATGGCGAGACCGCTCTCCCGCTTGCCACCGCGCAGGACCACAAGCGCGCCTTCGACGGAGACCAGGGGCCTAACACCGGCGGCATGGGCGCTTACTCACCGGCGCCGATCATGACGCCTGCTCTTTGCGCGCAAGTGATGGAGGAGATCATCCAACCGACCGTTCGCGCCATGCGGGCGCGCGGCGCGCCATTCAAGAGCGTGCTCTATGCCGGGCTGATGATCAAGGACGGAGCGGCGAAGCTGATCGAATACAATGTCCGCTTCGGCGACCCCGAGGCGCAAGTTCTGATGTTGCGGCTCGAGTCGGATCTGCTGCCTGCCCTGCTCGCCGTGGCCGAAGGGCGCTTAAGCGGTATCGCGCTCGACTGGCACGACGATGCCGCACTCTGCGTGGTGATGGCGGCACGCGGCTATCCCGGGTCTTATGCGAAGGGCTCGGAGATCAAGGGGCTGGAAGCAGCGGGCGCCGATCCCGACGTGCAGGTCTTCCATGCCGGCACCAAGCGCGAGGGTGAGCGCATCCTCGCCGATGGCGGCCGCGTGCTCGGCGTCACCGCGCGCGGTGGCGGCATCGCCGAGGCGCAGGCCCGCGCCTACGCGGCCGTCGACAATATCGACTGGCCTGGCGGCTTCTGCCGCCGCGACATCGGCTGGCGCGCTGTGTAGCGACGGGCGATGACAGGGCTTCGTCATACCGGCGAAAGCCGGTATCCAGAGCCGCTGGTTCGGTGCCGGTTGCCCCACCTGGATCCCGGCTTTCGCCGGGATGACGAGAATGGGTTGTTTATCCCCACAAAATCCCCGTGCTCCCAACCTCGCCTATCATGCACTCACCTTGTCCACTGAGGGCGTTTCTCGAGGCGTCGCGAGGCGGGATGAGGTGCGGCGCCCGCGGACCTTGTCGCAACAAGGCACTCGGGCGGCATCGGGGCTCCCCCCGGGACCACTAGGAGTCCCTGCCAGGAGCTGGCTGAAGGCTCGGTCGGCGCACAGATGCGCGACGACGGACCGGACTAAAGCGGGGCCCGTTGCCGCAAACGTCGCATGTGGCGCGCCGGATGGCGCCTGCGCGGTCCCCACAGGGATCGCGAGCTACCAGATTTGCGTCTTTCGGCGCGCCACCCCCTCGAGGGGGACCGCAGGGTTAGGCACGCTTTGCCCAGCGAATCGAGCAACCGGGCGCTGAACGCGCCGCGGGAGGCGACCCGCATGCTTAACCCCACGGTGCCGGGGCGCCACATGGAGAAATATTCATGTCTTAGCGCTGGAATAGCGCCGCAAACGCGCCAATATTGCAGGACAGCGTGTCGCAAGTCCGGGGCAATCCCACAAGGCTAGTCTCTTTGGCACGGTCCGTGCTTCGTATCATCCCGCCATGTCGGCCATTATCAGCGTCTGACTCGAGGAGTTCATAGGTGGTCCGGAAAATCCGTTACGCGCTTTTGGGGCTTCTCGTGTTGGCAGTCTGCGGCGCCGGCGCCATGGTGGGCTTCGCCGAGAACGCGCCGGCGGAGGGCAATGCGCAGCTCTACAAAGATCTCAATCTGTTCGGCTCGGTGCTGGCGCGCGTCCGCTCCGACTATGTCGAGAAGCCGGACGACAACAAGCTGATCGAGGACGCCATCAACGGCATGCTGACGGCGCTCGACCCGCATTCGACCTACATGAACGCCAAAGAGTTCCGCGAGATGCAGGTGCAGACGCGCGGAGAGTTCGGCGGGCTCGGCATCGAGGTGACGATGGAAAACGGTGCGATCAAGGTGGTCGCGCCGATCGAGGACACGCCGGCCGCCAAGGCCGGGCTGCTGAGCGGCGACCTCATCGTCGCGCTGGACAAGGAGCCGATCGAGGGGCTCACGCTGGACCAGGCGGTGGAGAAGATGCGCGGGCCGATCAACGCGCCGATCACGCTGACCATCCAGCGCAAGGGCGTCGACAACGCGTTCGACGTCACCATGACGCGCGACGTGATCCGCATCAAGCCAGTCAAGTTCGAGGCTGATGAGGACGTCGGTTACGTGCACATCACCAGCTTCAACGAGCAGACCACCTCTGAGCTGGAGAAGGCGATCTCCGAGTTGAAGCGGACGATCGGGCCGAAGCTCAAGGGCTATGTCATCGATCTGCGCAACGATCCCGGTGGCCTGCTGGATCAGGCCATCTCGGTGTCGGATGCCTTTCTCGACCAGGGCGCCATCGTGCTCACCAAAGGCCGCAATCCTGAAGAGACGCAGCGCGCCAACGCCAGAACGGGCGACATCACCGACGGCAAGCCGATCGTGGTGCTGATCAATGGCGGCTCGGCTTCGGCCTCGGAGATCGTCGCCGGCGCGCTCCAGGATCACCACAGAGCGACGCTTGTCGGCACGCGCTCGTTCGGCAAAGGCTCGGTGCAAACCATCATTCCGCTCGGCGGCGGTGGCGCGCTCCGGCTTACCACGGCACGCTACTACACGCCGTCGGGCCGCTCGATCCAAGCTCTCGGCATCACGCCGGAAGTGAAGGTCGACGAGGACTTGCCCCAGGACGCCAGCAAGTCGGCCGGCAGCAATGTCGGCGAGGCGAGCCTGCGCGGTCATCTCAAGAACGAGGGCGAGCCCGACGAGTCGCCGGAAGAGGCCGGAAGCTCCGCCTATGTTCCTGACGACAAGGCCAAGGACACGCAGCTGAGCTATGCGCTCGAACTACTGCGCGGCACGAAGTCGGTCGCCAAGAGCGTGGATAAGAAGGCCGAGACGAATTAGCGGTTCAGTGCTTGCCTTCCCGCTTGGCGATGACGCGATGGCGCCTGTGCGCGCCGGCTTGATCGCGCACAACAAGCTCAAGCGTCACGTCCAGTGGGTTTGAGTCCTCGGGCAGGAACAGCCAGGCTGTTAGTTGCGCTTGCGACGTGCGCGCAACGGCGCCGGCGCGGGCTTCATGCGGCCCGAGATGAAGGTCGAGCGGAATGCTCGTCGTCGCTTTGTCGGTGGTGGGATGCGACCAGACTTGGAACTCGCCTTTCCGCGTACTGACTTGCTTGATCGGCGCCATCAACCGCCCCGCTCGCGGCTTAACGCGTTTGAGCTCGTCGACGACCACGGCGTAGGGCGCCTGGTTGGCGATGGAGACATGGAGCTGGAACCAGCCGGCCTGCAGCTTCCGGAAGGAGGCCTTGACGATCGGCTCGAAGCCGGCGCGGCTCGATCTGAAGGCGAAGCCGATGGTCGAGACGGCAATGGCGACAATCACCGCCAGCACGACGCCGAGTTGCAGAGCGAAAACCCAGTCATTCATGGCTGTGTCATCGAATTGGGGATTTCCGCATCTTCTTACTGGGATTCGTTGCAGCCTGAGCAGCGGGTCTTTAAGCTGTTAGCGAACCAAATGGAGAGTCGCGCATGACGTACCGCTTGCCCCAGGTGAAGAGAGTGGCCGCCCTGCTTGGCGCCGCCGGGACGATCGCTGTCGGGCTGTTGCTAGGTACTGGCAGCGAGAAGGCACAAGCCGCGCCCGGTTTTATCTCCGGCCTCGCGAGCGAAGCCTCTCCCGTCACCCAGGCCCGCATCTACCGGCGCGGACGTACTCCCATCTATCCCTACTATTACAATCCCGGGCGACCGGGCGGTTACAGCTTCTTTTTCGGCTTTGTCCCATACGCGAAGGGGGACATTGAGAACCAGGCGATCCTGAGGGGACAATATCCACAGAATATCGAGTGGCCTCCGGCGGGAGCGGCTCCCCCTCGTCCCGGCTGGGGTCCGAAGGCCGAGGATTGACGTCGGCCAAGCGCTCAGCGCCTTCGCGCAAAAAAATCCCTGAGCAAGCTTGCGGCCTGGCTTTCATCCAAGCCGCCGATGACCTCTGGCGCATGATGGCAGGTGGCTTGCGAGAAAAACCGCGGGCCATGCTCCACCGCACCGCCCTTGGGGTCTGACGCGCCGAAATAAAGCCGGCGAATGCGGGCGAAGGAGATCGCCGCCGCGCACATGGCGCAAGGTTCGAGCGTCACATAGAGATCGCAGTCGACCAGCCGCTCGCTACCGAGCTTCGCGCAGGCCGCGCGAATGGCAAGCAGCTCGGCATGCGCCGTCGGATCGCGGAAGGTTAGCGTGCGGTTGCCGGCGCTTGCCAGCACCTCGCCATCGGCACTTATCACCACGGCACCGACTGGCACCTCGCTAAGGTCGCGCGCGCGTGTCGCCTCGGCGAGCGCGACATCCATCGGCCGCGCGGCCTTGCCAGTCACGTCGTCATCTGCAAGCTTGCGCTCCATGGGCGGCAAAGTGGGGGCCAGAGCGAGCCGGGGTCAAGCCCCGCGGACGGGCAAGGCCAAACCGCCAGCAGTGAGCCCTTCTGCCTCCATGCGCATCGCCAAGGCGATCGCCCATGCGGGCCTCTGCTCGCGACGCGACGCAGAGGCCTGGATCGCGGCCGGTCGCGTCGCCGTCAACGGCAAGGTGCTCGAGACGCCGGCCACCGTGGTTAATCCTAACGACACGATCACCGTGGACGGGCAGAAACTGCCACAGGCGCAAGAAGCGCGGCTGTGGCGCTATCACAAGCGGCGCGGCCTCGTCACTAGCCACAAGGACCCGCAAGGGCGCAAGACGGTGTTCGAGGCTCTGCCGCCCGAGCTGCCGCGCGTCGTCTCGGTGGGGCGGCTCGATATCAACACCGAAGGCCTGCTGCTGCTCACCACCGACGGCGAACTCGCTCGCCATCTCGAGCTGCCGAGCACCGGCTGGATAAGGCGCTATCGCGTGCGCGCGCACGGTCGCGTCAGCCAACAGGCGCTGGATAGACTGAGCCAAGGCGTCACCATCGACGGGGTGCATTACGGCCCGGTCGAGGCACGCATCGACCGCGAGCAAGGGTCCAATCTCTGGCTCACGCTGGCCTTGCGCGAAGGCAAGAACCGGGAGGTAAAGCGACTCGCCGAGCATCTCGGCCTGACCGTCAACCGGCTGATCCGCGTGTCGTTCGGGCCCTTCGCGCTCGGCGATCTCGCCGAAGGCGCGGTCGAGGAAGTTAAGCGGCGCGTGCTCGCCGATCAACTCGGACCCAAGCTTGCCGAAGAGTTCGGCTTATTCGATGCCGCCAAGGAGCGCCGGGGGCGGCGCCGATGAGCGCATGCGCATCGTAGCCGGCAAATTCAGGGGCGCGCAGATCGAGGCGCCGAAGGGACTTGCCACTCGCCCGACCTCCGATCGCGTGCGCCAGGCCTTGTTCAACGTGTTGGAGCATGGCGCGCCTCGCTTCGACTTCGAAAGCGCGCGCGTGCTCGATCTGTTCGCGGGGTCGGGCGCGCTCGGGCTGGAGGCGCTGTCGCGGGGCGCCCGCTACTGTCTCTTCATCGAGGAAAGCGCAGCGGCGCGCGCCGCCATTCGCCGTAATGTCGAGACGCTTGGCTTGACCGGCGTCACCAAGATCTGGCGACGCGACGCGACCAAGCTCGGCAGGGCCGGCACGCTGCAGCCCTTCCAACTCGTCTTCTGCGATCCGCCTTACGGCAAGAGGCTGGGAGAACGAGCGCTTGCCGAGGCGGTCGACGGGGCGTGGGCCGAACAAGGCGCCGTCGTGGTGCTGGAAGAGCGCGCCGACGCCGAGATCGAATGGCCGGCCGGGATCGAGGAACTCGACCGGCGGCGCTACGGCGATACGCAGATCGCCATCGCAAGGGTCGGACATTGAAGGGATTTCTGCCCTTAACCCAAGCATGGTCGGGGCTATGATTTAATGGCCCGGAATGCTGCGTCAGGACCTTCCATGAAACTGAAAACTTCGCTCGTCGGACCTCTCGTCGCGGCGGGGCTTTTGGTGCTCGGGGCGGACACAGGAGGCTTTATCTCAGGTGTTTGGCAGGGCGACGCCAATTACGACAGCGACGGCAAGTTCTCCGACTGCACGATGACCGCGCAGGCCGAGAGTGGCGTGCTACTCGGCTTCGTCATCAGCAAAGACTACGATTGGGGGCTTGTGCTGGCGGACGAGCAGCGAAGCTTCGAGGTCGGGACGACCGAGGCGGTCGTGCTGCTCGTCGACGATCGGGAACCCATCGCGGCCATCGCCAAAGTGGTCGATGTGCACGGCATCGTCATTCCGCTGCAGAGCACAGATCCGGTGGTCGAGGCATTGCGCGGGGGGAAAGTGCTCACCATCGTGGCGGAAGGCTCGAAGATCAGCTTCAAGCTGACCGGCAGCAAGGATGCGATCGCCGCGCTCGCGGCCTGCGTCACCGAACATCTCGGCACGGAGAAGGTCTGAAACCATTCACGCGCCGGCATCAGCGGCGCGAGAACAGCTTCTCGATGTCGGCGAGCTTGAGTTCGATATAGGTCGGGCGACCGTGATTGCATTGTCCGGTGAACGGTGTCTGCTCCATGTCGCGCAGCAGGGCGTTCATCTCTTCCGGGTTCAACCGCCGCCCTGCCCGCACGCTGCCATGGCATGCCATGGTGGAGAGGACATGATCGAGTCTGGCTGCAAGCAGTCGAGTCTGCTCGCTGTCTTCGGCTTCCGCCAGCTCTGCGGCGAGATCAGCGAGCAGCCCCTTGACGTTGCAGGTGCCGAGCAGCGAGGGGACCTCGCGCACGAGAATGGCGGCCTCGCCGAAAGGCTCGACCACCAAGCCGAGCCGCTCAAGCTCATCGGCCGCGGCGCACAGATTGGCGGCGGCCTCGGCGTCGAGCTCGACCACTTCGGGGATCAGCAGCAATTGGCGGGAGATGCCGCCATTGGCCAAAGCGCGCTTCAGGCGCTCATAGACCAGGCGCTCATGCGCGGCGTGCTGATCGATGATGACAAGCGCATCGCCGGTCTCGGCGATAATGAAGGTGTCGTTGATCTGCGCCCGCGCGGCGCCGAGCGGATAGAGCGTCGCTTGAGCGTCGTCTTGCGTGACGGCGCCGCGCATGTCGGCGCTCGGCTCGGCAAATCCATTGAACGGCGCCTGCGCGGCTTCGGCGAAGCCGAAAGCGGCTCGGCCAGCAGATTGCGCCTGGAGCGGCCGGTAGGATGAGGCACCTTGGCTCTCAGGAGTCGCCATGCGTTGCAGGGCAGCTTGCGACAGGGACGAGGTGGCGCGATGACCGGCGGCGCCGAGCGTATCCCTGAGCGCGCCGATGATGAGCGAGCGAATGCCGTTCGGATCGCGAAATCTGAGCTCGGTCTTGGCCGGATGGACATTCACGTCCACCTCCTCAGGCGGCAGCGTCAAGAACAGAGCGAGCATGGGGTAGCGGCCTTGCGGCAGTAGATCGCCATAGCTCGCGCGCACGGTGCCGGCGAGCAGCTTGTCGCGCACCGGGCGGCCATTGACGACGAGATAAAGCTGAAGACTGTTCGGCCGATGCAGCGTGGGAAGACCGGCAAAGCCTTCGAGCAAGACGCCGCCGCGCTGCGCACGTACCGGTAGCGCGTCCTTGACGAAGTCAGGCCCGAGGATGCGGCCTAGCCGAGCGAGGCCATGATCGATCAGCCCCGGCAGGCAGGCTTCCAGGCGAAGGGCGGTGCGATCCTCGCTGGTCAGGCTGAAGGCGATCTCGGGCCGCGCCAGAGCCAATCGCTTCACCATGTCGGCGATGGCGGCCGCCTCGACTCGCTCCGATTTCATGAATTTGAGCCGCGCCGGCGTCGCGTAGAACAGGTCGCGCACCTCGACCCGGGTTCCGGCCGCCAGCGCGGCAGGCTTGAGTTTGGTCTTACGGCCGGCATCGACGGCGATCTCGAAGGCCTCGGGGGCGCCTTCAGCGCGGCTCTGGATCGAAAGCCTGGCCACGGCGCCGATCGAGGGCAGCGCCTCGCCGCGAAAGCCGAGCGTCAGAATCGAGGAGAGATCATCGCCCGCGAGCTTGGAGGTCGCGTGCCGCTCGACCGCAAGCGCGAGATCGTCGCCGCCCATGCCCGAGCCGTCGTCGACCACGCGGATCAGCCGCAGGCCGCCGCCCGACGTCGCAATGTCGATGCGGCGCGCACCGGCATCGACGGCGTTCTCGACCAGCTCCTTGACGACGCTCGCAGGCCGCTCGACGACCTCACCCGCGGCGATGCGGTTGACGAGGTTCGGCGGCAGCTGACGTATGGCCATCTTGTGCCCCAACCTGGTCGCCGGCGAGATACCGGCGGGTGAGTGATCAGATACTGGCCTAAAAAGCCAACTCTGAACCTTTCTGAGCATCTCGGAGGTCTTCGGGGCCCTCCCCGGGGCCCTACCTCCCCTCGCTTTCCGCAACCAGAAGGAGCCCGAGGAAACCATATCGCGGCTCGGGGCACCAGAGCCCGCCCCGATATGGCTGTGGGCGCCGGCGCGCAAGTCCTGGTCAGGACGATATATATAGAGAGTGAGCGAGGCCTCGCCCTGTGGTAGTACCCGCCGCCATGACGTTCGACCTCGATCTCGCGCCAAAGGCAGCGGGTGCCGTCGCGCTGCTGGTGACTGGCGGGCTCATCGACCGGCTGTTCGAGCGGCGGCCCAAGCTCCTCGTCTACTACGGCCACGTTGCGTCGTTCCAGATCATACCCGAGCCGGGCGCCGCGCCAGTCGGAGTGAACAGTCACGCCCGCTTTGGTCTCGGTGAAATTACGCCGATTTGCGGAGCTCACAGCCCGCTGCCGATTGATCCAGCTAAACTAAAGTGAAGGCCAGCAGTCGCCGATATTCTGAAGAATCACCGTCTGCCCGGCGCCATATCAACGCGCGGGATCTTGTCGTCGTCGGCTACGGCGCGGAAGCGTTGCGGCGAGGCCACGCGCGCAGCCAATGCATCAATGCATTGAGTCCGTAATTGGCACTTAGCGGACATTTCTGGATGGCTGGGCGCATGTCCGCTTTCGTGGGTAGAGCGGACATCTCCGACGCCTGCTCCAACGTCTGCTTATGACCCTAAGCGGACATGGGGGACTGGTCGGGGCCTTCCCCGGCGTAGGGGACCCATCGTTCGGGAGGGATGGGCACACTTGAGACAACGTTAACGACCTAGCCCATACTTGGATGTTGCGCTCGAGAGCATTGGGTGTAACCTGAAACAACACGGCACCCCGCGTTCGACCCCCTCCTCGCGCGGGCGTTAGGAGTAGGGCGGTGAGTTTCCAGTCCGCCACCGGGCTAGGTCATCGACCGACAGACGAAGCTCTTGTTCGACAAACCAAGAGCTGGTCCGCCAGCGCTGACGCGGTCGTCTTTGTAATAGAAAGCGACGATCCGGCACGCAACGCTATTAAGCAGCTTCTAGAGTCTGTTGGCTTACACGTCGAGCCTTTCCGGTCGGCCGTTGAGTTTCTCGATGGCGTTGTTCCGGAAAAGCCCTGTTGCGTGGTGCTTGCGCTGCGCATGCCGATGATGACCGGTCTTACATTGCAGGAGGAATTCAAAAAAACCGGCATTCATGCGCCGCTTATCTTCGTCACCGGATACGGAAGCATCGCCACGGCGGTTCGCGCGATGAAGGCAGGTGCCGTCGATTTCCTGACCAAACCAATCAACGAGCAAGATCTGTTAGATGCCGTGTTTGTTGCTCTTGAACGAGATCGGCTGCGGCATGCGCAAGAGCACGCTCTCGCCGGAACACTAAAGCGCTTCAAGACGCTTACCCCACGCGAGCGCGACGTGCTCTTCAGGGTAGCCGCTGGACGGTTGAACAAGCAGATTGCTGATGAGCTTTGCGTGAGCGAAGTTATGGTCAAGGTGCATCGTAGCCACGCTATGCGGAAGATGAAAGCAAAATCCGTCCCTGAACTCGTCAGGATGAGCTACTTACTCCAGAGCGAACTTTCAGCATCGGGTATGCACGAAAGTGCTCCTCGTGCCGCCAAAGCGAAAACAATTCCGCTAAGCTGATTTTTTGAAACGAGCGTTGATCTCGACAAGCGGATCGTCGCCGGTCAAGCGAACGAGGTCATGGTAGGCGGACTGCGCTTGAGAGCTTGCTGTGTCTGCGAGGTTCAGCAGGAAACAATGAAGAGCGAGCTTTATGCTCAGCCCTTTCAATCCCTCTGCAGGAGTGGCCGCTATTTTGGCCTCGATTTCCCTTAGTGAATCCTCTCTCCATATCGCTCCGTTGGCAGAGGCAGCTTGCTCGGCCTCAAATCTGGAGAGCCATTCTTCAAATAGGAACGAAATTACATCGTCCATCCTTGCGATCTTTCGAGTGGCACGGAATGACCTTCTAGTCGAAGAGTGGCGCACGCTTGGTACAAATTGGGCATTATTACGTGAGAGAGCCAACTTATTTCAGCGTGGAGGAGGGCTACCCACCAATATCCAAACCTCACATAACGACGTGGCGGGGTTATTGCAGCGGACGCGGCCGTGACTTGCCGAGATCAGTTGTTCGACAAGACCAAAGGGAAGGCTGCCTACGCTCGCGCACGTGGTGGCTAACAAGACCGAATCCTGCTGCGAATCGACCCTGTTATCGGCGAATGTCCGCTAGTGGCACTTTCAGACACTGATGCTGACGCGCAGCATGTCCACTCTTGAGGGGTAAAGCGGACATCAGTGGTCCGCGCTATAGGACACTCAGCCGTTAATTAGGACAGCCCCTAGCGTTACCGGTTCAACGAGCCGTAGTCCCCTGTGCGAACAACCAATTCCGCTTTGGTTTTGTAGGTGGGCGGTATTGGAGGCACACACGCATCGAGATGCAGGACGGCGCAACCAAAGACCGTCGCTCAAGCGGCTGCTGCGCGACCTTCGGGTGGCAAGAGACCCTCAAAGATTCTTTTTTTCTCAATAGATCGCTTCCTTGAGGTGAGCGTTTAGCTTGATGGATGAGCCGCCTTCGGGTCGTCCGCAGTTTCTCTGGAGGAGGCCGTTATGCAAGAAACAAAGCGAATGTCCGAAGAGCCCAATCGAATGGGGCAGGAAGCTCAGGAACAAGCCCAGAAAATGGGGCATGAGTTCCAGCAGGCTGCCGTTGGCGGATTTGAGACCGCAGGCCGCTCCTTGAGTGAAGTCAATCGAGGTTTTCAGGCCATCGCTGCCGAAATGACTGCGTATTCCAAGAAAGCCTTCGACGATGCCATTCGCACTTGGGAGCAGTTGATCGGCGTGAGGTCGCTTGAGCAAGCGGTCCAAATCCAGTCTGACTACGCCAAGAGAGCCTATGAGAACCACATGGCAGAATTGTCGAAGCTCGCCGAAATATCTGTTGGGATGGTGCACGCTGCATCTCAACCGGTCGAAGAGAATTCCAGAAAGTTCCGATAGAGAGAGTCACTTGTCGAAACCAATCAAGGTCCAGATTGTCGAGAGGGCTCGCGCCTTGATAGCTGATGAACAGCATTGATGTCGTGGCCATATCGCTCAGGACGTAAGTGGCGTTGCCGCGTCTCCAACACTCAACAGTGCAGTAAAGCGTTGCGGCCTAGGCGCATTGATTTGGGCGGCTTACCAACTTACCCACGACTTCGATGCGCCCTGCGTCCGCGTTACGCTCCCGCCACACTCACTCACGTCAATGACGAGAGGGGTCACGCAGCGGTGCTTGCGCTGTTCGACGAAGTAATCCGCAGCGGAATAGGTGAGTTCGCCGAACCAGCTTGATGGAAACGTCCTTAGCGGTCGTCCACCTCGCCAGCAAGGAACTCTTCGTCAGCTCGTTCAACAAACCGGATGAACGCTCTGAACTTCAGGTAGACGGCGTTCAACAATCCCATCACTACATCTCCTTATGATGGTCCCCAGCGTCATCGAGAAACACCCGTTCGATTGAGTGGATCGCAAAGCGGGTAAAGCCTCATAGGCAACGTGCCTATTGGAATATCGTTGGGGGGCTATGCTTAGAGGGCTGCACCTGCCGAAGCTTAAGGAAGCACGCAGCACGGCGCGGGCCGCGTGATCGTCGGGGAACTGAGCCCTAGCGTCCTGACAACTCTATTCGCTGAACAGCGGAAGCATCTGATCTCGCATCAAGTGAACCGCCTCTGCCACGCTCCGAACATTGATGCGCGGTTCGAGACACTCGATGCCGCTTCCAAGAATGGCCCGCACGTCGACCCGGGTCAGAATTTTTCGTTCAACCAAATGTTCAAGAAGCGCCAGGGTGGTCACGCCATTGGCAACCGCGATGCCCTGAGCGCTGCAGCCGAGGAAGTTGATCATGGCTAGTTCTCCATATCTCCAAGGAGACCCCCGGCATCAATCACCGTGGCGCCCTCCGGTGCGTCGATGGTCTCGGCAATCCGCGTGATCTTGTCGCCCTCAACGAGCACGCTCATCGGACCGGACAGGGTATCGCCCTTACCATCGAAGATGCGAGCGTTCGTGATCAGGGTCGCGGACGGTGCCGCAACGTCCTGGGCTATCGCGCTGCCTGCCAGAACTGTCAGGGCCGTGAATGTTGCAACCAAGGCTCGCATCTCGGTACACTCCCTTCGAAGATTTTATCAGCGCGCCGCATTGTACTATCGGAGCAGGCCGACAGCCCACCCTTCTGGCAGTTGGCCTCTGCCGGCATCTCTGATTCAGATCAATGAATTGCCCCCCCTCTTAAGAGTGAAATCCTCTCAGGCGGCCGATTTTGCGGCATGATCGCTAGGAGAGCTTGCAGCGCACAGCAATGGGCCGCGCTATGGATGCGTTAAGCGTGCGCCGAACGAAAGTCCCCGATGATGCCTAGGATAACGTTAGCCGTGTTGCTCTCCGCCGCGATGGTGGCATCGTTCTCATTACCCGTCGGCTCAGCGGAATCGACCTCGGCAACCAGCGCTGACGAGACCGGCGAGTTCACGATATTGTGGAGTTCGAGGGCGTGGTGCGCGCCGCACGCGCCGCGGATATTTCACCGCGCTTTGACGGTCTCTTGGAGAAGATCAACTTTACGGCCGGCGACATTGTCAAGAAGGGGCAGTTGCTGTTCCAGCTTTTGACGCTTGAGCAGGACTATCTGCTGAAAGTCGACAAGGCCAATCTGGCGCGGGCAGCGGCCGAACTCGAGCTTGCCGAGGCCGAGCTCGAGCGGGTGCAGAAACTGAGGGAAAAGAACGTTGCATCGCCAGCCGAGCTCGATGTTGCGGTGGCGAAGCGGGACGTCGCCGCGGCCAACCAATCCAAGGCCAAAACGGAAGTCGAGATGCGCGAGATCATCATCAGGGAGTTCTCCCTCTATGCGCCTTTCGACGGGATCATCAGTGAGCCTTTCGTCAATGAGGGTACCTACATCACCAAGGAGGCGCGCGAGATGAGCCGGCTGGCGACGGTTACTCAGCTCGATCCCATCCACGTGGTCACGGAGGTGCCCTACGATATTTACGCGCAGCGCCACGCGCGGCTGGGATCAGAGGAGGCGATGAAGGAGCGGATCGTCGTCCGCCTCGTGCTGCCCGATGGCACGGAATATCCAAACCCGGGAAAGATCATCTCGGGCGCCTACGCCTTCGACGAGAAGACGCAGAAGATTTGGTCGGTCGCAGAGTTCCCCAATCCGGACCGCCTGCTAAGGCCGGGGCTTCGAGTCACTGTGCGGTCCATGATCCGGGCCGATCCGCAACCATAAACTGGAGGGTCGCATGATGAAATCGACGATTAGTTCCCTGATCACGCTCGGCGTCAGGTGAGGGCCCCGTGCTACGGACGAAACCACGGAGAGGTCCGCAGCACAAGGTATTGCGGGTCTGGGGAGCACCGGTTTGCTCTGGGCAGAACCCCTACCCTACCCGGCGAGATACCGGCGGGTGAGCATTTTACCCGATTCTACCGCCGGCTGGTCGAATGGGTCGACGCCCAGGAGATGCGCCGCGAGGATGGTTTCCAGCATGAAATGCATCATCAGCGCGCCCAGTGCCCGCTCATCCAGGCGCTCCAGGTCGATGGTGCGCACAGGCCGCCCCGCGGCGATGAGCGCCTCAGGGATAGCCCGCTGCTGCGCGGCCACCAGATCGCCCGCGGCGTGGCCGGCCAGGTAATCGGCGCCGGCGGTCTTGGCGAGATCGGGCGCGATGCGGGGACCCACGCCCGCGCAGTTCTCGCGAATGACGGTGATGAAGTGCTGCGGCACGCCGTCGAGATAGAGCTGAAGCTGACTGTGCTGATCGACAGGGCCAAGCGCGGCGACCGGCGTCGTCCCCTCACCTTGCTTGCCGAGGCTCTCGCCCCAAAGCTGCACGTACCAGGCGGCGAAACGCGCCAGCCGGTCGCTGTAGGGAAGCATCACATTGGCGCGCACGCCGCGCTCCTTGGCGAGGCCGATAGCGACGCTCGCGCCGATGGCCGGCGCGAACTCGCCCGCGCTTTTGGCCTTGAGCATGCCGGCAATCACCGACTGAGCCCCCTCGCGCAGCGCCACCGCATCGAGTCCACGCGCCAGCGCCGGCAACAGCCCGACATTGGTGAGCCCGGAGAAGCGGCCGCCAATCTTGGGATCGTGGTCTAGCGTGGGAATGGCGAAGGCCTCGCACAGCGCGCGCAGACCGTTGCTAGTGCCTTGCGTCTTGGGCTCGGTGACGGCGAGGAACAGCTCGGGGATACGCTCGCCCAAGCCAGCCTTGCGCACGGCGTCGATGGCCGAGGTGACCTGCACCAGCGTTTCCGGCGTACCGCCGGACTTGGAGATTACGATGAAGCGCGAGGTCTTGAGGTCGAGGCCGGCGAGGCTGAGCTCGAGCGTGCGGGCATCGAGATTGTCGTAGAAGCGCGTGCGCGGACGACTCTCGCTGCCATGCTTGTCGTCGCCGGGAATACCCCAGCCGCCGAGCTGGGCCAGCGTCTGGCCGCCAAGGCTCGAACCGCCAGTGCCGAAAAACAGCAGCGTGCGCGCGCCTTGGGTCAGCTTGTGCAGGGCGTCGCGCGCGGCGGCGATGTCGTCGCGCCATTCCGGCACGCGCAGCAAAGGCAGCGTCGACTTGGCGTAGGCCTCGCGCAGGGAGACGAGGCGCGGCTCCAGTTTGGCGAGATTGGCGTCGAGCGAGGCTTGCGGCAGGCCCAAGCCGCCGATGCTAGACTCCAGGCAGCCCTGAACGGATTGCGACAGCGACATGCTAGCCCGGGGCTGCCTGCGTTTTCATCGCCACCGGCTTGCCGACGATGGTGGTGATAAGGCGGTCCGCCTCGAACAGGCGCTTGGCCACGTGTTTGATGTCATCGAGGCTGACGGCTTCGATCAGCGCATTGCGGCGATTGACGTAATCGATGCCCAGATCCTCGATCTGGATCCAGAGCAACTGGTTGGCGATGCTCGACGATGACTCGAAGCGGAGCGCGTAAGCGCCAGTAAGATAGCTTTTGGCGCTTTCCAGTTCCTCGGCTGTCGGTCCCTGCTCGGCGAGCCGCCGCAGCTCGCTCTCGATCACCGCGAGAGACTGGCCGACTGCCTCGTTCTTGGTCGCGACGTTGCCGACGAACACGGCGCCGTGCTGGAACGGAAACAGATTGGAGTGGACCGAATAGGCGAGCCCACGCTTCTCGCGCACCTCTTCCATCAGACGCGATGAGAAGCCGCCGCCGCCGATGATGTAGTTGAGCACATAGGCCGGGATAAAATCGTCGTCCTTACGGGCGATGCCGCGATGGCCGAATTGCGCCACCGATTGCGGCACGTCCATCTCGATGATCTCTTGGCTCGGACCCAATGGAGGATTGGCATCGGCCACAGGCGCAAGCACGGCATTGGCGGGCAGTTCGCCGAACATCCGATCGAGCGCACGCCCAAGCGAGGCGGGATCGATGTCGCCAACCACCGAGATCACCAGCTTGTCGCGGGCGAAGACACGGTCGGCATAGCTGCGGAGATCGTCTGGCGAGATGGAAGCGATCGAGGCCGTGCTGCCCTTGACGGGGCGGCCGTAAGGATGGCTCGGAAAGGCCAGTCGGTCCCAGGCCAGAGAGGCCACGGTCTCGGGATCGTTCTCGTCGAATTTCAGCCCCGCCAGGATCTGCGCGCGCACCCGCTCGACCGCATCCTTGTCGAAGCGCGGCTTGGTCAGCGCGAGGCGAACGAGATCGAACACCTCGTCCTTGTTGGCCGTCAGCGTCTGCACGTTGCCGAGCATGACGTCGCGGCTCGCGTCGAAATCCATGCGCATGGCGAGGCCCTGCTCGCGCTCCTGGAACGCCACGGCGTCGAGATCGCCCGCCCCCTCGTCCATCATGGCCGAGATGAAATAAGCGAGACCTTCCTTGCCGGGATCGTCTTGGCTGGCGCCGCCGCGAAAGGCGAAGCGCATGGCGATGAGCGGATTGGCGTGGCTCTCGACGAGCCAGGCTTCGATGCCGCCGGGGCTCGTGACGCGCTCGATCTTCATACCGCTAACCTCGCCTGCTTGCGCACCCGCGCCGATCAGCGAGGCGGCAACGAATAAGAGGAGCGGAAGCCGGGAACTCCGCGCCATCACGGCTACGACTTGCCTTTACCTGGCGCATGGGCCGGCTTTTCACCAATGCTGCTGGTGTATTCGGGGGCGGGCAGCAGATAGCCGGTGACGGAATTCTTGTCGACAAGATATTTGCGCGCGGCCTCGCGGATGTCGTCGACGGTGACTTGCTTGAGCCGATCGGGCCAAGCCTCGACATCGGCGACGCTCATGCCGGTGGCGAGCCGCCAGCCGTAATGCCGCGCCATGCGCGACTGGCTGTCGGTCGTGTAGACGAACTCGGCGAGATAGGAGGCACGCGCGCGGTCGAGCTCCGCTTGCGTGACGCCGTTCTGCTTGAGCTCGTCGACCACGTCG
Source organism: uncultured Alphaproteobacteria bacterium (assembly GCA_963750975.1). GTDB lineage: Bacteria > Pseudomonadota > Alphaproteobacteria > Rhizobiales > Methyloligellaceae > Methyloceanibacter. Next base: position 96,154 of record CAVVSX010000013.1, on the reverse strand, counting down.
GAGATCGCCCGGTCGAGGGCCTCGGCGGTGACCTTCTCGGCAGCGATGGCGTAGAAGCCGAGCCTGCCGGAATCGAGACCTGAATCGGAGTACCAGCCGCCGGCGTTCGCCGCCTGCTTGTCCTCGATCACCATCCGCTTGTAGATCTTGCTCACCGAACCCGTGGCGGCGATGCGCATCAAGAGGTCGAGCGCCTCGGCCTCGCCGGGCTTGGCCGACGCGTAGCTGGGCGCGAGATAGTAACGCTGCACGGTGGTGCGCCCGGCGCGTGGATCTTCGAGCGTCACCTTCACCGGCGCGAAATGGTCAGGCTCCTGCGGACGGTGCCGGCCGTTCAAGGAGGGGTTTGGGGCCAGCTTGCCGTAGGTCTTCTCGGCGAGCTTGCGCACCTCCTCAGGCTCGACATCGCCGGCGATCACCAGGATGGCGTTGTTCGGCGCATAGAAGCGCTTGTAATAGGAGAGCGCATCCTCGCGGTTGAGCGCGGCGATCTCGTGCTCCCAGCCGATGATCGGAATGCCGTAGGGGTGGTTGGCGTAGAGCGCGGCCATCATCTGCTCTTGCAGGATCGAGCCCGGATCGTTGTCGACGCGGGAGCGGCGCTCCTCGAGAATGACGTCGCGCTCGGTCTTCACGTCGTCCTCGGTGAGGCGCAGCCCCTCCATGCGGTCGGCTTCCATCTGCATGACGAGAGGCAGCCGGTCGCTGGCCACACGCTGGAAATAGGCGGTGACGTCGTGATTGGTGAAGGCGTTGTCCTCGCCGCCGTTCTTGGCGACGATCTTGGAGAATTGACCGCTCGGGATCTTGTCGGTGCCCTTGAACATCAGGTGTTCGAGGAAGTGGGCGATGCCGGAGAAACCCGGCGGCTCGTCGGCGGCGCCAACCTTGTACCAGATCATCTGGGTCACGACCGGCGCACGGTGGTCCGGGATCACCAGCACCTGCAAGCCGTTGTTAAGGGTGAACTCGCTGACGCGCTGGGCAGCCTGCGCGCCGTTCGCGGCGACGGCGACGGCAAGGGTGGCGAGGCTCAGCGAAGCAACCACGACGCCGGCGCCAGGGTTAAGCGCGGCGAGAAGCTGATCGACCATCCATAGTGTCATAGAGCGGGACCTGGCATGAGGCATCTGTAAGACCCAGCAAAGTTCGTGCCGTTCGTTTGCCGGGGGCTCTCAGCCTCTCATTTCAGGCCTTAGGCCGGCATTTTCAAGCCAGATTCCGAACAGGATCGGCGTGCCACGTCGTGACACTCAGTAAATTGCGCTCGGATTCTTGTAGCTGTCCGGCGGCGCCGGGTGGAAGAGATCCTCGGACTGGGGAGGAGGCAATTCCTGCGGAACGTGCGGTGTAAGGGGCTTCGGCTTCGACTGCGCGACGGCGTCGCCCTCGAACGGCTTATCGGTCGGATCCGGCTCAGGCGTGTCATCGGCCGGCACGATCTTCTTCTTCTTGCTCAGCCATTTATCGAGAAGCGGGTTCGACTTGCCTTTGAGCGGATTGACAGGATCGGTCGCGTCCGTGACCTCCTTGGCCTCCGCCGCTTTCTGGGCATCGACCGTTTCCTGTTCCAAGACCTCTGGATTCTTCGGCCAATCAGCGCGCGCGGTGGCCACAGCGACGCCGTTTCCGGGCTGGGGCAGTGTCTGGGTATCAGGCGGTAGCAGAAGCGGCGGCCGCTCGGACATTTTCACGTCGGCTTCCTTGCGGTCGCCCGTGAGGCCCATATAGTCGAACACCTTGCCTTGCAACTCGACGCCGCCACAGCCGCCCAGTGCAAGCGTAGCGGCGAGAGCCGGCGCGAGAAGCGCCGCCCGGAGCGGGCTGGATATGGCTCTGTCGTGCCCCAAGGTTCCCCCTCGAATGCCCGAGAGTCCGGGCTTTTTTACATCTTAGAAGGGTTTCCGACCTTTTTGTGACCCCTGAACAGGGAGTCATACAGAAGTCCCACCACACCGACAACTATGGCCGTATCGGCGACGTTGAACACGTACCATTGATAGCCGAAGGCGTGCAGCGAGAAGAAATCGGCGACCGCCCCGTAAGCGACGCGGTCGATGGCGTTGCCGATCGCGCCGCCGATGATGAGCCCGATCGAGGCGGCAGCGAGCCGCGAGTCGATGCGGGCGAGCCAAACGGCCAGTGCCAGGCTCGCGGCCACGGCGAACAGGATCAGCCCCAAGCGGCCGAGCGCGCTTTCCTGCGGCAACAGCCCATAGCTGATGCCCTGGTTCCACACGAGCACCAGGTCGAAGAACGAGGTGAGCGCCACGCTGCCCTTGGCGCCGATGTCATAGACGTAAAGCATCCAGACCTTGCTGGCCTGATCGGCCAGCATGGTCAGGACGGCAATGCCGAGACCGAGCGGCGACAGGGGACCCCACAACCAGGTTCGGAGCATGGCGCTACCCGGCCACTTCGGCGCGACGGGAATCGAACTGACGCACCGCTTCGGCGTCGCGGGGCGAAAGTTCGGGGAATTCGGGGTCGGAACCGACCTCGGCCAAGATCCTCCAGGAGCGTGCGCATTTCGTGCCTTGCGCGCGTTCGAACACCACGGCAACGCCCTTCACGTCGTCGAGACGGAAAGCGCTCTCGGGCCCCTCGCCCAGCATCAGCCGCGCGCCGCTGGTGATGGCGATCTCGGCGAGATCGACGCCGGAAAGCGCCGCGCGGAGCTCCCTGTCGGCGACATAGACCTTGGGCGCTGCTTCGAGGCTCGAGCCGATGCGTCCCTCTTTGCGCTCGATCTCGAGCGCGCCGGTCACCACGCGGCGCACGGCGCGCACCTTGCGCCATTTCTCGGCGAGCGCTTCGTCGCGCCACGCGTTCGGGATCTCGGGGAATTGCCGCAGATGCACGGAAGCCTCATCCCCGGGGAAGCGATTGAGCCAAGCTTCTTCCATGGTGAAGCAGAGCATGGGCGCGAGCCAAGCGGTGAGCGCGGCGAACAACCTGTCGAGCACGGTCATTGCCGCGCGCCGCGTCAGGCTGTCGTAGGGATCGCAATAGAGCGCGTCCTTGCGGATGTCGAAATAGAAGGCGGAGAGATCGTTGACGGCGAAATTGAGCAGCGCATGGAAGGCGCGCTTGAAGTCGTACGCCCAATAGGCCTCGCGCACCGCGTCGTTCAGCTCGGCGAGCCGCGAGAGCATGTAACGCTCGAGCTCGGGCATCTCGGCGTATGGCACGGCGAGGCTTTCCTGGTAATGGGCAAGATTGCCGAGCAGATAGCGCAGCGTGTTCCTGAGCTTGCGATAGGACTCGACATTGGCCTTGATGATCTCCGGGCCGATGCGAAGGTCCTCGGCGTAGTCCGAGCTCATGGCCCACAATCGCAGGATCTCGGCGCCCGACTGGCGGATCACATCCTGCGGCGCCACCACGTTGCCGAGCGACTTCGACATCTTGCGCCCATCCTCGTCGACGACGAAGCCATGGGTGACCACCGCGTCATAGGGCGCGCGGCCGCGCGTGCCGCAAGCCTCGAGCAGCGAGGACTGGAACCAGCCGCGATGCTGATCCGAGCCTTCGAGGTAGAGGTCGGCCGGCCATTTCAGATCGGGGCGCTGTTCCAGCACGAACGCATGGGTCGAGCCTGAATTGAACCAGACATCGAGAATGTCAGTGACCTGCTGCCAATCCTCGGGGTTGTCGACCAAGCCTTGCAGGAAGCGCTGCTTGGCGTCCGGCGTGAACCAAGCGTCGGCGCCCTCGTTATTGAAGGCCGCAACGATCCGCTCGATCAGCTCGCCTGAGCGGGAGAAATGAGCGCGCGGGATCACCTCGCTCGTCTCTTTGTGCACGAAGACCGTGATTGGCACACCCCAGGCGCGCTGGCGGGAGACGACCCAATCGGGCCGCGTCTCGACCATACCGGTGATGCGGTTCTCGCCTTGCGGCGGAACCCAGCGTGTATCGGAGATGGCATCGAGCGCCCTCTTCCGCAGCGTCGTCAGCTCCACGCCAACGCCTTTGTCCATGGCGATGAACCATTGCGGCGTGGCGCGGAAGATCACCGGCTTTTTCGAGCGCCAGGAATGCGGATAATCGTGTTTGTGGCGCGCGCGGGCGATGAGCGCATTGGCGTCGGTGAGCGCCGCGATCACAGCAAAATTGGCGTCGCCGAATTTACCCTTGTCGTCGATGACCCGTTTGCCCTCGAAGCGGGGGGCATCCTTGGTGAAGAAGCCGGCTTCGTCGACCGTGAACGGAATCGCTGTTTCAATTTTACGATCGCGCAGGAGGCGTTCGTTTGCCGTCCAGACTTCGAAGTCTTCCACACCATGTCCCGGCGCCGTATGCACAAAACCCGTGCCGGTGTCCTCGGTGACATGCTCGCCCGCGAGGAGCGGCACGCTGAAGAGATATTCTTCCTCGCTCCGAAGTGGATGTGCGCTCATTGAATAGCGCAGCATCTCGCCTTTGACGTCGGCCAACCGCTTCCAGTCTCCAATTCTCGCAGCGCTCTTCACCTTTTCGGCAAGAGCGTCGGCCAGGACGAGCTTCTCACCAACCTTGGCCCAATTATCCTCAGGAGCCTCGGTCACTTCGTAGAGGCCATAGGCGATAGCAGGCGAGTAGCTGATGGCGCGGTTACCGGGGATCGTCCAGGGCGTGGTTGTCCAAATCACAATCGAGGCGCCGAGAAGTTCGTAAGGATCCAGATTCCCCGTGCTCGCCGATACGACAGGAAACTTCACGTAGATCGCGGGACTCTCGATCTCCTCGTATTCGACCTCGGCCTCGGCGAGAGCAGTGCGCTCGACCACCGACCACATCACCGGCTTTGAGCCGCGATAGAGCAGCCCGTTCATGGCGAACTTCAAAAGCTCGGCGGCGATGGTGGCTTCGGCGTCGAAGCTCATGGTGGTGTAAGGATGCGCCCAGTCGCCCACCCCGCCGAGCCGCTTGAACTCCTCCCGCTGCACATTCAGCCAATGCTCGGCATAGTCGCGGCATTCCGCGCGGAAGGCGACCATCGCCTCAGAGTCCGACAGGTCGGGCTTCGATCTGCCCCTGGCGCGATAATTTTCCTCTTCGACCTTCCACTCGATGGGCAGGCCATGACAGTCCCAGCCGGGAACATAGTTGGCGTCTTTGCCGGTCATCTGCTGGCTGCGGACGATCACGTCCTTGAGAATCTTGTTGAGCCCCGTGCCGATATGGATGTGGCCGTTGGCATAAGGCGGTCCGTCATGCAGCACGAAGGTCGTTCGGCCCTTCGCATCGGCGCGCAGTTTCTCGTAGAGACCGAGCCGTTCCCAGCGCTTGAGCAACTCGGGCTCGCGCTCAGGCAACCCCGCCTTCATCGGGAAATCGGTCTTGGGCAGAAACAGCGTCGCGCTCCAGTCGCGCCCGGTCTGGACCTTGCGGCTGTCGGCTTCGAGCATGGCGATGAGCGATTGTGGCTTGGTGGCTTCTGGCGTCGCGGTGGATGCACGCGCGGCTTTCGGCTTGCGCCGGGTGGAAGCACTCGGCTTGGCGGCGGTCTTACGCCTCGCGTCCCGCTTCGGCTTTGCTACAGATTTTGGCTTTGCCGCAGTTTTCGGCTTGCTCGCGGCTTTGGCTTTGGTCTTCAGAGCGGCCGCTTTCGGCTTTGCGCTCGCTTTAACGAGTTTCGCCTTGGCGGACGCTGTGGTCTTTGCGACCTTGGTCTTTGCAGCCTTGGGCTTCAGCGCGGCCTTAGGCTTGCGGCCCGACTTGCCGGTCCGCGCGGGTTTGGCGGCCTCCCTGCCGCTCTTCGCTGTCTTTGCCATGGTCCCTTGCTTCTGATTCTTCGCCGCGCTTTGGAGCCCCGCGGGTTCTAGCAACCGCGCCCCGCACAATCCAGGTTTTCCTCTGCCTCGCCTTCCCCGCTGCCCTGCGGCGCGCTGCCCTGCTAACCTCAGGCGAAAGGACAAACGAGGGAGGGCGGCGGCATGGTTCGGCTGACAGTTTGGGTGTTGGGAGTTTGGCTCTGCGTGACCGGTTCGGCCTTCGCCGCGCCGGCCGGCGAAAGCAGCGACGAATCGCTACAGGCGATCGAGACCGCCCGGGCCGCGGTGAGCGAGGCCTTGAGCAAGACGCCGCTCGGCTTCCGCCGCATCCTGTTCGTCAGCGCGGTCCCAGAGGGGTTCGCCGCGTACAAACCGCGCGACAATACGAGCTTCAAGCAAGGCGAGCCGCTGATCGTCTATGCCGAGCCGATCGGCGTGGCCTGGAAGCAGGACGGCGACGAATTCTCCTCCAAGCTCACCGTGGATTTCGAGATCAGGACGCCTGACGGCAAGGTGCTCGCGGGCCAGAAAGGCTTCGGCGAATTCTCGCTCGCGGCGCGCGAGCCGCCGCTCGACTATATGAGCCACATCAAGCTCGATGTCAGCGGTGCGCCGGCGGGCTCCTACATTCTCGGACTCACCATCCACGACGCCAATAGCGGCAAATCGTCGACCAAGGATCTGCCGTTCGAAATCAAATAGGCCGGATCAAACCGCCTTCTGATCAAGCAGACTTGGCGAGGGCGCGGGCAAGCGGAAAGCGTTGCATCGGGTCGTCGGCATCGAGCTTGGCCAGAATCGCGCGCGCCTGGTCGCAATCCTCGCGCATTTGCAGTGAGAGCGCCTCCGGCGTGGCAAAGGTCTGGTCGGGGCGGAGAAACGCGACGAACTCCGCGTCCACCTCCTTGCCGTAAAGATCGCCGGCGAAATCGAGCAGATAGGCTTCGAGCACCGGCTCGCTTTCGCCGAAGGTCGGGCGCGACCCCACGTAGCCCGCGGCGAGATGGCTTTGTCCGTCCACATCGATGCGCATGGCGTAGATGCCGTGGCGGACCGCTTGGCCAGGGGCGAGCTTGAGGTTGAGCGTCGGGAAGCCGAGCCCTTTGCCGCGCCCGGCCCCTGGCTCGACGCGGCCGCGCACGCGCCACCAATAGCCGAGCTGGTCGGCCGCCTCGCCCGTTTCGCCTTGGCGCAGATGCTCGCGGATGCGGCTCGATGAGAAGGTCGCGCCATGCGCGCCGACCGGCGCCACCACATCGACGCCGAAGCCGAGGGCGCGGCCGAGCGCGGCAAGGCCCTCCGTCGTGCCGGCGCGGCCCTTGCCAAAGGAGAAATCGTGCCCAACCACGACATGGCTCGCGCCGAAACCCTTGGCCACGACATCGGCGGCGAAGGCCTCGGCGCTCAGCGAGGCCAGCGCCTGGTCGAAGGCAATGACGAAAGTCTGATCGAGACCGAGCGCCTCCAACAGCTCGAGTTTCAAGGGCAGCGGGGTCAGGCGGAAGAACGGCGTGTCCGGCGCGAAGAACTCTCTCGGATGCGGCTCGAACACCACCGCGCCCGACCGGCGGCCTTCCTGCTTGGCGATCCTGATCGCCGCGTTGAGCACCTCCTGGTGGCCACGATGGACGCCGTCGAAATTGCCGATGGCGAGCGCCGCGCCCTTCAGCTTGGCCGGCACGTCCCGCCAGCTGCGGACAAGGTCCATCACGGAAGCCTTCGATCTCGCTCTATTGGCGCGGCGCGCGGCGGTCGACCATCATCACCGCCTCGCCCTCGAGCACGGTCTTGCCGTTGACGGCGCAGTCGCAAGAAAGCGTCGCGCGGCCCTTTTCGGCATCGAGGCCGGTGACCTTCAGCGTGGCGATCACCTCGTCGCCAATATAGACCGGGGCTTTGAACTTCATGCTCTGCGAAAGATAGATGCAGCCCGGCCCGGGCAGCTTGGTGCCGAGCACGGTGGAGAACAGGCTACCGGTGAGGAAGCCATGCGCGATGCGCTTCTTGAAAATGGTCCCCGCGGCGAAGTCGTCGGAGAGATGCACCGGATTCACGTCCCCCGACAGATCGGCGAAGGCGAGAACGTCCTCGTTGCTGATCTTCTTGGCGTAGCTCGCCTCCATGCCGAGGGACAGATCCTCGAAATAGTAGCCATGTCCCAATCCGCCGCCTGACCCATTGCTCGTCATGTGATTTTTCCCTGCTCCTTGAGATTGACCTGGCAAAATAGCGAAGCCGTTGCTGCACTGCAATATCGGTGGTCGGCCCCCCTCGAGGGCGAAAAAACCCGGCCGGGCTATGGGTTTAACCATCCGTTCACGGCCGATCCTTAAGGTGCGCGAGAAAAGGCCCTAAGGCCTCGTGCTGGTTGAAAGCCTCACGCCGCGTCAAACACAAGATTATGGGCCCGTGAGGATCCGGAGGAGACAATGGCCGTCAATCATAGCATGCCGGTTCTGATCGTTGACGACTACAAGACCATGATCAGGATCATCCGCAATCTCTTGAAGCAGCTCGGCTTCGCCAATGTCGATGAGGCGGGCGACGGGACCGCGGCGCTCAACATGATGCGCGAGAAGGATTATGGGCTGGTCATCTCCGACTGGAACATGGAGCCGATGACTGGCTATGAGCTGTTGCGCGAGGTGCGCGCCGACGACCGGCTATCGCGCACGCCCTTCATCATGGTCACCGCCGAGTTGAAGACCGAGAACGTGATCGCGGCGAAGAAGGCCGGGGTGAACAATTACATCGTCAAGCCATTCAACGCGGCAACGCTGAAATCGAAGATCGACGCTATTTTCGGGGAATAGCAATCCAAAAACGGGTGGGGGTAGCATGTCAGAGCGGGGGAAGCCGTCCGCACGGCGCGGCCTGAAGGGTCGTGCCGCGACCAAGCATAAGGCTAGCAACCGGTCGGTCTCCGATGAGATCACGGTGCTGGTGAATACGCTGCGCGAACTCGCCGCAATCCGCTCCACCGCCGAGGACGCCGCCGGCCGCATCCTGGATTCGGCGGAAGGTTTGCTCGCTTTCGCCGACAAGGACGAGGCAAAGAAGGCGGAAGAGCGCATCCTGGAGATCATGACTGCTTGCGGCTTTCACGACCTAGTCGGGCAGCGCGTCACCAAGATCACCAAGAGCCTCGACAAGGTCATCGCCGAGCGCCTGAATGCGGCGGGCAAAGGCGGTAAGCGGGCCGAGCGCACGGCGGGCGACACCAAATCCAAGCTGATTTTGGACGGTCCGGGGCTTCCCGGCCAGGATCAGGCGCGGATCGACGCGCTGTTGCGCGACAACTAGCTACCAGACCAGCGTCCGGATGGCGGCAAGCGGCTTGCCTTTCGCCTCGGCGAACAGGCCGGCGAGATGCCGCGCATCGAGCAGGTCGGCGACCTCTTCGTTGTTGCCCCTTCCCGGCGCATGCAGCCCGCTCGCCACGAACACCGAGCCGATGCCGAGCCCGGTCGCACCGGCAATGTCGGTCATCACCCCGTCGCCGATGGCCAGGATCTCTTTGCGCGGCACGGTGCGCCCGGCAAGCTTGCCGACCGTGTCGAAGGCGAGCTGATAGATCGGCGCGTGCGGTTTGCCGGCATAGACGACGTTGCCGCCCTGCCCTTCGTACAGCGCCGCGAGAGCGCCCGCGCACCACACCAGCCGCTCGCCGCGCTCGACGAGATGATCGGGGTTGGCGCAGATCATCGGCACCTCGCGGCTGGCAAGCCCGCTGAGCAGCGTTGCGTAGTCGGCCGGGGTCTCGGTCTCATCGTCGAACAGGCCGGTGCAAACCACGAGATCGGCCTCTTCCGGATCCGCGAGCTTCACCTTGAGGCCGGCGAAGATCGGGCGATCGCGCTCCGGGCCGAGATGAAACACCTTAGCCGCGCCATGCTTGGCAAGCTCGTGCCGGGTGAGATCGCCGGATGTGACGATCGCGTCGTAGGCGTCGTCGGGAACGCCAATGCGGCGGATTTGCTCCTGGACTGACGCACTTGGCCGCGGCGCGTTGGATAACAGCACGACGACGCCGCCCTTCTCGCGGAAGCTGCGCGTGGCGGCGACCGCGCTGTGATGCGCCTGGTGGCCGTTATGCAGAACGCCCCAGATATCGACCAGCCAGGCCGAATAGCGCGAGCCGAGATCGTCGATGGATTGGATGACGGGAATGTCGGACGACTTGGTCATAACGCTCGATTAGAGGCTCGGCCGCGAAGGGTCAAGCGTCGCCGGGGCATACGCGCCCGCCGGCTTGAGTGAGGTTGCGCACAAAGGCGCTTCGCCGGTCGCTCCACATGGCAGGTTTGCGACTTGGCGAGGTTGATCGATTGGCATAATATTTATGCCTATTCGGTTAAAACCGCCCTTCCCCATGAGGACACCAGCATGACTCAAGCAAATACCCGCACCCTCGTCACCTTCCTGCTCGACCGCACCGGTTCCATGGAGGCGATCCGCGACGACACAATTGGCGGTTTCAACGCCTATCTCGACGGGCTGAAAGGGGCCGGCGAGGTCGAGATCGATTTCACGCTGATCCAGTTTGACAGCATCAGCATCGACAAGATCTGCGTGGCGGTTCCGATCGCGCAAATTGCCAAGCTTACGCGCGACAGCTATCAGCCCCGCGCTTCCACACCGCTGATCGACGCCGCCGTGAAGACCATCAATGCGGTCGAGGCGTCGCTGCTGTCGCCGCCGGCGGCGAAAGTGGTGATTTGCATCCAGACCGACGGCCAGGAAAATTCCTCGACCGAACACAATTGGGCCGAGCTCAATGCGCTGGTCAAACAGAAGTCGGCACAAGGTTGGCAGTTCAATTTCATGGGCGTCGGCATGGACGCCTACGAGCAGGGCGCCCGCATGGGCATCGCCCCCGCCGCGACCGTGGCTTACGACCATCGCAGCGCGGAGGCGACGCAGGCGGTGTTCGCGGCCAGCGCGGAGAACGCCAGGGAGTACGCGCTGGGCCGACGCCCCAGCTCGGCCTATTGCGAGACGCAGAAGCGCGCCGCCGGCGACAGGTTCGGCGGCCTCTCCTCTGGCAAGCGAAAGAGCGACCAGCCGGAGAAGCGGCAGTTGAAGAAAGGGATCGTCGACGATATCACTCTCTAGTGGGGCGACGGTCACGATACGCTAGTCCATTCGGAGCCTCGGTGAGCGTCGCGCTCGCCGAGGCCCGGATGACCCAGACTGAGCTTGCCGCCAAAACCGGACGGTCTACGGCTTACGTCAATCAGCTCATCACCGGCCACAAGAAGCCCTCGCCCGAATGGGTGGAGCTGATCGCCGACACGCTGAGGCTGAACCCGGAGCAGCGCCAGGCACTGCATGTCGCCGCCGCCAAGCAGCACGGTTTCAAGCTCGACCTGACGAAGAAATAGCGTTTCGACATGCGCGCTCCTCTCCGCGACGCGTCACGCGCCCGGGTTTTGAGGGGATGGCGCGCCGAAAGACGCAAAATCCTTATGGCTCGTGCCTTGCGGCACGCGGGCGCTTTTCGGCGCGCCACATGCGCTCACGCAGCAAAGCGGTAGCGCATGCTATTTGCGGACGTTCGCGGCAACGGGCCCCGCTTTAGTCCGGTCCGTCGCGCTCGAACGCGCCGACCGAGCCTTCAGCCAGCTCCTGGCAGGGACTCCTAGTGGTCCCGGGGGGAGCCCCGATGCCGCCCGAGTGCCTCGTTGCGACGAGGCCCGCGGGCGCCGCACCTCATCCCGCCTTCGCAACGCCTCACGAGAGCGCCCCTTAGAAGGACGAGGTGAGTGCATGATACGCGCGGTTTGGAGGGCGGGGATAAGTTAGGTCGGCGTACCGCCCTGAGTCATACTTTGACCGGGAGCAATCCCGTATGGTGCGCGCCGAGCTACTACGTTTCGATGGAAGGAGACGAACCGATAGCGGTCACGGTGGGTCAGAGGGTTGTGCTCTGTTGCGCGCGCCTTTGCTTGCTCGTGGCGCACCCCGTGCTCGTTGCTCGATTCATCCGCACACTCGGGTACTGGCCCAACCCCGCTGTGCCGCGGAGTTTTCATGAGAAGATGCTGTGGCGGAAGCTCGTCGATCACAATCCGATCTTTGTCCCCTTCACCGACAAGCTCGCGGCCAAACTGATCGCGCGGACTCGGTGTCCGGGTCTTCCCGTTGCGAAGGTTCTGTGGGTGGGTACCGAGCCCCGCGCTTTGCCGATGTCACTCGTTACGCGCGACGTGGCCGTGAAAGCCAGCCATTCGTCGGGCAGCAACGTTTTCGTCAACAATGGCGAACCTGACTACATGAAAATTGTCTGGCGCGCGGAGCGCTGGATGGCGAGACGTCACCACCGTCGGCACGGCGAATGGAGCTACAGGAATGTGCCCCAACTAATTTTCGTCGAGGAAAAACTCATACTTGGCGGCGGTGATCTGCCGACCGAAATCAAGGTCCATGCCTTCGCCGGCGGGATAGGTCACGTCTGGATCGCCGACACCCCTGGGCGGCGCTCCCGGACTTACAGTGCCGATGTTCGCCCGCTCGCCGTGCGCGACACTGTGAATCCTGGAGAGGAGCAGAAATTGCCTGACACTCCGGCGACCCGCGCCCTGATCAGGCAGGCGCTCGACGTCGCACCACGTCTTCTAGGGCGGCTCGATTACGCCCGTATTGACCTTATGGTCGCTGGCGGTCGCCTCTACTTTGGGGAGTACACGCTCTATCCCGGGGGAGGCTACGACCGCTGGCTCGATCCGTCCCTGACGGAACGCGCCGAAGCGTTGTGGGATTTGCGCCACTCGCATTTCCTGCGAAAGGCTCACCGTGGCCCGGTCAGGCTCTATGCCGACGCGCTGCGCGCGGCAATCGCTACGGCGGGTGCATCGGACCCGGCACGATCGCAGCAACGCGCGACCGCCCAATGAAGGAGATCCGGTCCCATTGAAGTTTGACGCCAGCGGAGTGCCGAGCAGCCTGTTGCCGCTATTTTTGAGCGAAAGCCACCGATGCGGCAACGGCTTGCCCCTCCTCTCGCGGCTGAGAAACCCGTGACGCGCTTTGAAGCGGGCGTCGAAGGCTCTCAAGCGAGATGCCCTCTCTGATGGCGAGCAGGACGCCGGCTGCCTCGAGATAGGTCTCGACTTCGACAACGTTGGGCATGGCCATCTTGGCGTTGGTGACATCGAGGATCGTGGTGTTCTCGCGCACCGCAATCAGTGGAATGCCGTGAAATTCGGCCGCTAGAGCCGGGATTCCGCCGAGGCAGGACGCAGGCACGACGATCGCCTGAACATTGTTCGCGCTGATAACGGAAGAGGAGACCTGTGTGAGCCCATCGAGCGCCACAAGGCGTGGCGCTTTGGCGAGCCCCTTTAGAACGCTGAAATAATGTGGTGTTGAGATGAACTCTGCCGCCGAACGCGGATTGCGCGTCTGCTTGCCTTTCAAATTCTGATAGTAGGGCAGCGGCGCGTGCGCCGTCGGCAAGCGGGTCACCTTGGAAATCAAATGGGTGATAATCGCTTCGACCCCGCCCGATGGATTTGGACTCTGTCCATCCAAGTGCCGTGCGAACATGGCCGAAGTCACCCCCTGAATGACCGAAACGCCTCCGATCGCCTGGGCTCCGTTCGCTACCAAAAGTTCGACAGCGTCCAAAATGGAATTGGGATCGAGCACCTTCCCCACGGCGCACCCGGCGCGAGACCATTCGATTTCGATTCCGGGCCCGCGCGGCAAGACGGTATGAAGGCCGCAATCGATACCCTTTGCCGCGCGCGCCGCATTGAGTGTGTTGATCACGTCATCGATGTTGTCGATGCCGACGGGATCCACGAACGTGCCAACCTTGTTGGCCTTGACCTCGACCAGGCCGAGATGCCCAAGGAGAAAATTGTCAAGGCTCTTACCCTCGACGTAGAGGACATTCCCGGCCATTTCATTGAGGTCGGAAGCATTTACTGCGTTCGGGTGCGTCACCAGATAGTCGACAGATGCGGCCAACAGGTTTGTTACCGGGCAACCATCGCCAGCGAAACCGCCGAACTCACACCGGACGCCAGTCGGTATGATCTGCACCGCCACGAAAGGGCGAGCCTGGATCCCTCTCGTTCGCGGGTTGAAGATCTCGACATGACGGAAAGACGCGGTATGGCGATCGCGCGCATCGAAGCGAACGATCGTTGCCTCGACCGTGAAATCCTTGCTCCCCGCCTCGACGATCGACAGGCGAAGCGGATAAACGTTTTGGCCGAGGGCAGAGGCTAATCCGTGCGACACCGCCGTCAGCCACGGTGGCGCACCTCGGGCGATCCGGTAGACGGTATTGAGGATTTCCATGGCCTAAATCTCTCGCTAAGCCGGATTCTGTCGCGATTGTCGGAATCGAGCGTCAGCGACCGACTTCCGAGGCTATTTGCGCAAGCATCGTGCGCGAGGCTCCGCACCGCAGAATAGGCACGGCGTGGGCGGATTGAAAACGCCGAAAAACGTGAGGCTCGCGTCCTTATAGACGAGGGAGGGGCGGAGATTAGCGCAGCTTTAGCGAGGCGCGAATAAGTTCCGCTGCTTTGGGGTTACGCCCAATGCCCCCAGCACGCCAGCCCAGGCCCTCTATGCTAGCCGTGGGGATTCATCCCAATTCACCAAGCGGTTCCCAGGTGGTTGGGGAACCGCGTGGCCTGCTTTGTGAAAGCGTCTGTTGGATAGCGCATGGAACTTCTGATTCTGGTGCCGATCATCAGCCTGTTGGCCCTGTATATCGCCTACAAGGAATGGCTGAATGTCGCGCACCGGCAATGGCAGTCCGAGGTCGATCTCTTCAAGAGGCGGCTGGCGGCCTACGACCAGCTCAAAAGCGCCGTAGGCGGCGTCGATGCCGGCACCCCGGTTTTGCATGTCGATACCGATCGCTTCGCTCAGGCGATGTCGGACATGCGATTTCTGTTCGACGAAAACGTGGAACGGTTTGTCGGCGCCCTCTATGACGCCGTGCTCAAAAAGCATGCCCTCGACGCTCTGCTCGAGAAGGCCGCGGCGCGACACAAAGCCCCTGCCGACCAAGCGCTGATCGAGCAAGCGCTGAGCAAGAGCCGGGAGCTGGCGAGCCAAATCAGCCACGGCATTCATCGGGAGATGCCGGAGCAGATGGAAAAGTTCATGCGGCGCCGGCCTCTCCCGTCGCCGGCTCACTCAGCTTCGCCGGCGCCACTGCCATCGCGGCAGCATGCGCAGCCTGAGCCTTCGCGGCATCCCTAGCCACGCCATTCGGCCTGGGGTCGGGCGCCGCAACTCGGCCCCGGTCAACCGGGAACCGTTGGAGTGGCGCAGTCTGCAACAATTCGAAATGATTTGCTGGTTAGCTTCTGACGCTTTTTAGAGAGGTTTCTGGCATAAAACGGCCTCTCGCCGCCCCGCGCCATAAGACGAGAAAGCGGGCGGAATTCTCGGCTCAAGGAGATTTCAAGCCATGCGCAATGCTTTCGTCACAGCCGGCGCCGCCCTGATTCTCGGCGGCCTTGCCTTTACCGGTCCCGCCCAGGCCGTCTCGCCGCTCTCCCGCTAC
Organism: uncultured Alphaproteobacteria bacterium; assembly: GCA_963750975.1. GTDB lineage: Bacteria > Pseudomonadota > Alphaproteobacteria > Rhizobiales > Methyloligellaceae > Methyloceanibacter. Next base: position 80,860 of record CAVVSX010000013.1, on the reverse strand, counting down.
GACGCGACCCCGCTCGTCATCCAAGTCGGTGACGAAGAGAACCAGGAGGTGTGGCACGATCTGCGGCCCGACGTAGCGCCCCCGGCTGCCGCGGTCGGAAAAGAAGAAGAACACCCCGAAGGCAACGCCATGGAGCATCCCGACGGCGAAGGCCAGTCTGGCAACATCGAGAACCAGGAGATCTGGCACGATCTGGACACTGGCGTGACGCCACCGCCGGCCGCTGTCGGCAACTAGTCCACCAGGTTCGCGACAGATCGAGTCTTTGAACTGCTCAGACCCGCGCCGGCCGTCCCGGTGCCGGTCGGCTAAGCGGCGTCAGCGCCTTCGAGCTCGCGAAACAAGGCCGGGCTCATCGGCTTCGGTTTGGCGAACAAATAGCCCTGCGCAAGCTCGACGCCGTAGTCGAGCAGCTTCGCCACCGCGTCCTCGTCCTCGACCTTCTCCACGATCAGCTTCAGGTCGAAATCGTCGAGCGCGCGCTTCATCTCGGCGGCGGTGAAGCGCGAGCCCTTGGCCGCCAAGCCACGCAGGAAGGTCTTGGCGTCGATCTTGACGTAGCGGAAGGAGCGGTCGCGCAAGCTGGCGAAATCCACATCCAGATCGGCGACATGGTCGAGCGAGAAGCCGTAACCGAGCGCGCCGAGGGTATCGAGAGCGCCGAGCTCGTCGGCGTTCAGCGCGAGAATCCCGGGCTGGCTCACCTCGAAGATTAGGCTCTCGCTCAAGCCGGTATTCTCCTCCATGAACTCGACCAGCTCGGGGAAGAACTCGGGATCGAGCAGGGTCTTGACCGAGATGTTGCAGAACACGCCCTTGATGCGGGAGTCGGGCCCGAGCCGCCGCAGCGTCTGCACGCTCTTGACCAACAGCACGTTGTCGATCAGCGGCATCATGCCCGAAGTCTCGGCCACCCCGAGATAGGAACCGGGCAGGATCACCTCGTCTGCCCTGGTCCTGATGCGGGTCAACGCCTCGAAATAACGCGGCCGCCGATCGGGGAGCGTCACGGTGGGTTGGAGATAAAGATCGACCCGGCCAGCCTCGATCGCCTGGCTGACGATCTCGAGCATCTCATTGTCGTCGACACGGGGCGCGATGACGGTCTCGACGATCTCCTCCGCGACCGGGGCGTCCTCCCTGGTCACGAGGACGTCGTCCTCTTCGACGACGAGGATTTCCTCCTCATCGGTCACCGCCATCGCCGGGGACGCCGCAAGCTCCTCCTCCAGCGCTTCCTCGAATTCGTCTTCGATTTCGTCCTCGAACTCGATCTTCTGCACCACGGGCTCAGGCGCGCGGCTAACGACGGGCGCCGGGCGCAGCGGCTTGGTCGGTGCTGGTGATGGAGCTGGTGCCGGCGCCTCGGCGGAGCCGGCGATCAATTCGCGCGAGAGCTGCTTGATCAGGCTCTCCAACACCCTGAGGTCGCCGGTGATCTTCTCGCGCTGAGTCCTCGCTTCGCCTTCGAGATCGGCGCGCACGCCGTCGATCTTGGCGTGCACCTCATCGAATTCCCGGCCGAAATCATCTCCCCGGCCGAGGCCGCCGAGCGGCGCGGTCGCGGCATATTCGTTGAGCGCCTGGTCGAGACGCTCGACGCGGTCGGCGAGGAGATCGAGCCGGGAGACATCGTCCTCGACGCGATCGATGCGTTGCAGATCCTTGTCGATGATCTCGAGCGCAGCCTCGACCTCGTTCAGCCGGTCGGCAGAGGCGGTGGGCCGGGCGCCGCGCGCGAGCATCAGATAAGAGGCGGCCATCACCAGATACAGCGCGGCGGCGGCGATCAGCGCCGGGATCTGGGCGATGCCGGATTGGACGATGAGGCCGACCGCGAACGCCGCAGCCGTCACCGCCATGGCGATCAGCACGATCACGTCGAGCATGGCCAGTCCTCCCGAGGACTCGCTTCGCCTAGAGGCCATGGCAATAGTGTCTGCCAATTCCGCATTCCCCCGCGCGAAAATCATGCGGCGACAGGCCCCTGTAAGGCAACAGTAATCTGGCGGGTCTGCCGAGACTTCTTGATAGCAGCCTGGCGCGGCGAAACCAAGCGGTGCGCGGCTTACCTGAGCCCCGCGAGGATGCGCCTGAGCTTATCGGCGATGGCGCCGATCTCCGCTTCGGTGGCGATCAGCGCCGGGGCCAGAACCAGCGTATCGCCGACAGCGCGAAGCACGAGATCCTCCTCGAAGAAGGCGGCCTCGAACGCGCGGGCGCCGCGCAGACCCGGCGAGCGGTCGATCGAAGCGAGATCGATGCCGGCGGCAAGCCCGATGGTGCGGATATCGACAATGTGCGGGGCGCCCTTCAGCGCATGCACGGCATCGGCGAACACGGGTTCGAGGGCGAGGGCTCGCTCGAACAGGCCCTCGTCGCGATAAAGGTCGAGAGCGGACGAAGCGGCGGCGACGCCGAGCGGATGGCCCGAATAGGTGAAGCCATGGGCAAGCTCGGGCACATGCTCCGGGCCTTGCATGAACGCGTCATGGATGCGGCCGCGCACCAGCACGCCGCCAAGCGGCGCCGCGCCGTTGGTCACGCCCTTGGCGAAACAGATCATGTCGGGGACGACGCCGTAGCGCTCGGCGGCGAAGGCGTGGCCGAGCCGGCCGAAGCCAGTGATCACCTCGTCGAAGATCAGCAAGATGCCATGCGTGCGGGTGATCTCGCGCAAGCGCTGGAGATAGCCTTGCGGGCTGGCGAACACCCCCGCCGACCCCGCCATCGGCTCGACGATGACGGCGGCGATGCTGCCCCTCTCCTCGAGCGCAAGGATGGCGGTGAGGTCGTCGGCGAGGTCGCCGCCCCAGGCCGGCTCGCCGCGGCTGTACGCTTGGCGCTCGCGGGAATAGGTCGAGCGGATTTGATCGACGTCGAGCAGCGGCTCGAACAGGTTGCGATTGGGCGCGATGCCCCCGACCGAGGTGCCGCCGAAACAGGAGCCATGATAGCTGCGATCGCGGGAGACGAAGCGCGTGCGCGTGCTGGCGCCGGCGAGCTTGTGATAAGCGAGAGCGATCTTGAGCGCGCTGTCCACCGCTTCGGAACCCGAGTTGCAGAACAGGACTTGGCTGAGATCGTCCGGCGCCATCTTGGCGAGTCGTGCGGCGAGTTGAAAAACCGGCGCATGCCCAGCCCGAAAGGCGGCCACGTAGTCGAGCCGTCCGGCCTGTCGACGAATTGCCTCGACGATCGGGCGCCCGGCAATGGCCGGCATTGCAGCACCACAAGCCGGACATGGCGTCGAGCAACTGGCGGCCGTCCGCGGTGTAATAATGCATGCCCTCGGCGCGATCGATCAGCCGCGGCCTCCGCCTGAAAGCGCGATTGGCGGTGAAGGGAAGCCAATTGGCCGAGAGATCCGCGGCGTCTAGCCGCGAAGAGAATGGCGCGTCGAGTGGGGGCATCGTCTTGGTCGCACTTAGAGCAAAGGACGTTTGCGCGGCTGGTTCAAGTCGAATTTGGCGATGTCGGCCAGGGCGGCGACGTCAGGGATGAAGCACCAGCCGTGTTCCCATTGGATGAGGCCGAGCGCTGAAAGCCGCTTCAGCGTTTTGTTGGTGTGCACGAGCGACAGTCCCAGCGCGTCGGCCAGATGCTCCTGGGTGAAGGGGAAGCGTACCTTGCCCTCGGTGACGAGACCGACGTCGTCGGCGCGGAGATAAAGATGCAAGAGATAATAGGCCGCGCATTCCACGGCGTTGCGGCGGCCGATGCTCAGCAAATTCTCGTTGAGGATCATCTCCTGTGTTGCACTAAGCCAAGTCAGATCGAAAGCCAGGCTCGGACTATGCTTGTAGAGCTCCCAGACCCTGGCGCGGGGAAAGGTGCACAAGACCGCCGCCGTCAGCGTGTCGACCGAATGGTCCATCTCGCCTTGCATCGAGCCTTGGATGCCGACGAGATCGCCCGGCAGCACGAAGCTCGTGATCTGCCGTCTGCCGTCCTCCAGCGTTTTGTAGCGGAAGGCCCAGCCCTCCAGCAGGGTAAACAGCTGCTCCGAGGGAGAGCCCTCGCGCAACACCGTCGAGCCGGGGCCGGTGCGCAGCTCACCGACTTTCAGCTTGGCGATGAAATCGAGCTCGTCGTCGCTGATCTGGGTGAACACCGTGCAGCCCCGCAAGGGACATTGCCGGCACGGCACGTCGTAGCTGAAGGGCGCGGCAGAAGACATGACCCTCGTCGATAGCACACCCGCGTATGTCATAGTTTAAAGACGGGAGGCAGGCCGTAAGCATATGACGAAAGCGTGGGCGCAATTTTTACCCCCCAACCCTCGCGTCCAAGAGGCTTACTGGCACGGCCTACCACCCTCGCACTCTCCAAATGATCGATTTCAGCAGCGCCTCGCGGGCCCCCCTGCCGCATCTGCTCGCCGACGCCGGGCGGCTCGGCCGCGCCATCGAGGCGGGCGGCGTCGCGCTGTGGGAATGGCACATCGCCGAGGACGTGATGCAGGTCAGTCCGAAGCTCGCCGAGCTGCTCGGCCTTGCACCTCCCCTTGCTTTCCCGGCAAGCCGTTTCTTGACCCTGGTCCAGCCGAACGACATCGCGTTGCTGCGAGCGGCTATGAGCGAAGCGGTGACGACAGGCGCCACGTTCGCCCACGAATTCCGCATTCGCCGCGAGGACAATGGCGAGCTCCGCTTCTTGTGCAGCGAGGGGCGCGTGGTCGAGCGCGATGGAAGCGGCACGGCAATGGTGCTTGCCGGCGCAAGCCACGACGTAACCGAGCGGCGGCTGAAGCAGGAGGCGAGCGAATTGCTCAATCGCGAGCTGTCCCACCGCATCAAGAACCTGCTGTCAGTGGTGGGGAGCCTCGCCACCATGTCGGGCGAGCACCGGCCGGAGACGCGCGATTACATTGCCGCGTTCCAGGCGCGGTTGAACAATCTCGCTGCCGCGCACGATCTTCTCATCCAGGCCGACTGGGGACCGGTCATGCTCGACGGGCTCGCTGAAAGGACGCTCGCTTCGATCGGCGTGCGCGATCGGGTCGATCTTGTCGCGAGCGGGCTGGTGGTCGGCTCGCACGACACCCAGACAGTGGCGCTCGTACTGCACGAGCTCGGCACCAACGCCATCAAATATGGCGCGCTGTCGAACCCCACCGGGCGCGTCGCCTTGAGCTTCGAGATGCGGCGGGAGGCGGACGCCGGGGACGCCGCGACGCTCGTTATCCTATGGCAGGAGACGGACGGCCCCGAAGTGAACGCGCCCCTCAGCAAGGGCTTCGGCATCAGCCTGCTGGAGCGGCTCGCGCGTCGGCAGGAGCCGGGCACCCCGGTGCTCGACTGGGCGCCGAAGGGCCTGCGCTGCAACATCATGTTGCGCCTCACCCCGCCGCATCGGCCAGCCGGAAATTCAGCTGAGACAGCTGCCTGAAGCCGGTCGTTGCTTGCACGTTTTTTAGGCATGGCTTGCCGACAACTGGCGCTTGCGAACCGCTTCGACTGCCGCGACAAGTGGCGTCTGCCTAACCGTCAAATTTGTAGGTTAGGCTCGCGCTTCGCTCCCCTGTCGGCTGTCAACGAGGTTCCCCATGCAAGCCAAGACCGTCGCGTCACGCTTAGCCGTCTCACTTCTTGGCCTCGGCCTGTTCGCGAGCGGGCAGCCCGCTTCCGCAGAAGACCCGGCGCCAGCAGACCTGATCGGCGCGTTGAACGGCGTGTTCGGCGTGCATCCCGGAATGCGCGCGGCCCATACCAAAGGCTTCTGCTTGACGGGTCAGTTCACCCCTACGCCTGAGGCCGGGGCCCTCTCCAAGGCACCGCATTTCGCCAAGCCAGTTCCCGTGACTGCCCGCTTCTCGCTCGGCGGGGGCAACCCGCAATCCGCCGACAACGAAAAGGGCAATGTGCGCGGCATGGCGCTCCGCTTCGATTTGGGCGGCGGCTCAACCACCGATCTGGTGATGATCTCGGCGCCCGTGTTCTTCGTGCAGACGCCAGCGTTGTTCGTCGAATTCCTGCAAACGGTCGGCTCCGGCGACAAGGCCAAGCTCGACGCCTTCTTCGCCGCACATCCGGAATCGACACGCCAGGCGGGATGGCTCAACAGCCACCCCGTACCGGCAAGCTTTGCCGACGTGGACTATTGGGGTGTGCACGCCTTCACCTTCACCAACGCCAAGGGCGAGACCGCGCTGGTCAAATACAAGGCGATCCCCGACGCCGGCGAGCTCGGGCTTACCGACGAAGAGGCAAAGGCGAAGGGCGATAATTTCTATGAGAATGAAATGAAAGAGCGGCTGGCCAAGGGGCCGGTCAGCTTCGAGCTGGTTGCCATTCGCGGCAAGGACGGCGATCCGACCAACGACCCGACGCTCAGATGGGACGATGAGGATTTGCGCGAGACCACCCCGCTCGGCAAGATCAGCATTGAGGCGATGGCGCCTTCAGCCACCTGCGATGCGTTCTCGTTCCTGCCGGGGAACGTCGTCGACGGCGTCGCCGGGCCGACAAACGATCCAGTGTTCGCAGCGCGCTCCCCCGCCTACCTGCTGTCCTTCATCAAGCGGCACCAGCAGGGCCAGTAACGGGCAAGATCAGGCAGCTTCTGGACCGATGCGGCGGTTGACGCGGGCCTCACGGCAAAGGGCGTCGAGCTCTTCTTGTGTCGCGAGGCCGTTGATAAACGCCGAGGCTTCGGCGTAGCCCGGCTCGAACTGCAGTTCGAAGGCGATTGCGCGCCAACCGATGTATTGGCCGGAGCGGGCGAGGTCTCGTGCGCGCTTCTCAATACTCTTCGGGGGTTTACTCATGACTGCAACCTCACGTTTGACGTGCGACGAGTATATGACAAGAGCAGCGCACTGAGGAGCGCAATTGCCTCTCCTAAGGATTACATCGATTGCGCCCAGCGCCGCGGCACGAGTTCTGTCAAGGTAAACAAGCCGGCTGGAATCCCGTTTTGCGTGCCAGCGAGACGGCAATCGATCCGGAAACGGCCCGAGCCCTTTCCCCCCTCCGGGCTTGTTTCACAGGTGATCTTGGGCGTCCGCTCCCCCGGCGGACGCCCTTTTTCTCTCTATCCCAGCGCCTTCCGCTTGACAGAATCGGGCCGCGACAGTATCTCCAGCCTAGCTCGCTAGCACTCAGCCTATCTGAGTGCCAAAGCGGCACAAACCCTTTATTTCCAAGCAATCTTGCGGAGACAGATCCATGAAATTCCGTCCCTTGCACGACCGCGTCGTGGTCAAGCGGCTCGAGGAGGAGCAAAAAACTAAAGGCGGCATCATCATTCCCGACACGGCAGCCGAGAAGCCGCAGACCGGTAAGGTCGTCGCGGCAGGGCCCGGCGCCCGCGGCGAGGACGGCAAGCTTCAGCCCATGGGCGTGAAGGCCGGCGACAAGGTGCTGTTCGGTAAATGGTCCGGCACCGAGGTCAAGATCGATGGCGACGAGCTCCTCATCATGAAGGAGTCCGACATCATGGGAATCCTCGGCTAGTTCCCCCTACCCCCCTGCAACACTTCCCAAGTCAGAAGACCGGAGCAAATTCAAATGGCAGCTAAAGATGTGAAATTCGCCGCCGACGCGCGCGAGCGGATGATGCGCGGCGTCGATATCCTCGCCAATGCAGTGAAAATCACGCTGGGGCCGAAGGGCCGCAACGTGATTCTCGAGAAGTCGTTCGGCGCGCCGCGCTCGACCAAGGATGGCGTGACGGTGGCCAAGGAGATCGAGCTCGAGGATAAGTTCGAGAACATGGGCGCGCAGATGCTGCGCGAGGTCGCCTCGAAGACCAACGACACCGCCGGCGACGGCACCACCACCGCGACCGTGCTGGCGCAGTCGATCGTGCGCGAGGGCCTGAAGGCGGTTGCCGCCGGCATGAACCCGATGGACCTGAAGCGCGGTATTGACAAGGCCGTGCTCGATGTCGTCCAGGACATCAAGAAGCGCTCGAAGATGGTGAGCGGCTCGGCGGAGATCGCCCAGGTCGGCACCATTTCGGCCAATGGCGAGAAGGCGATCGGCGACATGATCGCCAAAGCCATGCAGAAGGTCGGCAACGAGGGCGTGATCACCGTCGAGGAGGCGAAGAGCCTCGACAGCGAGCTGGAAGTGGTCGAGGGCATGCAATTCGACCGCGGCTATATCTCTCCCTATTTCATCACCAACGCGGAGAAGATGATCGCCGACCTCGAGAACCCGTACATCCTGATCTATGAAAAGAAGCTGTCGGCTCTCCAGGCTCTGCTGCCGTTGCTCGAGGCGGTGGTGCAATCGGGCCGTCCGCTGCTGGTGATCGCCGAGGACGTCGAGGGCGAGGCGCTTGCCACGCTCGTGGTCAACAAGCTGCGCGGCGGCTTGAAGGTCGCCGCCGTCAAGGCGCCGGGCTTCGGCGATCGTCGTAAGGCCATGTTGCAGGACATCGCCGTGCTGACCGGCGGCGAGCTGATTTCCGAGGATCTCGGCATCAAGCTCGAGAACGTCACCGTGCAGATGCTCGGCAAGGCGAAGAAGGTGGCGATCACCAAGGACGACACCACCATCGTCAGCGGCGCCGGCAAGAAGGCCGACATCGAGGCCCGCATCGGCCAGATCAAGCAGCAGATCGAGGACACCTCGTCGGACTACGACAAGGAGAAGCTGCAAGAGCGGCTGGCCAAGCTCGCCGGCGGCGTTGCCGTGATCAAGGTCGGCGGCGCGACCGAGGTCGAGGTGAAGGAGAAGAAGGATCGTGTCGACGACGCTCTGAACGCGACCCGCGCGGCCGTCGAGGAAGGCATCGTGCCGGGCGGTGGCGTGGCGCTGCTGTGGGCGTCCAAGGCGATCAAGACCAAGGGCGACAACGACGACCAGGAGGCCGGCATCAATATCGTGCGCCGCGCGCTCCAGGCGCCGATCCGGCAGATCGCCGAGAACGCCGGCGTCGAGGGCTCGATCGTGGTCGGCAAGGTGCTCGAGAATAAGTCGGCTTCGTACGGCTACGACGCCCAGAACAACGAGTATGGCGATCTGATCCAGAAGGGCATCATCGACCCGGCCAAGGTCGTGCGCACGGCGCTGCAAGACGCGGCTTCCGTGGCTGGCCTGCTCGTCACCACCGAGGCTGGCGTGGCCGAGGCGCCGAAGAAGGGCTCCGAAGGCCACGCGCACATGCCGGGCGGCGGCATGGGCGGCATGGACATGATGTAGGCCTAGACTTAAGTCGCAGACTTCAAAGGGCCGCTCCTCGGAGCGGCCCTTTTTCGTTCGGCAGCCGACCGCCTGTTGACCTCGCCCTTACCCGCTGCATAGCTAGCGGGACGGAGCACTCGGTAGCGGCCATTGGCCGCCCCTTGCTGCCCCGCGCCGGTCACGTAAGCCTTACAGAAACGTAATTTCCCAGGGCGTCGTTTTTGGCCCTATCGTCGCCGCCGGGTCGGTGTCTCCTACCCTCTGGCCAGTTTCCGGAGCCGCCCGTTCATGGCGAATTTTCAGAATACCTACAGAGACTTCACGCGGATTGCCGTCCCCTATTTCCGCTCGGAGGACAAATGGGCCGGCCGCGGATTGTTGTTGACGGTGATTGGGCTTCAGCTGTTCCAGGTCTGGCTCAATGTGCGCTTCAACGCCTGGTACAACACCTTCTACACGGCGCTGCAGAACAAGGACTGGGACACCTTCATCTGGCAGATCGGCGTGTTCAGCCTGCTCGCCGGCTTCTTCATCGTCAGCGCCGTCTATCAGCTCTATCTCCAGCAATGGCTGCAGATCAGGTGGCGGAACTGGCTCACCCAGCGCTATCTCGGCCGCTGGCTCGGCCAGGGCACGCATTACCGCATGCGGCTAAAAGGCGATCAGGCCGACAACCCCGACCAGCGCATCGCCGACGACATTCGCCAATTCATCAACTCGACGCTCGATATCGGCATCTCGCTGCTCGGCTCGGTGGTCACGCTGGTCTCTTTCGTCGTGATCCTATGGACCCTGTCGTCGGCCACGCCGCTGATGATCGGCTCGCAGACCTACAATATCCCCGGCTATCTCGTCTGGGCGGCGCTGATCTATGCGGTGCTCGGCACCTGGATCACCCACCTGGTCGGCCGCCCGCTGGTGAAGCTCAATTTCGATCAGCAGCGCTACGAGGCGGATTTCCGCTTCTCGCTGGTGCGCTTGCGCGAGAATGCCGAGGAGGTGACGCTGCTCGCCGGCGAGCCGGCGGAAGAGGCGCATCTGCGCGACCGCTTCTCCTGGGTGATCCGCAACTGGTACGACATCATGCGCCGGCGCAAGCGGTTGACCTTCTTGACGGCGGGCTACTCGCAGGTCGCCATCATCTTTCCGTTCCTGGTGGTGAGCCCGGTTTATTTCTTCGGCTCGATGACGCTGGGCGGGCTGATGCAGATCTCCTCGGCCTTCGGCCAGGTGCAGAGCGCGCTGTCCTTCTTCGTCACGGCCTATACCAGCATCGCCGACTGGAAGGCGGTGCTGAACCGGCTGGCCGGGTTCGACGCTTCGATCGGCTGGGCGGAAGGGCTGGATGGGACCGCGCCGCGGGTGGAGGTCGTCGCCGACGGCGCGCGCAATTTCTCCGCCAACGATCTTTCCGTCGGACTGCCCAACGGTCAGCAGATCGTGCAGGTCGATGGGTTCTCGATCGAGCCGGGCGAGCGGGTGCTGGTGACGGGGCCGTCAGGCTCGGGCAAGACCAGCCTGTTCCGCGCGCTCGGCGGCGTCTGGCCGTTCGGCGACGGCTCGATCCGCATCCCCAAGGAAGCAAACGTGCTGGTGCTGCCGCAGCGGCCTTATTTGCCGCTCGGCACGTTGCGCGGCGCGCTCGCTTATCCCGGGCCTGAAGATGCCTTCACGCCTGCCGAGATCGACGAGGTGGTCGACGCGGTGGGGCTTTCCCCCTTGCGCGCGGAGTTGGACCAGACTGCCTATTGGAGCGACAAGCTGTCGGGCGGCGAAAAGCAACGGCTGTCGATCGCCCGCGCGCTGCTGCAAAAGCCCGACTGGCTGTTCCTCGACGAGGCGACCAGCGCGCTCGACGAGGCCTCGGAGGCCGATCTCTACCGCCTGCTGCTCAAGCGGCTCCCGGATGCGGCGATCGTCTCGATCGGCCACCGCTCGAGCCTGGTGCAGTTCCACGGCCGCTTCTTCGAGCTCAAGCCCGTAGCGCCTGGCCGCCATCGCCTCGCCGAGACCAAGGCCAAGGCCGGCGACATTGACGAGGATGAGCGCGACTTGAGCGTCGCGCGGGTCTAGTCGTTGCGGATCAATCTTCCGTTTTCGTCTTGCAGCCGCTCGCGGCGTCGAGGCCGTCAGGCGTGTCCCAGTCGTTGGCGGGCACTTTTGGGAACGACGCGCCGAACTCCTGCTTCACCATGGTGAACTTGGACGGAACGTTCGAGTGCTCCGGGAAGTCGACGACCCAGAAATAGTCGTAGGTGTCGCCGGGCCAGGTCTTGGGCACACCGGGCAGGATGTCGAGCTTGAGCAGATGCCGCAGCGTCACGCCCTGACCCTCGAACTTCGCTTCGAGCTTTTCATTGGCGATGTGCTTGTGCTCCCACACCATCACCACCGTCTTCCCGTTCAAGGCCGGGTTCTGCATGATGTTGCTCGCGGCTTCCTGGGTGCGGCGGTTGAGGGTCTCGACCGCCTCCTCGTCATCCTCGCCTTTTTCCGGGACCACGGAATAAAGAATCAACGGCTTTGACCAGCTTGCGGCCGCCGGCGAAGCGAGCTCGAGCGTATGCAGGGTGATGGCGAAGAAGAAGGCCGGGTCGTTGCCTTCGGTGAACAGCGACTTGGCGGCGCCCTTGCCGAGATAGTTCAAGGCGAGCGCGTCGGCCCGCTGCTGGCCGATCTCGCAAAGCTTCCACTTATCGGCCTTCTCGCCATGGCGCAGGATGATGATGCGCGCAGGCGCGGCGAGGGCTGTCTGAGCGCAGGCGGCGAGCAGCAGCGTGGCGAGGATGATGCGAATTTTCATGGCGCGGACCCTAACCTTTCAACGACGTCACCGCCATTCACCTCACGGTGAACACGGCCGGGACATGATTGCTCATCATTTGACGGAAGATAGTTTCTCGACAATGACCGACCGGAGCTTGCCGGCGGCCGCCGTCCAAGGCGCGGCACGCGCGGCGAACAGGTGCGCCTGCGACCGCAGAATGAGCCCATCCTCCAGTACCTTCAAATGATTGGCGCGCAGCGTCGTGCCGGTGGTGGTGATGTCGACGATCAGCTCGGCGGTTCCCGCCGCCGGCGTGGCCTCGGTCGCGCCGACGCTCTCGACGATGCGATAGCCGGCGACGCCGTGACCGGCAAAGAACCGGCGGGTCAGATTCATATATTTGGTAGCGACGCGCAGACGCCTGCCGTGCACGCTGGCGAATTGCGCGGCGACGTCCTCGAGGTCGGCCATCCGCGCGACATCGATCCAGCAATCCGGCACGGCGACGACCACATCGGCGCGGCCGAAGCCGAGGGGCCTCAGGAATTCGACCGAGCCGTCGACATCGGCCAGCGTCTCGCGGATCAAATCTTCGCCAGTGACCCCGAGATGCACCCGGCCCGATTTCAGCTCGTGCACGATCTCGGCGGCCGAGGTGTAGACCACCTCCACAGCGTCGAGCCCGTCGAGCATGCCGCGATAGCCGCGCTCGTGACCCTTGTTGCGCAAGGCAAGACCCGCGCGCTCGAACAGAGCGGCCGCCTGATCCTTGAGCCGGCCCTTGGACGGCACGGCGATGAGGAGCTTCGCCGCCATCACGCTTCCCTCCCCACCGCGGCAAGCAGCCGCTCGGTGTGGATGGCCGAGCCGATCGCCGGCACCGGCTTTGGCGCGCCGAGATAGGCGAGCAGGCCGTCATAACGGCCCCCGCCCCCGATCGCCTCGTCAAGGCCCGCGACTTCGATCTGGAACACCAGCCCCGAATAATATTCCAGGCTACGGCCGAATTCGGTGGCGAATGTCGGCCTGATTGAGATCGATGCCGCTGTTCGCCAGACGCTCGAAGCGCCGCGTATAGGCTGACAGCGCAGGGCCGAGATCGACGCCTGCCCCCTTGGCGATCATGGCGATGCGCTCGCCCGCTTCTTTCGGCGGCGCCGACACGGCGAGGTAATAGTCGATGACGGTCGCTACCTCGCGCGGCAGCGGCTCGGCGCGCAGGTCCGCGGCGTGGTCGAGCAACCGTGCGGCGATCTCGCCGAGGGTACGATTGCCGGACAGCGGCAACCCTTCCTGGTCGAGATAGGCGCCGACCATCTCCTCGGCGCGCTCGGTCGTGAGCCCGGCGAGGCTGGCGGCAAGTGCGGCGGTCGGGCCGTCGCCATTCGGCCGCTCGCCCTTGGCAAGCCGCGCGAGCAGCGCATGGAACACCGGCGGACGCCAGAAATGGTGCCGCAGCTTGAGCCGCCAGCGCTCGGGCAGCGCCAGCGCATCGAGCAGCGCATAGAACAGGGCAATGTCGCCGAAGCGCAGGCGCAAATTCTTCAGACCCGCTGCGCGCACGGCCTCGACCGCGAGCAGCACGATCTCGACATCGGCGCTTTCCGTGTCGCTCTCGCCGAAGCACTCGATGCCGGCCTGGCGGAATTCACGCGGGTGGGCCTCGTCGACGCCTTGCGGCTGAAAGCGGAAGGCGGGACCGTTGTAGCAATAGCGCGCCGGTTGATCGGCCTCCGGGTGCCGCTCGAGATAAAGCCGCGACACCGGCACGGTCAGATCGGGCCGCAAGCAAAGCTCGTCGCCGGCAAGATCGGTGAAGACATAGGTGCGGCTTCGGAGCTGCTCGCCGATCTGGTCGAGGAAGATGCCGGCGGGCTGGATGATCGAGGGCGCAACCTGCTCGTAGCCCGACCGCCCGAACAGATCGAGCAGCGTCGTGGCTTGGGCTTGGAGAGCCTCGAACTCTTTCGCCGATTCAGCGGCCATGGCTAGGCTTTATGGCGGGCGAGAACTTGCCGAACCCTTTCGACAAGCTGAGATTCGGGCACGGCGAACTGCGCCTCGGCCTGCTTCTTTAAGTATTCTTCGCGGTCCTCGATCGAGGTGAGCGTGGCGCCGAGCACCAGGTCCTTGATCTGCACCTCGCCCTTCGCCTTCTCGTCGCCGCCCTGGATGACGACGCAAGTCGAGCCGCGCCGGTCGGCATATTTCATTTGCGCCTTCATGCCGGACTCGCCGAGATACAGCTCGGCACGGATGCCGGCTTGGCGGAGCTCTTGCGCCATCTTCTGGTAATCGGCGATGCGGTCGCGGTCGAGCACCAGCACGACGACCGGGCCTTGCGTGGCGCTGGTCTTGAACTTGCCGAGGCGCTGGAGGCCGAACAGCAGCCGCGACACGCCAATTGAGATGCCCGTCGCGGGCACCTTCTCGCCGGTGAAGCGCTCGACGAGGCCATCGTAGCGCCCGCCGCTGACGACGGAGCCGAGCCTGATGGGCTGGCCGCGCTCGTCCTTGATGGGAGCCGTCAACTCAGCCTCGAACACGGGGCCGGTGTAATATTCGAGTCCGCGCACGACGGAGGAGTCGATTGCGATCTGCTTCTCTGTAAATCCGGCGGCTAGCGTCAAGTTGGCGATTGATTCAAGCTCGTCGAGCCCCGCTGCCGCTCTTGGGATACTTCCAAAGGCTTTTCGCAGATTCTGAATCGTGAACTCGTTGTTCACCCGGAAAATGCCTGCGGGCTCTCCCTCACGGGTCTTAAACTGTTGGAGCGCTCCTCGGTCATCTTTCGCATCGGGGCCGACGTACTCCAACGGAGTGAATTGTTGGGCGCGGATGTAGTCGATAATCAATTTTGACTGGGCCTCGGTGAGCCCTGCCCCTTTGGTGAAATCACCGCTTTCGTCTTTGCGGCCTTTGCCGAGCAGAAGGCGCACGCCCCCCTCACCTAAACGGTCGTATTTGTCGATAGCGCGCAACACGGTGAGGCGTTTGCCGAAGTTTGCGTCGCCCCCGAGATCGATAGACTCGAGCACGCCGTCCAAAACTTTGCGGTTGTTGACCTTGATGAGGTATTGCCCGCGCGGGACGCCGAGCGCCTCGAGCGTGTCGGCGGCGAGCATGCAAAGCTCGGCGTCGGCGGCGACCGACGCGGCGCCGACCGTGTCGGCATCGAACTGAGTAAATTGGCGGAAGCGGCCGGGACCCGGCTTCTCGTTGCGCCACACCGGGCCCACCTGATAGCGGCGGAACGGCTTCGGCAGGTTCTGGTAATTCTCGGCGACGTAGCGGGCGAGCGGCGCGGTCAGGTCGTAGCGCAGCGACAGCCATTGCTCGTCGTCGTCCTTGAAGGAGAACACGCCCTCGTTGGGCCGGTCCTGGTCGGGCAGGAACTTGCCGAGCGCGTCGGAATATTCGATGGCCGGGGTGTCGAGCGGCTCGAAGCCGTAGGACTCGAAAACCCCTCTGATGGTGTCGAGCATCTCCCGGCTCGCGCGGATCTCGCCCGCGGGAACGTCGAAGAGGCCCTTCGGCAGGCGGGCCTCGGGGCGATCGTCCTTCTTGTTCATGGGAATTTCGGCTTGGTTTGCAAAGGCTCCGGCCGCCCGCTTCTAGCCCATGATCATTGATCAGTCATCAATGATCGAACCGGCTCCTGAGCCGGAAGGCTAATCGACCAGGGCGGTTTGCTTGGCGAGCTCGACCAGGGCCTCGATGGGGTGGCCCTTGTCCTTGAGCGCGCCGAGCACCTCCGGCGCAGGCCCGCCGGTCGCCCAATCGAGCATCTCGATGGTGTGGACGAAGGGGGCTGTGGTGCCGCCCTGCAGCTGCGTCATGCAGCCGATATTGGCGGTGATGATCACGTCGGGCTCGACCTTGGCGATATTGGCGAGCTTCCGCTCGCGCAGCTGTCCCGACAGCTCAGGCTCGAGCAGATTATAGGTGCCGGCCGAACCGCAGCAGAGATGCCCCTCGGGGATGTCGAGAATGTTGAAGCCGGCCTGCTCCAGCAGCGTGAGCGGCAGAGTGTCGAGCTTCTGCCCATGCTGGAGCGAGCAAGGCGCGTGATAGGCGATGCGCAAGCCCGTCCACAGCACCGGCGGCACCAAACCGACCTCGCTGATGAACTCGGTGATGTCGCGGGCGAGCTTGCCGACATAAGCGGCGCGCTCGGCATAGCCGCGGTCGCGCGCCAGCAGATTGCCGTAGTCCTTGACCATGGTGCCGCAGCCCGAGGTGGTCACCAGGATCGCGTCGAGCGGCTTCTCGCGGATGACGGCGGTCCAGGCGTCGATATTGCGTCGCGCGTAGTCGCGCGCCTCCTCCTCCTTGCCGAGCGAATGCACCAGCGCGCCGCAGCAAGTCTCGTCCTTCACCACGATCACGTCGACGCCGTGGCGCCGCAGCAGCCTGATCGCCGCGAGGCTGATCGAGGGCGCCAGCGTCTCCTGCACGCAGCCGAGCATCAACGCCACCCGCTTCGCCTTGGGATCCTTGCCGATCACCGATTTCGGCTTGGTGAGCTTCGCCGTGTTCAGCAGCTTGCGCGGGACGAGATCGAGCCAGGCCGCGGGCCGCTCGAAGCCTGCCTTGGCGATCAGCCCGCGAAACGGCCGCGCCGCCCAGCCGAGGGTCAGCGCCGCGCGGAATCTGCGCGGATTGGGCAGCACCTTGCTGAGGATCCAGCGCAGCGCGCGTTGGCGCGGGGTGCGGTGGCCCTTGGCCTCGATGCGCACGCGGGCGAGATCGACGAGATGCATGTAGTCGACGCCGGAGGGACAGGCGGTCATGCAGGAGAAGCAAGAGAGGCAGCGGTCGATGTGATAGGTCATCGACGGCGTCACCTCGCGCTCCTCGAACATCTGCTTCATCAGATAGATGCGGCCTCGCGGGGAATCGCGCTCGTCCCCGGTCAGCACATAAGTGGGGCAGGTCGCGGTGCATAGCCCGCAATGCACGCAGCGCCGCAAAATCTCGTCGGCGCGGGCGATGGTCGGGTCGGAGAGCTGGACGGCGTTGAAGCTGGTCTGCATGTGTCGCCTATATCCCCGGATACATCCGGCCGGGATTGAGAATTCCCACCGGATCGAATGCCCGCTTGAGAGCAGCCGTCAGCGCCATAACCGGCTTGTCGAGCGGCTGGAACACGTCGATCGCGGCGCGGGCCGGCGCCTCGGCGCGGATCAGAGTGGCATGACCGCCGATTTCGGCGAGGTTGCGGCGGATCTCGACGGCGCCGGCGTCGGAGATCGGCGGCGTCTCGAGCCAGATCAGGCCCCCCGACCAGTCGTACAGCACGCGCACGTCGATCTTGCGAGCGAGATTGTGCACGAGCTTGGCCGCGGCGGTTGGCACGGTGGAGATGCGCCAGAGCGGGCGCTCTGCCTGTTGAAACATCTTCAGCGTCCTGATCTCGTCCCAGAAGGCGCGGCTGCGCAACGTATCGAGCTCGAGCGCGGGCGCATAAGCCTGCAACATCTGCTTCAGCCGGCTGGAGCGATAGCGGGCGGAGGCCGGGAAATTTTCCACCCTGATGGCGGTCACGGAGGCGCCGGCATTGGCGATCTCCTGGTCGGAGAGGCGCTCGGCCAGTTCCGCATGCATATGCACCGTGCCGGACACTTCGAAGGGCGTACCCATGGCCAGGCACAGCGCCTCGATGCCGTTCGGATCGGCGAGGCCGAAACACAGCACGGTGCGGACCTCGCGCTGGGCGGGAAGCACCTTGATGGCGATTTCGGTCATCACCGCCAGCGTGCCCCAGGAGCCGGCAAGCGCGCGGCTGAGATCGTAGCCGGTGACGTTCTTCATCACCCGGCCGCCGGCCCTGATGGTTTCGCCGCTGCCATTGACCGCCTGCACGCCGAGCACATGATCGCGCACCGAGCCCGAGAGGATGCGCCGGCTGCCGGAAAAATTGGTGGCGACCAGCCCGCCGATCGTGCCCTGCCCCCGCCCGAAGCCGAGCACCGGCCCGAGATCGATGGGCTCGAAAGGCATTTCCTGCTCATGCTCGGCAAGCACCTGTTCGATCTGGGCGATCGACGTGCCGGCCTGGGCCACCAGCACCAGTTCGCTCGGCTCATAGAGAGGGATGCCGGTGAGGTTCTCGGTGCTCAGCACCGCGCCATATTGCACGGGACGTCCGACCTCGCGCTTGGTGCCGCGACCCATCACCTCGAGCGGCGTGCGCGTATCGGCGGCCTCGGCCACGAGATAGGCAAGCTCCTCAACGGTATCGGGAGCGTGGAAACCGACACGCATATGTCCGGTCACTGCGGTCCGACCTCTTCCAGCGGAAACACCTTGCCGGGATTGAGCAGCCATTCGGGATCGAAGGCGGCCTTGACCCGCATCTGCTGCATGATATCGGCCTCGGAGTACTGCAGGCGCATCAGCTCCCGCTTCTCGATGCCGACGCCATGCTCGCCAGTGAGGCAGCCGCCGAGCTCGACGCACAGCTTCAGGATCTCGGCGCCGCACAGCTCGACCCGCTCGAGCTGTAGCGGGTCGTTGGCGTTGTACAGGATCAGCGGGTGCAGATTGCCGTCGCCGGCATGAAAAATGTTGGCCACGTCGAAACGGTAGCGCCGGCAGATCCAGCCGATCTCGTCGAGCGCCTTGGGCAACTTCGACAGCGGAATCACGCCGTCCATGCAGTAATAATCCGACAGCTGGCCGATGGCGCCGAACGCGGCCTTGCGGCCTTTCCAGATCTTGTCGCTCTCCTCCTTGCTGCCGCTCCGACGCATGACCGTCGGATTAAAGTCGCGGGCGATCTCGCCGATCTTCTCGAGCAGCATGTCGATCTCGTCCTCGGAGCCCTGCACCTCGACGATCAGCAGCGCCTCGACGTCGAGCGGGTAGCCGGCGGCGACGAAATGCTCGCAGACGTGGATCGCCGGCCGGTCCATGAATTCGAGCGCCACGGGAATGATGCCGGCGCCGATGATGGCGGCGACGCAGCCGCCCGCCGCCTCGTTGGACTCGAAGCCGAGCAGCATCGGGCGCGCGCTTTCCGCCGCCTTGAGCAGCCGCACCGTGACCTCGGTGACGACGCCGAGCTGGCCTTCCGAGCCGACGATCAGGGCGAGGAAGTCGTAGCCGGCCGGATCGAGGCTCGGACCGCCGATATCGATGATCTCGCCGTCCATCAGCACGATGCGGACGCCGAGCACGTTATTGGTGGTGACCCCGTATTTCAGGCAATGCGCGCCGCCGGAATTGGTGGCGACATTGCCGCCGACGGTGCAGGCGATCTGGCTCGACGGGTCGGGCGCGTAGAAATAACCGTCGCTCGCGACCGCGTCGGTGATGGCCGAATTGGTGATGCCAGCTTCGACATGCGCCACACGGTTGGTGAGGTTGACGGACAGCACCTTGTTCATGCGCGAAACACACAGCACGATCGCGTCTTCGAGCGGCAACGCCCCACCCGAAAGCGAGGTGCCGGCCCCGCGCGGCACGACCTTGATGTGGTTCTCATGGCAGAAGCGGAGGATGGCGCTCACCTCCTCGGTAGTCGCCGGCAGCACTACCGCCAACGGCAGGCAACGATAGGCGGTGAGCGCGTCGGTCTCGAAGGTGCGGCGTCCCTCCTGGTCGGTGATCAAGCTCGCGCCGGGAGCGACCTTCTTCAGCTGCTTCAGGATGTCGTTCCTGCGCTGCATGACCGCGAGATCGGGGCTGGGCAAGGCGATATGCGACATCCGAGGCTCCGAGCGCGTCCGAAACAATGCTTTTAAGGAAAACCGAGCCTAGTCTTTCGCATGCTTAAGGCCCGGCGGGCAAGAAGCCGTGGCCCGCGAACGGCAATTCCCCGGCCCTGGCAAGGCAACCGTTAGGGTTGTTCCGAGTTACGATGCCGCAGGTCCCCACTTTTGTGGGCTTGCGGCGTTCTGCTACAGTCGCCGAACGACAACAAGACCAAGGGAGAACGCTGGGCCATCGTCCAAACAGAGCGCTGGAGATCTCTGACGGACGACTAAAGGAGGATTGAGATGAGGAGTTTCCAGCTTATTGGACTGAGTGCATTTGCGTTGCTTGCCGTGCATGGACCCGCGCTTGCCGAAGGCGACGCCGCCAAGGGCAAAGAGGCCTTCGCCAAATGCGGCATCTGTCACAACTTCCAGACGAATGGCGTGGGACCGGAGCTCAAGGGCATCGTCGGGCGTAAAGCCGCGAGCGCGCCGGACTATACCTACTCGGCGGGCATGAAGAAACTCGGCGACGACGGCTTCGTTTGGACCCCAGAGCATATCGACACTTGGATCACCAATCCTAAGGCGATGCTTCCGGATTCGCCGATGGCGCAATTGTTCCAGGGCGTCCCTGACGCCGGGGAGCGGGCCAACATCATCGCCTATCTTCAGACACAATAGGCAATCGCCTTACGGCGTGGCTTTCGTCTCGGCCCGGGCACTCGGCTCGGCCGAGACGTTCGGCACGCCTGACGCCGAGGGCGCTTGCGCCTTGGCGCCGAATTTCTCGATGTCATCGAGCACGGTCCTGAAGAAATAGTCCTGGTCGCCCTCGTCCTTGGCGACGTCGACCCAGGCTTGGCGCAAGGACGCGAGCACGCCTTGCGGAAAATTCTCGATACGGACGCCGGCCTTGGCAAAATCGGCAAGCGCGTCTGCTTGGAGCTTGGCGCTATCGTTCAGCGTCGACTGGAGCGTGGCGAGGCAAGCGCCGTCGATCAGCCCGCGCTCCCGATCGGTGAGGGAATCCCAGCGATCCTTGTTGACGATGAGTTCGAGCACCGTCTCGGGCTGGTGCCAACCCGGCAGATAGATCAGCTTGACCTTGTCCTTCAGCCCCGATTGCGCATCGACGGCCGGAGGATAAAGCTCGGCGGCATCGATCTGCCCTTTGTCGAAAGCCGCAACGACATCGCCGCCCGGCACGAGCATGGTGATGGCGCCGAGTCGAGCCATGACCCTGCCGCCAAGCCCGAAAATACGCATGCGCAGGCCTTCGATATCCTCGGAGGTCTTGATCTCCTTGACGAACCAGCCGCCGGTCTCCGCGCCGCCGAAGGCGCACGGCACGACGTGCAATTTCAGCCCCGCGTGGTCGTACATCTCTTGGTAGAGCTTGCGGCCGTTGCCCTGCTCGAACCAATTGAGATAGCCCTTGCCGTCAGGACCGAAGGGGTAGCCCGCGAACAGCGAAGCGGCGGGGAGCCTGGCGGACCAATAGCTGGCGGTGGCGAAGCCGGCATCGACGGTGCCGGCCGAGACCTTGTCGAGGATGTCTTGCGGCATGGTGCCGTCGCCGGGCTGTTTCAGATCGAGCAGCAGAGTGCCGCCGGAGCGCTCCTTGATCAGTCTGGCGAGGCTCGCCGCGGGCTCGCCCAACCCAGGCAAATGGGTGCCATAAACCAGCGGCGTGACGAGCGTCACCGGCTCGGCAAGAGCGGGCTCCGCCACGGCGAGCGGTGGCAGCGACAGTGCCAGCATTGCCAGGGCCCGCGCCCGCATTGTCCTCCCCTCTCCCGCACGTCTTAGGCCGCGTCGAATTCGCGTTTCTTGAGTCGCGCCGCCGATGCTACATCGTGGCTCCACCTTCCCGCCACCAGGTGAAACCATCCAGGGCTGCCGCCATGCCTCCCACGCCTGCCCCATCGCAGCAAGGCCCGCTGGTCGGTCTGTTCGTCACCTGCCTGGTCGATCTGTTCCGGCCGAGCATCGCCTTTGCCGCGATCAAGCTGATGGAGGACGCCGGCGCCAGGGTCGAGGTGCCCCGTGCGCAGACCTGTTGCGGCCAGCCAGCCTATAATTCCGGCGACCGCAAGGACGCTGCGGCAATCGCAAGACAGGTGGTCGAGACCTTCGAGGGCTACGATTACGTGGTGGCGCCGTCGGGCTCATGCGCCGGCATGTTGCGGCTGCATTACCCGCGCCTGCTCGCCGAGGACCCCGAGTTCGCCGATCGCGCCGCAGCGCTTGCCGCCAAGAGCTTCGAACTCACGTCGTTTCTCGCTGGTGTGCTGAAGGTCGGCCAAGTCGATGCGGCCTATCCGGGAAGTGTCACCTATCACGATTCCTGCTCGTCCTTGCGCGAGATGCATGTACGCGAGGCGCCGCGGCGGCTCCTCAACAGTGTCGCGGGCCTGACCCTGGTCGAGCTTGGCGAGAGCGAGGCGTGCTGCGGCTTCGGCGGCGCGTTTTCGGTCAAATACCCGGAAATCTCCGGCGCCATTCTCGATGCCAAGATCCATGACATCGCCGGCACGGGCGCCACGACGGTGCTTTCCGGCGATCTCGGCTGTCTCATGCAAATCGCCGGCCGGCTCGAGCGCGAGGGGGTGAAGGTCGAAGCGCGCCACGTGGCCGAGGTTTTGGCGGGGATGACGGAAGACCCGGCGATCGCCGCGCCGCGACAGAGGCGATGAGCGGCGAACGGGGGATGGCAAACGCAAAACATGACTTCACGTCGGCGGCGGCTGAAGCCCTCGCCGACAGATCGCTGCAAAAGGCGCTGCTCAACGTCAAGCGCGGCTTCGTCTCCAAGCGCGCGGCGGCCAAAGCGAAGCTGCCCGAATTCGACACGCTGCGCGAGGAAGCTCGCGCCATCAAGGATCATACGCTGTCGCATCTCGATCTTTATCTCGAGGCGTATGAGCGCAAGGTGATCGAGAGCGGCGGCGAAGTGCATTACGCGCCCGCCGCGGCAGACGCACGAGCCATCGTGCTCAAGCTCTGCGAACAGGCCCAAGCCAAGCTCGTCACCAAAGGCAAGTCGATGGTCAGCGAGGAGATCGGGCTTAACGAGCATCTGAAGGCGGCGAAGATCGAGGTGGTCGAGACCGATCTCGGCGAATACATCATCCAGCTCAGGGGCGAGCCGCCGAGCCATATCATCGCGCCGGCCATCCATCTCAACAAAGCGACGATCGAGCACGAATTTCGCCGCAAGCACGAGCGCCTGCCGCGCGGGCGGAGGCTCGACCGGGCGGAATATCTGGTGGCCGAGGCGCGGGCGCTGCTGCGCGAAAAATTCCTCGCCGCCGATGTCGGCATCACCGGCGCCAATCTCTTGATCGCCGAGACGGGCTCCTCGGTGATCGTCACCAACGAGGGCAACGGCGACCTGACCTCGACCTTGCCGCGCATGCACATCGTCATCGCCTCGATCGAGAAGATGGTGCCGACGCTCGAGGACGCCGCGACGATCCTGCGGTTGCTGGCGCGCTCGGCCACGGGTCAGGAGATCACCACCTATACGAGCTTCTTCACCGGTCCGCGCCGCGAGGGCGATCCGGACGGCCCCACCGCCTATCACGTGGTGCTGCTCGACAATGGGCGGAGCGAGATGCTCGGTAATGAGTTCGCCGACATGTTGCGCTGTATCCGCTGCGGCGCCTGCCTCAATCATTGCCCGGTCTATGGCGCGATCGGCGGCCATGCCTACGGCTCGATCTATCCCGGCCCGATGGGCGCGGTGCTGACGCCGCAACTCACCGGCATCGACCGCGCGCGCGATCTTCCCAACGCTTCAAGTTTTTGTGGGCGCTGCGAGGCGGTCTGCCCGATGGAGATCCCCCTCCCCGATATGATGCGGGCGTGGCGGGAGCGCGACTACGCGCGCGGCAACCCGCCCCGCTTCGAGCGTCTCATGCTGAAGCTCTGGGCCTTCGCGGCGAAACGGCCGCGCCTCTACCATGCAATTGCCGGCGCGATGGCGCGGTATCTCGCGCGGCGCGCGGGCGCGCGCGGACGATTAAGCCAGTTGCCGCTGATGTGGGCTTGGACATCGGTGCGCGATCTCCCCGCTCCGCAAGGCAAGACTTTCCAACAGCTTTACGCTCGGGCCACGCAAAAGGATCGCCGATGAGCGCGCAGCAGGACGCACGTTCCATTGTCATGGAACGCATTCGCGCCTCGCTCGGCGTGGCGAGCTTGGACCGCGCGCGCAAGGCTTCGGTCGAGCGCCGGCTCGAGCGCCATCGGCCTGGCACGATTCCCTCGCGTGCCAAGGGGGACCGCGCGGCATGCCTGGCGCTGTTCACCGAGATGCTCGCCGCGCAAGGCGCCGACGTCCGGCAAGTGCCGACGCGCAAGGAGGCGGTGGCGGCGATCGCGTCCTATCTCGGCATCTGCAATTTGCCGCCGCGCATCCGCATGGGCAGGGATGCGAAGCTTGCCGCACTCCCGTGGCGCGAAGCCTGGGACATCGAGCGCTCGATCGGGCCCGCGGGCCCAGCCGACCAGGCCGCACTGTCGCGCGCCGCAGTGGCCGCGGCGGAAACCGGCACCTTGTTCCTGATGTCGGGTCCCGCAAACCCGACCACGCTGAATTTCCTGCCGGAGGCCCACACCGTTTTGATCGAAACGGCGGATATCGTCGGCTCGTACGAGGAGGCGTGGGACCGGCTGCGGACGATCTGCGGCAAGGGGACGCTTCCCCGGACCGTCAACCTGATCAGCGGGCCGTCGCGGACGGCGGATATCGAGCAAACCATCGTCAGGGGCGCGCACGGCCCCCGCCGGTTGCTGGTGCTGATCCTCGGCTAAAGGTGGCGACGCCCGCTTTTGGCGCGGGTTCAGGTCCGGCGCGGCTTCGCTTCCGTTCGCCCAACGCTTCAGATATGGTGCATCGCACTCACCCGCCGCGGGCGAAGATCGGGAAAAAGCCGGCATTTCAAGGCCGGTACGGGGTGGCCTTCAATGCGTCTGGCCGTATGGCTGATCGAGCGTCCTCGCTGGTTCAAGCGGACACTCCTGATCCTCAACGACATCGTGATGCTCAGCATCGCGCTGTGGGCCGCCTATACGCTTAGGCTCAGCCGGCTCTACGTGCCCGAGAGCCTGGACAAATGGGCGCTGCTGATCGCCGCCCCCATCATCGGCGTCACCGTCTTCCATATGCGCGGGCTGTACAAGCTGGTGACCCGCTTCATCGGGCCCGAAGGCACCACGCGTATTTATACCGCGGTGGTCATCGCCGCCCTGCTGTGGGCGCTGCTCGTTTATATGAGCGGGGTCAAGGATCATCCGCGTTCGGCGGTGGTGATCTACGGCCTGATCGCCGCCGGTCTCATTCGCCTGAGCCGACAGTGGGCAGGCGCGGCGCTGCTCTCGGCGGCCCCGCAGCATAAGCCGGCGGGCTTCGATGAGCGGAAGCCGGTGATCATTTACGGCGCGGGCACGATCGGCATCCAGCTATTGCGTGCGCTGAACGAGGCCGGCGGCTACAAGCCCGTCGCCTTCATCGATTCCAATCCCTCGCTTGCCGGCCAGTTCGTGCACGGCTTGAAGGTGGCGCGTCCAGAGAAGATCGCCAAGCTGATCGCCGAGGAGAACGTGAAGGAAGTGCTGCTCGCGACGCCGTCGGCGTTGCGCAGCGAGCGGCGCATCGCGCTGCGGGCGCTCGAGGCCTTTCCCGTGGTGGTGAAGACCCTCCCGGCGCTCGAGGAGATCGCCTCCGGCCATGTCCAGGTGAGCGACCTGCGGCCGATCGACGTCGAGGACTTGCTGGGGCGCGATCCGGTCATCCCCAATCTCGAACTGCTGACTGCCAATGTGCGCGGCAAGGTGGTGATGATCACCGGCGCCGGCGGCTCGATCGGCTCGGAGCTGACCCGCCAGCTATTGCGCTTGGGCCCGAGGACGCTGGTGCTGTTCGAACTGTCAGAGGTCGCGCTGTACGAGATTTCGCTGGAGATCGAGGAGCTCAAGCGGCGGTTACTAAAGGAAGAAGACGTCGGCGGATCGACACCGACCGCCGTGACCGGCGTGCTCGGCTCGGTGCTCGACCGCAAGCTCGTGGCCCGCACCATTCAGGAGCTAGGGGTGGAGGTGATCTATCACGCCGCCGCCTACAAGCATGTGCCGATCGTCGAGATGAATCCGTTTGCCGGTTTGCAGAACAATACGTTCGGAACTCTGGTCGTCGCCGACGTGGCCAAGGAACTCGGGGTCGAGCGGTTCGTGCTGGTCTCGACCGACAAGGCGGTTCGCCCGACCAATATCATGGGCGCCAGCAAGCGCCTGGCCGAGCAGATCCTCCAGGCACTGGCGCAGGAGCGCGGCACCCGCACCATCTTCACCATGGTGCGGTTCGGCAATGTGCTGGATTCCTCGGGCTCCGTGGTGCAGCTGTTCCGCAGCCAGATCCGGAATGGGGGGCCGGTGACCGTCACCGACCCCGAGGTGATCCGCTATTTCATGTCGATCCCCGAGGCCGCTCAGTTGGTGATCCAGGCTGGCACCATGGCGACCGGTGGCGAAGTGTTCGTGCTGGAGATGGGCACGCCGGTGAAGATCGACGATCTCGCCCGCACCATGGTCCGCCTGTCGGGCCTCGAAATTCGCGACGACAAGCATCCCGATGGCGACATCGCCATCGAATATGTGGGCCTGCGCCCCGGCGAGAAACTCTATGAGGAGCTGTTGATCGGCGAGAACACGACCGGCACCAGCCATCCACGCATCTTCAAGAACTCGGAACCGATCGTGCCCTACGACGAGCTGGCCGCGGTGTTGGAACGGCTCGAGGACGCGATCCACAGGATGGACGAGGTGGAGATGCAGGACGTGCTGCGCACCACCGTCGAGGGCTATGTGCCGGCGGGCGGCGCGCATCCGATCGCGGGCAAGGGCGAATGGCAGCCCGCCTCGCGCACGCTTCACTAGCAGGCATGCCGCAACCTCCGTCTGCGCTTTGGGCCGCCATGGTGGTCGCCGGATGCGCGGGCCTCTCGGCGCTGCTGATCGCGATCTTGCGGCCGATCCTCATGCGGCATCTGCTGGCGCATCCCAACGACCGTTCCTCGCATAGCATTGCGACGCCGCAAGGCGCCGGCCTTGGCGTCATGGCGGCGGTGTTCGCAGGATGCGCGCTCGGCATCGTCTTGTGGATGCATGGGGCCGAGCCGAAGCTGCTCGGCCCGCTGGCCGCGGCTGCCGGGCTTACCCTGCTCGGCGCCATCGACGACGCGCGCCCGCTTTCAGTGTGGGCGCGCCTGCTCGGCCAATTCCTCGCCGCCATCGTAGTGATCGGCGCGCTGCCCGAGTCTTTCCGGGTGTTCCCCGGCCTGATGCCGGCGGTTATCGAGGATGTGCTGTTGGTGCTGGGCATCGTCTGGTTCGTGAACGCCGTCAATTTCCTCGACGGCCTCGATTGGATGATGGTGGCGCAGGTGGTGCCGATGACGCTGGGGATTATTGTGCTCCGGGCGCTTGGCGCGGTGCCCGACACCGTCGGGCTGCTGGCGCTCGCGCTGCTTGGCGCCGTGCTCGGTTTCGCCATCTTCAACAAGCACCCGGCGCGGATCTTCCTCGGCGATACCGGAAGCCTGCCGATCGGACTCATCCTCGCCTTCATGCTGGTTGTCGTCGCGCACAGCCACCTCGCCGCGGCGCTGCTGCTGGCGCTCTACACGCTCGCCGATCCGACCGTCACCCTGTTCCGCCGTGCGGCGGCGAAAGAGCCAATTTTGTCGGCGCACCGCACGCATTATTATCAGCGTGGCGTGACCGCCGGCTTGAGCGTACCGCAGGTGACGACACGCATTTTCCTGCTCTGCTTTCTGTTGGCCGCGCTCGCCATCGTCACGGTGGTGGCTGATAGGCTTGCCGTCGATCTGCTGTGTCTCGGGTTTGGCGCGGCGGCGACCGCGCTTACGCTCTACGCCCTTGGCAGGGGACGCTAGCCATGCCGCGACGCGTGCTCATCACCGGCGCCTCCGGCTTCATCGGCAAGTCCCTGACGAAGGCGCTTGCCAAGGAAGGTTGGCAGGTCAGGGCGGCGTCGCGAGACCCGTCGGCGATCCCAGCGTTCACCGGGGTGGAGCGGGTGGCGATGCCGGATCTCGCGCAACCGGCCGATTGGTCCGGGCTGCTGGACGGCATCAGCCATGTGGTGCACCTCGCCGGCATTGCGCACGGCCCCGGCTCGCTCGAGGGCGCGCTCTACAGCCGCATCAACGGTGAGGCCGTCGGCGAACTCGGCGTGCAGGCGCGCGGCAAGGTCGAGCGGCTGGTGTTCATCTCATCGGTCAGGGCGCAGGTCGGCGTCGCGGCCGAGCACATCATCACCGAAAAAGATCAGGCGCTGCCTACCGACGACTATGGGCGCGCCAAATTGCGGGGCGAGACGCTGCTGGCGCAGAGCGGCGTTGCCTTCACCGTGCTCCGCCCCGCCGTGGTCTATGGCAAGGGCGTCAAAGGCAATATCGCGGCGCTCGCAACGCTGGCCAAGACGCCGATGCCGCTCCCCTTTGCCCGTCTCACCAATCGCCGTTCGCTGCTGGCGCTCGAGAATCTTGCGTCGGCGGTCTCGCTCGCGCTCACCGCGGCGGCTGCCGAGAACGAGACCTACCTGGTGGCCGATGCCGAGCCGATCAGTGTCGCCGATATCGTCGCGTCGATGCGCGAAGGGCTTGGGCGACCGCCTCACCTGGTTACCGTCCCGTCGGGGGCCATCATGCGGCTGATGAAGTCGTTCGGCAGGGAGGCGGACTGGGAGCGCATCTCCTCGAGCTTCGTGATCGATGCCTCGAAGCTCGCGGGGCTCGGCTGGCGTCCCGAGGTCGCGACACGACAGGGCCTTGCGCGCATGATGCGCTCGGAAAACGGCGGGGCAGCCTAGGACGCCATCAACTGATCGTAGAGGTCGATGGTCTGGCGGCCGATCGCCTCGGCCGAGAATTTCGCCACCACCAGGGCCCGTGCATTGGCGGCGAATCTCTGCCGCATCGCCGCATCGTTGGCGAGCTCGGCCATGGCATCGGCCAAGGCCGCGGCATCGCCCACCGGCACGGTCAACGCGGTCTCGCCCGCAACGGCGATCTCGCGGCAGCCCGGCGCATCGGTCGCCACCATGGCGCGGCCGCAAGCCGCCGCCTCGAGCAAGCTCTTCGGCAGTCCCTCGCGGCGCGAGGCGAGCACGGCGAAATGCGCGCGCGCCCAGACCTCGCCGATGTCAGTGACATGGCCGAGCCAATGAATGCCGTAGAGACTGGCGAATTCGCGGAGCTGCTCGGGGGCGAGCGAGCCCGGATTCTCTTTGTCGCAGTCGCCGGCAAGCAGCAATTGCAGCGGCAGGCCCCGCTTGGTCAGGCGCGAGAAAGCATCGATTAGCGTCAGCACGCCCTTGTCGGCGAGCATGCGTCCGACATAGGCCGCGGTGATGGGCGGAGGCGGCTCGGGTAGCGGGGTTAGCTTCTCGGTGTCGACGCCCGACCCGGCAATGATTAGGACGCTCTCGGCGGGAACGCCGAGACCGAGCACAAAGGCGCGGTCGTCGGGATTCTGCACGACGGTGCGGCTTCGTCTTCGCCGCAGCAGCCGGGACAGGGCATAGCGCACGGCCTTGCGCGTAAGCCCACTGACGCGCCCCTCGCCGATGAATAGCGTGCCCAACCCTGTCAGGCTGTTGACCACCGCCGTGCCGGCGACGCCGAGACTCGCCGTGGTGCCGAGCAGCACCGGCTTCAGCGAAACGTTGTGCTGAATGTCGGGCTTCAACTCGCGGATCAAGCGGCGCAGCGCGAGAACCGCCCAGAAACTGCCGAGCGGCGAGAGGCTGCCCCGGCTCCAATCGAGCGCATGCGGGACGAAGCCTTCCCTGGCAATGGCGGCCTCGCCATGCTTGATTCGGGTCGCGACGTGCACCTCGTAGCCCGCCGCCTTGGCGGCGCGAGCCATCGGCAGCCGATGCGACAAGAAGTACCAGTCCTCGGTGACGACATAGAGGATGCGCGGGGCCATCAGCGAGGCTTGTATCAGCGCCGTGGCCCAGGCGAAACAGCGGCGGTGACAAGCGCCGGGCGGCGGAGCGATCCCGCCATTTTCTCAATGTTGCCGCTTTTGCACACTTCCTCTTGCCGCGAATATTCGCTATCCTCTGCTTCGGCTGACGCAGAGCAGCTTCGGGGGATTGCCATGAAATATCTCGCTCTGATTCTGGTTTGTTGCACGGCGGCGGTGGTTATCGCTCCCAAGCCGGCGCGCGCCTTTGACATCCAAGGGCAGAACGCGGCCGTGCCAGACGCGGTCGAGCCCTTCAGCGCCCTGTTCCCGGAAGCCATTGATTCGAATGACGCCAGGGGAAGCTCGCTGGCGTTACCCTATATCGGCAAGAGCGACAGTTCCTTCTTCATCTCCGATTACGGCAACGCGATCGCGATTCCCGCGCCCGGCGTCGACAGGCCGACCCCCGCCTGGGCCTATCGCTAGGCAGCGCGCCCTTTCCTACCGATTGTTCAGTGCCGCTTAGATCTTCTCGCCCGAGCACGGTCGTGCCGATGCGCGACACCTATGATCAATGTGAGTCGGTGACCGCCGGGGACAGCAAACCTGCTTGGTGAGGTTTCCCCGCATGCTACGGCCAAGGACCGGCCGCGCGAGCCTTACTTCTCCGAATCGGTCGCCTCGATGCCCCCGCCAACTTTGGCGCCGAGTTTGGCTCCGATCGTTTCCTCTTGGAGATCGAAGTTTTCCAAGAGTTCCCGGGTCACCAGCTCGAACCCGAGCAGTTTGGCGAAATCGATCCTGTCAGGCTTTTGCATGTCGTACCCTCAAGGTTCGCAAGCAATCAGCATATCAGAACAGCAGCCGTTGGCGAGTGCCCGCAGCAGCGGTACTCGCCGGAAATTGATCCCTTGCGGCCAGAGCCGCCGGGATCGTGTCCCGGCAAAATAAACCCCGACCGAGGAAAACCCGGCCGGGGCTGGCATTGCCGGAGAGATAGATAGTGCAGAGTCAAGTAATCGGGTTATCCCGTCACTTAACCGAGCTTCAAGGGCTCTGACACGACGGCTTTCTCGTGATGTCCGACACAGCCACCGAGGCTGAGTGCAGCCGAGACGATGATCGCGCAAGCTATAAAGACACGCATGGCTTATCCCCCATTCGCAGCGTTTGTATGCTTAGACCTTATCTGCTTTCGCCCGAGAATGCTGTGACACTTGGGACACAGGCGAGAGCGAAAACACCGGCCCCGTCCCCCTGAACCCGTTGAAAAAGGGGGCCGGCGGAGACCGACGCCCTGCATTCCATGCCGTTCGTAGCCCGTCGGCAACGCGGGCAATTCAGCGGGTTACGGGCAGATCAGCTTCCATCGGCCGAACACGCCCTGCTTCCAGAAGCAGCTGGGCCTAACCGGCGGACCCCAGGCCAGCGCATAGGCCGGCTCATCGACGTCGTAACTCACCCAAACGCACCGATTCTCCCCGCACAACCATTCGGCTTTCGCCTGCTGACCGGCGAAGAGCAGCACAGCCGCCACCACCGCTCCAGCCAATATCGCTCGCTTCATACTCCAACCCTCCACCCTATCGCTTTGTTTGATGCGGCGATTAAACCCTCGCACGGTGCGAGAGTCCATATGCGCCCAGGTCGCGATGGCTTTCGGATGGGAAGGTCCCGGCCAGCGCCCATCCCGCCATACGTCATGGCAAAGCGGGACCGGCTGAAAGCATCCGCGGGCAAAGAAAAACCCCGGCAAGGCTCGAGCCCGCCGGGGTTAAAGAAAACTGCAGGGTAAGCTAGCGTGTTGTGTCGCTAATTAACCGAGCTTCAAGGGCTCGCTGACGACGGCCTTCTCATGGTGGCCGACGCAACCGGCGAGGCCGACGACTGATGAAATGATGATGGCGCAAGCAATCAAAACGCGCATGGTTGATCCCCCCGTGTTTGACCCCAACGCACCTTACAAGATCCTGCCCGCAAAAGCTGTGGCTCTCAGAACACGCTGTAACTAAAAATGAGGGCATCGGCCCGCGACGCAAGGGAAAGCCTATCTAAAGCGGCGGGAACTCGCGACTATTCGGCCTCGCGGTGCCGCTACCTCTCTATCGATAAGGCTGGTACCGCCGGGCGAATTCGAATCGCCGACCTCTTGATCCACAGTCAAGCGCTCTAACCAGCTGAGCTACGGCGGCATGTAGGTGAAGCCTTGGCCGCGAACCTATGCGGAGCGAGCAGCCGTTGCAAGCGGGGCCCGGCGGTTTTGGCCTAGAGCAGACGGTGGGAGAGCGGCGAATCGGGACGACCCCCGCCATAGAGAAAGGCCTGGGGCTTACACCCCAGGCCTTGCTTTGCACGCTACGCTACGGCCCTCGAAAAACTCGGCTAGGCCGCGCTATTTCCGAATCGCGTCGAGAGAGCGGGTCACCTGATTCTTGATCGGCTCGGCGGTGTCGGCGGCGATCTTGCTGCTCAACGCCCTGATCTCGCCCGCCTGGTTGGCGAACACATCGAACTGGTGGCGAATAAAGGACGATTGCAGCTCGACGATCTCGCCGAGGGTCTTGGCGCCGGCCAGGCTCTTGGCGAGGTCGAAGGCGGAATTCAGATTGCGCTGGGCAAGATCGATCAGCTTGCGATTGAAGGCGGTGGCGCCCTGCCCGGCGGCATCGAACGAACGCTCGAGCGCATCGATCGCCTCCTCAAGCGCGTCCTTGCCGCGCTCATAGGCCTCGCGGCTCTGGGTCACGGTCTTCTCGGCGAGAGCGCGGACGCTCTCCGGCACGGTCGTATCGAGCTTGAAGGATTCGAATTCCTTGGCGGCTTTGCGGAAGCTGTCGCGGGCCTGCTCGGCTGCCGCTTGCGGGGAATAGGTTTCACTCATGGTCGCACCTCTGTTTTGGAGTCATTTGGTTCGGGGCAATGCGGACTGACCCTTAGGAAAGGGGTCGCCGCAGAATCTCTTGTTGTGCAGTGCAATATAATTGTTGCGATGCGAAAACGCAAGATCGCTGATCGCTCGATCAGTACTTTTTTAGCTCTATCGACGAACTTTCCGGTTTGGCCCTTTGCAAAATGCCGAATTCGCCTAAATTTAGTGGATGAGTCGAACGAGCGCCCTATTGCTTGCGCGCGACCGGCCAATTGCCGATTCCCCGCGCTAAGGCGCCGACAGAGTTTCTTGTCTATTGGGGCCGAAATGGCCGACCTCAGACCGCAAAGGCGCCTGGATCATGTCGAAGGGGACCGCGAGGCCCTCGAGCATATCGCACGCGCGCTCGAAGGACGCGTGCTTGCGGGGCCGGGAGCAGTCGCGCTTCCCCAGTCGCAAGCGGAGGCCGCGGCGTTGACGCTCGAGCCGGCGAGCCTCAAGGCACTGCTCGAGGCGATGCCGGCGGCGATCGGCATTCTCGAGCGCGACGGACTCATCTACGCGAACAGCGCATTCGCTTTCGCCTTCGGCTATCGTTCGCCATCCGAATTGCTCGAAGCGGGCGGCTTGGGCGCGATCCTGCCGAACGGCGCGCCGCTCACGCAGAGCAGCGGCCTCGAGCGCAGCGCGCCAATCGAAGCGCTCACACGCTCGCGGCGAAAGTTGAAGGTTGCCTTCGCGCTGACCGCTCTCGATGGCGACGTCAAATTGCTGCGCCTGATCGACCAAACGAGCCTTGAGGAGGAGGAGACGCCACCCGCCTCGCCGGCAAACGTCGCCAGCCCGGAGACGCCAAATGACGCCAGCCCGCAGGAGGCGAATGGCGCCAGCCGGCCAACCGAGCCGGTCAAGCTGGACGCCGACGCGTCCTCGCGCCTCGAGTTTCTTGCCAAGGTCAGCCACGAGGTGCGGACGCCACTCAACTCGATCATCGGCTTTACCGAGCTGATGGCGCAGGAGCGCTTTGGACCGATCGGCAACGCCCGATACAAAGGCTATGTCGATGACATCCATCAGAGCGGGCTCTATGCGCTGTCGCTGCTCAACGATCTGCTCGACATCTCGAAGATCGAGGCCGGCAAGTTCGAGCTCAATTTCACCGCGGTCGAGGTGCCGGAGCTGGTCGAGGATTGCGTCGGCAGCTTGCAGCCGCTCGCCAAGCGCGCCCGCATCGTGCTCAGGACTTCGCTGCAGCCCGAGCTGCCGACAGTCGTAGCCGATCCGCGCCGGCTGAAGCAGATCTTGCTGAACCTGCTCACCAATGCCATCAAGTTCACCAAGGAAGGCGGCCAGGTGATCGTGTCGGGCGGCATGATCGACGGCGAGCTTCGCTTGCGCGTGCGCGACACCGGCGTCGGCATGACCAAGGACGAGATCGCCTTCGCCATGCAGCCCTTCCATCAGCTCGACACCGCGCCGCGCCGGCAGATGGGCACTGGCCTGGGGCTGCCCGTCACCAAGGCGCTGGTCGACGCCAATCGCGCGCGGCTGGTTCTGACCAGCGAGCCCGGCGTCGGCACCGCGGCCGATGTGATCTTCCCCGCCGATCGGCTGTTCGGCACCTAGCTCCGCCAATTCAGCGCCAACGTCGCCGCATTGCACGAAGTTCTCTGTGGCATCGGCGAGAGCTGCGTGAGCTTCTAGCTCTGATATAGGCTATCTTACAGCTATACATTGGATGTTCGAATATACATGGTCACATTGGCTTCTTAATACATGGTGCTTGAAGCTTAGAAGACTTCTAAAGTTTGTTTGATTACGATATTCTTGTTGACTCTGTCCGATATCACGCCCTAATCGGACGATGACCCCCGGCGCCGGGTTTGGGGGCGAAAAGTCCGATACCGGGGCCTTGAACCTCGGCCATTGGAGGATGTCGATGCGATTTGGCTGTGCGCGCGCCACCGCGCTTGCGCTTCTTGTCCCCCTCCTCGTCGCGCCGCTGGCCTCGGCCGCAGAGCCTGAGGAAGTCAATATCTACTCCTACCGGCAGCCTTATCTGATCAACCCGCTGCTGAAAGAGTTCACCGACGAGACCGGCATCAAGGTCAATGTGATCTATGCCGAGAAAGGCCTGATCGAGCGCATCCAGGCCGAGGGCCGCAACAGCCCGGCCGACCTGTTGCTCACGGTCGATGTCGGCAATCTCACGCAAGCGACCGATGCCGGCATCGCGCAGCCGATCCAATCGCCGGCGCTCGACGCCGCGATCCCCGCCGCCTACCGCGCGGCCGACGGGCAATGGATCGGGCTCACCCGCCGCGCGCGCGTGGTCTACGCCTCGAAGGAGCGTGTGAAGCAGGACACCATCACCTATGAGGAACTCGCCGATCCGAAATGGCGCGGCAAGATCTGTATCCGCTCCGGTCAGCACGTCTACAACGTGGCGCTGATCGCCTCGATGATCGCCGCGCATGGCGAGGCGTGGACCGAGACTTGGCTCAAGGGCGTGAAAGCTAATCTCGCGCGCAAGCCCGCCGGCGACGACCGACTCCAGGTCAAGGGCGTCTATGCCGGCGAATGCGATATCGCCGTCGGCAACACCTATTACATGGGCGCCATGCTGCAGAACGACAAAGAGCCCGAGCAGAAGGAGTGGGCGAACTCGGTCAACATCCTGTTCCCCAACACGGGCGATCGCGGCACGCATGTGAACATCTCCGGCGCGGTGATGGCGAAATACGCCCCGCACAAAGACAACGCGATGAAGCTTCTGCAATTCCTGGCCTCGGACAAAGGCCAGGAGATGTATGCCGAGGTGAACAACGAATATCCGGTCAAGCAAGACGTGCCCTGGTCTCCGCTGGTCAAGTCCTGGGGCGACTTCAAGCCGGACCCGATCTCGCTCAACGAGATCGCGGCCTTGCGCAAGCAGGCGAGCGAGCTCGTCGACAAGGTCGGCTTCGACGAGGGGCCGAGCTCATGAAGGGGCAACAACAATGAGCTTCCACAACAGGATCGACAGGCAGATGGGCGGCAAGCCAGGGATTTTGGTCACGCCACGTAGCGGCGCGGAGTGGCTGGTGGGAGTCGGCTTCAGGTGCTGGCTCGCCGGCTATGACACGGGCAATATCTCTTGCTGGGAAAACGGCTGGAACGAATATAACCGTGTGCTCGGCACCGAGCGGGCCAAACGCGCGGTGACCGAGTTGGCCTGCTGGGTGCGCGCGGTGCGCGCCTCGGCCTCGCGCAAGATCGAATATTACCCGTTCGGTTGCCCTGGTTTCTGCGCCGACGAATGCATGGCGATCTCTTTGATCGCCGCCTCGCAGCATCACCGCTGCCCGGCGATGCGGGCCTGCGCGCTGGCGCTGACGGGCTCGGACCTGGTCGAGCCGGTGATCGACGCCGCCAACGCCTTCGCCGATGTATTGCAAGACGCCGATCAGCGCCTGTCGCAGGACGCGGTCGCCGCGCTGAGGGCCGACAGGCGCAAGGCCGGCTCGGACGGCGTCGCTGACCGCCACTAACGGCGTGGCCAAAGCTCCGAGTACACCAAGCGAGCGCGTCGCTTTCCGCCGCAAGCTTGCGCGGCTGAAAGAGAGCGGCAATCTCGGCTGGTCGGTCGCGGCCTTCCTCATCTCGCTGATCGCGCTGCTGCCGCTGCTGGCCATCACCCTGATCGCGCTGAGGCCCAGCGGCGATACTTGGCCGCATCTCATCGCCAATGTGCTTCCCGGCGCGCTCCGCCGCACACTGCTGCTGATGGCCGGGGTAGGAAGCTTGAGTCTCTTGATCGGCACCAGCACGGCGTGGCTCGTCACCATGTATCGTTTTCCGGGACGGCGCTATTTGCAGTGGCTGCTGCTGCTGCCGCTCGCGATCCCGACCTATATCATCGCCTACACCTATCTGGAGATGCTCGACTATTCCGGCATCGTGCAGACCGCGCTGCGCGGCGTGTTCGGCTGGCGCAACGGGCGGGACTATTGGTTCCCGGATATTCGCAGTCTTAGCGGCGCCATCCTGGTGATGAGCGCGGTGCTCTATCCTTATGTCTACATCACGGCGCGGGCGAGCTTCATCGCGCAGTCGGTGTGCGTGCTGGAAGTGAGCCGGACGCTGGGGCGAAACGCCGTCGAGACGTTCTGGCAAGTGGCTCTGCCGCTGGCGCGGCCGGCGCTCGCCGCGGGCGTCGCGCTCGTGCTGATGGAGACCCTGAACGACATCGGCGCGGTCGAGTTCTTCGGCGTGCGGACTCTCACCGTCGCCGTCTACGATACCTGGCTCGACCGCAACAGCCTGGCCGGCGCGGCGCAGATCGCCTGCGTCATGCTGCTGTTCGTGTTCGCGCTGCTCATCATCGAGCGCGCGCTTCGCGCGGGGCGCCGCTTCCATCACACGACCGGCAAATATCGGGATTTGCGCGAGGACAACTTGGCAGGCTGGCGCGGTGTGCTGGCGAGTATTGCCTGCGCTCTGCCCGTGCTGTTCGGCTTCCTGCTACCGGCCACGGTGCTGGTGCACGATGCGCTCGTGCATGTGGCGGCCGGTTTGGCGCCGGAGTTCTGGGAGGCGGCGCTGAACAGCCTCATGCTCGCGGCGGCGGCGGCGGTCCTTGCCGTCGGCTTCGCCGTGGTGCTCGCTTACGCGCGGCGGCAGACGCGCTCGCAGCTGATCCAGGTCGCGACCACGCTTCCCGCCATCAGCTACGCGATCCCAGGCACCGTGCTTGCCATCGGCCTA
The DNA here is from genome assembly GCA_963750975.1 of uncultured Alphaproteobacteria bacterium. Taxonomy (GTDB): domain Bacteria; phylum Pseudomonadota; class Alphaproteobacteria; order Rhizobiales; family Methyloligellaceae; genus Methyloceanibacter. The sequence goes on along the minus strand of CAVVSX010000013.1, from coordinate 43,642 downwards.
CTCATTCCGCTTGCGGGCTTCGACAATTTTCTCGACGGGCTGATGCGGTCGCTGTTCGGGGTGTCCACGGGGCTCGTGCTGTCGGGCACCGCCTTCGCCATCGTGCTGGCCTACACGATCCGCTTTCTTGCCGCCTCGCTCGGCGCGGTGGAGGCCGGGTTGAGCAAGGTCTCCCGCAATATCGACGCCGCGGCGCGGACGCTCGGTGCGACTATCAGCGAGGCGCTGGTCAAGGTGCATTTGCCGCTGCTCAGGCCCGCGCTCGGCGCCGCGGCGCTGCTCGTGTTCGTCGACTCGATGAAGGAGCTGCCGGCCACGCTGCTGCTCCGGCCCTTCAACTTCGACACGCTGGCCACCCAGGTTTTTACCCTGGTCTCGCTCTATCGCTACGAGGAGGCGGGACTTTCGGCCCTCACCATCGTGCTCGTCAGCCTCGCCCCCGTGCTGCTGTTGCATGGGATCATCGCGGGAAGCCGGCCAGGGGCCTCAACCAACCAGCGAGGCACGGCGGGGACAGGCCCCGAATGGGCCCTTCCGGTTGCCTGATTGCCAACAGGATGCACCGGAGTTGGGCTCGCTATCTCGGGATAATCGGGCTAGAAAGACAGGGTCTTAACGCAATCCAAAAAGAGCGGGGCCGCGCCTTTTCAAGGCCCTCGCGGGGAACGGGTGGTAGGGACGGGATGAAGCCTCGCCAAATCCCTTGGAAGTGGCTTTTGCTCGGCCTCATTACCCTACTCATCGCTGGTCTGGCGATCCTGCCGCGGCTGCTTGCGGATTCGACGCAGCTAGCTTCCCGCGTGACCGATGCCTTGTCGGCATGGACGGGTGGTGAGGTGAAGCTCACCGGGCCGTTGCGGGTGCATTACTTCCCCGATGTCTCCATCAAGAGCGGTTTCGAGCTGAGCAACGCCTCCCGGCTGCCGCTGGTGAAATCCATCAGCGCCAAGGACGCCAAGATCTCGATCGACCTGGTCGAACTCGTGTTCGGCCGCATCCGGATCGACGCCTTGCGGCTGTTCAAGCCCGAGATCACGCTGAAGGAGGCGCCGTCGCTCGTCATGGGGCCCGACCAGACGGTACAGGCGCGGGTGACCAATCTGCTGACGGGCGCGCCGGTCGGCGTAGTTCGCGTACGCGACGGCACCCTCAACCTGCCGACGGCAACCGGCACCGAAACGATCAAGAAGATCGATGCCCGCTTCGATGCAAGCTCCGGCACCGGAGCGATGTCGAGCTTCGGCTCCTTCGTGTTGCGCGACGAGACCGTGGGCTTCGCGCTCGATTGCGGCGCTGCTGCCGCGGCCGAGGACGGGCTGCAGGTTCCGGTCAATCTCACCTTCACCTCGAAACCTCTGGCGGCCAAAGTCACAGGTACAGCGTCCTTCAACAACGGGCTTCAGCTCGACGGCGACGTGCAAGCCGACATGGAAAATGTGCGGAGCTTCTTAAGATGGAGCGGGGTCGCCTTGCCGCCGGGGCGCAGCCTGCAGAAACTGTCGGCAGCAGGCACGGCGCGTTGGAACGGGTCGACGCTGACCTTCGACGACGGCACCTTCTCGCTCGACGGCAACAAGGCAGTCGGTCTGCTCGCCATTACGCCGGGACCACGCCCGCGCATCGACGCGACGCTCGATTTCGAGCGACTCGCGATCGATCCCTATCTCGCCGGCGATGAGACGCCAATGCCTCACACCGCGCAAGCTGGCATATTGGAGGGAGCGCTCATCAAATATTTCGACGCCGACCTGCGCATCTCGGCGGAGGAAGTTACCGCCCCGATGATCAAGCTCGGGCCTGGCGGGTTCACCATCAGCACCAAGGATAGCGTGCTGACCAGCGAGGTGGGGGAGCTCCAGCTTTGCGGCGGCGAGGCTTCGGGCAGCGTCGGCATCGACCTGTCGCGGGAGGTGGCGAAGGCCAGCGTCGTGGCGAGTCTCGACGGGATACCGGTGGAGGGCTGCCTCGACGCCTCGTTTCTGGTCCCGCTCAAGGGAACCACGAACCTCAAGGCGGAAATGTCGGGAGAGGGTCGAAGCTACGGGGAGTTGATTCAGGCGCTTTCCGGCGGGCTCAAGGTTAACGCCGACAATGGCGCAATCCCGCTCGATCTTGCCAGACTGCTCTCAACGGCCCCGACACCCCTGGACGGCGAAGGTTGGAGCCGCAACAGTGTGACTTTGTTCGATTCTCTCAATGCCGATTGCCGCCTCGGTGGCGGCCATATTTGGTGCGACATGTTCAATATGCAAACCCGCCGCGGATTGATCGCCGGTTCTGGCAATGTCGACATGGCGCAAGCGACGCTCGATTGGAACCTGTTCGTCGCCAGCGACGCGCAGCCGGTGAGAGCCTCGCAACTCAGCGTGGGGACTCCGCCGCGGATCTCCATCAGCGGGGCGCTGGCGCAGCCGATGATCCGGCGAACCGACCGGCCGACGCTCGGCGACGGATCGCTGCCGACGGGTTCGACCGCCAATCAGATTTCGCCGCGCTGACGGCGTGGCAAGCCATAAGTGAGGCGATGACGGTGTCTGGTCACGTGAACCGCCGATGCGATCGAATATTCGCGATGGCGCCTGCTGCGGGTCGAAGCTGCGGCTTAGCCGCAATTCTCGCCTTTGGCATGGTCGTCTGCAGCGGCGCGCGGGCGGAGGATACGCTCAGCGTCGCCACCTGGGGCGGAGCTTACGGGCAATCGCAGGAGATCGCCTACTTCGAACCCTTCGCCAAGGAAACCGGCACGCGGATCGCGACCGAGGTCTATGACGGAACGCTGGCCAAGATCAAAGAGATGATCGGCGGCTCGGAGTCCAATGTCGATGTGGTCGACGTCTCGGCGGCGACGCTCGGCACGCTATGCAGCGACGGGCTGCTCGAGCCGATCGAAGCCTCAAGCCTCGGCGCCGCTCCGAACGGAGAGAGCGCGGAGCTCGACTTCTATTCCGGCGGGCTGACTTCCTGCGGCGTCGGCAGCGTCGCCTGGTCGACGGCGATCACCTTCGACCGGCAGGCGTTCACCAAGACCCAGCCATCGCAGATCGCCGACCTGATCGATTCGAAGCGCTTCCCCGGCAAGCGCGGTCTGCCGAACGGCCCTCGTTATACGCTCGAGCTTGCGCTGCTCGCCGACGGAGTCGATCCGGCCAATGTCTATACCGAGCTTGCCACCCCCGAAGGCGCCGACCGTGCCTTCAAGGCTCTCGACAAGATCAAAAGCGACATCTTTTGGTGGGACAACGCACAAGAGCCGATCACTTGGCTGCTCGAAAAGAAGGTGGGAATGGCGGCGGGCTATAGCGGCCGCATCTTCCGTGCCGCGGTCGGCGATCGGCGGCGGCTCGGCATGGTCTGGGACGGGCAGATCTACGATCTCGACCTCTGGGCTATCCCCAAAGGCGCGAAAAACAAGGACGGCGCCAAGCGCTTCATCGCCTTCGCCTCCGACCCCGCACGGCTGGCGACGCAGGCGCAGCTGATCGCCTACGGGCCAATGCGCAAATCGGCGCTCGCGCTGGTCGGCAAGAACCCGATCATCGACGTGGAGATGAAGGATTATCTCCCCACGGCGCCCGACAATTTCAAGAAGGCGCTCCGATTCGACGACGCCTGGTGGAACGAGCATGGCGCTGATCTGCAAAAGCGGTTCGATGAGTGGCGCGGGCCGGTTTCGCCGGGTCAAGGCAAGCCGCCGATCGAATTGGCCAACCCGCAGGACGCCGATCAGAGCACCGGCGCCACCAAGGCCGAACCCTAAACACCCACGCATCGAAAAATATTTTGTGGAATGAAGACGTTGGTCTAACCACTCCGCTCGCGATCGCACGCGCAACAAAAATCCTCGTTGCATGCAATGTGTTGCATGCGCCGCAGGTCAAGCTGCAAGACTTCGAACGCGACAAAAAGAAAATGCGGGTAAGCGTGAACTCTCATTTGCAAGGGCTGTCGCCTTTGTGTCATCCTTGTCGCTGGAGAGAGTCCATCGGGTACACCCCAACGGACATCCCTCTTACACAGGATGCACACCACGAGGGCGTTGCCGCTTTGAGGTGCCGGTTGTTCGGCACACGAGGTCGGCAAGCGATGAAGCCAAGCACTGCCGGAGCGGGGGCCGGCAGTGCACTTTCATCAGCCCGTCGTCGATTCGACATCTAGAACGGCCGATAGATCCCGAGCGCGACATATCCGCTTGGATCATCTTCCAGATAATTGCCGGTGAAGCCGCCAGAGAGCGTGACTTCCATCGCGCGGAAATTCACGCGCGCGAAACCGCCGCCGCGTCCCGCAGCATATTCCTCGTTGCCCAGCGCGCCGCCTTCGAGCCCCAACGAGAAGCGCGGCATGAGCCGATAGCCCAGCCGCACCAGCGACCAATATTCCTGGAAGGCGGTGCCATAGCTCGCGTCGGCGGAGAGGAAACTTCGCGCCGACAGATCGATCCAGCTTTCGGCTTGTAGCCGCAACCCCAGCGCATTGCCTTGCACTGAATTGTTCGGATCGTGCGGCACGATATGCTGGTCCTCGCCCTCGATGCCGGCGAACAGCTTGACGATCAAACGTCCGGGGCGGAACTCGTAACCGATCAGCGCCGCGGCGAAGCCATCCTGTCCGTCGAAGGTGGTGGGCTGAGCGGCGCCGTCGAGCAAGAGCGAGCCCTGATAATCATAGCGGCCGTAAGCGCCGACCGCGCGCAGGCGAAAACCAGGCGCTGCGTAGCCAGCCTTGCCGAAGGCGTAGCCGGCGCCCACATAGCCGCTAGTGTAGTTGTCGCTCACTTCGAAGCCGGTGAAGTACTCGGTGCGGGGCTGGTCGGGCTCCGCGAGCGCCTCGGACGCGGGCAGGCAGAGGCCGAGCAACAAGACGCCCCCTGCTCCGCTTGCGCGCAGCCAAGCCCAGATGCCTCTCTCGACCTTTTCCCGCATGGCGAGCACTCGCCCGCCGCATCGCGTCCACTATGCGGGAACGCCCGCGGAAGGTTTAGCAACTAGTTCGTGCGCAACTGGATACACTGCAATCTCAGATTGTCGCGCGACGCTTGGGGACTGGAAAAACCGTGGTTTGTTCCCCACAACTTGAGGAAGAAATGAAACCCGAACGCTTCGAGACATGGCTGACGGTCGATCGCAAGGGGCTCTATTGCCGGCCTGGCGGCTTCCACATCGACCCTTATGGCGGCGCTAAACGCGCGGTCGTCACCCACGGCCATTCCGACCATGCCCGGCCGGGGCACGCGCATGTGCTCGCGACGCGCGAGACGCTCGCGGTCATGACCGCGCGGCTTGGCTCGGCGGCAACGAAAGGTAGCCAAGCCGCCGCCTATGGTGAGCGGGTGAGCATCGGCGATGTGGCCGTGACACTGTTCCCCGCCGGCCATGTGCTGGGCAGCGCACAAGTGCTGATCGAGTGGAAGGGCGCGCGCGTCGTCGTCTCCGGCGACTACAAGCGCGGCGCCGACCCCACCTGCCCCGCCTTCGAACTCGTCCCCTGCAATCTGTTCATCACCGAAGCGACGTTTGCCCTGCCGGTGTTCCAGCATGGTGATGCGCGCGAGGAGGTGGCGAAGCTGCTCAGATCGCACGCGCAATTCCCCGAGCGGGCGCATGTGGTCGGCGCTTACGGACTCGGCAAGAGCCAGCGGGTGATCGCGCTGCTGCGCGAGGCGGGTTATGAGCGGCCGATCTATCTGCACGGCGCGCTCGCCGAGTGCTGCGCGCTTTATGAATTGTTCGGCGTGCGGCTCGGGACGTTGAAACCGGCGACCGGCGCGAAGCGCGAGGAGTTGAGAGGCCAGATCGTGCTGGCGCCTCCCTCGGCGATTGCCGACCGCTGGTCGCGCAGGCTGCTCGATCCCCTCACCGCCTTTGCCTCGGGGTGGATGCGGGTGCGCGCGCGGGCGCGACAGCAGGGTGTCGAGCTGCCGTTGGTCATCTCCGATCACGCCGATTGGGGCGAATTGACCGAGACCATCGCCGAGACCGGCGCCGAGGAGATCTGGGTCACGCATGGGCGCGAGGACGCGCTGCTGCATCACATCCAAACGACGGGCCGCAAAGGCCGCGCGCTCGCGCTGGTCGGGCGCGAGGACGAAGACCAGTGAAAGCCTTCGCCGAGCTTCTCGACCGGCTCGCTTATACGCCGTCGCGCAACGACAAGCTGCGCCTGCTGGCCGGTTATTTCGCGTCGGCGCCCGACCCCGATCGCGGCTTCGCGCTGGCCGCCCTCACCGATGGGCTGTTCTTCAGGCTGCCACTGCGCCGCATTCTCACCGATCTCATCGCCACCCGCGTCGATCCCGTGTTGTTCGACCTGTCGCGCGATTATGTCGGCGACACCGCCGAGACCATCGCGCTGATCTGGCCGGGAGGCGCGAAGGGGGCCAAGCCGCCGCGGCTTGCGGCCATCGTCGAGGCCCTTCAGGCGACCCCGCCGGCCGAGATCCCCGCCCTCCTCGCCAATTGGCTCGACACGCTCGACGCCACTGGGAGGTGGGCGCTGCTCAAGCTGCTGACGGGAGCGCTCCGCGTCGGCGTCTCGGCACGACTCGCCAAGACCGCACTTGCCGATTGGTCGGGCGTCGAACTCGCCGATATCGAGGAGGTCTGGCACGGGCTTCGCCCGCCTTACGCGGAGTTGTTCGATTGGTTGTCGGGGTCGGCGCCGCGACCTGACGTGAGCTCGCGCGCGACCTTCCGGCCGCTGATGCTGTCACACCCGATCGAGAACAAGGAGCTCGCGTCGATCGAGCCGAAGGATTTCGTCGCCGAATGGAAATGGGACGGCATCCGCGTGCAGGCCGCTCACCAAGGCGGCGAGAAGCGGCTGTTCTCACGCACCGGCGACGATATCTCCGGTGCGTTTCCCGATGTGGTCGAGGCGATCCCCGAGGGCATGGTGCTGGACGGCGAGTTGCTGGTGATGCGCGAGGGCGACGTGGCGCCTTTCAACGATCTCCAGCAGCGGCTCAACCGCAAGACCGTGACCGCCGCCGTGCTCAAATCGCATCCGGCGCATATCCGCCTTTACGACATGCTGTTCGAGCGAGGTGAGGACCTGCGCGAGCTTCCCTTTACCACCCGTCGCGCACGGCTCGAAGCGTGGCACCGGGCGCATGGGCCGCGCCGCACCGATATCTCCTCCATCATCGATTTTACCTCGATGCAGCAGCTCGAGACACTCTGGGCCGGCGCACGCGAGACCGGCATCGAGGGACTGATGTTGAAGCGCCGGATGAGCCCATATATCGCCGGGCGCCCCAAGGGCCATTGGTATAAATGGAAGCGCGCCCCGCTCACAATCGACGCCGTGCTGATGTATGCGCAACGGGGCAGCGGCAAGCGCTCGTCCTATTATTCGGACTATACGTTTGGCGCCTGGCGCGAAGGAGAGGACGGCGCGGCCGAGCTCGTGCCGGTCGGCAAATCCTATTTTGGCTTTACCGACGAGGAGCTGCGCGAGCTAGACCGTTGGGTGCGCAATCACACGGTGGACAGCTTCGGTCCGGTGCGCCAGGTCGAGCCCAAGCTGGTGTTCGAGGTGGCGTTCGATTCGGTGCATCGCTCCACGCGGCACAAATCCGGCGTCGCTATGCGCTTTCCCCGCATCCACCGCATTCGCTGGGATAAACCGGCGGCGGAAGCCGACCGGCTCGAGACGTTGACCGCCATGATCGTGGGCTAGCGATCGATGGTCACGGGCAAATCTTCACGCAACTATGAGAGCCACGTCTCCGGCGCGACATAAGAACCATTGGCGCTGGCCTTCAGGCCTTCGCGGTCGGTTATCAGAATCTGGCCACGCGTCAGGCTGATCACGCCTTTGCGCTCTAGGGCGTTCAGAGCGACCGTGACGCCGGCGCGCCGCACGCCGAGCATGAGCGACAGAAATTCGTGCGTGAGCGGCATCGCATCGTCGTCCAAGCGGTCATGCGCCATGAGAAGCCATCGGGCCAAGCGTTCTTCAATGCTGGACGTGCCATTAGACAGCGCGGTGCTCGAGATCTGGTTCATGAAGGTATGGACGAAATTGAGTAAGACGTGTTGCATCGAGGGGCTTTCCAGCATCGCCACCCGCAGCCTGTCGGAACTTATGCGCCTGCCGTCTCCGGCTACCTGCATGAAGTTCTCATTGGGCGAACGATCGTGGCCAAGAAGGACGGCGAGGCCGGTCATACCCTCAAACCCTACGAGTCCGACTTCAATGCGTCGCCGATGATTTCCGTTACCGGCGACAACCGAAGAGATTCCGTGGTCGATGAAATAATTGTGCGTGATGGGTTCGTTCGCGGTTTCGAGCACCTGCCGCAGCTCTAAAGCAACAGGATCCAGGTCCGGCTGCAACAAAGCGAGGTCGGCGGACGACAATGCCGCGAGAAGCAGATTTCGGCCGGTCGATGGGTGGGTCTGGGTCACGGCTCTTAATCCTCAGGGGGACAAGAGCGCGATCACCTCTCCTAGCCGCTTGCGTCCGGGCTTCGGCAGGCGATGCCGAACGCTAGACCTGTTTTGGCCATGGTCCTAAGCAATTCGGGGGCCATCCCAGGGTAGCCTCTCAGGTGCGGAGGCGTCCGTTCCCCGCTATATTGAGCCGTGTCGCGGAAACTTAAGAGCTTCGATGCGTCAGTGCATGAGGTTGCCGGTCTCACCTGGGACAAAATCAAAGACCGGCTGGCTGGAGGCGCCGCCGCGATTCTTCCCATCGGCGCCGCGGCCAAGCAGCACGGCTTGCATATGCCGATGTCGACCGATCAGCAATTCGCGGACTATTTCGCCCGCGCGCTTGCCGAAAGAATCGACGCGCTGATCTGGCCGACACTGACCTACGGTTTCTATCCAGCCTTCGTGGCCTATGCCGGTAGCGTCAGCCTGTCGGGGGCGACGTTCCAGGCCACCGTCACTGAAATCGCCGACGCCCTCATTGGCTTTGGCGCACGGCGCCTCCTCATTCTCGATACCGGCCTCAGCACCATCGCCCCGGTCGACGCCGCGATCATTGCGGCGCGCGACCCCTCCCGGATCCGTCATTTGAAAGTCTTCGCCGGGCCGCGCTTCGAGGCCACCGTTCGGGCGCTGCAACGGCAGCCTTATGGCAGCCATGCCGACGAGATGGAAACCTCGCTGATGCTGGCGATCGCGCCGGAGTGGGTCGACATGACGCGGGCCGAGCCGATGCCCTTCTCGCCGAACGGCCCCTCGCTCGGTGCGCTGTCGCCGGACGATCCCTCCGCCCCCAACTATGCGCCAAGCGGCAGCTTTGGCGACCCCACCCTCGCTTCGGCCGCCAAAGGGTCGCGGGTGCTTGCCGCGATCATAGAGGATATGGTCGAGGCCGCGGGTTGAAAGCGACAGATGGCGAGGAGACGCAATCATGAGAATGCTGGTTCATGCAATTTTCCCCAACGAGCCGTTCAACGCTCTGGTCCGGAGCGGCGAAGCGGGCGAGATCCTGAAGAGCATCATGGAGGAATTGAAGCCCGAGGCTGTCTATTTCACCGAAGAGGACGGCATGCGAGCGGCGCTGCTGGTGGTCGACATCGCCAGCCCCTCGGACGTGCCTAGGATCGCCGAGCCGTTCTTTCTCAAATTCGACGCCGAGTGCAGGATGAGGATCGTCATGAGTCCAGCCGACCTCAAGAATGCCGGGCTTGACGCGCTCGGCAAGAAATGGGGCTGATTGCTCACGTCGCGTGGGCGTGATCCCCGGCGGCGAGCATCTTGAGCGCGGCGCGATCGACCTTGCCGGTCGGGTTGAGCGGCACCCTATCGAGAAACACAACGTCCTCCGGCGCCTTGTAGCCGACCCGGGCGCGGGCGAATGCGATCAACTCTTGTGCCGGCGGCCGCGCGACCCCGTGTTTCAGCTCGACATAGGCGCGCACGCTCTCGCCGTGCAACGGATCGTGCACGCCGATGACGCCCACAGTCTCGACCGCGGGGTGCTCCAACAGCGCGTCCTCGACCTCCTGCGGCGAGATGTTGGAGCCGTCATGCACGATGATCTGCTTCTTACGCCCGCAGAACCAGAGATAGCCGTCCTTGTCGGCCTTCATCACATCGCCGGTGTCGAGCCAACCGTCGCGCAACACCTCCTCGGTGGCCGATGCGTCGTTCCAATAGCCGGTGAAGCGGCTCGGCGCGCTGATGAAGACGCGGCCTTCCTCGCCATCCGGCGCTTCGCTCCCCTGCTCGGCGCGGATGGAGAAGCTGAAACCCGGATTGGGGAGGCCGATCGAACCGAACTTGTCGAGCCCCGATGGCGGGTTGTTGGCGGCGATGCCGATCTCGGTCATGCCGTAGCCTTCGTGAACCTCGTTGCCCGTGAGCGCATTGAACTCCTTTTCCAGTTCGGCGGGCACCTTATCGCCGCCGGAGCGGCACAGCCTGAGCGAGGCGAAATCGGCGGCGGTGGTGCCCGGCTCGCGAATGAGATGCAGCAGCGACGCCGGCAGCATCGACATCACGGTCGGGCGGGTGACCCGCATGAGTGGCCCGAGTTCGGCATGGTCGAAAGTCCTGGCGATGGCGACCGGCGCGCCGGCCGTGAGCGCGCCCATGGAGAAGCAAAATCCGCCGACATGCGAGCAAGACGAGGCCGGCAGCATGACGTCATCGGGCGTCAAGGCGTAGCCGCGGGCGAGGCTGGCGAACATGAAGCCAAGCGACGTCACGCTGTGGGTCACGCCCTTGGCCGGTCCGGTCGAGCCCGAAGTGAAGAAGATGGCCGCCGGCGCCTCCCGCGATGGCTCGGGAAGCGCGAGCGAAACCTCTCCCGCGATCAGACTCTCAAAGCGTGGTCCGGGGGTATCCTTGGCTCCGTAGGAGATCACGCCGAGCGGCAGGCTTGCCGCCTTGCTCGCGGCGATGTCGGCGGCACGCTCGGCATGCGCCAGGATGATGCGGGCGCCGCTTACGCTCAGCGCATGGTCGATCTCCTTGGGCGTGTAGCGGTAGTTCAGCGGCGTCATGACGAGCCCCGCCTTGAAGCAGGCAAGGTAATGCGCGATCAGCGCCGGGCGGTTCGGCATCAGCGACGCCACGCGGTCGCCGGGTTCCAGGCCCAAGGCAAGATAGCTGGCCGCGAGAAGCTCGGTGCGGCGCTCAAGCTCCGACCACGACCAGGTTTCATCAAGGGCGATCAGCGCCGGGGCGTCGGCGCGGAGCCTCAGCCCGGTCGCGAGCAGGCTTGCCAGCCGAATCGGCTCGCCAAGCGCGGGTCCCGCATGCGGCATTCCCTCTCCCCCTTGCCCCGGCATGGAGCGTTTTGACGTCAGCGAGTTTAGCTTAGGACCGATCGAGAGCCGATGCAGATGGGCTCGGCCGTCCCCAAATAACTGGTCTCTGTTGCCAAAACGTAAGAGGCCTTTTGCATGCTCGCCAGAAACCTGACCTTCTCGACGCTTGCTCTCGCCGTCCTGGCTGTCGCCTTGGTGCCTGGATCCGCCTTTGCTCAGGACGCGCAAATCTGCTTCGACGCGGCCGATAAAGTGACCGACGGCGGCACACTGCAAGACGCGGAACGACAGGCGGCGCATGCGGCGTGCCAGCGCGCGCTCGCGGCGACCTCGAGCGTGGTGCAGAAATATCAGCTACAGGAGGCGGATTTCGACGTGACCGGCACCCGCCCCAAGCCATAGGCGGCGCCACGAAAATTGGAGCGGCGGGCGCTACGCTTATCTGCCACGCCCGCCGCAACTCGCTGTTAGCAGGAGGCTATTACTTCTTCACGGCCGGAGTCGTGCCGAGTTCCTTGCCGTCATTCGTGATGGTCTGCTTCGAGTAATGGTCGCCGTCCTTGCTGATCTTCGTGGTCCAGCCGGAATCCCATTTTATGGTCGCCGTGCCGGCGTCTTCGGTCCAAGTGCCCGTCATCGCCTTCGGGTGAGTGGTGGCGGCTTTACCGTCGGCGCTGAGGGTGACGTCGAACTGCTTGCCCTTCATGCCCTCGACCGTCCAGGTGCCCTCGAACTCGCTCGCGGCAAAGGCGGTAACCGCCGTCATAATGCTCATGACCAGCGCCGCCGAGAGTGCAAATATCGCTTTCCTACCCATCAGAATTAGTCTCCTTCCAGAGGGGGGTTCACAGTCAAACAGTCTAGCCTAAACGCGCCAGGGGGCGTCAGGTTACATTTCGTCACGACAGACGGGCGCCGGTCGGTTGCACGATAATGGCGCCGTTATCGCCCTTAATGATTTCCTCGTCGGCGAGCTTGAAATTGTCCATGCGCACGGTGAGATAGCGGTCGAAATAGTCGTTGAGCGGCTTCTCGATCGATCGGTCGTAATCGGGCCGGACCACGTGTGTCGCCCCTTGCACGACCTTCACCACTTTGCCGTTCTTGACGACGAGCTCGCCATTCTTGAACACATATTCGGGCGTGGCGAACATTGCCTCGCGGTCGGGATCGTCGCGATAGACGGTGATGTCGCCCGAAGCGCCCACACCCAGATGTCCGCGATCGACCAGGCCGAGGCTCCTGGCGGGACCCGCTCGCGTGAGAATCGCGATCTCGTCGAACGAGTATTCTCGGGTGAGCGATTTCAACAACTCGCTCTGCGCCTGCGCGTCGGGATTGATCTTCTGCAACATGTCGTCGCGGAAGCCCTTGTCCATCAGTAGCCGGATGAGATGTGGGTAGAAGAAGAACGGCGCGCCGTTCGGGTGGTCGGTGGTGAGGAAGATGCGCCAAGGGTCGTCGAACAGGAGAAAGGTCTCGAGTCCGATCACCCATTGCATGGCATTGACGAAGCTCTTGTCGCGATAACGCATCGGCACCACGCCGCAGCCGGCGTCGCACTCGATGTCCATGATCACCGGCTTTTTCGGATGCGCGCTCTTGGAGATGGCGTATTGGCGCATGCTGTCGCCCGATGCCGTGCAGGTCTGGCCGAACAGCACCTGGCCCACGTCGATCGACACGTTCGGCGTCTTGTTGACCAGCTCGGTGAGACGCGCCGCGCCGGAGGAAAAATGCTTGTCCCCTTCCGTGCCGTAGCTCAGGAACTGCGTGTGCGTCATATGCATGCGCAAGCCTTCGGAGGCGCGCACGGTGGCGAGCGTGGTTTCGATATTGCCGGGCACGCCGAGATTGCAGCCGTGAATATGCAGCGGATGGGTGATGCCAAGCTCTTCGATCGCGCGCGCCAGCGTCTGGATGATCTGCCGCGGCGTCACGTGGTAGTAGACGTGCTCCTCGTCGAGATCGAGCTTGCGCTGGTTGAACTTGAAGGCGCTGATGCCGCCGGGGTTGACGACCTTGACGGCGATGGCTTGCGCGGCGTGCATGGTCCAGGCGACGTAATCCTTGATCGCCTTGAAGTCCTTCTTGGCCGCGAGTTGGCGCAGGAAATAGTCATCCGAACCCAGCATGACAAAGGCGCCCTTATCGACCATCGGCGTGTCGCCCATTTCCATATGCGCCTGGCGCGCATTGGCGGGCAGCATGGCCGGCTCGAAACAGGCGGTGTAGCCCATCTCGGCGTAGCGGTAGCCGGTGACATGGGTCGAGGGCACGGCGCGGCCTGAGCCCGCGCGGGTGAGATCGGTGCGCGTGACCGGGTCGCCGCGATGGTCCTCCGGTAGCAGCATGCGGGCGATGGTCATCTTGCCGCCGCCGATATGGGTGTGCGGGTCGATGGCGCCGGCCATGATGACGCGGCCCTTCACGTCGTAGGTCGCGTCTGCCTTGGCGTTTGGCTTGGCCGCGACGATCTTGCCATTCTCGACATAGATGTCGCGGATCTCGCCGCTCACTTTGTTGGCGGGATCGTAAACCTTGCCGCCGGTCAGCTTGATGAGCATGAATTCGGGTCTCCCGGCCTAGAGCGCCGCTTCGATGGCCGAAAGCACGTCGGCGGCGCTCGGCAGATCGGCTCGGCCAAGGTTCTTGAGCGGCAAGGACACGACATTGTCGACACGGATGAGGCGCCCGGCGTGATCGATGCCTGGCGTGCCCACGGGGATGAACACGGCGGGCTCGCTCGAAAGCTTCAATCCGGGCGTGCCGAGCACGATGGTCGGAAGTTTCGTCGCAGGCGGCGCAAGCTCGGGCGAGATCGAGGCGATCCACACGAGAAGGTCGCCCTCGCCATCATGCAGCATGCGGCCGATGTTCCAACGGTAAGGATCGTAGTCGGGAGCGCCGGTCGCGTAGCTCACGCGGAGCGGATAGCCGCTGATCCAGGTGCAGACGCCGGCCGCCGTCATCGCCCCTTCGGCGCCTCCGACCGCAAGGCCGGCAAATCTGATGGTTTGCGTGAGGTCCTTCACCAGACCGGTGAATTGGTCGACGGCGAGCTCGGCAAACGGGAAGTTGAGCGCGGGCGGGGCCCAGATCACCACGCCGTATTTCGCGTTTCTGCACCGCTCGGCCAGCGCATCGATCTCGGCCAGGGTCACGCCGGCGAGCTTGGGCGGCTTCACGCGAAAGCCGCGCAAGCGCGCTCTGAGCAGCGCCACGACGTCGCCCGCCCGCTCGTCCGGGCAGGCAATGGTGATGACTTCGCCGATGCGCGAGCCCTTGGCGCCGGAGCGATCGAGCCCCTTGCCGATGAACACCACGGTGCGCTTCGGCGCCTCGACGTCGAACATCGAGTCCGGGGGCGAGACGACCCTTTCGAAGAAACGCGGATGCAGCTTGTGGACGTCGCTGCCGGCAATGATGAAAAGGTCGGCGCGGTTGCGGACCTCGCTGATGGTCGACATCACCCAGCCGGAGGTCTGCACGATCTTGAAATTTCGGTACTGCGCCTCGCTGAACGCGTGATCGACGATGCCGCTCGAGCGCTCGGCGAGCGCCATCACCGCGCGCATGCCTTCGACGTCGGTGGCGAGACCGCCATACATGGGCAGCGTCGATTTACCGATCAGCTTGGCCGCAGCCTCGATCGCTTTCGCAAGATCGACGTCCTTGCCTTTGACCTGCGGACTCGAAGGCGGCAGTTTGCGCTCGAAGCCGGCGACCGACTTGCCGTCGCCATGGTCGACAACCTTGAGCCCCTTGTCGGTGCGCTCGACGCTCAGGTCGTCGGGCAGCGTCCCGCAAAAAGGGTTGGTGACGTTCTCGAACAGCTCTTTGCTGGCGCGCTCGACCTTGGCTTTGCGCGCGTTGGAACTCGGCATCAGGGCGTTTCTCCCCCAAAGGGCGGGGCAAGAAAGCATGGGACGGCCGCGAGCACAACTCTTGAGAGGATGCACTTGGAGCCCGGTGGGTCTCCAGGCCGTCCCAGAAAAGGCCGCTAGGCGCCGAGGCTCATCATGCGGGCGAAGTGATGGTCGGCGAGCTGGCTTTCGCCGAGCACCTTGCAGCCGGCGACGGCGACCTTGTGATCGTTCTCGACCGAACTGCCGCTCACGCCGATGGCACCGAACAGCTCGCCGTTCTGGATGATCGGCAGGCCGCCGGGAAAAGTGATCAGCCCGCCATTGGAGTGCTCGATGCCGTAAAGCGGCTTGCCCGGCTGCGACAGCTTGCCGATCTCGCCGGACCCCATGGTGAAGAAGCAGGCGGTCTTGGCCTTCTTGATGGCGATGTCGATCGAACCCACCCAGGCATCGTCCATGCGGATGAAGGCGCGCAAATTGGCGCCGGAATCGACCACGGCGATGCACATTTTGGTTTGAATCTTTACGGCTTCCATGCGCGCGGCAGCGATGGCCTTCTCGGCTTGCTCCAGGTCGATATGCATGAATGGCTTCTCCTTGTGACGAAAACATGCCGGTAGATAACGTTTGAACGTGAATAAACGCCGAACCGCGGCGAATGGCGCAAAAGAAAGGCTGGCGTATGGCCATGCCAGGCCCGCGTCGGCCTAGCCTCGCCCTCGAGCGAAAGCTAAACAAGTACAATGCGAATCTGCGTTTTCGGCGCCGGCGCGATCGGCGGAGTGATCGCGGCGAGGCTGGCGATTGCCGGCGAGGACGTGACTGTCATCGGTCGCGGCCCGCAGCTCGATGCGATCAAGTCGAGGGGCGTTAGGCTGCATTGGCAAGATGGCCGCGTTGAGACCGCGCGTGTCAAAGCGGTCGAGACTGCGTCTCTCGCCGGCGAGCAGGACCTGGTCCTGCTCGCGGTCAAGGCGCACTCGCTTGAGCAAGCGGCTTCAGATGCGGAAGCGCTGCTCAGTCCGAACACCATGGTGATGACGCTGCAGAATGGAATGCCCTGGTGGTATTTCCAGAAGCATGGCGGCCGGCTCGACGGCACTCGGCTGATGAGCCTTGACCCGAGCGGCCTGCTGACCCGCACATTTCATCCCGACCGCATCATCGGCTGCGCGATATTCATCGCCGCCGACGTGCCCGAGCCCGGCGTGGTCCGCCATATCGGCAGCAACCGCCTGCCCATGGGCGAGATCGACGGTACGCTCAGCGCTCGCGTCCGCTCCGTCGAGGCAGCGTTCCTCAAGGCTGGCTTGCAGGCCAGCGCACGCGACAACATTCGCACTGAGATCTGGTGGAAAGCCTTGGGCAATTTGGCGGTCAATCCGATCAGCGCGATCACCAACACGACGATGATCGAGATCTTGCGGTTTCCCGAGACGCGGGCCCTGGTGCTCAAGACAATGCAGGAAGCGCGCGAGATCGCCGCCAAACTCGGCATCTCCTTCCCGCAGACGCTGGAGCAGCGGCTGGAAAGCGCCGAATCCGTCGGCACGCACAAAACCTCGATGTTGCAGGACCTCGAGAACGGGCGCCCGTTGGAGATCGAGGCGTTGACCGGAGCCGTATTGGAGATGGCGCGGCTGACCGATACCCCGGCGCCGACTATCGAGGCCGTGTACGGGCTTACCAAATTGCTCGACCAGACGCGCCGGCAGCCGAAAAACCCACGCGATTGAGCCTGTTTTGCGACCGCATGTCACGAAGGGGACAAGTATTACTGTTAGTTCACCCGCTCCCGAGACTGCGAAAAATCAAGCTAATCTTTTCGCAGTGCGGGATCAGCTTAATGCATCGTAACTTGGCCGGTGTTCGAGAGTTTGTTACTCTCGGCCACAGGCTCAAAAACGAAGCCTCGAAGGGATTCAAGCAACCTGTCTGATCTCCAACCGGAGTAATAAGCATGAGCTCTAGAAAAGAATTGAAGGAACTGCGCACGCAGAAATCCACCAAGCAGATGGCTCAGAACCGTAGAAACATTCTGCGCCTGGGCGCGCTCGGCGCGGTCGCCGTGCTTGCCGCCAATGTGCTGCCGGGATCAGACGTCCGCGCCGCCACCGAGCAGGCCGGCACGCGGTCGGTCGCCAAGCAGGGCGCGCAAAAGGTGCTGCACACGCCGGCCGCCGGGAAGTCCGCGCGCAAGGCCGCCACTGTGAAGTCGCAAGGCGAGCTCGCCGCAAAGAAGAGCGACTCATCGGCACGTGTGACCAAGCAGTCCGCGACCAAGGCCGCAACGAAATCGGCGAAGTCTCCCGAAGGCGAGCGCCAAGCCGGCACGCGCATGACGGCGCAGACCGCGGCGAAAAAGACCATGAAGGTCATGGCCCAATAGCGAAGAGTTGGCCGAACGTCCGTTCGGCTCGCAGTACCTAAAGTAGGTGGCCCTTGTCCCGTTTGCTCGAGGCCGCATTGGATTGGGCGGTCGCAGAAATGGATCTGCGGCCGCCTAACGCATGCATGCCCCCGCCGCTGGCGTTGCTGCGCGAGAGAGTTGTCTCGGCCATCGACACGGTAAAGTTCTACGCCGAGCTGTACCGGCCCTACGGCGATCCCCCGCTCGATCTGAACGATTTCATCGCATGGTATTCGCTGCTGCCCGTGGTCAGCAGGACCGATTTCGAGGAGGTCCCGGTTGAGGACCGGGTGAGCACGGCGTACGCCGATGCGCCCTTGGTGCGGAAGCAAACCAGCGGCAGCACGGGGATTCCGCTCGTCATCTTCATCGACGAGAGGGTCGCCTCGTTCAGGAGCTGGCGGTTCCGCCGGCCGCATTTCGAGGCGGGCGAGGCCTCGCCGACCTCGCTCGAGTTCCTGTTCCCAGAGCGGTTCAGGCGCGACAAGCAGGTGCGCGTGGTCGGGACGTCGGGCGTCAAGGACGGTAACCAGTCAACCCGGACCGAGCGGTCTTATTCCACCCTCACCGACGCGCTGAAATCGCCGGAGCTCATCTACGGCGATCTCGCGGCGAAGAGCCCGGCGACGCTGATCGGCTATGCGAGTTCCATCGTTAGGCTGGCCGAGTGGATGGGGTCCACGCATCCGCTCCCCTCGGTGAAGCGGATCTGGACGACCTCGGAAATGCTCACGCCTGACGGCCGCGAGGCGATCAGGCGCGCGTTCGGCTTCGATCCGCGCGAGGCCTATGCCAGCGTGGAATTCGGATTCATGGGCTGGCAGGTCGCGCCCGACGGACCCTACACGCTCGAAACCGACCGGCTGGTGTTTCAGGGCCAGAGCCTCGGCACCGGCGGACCGTCCAATCCCGGCGAGCTCGCCCGCGTCATCGTCTCCGATCTCTGCAACGACACCACACCCTTGCTCCGCTACGACATCGGCGATCTCGCCATCATGTCGGAGCCGGCGGCCTATTCGGCGACCTGCTATGGGTCGATCGAGGAGCTGCGCGGCAAGGTCACCGACACGGTGTGCGACGCTTCCGGCCAACGCATCGAGCCGTTTGCCATTCTCGGCTGTCTCAAGGAGACGCTCGGCGCGGCGCAATACCGTCTGGTCTGTCTCGAACGCGGGCTGTTCGTGCTGCAATACCGCCCGGCGCGCTCCGCGCCCATCGCGGTCGAGGCCGCGCTCAAGGGCCTGCGCGATATCGTCGGAGACCCGATCCGGGTGATCGCGCAGCAAGTGCCCGCAATTGACCGCGAGACTTCGGGCAAGCTCAGGCCCATCATCAATCTCAGCACCATCGAGGGCAAAGGGCGCGACCAGCTTTTGCGCGACCTGAACCTCGCCGAGTTTCAGACTGCGGATATAGACCTCGCGTCCTAGCGCGTTGGGTTTGCGTATTGGCATCAATTTGTGAAGTGCTGGGGAGGCGGACTGTGGAACACGACACCAGGAAATTCAGGGGACAGAAGCGCCCTGGGCAAGCCGGCGCTCCCGCCCAAGCCGCCAGGCCGCGCCCCGCGAGCAAGACGCTCGCGCCAGAGGTCGAACCCCGCCAGCCAACCGCGCTCACAACCGTGATCGCCGAGGTGCTGCCGCGCTTCGATGCACACAACCCGCCGCAAGCAAGCGCCGAGCTTTACGCCGATCTCCTGATCGATTCGCGACGCTTCCTGATGATCATCAGAGGACTTGAGCGGACGCTTGCTCTGGAGATCGACGACGAGGATTTGCTCGGCGTCGACCTGATCACCTATGGCGACCTGGTCAAATTCGTCGACCGGATCGCGGCGAAGGCGAGCGGCAAAGCCAATGGATAGAGGCGACGGCCTGCCGGCAGAGGATCGCGCCGGTGTCGCCACCTGGTGCAATTTCCTGTTCGATTTCCCCGACCACTACGCGAGATCGACGGCGAGCACGAACCGCTTCGCCTACATGCAGGGCGTCAACGTCCTGCCGCAGCAGCCGCTGTCGCTGATGAAGCAGTCCAACGACACCACTCATGCCGAAATCGCCATTCCGGCGCCCGTGCGCAAGCTCTATGCGAGTTACCGGCCGACGCTGCTCAGGCGCGCCAAGGCGCTGGAGGACCGGCTGGGGACCAGCGCGCGGCTTTACTACAAATTCGAGGGCGCCAACGTTTCCGGCAGCCACAAGCTCAACACCGCGCTGGCGCAGGCCTATTACTATCAGAAGGCCGGGGTGAAGCACCTGATCACCGGCACCGGCGCCGGCCAATGGGGCACGGCGCTCGCTTATGCCTGCCAGAGATTCGGCCTCGCCTGCACGGTGTTCATGGTCGGCATCAGCTATCGGCAAAAACCGCAGCGCCGCACCATCGTCGAGCTGTTCGGCGGCGAGATCCATGAGAGCCCGAGCAACTTGACGCGCGCGGGGCGCGAGGCGCTGAAGCGCGACCCAGATCGCATCGGCTCGCTCGCGGTGGCCACCGGCGAAGCGATCGAGCTTGCGCGCGAGAAGAAGGATACGGCGCGGTTCGCGGTGGGCAGCGGCGAGACCTGCGTGTTGCTGCATCAGACGGTGATCGGCAATGAGGCCGTGGGCCAAATGGACGAACTCGGCGACTTCCCGGATTATATCGTGGCCTGCATGGGGGCCGGCAGCAACTTCGCCGGGGTCGGCATGCCGTTCCTGCGCGCGGCCCGGGAGCGCGGGCGAAATGTGCAGTTGGTGGCCGCCGAGCCGCTCGCCTGCCCGAAAATGACGCGGGGCGCCTATCTCTACGACATCAACGATTTTTCCGGGACCACGCCGGTCACGCGCATGTATACGCTCGGCAGCTCTTATCTGGCGCCGCCGATCCACGCCGGCGGCCTCAGATATCACGGCACGTCGGCCTTCTTGAGCGCGCTCTATGCCAGCGATCTATTCAAGGCGCGCGCGTTCGGGCAGGTCGAGGCGCTGCAGGCTGGAGCCTTGTTCGCCGAGACCGAAGGCATCATCCCCGCGCCCGAATCCGCCTATGCCATTGCGGCCTCGCTGCAACTTGCCGCGGAAGCCAAAGACAACGCCGCGCCCTGCATCTTGATGAATATCAGCGGGCATGGACTGTTCGATCTGTCGGCCTACGAACAGGCGCGGCGGGGCGAGCTAACCGACGACACGCCCGATGAACGCATGATCGAGGCGAGCCTCGCCGGCACGATCGAACGGAACGCCGAGCTTACGGAGGCCAATCCGTCGAATGTCAGCGCCTGATCAAGACGCGATTCTCGCCGAGTCGCCGATCCAACTCGGGGGCAAGAGACTAGGCGCCGGCCTTGGTGCACGCTTTCCAGTGGCCGACCATCGCTTCTTCGGCGAAATCGCCAAGTGGGATGCGCTCAAGCCGGTGCTGCGCGGCGAGGTCGGCGACGCGCGGGCAACATCGGACGCATTGATCGGGCTTGGCGACGGCTGTGCGAATGGCGGATTGCTGCTCGCCCTCGGCGCTCACGCCTTCGCCGTCGCCAGCTGCGTCCGCAAATTCGCCGAGCCGGACCTCGCCACGTCGCTCTTGCCGCGGCTGGAGACCGGCACGCTGATCGGCGCGCTCGCGGCGACCGAGTCGGATGCCGGCTCCGACGTCATGGCGATGAAGACGCGCTATGCCGAGAGCGATGCGGGCTATCGACTGCAAGGCGAGAAGACCTACATCTCGAACGGCGCGCAGGCCGACATCTTTCTCGTATTCGCCACCAAGGATGCGCGCCTGCACTCGCGCGGCATCGGCTGCTTTCTCGTCGAGCGCTCCGCGCCGGGTGTGACTGTCGCCGAAATGAAGCTGCAAGGCCTCAAGGGCGCGTCGCTCGCCACGCTCACCCTCGACGACGTTAGCGTCGATCGAGCAAGCCTCATCGGCCGGCCCAATGGCGGGGCGCAAGTGTTCCGGCAGGCGATGCTCCAGGAGCGCATTCTGCTGTCGGCGTTTCTGGTGGGCTCGATGCGGCGGGCGCTGACCCGCTCCTCGGACTACGCCAAGAGCCGCCATCAATTCGGCGTGCCGATCGCCACGCACCAATATGTCAGCGGTCGCATCGTCGAGATGCTGATGCGCTATGCGACGGCGAAGCTGTTGCTCGACTATGCGATAAGCCGCCTGGCGCTCGGCACCGCCACCGAGGCCGACGCCAGTCTGGTCAAGCTCTATGCCTCGGAAGCCGCGCTCGAATGCCAGCTGAACGCGTTCCGCGTGCATGGCGGCAAGGGGCTGGAGGCCGATAGCGGCAATTGCGACGAGCTGATCGATGTGCTGAGCAGCCTGACCTATTCGGGAACCTCGGACCTGCAAAAGGTCATCCTGGCGGCCTCGCTCGGACTGCCGACATGAGCCGGCATCTCGCGTCCTATCTGTTCGACGCCGCCAGCCTGTGGGGCGAGCGCCCGGCCTGCGCCGATGCGTCCGGCACCCACTCTTATGACGACTATCTCAACGAGGCGTTGCGGGTGGCCGCGCTGCTGCGGCGCGAGGGTGTCGAGGCCGGCGACCGTGTCTGCCTCTCGGCGCCGAAATCCTTCTCGCTCTATGCCAGCCTGTTCGGCGCGCTGATGCTGAATGGCTGCTACGTGCCGATCGACTACACCGTGCCGGCAGGGCGCGGGCGCAAGATCATCGCCGATTGCACGCCGTCCGCTCTCATTACCACGAAGCGCAATGTGGAGAGGCTGCTCGGCGGCACGCCGGAGACTGTCGCGCACATAACCTCGGACTTGGTGATCGTACCGATCGGCGGTCGGCCTCCCCTCCCCGCCAACGGACTAAGCGGCTTGCCGCCGACTCCCGACAGTCTCGATCCCACCAGCCCGGCCTATATCCTCTACACGTCTGGCTCGACCGGCGAGCCAAAGGGCGTGGTGCATACCCATCTGAGCGCCGTCGCCTTCGTCGAATGGGCGGTGGGCGAGCTCGGCATCGACCAACACGACATCATCGCGCAAGTCGCGTCCGTCTCGTTCGATCTCTCGGTGTTCGACGTGTTCGGCGCGGTGCGCGCTGCAGCACTGCTTGCGCCAATGCATGAGAGCGCGATGATCTCGCCCATCACGCTCTGCCGCGCGATCGCCAAGGCCAAAGCCACGGTGCTCTATTGCGTGCCGAGCCTCGTGCTGCGCGAGATCAAGTCGCATGAGTTAGGATGGGCCGACCTTGGAAGCGGTTCACTCAGGCATATCGTCTTCGCGGGCGAGCCTATCAACCACCCGGCGCTCCGCCGCTTCCGTCCTTACGCGCCGGAGATCGCGCTGCATAATTGGTACGGGCCAACCGAGACCAACGTGTGTTGCTATCACCGGATCAGCGACGCCGACATTGCAAGCCCGGACGCGATCCCCATCGGCAAAGCGTGTGGCTATGCGGAGCTGTCCTATATCTGGGATGCGCCACAAGGCGCCGATGCCGGCGAGCTGCTGGTGGCGGGAGCCTCGCTGATGACCGGCTATTGGAACCGGGACGAGGCGACCGAACGCCCCATGCATCGCGATGCGAGCGGCACCAGATTCTATCGCACCGGCGATTTCGTGCGTCACAACGCGCACGGCCGGCTCATGTTTCTTGGCCGGCGCGACCGGCAGGTCAAAGTGCAAGGGCGGCGCATCCAGCTCGACGAGATCGAGTTCGACTCTGCAGAAGCATTTCACCAGCGCCGAGATCGCCTGCACCCTGATCAAGCAAGATGGCGCCGATCCTTGCATCGTGGCGGCGATCACCGGCACGGGCGCGGTCGGCAACAGTGACGAGGTCAAGCGCCTGGTCGAAGACCAATTGCCCCTGTTCATGTGGCCTGAGCGGATTTTCGCGCTCGAAGCGCTGCCCCGCAACGAGCGCGGCAAGATCGACTATGACGCGCTGACGCTTGTGCTATCGGCGGAATATCAGAGACTGCGATGATGCTGGCGCGAGATAGAACGGCTGGTCACGATTTCGCGCACGACTCCAAAGTCCTCGGCCGCAGCAAAGTCGCTTATGTCTTGCCGTCTCCAGCGGGGACTGCATCGGGGCGATCGATGTTTATGCTGCTGCATCCGTTTGGCGGAAATCGCAGCTCTTGGGCCAGGCACGCGCCGGATCTCATGGCGGCGCTCGCGCAGGACTTCATCGTCGTTCTGCCGGAATGCGGACGCGGCTGGTTCATCAACGATCATGCCGGCAAGCGCTACGAGGACTATCTCATCGGCGAGCTTATTCCCCTGGTGCGGGAGACCTACGTGGCGGCAGGTCCCGCCTGCATCGGCGGCTTTTCCATGGGCGGCGCATCGGCCTTTTTCCTCGCGCTCTCGCATCCGGAGCTGTTTCATTCCGCCCTCGCCGTGGCGGGCGCGTTCACCGCGGGAAATCGCACAGGCGATCCCTACCAGGCGTTCCGCTCGGACGCGCTGCTGATCCCGACCGAAGCCGAGCATGAGCGCGTCTGGGGGCCGCCAGACAGTGCGGTCCGCGCCAAGTACGATCCGAAGGCCCTGATCGCGCGGATCGAAGGCCGGGCGCGCCTACCAAAGTTCTATTTCGAGGTCGGCAGGAACGACTATCCGCGCGCCCTGGAGGCCAGCGAGTTGATGCGCGCGCTGCTTGCGGGCGCCGGGGCGGCTTTCGAGTTTGCCCAACATGAGGGCGACCATTCTTGGCGCTACGCGGTGGAAGGCATGACACGGCTGGCTGCGCAATTCCGCGCGGGGGTGCGTGGGCATGACTGAGGCCGCTCGCATCTCTCACCTGGGAGACGATCTGTTTCCGCTGGCGTTCCGGTTCGACGACGCCCGCTTCGGGACATGCGTGGCGGTCCGTTTGCCGGCGGCGGGCTCCACCGATTCGGGTTCGTTGCTCGCATCGCTGCATCCCGAGGAGCAGGAGTTTGGCCGGCCGCTGCGGGGGCCGCGGCTGATCGAGTTTGTTGGCGGCCGGCATGCTTCGCGGCATGCCCGCGCGGGCATGCCGGGTTCCGGCAGCCCAACACTCCCGGGCCTGAACGGCGCGCCTGAGGTTGGCGGCGGTGTCACGGTCAGCATCAGTCACACGCAAACGCTCGCCGTTGCTCTCGCCAGCGCTGAGCAGGCTTATGCGATCGGCGTGGATATCGAGGCGATGCCGACCGACACGCGTGGCGAGGAGTTGCTCGCCGAGCGGATCCTCTCACCCGCCGAACGGGGCGACGTGACAATCGAGACCGTTCAGCGCCTCTCGATCAAGGAAGCCGCCTACAAGGCGATCGTGGCTTTGACAGGCAGGCACATGCCGTTGCGTGAGATCTCCGTGGACCGCGACGCCGACGGCGGATTCCGCATCCATGCGGCGGACGCGGAGATGCAGGTCGAGGTCATCTCCTCGCGCATCGAAGGGCATTATCTGAGTCTGGCGCGGGCCCGACGCGCGCTTTAGCCCTGCGATTGCGGCTCGAGCAGAGCGAGCAGGCCCTTCAGCAATTGCTCGGGCCGCGGCGGGCAGCCGGGGATGTGCAGGTCGACGGGCACGACCTTGGCAACGCCCCCCTCCACCGCGTAGCTCCCGGCGAAGATGCCGCCATTGGCGGCGCAATCGCCGACCGCCACCACCCATTTCGGGTCCGGCGTGGCGTTGTAGGTGCGCAGCAGCGCCTCGCGCATGTTCTTGGTGACGGGACCGGTCACCATCAGTACGTCGGCATGACGCGGCGAGGCGACGAATTTCAGCCCGAACCGCTCGAGATCGTAGAAGGCGTTGTTCAGGGCATGAATTTCCAGCTCGCAGCCATTGCACGATCCAGCGTCGACCTCGCGGATGGCGAGGCTGCGGCCAAGCCGGCGTTTTGCCACGCGATCGAGATTTGCGGCAAGTTCGGCGAGTCCGGCCTCGTCGGCCGTCGGCGGCGCCTCCGTCACCGGCCGGCTCAGCATATTCTTAAGAACAAGCCGCATGGCGCCCTCTAGAGATCGTGGCCCGAATAGGAGCAGTTAAACGATTTGTTGCAGAGCGGGAAGTCGGCGACGATGTTGCCTTCGACGCACGCCTCGAGCAGCGGCCATTGGAACCAAGACGCGTCGCGCAAATGGCAGCGCTCGATCAACCCGTCGGCGCCGATGCGAACCGAGACGAGCAGGTCGCCGCGGAAGGCCTCGACCAGTGCAAGCCCCTCGCCGGCTCCAGTAGCGCCAAGCTCCGTGCGGATTGCACCCTGCGGCAGGCGCTGCACGATCTGCTCGAGCAGCCGCAAGCTTTGCTCGACCTCGCGGATGCGGATCCACACGCGCGCGTTGACGTCGCCGTCGTCGCGCACCGGCACCTCGAACTCGAGCTGATCGTAAGGCGCATAACCGATCGCTTTGCGCGCATCGAAGGCGCGGCCCGAGGCGCGGCCGACGTAACCGCCGGCGCCGAAGGCCCGCGCCAGCGTCGGCGACAGATAACCGGTGGTCACGGTGCGGTCCTGCAATGACGCCGTGTTGTCGTAGACCGCGACCAGCTCAGGCAGCTTGCCGCGGATCGTCTCGATCAACGCCGTAATGCCGTCGAGCGAGCCCGGGGCGACGTCTTGGGTGACGCCGCCGGGGACAATGCGGTCGCGCATCAGCCGGTGGCCGAAACACGCATCGGCTGCGCGCAGCACGCGCTCGCGCAGGATGGCGAAATCGGCCTGGAGGATCGAGAAGGACGCGTCGTTGCAGATGGCGCCGATATCGCCGCAATGATTGGCGATGCGCTCGAGCTCGGCCATCAGCGCGCGAAGCCAGACGGCGCGATCGGGCACTTTGAGCCGAAGCGCTGACTCGACGGCCTGGGCGAAGGCAAGTCCGTAAGCGACGGTGCTGTCGCCAGAGACGCGGCCGGCGAGCTTGGCGCCCTTGTCGAGATCGGCGCCGGTCATCAGCCCGTCGATGCCCTTATGCACATAGCCGAGCCGCTCTTCCAGCCGCACCACCGTCTCGCCGTTGGCGGTGAAGCGGAAATGGCCCGGCTCGATGATGCCGGCATGCACGGGCCCGACCGGGATCTGGTGCAGATCCTCGCCCTCCACGGGCAAGAAGGCATAGGCCTGTTGTGCCTTTCGGCTCCTCTTATTGGCGCCCAGCGGCTGCGACACGCCCCAGAAACCGAGGTCGAACCACACCCGCGTGTCGGCCGCGCCGGTCGGCTTCAGACCGTACAGGTCGCGGATGGCGCGCTCGAGCCGGATCGCCGGCGGGTGCGTCACGCCGACCGAGGGAAACTTGCCGTCGGGGCACGCAAGAGTGACCACGCCGATGGCGCCGGACGGCTCTTCCAGCAGAGCGAGATGCACTTGCTCCTCGTCGCCCCACAGGCCGAGCAGCGTGGCGCGCGCCTCGACCAAAGCGGCAATGGCGCGGCTCCAAGCATCGCTCGCGACGATTGTGCGCGGCCAGGGCCGATGTGCCTCAGCCTTGCGTCCGCCCTTCGCGATATCGGTCAAAACTGCCACGACTTCCGCCTATCCAAGCAACCTGGCCACGTTCTGGAACCAGGCGACGAGCGGTCCCGGCAGGTAAACGCCGGCGACCAGAACGAGTCCAAGGTGCGCGAACATCGGGAGATAAGAGCCCTTGGCCTTGTGGTTCGGCCCCCGCGGCTCACCAAATGCGTCACACAAGCCGCATGGCGCCCTCTAGAGATCGTGACCCGAATAGGAGCAGTTGAAGGATTTGTTGCAGAGCGGGAAGTCGGCGACGATGTTGCCTTCGACGCAAACCTCGAGCAGCGGCCACTGGAACCAAGACGCGTCGCGTAAATGGCAACGCTCGATTTTGCCATCGGCGTCGAGCCGCACCGACACCAGCAGATCGCCGCGGAAGGCTTCGACCAGGGAAAGCCCCTCGCCGGCTCCAATGTTGCCAAGTTCCGTGCGGATCGCACCCTGCGGCAGGCGCCGCACGATCTGCTCCAACAGCCGCAAACTCTGCTCGACCTCGCGGATGCGGATCCACACGCGCGCGTTAACGTCGCCATCGTCGCGCACCGGCACCTCGAACTCGAGCCGATCGTAGGGCGCATAACCGATTGCCTTGCGCGCATCGAAGGCGCGGCCTGAGGCACGGCCGACATAACCGCCGGCGCCAAAGGCCCGCGCCAGCGTCGGCGAGAGATAACCGGTCGTCACTGTGCGGTCTTGCAGCGAGGCCGTGTTGTCGTAAACCGCGACCAGCTCCGGCAGCTTGCCGCGGATCGTCTCGATCAGCGCGGTGATGCCGTCCAGCGAGCCCGGAGCCACGTCTTGGGCTGACGCCGCCGGGCACGATGCGGTCGCGCATCAGCCGATGGCCGAAACACGCATCCGCCGCGCGCAGCACGCGCTCGCGCAGGATGGCGAAATCCGCTTGGAGGATCGAGAAGGACGCGTCGTTGCAGATGGCGCCGATATCGCCGCAATGATTGGCGATGCGCTCGAGCTCGGCCATCAGCGCGCGCAGCCAGACGGCGCGCTCGGGCACTTTGACGTTGAAGCGCCGACTCGACGGCCTGGGCGAAGCCGAGAGCGTAGGCCACCGTGCTGTCGCCAGAGACGCGGCCGGCGAGCTTGGCGCCCTTGTCGAGATCGGCGCCGGTCATCAACCCGTCGATGCCCTTATGCACATAGCCGAGCCGCTCTTCCAGCCGCACCACCGTCTCGCCGTTGGCGGTGAAGCGGAAATGGCCGGGCTCGATGATGCCGGCATGCACGGGGCCGACCGGGATCTGGTGCAGATCCTCGCCCTCCACCGGCAAGAAGGCATAAGCCGGTTGTGCCTTTCGGCTCCTCTTATTGGCGCCCAGCGGCTGCGACACGCCCCAGAAGCCGAGGTCGAACCACACCCGCGTGTCGGCCGCGCCGGTCGGCTTCAGACCGTACAGGTCGCGGATGGCGCGCTCGAGCCGGATCGCCGGCGGATAGGCGACCCCGACCGAGGGAAATTTGCCGTCCGGACAGTCCAGCGTGACCACGGCGATGTCGCCAGAGGGCTCCTCCAGCAAAGCGAGATGCACTTGCTCGCTTGTCGCCCCACAGGCCGAGCAGCGTGGCACGCGCCTCGACCAGCGCGGCGATGGCGCGACGCCAAGCCTCGCTGCCGACGGCGAAACGCGGCCACGGCCGATGCGCCTCGGCCTTGCGCCCGCCCTTGGTGATGTCGGTCAATACCGCCATGGTCAGTGCCTATCCGAGCAGCTTTGCCACCGCCTGAAACCAGGCGACCAGCGTGGCGGGGAGATAGATGCCGGCGGCGAGCACCAGCGCGAGATGCACGAACATCGGAATATAAGAGCATTTCACCTTGTGGTTCGCCCCCTTCGGCTCACCGAAGGCAATCCGATTGAGCTGCAAGAAGAGCGCGCCGATGGCGATCAGCAGCCCGAGCACGAGGGGAAGCGCGAGCCACGGCTTCGCCGCCAATGTCGCGCTCACCGTCAGGAACTCGGAGGTGAAGATGCCGAGCGGCGGCAGTCCGGCGATGGCCGCGACGCCGATCACCAACCCCCAGCCGATCAACGGATTGGTCTTGGTGAGGCCGCCCATCTCCGCGATCTTCTGCGTGCCCTTCACCTGCGAGATGTCGCCGACGGCGAAGAAGATCGCCGACTTGGTCAGCGAATGCAGCACCATGTGCAGCAGCCCGGCGAAATTGGCGAGCGGGCCGCCAAGGCCGAAGGCGAAGGTGATGAGGCCCATATGCTCGATCGAGGAATAGGCGAACAGCCGCTTGATGTCGCGCCGCCGGTACAACATGAAGGCGCCGAACAGGAGCGAGACGAGGCCCATCAGGATCATCAGCGGGCCCGGCGCCAGCGCGCCGGGATTGCCGGCCATCAGCATCTTGCAGCGAAGCAGCGCATAGAGCGCAACATTCAACAGCAGGCCCGACAGTACGGCGGTGATCGGCGTCGGGCCTTCGGCATGGGCGTCGGGCAGCCAGGCATGCAGGGGAAACAGGCCGATCTTGGTGCCGTAGCCGAGCAGCAGGAACACGAAAGCAAGATTGAGCATCGCCGGCTCCAGCGAAGCCGCGTGGGATACGAGGTCGGTCCAGATCATGGCGTTGAGACCGGCGCCCATGACCGGCTCGGCCGCCATATAGACGAGGATGGTGCCGAACAGAGCGAGCGCGATGCCGACGCTCGCCAGGATGAAATATTTCCAGGCGGCCTCGACCGCCGCGTGGGTGCGGTAGATGCCGACCATGATCACCGTGGTGAGCGTGGCAAGCTCGATGGCCACCCACATGATGCCGATATTGTTGCTGAGCAGGGCAAGATTGAAGGCGAGCGTCAGCGCCTGATAGAGCGCGTGATAGAGCCTGAGGAAGCCGGGCGTCACGCGTCCGGTCTCGACCTCGTGCGCGACATAGGTGGCGCTGAACACGCTGGTGGTGAAGCTGACGAAGGTGTGAGCACCAGGAAGATGGTGCTGAACTCGTCGACCAGCAGATAGGCGCCGGCGAGCCGGCCGCTCGACAAAGAGCAGCGACAAAGCCGCGAGAAAGGTCAGGCAGGACGCGCCGGCGTTGAGCGTGGCGCTCGTCCGGCTTCCCGGCAGCAGCGCGATCAGCACAGCCGCGGCAGCGGGGATGGCGAGCAGCAGCGTCACCGGATCAAAGCTCATCCGTGCTCTCCCCGATAGCGGTCCAGCGCGCCGATATCGACGGTGTCGAAGCGCTCGCGGATGCGGAACAGGAAGATGCCGATGACGATGAAGGCGATCAGGATGGAGAAGGCGACGCTGATCTCGACCACCAGCGGCATGCCCTTGGCGCCGGTGGCGGCAAGCACCAGCCCGTTCTCCAGCGACATGAAGCCCACCACCTGGCTCACGGCATTGCGCCGCGTCACCATCATGAGCAGGCCGAGCAGCACCACGGCGAGCGCGAAGGCGAGGTCCTCGCGCGCCACAAGGTCGGCGCCCTCGGTGGCGCGCAGCGTCACCACCATGGAAAGCGCGACGAGCCCCATGCCGAGCAGCATGGTGAGGCCGATGCCGCCCACGGTCTCGATCTGCCGCTGAATGCCGAGCTTGACGATCATGCGGTGCAGCGCCACCGGGATGACGATGGCCTTGAACAGCAGCGCCAGCGCCGCGGTGATGTAGAGATGCGGGGCGTCTTGCGCGTAGGCCTGCCAGGCCACCGCCGCCGCCAGCACGACGGCGTGCAGGGCGTAGACATTGAGCAGTGCGTAGAGCCGATCCTGGTAGAGCAGCATGAAGCTCACCAGAACGAGCGAGCCTGCGAGCAGATGGACGATGTCGAAGGCGAGGCCGTGCATCTACAGGCTCCGCGAGACGAACAGCAGCAGGGTGGCGAGCAGTCCGAGCATCAGCGCCGCGCCCATGAATTCCGGCACGCGAAACACGCGCATCTTGGCGATCGAGGTCTCGAACACGGCGAGCAGGAAGCCGCCGGCGGCGAGCTTGGCGATATAGGCGGCGACGCCGATGAGATGCGCCTCCAGGCCGGCGCCTTGCGGGGCGATGCCCCAGGGCACGAACAGGCAGGCGATCAGCGAGACGTAGAGCAGCAGCTTGAGCTCCGACGCGAGATCGATCAGCGCGAGGTGCCGTCCCGAATATTCGAGCACCATCGCCTCGTGCACCATGGTGAGCTCGAGATGGGTGGCGGGGTTGTCGACCGGGATGCGTGCGTTCTCGGCGATGGCCACCATGATCAGCGCGATCAGGGCCAGGCCCAGCGACACGCGCAAGCCGGCCGCGTCGGAACCGAGATAGGCGGCCATGGTGGAGAGCTGGGTCGAGCCGGCAAGCAGCGCGAGCGTGAATACGATCATCAGCATGGCCGGCTCGGCGAGTGAGGCGATCATCACCTCGCGGCTCGAGCCGATGCCGCCGAAGCTGGTGCCGATGTCGAGACCGGCGAGCGCGAGGAGGAAGCGCGCCAAGCCGAGCAGCGCGATGATGGCGATGAGATCGGCCGACCAGGAAAAGATCAAGCCGGTGGCGAAGGTCGGCACCAGCGCGGCGGCAACCCAGGTCGCGGCGAAAATCGCGTAGGGGATCGCGCGGAACAGCCACGACGCGTTGTCGGCGAGCACCACATCCTTGCGCAGCAGCCGCACGAGGTCGCGGTAAGGCTGGATGAGCGGCGGGCCTTGGCGGCGCACCAGCCGCGCCTTGACCTTGCGGACGAAGCCGAGCAGCAGCGGCGCGAGCCCCAAGACCAGCAGCATCTGCGCGGCCTGTATGGCGAGGGCGTGGATCATGGCCAGATCGCCAATACCAGGAGAAGGCCGACAAGGGAGACGAAGACGAAGCTCAGATAGTGCCGAATGCTGAGATATTGCAGGCGGTTAAGCCGATCGGCGACATATTCGACGGCTTCACCGATCGGCGCATAGAGCGCGTCCCAGATGGTATCGCGAAGCTGCACGACGAGCCGCGCCGGTCTCGCATCGAGCGGCGGCGGCATCTCGACGGTCTCGCGCGCGCGGAACACCAGAGTGCCGAACACGCGGCGGATCGGCTGGGCGAAGCTCGACGCGCTGTATTGCGTCGCCGTGCTCGGATCGGGGTAGCCGCAATCCCAAGCCGGTCCGCGCCTGACACCTTTCGACGCCAAACGGTGGATGCCGAACACGGCCGCGCCGGACGCGAGCAGCATGAACAGGAAGATGAGAAGCCCATTATAGGAGCTGCGGCTCTCGGCGATGGGCACGATGGAGAGGAAGGGCACGTCGCTCTGGAGCGGCATGCTGTTGCCGACCATCGCCTTGGCTACGGGCGCAAGCGCGTCGATGAAGAAGCCGGGCAGGATGCCCGCCAACAGACAGAGCGCGGCGAGCGCAAACATGGATGTCAGCGAGAAGCCGTCGGCCTCGTGCGCGCGCTTGGCGGCCTCGCTGCGCGGGCGGCCGAGAAAGGTGATGCCGAACGCCTTGACGAAGCAGGCGGCGGCGAGCGCAGCGGAGAGCGCAAGCAGAGCGCCGACGGCGGGGATCAGGAACTTCAATCCCCAGGAGGGGAGCTGCGGGCTCTGCAAAATCGCTTGAAAGGTCAGCCATTCGGAGACGAAGCCGTTCAGCGGCGGCAGCGCCGAGATGGCGATGCAGCCGATCAGGAAGGTGAAGGCAGTGAGCGGCATGCGATGAATGAGGCCGCCGAGATGCTCCATGTTGCGCTCGCCGGTGGCGCCGAGCACGGCGCCCGAACCCAGGAACAAGAGGTTCTTGAACAGCGAATGGTTGAACACGTGCAGCAGCGCCGCGGTGAAGGCGAGTGCTGCCGCCCAGCCGAGCCCGAAGGTCTGGAAGCCGAGCGCGAGGCCGAGGCCGATGAAGATGATGCCGATATTCTCGACGGTGTGATAGGCGAGCAGCCGTTTCAGATCGTGCTGCATCAGCGCGTAAAGCACGCCCATGACGCAGGTGATGCCGGCAAGCGCCAGCACCAGCATGCTCCACCACCATTCGGGCGTGCCCAAGAGATCGAATACGATGCGCACGAAGGCGTAGACCGCGACCTTGGTCATCACCCCGCTCAACAGGCCTGAGACATGGCTCGGCGCCGCGGGGTGCGCCAGCGGCAGCCAGGCATGCAGCGGCACGAGACCGGCCTTGGAGCCGGTGCCGATCAAGACAAGAACGAGCACGAGCGCGGCAAGCGACGTCGAGGGCTGGCTCGCGCGGATGCGCATCGAAGGCATAATCGCCGCCGGTCCCGGCGAGCAGGCCGAAGGCGAGCAGCAGAGCGAGCGTGCCGAAGCTCGCCATGACGAGATAGATATAGCCCGCGCGCACGTTCTCGCGGATCTGGTCGTGCGCCATCACCAGGGCCCATGACGAGAGCGACATGAATTCCCAGCTGAACAGGAAGGTGAAGGCGTCGTCGGCGACGGTGACGAGGTTCATGGCGGCGAGGAACAGCGGATAGAAGGGCAGCACGCGCTGCGGCTCATGCTCGTGCTTGCCGTAACCCAGCGCGTAGAGGCTTGCCGCCGCACCGCCGAGATTGACGACGACGAGAAAGAACGCCGAAAGCGCGTCCAGCCGGAAATGTGCGCCGAGCCACGGCAGGCCGATGGGGAGCGTCAGGATTTCGGTCGGCCCCTGCCCGAGAAGCTGCGTGAGGGCGACGACGATGCCCACGCCAGAGACGAGCAAGGAGGCGCCGTAGACGACGATGCGCCCGGCGGCACTCGCATGCAGGAAAAGCGATAGCGCTGAAACAACCAAAAGAGCGGCGGCGCCAAAAAGAATGATGGTTAGGACCATCGCTAGCTCACGCCCTCGGCTGCATGCACGCCGCAGTCTCCCCTTGGCTTACCGGCCTCTGCTGGCGGGTAAGCGTTCTCTTCTGCTTGCCGCGATCGACCGTGAGAAGCCCCTCACCCCCTCAGCCAATACCGCATCAGGCAAAGGCCCGAGCGGCAAATGTCCCCGGCTGCCGTGCAAAGGGACGGCTACGAATAGCGACGGATGCGTGACGCCGCAACCCGACTCGCAGGCTTTTTCGACCCGAAAATCGCGGCGCTCAGTCCGGAATATGAACAAAAAGAGAAGCTTACGCCAACCTTAGCGGGGGCTGATGCGCGAGCCAACGAGCCGCGCAGCCCTTTAGCAATGGGCTTACCCCGATGGCAGTTAGCCGCAGGCGCCGCCTGGGGAGCATGGTTGCGCCGTGCCGACTCTTGTAAGCTCGCCGCGGGGAGGAGCGAAGATGAATCGATTGCGGCGGCCGCTCGGCATTTGCGGCATTGTGATTGCATTCGTGCTCACTGCGGCATCGCCTGTTTCATTTGCCCGAGCCGAAACACCCTTCGACCCCTCGATCCGGCCTGATTTCAGCGAGCCGGTCGTGCTCGCGAGCAAGGACGGCGTGCTCGAGGTGAGGCTGATCGCGCATCAGGGCGAGGCCACGCTCGATACCGTCGCCGTCGCCGGTCAAGAACGCTCTCGTGTTCGGCTACGAGCTGATCCGCGGCACGGCGTCGAACGGGCAGATGTCGGGCGACAATTTATATCCCTCCCCGACCTTGCAAGTCTTTCCCGGGGAGACGCTGATCGTCCATCTCGACAACGCGCTCACGAACCTCACCATCGGGGATTTCTTCGATCCGAAATATATCGCCAAGGGCGAGGAGGTGCCGCTCTATCCCGAGCAAATGACCTCGTCGCCGATCAACCTGCATACGCACGGGCTGCATGTCAGCCCCAAGGGCAATTCCGACAATGTGCTGCTGCACATTCCCGGCGGGATGTCGAACACCTACACCTACAAGATCCCCGCAGACCACCCGCAAGGCGCCTATTGGTATCATAGCCATCTCCATGGGCTGACCTCGCCGCATACCTATTACGGGTTGGCCGGCCTGCTCGCGATCGGCCGCACCGATGGGAACATTCCGCTGGTCACGGAGAAACACATCCCGATCCGCAACATGGTGCTTCAGTTCAATTACGTGTTCGACCGGAAGGGCGGCCTTGCGCAGTTCAACAATCCGAGTTGGCCTCAATGGGTCAGCACGCTCAAGCCGCCGGAGGGCGATGAGCTGGCAAAGGGCACGTACCGTCCGCTGCTTGCGCCGGTGAATTTCCTTCAATCGAAGCAGGGAACGCAGTTCCTCACCGTCTGGTACGCAGGACCGCTGTCGATCAACAATTTCCGCGGCCTGCTTCATTTCATCCCGAGCAATTTGCAGCGCTTCACCGCATGTCCTGAAGGCCCCGGGCAAGGACGTGCCAGCCGATCCGTCGCTTCCCGACTATCAGCGGGACGTGCAGTTCACCGTCAACGGTCAGTTCGAGCCGGTCATCAGCAGCAAAGCGGGGCAGACCGAGATCTGGGTGCTCGCGAATGTCAGCGACATCGCCTACATCAACGTGCAGCTCACGGAGACGGCGACGGGCAAACATCCGAAGGTCGCCATCGTCGGCAGTGACGGAAATCCAAGCCTTCCGTTCACTATCCGCCTACCGACGATGGCACGCGACTGCTCATTCCACCCGCCAGCCGCTATCGCCATCGCGGTGACTATACCCGCCGAAGCGGCGACCTGATCCTGGAGATGCCGCCGCGAGGCGGCGGCGCCACCACCATCAACTGCCCGGGCATGCTCTATACCAACGACGGCACGCGAAAACCCGCCGGCGACGCTCGGCTGCCTGAGCGTGCTGCCGTCAGCGGTAAGCTATTCCGACGGATTCTTCCTGTCTCCCCGACGCAGGTTCTGGCGAGAGCCAGAGACCGTCGGAAGGCCAAGGCGAAACGACGGAGTTCGACGAGCGGCAAAATCTCGAAGCATACAGCGTCTTCGAGGACCTTTCGCAAGTCACGCCCGATGTCGCGGTCAGCTGGTGATCTCAGGCGGCTTTCTCAACGACCTCGCAACCCGGCCGATCCCAAAGCCTTCGTCTACGCGTTCGACGGGCACCGGTTTCCCAATGTTCCCCTGCTCCAGCGCGCCTCGGCTCGGTCGAGGAATGGACCTTCCTCAACGATAACAATGACGAGCATCCGATCCACATTCACGTCAACGACTTCCAGGTGACCCACTATTTCGATCCCAGACCGGCCTCCAGACCGGGGTGGAAATGTGGAGCGTCGACAATGTCAACGTGCCGGCGCCGACGTTGGGCGCGGGCGAAGCCGTGGTCCAGCAGGGGACGGTGTCGCTGCGCACGAAGTTCGAGGATTACGCCGGCCTGTTCGTGATGCACTGCCATCGCCTCAACCACGAAGACAATGGGCTGATGACATTGGTCAATGTCATCCCGGCAGTCTCGACCTACGCCGTGGCCGTTCCCGGATCGCCGGGGCACGCATCTGAAGTCAAGGTCTACGACGGCAGCGGCGATCGGCTGGTCGCCACGGTCACGCCCTTCACCGACTTCGCCGGCACGCCGAGCCGTTGCCATGGGCGACCTCGATGACGATGGCGTCTACGATCTGCTGATCGGTGCCGGACAGGACCACGCACCCGAGGTTGTCGCCTATGCGGGAAAGGCGAAAGACGGCAAGGGGCCGTTCCAGACCGAGCTCGCCCGCTTCGAGGCATTCGACTGCTGACGCGCGCGGCGGTGTCAGCGTGGCCGCCTCGCAAATCGACGGCTCGACCGCCGACAACATCATCGTCGGCTCCGGTCCTGGAATTCTCAAGCGAGGTCAGAGTTTATCGCGCGAAATTGCCGGCCTCGCCAGGGACGGCGCCCGAGCTGTTCGCCTCGTTCAGTCCCTATCTCGATGACCGTAACGGCGTGAGCGTCGCCTCGGGCTTCGTCGATTTCACCACCGGCCGCTACAGCATCGTCACTGCTCCGGGTGTGGGAAGCATGGCGCAGGTGAAGGTGTTCACTTTCCCGCTGATGACGCCGCTCGACCACACCAAGCGGACCGGCCCTGGCGCGGATCAGTGCGAACCCGGCGACAATAAGCCCGCTGTCACCAACGCCTTCATGCCATTCGGCATGGGCTATCGCGGTGGCTTGTCATTGGCCACCGGTTGGCTGGCCGGTTCGCTCGGCGGCGCCGAGCGGATCGTCGTCGGCCAACTCGCTGGCCCCGGAGAGGTGAAGGTCTATTCCAGCGGCTCAAGGCTGCGCGGGCGGCCCGAGAGATCTATCTCGCCGTCCGCGGACCACGACCGCCGTCGCCAGCTTTGCGGAGATCGCGAGCTTCAAGCCATTCGACCACGCGTCGGGCGTGAGCGTCGCCACCACCAGCACGACGACCGGCGCCGACCTTCTGGTGAGCGGCATCTCGCCGGGCGACAAAAGCGTGCAAGTCCTGAAATTCGAGCTGGTCAGATCCGATCCTGACGCCGTGATGCTCGACGCCAGGCAGCTCAGCACCGTCACCTCGGCGGCCGGGTCGTCGCCGAACGCGCTTGGCGGCGATTGAGGCGATGGCGAACGGCGAACCCTCAACACTGCTGCTTTGCGCGCGCATCCTCCCGGACCGCGACAAGGATTTCGGGCAATGGCAAGTCAGCTGGCAGACCGCTGTGCTCGCCGCCGGCGCGCTGAGCGTCGAGTTCTGGCCACCGGCGCCGCCGGATCAGCTCGAGGCCGTGGTCACCGCGCGTTTCCCCTCGGTCGAGGCGCTGCGCAGATGGCGGCGCGGCGATCGGCATCGCCTGCTGATCGAGCAAGTCACGCCGCTCACCGAAGGCGGCATGGTGATGCAGCTCGTCGGACAGGCGGCGGTGGAATACTCCGTGCGGCACGGCGTGACCATGGTGATGGTCACCGACATCAAGCCGGGAATGGAGGCGGCCTATCGCGCCTGGGCCGACCGCATTCAAAAGCTCCAGGCGACGTTTCCCGGCTATATCGGTTCCTTCGTGCAGCCGCCGCAGCAGAGAGAGACGGGCTGGACGACGGTGCTGCGCTTCGATTCGACTGAGCATCTCGACGGCTGGCTCAAGTCACCGGCGCGCACCGCAATGATCAAGGAAAGCGAGCCGCTGGTGCAAGGTTTCCACGCACAACGGGTGGACACGTCGTTTCCGGGCTGGGTCGGCAACGACCCGACCACCGGTAAGCCCCCCAATATGTGGAAGACGGCATGCCTGGTGCTACTCACGCTGTTCCCGGTCGTCATGCTGGAGCTCAGATTCCTCAATCCGCCGCTTGCGGGGCTGAACCC
The DNA here is from genome assembly GCA_963750975.1 of uncultured Alphaproteobacteria bacterium. Classification (GTDB taxonomy): domain Bacteria; phylum Pseudomonadota; class Alphaproteobacteria; order Rhizobiales; family Methyloligellaceae; genus Methyloceanibacter. The sequence goes on along the minus strand of CAVVSX010000013.1, from coordinate 5,543 downwards.
GGCGCTACGCACTTTCATCGGCAATGCGGTAAGCGTGGCGCTGACCACTTGGCCGCTGATGCCGCTCGCCATTTGGGGCTTCCACGCCTGGCTGTTTCCCGAGAACCAGCCGCGCTGGCTGGTGACGCTCATGCCGATCGTGCTGGTGCTTTGCTATGCGCTTGAGATCGTGCTCCTGTGGCACCTTCTCTTCTAGGGCGGCTCAGCTAGTCCAGCGTCTGCTTGAGTCGCGCGAGATCTGAGAGCGTATCGACATCGGCAAAGATGCCTGAGGACGCGACCGGAACTTCGATCACGTGACCTTCGTGCCGCGCCAGCAGACGCTTGGCGCCGAAATCGCCGGTCAGCGTCATCATCTCGGCGAAATGGGCCGCACCCCAGAGGATGGGATTGCCCCGTTTGCCCTGTTGCGCCGGAACGCAGATCGCGTCTCGCGCCGTAAACGCGCCGATAAGCGCGTGGAGGTCGCCGAGCTCGACCTCCGGCATGTCGGCTAACAGGATCAACGCCCCATCGCAATCGGCCGGCAAAGCCTTAAGCCCGGTGCGCAGCGATGTGCTCAAGCCTTCGGCGAAGGCGGGGTTGTGCACGATCACCAGATTCAGGCCGCCGAGCGCCTGGGCGATGCCCGCGGCCTCGAAGCCTGTCACCACGACGACCGGGTCCGCGCCGCTCGCGATGGCGGCGCCAGCAACGCGCGCGACGATCGCTTGGCCGCCGACCGTTTCGAGCAGCTTGTTGCGCGGCGCCATGCGCGAGGAGCGGCCGGCAGCCAGCACGATGGCCGCGATGTTCGCTTCCATCAGCGCACGCCCTTGCCGCGTTGCACCGCGGTGATCTCGGCGATGATCGACAGCGCGATCTCGGCCGCGCCCTGCGCGCCGATATCCAGCCCGATCGGCGCGTGAATCCGCTCGATGTCTGCGGCTTGGACCCCCGCTTGCAACAGCCGCTCGACACGCTTGGCATGGGTCTTCCGGCTCCCCAGCGCCCCGACATAGAAGGCGCCGGAAGCCAGCGCCAAGATCAGCGCCGGGTCGTCGAGCTTCGCGTCATGGGTCAGCGCGATCAGGGCGGTGCGCGCGTCCAAGCCGATCTTGGGCAGCGCTTCGTCGGGCCATTCCGGAACGATTTGCGTGTCGCCGAAGCGCTGTTCCGTGGCAAAGGCGGAGCGCGGGTCGAGGATTATCACCTCGTGGCCAAGCGCGCGGGCCATGGGGACAAGCTGTTGGGCGATATGCACGGCGCCGACGACGATGAGTCGCGGCGTCGGATTGAACACATTGATGAAAAGCTCTCCGGCTGCCCTCGCCAACTTTAGGCTTTTGTCGCAGCGGAAAGCCTCTTGCAGCGCCGGCGCCAAGTCCTCTTCCACATCGGCTGACGAATGGGCGAGGCTCCGCGCGCCCGTGCCCAGATCGGTGACCAACGCGACCGCGCGGCGCGCTTCGACATCGCGCAACAGACGGTGCAGCACGCCGTCGGGCGAGCCCGGCTTCGGCGTCGCAAGCGGCTCGACGAAAACGCGGATCGCTCCGCCGCAAGCGAGACCCACCTTCCACGCCGCGGCGTCCTCGACCCCAAATGCAAGATCCTTCGGCGTTCCGGTCGCGATCACGTCTGCCGCTTGGGCGACGACCTCGGCCTCGACGCAGCCGCCGGACACCGACCCGAGAAAATTGCCGGCGGAATCGATCAAGAACTGACTGCCGACGGGCTGCGGGGCCGACCCCCAGGTTTCGATCACGGTCGCAATCGCCACGCCGCGGCCCTCCGCCAACCATGCAAGCGCGGTGGCGAGAAGGAGTGGATCTGCTGCGCTCATGCGAAGGGCCTTTAGCCTGCGAAGCCGAAACCTAAAGCTCGGCCGAGGCCGCGTCGATAGCGACAAGTTTCCACAAATCACCAGACTAGGCGCGGATCGGTGAATCGTGGCATCTAGTGTCGCTTCCGGCCGGTGGGACGGAGCCTGGGGCGCGCCGATGAACCTGAACACGATTGCCGAGGTCAAGCGCCCCACCGCCACGGACGAAATTCCCCGGTGGCAGGCGGGCTATGCCTATCTCGCCGGCGGAACCTGGCTGTTCTCGACGCCGCAGATTGCCACGCACACCCTGATCGATCTGGAAACGCTGCGCTGGCCGGCGCTCAAGCTCTCCCCTGACGGACTTGAAATCGCTGCCACCTGCACGATCGCCGAGCTCGAGCAATTCCAGGCGCCGGCCAACTGGACCGCGGCGCCGCTGCTGAAACTGTGCTGCCACGCGCTGCTGATGTCGTTCAAGATCTACAACGCGGCGACCGTCGGCGGAAATATCTGCATGTCGCTGCCGGCCGGCGCCATGATCTCGCTCGCAGCTTCGCTCGAAGGCGTTTACACGCTGTGGCCGCAGGCCGGAAAGCCGCGCGAAGTCTCGGCGCTCGATTTCGTCACCGGCAACCACATGAACGTGCTGGAGTCGGGCGAACTGCTACGGAGCATTCATCTTCCGGCCAGCGCGCTCGAGAAGCGTTTTGCCTTTCGCCGCAACTCGCTCACCCATCTCGGGCGCTCCGCCGCACTCATCGTTGGGACGCGCAGCCAGACCGGCGACGATCTCAAGCTGACCATCACCGCGGCGACGGCGAAGCCGGTACAGCTCAGCTTCGATCACGCGCCCTCCGCCGACGCCCTGCATCGCGCGATTGAAGACGCCGTCAAGGCTGAAGACTGGTTCGACGACGTGCACGGCTCGGCGGCCTATAAGCGCCACCTCACTTATTACTACGCCGAGCAGATCAGAGCGGAACTCGCCGGGCCATGAACCTCACGGTCAACGGCAAGCGACTTTCCGCCGAGCCGGCGCCCGGCCAGTGCCTCAGGACGTACTTGCGCGACCACGGCTGGTTCGGCGTCAAGAAAGGCTGCGATCAGGGCGATTGCGGCGCCTGCACCGTGTGGCTGGACGGGGTGCCATTTCATAGCTGCCTAATGCCGGCTTTTCGGGCGGAAGGCCGCGCCGTCACCACCATCGAGGGGCTGGAGCGGGACGGCAAGCTACACCCGATGCAGCAAGCCTTTCTCGACGCGCAAGCCTTTCAATGCGGCTTCTGCGCCGCCGGCATGATCATGACCGCCGCGACTTTCGACGCCGAAGCGCGCCAAGACCTGCCGCGCATGCTGAAGGGCAATCTGTGCCGCTGCACCGGCTATCACAGCATCGACGATGCGCTGCACGGCGTCGTCAATGTCGAGGAGGACGTTGCCGGCAAGGCCTGCGGCAGGAGCGTGCGCAACCCGTTTGCCGAGGCGATTGTTAGGGGACACGCGCATTACACGCTCGACGTGCCCACCGAGGATGCCTTGCATCTGAAGGTGCTGCGGTCGTCGCATCCGCATGCGCGCATCAAATCGATCACGCGCGACGCGGCTCACGCCGTGCCTGGCGTGGTCGCGATTTTCACCTGGGAGGACGTGCCGCGGAAGCTCTACTCGACTGCGACGCATGAGGATCACATGGTTGATCCCGACGACACCTACATGCTCGACGATGTCGTGCGCTTCGTCGGGCAGAGGATCGCCGCGGTGGTGGCCGAGACCGAAGGCGCGGCGGAAGCCGCCTGCCGAGCGCTCGAGGTCGAATACGAGCTGCTGCCGGCGGTGTTCGATCCCGAGGCCGCCATGGAACCAGGCGCGCCGATCCTGCACGATAAGAGCGTCGCCTTTCGCGACAACGTTTATGTCGATATTCATGGCGAGCTCGGCAATGTCGCGCAAGGCTTCAGCGAGGCTGACGCCATCCACGAGATGACCTACTCGACTTCGCGGGCGCAGCATGTGCATCTTGAGACGCACGGCTCCATCGCCTGGCGGGGGGACGATGGTCGGCTGCATGTGCGGACCAGCTCCCAGGCACCGTTCATCGCCAAGCAGAAGCTTTGCTACTTGCTCGGGCTCTACGACCGCGATGTACATGTCTTCACCGAACGAGTCGGCGGCGGCTTCGGCGGCAAGCAGGAGATGATCTCCGAGGATTTATGCGCGCTCGCCGCTCTGAAGACCGGCCGGCCGGTGATGTGGGAGTTCACCCGGGCGGAGCAATTCATCGGCGCCACGACGCGCCATCCGATGACCATGCATGTGAAGCTTGGTGCCAAGAAGGACGGCACGCTGACCGCGATGCAGGTGCGCGTCGTGTCCAACACCGGTGCTTATGGCAACCATGGCGGCGAGACGCTGGCCGCGGCGCTCTCGAGCCCGATCGCCGCCTATCGCTGTCCCAACAAGAAGGCCGACGGTTACGCGGTCTATACCAATATGGTGCCGGGCGGCGGCTTCCGCGGTTATGGCGCCACACAGACCACTTTCGCCATCGAATGTGCCATCGACGATCTCGCCAAGCTGCTGGGGATGAACCCGTTCGAGATCAGGCGTATCAACAAGGTTCGGGAGACTGACCGGATCGAGTCGATCTGGAAGGACCCGTCCGATGTCGAGTTCGGCAGTTACGGAATCGATCAATGTCTCGATCTCGTCGAACAGGCGATCAAGAGCGGCCGCGGGTTGGCCAAGCCCAAAGGCGACGACTGGTTGGAGGGGACCGGCGTCGCACTCGCCATGATGGAAGCAGGTCCGCCAACCGAGCACCGCTCGGGCGCCGAGATCAGGCTGTTGACCGACGGCTCCTATCATCTTGCGATCGGGTCCACCGAGATGGGCAACGGCTCGATCACGTCGCATCGGCAGATCGCCGCCTCGGTGCTGAACACGCGCGCCGACAAAATTGCCATCATCAATGCGGACACCGACTTGACGCCTTACGATACCGGCACCTTTGCCAGCACCGGGACAGTCGTGGCCGGCCAGGCGGTGGAGAAGACCGCACTCGCGTTCCGCGATGTCCTCATCGATTTCGCCAGCCGCCATTACGGTTGCAAGCCGGCCGATTGCCGGTTGCAGGACGACGTGATGATCTGCGCCAACCGGAAGATCCCGCTTGCCGAACTGCATGCGGAAGGCGCCAAAGTGGGTGATCGCTTCGTGGTTCGACGCAAGGCTTATTTGTCGCCGCGCTCGGTCGGCTTCAATGTGCAGGGCGTGCGCCTCGCCGTACACCGGGTCACCGGCGAGATCATGATCCTGCAAAGCGTGCACGCCGCCGACGTCGGCAGATTGATCAATCCGATGCAGTGTCGCGGCCAGCTCGACGGCGCCATCGCCATGGGCTTCGGCTGGGCGCTTTATGAGAAGATGGTCTATGACGAGAACGGTGCCATGGTGAACCCGGCGCTGCGCGACTACCGCATTCCCGCCTTCGCCGATGTTCCGCGCAGCGAGCTCTATTTCGCCGACACCTACGACAAGGTTGGGCCGCTGGGCGCCAAGGCGCAAGGCGAATGCGCGATCAACGCGGTGGCGCCGGCGATCGCCAACGCGGTGGCCAACGCGACCGGTGCGCGCTTTCCCGACCTGCCGCTCACCCCCGACCGCATCTTCGACAAGCTCAACCCCACGGCCACGCGCTGGTAATTCTCGATAGGGCGTTGGGTTCGGCGATTGGATT
>CAVVSX010000012.1:0-186091 GCA_963750975.1 uncultured Alphaproteobacteria bacterium | reverse complement strand
AGCGCGTTGCCGACCACCGAGACCGAGGAGAAGCTCATCGCCGCCGCGGCGATGATCGGCGAAAGCGTGATGCCGAAGAACGGGTAGAGCACGCCCGCCGCGACCGGCACGCCGAGCGCGTTATAGACGAAGGCAAAGAACAGGTTCTGCTTGATATTGCGCATGGTGGCGCGGGCGAGATTGACGGCGCGCACCACGCCGCGGAGATCGCCTTTGAGCAAGGTCAGCCCGGCGCTCTCCATCGCCACGTCGGCGCCGGTGCCCATGGCGATGCCGACATCGGCCTTGGCCAGAGCCGGTGCGTCGTTGATGCCGTCCCCGGCCATGGCCACGACCTTGCCTTGTCGCTGCAAGCCATCGATCAGTGTGAGCTTGTCCTCCGGCCTCAGCCCGGCGCGAACTTGGTCGATGCCGAGCTTGGCGGCGACCGCCTTGGCGGTGGTCTCGTTGTCGCCAGTCGCCATGACGATCTTGAGGCCCAGGGCGTGGAGCTTGGCTATGGCCTCCGGAGCGGTGGGCTTGATTGGATCGGCAACGGCGAGGAGACCGGCAAGTTTACCGCCGATGACCAGGAACATCACCGTCTGGCCATCTTTGCGCAGCGTCTCGGCGCGAGAGGCGAGCGGCGCGGCATCGATGCCGACTCCTTGCAGCAACCGCTGATTGCCGAACAGCACCTGTTTTCCTTCGAGGCGTCCTTTGACACCCTGGCCGGTCACAGAGGCGAAACTGTCGACCTTGGGCAACGCGATCCCGCGCTGCTCAGCCCCAAGCAGGATCGCTTGGGCAAGCGGATGCTCGCTGCCGGCTTCGATCGCCGCGGCAAATTTGAGCACGTCGTCGTCGCTGAAATCCGGCGCCGGCTCGACTGCGGTGAGAGCCGGTTTGCCGAGGGTCAAGGTGCCGGTCTTGTCGACGACGATGGTATCGACTGCGGCGAGACGCTCCAGCGCCGCGGCATTGCGCACCAGCACGCCTTCTTGCGCGCCGCGCCCGGTGGCGACCATGATCGAGATCGGTGTGGCAAGCCCAAGCGCGCAAGGGCAGGCGATGATGAGCACGGCCACGGCCGCCACCAGCGCATAAGCGAGCTGCGGCGACGGCCCGAAAAACAGCCACGCCAAGAAGGCGATAATCGAGGCGGCGATGACCGCCGGGACGAAATACCCGGAGACGGTGTCGGCAAGCGCCTGGATCGGCGCGCGTGAGCGCTGCGCGTCGGCGACCATGGCGACCACTTGGGCGAGCGTGGTTTCGGCGCCGGTGCGATCGACCCGCATGTCGAAGCTGCCGGTGCCATTCAGTGTGCCCCCGGTCACACGGTCGCCGGCCTCCTTCTCCACGGGAACCGGCTCGCCGGTGAGGAGAAACTCATCGACGGCGCTATGGCCCTCGATGACGGTGCCGTCGATGGGGACCTTGTCGCCAGGTCGCACGCGTAACACATCGCCGACCTTGACCGAGGCAAGCTCCACCGTCTCGGTCTTGCCGTCCTTCAGCACGCGCAAAGCGGTCTTGGGCGCAAGGTCGAGCAAGGCGCGGATGGCGCCGCCGGTCTTCTCGCGGGCCCGAAGCTCGAGCACCTGGCCGACCAGCACCAGCGTGATGATGACGGCGGCCGCCTCGAAATAGGTCGGAACCACGCCGTGCGCGTCCTGCATGGAGGCCGGGAACAGGCCTGGCAGGAGCGTCGCGACCAGGCTGTAGAGAAACGCGGCGCCGGTGCCGAGCGCGATCAGGGTGAACATATTGAGCCAGCCCGAGCGGATCGAGGCGAAGCCACGCACGAAGAAGGGCCAGCCGCACCACAGCACCACCGGCGCGGCGAGGGCGAGCTTCAGCCATTGCTCGGCCTGCGGTGCGAGGAAGGGTAGTAGACGCACGCCGAACACATGCGAGCCCATGTCGAGGGCGACGAGCAGCAGGGACAGCGGCACGGCAACCCATAGCCTGCGCGTAAAATCGATGAGCTCCGCGTTGCCGCCATGCTCGTGCTCCGGCGGCACGCCCATCGGCTCGAGCGCCATGCCGCAGATCGGGCAAGGCCCAGGCCCCTCCTGCACGATCTGCGGATGCATCGGGCAGGTGTAGAGCGTGCCTTGGGGCAGAGGCTCGGGCTCGCCTTGCTTGTTGAGATAGCGATCAGGACCGGCGGCGAATTTGCTGCGGCAACCGTCGGAGCAGAAATGATAGGTGTGGCCGCCATGCTGATAAGTCGGCTTGCCGGCGTTCGGATCGACCGTCATTCCGCAGACGGGGTCGGTCGCCATTTTACCTTCCACCATGTCCATGCTGCTTGGCCCTATCGAGTTGGCGACACCCTTGCCGCGACTTCATTGCGGCGCAGGAAGGGGATCGTGAAGGGCGGATCGTAAAGTTGTGTGAATGATTCGCCTGGTTGCGACCAGCGCGAGCCCTTGAGCGCCACGAGCAGTTCCTGCTTGCGCTCACCCAGCGAAGCCTCGCTCCAACTGCCGGTAAAGCGGAGCGCGGCAATCGTCTCCTCCGGGACTGTAATCAGCTTGACGCGTGGGTCTTTTGGCTCAGGCGCGTTGGTCGGGGTGATGGCGGCCGGCAGGAAGAAGCGCATGGTGAGGCCTTCGTCCGCGTCGCCTTCCATGGCAACCGGCGCCGTCATGGCGATCTTCTGCCGATCCTCCATCGCGACCGGTGCGGTCATGTCGATGGCTTGGTTCCGCTGGTTGCCGCCGAAGATGTAGCCGGCGAGAATGAAGAAGGCCTGGTTCATCGCTTGGTTGCCGTCGCCCGCGACCGTAGTCTCGGCGGCAAAACGGGGGCCATAGTGCCTGATCTCCACGTCGCCCAGCCGGTCGATGACCTGATAGGCCGGTTCCTCCGCGGTCCTGATGCCGAACACGGAGAGCGCCGCCTCGAAAAGTTGGGTGATGGTCATAGACCGCCTTTCAGCGCCAAGGACGAGGGCCAGCACTACGAGAGCCGCGAGCGCCGAGCCGGCAACTATCAACAGGAGCCGGTTTCGTCCCATTGTCATTCCCGGTATGCGGTGAAAATCTAAGCTAAGCCGAGTTGGAGGCCGCGAGCTTCCTTGTGCCGACTAAGCGTTCGGTTACCACTCGTCTATATGGGTTTTGCGTCTCGCCGCCGCCATAGGAAGTCACGACATGCTGAAGGGGCTCTTGGTTGTCGTCCTGCTCGCCATTGCCGCCGTCGGCGGGGTTGCAGGCGGATATTATCTCTGGGGCATCCACAAAGATTGGTACGCCGTCGATATCGCCAAGCTCGGACCGGGCGCGGAGAACGATCTGATCCGATACGGCAGGGACCTGATCGTCAACACGCCCAAGCATATCGGCAAGAATGCCGCCAATCCGGCCATGCGCTATGCCGGCAACGATCTCGCCTGCCAGAACTGCCACCTGAACGCCGGCCTCCAGCCTTTCGCCGCGCCCTTCATCTCGACCTTCGCGACCTTTCCCATGATGGTTGACGACCAGGTGCTCACGCTGACGCATCGCATCAATGGCTGCATGCGACGGAGCATGAACGGCAAAGACCTGCCGCCCGAGAGCCAGGAGATGGAGGCGCTGATCGCCTATTTCAAATTCGTGGGCAAGGGGACGCCGGAGGGCGTGCGCATCGCCGGCATGGGGTTGAGGCCGATCGCCTCGCCGACCGAGCCCCCTGACGCAAGACGCGGCGAGGCCGTCTACGCCAAGCTTTGCGCCAGCTGTCACAAGGAGGACGGTCAGGGCGAGCCGCGCGTTGCGCCGGCGATCGGCTACTCCATCCCGCCGCTTTGGGGGGAGGCGAGCTTCAATGCTGCCGCCGGCATGGCCAAGACGGCCTATGCCGCGTCCTACATTCGCGACAACATGCCGTTCGGCATCACTTATCTGGTCCCGGTGCTGACCGTGCAACAGGCCTGGGATGTGGCGGCCTATATCATTTCGAAGCCGCATCCGGCCGCGACGCCGGAAACCGCGTCCGAGCTGGATTAGAGAAGCAGCATCCGTTACCGCTCGGGACCGCGACCGCGGGCGCCAGCAAAGTCGATGATTGCCCTGCTGGTCTCTTCCGGCCGGTCGAGGGGCAGAAAGTGACCGCCGTCCTCCAGCGTCATCATGTTGACGCCCGGTATCAGCTTTCGGTCATGCTCGCGCTCGGGCGGCCTGGCCCAGTCGCGATCTCCCCAGATGAGGAGGACAGGAATTTCGATGCGGCCGTAGTCTTTGGTCGCCATCTCCCAGCTTTCCGCGTTGCGGAGCAGGCTGAGGAAGGCGCGATAGTGCCCTGGGCGATTGCCCACCAGATACATCTCCTTCAGGAGTGCCGGTGGGATGTTTTTCGCATCGGCGACGCCGCCGTTAAGCACCGATTTCATGATGAGGAAATTCCTTAGCCGCATGACGGTCTCGCCAATGACTGGAAGGAGCGAGATGTAGGTGACGAGCCAACCGAACAACGAGCTCCGCGCCATGCCGCGGCCTTTGGCGTAGTCATAAGGATTGATGGCGATGACCCGCGCCACGCGCGCGTTATGCCGGGCGGCGATGATGAGCGCGATCGAGCCGCCAATCGAAACGCCGGCAACGGTGACATCGCGCAGATCGAGCCGGTCGAGAAAGCTCTCGACGGCCTCGACGAAGAACTTGGCGTCATAGCGATCGGACGGGATATCCGAGTAGCCATGTCCCGGATAGTCCAAGGCATAGACGGTGAAGTGCTCGGAAAGCTCCGGCACGACCTTCTCGAACAGGTCCAGCTGTGTTCTGAGCGTGTGGAGAAGGACAAGGGTAGGGCCTTGGCCCCACTTGATGTAGCGCAGCCGGTTGCCCCCGACCTCCACGGTTTGGATCGGGATGTTGGGTGCCCAGTGCAACTTGGCGGGTGGCTTCGGCACAGGTCGAAGGGCCTCGACCACGAAGGATACGAGCCAGACGCCGGCGCCAACGGCAGCGAAGACGATCAAGAACCAAAGGATTGAGTGCATGGGAGCATCCTCCTAAGCATCGACGGCGACATCGCCGCTGACTTCGGCTTGGCAGGCGAGGATGTAGCTGTCCGCTCGGTCCTCGTCGGTGAGAGCATCCTCGACGGGCATCCGCACTTCGCCGGTGACGAGCTTGACGCGGCACGCGCCGCACGTACCGGTGCGGCAGGCATTGTCGATGAAGATGCCGGCCTGGTCGGCGGCGTCGAGCACGGTGGCGCCTTCGGCCAGCGGCACGGTCCGTTTCGACGCCTGGAAGAGGACCTTGCCGGCGAGGGTGTCGCATGCACGCTTCGCCGTCGGGTCGCGCTTCTCCGTGCCGAAGGCCTCCATGCGGATTTTCCCTTCCGGCATGCCAAGTCCGAGGAGTGCCGCTTTGACCGCGTCCATCATTGGCGTGGGGCCGCAGATATAGGCGAGCTGCGTGCCGACGTTTGACACGACCTCGGCGAGGAGTGCGGCATCGATCTGTCCGTGCCGGCCGGCCCAAGCCGAAGCACCAGCCCGGCTCAAGGTCACGGTGACATCAAGGTTGGGGTTGCGCGCCTGGAGCGCCGCAATCTCGTCGCGGAAGATGAAGTCGGCCGGCGTGCGGAAGCCGAGGATCAGGCGAATTTGCCCAGTCCAGGTCCTGTCGGTGAGATAGCGCGCAATGCTCATCATCGGGGTGATGCCGACACCGCCGCCTATCAGCACGACGCTTTCGGCTTGGTTGCCGGTGAAGGTGAACGACCCGTTCGGCGATTCGATCTCGACCTCGTCGCCGGGGCGCAGTTGGTCATGCAACCAGCGCGAGACGAGGCCATGCGCCTCCCGCTTGACCGTGATCTCGATGCGGTCGCGCCAGGTGGGTGTCGAGGCGATGGTGTAGGAGCGTTTGGTAGGGATGCCCGCCGGGGCTACGCTCAGCGTCAGGAACTGTCCGGGCCGATAATCGAACGGGATCGGCGCGCCATCCTTCGACGTGAAGCGAAAGGTCTTGACGTTGTGGGTCACCTCCACGGTCTCGGCGAGGACGAGACTGCCCTGCCATCTGATCTTGCCGGTCGCTGGATCGTTCCTCCGGTAGCGCGCCGGCTCGCGCTTGATCGTCGAGGGCTGCGGCAGAACCTCGATCGGTTTGCGGCGGTGTGACCCCGAGGGGAAGCACTTGCCGAAGGCGAGCAGAAGCCGCGGATCGCCCTTGATGCGGATCTTTCGTCGCAGCAACGCGAGGGGCAGGGCCCTCTCTTTGGCGAGGAAGCTGAGCCAGGTCTTCGCATCGGCGGTGATGCGAATGTCCGGCTTGCCGACCAGCCCATCCTTGACGTCGATGGCGCGGTTCTTGATGACGACGGTCGCCTCGCGCTGCTCGGCGCCTGTGAACTCGAAATGGAAGGTGGCGTTGAGGCCTTTGGACCGGTTCGGCTGGAATACGATGGGCATGAAGCTCAGGAGGCCGGCGATGCTCCGGACCCGGCTGCCGTTGGCGATGGTCTTCACCGTCTTGTTCTTGAATTTGCGGCGGGCCACGTCCTCGGCGTCGGTGCCTGCCATGACGTAGACGGGTTCCGCGCGCTCCTGAAGCGGCCTCACCACCTCTTTCAGATGACGCTGCTTGTCGCGCAAGTAGGGTCCGATGACGTCCTCGCCGGCCGGACATACGGCGAGGCAGTAGGCGGCCTTGTAGTTCGGACCGTAGGAGAGGCTTTGCCACATGGAGGTCGACTCGACATCGCTGACGCGCGTCCGATAGTCGAGCGCCCCGCGGGAATCGGCCACCTGCTCGACCCAATCGGTAAAGCCGCCGAGGAACTCGCGGTAGTTGTGCGTGAGACAGGAGGAGAAGTTGAACGAGCCGTCCGCGCCGATGGCGCCCACGGGGCAGGCGGCGACGCAGAGCTTGCACTCGAGACACGGGTTGTAGTCGATCGGCGCGCCGTGTTCCTCGACCGTGGTGTCGGTGAGCACGGTGCCGAGCAGCACAAAGTTGCCGAACTTCGGGTGAATGAGGTTGCGGTGGATCCCCATATGGCCGAGCCCGGCTTCGACGGCGATCGGCTTGTGGGAAATGATCCAAGGCACGGTGTGTCCCATCTCCATGGGGAACCCCATAGAGGGATTGACCGCGCGGACACCGCGCGCCTCCAGCGCGCTGACGATCTCAGCCCCGATCGCGTCGATCTCATGCCCGGCGCGATGGAACTCGAGGTTGGCGACCGAGCGGGGGGCGCCGCGTAGCGGCTCGCGGTGCATGCGGGCAACGAAAGCGACCAGCGTTTTGGTCCAGGGATAGAAGCGCAGCAGCTCCTCGCGCTGCGGATCGAGGCCGGGGCGCGAGATCTCGACCAGGCCGGCATCGGCCGCGCCGCAGTCGATAGCCAGTTGCCGCAGTTCCGCGGCGCTGAGCTGGGGGGAGGCCTTGGGCGAAGACCCAACGCGTTTCACGGTGGGGTGATCTTCCAGTCTCATGCTTCAAGCCCTCCGACATAGGGTTTTGGTGGGCAGCGACTTTCCTGTAACTACTGGTGTTATAGTCACTTGTCAATACGTAGGTACTTGACAATAGGAAGGGACATGCTAAGTGGCGGGCATGGCTGGCGGTTATGGTCAGGGAGAATGCCCGCTGGCACGGGCACTCGACGTGATTGGCGAGAAATGGTCGCTGCTGATCCTGCGCGACCTGTTCCGCAAGGGTCCTCTACGTTTTCAGGCCTTCGAGGCGGGGTTGCCCGGCATTGCGCCGAACACGCTGTCGGCCCGGCTCAAGACGCTGGAGGCCCAAGGCGTGATCGCCACGCGGCTCTATGAGAGCCACCCGCCGCGCTACGAGTATCTCCTGACCGAAAAGGGGAAGGCTCTCGGCCCGGTGCTGAAGGCGCTCTACAATTGGGGCGAGCGCTTCGGCTGAGCCCCGTCTTGCGTCTGCTCCACCCGCGCGCCATGTTCAGACTTCGAGTCCTCTTGAGAGCCTAAGCCGTTGAAATCTGACTCACACCGCTTTTGCGTCGCGCCGATGATGGAGTGGACCGACAGCCACTGCCGCTATTTCTTGCGGCTGATTTCGCGGCGCACCTTCCTCTATACCGAGATGGTGACGGCGGAGGCCGTGCTCTACGGCGATCGGAACCGCGTGCTCGGGTTCTCGCCGCAGGAGCATCCGGTCGGGCTGCAGCTTGGCGGCAGCGATCCTGCAAAGCTCGGCGAGGCGGCGAAGATCGGCGCCGACTACGGCTATGACGAGATCAATCTCAATATCGGCTGTCCGTCGGACCGGGTGCAGTCCGGCCGGTTCGGCGCCTGCCTGATGGCCGATCCCGATCTCGTTGCCGCGTGCGTGGCGGCGATGGGCGAGGCGGCGTCGCGCCCCATCACGGTGAAATGCCGCATCGGCATCGACGACCAGGACGCGGAAGAAAGCCTCGATGGGTTTGTCGACAAGGTTGCCGCGGCCGGCGCCCGCACCTTTATCGTGCATGCGCGCAAGGCCTGGCTTAAGGGGCTAAGCCCCAAAGAGAACCGCGACGTGCCGCCGCTCGATTACGGCCGGGTGTTACGATTGAAAGCGCGCCGGCCCGAGCTGGAGATCGTGCTGAATGGCGGGATCGAGTTTTTCGCCAGCGCGAAGGCTCATCTCGGTGAGGTCGACGGCGTCATGCTCGGACGCGCGGCCTATGCCGATCCCTACCTCTTGGCCGCAGTGGATCGCGAGCTGTTCGCCTCCGACGACACGCCGCCATCGCGTCTCGATGTGCTCGACCGTTTCGTGCCTCATGTCGAGGCTCAACTGGCGCAGGGCGCGCGTCTCAACCAGATGACACGGCATATGCTTGGCCTGTTCCACGGCCAGCCGCGCGCGCGCGCCTTCCGGCGGCATCTCGCCGAGAATGCGCATCTGGAGGGTGCCGGCATCGAGGCCTTGCTGGCGGCGCGACGCATTATTGCGGGCGGAGAGCGGATCGCGGTCGCTGCTGAATAGGGGTGACGCGCCGGGCCTTAGCCCATCTCGTCATGCCGGGCACCGCAGATCCGATATGCCGACCCAAGTCCGTGCCCGGCCATGACGAATTCCAAACTGCATTCAACTCGTTTCGCGTAAGGGCTTTCTCCGCTCAGCGAGAGCGATGAGGCCCGGTATGTCGAGGAAGCGAGCGGTCTGCCCACAATAATCGCGATAGGGCGCACCGTAGAGCTGCTTGAGCCAGTCCTCTTCGACCAGCGCCATCATGACGTAGGCCCCTACCATCACCGTGGACAGCACGATGGTGAAGATCGAATTCGCGCCGATGCAAAGGCCGACGAGCCCAATAATCGAGGCGGTGTATTGCGGGTTGCGGCTGAAGCGATAAAGCCCGCCCGTCACCAGGCCGTCGGCCCCGCAATAGGTGTTGCCAAGCCCGAGATTGAAGTAGCCGCATACCGTGATGAAGAGGCCAATCAGCCCAAGTGGCAGACCGGGAATGAAGCGGGTCCAATCGAGCAAGGGCGTAGAGTTCCAGTCGAGCACGGCGACCACGAAGGTCAGCACCATGCCGCCGCGAAACAATCCCCAAAAGGTCAGGTTCTGCCAGCTGCCGGGTTCGGGCGTCGGCCAGATCCGGAAGGGGGGAGCGAGTAGCGTGCGCAGCAGAAGAAGATCCAGCGTGACGCCGGCGATCAGGCCCGTCGCGAAAACCAAACTGGTGAAGGACAAATCGATCATGGCGCGTGGGCAAAAAAGCAGATTCGCTTTGCAGATTTGCGACAGCGCGCTGACGGTTCTGTGTCGTTGGTGAAGCCCGTCT
The DNA here is from genome assembly GCA_963750975.1 of uncultured Alphaproteobacteria bacterium. Classification (GTDB taxonomy): domain Bacteria; phylum Pseudomonadota; class Alphaproteobacteria; order Rhizobiales; family Methyloligellaceae; genus Methyloceanibacter. The sequence goes on along the minus strand of CAVVSX010000012.1, from coordinate 176,356 downwards.
AGATCTTCTGATTGTAGGCGCCGACCTCGGGATACCTGGCGAGCTCGGCGTCGAGCTCGGCGAAGATCGCGCGCATATTAGCCTCGGAGGTCGGGCTCTCCACCACCACGACGAGCTCCGGCTTGTTGGATGAGGCGCGGACGAGGCCCCAGGTACCGTCGTCCAGCACGATCCTGATGCCGTTGACGGTGATGAGCTCGCGGATTTTCTGCCCGGCCAGCATGCGGCCATTGGCAGCGAGTTTCTCAAAGTGCTTCACCACGCGATCGACCACGCCGTATTTCAACTCGTCGTCGCAATGCGGCGACATGGTCGGCGACTGCCAGGTGCGCGGCAGCTCGTTCTTCAGCTGGGCGAGAGTTTTGCCGGGGTTGCGGTCGAGCATATCGAGCACGGCGAGCGCCGCCACCAGGCCGTCGTCGTAGCCGCGGCCGAGCGGCGGATTGAAGAAGAAATGACCCGACTTCTCGAAGCCGACCAGAGCGCCGGTCTCGTGACTGTAGCGCTTGATGTAGGAATGGCCGGTCTTCCAGAACTTGGTGGTGGCGCCGTGCTGCTTCAGCACCGGATCGGTGAGAAAGAGGCCGGTCGACTTCACGTCGGCGACGAATAGCGCGCCCTTGTTGCGGGCAGCGATGTCGCGGGCGAGCATCACGCCGACCTTATCGGCGAAGATCGCTTCGCCCTCATTGTCGACCACGCCGCAACGGTCGCCGTCGCCGTCGAAGGCGAGGCCGAGATCGGCGCCATGCTCGAGCACGGCGTCGCGTGTCGCATTCAGCATGTCGAGATCTTCGGGATTGGGATTGTGCGCCGGGAAGTTGTAGTCGAGCTCGCAATTGAGCGGGATGACGGTGACGCCAAGCTCGGCGAGAACGCGCGGGGCGAAGGCGCCGGCCGTGCCGTTGCCGCAGGACACGACCACCTTCAATGGGCGCAGCAATTTGGGCCGCGCCAGAAGATCGGCCATGTAACGCTCGGGCATGTCGGGCACGAAGATGTAGCGGCCGGCGCCGTCCTGCGGGGCGAAGCCCGCATTGAGTACGATCTCCTTGAGCGCAGTCATGTCCTCCGGCGCGAAGGTGAGGGGGCGTTCGATGCCCATCTTGATGCCGGTCCAGCCATTGTCGTTATGGCTGGCGGTGACCATGGCGACGCCTTCGACTTGCAGGGCGAATTGCGCGAAATAGGCCATCGGCGAGAGCGCCAAGCCGATGTCGTGGACCTCGGCGCCGCCGGCGAGCAGTCCCACGGTCAATGCGGCTTTCACCGCGGCCGAGTAGGAGCGGAAGTCGTGGCCGACCACGAGGCGCAGCGGCACGCCGCGTTGGCGCATCAGCGTGGCAAGGCCGAGGCCGACGGCTTCGAGCCCGAGCAGATTGATCTCCTCGGGATAGCGCCAGCGCGCATCATATTCGCGGAAACCGGTGGCCTTGACGAAGGGCAGACGCTCGAATTCGGCGGTATTGGCAACGAGATCTTGGCGCGGCTTTGGAAACATGCTCCCTCTTAAGCGATTTTGTTCGGCTGACCAACAGTGAGCGGCCGTCGGAGTTCCGAGTTGGTAAAGCGATGTAGGCTGGCGCAGACCGAACCTTCTTAATGCAAGCGAATTGCAATCGAAAAGAAAACTTGCGCCAGAGACACAACATCTCTAGGTGCGACCCATTCACCCGTGTAGCGCGGCTACTGTCGGCCGCATCCGACTAGCGCGAGCTTTGCCCTCATGAAACAGGTCATCAGGCTGGCTCTTGGCGGCATCGCCGTCGGCGTGCTGGTGCTTGCGCTCAAATATGCGGCCTATCGCGTCACCGGCAGCGTGGCCTTTTACTCCGACGCGGCGGAGAGCATCGTCAACGTCGCTACGGCGGTGGCGGCCTTCTTCGCCGTGCGTTGGAGCGCCGTGCCGCCCGACGCCAACCATCCTTACGGCCACCATAAGGTCGAATATTTGTCGGCGGTGATGGAAGGCGTGCTGATCGTGGTCGCCGCGCTCGCCATCTTGCGCAAGGCTTATCTCGGTTATTTCGAACCGCAGCCGATCGATGCGCCAGCGCTGGGCCTGGCGATCAACGGTGTGGCGACCGTCATCAATGTCGTGTGGTGCTTCCTGCTGTTTCGTGTCGGGCGCAAGCGCCGCTCGCCGGCGCTGCTCGCCGACGCGCATCACCTGTTCACCGATGTCATCACCTCGCTCGGCGTGTTGGTCGGCGTCGCGCTTGTCGCTTTCACCGGCTGGCTGGTGCTCGATTCGATCATCGCCGGACTGGTCGCGCTGCATATCCTATGGTGGGGGTGGGTGCTGATGCGACAATCGATCGGCGGGTTGATGGACGAGGCGGTGTCCAACGACGTTCTGGAGAAGATCCGCCAGGCGATCTCCAAGGAGGCGGAGGGCGCGCTCGAGGCGCACGACCTCCGCACCCGGCACGCCGGGCGCACCACCTTCGTCGACTTCCACCTGGTGGTGCCGGGCACGATGAGCGTCGACGACTCCCATGCCATCTGCGATCGCATTGAAGCCGCGCTCAAGGCTGACGTGGAGGGCGCGGTGGTGACGATTCATGTGGAGCCGGAAAACAAGGCCAAGCTCCATGGCGGCGTGCCGGTGGTCTGACCGCCGCTATTGCACCAACACCAATTCGCGCCCCTGCATCTGAAAGCTCTTCAGACGGCTCAGGAAACTCATGCCAAGCAGGTTGGTGTCGAGCGCGCCCTTCTCGGCAACGGCGGCGGGAACGTCGCGCACCAGGATGTCGTCGACCCGCACGCGATCGAGCATCACTGGCGCCACGCGCGATACGCCATTGGCGGTCTGGGCGAGGCCGGAGAAATCGAGGCTATGCGGCGAGAGCCCAAGCCGCGCGGCATCCTCATAGGTGAGCACCACCAGCGTGGCGCCGGTATCGGCCATGAAGCTCGCCGGCCGGTCGTTGATCGCCGCATCCAGGATGAAATGCCCCCGCGGATCTGCCCTCAGACGCACCTCGCGCGCGAAGCTCTGTGACTGCGGCGCGCTCTCGTGCCGCGCCACGGGCGAGGGAGCGGTCTCCGTGCCAGGTCCTAGCGCGGTCCTGATGTCGTCGAAGAAATAGAACAGGCCGAAGCCGGTGAGCGCCACCGCGCCCCAGAGCGCCGCCTCGTGCAGCACATGTTTCGACGCCGAACTCATCGCCTGTCGCTCCGGAACGCACGGCAAACGCCACGCGGATCAGCCCCGCAGCGTGAGGAAATCGCCGGAAAACTCATAGGAGCGCAGGCGGCTTAAGAAACTCATACCGAGCAGGCTCTGGGTCAGCGTCCCTGGTTGGGCCACCAGCGCATCGACATCCTTGCGGTCGAGCGGGCCGATGGCGACCTCCTTGAGCCGGACTCGCGCCGCCATGGTGCGGCCATTGGCGGTAATCACCGGCACGCGATAGTTCAGCCCGTCAATGTCGATGCCGGCGGTCTTGGCATCCTCGGGCGTGAGTACGATGGTCGAGGCGCCGGTATCGACGATCATCGACATCGACTTGCCGTTTACCTTGGTCGTGGCATTGAAATGCCCGTCGAGGCGCTTGCGGATACGGACCTCGGTGAGTCCACCCGAGCTCTGCTCGACGGTCATGGCGCTGCCGGGCAAGAGCTCACCGACAACGCGCGCGGCGATCGGCATCAGATCGTCCTTATAGGCATAGACGGTGACGAGGCCGAGGCCGAGCGCGAGCCAGGTGACGCCATCGCGCAGCATTGCGCCAACTCGCCCGCGATAGCTGCCGAGCATCCCGCCGCCGACGAACACGGCGAGCGCGAGCAGCAGCGCCACATAGCCGAAGGTCGTGCTGTCGAGCCCGGCAATCATGCCGCTTTCGTTGGAGACGAGCAGCATGGCGGCGAGCGCGAGGATGAACAGGGCAACCCAGGTGGTCACGCGTTTAGCCTTTCGCTGCCTCGAGCCGCTCCATCCGCTTAGGCAGCGTGGCCATCACGGCGCGTCGCTCGGCATCGCTCATCCCCGCCCAACCGGCGATCTCGGCGATGGTGCGGCCGCAGCCGAGGCAAAGGCCCGTCTCGTTGTCGAGCAGGCAGATATTGACGCACGGCGTTTCCAAGGAGCATTTCGCCCGGCTGCTGGTCCTGCTCGAATGTAGGGATTGGCGGGGCCCCGAGCAATTGCGCGCGTCAGCCTTACGGCCGGACATGCGGGCTCCTCGCCGCGACGCGTCGCAGCGTCGGCGACCTCCCCTTTGCAGGGCGAGGGATGGAGTTTGTTGCTGCGCTCAGGCCAACCCGGCTAGCGCGACCCCCCGAAACCGCCGAACAGCCACTTGAAGGGGGTGGCGGACGGCGCCGGATTCCGCTTTGGTATCTGGGTGGCGGCAAAGTAGCCGGCGGGGTCGGGGCCTTTGACGATCACCGTCGTCTGCGCCAACTCCCTGGCGCCGACCAGCGCATAGAGCGTGGCGGCGTTGGCCAGCGAGAGCCGGACGCAGCCATGCGATACCGGCGTGCCGAGGCCGGGATGGTTGGAGCCATGCACGGCGTGGCCGCGCGAGGTGAAGAAGATCGAGTTCGGCATGCCGGCATTGTCCCATTCCTTGGAGTAATGCATCACCTCCATGCGGAACGGCTTGTAGGTGCCGGGCGGCGTCGAGTAGACGGTGGCGCCGGTGGAGACAGGCCAGCGATAGGCCACCTGGCCGTCGACCGTCACGGTCATCACCTGGGTCGGTTTGTCGATCTGGATGAGTATGGTCGCGTGCGCGGACCGGCCCGAGGCGCAGGCGAAGCCCAGCACGAGCAGCATGACGGCGAGAAGCCGGAGTCGGATCATTTCCTGCAGATTTCCTCAAGGTCGTATGACTTAAGTCTAGCAGCGCCAACGCCGCTCGTCACGCTCGCTCGCCCGCCGGGGCAATCCGGCAACTGCCTGAATGAATTCATTTCGTTGCCTTGAAAAAGGCCACGAGGCTGTCAATTCTCGTGGCAATATCGAAGTCGCTTTTGTCTTCCAGTTCCTTTTTAAAAACTGAGTTGCCGCAAAAATTCGGCATCCACGAACTGCCAGCAATAAGGAGGGGGTAGTGTGTCTGGGTGGGCGCACTCGGTGGCTGTAAGGCTGCCGAAGCCGAGCTTTGGTGTTCGGTTGGGGTTCGATTCCTCACCCCTCCGCCAAGGCTCGTCGAACTCGTCATCGTACGATGCCTGGAAAGGACGCTGGCTTTAACATGAGTGTCCAGAAACTAGATTTGCCAGCGATCGTCGGGCGCATCCGGGCCTCGACGCAGAAGGGCGCCGAGCTTAGCGACAACCCTGGCGCCGCGCACAAGATCGACATCCCCGATCCCGCGACATTACTCGAACTGGCTGCCCGGGCTGGATTGACGCTGGAGTGGTTGCTGTATGGCGGCGGGGAGCAAGCGCCGGACAGCGGAGCATCTACGCGCGCGAAACTTGACCATCCGCCTCCCGTCAATTTGGTTTTGCAACAGCCTACGATGGTTGAACTGCGCGAGGTCTTGAGCGGGCCGATGCTTGCCGAGGCCGTGCGCGAGGCTTTGGCCGATTGGACACCTCCGGGCACAATCGGCGATGCCGCCGAAGCGATCGCCGGCATGGCCGCCGCACACGCCAGAGCAAAATGCCTGGCCGAGCGTGACTACATCAACGCCACGGGGATCATCGTCCACACCGGCTGGGGGAACGCGCCGCTAGCTGCAGCGGCCCGCGAACGTTTGTTGGACGTCGCAGGGGCCACACCAACGGGAGCCGCCGGCATACACGGCAGGACTGAGCCCTGCGAGAGGATGCTGCGCGCCTTGACCAATGCGGAGCGCGCGACGATCACCACGTCGAACGCTGCTTCGCTTCTTTTGATCAGCGGCGCGCTTGCGTCCGGCAGGGACATCGTCGTGGCGGCGAGAGACTTGATCGAGATCAGCGAGGGGGTTCGGGTTCGCGACATCGTTGAGGCTTCGGGCGCGCGGATGGTGCCGGTGGGCGCGGCGAATTGCGTAAACATCGAGGATTTTCGCCGAGCGATCACGCCTGACACCGCCATGGTGATGCGCAGCCACGCGTCAAACGTCGCCGCGACTGGATATGTGGAGCATGTCGCCGATGTCGATCTCGGCCGGCTGGCCCAGAAGTACGGCGTGCCCTTTGCGGTCAATCTTGGTGGCGGCAGTCTTGTCGATATCACCGAGCGCGGCTTGCCGGAGTGCCCGACCATTTCACGCGCGGTCCGCGATGGCGCCGACTTGGTGTTCGCGAGCGGCGACAAGATCGTCGGTGGGCCGCAAGCTGGCATCGTCGTTGGAAAAAGGGATCTGCTCGAGACCATCGTGCGCCATCCATTGGCGCGAACCTGCCGGCCGGGAAAGCTGACGCTTGCCGCTCTCGAAGGAACGCTCGCGTCGTATATGTCTGGTCGCGCGTGGGAACGGATACCGACGCTGCGGCTGTTGGCAACGGACATAGACGCGCTCCGCGAACGCGCCTGCGCTCTGGCCGAGGGACTGCGCCGGCGGGGCTACGACGCGGTTGCGGCGGAAGATCGTGCGCAATGTGGAGGAGCGGTCCTGCCGGGCGTGGATCTGCCGACCTGGACCGTGCGGATCAAGCACGCCAAGTTTTCCGAGGAAGAGTTATACGCGCTGTTGCTCGCGCGACGGGTGGTGACGCGCAGAGGCCGCGGGGCCGTCATCGTCGACTTGCGCAGTGTCGCACAAGAAGACGATCCACGTCTTTATCGGGCTATTGGTGCCGAATAAGATGGAACTGATCGACGCGCCCGGCCCGGTCTATTCGGCCGGACCTGGAGTGAGACAAACGGCAACGCGAATACTGGTCTCCCCACCTCAGTAGAAGCGAGCGACCAACCTAAGACTTGGTTGTTGCCTCTTCGACGAAGACCGTCATCGTCCGCTTCGAGGCGAGGATGCGCGCTTCGTCTTTAGTCTCGCAGGCGGTGGCGGTGACGCCGTCAGGGGAGACAGTCACCACCAAGTATGGCATCCCTGACTTGGGGGGGTGATAGACCGCAGTTCTGGTCTTCTTGCCTTTTCCCACGCTGCAACTCCTTACGATGCTGAAATGCTGCCCGGCTATCCCCGACTCGTCGGGCAGCTTCAGCCGTGCGTTCTGTCCGGCGTACGCTATAAATCGCTACGACAACGCTTTGTCATAATCAAATGCTCTGGTGACACCTAAGCGTCATGCGAGTTCACGACGCTAAGGCACTGTTTTCCCCAGGCCATGAATCCGGCGGTTGGACGCTCGCATGAATGTGAGACTTCTAGGCGTCTGTCTGGTGCTCGCGCTTCAGGGCTGTGCTACCCCCGACAGCGAGCAGAGCTTTTCCAGCCCTCTTTCTGACACAGGTTTGTCCGACGACGATATACGGACTGTCGAGATGGCCGTTCGGCCGTCGCTGAAAGATCCAAACTCCGGGGTTTTCCGCGGCATCACCTCCACCAGAAGCGACGACGGCCACAAATTCGTTTGCGGCTGGGTCGATTACAAAAGGCCCAATGGCGCGCTGGCCGGAGAGCAACCCTTCGACGGAACATTGTTTGCGGGCCAATTCGTGCTTGGCACCTTGGCCCGCGATCAAACCAGCGCCGCGACGGTTTTCGCCGAATGCCAGGCGCATAATGTACGGCTGTGACGGTGCCTAAGGCCCCGAACTTAGGGGTCGGGCTAGTCTTTCTTCATCAGCTTCTTGGCGATGCCCTCGGCGGCGATGCGATCCTTCATCGGCATGAACGGCTTGTTATTCCAGCCCGGTCGTGACGAGACAGGGTTGCGCTCGCCGGGCTCGCATTTCGTCACGGGATGAGCGGCGATCTCGCGCTCAAGGCGGGCGGCTTCCTCTTCCGGCGTCTCGCCAGTCAACACCCGCTTGGCCGGCTTGCGCATGCGATTGAATTGCGTGTTCTTGTTGAAGGCCATCGATATATCTCCGAGGTTGAAGCTGGACGAAAGCACGCCTGCTCGTGAGGACACGCGGGTGCGGATCGGTGCAGTCGACTTAGCACATTCGCCGTGGAATTAATCTCTCAATCCGCCGGCTATTCACCGTTTGCCGCTCCACGCGCCGCGTTTCGCAATTGGCTTTCCGCTTGCATGATTTGGCCATGGTCGGCTGCTTAACTTGAACTCGGCCGATGGGTCGTCGGCCGGCGGGGCACCGTCCTCAGACCTTCCAAGTCTCAAGCCTCCTGGGAATCACCTTGAATTTCCCTGCTTTTTGGCGCCGCGCCGCCAGCAGACCGTCCTCCGAAGGAGCATCGAGCGCCAAGCGGGTTTTCAGTTTTCGCACCATTCTTGGCGTAGTCGCGCTCGCGGCACTGGCCTGGTCGGGAGCTCTCTTGCTGGTAAGCACCATCGCCCATAGCGGCCACTGGGATCTCCCAAGCGGCAAGCTGCTGGAGACGGTCCTATCCTCATGTCAAATCGAGCATGCAAGCCGGGGGAGTATCGCCGCCGAGCATTTGATTTGCCCGACCCGCTTCGGCGCCCACGAATTCCCGAAGGTGCTCCAGGATGCGGTGGTCGCGAGCGAAGACGAGCGCTTCTTTTCGCACGGCGCGCTCGAGATGCGTTCGACCGCGCGCGCGGCTTGGCAATATTTCTTGGGAAACCGTCAGGGCGGAAGCACGCTGACGCAGCAGTTTGCACGAACCCTGTTCCTCAAGAAGGAGGACAGCCTGCAGCGCAAATTGCTCGAAGCCGTGCTGGCGGTGAGAATCTCCGCGCTCTTGTCTCGCTCGGAAATTCTCACCCGCTACATGAATGTCGTGCCGCAGGCGCGCAACATGTACGGCTTCGACGGTCCGGCCCGGTATTATTTTGGGGTGCGCGTGCAGGACTTGACGCTTGCCGAGGCGGCGCTTCTCGTCGGCATGCTGCCGGAGCCCAACAACCGCGATCCCAAGAAGAACCCCGGCGCCGCCCTGAACGGCGCGCTCGAGGTCATCAATCTCATGCTCGCGCAAAACAAGATCACGGAAGATGCGGCGGAGGCGGCGAGGGGGGAGCTCAGGCGCCGCGTCGTCGGCGGCAGATTGCGGCGAGGCAACGAGGCATATACGCGGTTGGAATATCGACCCTATCGCGACCTCGCGCTTAGGGAGGCGAGGTCGAGCGGGATCGAACTCGCTCCGGACTATCGCCTTATCGTCTACATAGACGGCGAATTTCAGCGCAACCTGGCCGGTCAGATCTGTGCGATTGCCGGCAAGCACCAGGCGGCCGGCTTCTTCATGCGTCCATCCGGAGAGGTCTTGGCGGTGTCGGGGTCCTGCAACTATAGCGGGGCGTGGAACCGTGCCACCGACATCGCCCGCTCGATCGGATCGACCGGCAAACTGTTCCCGCTGATCGGCGTGCGTGAAGCCTCGATGAGCATGCGCGAACTGGTCTCGACGCGGCCGTTGCGGCGACCCGACTGGCCGTCAGAGTCGAATAGAAGCTGCTTGCAGAGGCGAGCGGTCACCCTTGATTTCGCGCTGGCGCAATCGTGCAACCGTCCCTGGACCGAGATTGCCATGCGCTTCGGCGAGCGGCTGAACGCTATCGTCAAGCGGTTCGGAATCGCTCCGCCCGACGCGCCGGCGCTCGTGCCCATTGGCGGCGTCCACACCTCGCCAATGAAATTGACACAGGCCTATGCCGCCTTGGAAAACGACGGCCTGCTGCCGCAGGTCCGCTTCCTCATTGCCGTTATCAGCGCCAAGGGCAGGATGCTGGGCTTGCCACCGACCAAAGAGATGCCGCGGGTAATGTCGCCGCGAACCGCCGCGGCGGTGCTGCAGGATTTGCGCGGGCCGGTGAAAAGCGGCACCGCCCGTTCGGCCAACTCTGTCCATGCTCTGGTCTACGGAAAGACCGGAACGTCGTCTCGCAACGAGGATGCGCTATTCGTGGGATTGACCCGGGATTTCGTCGGCAGCTTCTGGCTCGGTTACGACAGGCCGGCGCCGATGCCTGGCGCTCACGGCGGCGGGGAGCCGGCGAAGGCGTTCGCGGCGATAACGAATTTTCACTACCTCAAGCTGGCACGGGCCGAGCTTATCGCGAAGCGCGCGCCACAGGACGAGTGGAGCAAATTCAGAAAGATCGCGCCGCCCGAACCGCTGCGTAGCGCCTTGGTGTTTGGCGCCATGCTGACGATGTGCCTCTTGCTGGCGCGGAAGCCGCAGCGCGCCGACGCCAACCCGGGGGTGCCTTCGCCCGAAGACGCCAAGTCCGCTGAGCCTTTGGCCACAGCCGCGCCGCCGGCAACGGCTGAAAGTGAGCCGCCGCCGGCCAGCGAGGATGCTGTTGTTGTCGATGGTCCTTGGGGCAGGGCGACAGAGGCCCGATCGATCAGCAGCCTGTAGTGCCTACGGCTTCGCGCTCGCGCGCCAGGTGGGACGTTTCGGCCGTTCGGTCCGGAGCTCGGCGGGCTCAGGCACCCGAGGCAGCGCTTCCATCACGCGCTTGCGCGGGAAGGTGATGATCACCTCGGTGCCGTAACGGAGTTTGCTCTTCAGTTCGAAGGCGCCATCATGCAGCTCGGTCAGGCCCTTGGTGATGGGCAGGCCAAGCCCGGTGCCGCCTTCCGCCGTCTGATGCGCGAGCGAGCCCTGGCCGAAGCTCTTCAACACGCGCGGGATCTCGTTCTCGGGGATGCCGGGGCCGGTGTCCTTCACGCTCATGAACTGGCCGCCGGTGCCGGTGCGTCCAACCTTCAGCGTGATGGTGCCCCCCGATGGCGTGAACTTGATGGCGTTGGAGAGCAGGTTGAGGCAGATCTGGCGGATGGCGCGCTCGTCCGCCCAAAGCTGCGGCAGGTTCTCCTCGAACACCTCGACGATCTTCAGCCCCTTGTTCTCCGCGCGCAACCGCATCAGCCGGTGGCAATCCTCGACCAATTCGGCGAGATCGATTGGTGCCTCGTGCAATTCGTAGCGGCCGGCCTCGATGCGGCTGATGTCGAGAATCTCATTAATAAGATTGAGCAGATGCTGGCCGCTCTGGTGGATGTCGGCGGCATATTCCTTATAGGTGGGATTCGCGTGCGGCCCGAGGATCTCCGCGCGCATGATCTCGGAGAAGCCGAGAATGGCGTTGAGCGGGGTCCGCAGCTCGTGGCTCATGGTGGCGAGGAAGCGCGACTTGGCGAGGTTCGCCTCCTCGGCGCGCGCCCGCGCCTCGTCGGAGATCGATTTCGACTGCTCGAGCTCGGCGATCAGCGCGTCCTTCTCAGCGCGGAACTCGAGCATGGCGACGACGGTCGAGTTGAGCCCGCTCATCAACCAGATGAAATAGATGTGCACGCCGACCGCCATGGCGGCCATCGCCCAATAGAACGGGTTGTCGAGCAGAGAGAAGCGAATGACGATGGCGACCGTCATCGGCAAGGTGCCGGCATAGACGATGGGCATCACCGTGGACGCGAACAGCATGCGCATCGAGATGACGACCAGCATCGAGGCGAAGATGAAGGTGTGCGCCGCCTCGCTTTGCGTGTGCGGGCTGATGAAGGCGACGGCCGCCCAACTGACGCCGTAGAGGAATTCGGCGGCGGTGATCTTGGCGCGCCACATCGGCGTCTTGCCGTCGCCGCGCGGCGCCTTGATAAATTGCCGGCACAGGCTGATGAGGATGCCCTTGGCGACGAACACCGTGCCGAGCCAGATCAGCAGCTCGCGTGGGGGCGCCCAGAACATGGCGCCCATGGCGACGATGACGGCGAGCAGCGGCGTGGTGACGGCGGCGGACAGCTCGTTCCGCACGAACATCAACAGCAGCTCGTATTCGAATTCCGGCTTGCCGCCCGATTTATAGGTGAGCTTCTCGCGTGCCTCTTGCACGCTGCGGTAGGCGCGGCGCTTGTGATTGGCCGGCGCGGCTCGTTCCCCCGCCGCTGACGCGCTCCCTGACATGGTTGGTTAGACCCGCACCGACCTGACTATACAAAAAACGAGCATTCCCAACGGTATGAGCCGCTGGAAAGCCTTCCCGCACCCCCGCGAAGGTTCACTAGGAACTATCTGCGGAAATCCCTAACGGTGCGTTTACTCTCGCTCCGTGCTGATACGCGCCCCGCAACCGGTCGGGCGGACGGGGCGGCGATCAATACGCTGGCGAACAGGAACGAGCCGCGGCTAAGATCGCGCCGCCATGCGATTAACCATCATTGGCTGCGGCGATGCTTTCGGAGCGGGCGGGCGCCTGCACACCTCGTTCCAGGTGCGCGCCTCCGCCATGAATTTCCTCATCGATTGCGGGGTAACCTCGCTGATCGGCATGCGCCGGCTCGGGTTGCAACCGAACGACATCGACACCGTGTTTGTAAGCCATCTGCACGGAGACCATTTCGGCGGGCTGCCCTGGTTCTTGGTCGATGCGCTGTATGTGAGCAACCGGACCAAGCCGCTGGTGGTGACGGGGCCCAAAGGCATTGCGGCGCGCTTCGAGACCGCGGCCGAGGCGCTCTATCCCGACATCACCAAGGTCGCGCGGAGCTTCGAGTTGTCCTTTGTCGAATATGCCGAGCAGACCCCGCTCTCTATCGGTGGCGTCTCCGTCACCCCGTACGAGGTGAAGCACCCCTCTGGCGCGCCGCCTTATGCGCTGCGATTTGAGATCGACGGCAAGGTGCTGGCCTTTACCGGCGACACAGGATGGGTCGAGGTGCTGTGCGAGGTCGCGCGCGACGCCGACCTCTTCATCTCGGAATGCTTCCAATACGATCTCACGCTTCCGATTCATCTCGACTACGCGACGATCGACGCGAATTACGCGCGACTCGGTGCAAAGCGCGTGCTGCTCACCCATATGGGAGAGGCCATGCTGGCGAACGCCGGAAATGTCGATGCGTCGCGCTATCTGCTCGCCGATGACGGGATGATTCTCGATCTATGACGACGTCGGCTCGCCCTGCCGAGCTTGCGAGCGTCCTCGCCGCCATCCGCGCCTGCCGCCGTTGCGTCGAGGCCCCGCAAGGCAACCCTTTGCCGCATGAACCGCGACCGGTGTTGCGGGCCAGCGGCTGCGCGCGGCTCGCCGTGTGCAGCCAGGCGCCGGGCACCAAGGTGCACGCCTCGGGCACGCCGTTCACCGACCGCTCCGGCGACCGCTTGCGCGATTGGATGGGGGTGACGCCGCAGGAATTCTATGACGAGAAGCGGCTTGCCATTGTGCCGATGGGCTTTTGTTTTCCCGGACAGGATGAGAAGGGCGGCGATCTGCCGCCGCGTCGCGAATGCGCCGAGCTATGGCATCGGAGACTGTTCGCGGCGCTGCCGCAGCTCGAGCTCGTGCTGGCAGTGGGCTCCTACGCGCAGAATTTCCATCTCGGAGATGCGGCCGGAAACACGCTGCAAGAGACCATGCTCGCCTGGCGGACGCATCTGGAGCGCAAGGGACGTCGCCCCCGCGTGCTGCCGCTGCCGCATCCGTCCTGGCGCAACAATGGCTGGCTCGCGGCCAATCCCTGGTTCGAACGGGAGTTGCTGCCAGCGCTCCGCCGCGAGGTCAGAGCGCTGTTGTGAAGACGGTCGCTTGCGTCGTGCGCAAAAATAATCTACTGATCCGGTGCATCTGCGCTGTTGGCGCAAAGCTAATCCGTAATTGGTTGGTATCGCGCAAAAATGTCATAAGGGTCGGCCATGCTGGATCGGATGGACAGAAAAATCCTCGATATCGTGCAAAAGGACTGCACCCTGCCGGTGGCCGAAATCGGCAAGCAGATCGGCCTCTCCACCACGCCGTGCTGGCGCCGCATCCAGAAGCTCGAGGAGCTTGGCGTGATTCAGCGGCGCGTCGCGCTGCTCGACCCCAAGAAGGTCAATGTCGGCGTGACTGTGTTCGTTTCCATCACCACCAGCCATCACACGCAAGACTGGCTTGAGCGCTTTCACGAGGCACTGAGGGAGTTCCCCGAGGTGGTCGAGTTTTACCGCATGAGCGGGCAGGTCGACTATCTCTTGCGCGTGGTGGTGCCCGACATCGAGCGCTACGACGCCTTCTACAAGAAGCTGATCGGCAAGATCGAGCTGTCCGACGTGAGCTCGGCATTCGCCATGGAGCAAATCAAGTTCACCACGGCGCTGCCGCTCGACTACGCGATGGAGGAGCGCCGGGTCTAAGGCGCGCGCTATTTCCGGCTGAGGCGGGCGATCAGGCTGGAGGTGTCCCAGCGGCCGCCACCCATCGCCTGGATCTCGGCATAAAACTGGTCGACCAGAGCCGTCACGGGGAGTTCCGCGCCGTTTCTGCGCGCCTCCTCGAACACCAGCGCGAAATCCTTGCGCACCCAATCTACGGCGAAGCCGAATTCGAACTTGCCATCGATCATCGTCTTCCAGCGATTGTCCATTTGCCAGGATTGGGCCGCGCCCTTGGAGATGGTCTCGACCACTTTCTCGACATCGAGGCCGGCGGCTTGCGCAAAATGCAGCGCCTCGGCGAGTGCCTCGATCAGGCCGCCGATGCAAATCTGATTGACCATCTTAGTGAGCTGACCAGATCCGGCCGCCCCGATCAGATTGACGGCGCGGGCATAGGCCTCGATCACCGGCTTGGCGTTGGCAAAATCCGCTGCGTCGCCGCCCACCATCACCGTGAGCGTACCGTTCTCCGCGCCGGATTGGCCGCCCGAGACCGGCCCGTCGAGCGCACCGGCGCCGCGCTCTCTGGCCGCCGCATGCAACTCGCGGGCGATGCTGGCCGACGCCGTAGTGTGGTCGATGAAGATCGCGCGTGGCGCAAGCGTCTGAAACGCGCCGTTGGGCCCGAGCGTCACCGCGCGGAGGTCGTCGTCGTTGCCGACACAGGTAAAGACGAAGTCGGCGCCGTCCGCGGCTTCGGCCGGAGAGGGCGCCGATGTCCCGCCGAACTTGGCGATCCAGGCCTCGGCCTTGGCGGGCGTGCGATTGAACACCGTGACCGCGTGGGCGCCGCGCGTCTTGAGGTGGCCGGCCATGGGGAAGCCCATTGTGCCCAGTCCGATCCACGCGACTTTGCTCATGATCCTCTCCTCCGCTCGCGTTCAAGGCACGACAATAAACGAACATGGCCGGGACAGGCCCGGCCATGTGCAAATCGGCAATGAAGTCGAGGCGTGTGGTTAGGCGAGCGGCGTCTCGGGAAAGGCGAGCTGCTCGCGCGCACGCCACTCATTGGTGACGTAGTTGATGATCAACGAGGTGCGCACGCCCTTGATCGGGCGCTTCTCGAAGCCGTGAAAGGTGTTGTCCGCGGGCACGAAGATCATGGCGGCGTTGGGCGCGAAGGGCGAGCGGCCGACACGCTGCTTATTGGCGTCGAAGATATCGGTGCCGAGATCCTTGTGGCTCGGGTCCTTCGACAGATAGAGCAGCATGGTGAAAAGCTTGACGCCGAGATCGCTGTGCGGCTCAAGCCAGAAGCCGTCGATGTCTTGCGCGAATTCGATGCGCAGATAGGTACCCTTGAGGTCGGTGCCGAACATCTTTTCGATGTGGCTGGTCACCCGCTTGCCCTGGAAGGCTTGCGCGACCGCCTCGCAGATGGGAAAGCGCGCGCGGTTCTCGACATCGAAATATTTGCGGGTGTTGTTATGCAGCTCGCGTTTGCCCGACACGCCTTCGAGCGAAGGCGGATCGAAGGGGAGCGCAAGAATGTCGTCAACGGCATCGGCAGGCAAGCAGGCGGCGAGGCACCAATGGCGATACGGTTGCTCGGAGCGCTTGGCGGTATCGATGCTCTGGATGAAGCTGTGAACGATATCCTCGGCTGAAATCGGTTCGGCCGAATGCTTGACGGCGACGCTGTCCCTCATGCTGAGGCTAGCTCCCCCCAAAAAGTGCGAAAATGCTGGCCATCCAGCGCCCAGGCGGCCCATCTAAAGTTCAGATAGCACCCATAGGCGGCGCGCGCAAATGCCATGGGTCGCACGACGCAGACACACACATCAGCCGAGCCGGACGTCAGTTCAAATCCATCCAACGCAGCCGGCACGAGGGCAGGCCTTCCGGCAAAATCTCATCCTCCTCGGCCGCAAGCGAGTCGGAACGCAAGCATTTGGCGATCAGTTCCAGCAGTGAGGCATGCAACTCGCGCTCGGCGGCAAGCTCAGGCGGGTTCGCGGCAAGGAAGGAGAGGATCTCCTCGTAATCAGGCATTCGGCACCCCCGTTTCCGCAGCGGAAGCGAGGGTGACGACCCCGTGTGTCAAAACTTTGGCCCAGGTTCGCGGTCCGGAGCGGGGGTTTTAGCCTTGCGCGCCGAGCTTGTACCGGCCGAGCAGCCGCATCGGCGTGCGGCCGCCGCTCTCGCCGAACAAGGACAGGCCGTCGATGGTAACGCCCGAGGCGCAAATCTCCTCGAGCACCGGCCAGAGCGCCTGCGCCACGCGCTCGAGATGCGCCGCGTCGAGCGGGCCGGTGAGGGTGATCGAAAAGCGATACTCACTCAGCACGTATGGATCGCCGAAGCTCTCCAGCAACAGACGCTGATAGTGGCTGAGGGCGGGGCTGGCATATTCCGCCCGATCGGTGTCGGAGGGCGGTGCGGCGAAATCCTCGAAGGAAGCGACGCATTGCGCGGCGAGCCAGTCGAGCGACGGCGTCGCCTCGACCGGGCGCAGCACGAGATAGCGGCCGGCGCGCGACAGCGTGAGCGGTCCGGTCTCGACTGGCTTGCGGCGCGCGGCGAAATTGATCAGCCGCGACTTGATGTCCTCGGCCTCGATGCCCTCGCGCAGCGCAAACGGCGCGCGGAACAGCGCATGCAGGCCGGTGTAGCGCCCGGGCGCCACGGCAAGCTTGGCAAAGCCGGTGCCGGAGAGTCCGGCTTCGGAGAAAGCCTGCAAGGTGACGCCGTCATTGGCGCGACCGAACCACGACCGCCCGAAGGCGGCAAGGGCGGTGCCGGGCTGCGGCGTGTAGTAGATCGCGTAGCGCGCTAAACTCGCGTGGGATGGAGCGACGCCCTTCGCCTGACGATCGACATGGGCACAATTGAGCATCGAATCCTCCCTTGGCGCGCGGCATCAGTTCGGCGCGCTCGTAAGCTTGTGGCTAGCAGGCCCCTGTGGCGCGGGCGCGACAGGTTCTTGGCGATAGGGGGGCCGAGGAATGAACACTTGGTGAATCAAATTTTCCGCAACTGCGAAGCACCGCCCCTCGCGCCTTTGACAGAGCCGCGTTTCGCGGGCATGCGTTGTTGCATCGCGGAACACTGCGGTGTTGCGCCGCGCGCGCCAGCCGAGGGGGACGATGATCGAGCTTTACACCTGGATGACGCCGAACGGGCAGAAGGTGTCGATCATGCTGGAGGAGGTCGGCCTGCCGTACCGCGTCCACCCCATCGACATCACCAAGGACGAACAGTTCGCGCCCGCGTTTCTCAAAATCGCCCCCAATAACAGGATCCCAGCCATCGTCGATACCGACAACGGGTTCCATCTCATGGAATTGGGGGCGATCTTGATGTATCTCGCCGACAAGACCGGAATGCTGTGGCCGCAAGAGTTCGCGACGAAGTGGCGGGTGGTCGAGTGGCTGATGTGGCAGATGGGAGGCATTGGGCCGTTCCTCGGCCAGGCGCATCACTTCGTCAAATTCAATCCCGGCAAGAGCTCCTACGCCGAAGAGCGTTACGCCAAGGAGGCGAAGCGCCTATGGGGCGTGCTCGACCGGCGCTTGGCGGAAGTGGACTATGTCGCCGGCGACTATTCGATCGCCGATATCGCCATCTGGCCATGGATCTCGCGCTTTGCCTGGCAGAGGGTGGAGTTCGCCGAGCATCCAAATGTACGGCGTTGGTACTTGGCGATTGCCGACCGGCCGGCGGTCAAGCTGGGCTGGGATGTCCTGCGGGAAGGCCGTCCCATCCCCATGCCATGAAGCGTAGGTGAACCCGGCTGGCGGGGTACGCGTTTACTGTGGCAGAATGCCGCCCGTGCCGACAGCGAAGGCGCCGGGAGGGGGGACCGGCGAGACGGCGCTTGCCCAATGGGCCAGCGCAGGAGGAGAACGTCATGACTGCCACTGCCATTCGCTTGCTGAAGCACACAGCTACAATCACTGCCGCCATCATGCTTGCATGCGCGCTCATGCCGAGGCCGGCCTCGGCGCAGGTGATCGAGCGCGGCATCCAAGGCGGCGTCACCGGCGCGATCATCGGCGGCATCATCGGCGGCGGCAAAGGTGCCGGCCGCGGTGCGGCGATCGGCGCGGGCGTCGGCGTGGTCACTGGCGCGATCGAGGCGGACCAGAATGCGAGGGCCCGCGCCTATTATGGGCCGCCGCCAGGGTCCAATCTGGTCTACGACACGCAGTCGGCGCTGCTGCGGCTCGGCTACAATCCGGGACAACCCGATGGCATCTATGGCCAGCGCACGGCCGAGGCGATCAGCCAATATCAATACACCTATCGCCTGCCGGTAAACGGGCAGCCATCGCCGCAACTGCTCGATCATATGATCCGCAACGGGGGCTAGCGCCTCGGCCCGGACGAGGCGTCGCCAATTCAAATTGCAATCGTGTCAGGTTGAGATGGAAGCGGGCACGATGCGTCGTGCCCGACAAACTGGAGAGGCATATGCAGAGAGTGATGTTGGTTGGTTTGGTCTTGGCTGGGGTTGCCGCCTACACCACGCTTGCGATCGCGGCGGAGGATCTCGCCACCGCTGTCAAGGAGCGCCGCCATCTGATGAAGGATGTCGTGGCGCCCGCCACCAAGCTCGGCGGTCAGATGGTAAAAGGCGTGAAGCCGTTCGATGCGGAGGCGGCCGCCAAGGCCATGAACGACATCAGCGGCGTTCCTGACCAATATGTGAAGCTGTTCCCTAAGGGAACCGCGCATGGTGAGATCGCCGACAGCGAGGCCAAGGCGAACATCTGGGAGGATTTCGCGGACTTCGAGGCGACGGCCAATAAGCTCAAGGACGCGAGCGCGAGCGCGGCCAGTGCGGCGGCGCAAGGCGAAGGCGCTTTTACCGCAGCATTCAACGACATGGCCAAAGTCTGCAAGGATTGCCACCAGACCTACCGCGAAAAGCTCAAAGAGTAGCCGACACGCGCGGCCTGTCGGCCGAGCTTTAAGGAGGTACAACGGTTGCGCAAGGCCTTGCTGGCGCTGCTTGCTCTGGCGGTCGCGGGCGCCGTCGTCTTCTATTTGCTGACCATGCCGCCGGCCCCCGTACCGGCGTCGGCGCTCCCGGCTCACACCCCAGACCTCGCCAACGGCAAATATGTGTTCACCGCGGCTGGCTGCGCGGAATGCCACGCCGTGCCGGTCAAAAAATGCGATGATCTCAAGACAAAAGACAAGGTGACGCTCGCCGGCGGCCGCTGCCTGAAGACGGCCTATGGCACCTTCCATGTGCCGAACATTTCGCCCGACAAGGAGACTGGGATCGGCAATTGGACGACGGTCGATTTCGTCAATGCCATGAAGCACGGCGTGGCGCCCGACGGCACCTATCTCTATCCGGCCTTCCCGTTCGGCTCCTACCAGCACATGAGCTATGAGGACCTGATCGACCTCAAGGCCTATCTCGACAGTCTGCCGGCGGTGAAGAACGAGGTGCCGCCGCACGAACTCGGCTTTCCCTTCAATATTCGCCGCGGGCTCGGGCTCTGGCACAAGCTCTATGTGAACGGCGAAAGTTTCGTGCCCGATCCGCACGCCAGCGCCGAGCTCAATCGTGGCGCCTATCTCGTCACCGGGCCCGGTCACTGCACCGAGTGCCACTCCTCGCGCAACATCATCGGCGGCATTGTCAAGGACACGGAATTCGCCGGCGCGCCGAAACCCGAGGGCAAAGGCAGCGTGCCCAACATCGCGCCGAGCGACGATGGAATTGGCGATTGGAGCGAGGACGATATCGCCTATCTGTTGGAGACTGGGAATACGCCCGACTTCGACGTGATCGGCGAGAGCATGGCGCCGGTGCAAGAGAACATGGCGCAGCTTACGCCCGAGGATCGCAAGGCCATTGCCGCCTATATCAAGTCGCTGCCGGCGCGCCCCGACGCCGTGCCCAAATCGAAGCAATCCAAGGACGACGACAAACTTCATCCGGAACCGGCCGGCGAGGGCGGCAACGGCGAGCAAGCTCCCCCCGAGTGAGTGGACAGTGCGATGCGTGAACCGCGTAGCCAGGGCCGTGATCAGTCCATCGCCGGCGCGTTCGTCATGGCGTTCGTGCTGTGCAGCGCGGCGCCGGCCTGTGCCGCGGAGCTTTACGGCCTCGTCGTCGGGGTCGACGACTATGTCGGCACCGCCAACGATCTCGACGGCGCGGTGAACGACGCGAACGACGTGGCGCGAGCTCTGCAAAAGCTCGGGGCGCGCGAAGTGATCCGCCTCGTCAATGGCGACGCCACGAAGGATCGGATCGCTTCATCCTGGGAAGAGTTGGTCGGCAAGGCGCAAGCCGGCGATACCATCGTCTTCAGCTATGCGGGCCATGGCTCGCAGGAGCCAGAGCCCCCATGTCGCCACGATGAGGCCGACGGGCTCAACGAGAACTTCCTACTGGGCGGCTATCAATCGCGTGGACCCGCCACGCGCGAGCGCATCGTCGACGACGAGTTGTTCGAGTGGATGAAGTTGGCCGACACCAAGCGTGTGCGCGTCGTGCTGGTCGCAGATTCCTGCCACTCCGGGGGCATGGAGCGCAGCGCGACCGCGCCCGGGGTCAAGTTTCGCAAGGGCAATTTCCCGGCCATCACCGATGACCGCCTCACGCCCGCTCCGGAAGAGTTCGCCAAGCTCTCGGAGACGGATTTCAACACCGTCACCTTTGTCGGCGCCGTCGCCGAGGACAAGCTCACGCCCGAGGTGACGATCGACGGTCAGAAGCGTGGCGCCCTGAGCTGGGCCTTCTCGCGTGCGATCGAGGGTCGCGCCGACAAGGACGACGACGGCGAGGTGAGCGAGTTCGAGTTGCTCGGCTATATCGTGCCGGCGGTGCATGCGCTGGTCGAGAGCCAGCAGACGCCGCAAGTGCTGCCGTTGCGCGCGCTCCGTTCCCCTGGTGACGCTACGCGACACCGGCGCTCAAGCCCCGGCGCTGGCCGACGCCGAGGCGCTGAAACTCAAGGTCGCGGTGGTTGGTGGAGATGCCAGTGCCCTGGCCGAGCTCCCTTATGTCACCATCGTCACCGACAAAGCGAGCGCCGATCTAGTCTGGTCGGTTGCGAACGGCACGGTCGAGCATGTCGTGGGCGGCGTGGTCGCCGAGGGCGTCGATGCGCAGAGCATCAAGGGGGTCGTCTCCAAATGGGCGGCGCTGAAATGGCTGAACCATCAGGCGGCGCTGTCGCCCACGGCCGCCAGGCTCGTGACCGGCAATCAGCGCTACACCAAGGGCGAGCGCGTCGAGATCGAGGTGGTGGGTGCGCATTACCCGCATCTCACGCTGTTCAATCTGCCACCCGACGGACGCGTCGAGTTCTTCATCCCCGATCCCGCCAAGGCCTTCGACGCCAGCAAGGATTGGAGCTGGGACGGGGTGCATGAGAGCTTCAAGGTGGATAAGCCCCCTTACGGGGCCGAACACATGGTGGCAATTTTCTCCAAGGACGATCTTTCAGATCTGCATGCGGCGCTTTCCGGGCAAGAGGCACAGATCGGAATCTTGGACATTTACACCGGCGCGGGAGGCTTCCTGCCCGCCGGCAAGCAGGCGCAGTTCCCGGGCGCCAGCGCGCCGTTCCAGTTCCGCCTCAAGGATCCCGGAACCGAGACGGTGATCGCCATCTGCAATGCCAGCGGCAAGGAGGCCGACGGCATCAAGCATGATTTCAAGAAGCGGCAGTTCACCGAACTCAATAATTATCGCGATTTCCTCACGCGCCAGATCGTGGTCGAGGGCGCCGAGAAGATCGCCGGGGGCAAAGGCAAGTCCGGCGAGAAGAAGGCTGACGCCGCTGGCGCGCCCAACTCGGACATCCTGTCGCGCACGGCGATCAAGCTTGAGGTGAAATAGGGCAAGGATTTCCGGCTTCCGTTCGCCGCGCGAGACGAACGAAACGATTGTGCTAGAGTGGATGGCGTTGGCTTAAGCGCTCGCGGCGGAGCGTCGAGGGGTCCCATGGCGGGGAGATTGGGAACCGTTCACGGCCTGATTTTCGGGCTCGTTGTGGTCGCTGCCGGTTCGGCGGCGCTGTCTCGGGCGTGCAACGCCGAGAGCTTGGGGAACCGCATCGCGCAAGCCGCTCCCGCGGTAATTTCTGCTCCCGTGCAACCGCGTCCCCAGGCCCAACCCGCCCGCACCGTCTCCCCGGCACAGGAAGCGCCGACACCCGAGCAGGTCAAAGCGATCACCCATGTGCAGACCTGCCTGGCCGAACTCGGCTACTACAAGGGCCCGGTCGACGGCAAGCGTGGCCAGGAGACCTGGACCGCCTATTGGAACTTCAAGCACGATCACGGACTTGGCGCTTACAGCGATCTCCTCGCCGAGAAGGTAAGGGAGAAGCTGGACGAGCTTTGTATCGAGATCGCGGCGATCGAACCGGCGCCTGCGCAACCGGTCGAACAGGCCACGACGGAGATTGAGCCGCAGGCCGAGTCGTCGGGCGAAGCCGAGACGGTCGAGGATGAAGGCCCGCGTCTCGATCTCGACTGCCTGCCGGACGATCTGATCGCGCTGTTGCGCCGCGCGCATGGCGCCATCGCGGTCGACCGTTGCGCACCCTCTTGCCTGCCGTCGCCGAGCGGGCTCAGTCAAGGCCAGCTCGACGAACTCCAAGCCAAGAACGGCCTGGCGTGGTGCCGGGCCTGCGTGCCGATCGACGGCCATCTCGCGCTCGACGATGTGCGGCGCATCGAGCGCGCCGGCAATTTGCAGCTCTGCGCCACGCCGCCGCTCCAGCTCCAGCGCTACGGCAGCGGCGCGGGCGATCCGTTGCGATCCTACACGCGCATTCGCGAGCTTTATCGCGCGCTGCCGCCGGCGGAAGAGGATCCCGATGCGTTCGCCGTGATCATCGGCAATCGCAACTACGCCCAGCTGCCGGCCAGCGAGACCTCACAGAACGACGCAAGCGCGATCTATGCCTTCCTCAGCGAGCATCTGGGCTATCGGCCCGACAACATCGTCGACGTCAGGGATGCGAAGAAGGCCGATCTGGAAAAACTGTTCGGGGCCGAGCCTGGTCTCGACGGCGAGCTGGCGCGCCTGGTGGAAAGCGAACCCAACGCTAAGGTGCTGGTCTATTACTCGGGGCATGGCGCGACCGACGCGGCTCAGACCGAGACCTATCTGTTGCCCGTCGACGTCGAGCCCTATCGCGAGGAAATCGGCGGCTACAAGCTCTCGACGCTCTACGCCAATCTCGCGCGGCTCAACGCCAAGTCGGTGCTGGTTCTGCTTGAGACGGATTACGGGCGCGATCACGGGCCCTTGGTGCTGCCGCCCAACCTGCCGGAGATGATCAACACCGCCCTGCCGCGCGCGCCGCTGCCGTCGCTGACGGTGCTGGCCGCGTCGGATCGGGGACAGCGCACCCTGATCGACGTGACTTACGATATCGGTCTGTTCACCCGCTATTTGATCGAGGGACTCGCCGGCAACGCCGACCTGCCGCCGATCGGCAATGCCGACGGCAAACTCGACAGCGCCGAGCTCTATGCCTTCACCGCCGCCTATGTCGATCTTGCGGCGCGCAAGACGTTCGGCATGCTCCAGCATCCGGTCTATTCCAGTGCCGCGACCAGCGGGGTCGCCACGGCACGGGCCGCGCCGGAAGCGCCCGAGTAAATTTCGGCGCGCGCCTCACCCTCGTTCGAAGGTGCTCAGAGCTTAGGCAGTCGCTGGCGTCAAAATGTTGGGGGAGCGACGCAAAAGCGCTTTACATTGCCTCCAGGATTTCTTACGGGACGAACAGGCTCGTAGGCGATCTCGCTAAAGGGCAGCACTGACAATCTCAATCTCGTGTGGGAGTAGACATGGGATGGACGTTTTCACTTCTGCCGCGGAGCTTCTCCGCGATCGCCAACCAGAGCGGCCGGTCCTCGCGTTAAGGCCGCATGCCGCTCGCCGCGCGGCGCATTGGTTTCTCGCCAACTTCCCCGGACGTGTGCTCTACGCCGCCAAGGCCAACGACGCGCCCGTCATCATGGATGCTCTGGTGGATGCCGGCGTGAGGGCCTTCGACGTGGCCTCGCTGGTCGAAATCGAGTGCGTGGCGCGAATCGCCGACGCCGAGCTCTATTTCATGAATCCGATCAAATCGCGTGGAGCGATCGTGCGCGCCTATCGCGATTTCGGAGTGCGCAGCTTCGCCTTCGACTCGGACGAGGAACTCGACAAGATCGTGCAGGAGACCGGCGGGGCGCATGACCTCGACCTCTACCTGCGCCTAGCCTGTCCCAACACGCACAGCCTCATTCCGCTGGAAGGCAAGTTCGGCGTGTCGAGCGCCGATGCGCCGGCGCTGCTGTTGCGCTCGCGCCAGATCGCGCGCCGGCTCGGCATTACCTTTCATGTGGGATCGCAAGCGGTGGTTCCGGCCGCCTTCGGCGAGGCGATCCAGCAGGTGGGACAGTTGATCCTGGATTCTGGCGTGATCGTCGATGCCGTCGATATCGGCGGCGGTTTCCCGAGCCGCTACCCGCATTCGGACCCACCGGAGCTTGCGAGCTTCATGCAGGAGATCGTCCGCGCCGCCGACGAACTCGCGGTCAAGCATTCCTGTGAGCTGCTATGCGAGCCCGGCCGTGCGCTGGTGGCCGAAGCCGAGTCGGTGATCGTGCGCGTCGATGCCCGCCGCGGCAATGCGCTCTACGTCAATGACGGCGCCTTCGGCACGCTGTTCGACGCCGCATATTCTGGCTTCCGCTTCCCGGCGCGGCTGGTCGCCACCTCGCGCCGCAAGCAGAAGCCCGTCGCCGAGTTCGCGCTGTACGGGCCGACCTGCGACAGCTCGGACTATCTGCCCGGACCCTTCGTGCTGCCGGAATGCGTGGGTGAGGGCGATTATATCGAGATCGGCCAGATCGGGGCTTACGGCCGCGTGTTGGCGAATCGTTTCAACGGCTTCGGCGAATACGATGAAGTGATTCTGACAGATGAGCCGATGCTCTCGATGTACGAAACCAGCGTGGACGAGTCGCCGGCCGCCCTCAAGACCGCGCACGCTTAGGGCCAGTCGCTCAGGTTTGGCCAAATCCTAACCGCCCGCGTCATAACTCGCTGACGAGACTGTGTGCTGACGGTCGGCGCAATGGCGGGTTAGAGTGTCGCGGCTGGGCCCACTACAGCCGCTACGAGGGAGCGCTGCATTCCATGAATATTGATAGTCTTGAGGCCGTCTGGGCGCCGCGCGTCCTCAGTATTCTCCGCATCGTCGCTGCGCTGCTTTTCTTCGAACACGGCACCACGAAGTTGCTGGGATTTCCGCCATCGGACCATTCGCCGGAAGTCCTCTCGTTGCCCTGGATCGCCGGGGCGCTGGAATTGGTCGGAGGGGCGTTGCTTATCGTCGGGCTGTTCACGAGGCCAGTGGCCTTCATCCTCTCAGGCGAGATGGCCTTCGCCTACTGGATGGCGCACGCGCCGCGAAGCGCGTTCCCGGTGGTGAATGGCGGAGACGCGGCGATTCTCTACTGCTTCCTGTTCCTCTATCTCGCCGCCGCTGGAGGCGGACCGTGGAGCCTCGATGCGTTGCGGCGGCGAGGGTCATGATCGCCTGAAGGATTTCCAGCAACCCAAAATGAAAGAGGGCCTACTCTTGCGAGTGGGCCCTCGGCATGTTTGGGTGAGCGCCGGCTTCGAGCGGCGCACGATGTCACAAGTTGCGGGCGCGCTCAGCGATTCGCACGGCCTCTTCGTGATACCAGGCACCGCCGGACGCGACCTTGGCGACTCGCGACGCCGCAAATTTCTCGACCGCCCGAGCCTCATCGCCACGGCCGACAAGGCCGGTGCGGCCGCCCGCGGGAAACTGGTAGATCTTGGCGGACCCCTGATTAGAATTCGCCGTCATTGCTGCCTCCACTTCATTCCATCTTCGTGTCGATGCGTCAGTGCGTCGACCACACATAAGACCCCCATACCGGAGTCGTAAGAGCGATTGCACAACAAATTCGCGGAATGACTATAATTTCAGCTTCTTTGATTTTGCTGCTCTGAGCGCCATCGGCCAGCCGGATCAATCAGGCGGCGCGGGGATCCATCGCCGGCTCGGTAGCCCTTCGGTCAAGTGACAGAACTCGTTGGGAAAATCGCTTCGCGTCAGCGCGGCGGAAGCGCACGCCGCGCCCGCCTCAGGAACCGTGCGCGGCAGGCGCGCCATTGGCACATTTGATGCTTGGAGAGGGGGCCGTTGGTCCCCGGCGTCGGTGGCCACGTAGGGATTCCTCGCATCTCGCCTCAACAGCTCATGAAGGACTCGCTAATGACAAAGTACAAGCTCGAGTACATTTGGCTCGACGGCTACACCCCGACGCCGAATCTGCGTGGTAAGACCCAGATCAAGGCGTATGACAGCTTTCCTTCGCTCGAAGAGCTTCCGCTGTGGGGCTTCGATGGAAGCTCGACCAAGCAAGCGGAAGGACACAGCTCCGATTGCGTGCTCAAGCCGGTCGCGGTTTATCCGGACGCGACGCGCAGCAACGGCGCGCTCGTCATGTGCGAAGTCATGATGCCGGACGGCACGCCGCATCCCTCGAACAAGCGAGCGACGATTCTCGACGATGAGGGGGCCTGGTTCGGTTTCGAGCAGGAATATTTCCTCTACAAGGACGGACGTCCGCTCGGCTTCCCGGCCGACGGCTACCCCGCGCCGCAGGGCCCATATTACACCGGCGTCGGCTACTCCAACGTGGGCTCGATCGCGCGTGAGATCGTCGAGCAGCATCTCGATCTGTGCCTCGCCGCCGGCATCAATCACGAAGGCATCAACGCCGAGGTGGCCAAGGGTCAGTGGGAGTTCCAAATCTTCGGCAAGGGCTCCAAGAAGGCGGCCGACGAAATGTGGATGGCCCGCTATCTGTTGCAACGGCTCGCGGAGAAATACGGCGTCGATGTCGAGTATCACTGTAAGCCGCTCGGCGATACCGACTGGAACGGCTCGGGCATGCACGCCAACTTCTCCACCACCTATCTGCGTGAGGTTGGCGGCAAGGCGTATTTCGAGGCGCTGATGGCGGAGTTCGAGAAGAATCGAGAAGATCACATCGCCGTCTACGGACCCGACAACCACATGCGGCTGACCGGCAAACACGAGACCGCCGCGATCCACGAGTTCACTTATGGCGTCGCCGACCGTGGCGCGTCGATCCGCGTGCCGCACAGCTTCGTCAAGAACGACTATCGGGGTTATCTGGAAGATCGCCGTCCGAACTCGCAGGGCGATCCCTACCAGATTGCCTCGCAGATCCTGAAGACGATCGCGTCCGTTTCGATCGGCAAGATCAGCGCCGCCGCCTGAGCCTAAAGCGGCGCGCGGCGTTCGATTGTTTGCTGTCAGTCGACAAGGTGGCGTGAGCGGCCCGAACGGCCCTCACGCCACCCGACCCCCGGCCTAGGCCGGTGGTTTGCCCCAATTGCAAAGCCCCGAATTTGCTAGACTGTCGCCCGGCCGTCGCCGCCTTGGCGCCGCGACCAGGTCGTTGATGCTGATCGGGCGCGCCGCGCTTTAGGGTCAAGACGGACACTCCGATGGGACAGAGCTCGATCAATCGTGGCTTGTCCCGGTCTTGCCGGTGGATCGCGGCGGCGGCACTTCTCCTCATCGTTTCTGGGTGTTGCGGCGTGGCATCGGCGGCCGATCCCGCGCCCTCGATCGAGGGCGTTTGGGAGGGCCGCTATGTATGCGCGCAAGGGCCCACCGGCGCCACCTTGACGATCAAGGCCGTGCCGTATTGGCCCGGGTATCAGGTTTACCTCCACCGGCTCCTAATGGGGTGGCTCCGTAACCCGGAGACAGAAGTCCAGGAGGCGAAACCGGACCACCTGCAGATTGCGGCGCAATTTCGCTTCCATGCGCTCCCGGAGAATCCGCGCGTGCCGACCGGCGCGTTCGAGTTGACCGGCACCTACGACCCGGCTCTCGGCATTCTCGACCTTTATCCATCGCAATGGGTCGAGCGTCCGGAGGGATACGACCTCGTCGGAGTCAAAGGTGTGCTGGATGAAGACGGGCAAAGGCTCAAGGGTGCGCTCGATGGCGTGGGCTGTGGCGCGATCATCCTGCGGCGAGCGGGGGCCGCGCAGCCGAGCGCCGAGGAACATGTGCCGTCGGCGCAGGTTCAATTCAGCGACGAGCTGCTCAAGCTTAACCGCGAAGTGTTCCAGCTCTATCAGGCCGGTGCTTACGACCAGGCTCTGGCGAAGGCAAACGAGGCGGTTGCGCTGGCTGAGCGCCTCTATGTCCCGATCATCCCACTGCCGCGGCAGAGCTCAAGTTCGTCGTACAGGTCTTGCGCGCTGCGGGGCGCAGCGCCGAGGCCGAACCTTTGATCAGGCGGGCCCTCGCCATCGACGAGAAGACGCTTGGCTCCGACGATCCAACCGTCGCGCTCGATATTCAGATTCTGGTCGGCGTGCTGATCGACAAGACCCTCAAGGACGCTCAGCCGCCCGCGCAAGGGAACCGCATCCTGCTCACCGGGCAACTGCCCGAGATCCTGGAAAAGGCCGTGCCGCTGGCGCTGATTGCGTCGCTATTCCTGCTTTGGATCTATCGCCGCGCCGTGAAGCGCTCGATGGGGCGGCGCTCCGGCGCGGGCGAAGCCCTGCCACTAAGCGAAGACATCGAGCCCGCGGCTGCGCCGCCCGTAGCGCCGCTGCAATTCGTCATGGCGGGTGGCGCTTCCATGCGCGACACGGCGCCCTCCAAGCTCGACGCGCTTCGGCTCCCAGGTCCTTGGCGGAATGCCGCCATCTATACGATTGCCGGGATCGGTTACGTGCTGACGCTGACCGCCGCCTATCTCTACGCGGGCGGCATGGAGTTCCTTCCCGTCCGCTTCGTGTTCTTTGCCGTGGCCTACGCGTGGCCGATCGTGTTGACCATCGGTCTCGTCGCGCCGGTCTCTTGGCGAGGAGCGCTCGCCGCCGCTTGTATCTACTTCCTGCTGTTCGCCGCCATCTCGGCGATCGGCGTGGCGCGCAGCGACGCCTTCACCTGGGGCCAAGCGGCGAGACTATGGCTGCTGACAAACATTCCCGGCACGTTCCTCATTCTCGCCTTTCTCCCGCGGCCGATCCGCGCCATGGGACCGTTGGTGCTGGTGTTCATGGTGGCTGCGGTCGCCGGGTCCAGCGTCTGGCACAATGTCTTCCATTCGGGTGGCTCCGAGCTGATGCTGCGCGCCGTCGATCTGTTCGCCTCGCTCGGGCTGAACAACATGAACGCTGTCGCGGCGGCAACCTTCGCGGCAGAACTGATCGGCGTGGCGATGCTGTCGCTGATCGGTTGGGCATTCTTGCGCGGGGTTGGCCGGCTTTACCTCTGGCGCTTGATCAGCGATCAATCGGTGCTCGTCGACTCGCTTTGGTTCTTGTTCGCGCTGACGAGCGTGGTCGATTTCGCTTTCTTTGGAGAGTTCTGGTTTCTGGCGCCGCTGGGCGCGTTCGCGATCTACAAGCTGATTGCGCTCGCGGGCTTTGCCCTGTTCGGCGAGAAGCCGGCCGTTGCGGCCGCCAACCCCAAGTTTTTGCTGTTGCGCGTGTTCTCGCTCGGCAAGCGCAGCGCGCGCCTGTTCAATGCCTTCTCCAAGCAGTGGCGCCACGCGGGGCATATCCGCCTGATCGCCGGGCCCGACCTCGCGACCAGCACGGTCGAGCCGCACGAATTCCTCGACTTCATGAGCGGGAAGCTGGGCCGCCGTTTCATCTCCGGACCGGACACGCTGGCGCGGCGTCTCTCCGAGACGGAACAACGTCGCGATTTCGATGGGCGTTATCGCGTCGACGATTTTTTCTGCCATGACGGTGCCTGGCAGATGGTGCTGAAGCGGCTCGCGCGCGACAGCGATGCCGTGCTGATGGATCTCCGCGGCTTCTTGCCGGACAACCAAGGCTGCGTGTTCGAGATCAACGAGCTGCTCAATGTCATCCCGCTCGGCCACGTGGTGTTCGTGGTCGACGCGACGACCGACCTCGCTTTCTTGCGCGAGACCTTTGCGAGAGGTTGGGCGGCTGTGGCGGCCACGTCGCCCAACCGCGACTTGGCGGAGCCCCGGGTGCTGCTGTTCGAATTTGTCGGCGAGAGGAGCGTGTCCGAGCTGATGCGGGCGGTGGTGGAGGCTGCCAACAGGGGAGCACGGGGGCAGGCCATGTCCCGGGATTCCGAGCCTCTGCCGGCGACCGCTGCGTGAGCCGACGCGGGCGCGCTTTGCGAAGCCTGTGCTTAACTGCGCATCAACTGAACTGGGTACCTATGTCGGGTGTTACAAGGTCGGCACGCGTTTTACGCGCGTCGATTATCACCCAAGGAGAACTCTATGCAGCGACTTCTGATTTGTTGCGCCGTCGGTCTGGCGCTTCTGTTCGGCGCGTTCGCATCCACCACGCCCGCCTCGGCGCATCACAGAGGCTGGGGCTGGCATCATCACCACCGCCATCAGAATTGCTGGTGGCACCACGGCAGGCGCCACTGTCGCTGGTGGTGGTAGCGGGCTCGACGCGTAATTCTGAATTTGCGGAAAAGGGCGTCGGCACAAGCCGGCGCCTTTTTGCTGCGCGCTTTGCGTCGCCAAAGGCAAAGTTTGCAAAAAGCCTCACAGAACCGGGCAGCACAGCTGAGGCGACCGTCGCGAACCGGGCAGCAACCTAGGCGCCGTCCGTTCACGACACGACGTCCTTGCGATGCCCGATATGACCGCGGTCGACGAGCGTGCCTACGACGTCGAGAATGACGCGACAGGCAAGCTGCGCGGTGTTGTCGTTGACGTCGTAGGGCGGTGACACCTCCACGACTTCCATGCCGCATAGGCCCTCGGCGGCGATGGTATGGATCATCTCCAGCGCCTCGCGCGGAAGCAGCCCGCCGGGTTCGGGCGATCCTGTGCCCGGTGCAAAGCCGGGGTCGATCGAGTCGATGTCGAACGACAAATACACCGCCTTGCAGCCTTCCCAAGCCATTTCCAGCGCGACCTCGGCGGCCTTTCGAGGACCAAACGTGTCGACGTCGCGCATGGTGAGCACGCTGGTGCCGCGACGCTTGGCCACCGCGGTCCCCGGCCGGTTGCCATACCAGCCGCCAATACCGACCTGCACGAGATTCTTCGGATGGCAATTCGGAAGCCCCACGTCGTGCATGTGACTGTGATCGCGGTGCGTCGTTGCCGTCCCTTCGTGCGTGGTCCAGAACCAGGGCGTCGTATGCATCCGCTCATCCATATCCTTTTCCTGGATATCGATGTGGCGGTCGATGTGAATGATGCCGACATTGCCGTCGATATGCGGCGCGATCCCGCGCACATTGGGGAAGCCGAGGCTGTGATCGCCGCCGCAGATGATGGGGAAGACACCCGAGGTATAGATGTGCGAGACGGCCTTGGTCACCTGGTCGAAGGTTTTTTCGATGTTGCCCGGTATGACGAAAATGTCGCCTGCGTCGCAGAGGTCGAGTTCCTCATAGATGTCGACGCCGCCGTCAAACCAATAACCGTCATAGAGTGCTGATATGCGCCGCACGGCCTGGGGACCGAACCGCGTGCCGGGCCGGTAGGTCGTGGCCGAGTCGAACGGCGCTCCGACAAAGGCGGCTTCGTAGTCACCGATCTTGCGGATGTCCTCGCAATAGGGCGCCTTCATGAAGGTATTGATGCCGGCGAAGGCCGGCTGATGGCCGCGGCTGAACAGAGAGATATTGCGGTCGATGATCGAGTTGGCGGCTTCGAGGCCGAACTTCAGCGACCGCCGCACATCCTCATCCTGCTTTTTCTGCGAGATCCGCGACAACTTCTCCATCGACTTGGCGCCATGCGTGTCCTCACGCCCGACCCCGTGCGAATGACCATGTTTGTGCGGATGGCCGTGATCGCCGCCTTTTTTTCGTCCCGCCATGTACAACTCCTCGCTGGTTAACCTGCCGATAATGTGCCGGCCGAAGCCTCGCAAACAGCCCCTAACCTTCAATAACCAGCATCAACCAGATTGATGCTGCACCGCACCAAGGAGGGCCAAATTGAACGCCCGCATAATGGTGTTTGGCGTTTCAATTCGCTGCGCCCGCCACGCCGATCTCGGCCAGCAGCAGCTGGCGAGCGAGTTTGTTCGGCGCTCTTGGGTTGGTGATGACGAAGACCGGCATGGATGGCCGTTCAGAATGTCCAAGCAGCGGCCAGAGCCGGCCCGCCTCCACGTCGGGAGCGGCGAACGCTTCGGGAAGAAAGCAGAGTCCGATGCCCAACACCGTCAGACGTTTCGCTTCGTCGAGATGTTCCGAAAACCCAGCCACGCTAAGGCCCAGGCCGTGACGCTTTCGATAGGCGGTCAGGATATCGGGCTCGTCGGCACCGGTCAGCACGAAGGCCTCTCCTCCGAGAGCGGAGGGGTTGTCGAAGCGCTTGCCGTAAAGTCGATGGCTCTTGCCGCAATAGGCGTTGTGCACCTCATCGAACAGAAAGTCGTAGCGGAGATCAGAGCGCAAAGTCTGCGCCGACGCGACGCCGATATCGATTTCGTCGCGAAGGAGCGCCGCGGCCACCGAGTCCCAGGTGGTGATATCGATCAGGATCTCGACCTTGGCATGCCGGTCGTGGAAGCGGGATATGGCGGCGTCGAAACGCTCGCACACCAAGCTCGATATCACCTGGATCGAGATTCTGCCGCGTATTTCCTCGGTGAGATTTCCGAGCCGCTTGGGAACGCTCCGTACCATCGCATTCAAAGACCGACAGGTCTCCGCAACAAGCAGGCCTTCATCGGTCAGCATGAAACCACGCGGTCCACGCCGACACAGAGTCACGCCAAGTTGGGCTTCGAGGCGTTTGAGGGCGAGACTGAGGGCAGGCTGTTTGCGCCGCATCGCGCGCCCAGCGCGGCTGACTCCCCCGGCCTCGGCGATCTCGTGGAACGTCTTCAAAAGATTCCAATCGACATTCCGCGAGAAGCTCTGGGAGGAGTTGGCCATGGCGTACCTCAAATTGCCGGTGGGAGGATAGATGCGAGTCGGGTGGCGTTGCGTAGCGATGCAGCGCGGCGTGATCGGCGCGGACTGCATGCGGCGATCGCATGATTTCGGCTGTTCTTGGACTGGCCAGCGCTTTGGGCCTCGGCGTTGCCGACTTCATGGGCCGCTTCTCCACGCGCGCTCTCGGCGCCACCTTGACTTATGGCGCGGTGTTGCTTGTCGGCGCGACCTGCGCAACGGTGTGGCTGGTTGCAAGTGGACAGCAACTGATCTGGTCGCCGATAGGCTGTGCCATCGCGGTTGCACACGGCCTCTGCGTAGCGGTGATGTGCATTCTGCTCTACATGGGCATGGCCCGCGGTCCGATCGCGGTCGTCGCGCCAATCGTTGCGGCTCATCCGGTTCTCGTGCTCGCGGTAAATGTGTGTATGGGGGTGCGACCGAGCGACATGCAATGGGCAGCCATGGCCAGCATCGTCGCCGGGAGCATCGTCATTGCCCGCGGCGCCGTAGAGGAGTCCGACGGACCACAAGGCGAAAGCAATTGGCACTCGGTGTTGATCGCCTCCGGTGCGTGCGTCGCTTACGCCGCCCTTGTACTGACGGGGCAGGCCGCCACGCCATTGATTGGCGCGTTCGAAACGATGTGGATCGGCCGCTGCGCGGGCCTGGTATTCATCGCCGTCATGCTTGTCTCCCAGCGACAAAGGGTGCGGATCCCGACGAAGTGGATGCCTTATGTCGGCCTGCAGGGGCTGCTTGACACGGCGGGCTATTTCACCTTCCTGGCGGGCGCGAATACGGCCGCGCCTCACATCACTATGGTGGTGGCTTCCGCCTTCAGTGTGGTCACGGTTCTTTTGGCGAGGCTGGTCATCCATGAACCGGTCAGCAAGACGCAATGGGGAGCGATCGCCCTCATCGCTGCCGGCACCGCGGCCCTCAGCGCGACCTGAGCGGTCAGCCCCAGACCCGGCCGGATCGGACGGTATCCATCTGATAGTCACTCGCATGCCTCGTAAAAAACTCTTTGCCGAAGCGCCGCGCGGCAGCGATGGGATCGTTTGGGTCGCGGCAGACGTCGCCGCGAGCGTTGCCGTAGCCGTGCACAATTCCAACGAAGGTCGAGCGTGTGTAGCGGGAGAATTCCTGGATCTGGCAAATGACCGCACCGGAGACCATCGGGAAGGTCTCCTCGGAGCTCAGCACGAGCCCGATGCGCTTTCCCATCATCCCTTCGATTACCGCTGCTGACTGCGGATAGGACGCGGCGTAGTAACAGAATGTGCGGTCAAAGAAGGCCTTGAGCTGTGCCGAGGTACCGTACCAATAGATTGGCGTCGCGGCGATGAAGCCGTCGGCCGGCAGATAATGATCGAGAAAGACCGAACGAAAGCCGTCCTCGATCGAACACTCGCCGTTTGGCTTTCGACATTTCCTGCAGTCGCGAAGGAAGCCGGTCAAAAAGTCGTTGGCAAAAACGAACTGAGCTTCGTGGCCCGCTTCCGCCAGCCCTTCGCTGACGGCCTCTGCAAGCAGTGCGGAGTTGCCGTTTCGGCGCGGGCTCGAAGACAGCACGAGAGCCTTCATGTTGCTATCCTCTCAACAATTCGCCGGCGGCTTTGTCGAGCGCCTGCTGGAATTCGGGAACGCGTCCGGGCGAGCCCACGCAGTGACCCCATGGCGTATGGAAGACGCGCAGCTGCGATCGCGGCATCCTTTCGACCTCCGACCGATTGTCGTCCGGCACAAAATACATGTCGGTACTTGCCGGCATCACGATCGCCCGTGCGCGAATTGCTCGCAAAGCTGCGTCGAAGTCACCTCGATAGCGCGGATTGTCGCTGATGTCCGCGTGCTGCCAAGTCCAAATCTTGGCGAGCAGATCGTTGGCGTCCCACTTCAGGTGATCTTCCTCCCAGTCCAGCACGAGATCCTCCAGGGTTGGAAATCCGAGCTGGCGGTACATGCCGTCGCGGAAGAATTCATGCGAGTAAGCCCACGCGACGTAAACACGCCCGAACGCCCTCAGGCCTTTTTCGGGCGGCTCGGTGTAGTTGCCATCGTTCCAGCCGGCATCGGCCTGCAACGCAGCCTTCGCCCCGTCGAGGAAGGCGTAATTGATAGGAGAGCAGCGCGCGGACCCGCAATAAGGCAGGATCGCCGCGACCATGTCGGGGTACTGCGCCGCCCATTGAAACGCCTGCATGCCCGCCATGGACCAGCCAAGCACCAGCGCTAGACGCCGAACGCCGAGATGTTCGGTGAGCAGGCGGTGCTGGCAGGCGACGTTGTCGAAGAGCGTAATATGCGGAAATCGAGGTCCGTCTTGTGGCGCTGCCGAATTGCTCGGCGAGGAAGAAAAGCCATTTCCGAACAGGTTGATCGAAACGATGAAGTGGCGGGCGGGATCGATGGCGCGACCAGGTCCAAACAGCGGTTCGTTCCGCAGATGCGTTCCCGTATAGAAGGTCGGCAAGAGAACGACATTGTCGCCTGCCGCATTGAGAGTGCCGTAAGTCGCGTAGGCCAACCGAGCGTTCCTCAGCATTTCGCCCGACTGCAAACGCACATCGCCCAGTGCGTAATGCTTGTGGTGTTGCATGGGCAGACATTCCCCACGGCTCTTCGACGGCGGTCGCATCAGCTATATCGCTGATTATACGCCTTGGCCGCAGCTTCGAAGCAGGCCATGGGCGCGCGCACCACGCCGGCGCCGATCTGTCCACCATCGCGCCCGGCGATGCCAATATCCATGACGGGGAGCACCTTGGTTTCGATCACCTTGAAGAGGTCGATGCCCGTGGGCGTTCCGCGGAAGCCGAGGGCCGGAATGAGGTAGTCGGGGTTCTCCCCGACGGTGATCGCGTAAAGCTCCTTGTTGCGCGCAATCATCTTCTCGTAGGAGCCGCCCTGATAGCTCTGTAGCGCCGGCGCTGAGGCTTGGGCAAAGCCGCCGAGCCCTATTGTCTCGGTGATGATGCTTTCGCCGCCCATCCAAGTGATCTCGTCCTCGCTATGGCCTTCGAAAAGCTTGGCTTCGACCGAGGCATGAGGCCCCTTGAACCATGTGTCGCCGAGCCCGCTTACGCGCAGCGCAAAGCCCCTGCAGTTGAATGCCATAGCGGTCAAGACGCTCGAACCTTCAACGCCTCGAGCCGCGTCGGCGGCTGCCTTGCCGACCGCCATGGATAGGCGCAGGAAGAAATATTGGTCGTCGACCATCGTCTTGACGGCGTCCGCGATTCTTTGGCTTCCCGAGACTGCAAGCGCCAGGAAGTCAGGCACGAGCTCGCGCAAGAACAGCAGGGCGGCGGCCGAGTTGCGCGAGTGAAGCTCGTCGCCCATGCCGAGCGCTCGCTTGATGATGGGCTTAAGCGGAATGCCATCTCCCGATCGGAGTGCTTCCGCGATCACGGGAACCACCTCATTCTGCACCGCGAGCAGTCGATCCCTCACCCCTTCGTCGTAGACGCCATAGTTCAGGCGGCGCGGATTGCTGCCTTCGTAGACATTGCAAAAGGCTAGGTTGCCTGAGGTGCGGTCTTCAACGACGAAAACCGGCATGGACGCGGTGTAGATTCCCGCGAGCGATCCCACGCAGCCAAAATCGTGGCAGGCGCCCACCGTGATCTCGCCGGCATCCAGCTTGGCGATTGCCTCGGTTCTGTCCTTCGCGAGATTCTCGAACAAGGCGCCACCGATAATGCCCTCGCGCTGTCCGCCAACATACTCAGACCAGGCCATCGGTGGTCCAGATGTGAGAATGGTGCGTGGCTTGAGTCCGGGAATGATTTCGGAGGCGCGGCGCACATCGACCAGGACCGGCTCCGATTTGGTAAGCCGTTCGAACGCAACCTTGTTGGCCTCGGCTCGCCTGTAGGCTGCGTCCTGCATCCCCAGCCCTCCCGAACCGTATTCCTAATTGGTCGATTAATTAGTTCACGAAAAGAATGTTTGCCTTATACAACCGGCTAATGCAAGTACGAGTAAGTGTTCGGAGAGGATCCGATACGGCGTGACGGCGGCAAAATCCATTATGATGGGGAATCCGAGAAGGAAGGGAATGTCGCAACAACCCGAACAGAAATGTGCATCACGCCAAGCGCGGTGAGGGGAGCGTGCGCGAACCAAGGGCACCAAACTCCCGGCGCGAAGAGCATAGTAACGCCCGCGTGGACGAATTCCTGGCGACCGCGCTCAATCTCTTCGCCGAGCGCAATTTCGCGTCAGTGACCATCAAGGATATCGCCGAGCACCTCGGCGTAAATACGGCGCTCATCTATTACTACTTCGACAGCAAAACCGATCTGTTCCAGGCGACGATCGCGCACGCGGTGGCGGGCGCGTTCGAGAATGTGCGGGCCCTGGACAACAAGAGCGCAGACCCGGCAACGATCATCGCCGCGTGGCTCGCCAACCATGTCAACAAATACGCCGAGATCCATCGTTTCGTGAAGATTGCCCTGGATTTTAGGGGTGCCCATGAGGGCAATCCCGCTATCTCGAACACGATCGAGAGCTTCTACGTGGAGGAGCGCAAGCTGTTGTCGAAGGTCATTCGCGAGGGCATCAAGCAGGGGCTATTCAAGCCTGTCGACCCCAGCCGGATGGCCCAGTTCATCTCCACCTATCTGGATGGCTGCATGGTACGATCGGTGATCCTTACCGACTTCGATCTTGAGGGTGCGGTTCGTGACTTGCATCGGCGCGTGCTTGAGATGCTGGGATATTCTGGCAAGGCGCGCATCAAGGCTCGGCGGAAACGCAGCGCGCGCTAATCTCCTGTTGAAGCAGCGGGACGGCGCGGGAAGGATCGTTCTTCCGCAGGCGAAGAGTCGCGAACTCTGAGCAACAATTAATCGTCTTGATGAAGCTTTGAGCGCGCGCTGCCTCTCATTCGCCCAAACGTGCGATGGGAAGACCGTGGCAATCGGTCCTGGCAGAAATCTAATTGACTGTTTAATTAGACGCGCGCAAAGTGGCGCCCGTCATAGCGCGGCCACATTTCTTGTTTCGGCCGGCGAGGGGAACAATGAGAGATGCGCCGGCCGTAGCCTAACACTGAACAAGAGGCGCAATACGCGCCCGGCTCGCGCGTCGAAGGGAGAGTATCTGTCCATGAACGAGTTGCGGGCCGGCGCTCAAATCGACGCATCCGTCGCGAAATCAAAAGTCGACCGGGAGACGATGCGGACCCTGATGGATAAGGGCGTCGAATACTGCATGCCCTTGTATGTCGACGTCCACGGCATCGCCAAGACGAAGACAGTGCCGATTGATCATTTCGATCGGATGATGCGCGGTTCGGAGCTGTTCACCGGAGCCGCGCTTGACGGACTCGGCCAAGGCCCACACGACGACGAGTTGGCCGTCATTCCGGATCCGGATGCCGTCATGCAGCTCCCGTGGCGTCCTAACGTGGCCGTGATCCCGGGGCACCTCAGCTATCACGAGCAGCCCTATTCCATGTGCTCGCGCTCGGCCTTGGCGAGGCAGGTAGAGCGCGCCGCGAAGCTTGGTCTCAAGTTCAACCTCGGCGTCGAATGCGAGACCTACATCGTGAGGCTCGATCCCTCAGCCTATAACGGCTTCGCCCAGAACGACCCGCGGGACACCATCGCCAAGGCGGCCTACGACGCTTCGCTCACGCTCATCAACATGGAGTTTTTGAACGACGTCGTCTCGTCGATGAACAAGCTCGGCTGGAAGGTGCACTCTTTCGACCATGAGGACGCCAACGGCCAGTTCGAGTTCGACTTCGCCTATGCCGACGTCATGACCATGGCCGACCGTTTCGTCGTGTGGCGGATGATGATGAAGGAACTCGCCCGCAAATATGGCTGGGAAGCGACCATGATGCCCAAGCCCTATGCCGACCGGACCGGATCGGGCGCCCATTTCAACATGTCGCTCGCCGATGTGAATACCGGGAAGAACATCTCCGGAGACGGCGCTGATCGGCGCGGCTGCGGCCTGTCGAAGCTCGCCTACCAGTTCCTCGGCGGCCTCAGGCAGCACGCCGCGGCGCTCGTTGCGGTGAGCTGTCCAACCGTCAACTCCTACAAGCGCCTGATCAAAACCGGGTCGATGACGGGCTACACCTGGGCGCCGATCTTCATTTCCTATGGCGGCAACAACCGCACCCACATGTTCCGGGTGCCCATGCTGCGGCCGCATATCGAGGGCGATCACCGCGACGCTCACGTCGACCTGTCGAGCGCACGATGGGAATGCCGGGCGGTCGATCCGTCGATGAACCCCTATCTCGCCGCAGCCATGTTCTTGGCGGCCGGTCTCGACGGCATCGAGCAGGATCTCGATCCGGGCGATCCGCAATTCGTCAACATGTACGAGCTTTCGGATCAGGAGCTGGCCGCGCGGGGCATCAGGCAGCTGCCGCAGACGTTGCTCGAGGCAATCACGGCCTTCGAGCAGGACGATCTTGGCCGTCGCGTGATGGGCGAGGAATTGCATCGGTCCTATATCGATCTGAAGAAGTCCGAGTGGTGGTCGTACCACAACTCCATTTCTCAATGGGAAATTGATCAACTACCTGACCAAATTCTGAAGCCGAGGAGGTGCCA
Organism: uncultured Alphaproteobacteria bacterium; assembly: GCA_963750975.1. Taxonomy (GTDB): domain Bacteria; phylum Pseudomonadota; class Alphaproteobacteria; order Rhizobiales; family Methyloligellaceae; genus Methyloceanibacter. The sequence continues at coordinate 136,708 of CAVVSX010000012.1, read as the reverse complement.
TTGTGTTTTGGCGCAAGAAGGGCAACGACGCGAACTCCGAGGTGAAGATTTTCTTCGCCTCCGATTTGCATGGCTCGAATGTCTGCTTCAAGAAATTTGTCAACAGCGCCAAGTTCTACAACGTCGACGTTCTGGTGTTGGGAGGCGATCTCACCGGCAAGGCCGTCATTCCCATCGCTGAGCAATCGAACGGCTCGTTCCTTGCCTTCCAGCATGGCGAGTCGTTGGTTCTCAACGGCAAGACCGAGCTCGACGACTTCGTCAAGCGACAGGGCAATATCGGCTTCTATCCCTCTGTCATGTCCGAGGCCGAATACCAACGCCTGAGGAAGGATCCCGAAGCGCAGGCCACGCTATTCAAGCAGCTTGTGTTGGAGCGGGTGCGGGAGTGGGCGCAATTTGCCGCAGACAAGCTGAAGGGCACCGGCATCCCGCTTGTGGCGCTTCCCGGCAACGACGACTTCCGCGAAATCGATGAGATCCTGACTCAGGCCGCGCATTTCGATTTCCACGAGATGCAGGTGTGCGAGTTCAAGGGCGGATATCAGATGCTCTATTGCGGGGGCTCGACGCCGACGCCATGGGACACCGAGCGCGAATATACCGAAGAGCAGTTCGTATCGCGCTTCGCTCAACTCCTTCCGCAAGTCACGGACATGAGCCGGTGCATCTTCAATGTGCATGTCCCGCCCTTCGGCACCGCGCTTGATGCCTGTCCCAAGCTCGATAAGAACCTACAGGTGGTCTACGAGATGGGCCTCCCTGCGCAAATACATGCCGGCTGCCAAACTCTCAGCGACATCATCAAGGAGTACCAACCGCTGTTGGGTCTCCATGGGCACATTCACGAAGGGCGAGCCAAAATCAACATCGGCAAGACGATCTGCATCAACCCGGGCAGCGTCTACCCCGAAGGTATCCTGCAAGGCGCCCTGATCACGCTGCGACAAGGCGAAGTCGCCCAGTCAAACCTGATGCAGGGGTGAGCATGAACTTCTTTCGTGGAGAGACCTCAGAGAGGGAGGAGATAAATGTCCGTCACCGACGTAGGAGGGGATAAGCGAATATTCTTACGGAAGGCGTCGGGCCTGATCAGGACCGCAGGCCTCACGGACACGTTCATCTATAATCTGGGCGTCGTCAGCATCGGACTCGGAGTGGGTTCGATGCTGTATTACGGCCCCGCGTTCTACCCCCAAGGCGATCTGATCTGGGGATGCATCATCGCAGGCGTGGCGATGGCGATGATTTCTTTCGGCTTCATCACCTGGACGATTACCTTGCCCCGCTCGGGCGGCATTTACGTTTTCGGATCACGAATCCTGCCGCCGGGGCTCGCACTCACCATGAGCCTGGTGGAAATCACCGCATGGCTGTTCTACTGCGCCATCGCCGCATATTGGATGGTCATCCTCGCTCTCGCGCCAATGTTCGCCGCGCTCAATCTGCTGACGGGCAACGCGACCTTCCTCTCGATCTCGCAAACGATGCTCGAGCCCTGGTGCACATTCTTGATCGGCGCGGCGATTCTGCTTCTCTCGCAGGTCGTACTTTCCTACGGCATGCGCTTCTATCTTACCCTCAACAAGTGGGTCTTCGTGCTGGCGATGGCGAGCACCGTGTTCTTGATTGTTGTTCTCGCTATGGCAACTCGCGAACAGTTCGTGACCAATCTGAACGAACTTGTCGGCCCGTCGCTCGGCGTGCCTGACGCCTATAACGCGATCATTGCAAGCGGCAAGGAAAAAGGCTGGGGAACGGCTGGGTTCGACCTGTGGCAGACGGTGTTGGTCTCCAACTGGCCCTTCCTGCCTCTGATTGGCGCGGCTTTTTCCATTGCCATCGGCGGTGAGATCAAGTCCGTAGGAAAATCCCAGACAGTAGGAATGCTCGGCGCGGTTTTTGTCGCCACCGTCGCCTGGCTGATCACGGTCTGGCTTGCCTACAAGGTGTTCGGTTTCGAGTTTCTCGGCACCGCCGTGTTCAACGTGCTGAGCGGCAATGGCGGCCTGACCACGCCGACCGATCCTGCGATCGCCCTGCTCACCGGCATTCTGACCAAATCGCCCTTGATCACCGTGCTCACTTCGCTCGGGCTTGCGCTGTGGATGTGGATGTGGATTCCGGCGATGCACACCTTCGGCGTCCGAGCCGTCGTTGCTTGGGCGTTCGATCAAGTGGCGCCGGCGCCGTTGGCGACCATCTCGGAGAAATATCACACCCCGATCGTCGCCATCACGGTGACGACCATCGTGAACCTGATCTTCATGGCCCTGTTCGTGTTCACGCCGTGGTTTTCCAAGATCGTCATTCTTATCGAAGCGGCGGTCCTTGCCTGGTCGGTGGTGCTGGGCGCGGGAATGTTCTTCCCTTACTTCCGCCCGCAGATCTATGAAAAGTCGCCGCTTGCAAACAAAACCGTCTTCGGCCTGCCAATCATGACGGTGGGCTGCTTCCTGGGATTCATCGCGGCGCAGTTCTACTTCTGGACGCTGTTCTTCGATCCGAACGCGGCGGGCCACGATCCCACGCAGTTGATGATTGTTGCGGGCGTTTTCGTGTTCGGCTTCGCGTTCTATTATGTGATGAAGCTGATCAGGCGGTCGCAAGGGATCGATGTGACGCTCGCGTTTAAAGAGATTCCGATTGAGTGACGCTTGCGACTTGCGCGGAATTGAGGGGCGAGCGAGAATTCTTGCCTGCCCCTCATTTCGATGCAGGGACGATCATGCTCATGAGGAAGTGCGCAACCAGGGGGAGTTGTCGGTGAGGACGCATTCGTGACCGAGATGCCTACAGATCCGGGCCTCAATCTTCAGTTCGTCGACGAAGCGCTCAATCTTGTCCGAGATGCCGAGGCCAAGGGGATACGCCTGCGCATTCTGGGATCGATCGCGTATCGGCTGCAATGCCCGAACAACTTGCATTTCTTCGAAGATACCAAGCGGGTTCTCACGGACGTTGATTTCGGGGCGGAGAAGAAGCAAAACCGGGCCATACGCGAATTTCTGACCGCGCGGGGTTATGTCCCAGACGAGGGAATCTATATGGCCTCGGAGGGCGCGCGTCATGCCTACCTGCACCGTGAAACGGGGCTCAACGTGGACGTCTTCGCGGACGAGCTCTATTTCTGCCACCGGATCCCGTTCAAGGACCGGCTAGAGTTGGACAGTCCCACCATCTGCACCACCGATTTGCTGCTGGAGAAAATGCAGATCGTCGAGATTAACCTGAAGGACTTCAAAGACACGATTGTGCTGATGCTCGAGCATCCGCTCTCGCACCAGGAGTCCGGGAAAAAATCGATCGATACCGACTATATCGCCGACATGATGCGACAGGATTGGGGGTTCTATCACACCTTCACCACGAACTTGAAACGCGTGCCCGAACATTTTGCCGAATTTCCGTCGATGCAAGACAGCCAGCTCAAATTGATCCGCGCCCGGATCGACGAATTGCTCACGGTTCTCGATGCCGCTCCCAAAACATTGGGCTGGAAAATGCGCGCCAAAGTCGGCACGCGAGCACGCTGGTACCAAGAGGTCTCGGAGAAGTCGCACCAATTTTAAGCGACCAAGTCCAGCCGCTTCCATGGTCGGGGGTTCAGCAATGTCGTCCGCGGTTTCCGCAGCGCCTCTTTCCCATGAGGCCTTTCGGCAGCGACAGAGAGCGACCGAACTCGACGGCCTGACCTATAAGCCGCTCCGCGTGGCGTGGACCGATGCCGGCGAGGGCGAGCCGGTCATTCTCCTGCACGGCATCCCCACTTGGTCGTTTCTCTACAACGAAGTGATTCCGCTGCTCGCGCGCGAGCGCCGGGTCATTGCGCCCGATTTCCTCGGTCACGGATATTCCGACCGACGCGACTTCTTCGACCGCTCGCTCATGGCTCAGACCGACATGATTATCCGATCTGATGGATCATCTCGGTCTTGAGCGGGCCGACTTTGTCGGTCACGACACGGGCGGGGGCGTCGCCCTGATCATGGCGATTCATCATCCCGATCGCGTTGCACGCCTGGTGCTGACGAACGTCGTCGCCTATGACTCCTGGCCTATCGACGACATGATTGCGCTTGGCAATCCGAACTGGCGCGACAAATCGCCAAAGGAGGTTGCCGACTTTCTCGCGTCCGGTTTGCCGGATGGAATCTACAACAAGGCCAGGCTGACACCTGAATTCGAAGCCGGCATCGTAGCTCCCTATAGCGACGAGGAAGGAAAGATCTCGATCATCCGCAATGCAAGCAGCCTGAACACCAATCATACGACGATGCTGGTCGAGAGACATGGTGACATCAGCGCGCCTACGCTTTGTCTGTGGGGCGTGCACGACCCCTGGCAAACAATCGCCGATGGTGAGAGATTGTCGCGCGAAATTCCCAATGCGCGGCTGGTGCGTGTCGAAAATGCGTCGCATTGGATACCCCACGATACGCCCGAGATCTTCGCGCACGAGCTGAGCAAATTCCTGCAACGCGAATAGCCAACGAGGCCGAAGCAGGCAAAACACAAGGGTCGGCTATGAAAATTCTTGTCCTTCAGCACGTCGCCGTGGAGCATCCGGGCGTTTTTCGAGACTTCCTCCGACAGGATGGCTTGACTTGGCGCACGGTCGAACTCGACGAGGGAGAGCCGATTCCCGATCTTGAGCCATTCGATCTCATGATCGTCATGGGTGGACCTCAGGACGTGTGGGAAGAGGACCAATATCCTTGGCTGCGCGAGGAGAAGGCCGCCATCCGCAATTTTGTCGTCGACATGCGGCGCCCCTATCTGGGTATCTGTCTTGGCCATCAACTTCTGGCCGAGGCCGTAGGGGGTCAGGTAGGCCCAGCCAAGACGCCCGAGGTCGGTGTTCTAACCGTCTCCAAAACCGCAATGGGCGCATCCGATCCCATGCTGGAAAATTTGCCGGATCCAATTAACGTCCTCCAGTGGCACGGGGCAGAAGTGCTCGATCTCCCCGCAGGAGCTACCGTGCTGGCCAGCACGGCTGCGTGTCCGATCCAAGCCTTCCGTTTCGGCAGCCATGCCTATGGCGCCCAGTTTCATGTCGAAGTGACGAACGATACGGTGGAGCAGTGGGCGGCAATCCCCGCCTATATTACGGCCTTGGAAAAAGCGATGGGCGCCGGAGCCATGGAGACGCTCGCGAACCAGGTGAGCGCCGCACTGCCAGGATTTAATCGGAATGCGCGCACGATTTACGACAACCTCAAATCTGTTTGGGCTTGGTGATCGGCACGATCGTCTAGCGGGATCCTTCCAGCGCGCGGACATTGTAAATCACAGGTCGGGGTAGCTGGCTCCGCCCTCGGCACGTGACGCTCCATGCTCCTCTCCCGCGACAAGTCCCAGCTCCTCATTATCGATGTCCAGGCAAAGCTGCTGCCGGCGATGTCCGATCAGCGCGTGGTCGAACGCTGCATCCGCCTCGTCCGCGCGGCAAAGGCACTCGGCGTTCCGATCACCCTATCGGAGCAATATCCGCAAGGACTCGGCCCTACGGTCGACGCGCTTCGCGAGGCATTAGGAAACGCAGGCTCGGTTTTGGCGAAGGTCGAGTTTTCTTGCGCGAAGAATGGTCCGCTGCACGAGCGCCTACAGGAGCTGCGCCGGCAGGGACGGCCGCAGGTCGTCATTGGCGGCATGGAAGCGCATGTGTGTGTCGGCCAGACAGCGATTGATCTGGAGAGTGAGGGCTTCGAGGTTTTCGTGGCCGCCGACGCGGTTTCATCGCGGGCTAAGGCGAGTAGAAGACTTGCCCTCGCTCGCCTGCTCAAGACCGGCGCCGACGTGGTCAATAGCGAAATGGTGGTGTTCGAATGGCTAGGCAAGGCGGACACCGCCGAGTTCAGGGAACTCCTCGCTCTCGTAAAATAGAGCTCGGCCGCGCTGACGGCCTGGGCTTCTCTTTATTTAATGACACCCGCCGTAACGACAGCGGTGAAGCCCCCTCGGTTCCAGGCGTATGAGGAAATCGTAGGCACAATGCTCAAAAAATGCGCTTTTGCTAGTTAAGGGCTTGCCGAAATCGAAAATTCGTAGAGAATGAACGCCCAACCTTCGATGTACGCAATACTGGGAGCGTTGGATCGGATGGCCGTGCCCAAACGACCCCTGACCGTTGTACGCCGCGCGGCCGTTGGCTCGACGGTACAAGGCGGGACCACTTCGGGTTCGATGGCGCAGGCGAGACAGTCCGCCGCCCTCGACGCCATCGACCTCACCATCATCCGAATCCTTCAGAACGACGGCCGCGCGGCCTTTACGGCCATTGCCAAGCAGCTTGGCATTTCCGAAGGGGCGGTCCGCAACCGCGTGGGTCAGCTGATTGACTCCAAAATTCTACGCATCATGGGCGTCGCCGATCCGATGGCGCTTGGCTACGACGCCTATGCAATGGTCGGTTTGAAGCTTGCATCCGGACACGATCCGCAAAAGGCCGCTCATTACTTCCGAGACCGGGATGAGGTCACCTATGTGATTTTCGTTGCCGGTCGGTACGACCTGCTGATCGAGGTGATTTGCGAGACCCATGATCAGCTCGCCAACTTCCTTCGCGAACATTGCTACAGCCGCAGAGATCTAGCATCCGTCGAGCCGATGGTCGGCCTCGCTATGTACAAGAACATGCTGAAATGGGGACAGCCCTAGCCATGCACTGGGATCGCCATGTGATCCCTGGCAAAAACGCGCCGACGCGGGACGTCAGGGCCCGCCGCGCGCGGTGGTTCGAGTATCACAAGCCCATCCCGCTGCATCGGTCATTGTCGCTCGGCATCGCGATCTGGGTGATCTTCTTCGGCCTGTGGGAACTCGCCGACGCCAGGGGCTGGGTCAACACCCTGTTCATGCCGCCGCCGCATCAGGTGCTGTCGACGCTCTACACCATGCTCACCGAGCGCGGCTTCCTCACCGATATCGGCATCAGCATCTACCGCATCCTGGTGAGCTTCGCACTCGCCTGCGCCGTCGCTATCCCACTGGGCGTGTTGATGGGCTCATTCCGGACCGTCGATGCGTTCGTAAACCCCTTTGTCAGCGCTTGGCGCTATCTCCCGGCCCCAGCCTTCATACCTCTACTGCTGATGTGGTTTGGCGTCGGGGAGGGGTCGAAGCTCGCGCTGCTGTTCATCGGCGTCATCTTCTTTCTCATTACCCTCGTCATGGACCACACCCGCGCGGTGCGCGCCGAGTTGATCGAAACCGCCATGACGCTCGGCGCGAACCGATGGCAGATCCTTTCGACCATCGTGCTGCCGGCGGTGGCGCCGAAGATCATGATCTCGATGCGGCAGATGCTGGCCGTGAGTTGGACCTATCTCGTCATCGCCGAGATCATCGCCTCGACCACGGGCATCGGCGCCGTGATGATGCGTGGCCAACGCTTCCTCAAGGTCGACGAGATCATGGCCGGCATTCTTGTGATCGGCATCGTCGGACTCATGTTCGACTACCTGTTTCGCTTAGCGCAGGGGCTGCTCTTCCCGTATGTGCCGCGGGGGGAACGATAGGGGATGGTTTGCTTAGGCATTAGTCACGTTCAACGGGAGTGCAGGAGCATGCATCAAGCAGCGTTATCTCGATCAAGCAAATTTGTGTTGGCCATGGCGATGGCGGGGTTCGCCTTGCTCGCCGCAATCCCCGCTCTGGCCAAGGAGCAAGTTCGTGTCGCCGGACTGACATGGCCCGGCTATGGATGGTGGTACATCGCGAAGGCGAAAAACCTCGCTCCCGACCTGGATATTACCTACCAGGCCATTGAGGATCCCTTTCAGAGCTTTGGGTTGATGGCATCCGGCCAGCTGGAAATCATTTCCAGCACGGCTGAGTTCGCGCCGATCGGCGCTTCGCAGAACATGCCGGTGCGTATGTTCGCCTATGGCAACCTTTCCCACGGCACCGACAAGCTCATCATGCGGCCGGAGATCTCAAGTCCCGCCGATCTTAAGGGCAAAAAAGTTGCGGTCATGGTCGGCGGCCTGCCGCAAATCATGATGGGGATCTATCTGGAAAAGAACGGTCTGCCCTTCGACTCCGTCGAATACGTCAACGTGATCATGGATCAAGCCGCTGCGGCAATGATCGGCGGCACAGTCGGCGGCGCCGAGCTCTGGGAGCCGTTCGGCACACAAACACTGTCAGCAGTGCCGGGCGCGAAGGTGGTTGCGAGCACGGCCGACCCGGAATGGGCCAAGAACGCGCTGATCGCCGACGCCCATTTCGTCAACGAGGATTGGGCCAAGACCCACAGAGACACCGCGCTTAAGGCGATCAAGGCGATGTACGACGCCATCGCCTGGTGGAAGGCGAACCCCGAGGAAGGCAACAAGATCATCGCCGAGGGAATGAAGATGTCCGTTCCCGATGTCGAGTTGGTTCTCGGCAAGGACGGTACTGGTCTCGATTCCGGCCTCGATCCCTACACCTTCATTCAAGCCGCGCAATTCTGCGGGGTCGCTCCGGGTGATCCGCCGTTCGGCCAGAAGAACGGTCAGATGGTCGACCACTTCAAGCTGACCAATAGCTGGTGGGTCAAGTTCGGCGTGGTGAAGGAGGAATATCCCCCGGAGAAGGGCATCGACTGCAGCCTGCTGAAGGATCTTTACGACAGCGGCTATCGCGGTTGAGCAAAAGCATCACCGCACTCTAGAGGCGGATCGTTCTGATCCGCCTCTAGCCGCGGACTTGAATGAAAGGGTGGGGAGCTGGCCATGGCTGACATTTATCCGGCGTCGATGACGGCAGCGATCCCAGATAAGGGACGCATCGACGAGGCGAGGGCGAGGCTGGAGAAGGCGGGCGTGAAATACGTCCTCTCCTGCTGGATCGACATCTTGGGCAACCCCAAGACGAAGCCGGTTCCAATCTCCGAGTTCGAGCGGCTGTGCATCGGCAAGGGTCCGCAATTCGCGGTGCATTCGGTGTCGATGTTCCCCGAGCTTGGTCCTTCCGACCCGGACCAGATCCCGATCCCCGATCTCGATGCGATCTTCGTCTGCCCTTGGAATCCGCAGATCGCCATCGTGTTCGCCGATCTCTATTACGAGAACGCCCCATACAACGTCTGCCCCCGTATGGCGCTGAAGCGGACCGTGAAGGAGGCGGCCGACGCCGGCTACGCGTTCTATGCTGGGCTCGAGCCCGAGTTCATCGTCATGCGCTACGACGAGGCCGGCGAGCCGGTGCGAGCCATCGATGACGATCCGGCCGAGGGCTTCCGTCCGCGGCGCCAGGCCTTCGGCTACGACGTTGAATATTCGCTCGAACTCGATGCCGTTCCTCGCCGACGTAATCGAAGATCTGAACGACATGGGCTGGGGCCTCAAGAACGTCGTTTGCGAGGGCGCCTACTCCCAGTTCGAGGTCGATTTTGATTATTCGACCGTGCTCGGCATGGCTGACCGCTTTACCTTCTTCCGCATCCTCTTGAAGGAGATCGCCAAGCGCCACGGCATGTTCGTCACCTTCATGCCGAAGCCGGCGCAAGGGGACTGGCGGAGCGGCGCTCACATCAATTGGAGCGTGCAGTCGACTGCGAAGCCCGACGTCAATCTGTTCAAGGACGAAGCGAGCGGCGGCTGGAGCGACACGGCGAGACATGCCGCGGGCGGGGCGTTGCGCCACGGGGTAGCGCTGACCGCCGTCAATTGCCCGACGGTGAACAGCTACAAGGGCCTGATTGCCCGCGCCCGCGAGTTCGAAGGCGGCACCGTCACATGGGCACCGACCCACATGACTTATGGCATCAACAACCGCTCGGCGATGATCAGGTTTCCGCAGGCGCGCTTCGCCATCGAGAACCGCGCCGCGGACATGACCCTCAATCCTTATCTTGGCCTCGCCATGACCGCCGCGGCGTCGCTCGAGGGCATTAGGGAGCAGGTCGATCCGGGCCCGCCGCTGGAGAAATCGCTCTACGACCTGACACCGCAGGAGCGCGAAGGGTTCAAGCTCAAGCCCCTGCCGCGCAATCTCGATCAGGCGATCTCGGGCTTCGCCGCCGATCCGCTCGCCAAGCATGTGTTCGGCGACACCATGCACCGGCTCTACACGATTCATAAGCAGGACGAATGGGACCGCTTCCACGAGACTGTCACCGATTGGGAGAGGAAAGAGTATCTCCGCTTCTTCTGATGCCAATGCGCCGCGAAACATGACAGAGAACGCCACCACGATGGCCATCGAGTCCGAACCTGCTACCGCCGCGAGAGGCCTTGCCAAGCTCTCGGTGCGCAATGTCGGCAAGAGCTTTACGCTTGGTGGCGGTGGTACCGTCGAGGCCGTGCGCGATGTGTCGTTCGATGTGATGGAAGGGGAGATCTGCGCGCTGCTCGGCCCTTCCGGCTGCGGCAAGTCGACGGTTCTGCGCATGGTTGCCGGTCTGGAGGATCCTTCGGCCGGCGCCATGTTCCTCAACGGCAAGCAGATCGTCGGTCCGGACAAGTCGCGAGGCATGGTGTTCCAACGCTACACCTCGTTCGACTGGATGACGGTACAGAAAAATGTCGAATATGGAATGCGGATCAACGGCGTGTCGCGGGCCGAGCGCCGCGAGAACGCCGAGCGCTTCATCCAGCTTGTCAAGCTCACCAAGTTCAAGAATGCCTACCCACGCGAGCTTTCCGGCGGCATGCAGCAGCGTGTTGCCATCGCCAGGACTCTCGCTAACGGACCCTCCATCTTGCTCATGGACGAACCGTTCGGTGCGCTCGATGCAGAGACGAAGTGGCAAATGCAGGAGTTGATGATCGGCATCGTGGAAACCTCCAAGGTCACCGTCCTTCTCGTTACTCACGATATCGAAGAGGCGATATTCCTCGCGGACCGCATCATCTTCATGTCCCGGCACCCAGGAACCGTCCGGCGCAACGTCCTTACCGAGTTCAAACGCGGGCGCCGCTTTGCGAGCCACGAGGAGATGATGGAGGCGGAGGGGTTCTACGAGCTGGAAAAGAGCATCATGCACCTCATGCGCGATGAGATGCGCCAGGACCACGAAGACTCGCTATTGCCGAATTGAAACGCCGTCTGGATCGAGGAGACATAAATAATGTGTGGGGTATGCGGTTGCAGCCACGAGGAAGGCGAGGGCCACCACGCTGGCCACGCACACACAAAGCACGCCCACCACAATTTGCTGGTCATCGAACGGGACATTCTGGCCGAGAATGATCGTCATGCGCGGGTCAACCGAGATCGGCTCCGGCGCAATGGGGTCTTCGCCGTCAACCTCGTATCAAGCCCCGGCTCGGGGAAGACCGCGTTGCTGGTAAAGACGGTCGAGGCGCTGAAGGCGAAAAAGCCGCTCGCAGTTATCGAAGGAGACCAGGAAACTTCCATCGACGCGGAGCTGATCCGCGCTACCGGCGTGCCCAGCATTCAAATCAATACCGGTCGCGGTTGCCACCTCGATGCCCACATGGTTGCGCACGCTTTGGAGGATTTGCCGCTAAAGCGCGACTCGATCCTATTCATCGAGAATGTCGGCAATCTCGTCTGCCCCGCCGGTTTCGATCTCGGCGAGACCGAGAAGGTTGCAATCCTCTCGGTCACGGAAGGCGACAACAAACCCCTGAAATATCCCGGCATGTTCGCCGCCGCGAGCACGTTGGTGTTGTCAAAGACCGACCTGCTGCCGCATGTCGACTTCGACGTCGATCGGTGCATCGAGCATGCGCGGTCGATTAACCCCGATATCAACGTGCTGCAAGTGTCCGCGAGAACCGGCGACGGCATGGATCGTTGGGTCGACTGGCTTACACAATCCGCCAAACGCAAAGCGCGCGAGCCGGTTGAGGAGGCGCCCTTGCATGCATGAACTCTCCATAGCGAGCGCGCTGATTGGACAGGTCTGCGAGCATGCAGCCAGTGCCGGCGCGGAGCGCGTCGCCAAGATCAGCATCCGCATGGGCGCCTTGAGCGGAATATCACGCGCGCTTTATTTCTGCTTCCCATCGGCGTCGCGCGGCACGATGTGCGAGGGAGCGACCCTGCACATCGAGGAGGTCCCGCTCACCGTGATGTGCGCCCATTGCGTTGCGATCAAGACGCCTGCCGCGCTGTATAATTTCCGCTGCCCGGACTGTGGGCGCCCTACGCCGAAGGTGCTGACAGGACGCGAGATGCAGCTCGTCTCGGTTGAGCTTGTCGCGCCCTGTCTGGATGATGCGCCGGCGGACGTGGCTGCCGGCCGAGAGCGATCTCACGAAGTTTCGGAGAGTTTGAGATGAGCAACAACCCGCAAGGCGCCTGGCGGCATGTACCGCATCAGCATCGCGGGCCGCACCAGCACCAAGGCGTTGATGACCACATCTATTCGCCCAAGCTGCATAACGGCACCTTCAAGTCGCAAGGCATAGCGACCTTCCTCGGAGCGCCTTACTGTCCTCCAGACCGGCACGCAATCCGTGAGATGGGAGCCAAGGTGTGCTTCATCGGCGTGCCGTGGGACCAGGGTCAAGTCGTCCGCGCCGGTACCTCGCAAGGCGCCGCTGGCATCCGCGAAGCCTCGACTCAATACTTTCCCTACATGTTCGAATACGACGTCGATCTGCTGACGTTCTTCAACATTGTCGATTGCGGTGACGTGCCGATCGTCCCGGGCAACAACGACAAATCCCATCAGTATATTTATGACTATCTGACCGAGTGCCTGCATGGCGGCGCCAAGGTCGTACTGTGCGGCGGCGATCACTCGGTCCCAATACCCGGCGCCCGGGCGCTCTCCGACTTCCACAAGACCGGCCGCATCGGCTACCTGCACGTCGATTGCCATCTCGATGCCGCGCCGGACTGGGCGGGCAACGCTTTTACCAATTGCTCCGGCCCGTCCCGCGCACTCGATCTTCCCAACTGTAGCGCCAAGAACCTGGTGCATATGGGATCGCGCAACGGGCTCAATCCGAAGGACTGGCACGACTTCTTCGTCGACAACGAGGTGCGCCTGCTTCCGATGTACGAGGTCGCCAGCCGCGGCGTGGTCGAGTGTACGAAGGAAATCTTCACGCGCGCCTGGGACGGCACCGACGGCGTCTATTTCTCGTGGGACACCAACTCGATCGATTCGAGCTGCATGCCCGGCACGACGGCGCCGGAATGCTTCGGCCTCAAGGGCCGCGAGATCATCCAACTCGCGCAAACCGCGGGGACCTTCGGCGCCGACATCATGGAGGTGTCGGAGCTCTGCCCGCAATTCGACGTGAGCCATATCAGCATCAAGACCGCCGTCCTGATGATCTGCCACTTCCTCGGCAGCCGCGCCAAGACCCTGCGCGACCTCGGAAAGTTGCCATGATCGCCCTCTCCAGCAAAACAAGAGCGTAACCACCATGAACCCCGCGAAATCCTACGCCCATCTCTTCTCCCCACTCGGCGGCGAGGGCGGCGAGAACTACCGAGCGCCAGGCCAGTTGACCTTCTTGCGCGCGCCGCACGTGCCGCTCGAGACGGCGGCGCTCAAGGCGCACGGAGCCCGATACGCTTTTGTCGGGGTCCCGTTCGATGAGGGAAATATTGGCAAACCGGGCAGCGAGGATGGACCGCGCGAATTCCGGATCGCCTCGCAGGAATACCTCTCTTATTGGTTCGAATTCGGCGTCGATCTCGACGGGCTTGCCGTGGATTGCGGCGACGTGCCGATGCCCAAGGTCAATCCAAACTCGGCGCGGGAACGGATCTACCGGGCGGTCACGACCGTGCTGAAGGCGGGCGTCACGCCGATCGTCGTCGGCGGCGACCGATCGATCTCCATCCAGGCAGCTCGCGCTCTCTCCGACCATCTCGGCAATGACAAGAAAATGGGCTGCCTGCATTTTGGGGCCCACCTCGACCTCGCGGAGAGCTGGGCTGGAGAAAAGCTGCTGAGCACCTGCGCATTGGCGCGCATCACTGAGTTGCCCAATCTCGCCGCGACCAACGTCGCGCATATCGGCGCGCGAAATTCCATGAATCCCAAGGACTATATCGACCTCGCCAAGGCTCGAAACCTGCGATTCTACCCCATGTTCGAGATTTACGAGCGCGGCATCGACGCCGTCGTCAAAGAGGCCGTAGCTAAGGTTTGGGACGGGACGGATGCCCAATATCTGAGCTTTAACTTCAATGTGATGGATGCATCGGCCGCGCCGGGTGTGACGGCGACCGAGCCGGGTGGACTCGAAAGCCGGGAAATGATCCGCGTCGCGGACGTGCTGGGCGAACGGAAGACCGTAAGCATCATCGACGTGACCGAACTCGCTCCGGTTTACGACGTCAGCGGCACGACCTCGCGGCTGGCGGTCTGCACCGTGCTGCGGTTGATGGCGGCGATGGCGAGAGCGAGAGGTGAGCTGGTCGATCCCAGGCTTCGCCGCTCGGACCTCGCCGCCGCGCAAAAATGAGATAGGCCTCCAGCTTCGAGCGCTCTGCATGATCACTGTAACAAGGATATTGGGAACAGCCAGCGAACCGTCTCTTGCGGATCGGTTGCACCGCCTAGAGCACGAGGATCGCGTGGAGCTTCTCGTCATCGACCGGGACGACACGCCGCGGCGCCGCCTGCGCGGCAAGACCGACAAGGGCACGGACGTCGCCATTGCTTTGGAGCGCAGCGATCAGCTGGTCGATGGCGCCGTGCTCCTTCTGGATGAAGGGCGCGCGGTCGTCCTGCGGGTCACGCAAGAGCGGTGGCTGCGCATCACACCTCGGGATGTCGATGCCGCGCTCGAGGCCGGCTATTGCGCGGGAAACCAACATTGGCGGGTGAGGTTCGAACCCGGAGCGCTGCTCGTTGCGACGCAGGGGCCGGCCGAACACTACCTTGCGCGGCTCGACCCTCTGCTGCGGACGCGCAAGATCGAGGTGGGTGATGAGTGATGTGGCCGCCGGCATGGCGCTGCTGCAGTTCGGCGATAGCTTCTTCCCCTCAGGGTCCGTGTCTTTTTCCTGGGGACTGGAGGACCTCGCGGAGAATGGCGTCGTGACGGATGCCGAGACGGTGCATGCCTTTGTCGTTGGGCAGCTCCAGGCCCGTTGGGCGCAGTTCGATCGAGCCGTGGTCGTCCTGGCGCATCGAAGCATGGCAAATCTTGAAGCGGTTGCCGCCATCGACGATCAAGTGGAGATCCAAACGCCTTGCGCCGAGCTTCGCTCCGGCTCCCGGCGAATGGGCGAGGCGATGCTGTCTGTCTTCGCCCGGCTCGGAATCGGTGACGTTCCGACCTATCGCGAGCTGATCAAGCGGGGCCTGGGCCACGGCCATATCGCACCAATGCAAGGACTGCTTTGGGGACGCGCAGGACTGAGCGAGCGGGATGCGATCGCCTTGTCCGCGCACACGTTCTGTATCGCACTCTTGGGCGCCGGGCTTCGGCTCGGCTGCCTCACGCATATCGATGCGCAGCGGGCCATGCTCGAGACCCGGTTCGAGGCGTCTCGGCTTGCCGACCTGCCGCTGCCCGCAATCAACGAGCTCAGTACCTATGGAGTCGAGGCGGAGATCGCCGTAATGCAGCACGCCAACAACTCCGCTCGGGTGTTCGCCAATTAGGTTTCAGAAAGAGCGGGAGGTGCAACTTGCTACTGACACCCACCGAAATAGAACGGCTGACGATCTATGTCGCTGCCGAGCTGGCTCGCAAGCACCGGGCAAAAGGCTTGCCTCTCAACCATCCCGAAGCGGTTGCATACATTGTTGATGAAATTCTGGAGGGCGCCCGCGAGGGACGCTCGGTTGCCGATCTCATCGCCTGGGGATCGACGCTCTTGACCACTGACGACGTCATGCCAGGCGTCGCGCACCTCATGCCGATGATCCAGGTCGAAGGGACGTTTCCCGACGGAACCAAGCTGGTAACGGTCCATGATCCCATTCGTCCCGGCAAACGGGCCCGTGCCAAAGACGAAGTTGTTCCGGGTGAGATCATTGCCGATGACGGCGACATCGAACTCAACGCCGGTCGACGCAAGACGACGCTTAAGGTCGTCAACACGGGCGATCGGCCCGTCCAAATCGGCAGCCACTACCACTTCTTCGAAACCAACAAGGCTCTCGATTTCGATCGGGAGAAGAGCTTCGGCATGCACCTCGACATTCCCGCCGGCACCTCCGTGCGGTTCGCTCCAGGAGAGGCGAAGGAAGTCATGCTGACCGAGTTCGGCGGCACCGGCGAGCTGCTCGGACTGAACGGCCTCACCGAGGGCAATTGGCGCAGCCCGGCGACCAAGACGGAAGCGTTGCGTAAGGCCCGCGAGCAGGGCTTCAAGGGAGCATGAACCCATGGCGAAGATGAGCCGCAAGCATTACGCCGAAATGTATGGGCCGACCACGGGTGACGCCATACGTCTCGGCGACACTTCATTGCTCGCGGAGGTCGAGCACGACTTCGCCGTTCCTGGAGAGGAATGCCTGCATGGCGGCGGCAAGACGCTGCGTGACGGGCTCGGCATGACACCCGGCTATGACAGCGCCACGGGTGCGCTCGACATGCTGCTGTGCAATGCGTTGGTGATCGATCCCGTGCTCGGGATCGTGAAGGGCGACATCGGGATCAAGGATGGGAAGATCGTCGGTATTGGCAAGGCCGGCAATCCAGCAACCATGGACGGGGTTCATCCAAACTTGATTGTCGGAGCGGCGACCACGGTGCGTGACGCCGAGGGCATGATCGCGACGCCAGGCGGCATCGACGTTCATGTGCATTTCAATTCGGCGCAGCTTTGCGAGCATGCGATCAGCTCGGGCATCACCACGATGATCGGCGGTTCGCTCGGCCCGATCACCGTCGGAATCGACTGCGGGGGCGCCTTCAACGTCGGCAAGATGCTTCAGGCGGCCGAGCACTGGCCTATCAACTTCGGGTTCCTGGGCAGGGGCAATACCTCGCGCCCACGCTCCATTCTCGATCAGATCGATGGCGGGTGCATTGGCCTAAAAATTCACGAGGATTGGGGGTCGATGCCCGCCGTAATCGACACCTGCCTGTCGGTCGCCGACGAACTCGACTTCCAGGTGCAACTCCATACCGACACGCTGAACGAAAGCGGGTTCCTGGAAGACACGCTGGCCGCCATTGGTGGTCGCACCATCCATATGTATCACACCGAGGGCGCCGGCGGCGGGCACGCGCCCGACATCATTCGCGTTGCCGGAGAGATCAACTGTCTGCCGTCATCGACCAACCCGACCAATCCCTACACCGTGAATACCTTCGATGAGCACCTCGACATGACGATGGTGTGCCATCACCTCAATCCCGCGATTCCCGAGGACGTGGCGTTCGCCGAGAGCCGCATCAGGGCGCAGACCATCTCAGCTGAGGATATCCTCCACGATATCGGCGCCATCTCGATGCTCGGCTCCGACAGCCAGGGCATGGGCCGCATTGGCGAGGTCATTTGCCGGACATGGCAGCTCGCCTCGAAGATGAAGGATCAACGCGGGCGGTTACCGGGAGAAAAAAGCAAACGTGGCGACAACGAACGCATCAAGCGTTTCATCGCCAAATACACCATCAACGCCGCCCGCACATTTGGCATCGACGCCTATATCGGCTCGCTCGAGCCCGGCAAGATCGCCGACGTGGTGCTCTGGCGCGCTGGATTTTTCGGCATCAAGCCCGAGCTCGTGGTGAAAGGCGGGTTCATTTGCTGGGGAGCGATGGGCGACAGCGCGGCAAGCCTGATGACCTGCGAGCCTCTCCTGATGCGGCCGCAATGGGGCGCCTTCGGCCGCGCCAAGCAGGCGCTGAGCGCCTCGTTTGTCAATCCGCGCGCCATCGATGCCGACATCGCCGGCAGCCTGGACCTGGCGAAGACGCTGCTTGCTACCGGCGCCACGCGCAAGCTCACCAAGCAGGACATGCTGCACAACGATGCGTGCCCCGACATTAAGGTCAATCCGCAGACCTTTGACGTTTATGTCGACGGCGCGCTTGCGACTTGCGAGCCGGCCTCGGTGTTGCCACTGGCGCAAAAGTACATGTTGCGATGACCGCAAACGCCAAGCGGCTGCCTGGTGTCGCGCGCATCGGCATCGGCGGCCCAGTGGGTTCGGGCAAGACGGCATTGGTGGAGCGTCTTATCCCGGTGTTCAAGAGCCGCAGCATCGAGGTTGGTGTCGTCGCCAATGACATCGTCACGCAAGAGGATGCCGAACGGATCAAGCGCTCGGGATTAATCGATCCGGGCCGCGTGCTGGCAGTCGAGACCGGGGCATGTCCGCATACGGCAATTCGCGAGGACCCCACATTGAATATCCAGGCCGTCGACGCCCTCGTCGAAGCGTTCCCGGAACTGGAAGTCGTGCTCATCGAGTCCGGCGGGGACAATCTCGCGTCGACATTCTCGCGCGAACTTGTCGACTATTGGTTGTTCGTCATCGACACCGCGGGCGGCGACGACATCCCCCGCAAACGCGGGCTCGGCATCGTGAAGTCTGATCTCCTGGTGATCAACAAGACGGACCTGGCACCCTTTGTCGGTGCCAACATCGAACTGATGATTGCGGAAGCGGATACCGTAAGGCAGGGGCGGCCGGTCATGCTGACCAATTGCAAGACCGGCGAGGGGATCGAGGCTGTCGTGGATCGGCTGGTCAAAGATGTCATCTTTGCCAGTTGAACGCGCGTTCGGCTTGGAACCGGTGCGCGCCGCCCCTAGCAGGCCGACGCGACCGCTCGTTTTCGGCCGGCTCGAACTCGAATTTGCGGCGGATGCCGAGGCACGCACCTTCCTGCGGCGTCAATACGCTACCTATCCCTTTCATGTCTGCCGAGCGCAATTCCAGGACCGAGACCTTCCGGGCCTTCCGACCCTTTACATCCAATCCTGTGCCGGCGGCGTCTACCAGGATGATCGTCTGAAGCTTGCTCTGGCGATGCGCGAGCAAGCGGAAGCGCACGTCTCCACCCAGTCGGCGACCGTCGTCCACAGCATGCCTAATGGCACCGCCATGCAGCAGACTGAGATTCATTGCGACCGCGGGGCCTACTTGGAATTTCTTCCCGATCCGCAGAATTCTCTTTCCGGGTTCGCGCTATCAATCGGCCACGCGCATTCGCCTTGGCGAGGCTGCCACCTGTGTGCTCTCGGATGCTTTTCTCCGACACGATCCCGACGCTCGGAACGGGATGTTCTCGGCCTATAGCAGCGAAATCGTTATCGAGAATTCGTCCGGTGAGACATTGGCGATCGACCGCTTGAAGATCGACGGGACGTCTCGACCTTCACGCCCGGGACTCTTGGGAGCTTACGAAGCCCAAGGAACCCTGGTCATTGCCTGCAGAGATCGCTTGCCGGGCGGAGTTTCCGACGAGCTTCAGAAAATTAGGCTCGATCCCATCGAAGCCGTGATCGGTTCTACGCAACTTCCCAAATCTGCCGGATGCCTGGTCCGCATCCTCGCTGCCGATGGCGCAGCGCTCAAGCGCGCCATGCACGCGGCGTGGTGCGCGGCACGTTTTGCGTTGAAAGGCTCACGTCCCCGCGAACGTCGCAAATAAGCTAAACTCTAGGAGCAACTTTGCGGCTCCCGAAGTGGCCGTGTGAGACCCGTCACGGGCACCAAAAACTTTCGAAAGTCCAATCGTCACCCAACACCAAGGTTTCGATGCTCGTGGTTTTCAAAGTCAAATCTTGGATCCACGGGTAGCCAAGCGACTTTCCCTCTCGCCACGGCAAGGTCGAAGCCATAATCTTGTACTCGTCGCCGGGATGCGCGCGGCGGGCGTAAGAAAATTCACAATCTAACAGCTCCTCCAAGCGACCCCGTTCGTATTGAGCATCGCTCGCGAGTTCCAGCAGCGACTTATCCGACGGCAGATCCACCGTGCGATTTCGTGCGTAGATCGCGTGGTCGCCCACGACATAGAGGCATGTCGCGGACGGCGCGCCAAGCTTGCTCAAATGGGCAGCGAACGATCGCGACTCTGGTAGCAATCGCCAATCCTCTTCATACGCGCCGCTTGGCGCCGTCTCGATCATGCAGGTTTCGAAATCTTGCCACTCGATCCAACCAGGTTCTGGGAAGGTGATGACCGGCTGAAACCGGAACAGGTACGCTTCCTTTGGCCAGTTGGCGGTGGGAAATGGCTTGGCGTCGGGATCGAACAGCGTGACGCCGCAAAAGCAATCCTGTTCAGCCAATTTGAGCAGTTCGTCTTTCGAGCAGTCCGCAAGACCCCTTCGGTCTCGAAGATCGGGGCGCGAGGCGGGAATGCGGATATCGCCGACGCCAGAGAGAGTCTGCAGCCAGATCACACACGTGGTTTTATCTTCGGTGCCGTCCGCGAAGCGCAAATTGAGCCGCTTCCAGCATCCGATCATTTGTTTCGGAACTGTGGGGGCACCGTAAATAAGCTGGGCGTCCTGAAAGGATGCGTCGTCCTTCATCGGCTTTCGCTTCGATCGCACCACGAGCAGTGTGAACGAGATGTTGCCGCGAGCCTGGACCAGCTCTGCGGGATGAAAGTCAAAGCGGGCGGCCAGACCCGTAACCTGTTCCAGCAGCCCTTATTTTGTCTATGAATTTCAGCAGCTTAATGGTGGGCGGTACTGGACTCGAACCAGTGACCCCTGCGATGTGAACACAGTGCTCTACCAGCTGAGCTAACCGCCCGGTCCAAGTTGCGGCATGCGGCGAGAGCCCCGCGCATGCTCTGGTGGCATGGATTTAGCGATTGGGTTCCCGGTAAGTCAAGGAACCGCCGCAAGGCGGCTCCCCATGCAGTGGCGGACACTCGGAGTTGTGGACGGCGCGAGCCGCTTGGCACGCCGTCCGCCCTCAGCTCGAATCCGCTATTTGCCGACCATCTTGTTCACAGCGGCAAGCGTGGCGCTCGCCTCGGCGAATTTCCCCTCGGTGCAGAGCGCATCGGCCTGGTCGAGAAGCTCGTTGACCTTGTCGACATCGGAGTCGTTCAGCGTGTTGGCTTCGATCTTGTCATGCACGGACTCCTCGACCGTGGTCAGTTGTTCGGTGCATTGGTTGTCGACCGCCTCTTCGTCAACAGCGTAAGCGGTCCCGCCCATGAGGCAGGCCATCGCGAGGCCGATCGCGACACGTCTAAGCATCTGTCTCTCCTTGAATGATTTCGTCCCGTTGCCCCCAAGGAGGGCTTATGAAAATCGCTTTTGACTATGGCTCTTCGTTGAGAAGCACCGGGTGGAATTATGCCTGATCTGGGGCGGATTTGAGGCGTTTCAGCCGTGGGAACGGCCGCGCGCAACGCCGTTCAGCAGCGCCGCAGCCTGGTGCGGGAGCTCGGCGAATTGGTCGATCATGGCGTCCGGCGAAAGGCCGTGCAGCGGCGCGGTGGCATAGCCGAAGCTGACAAGGATGACCGGGATGCCGGCGGCTTTCGCCGTGCGCAAATCCACCTCGCTGTCGCCGATCATCACCGCATGGCAGGGGTTGCCGCCCGCCAGCGCGATCGCTCCGGTCAGATGACGCGGATCGGGCTTCGACATCGCGAAGGTGTCGCGCCCGGCGATAGCGCCGAAATAGTGCTCGATCCCCAGCGCCTGGAGCAGACAGCGGCTCAGATGCTCGCGCTTGTTGGTGCAGACGGCGAGGATCGCCCCTTCCCCGGCAAAGGCCTCGAGCGTCGCCACGGCACCGGGAAAGGGCCGGCTCTCGGTGGCGATATTGGCCTCATAGTGAACCAGGAACTCGGCCAGCATGCGGTCGACGTCGTCTTCGGCGCCGGCGCGGCGCAAGGCCTCCTCGATCATGACGCGCGCGCCATGGCCGACGCAGGCGCGGATCGTTTCAAGCGACACCGGCTGATGTCCCCGCCGCGTCAGCACGTCGTTCAGCGCGTTGGTCAGGTCCGGCGCGGTATCGACCAGGGTGCCGTCGAGATCGAATACGATGGTTGAGTCCTTGAACATGGCCTCTTCCTCACACGCGGCTTGCGGCCTGGCAAGCGGCGGCCTAATCATCGGGCTGAAATTGGCTGATCGCGGGGAGGGGGCGCTTGCTCAGGACCGACGAGCTCAAGGAAAGCGCGGCGCGCGCCGCGCTCGATCTCGTCAAGGACGGGATGCGGCTGGGGCTCGGCACGGGCTCGACCGCGGCCCGCTTCGTTGCCGCCCTTGGCGAGCGGGTGGCGAAAGGCCTGTCCGTGGTCTGCGTGCCGACTTCGGAGGCGACGCGGACCCAGGCCGAGCGGCTCGACATCCCGCTCACCACGCTGGATGAGACGCCGCAGCTCGATTTGACCATCGACGGCGCCGATGAGATCGACGATCAGTTGCGCATGATCAAGGGCGGCGGCGGCGCGCTGCTGCGGGAGAAGATCGTGGCGACGGCATCGGACCGCATGGTGGTGATCGCCGACGAGAGCAAGCTGGTCGGTGCGCTCGGCATCTTCCCGCTGCCAGTCGAG
Source organism: uncultured Alphaproteobacteria bacterium (assembly GCA_963750975.1). GTDB lineage: Bacteria > Pseudomonadota > Alphaproteobacteria > Rhizobiales > Methyloligellaceae > Methyloceanibacter. The sequence continues at coordinate 114,332 of CAVVSX010000012.1, read as the reverse complement.
GTGGTGCGCTTCGGGCTGCTGGCGACGATGCGGCTGATCGAGGCGATCGCGGCCGAGACCGGGTGCCACGGCGCGATCACGCTCAGGCCGGGGCCGGGAGACGCGCCGTTCGTCACCGATCAGGGCAATCTTATCCTCGACTGCGCCTTCGGCACCATCCCCGAGCCCGAGGTGCTCGCCTTTTCCCTGAAACGCGTGCCCGGCGTGGTCGAGCACGGACTGTTTCTTGGACTCGCCGATTTGGCTATCGTGGCGGGTAAAGGCGGCGTCAGAGCTTTGCGCCGCGTAGGAGCCTGACGCCAATTGGCTGAGTACGACTACGATTTGTTCGTCATCGGCGCGGGCTCTGGCGGGGTCCGCGCCGCGCGGCTTGCCGCCGAGCTCGGCGCGCGCGTCGGCATCGCCGAGGAATATCGCGTCGGCGGCACCTGCGTGATCCGCGGCTGCGTGCCGAAGAAATTGCTGGTTTATGGCAGCCAGTACGGCAGCGACTTCGCCGACGCGCGCGGCTTCGGCTGGACGGCCGAGAATGTGCGCTTCGACTGGCCAACGCTGATCCACAATGTCAAGCGCGAGGTCGACCGGCTGAACGGGGTCTATACCCGCACCTTGGAGAAAGCGGGCGTCGATCGTTTCCTCACCCGCGCCGTGCTGGAAAATCCGCACGAGGTGAAGCTGGCCGACCGCGACGCCACGCTCTCGGCCAAGACCATCCTGATCGCGACCGGCTCGCATCCGATGATTCCCGAACTTCCTGGGAAGGAGCATCTGATCAGCTCGAACGAATGTTTCGAGCTGGAGCAGCTCCCCGGCAGCATCGTCATTATCGGCGCGGGCTATATCGGCATGGAGTTCGCCTCGATCTTCGCCGGGCTCGGCGTCGCCGTGACGGTGATCTATCGCGGCGATCAGATCTTGCGCGATTTCGACATGGATCTGCGTGACGGGCTCGCCGAAGCGATGCGCAATCGCGGCGTCGATCTCCGCATGGAGACCGACGTGGCCTCGGTCGAGAGGGAGGGACAAGGCTATCGCGTGCGACTCAAGCGCGGCGATTCGCTTGCCGCCGATCGCGTAATGGCGGCGACCGGCCGCCGTCCCAACACGATGGGCCTGGGCCTGGAGAAAGTCGGCGTCGAGCTCGGCTGGGACGGGCGGCTGGTGGTGGATGAATTCTCCAAGAGCGCGGTAGACAATATCTATGCCGTGGGCGACGTGACGCATCGGGTGAACCTCACGCCGGTGGCGATCCATGAAGCGACCGCCTTTGCCGAGACGCTGTTCAACAACAATCCGACGCCGGTCGATCACAGTTTCATCCCGACGGCGGTGTTCTCGCAGCCCGAGATCGGCACGGTCGGCCTCAGCGAGGAGAAGGCGCGCGAGATGTATCGCAGCGTCGATATCTATAAGGCGAATTTTCTGCCGCTGCGCTCCAAGGTGAGCGGCCGCGACGAGAAGATGCTGATGAAGCTCGTGGTCGACATGGAGAGCGACAAGGTGCTGGGTTGCCACATTCTCGGCGGCGACGCGGCCGAGATCGTGCAGATGGCGGCGGTGGCGCTCAAGCTCGGCGTGACCAAGGCGCAGCTCGACCGAACCATGGCGCTGCATCCGAGCGCGGCCGAGGAGCTGGTGACCATGCGCCACAAATGGGAAGCGCCGGCGCCGGTGGCGGGGTCAGATGCGGCGGCTTGAGGACAAGATCGCCCTGGTGACGGGCGGGGGCGCCGGCATCGGCCGCGCCATCGCCGAAACGTTTGCGCGCGAGGGCGCGTTCGTAGTGGTGGCCGACCGCGACGGGGAGGCGGCGAAAGCGGCGGCGGAAGCCATCGTCAAAGCGAACGGCGCTGCGTCCTCGCACGAGGTCGATGTCACCGACACCGCCCAAGTCAAGTCGCTGATGCAGGCCATTGGCGAAACGCACGGCCGCCTCGACGTGCTGGTCAACAATGCGGGGGTGGGCGAGCGGGCGGACTTCCGCCATCTCTCCGACGAGGCCTGGGACCGCGTGTGGAAGGTCAATCTCGACGGCACGGTACGCTGCGCGCGCGAGGCGTTCGACCTGCTAAAGGCGTCAGGCAATGCCTCGGTGGTCAATCTCTCCTCGATCATGGCGTCCAAGCATACCCGCCAGATGGCGGTCTATTCGGCGACCAAGGGCGCGGTCTCAGCCCTGTCGCGGAGCCTCGCGGTCGAATACGCGCCCTATGGCATCCGGGTGAACACGCTGCTGCCGGGCTATGTCGAGACGGCATTGATCGGCCGCTATATCTCCAACCCGATGATCGCCAAGGCGCTGCTCACGCAAACGCCGCTCCGACGGTTCGGCACGCCGCAGGACATCGCCAACGCGGCGCTGTTTCTGGCGTCGGACGAGGCGGCCTATATCACCGGCGCCGCCCTCAATGTCGACGGCGGCATGGCGACTACGCTTTAGCCCCGGCGCGCTGTCCCTGCGCAGGCAGCGTCATGGTTTCCTCGACGATGCCGTCGACCACGGCGACGAGCGCGGCGTGCTCCGAGCCGCCGAGCGCCTTCACCGCGTCGTAGCGGGCGAGTTGGCGGTCGGCGCTCGTGCCGCGCTCGAGGATGGTGCGCGCATGCGCCATCTCGGCGACGCAACCGAAATAGGCGGCATCCTCGGCGATCAGATCGAAAAGTTCCTCGAGCAGGGTGGCGAAGGGCACCACCGCGCCCTTGCCGAAGTCGACCAAGCCCTGCTCGATGCCGTAGCGCTGCGCGCGCCAGCGGTTTTCGCGCACGAGGAAGGGCGGGTAGGTGCGCCAGCGCTGGTTCTGCCGGCGCAGGCGATAGAGCATGCGCAGCACGCAACGAAACAGCGCGGCGATGGCGACGCCGTCATCGACCAGCGGGCAGACATCAGTAATGCGCATCTCCAGCGTGGGGAAGCGCGCCGACGGGCGCAGATCCCACCACAGCTTGGTGGCGTCCTCGATTAGCCCGGCGCTGACCAGAAGCTCGACGGTGCGCGCATATTCGCTCCAGCTGCCGAACTGATAGGGAAGCCCCGTGCGCGGTAACTCGTCGAATACCGATAGCCGGTAGGACTTCAACCCAGTCTGCACGCCTTCCCAGAAGGGCGAGGAGGTGGACAGCGCCAGCAGATGCGGCAGGAAATAGCTCGCTTGGCCGAGCAGGTCGATGCGCAGATCGTCGTCCTCGATGCCGACATGCACGTGCATGCCGCAGATCACCAGCCGGCGCGCGACATGCTGGAGATCGCGCGCGAGCACGTTGTAGCGTTCCTTATCGGTGTGCTGCTGGCTCGCCCATTTGGCGAAGGGGTGGGTGGAACAGGCGATCGGCGCGAGCCCGAACTCGCCGGCGATGCGGCCCACCGTGCCGCGCAAATGGATTAGCTGATCGCGCGCCTCCTGCATCGACTTGCAGACGCGAGTGCCGACCTCGATCTGCGAGCGCAGGAACTCGGGGCTGACCTGGCCGCGCAGCGCCTCCTCGCATTTGGCGAGCAGTGCCGGCGGCGGTTCCTGCGCCAGATCGCGGGTGTCCTTGTTGACGAGGAGATATTCCTCCTCGATGCCGAGGGTGAAGCTTGGTTCCTTGATGGCCATGGCGCCGCAATGTGGCACAAACGCTGCCGCTCGCGGTAGGGGCTTCCCGCGTCACACCATGCCGCTGAGAATCAGGCCGACCAGATAGGCCACGAAAGCAGCGGTGACGCCGATCAGGAAGGTCTCGATGCCCGCTCTCCACCAGGGTGCCGGCGACCAGTGGCTCCGCAGCGAACCGATCGAAAAGAAGGTGATGCCGGTCATCAGCGTGGAGGTCCACAGGGAGGCGGGCACGCCGGCGACGAACGGCAGGAGCGGAATCGAGCCGCACAGGAGAAAGGCGAGGAACGTCATCGCCGCGGCTTTGGCTGGCGAGCGGCTGACCAGCGGCAGGCCATGCTCCTCGCTCATCATGGTCTCGATCCAACGTTGTCGCTTGGACGTGATCACGTCGACGGCGCTGTTGAGTGCCGCACCCTTGAAACCCTTGGCGTGGAAGATCTGGCGGATCTCCTCGCGCTCGCCTTCGGGCGCCAGTTCGACATGCCGCTCCTCCATGCTGCGCACCTGCTCATATTCCTCGATCTCGGCCTTGGTGCCGGAATAGTTGGCAGCGGCCATCGAGAAGCCGTCGGCGAACAGGTTGGCGGCGCCGAGGATCAGCAAGGTCTTGATGGAAAGCTCGGCGCCCGCGACCCCGGCCACCACCGCAAAGGTGGTCACCGTGCCGTCGATGCCGCCATAGACCCAGTCGCGGAGATAGCTGACATGCGGCCCGTGTCTGAGCCGCCTGGCGATGTCGCGCGGGTTGTGTCCATGCTCGAGATGCCGGGGGTCCATGACGCTCCCTTTCCCCTCGCGTTAAGGGATATGTGGCATGCTTCGGCTGGGCCAGACAATGCAGCCTGCGCCTAGCCAGGGTTCCGCCGATCGCTTATATAGCGTGGACTTTTCAAGGAGAGCCTCAAGAATGGCACCCCGTTGGAGCCCAGACAGCTGGCGCTCGAGGCCGATCGAGCAGGTTCCGGTCTATCCCGACCGGGCCGCGCTGGTCGATGTCGAGAAGCAGCTTGCGACCTTCCCGCCGCTGGTGTTCGCGGGCGAGGCGCGCGAGCTGAAGGCCAAGCTCGCCCGGGTGGCCGCCGGCGAGGCGTTTCTGCTGCAAGGCGGGGATTGCGCCGAGAGCTTCGCCGAGCATCGCGCCGACGCGATCCGCGATTTCTTCCGCGTGTTCCTGCAAATGGCGGTGGTGCTGACCTATGCCGGCGGCTCGCCGGTGGTGAAGCTCGGCCGCATCGCCGGCCAGTTCGCCAAGCCGCGCTCGGCGCCGATGGAGACGCAAGACGGCAAGGAGCTGCCGAGCTATCGCGGCGATATCATCAACGGCATCGAGTTCACCGAAGCCGCGCGCACGCCCGATCCGCAGCGGATGCTGATGGCCTATCGCCAGTCGGCGGCGACGCTCAATCTGCTGCGGGCGTTCGCCCAAGGCGGCTACGCCAATCTCGAGCATGTGCATCAGTGGAATCTCGGCTTCGTCAAGGATAGCCCGGCCGGGCACCGCTACGAGGAGGTGGGCGAGCACATCGCCGAGACTTTGCGCTTCATGCGCGCTATCGGACTCACGCCCGACAACGCGCCGCAGCTGCGCACCACGAGCTTCTATACCAGCCATGAGGCGCTGTTGCTCGGCTACGAGCAGGCCTTCACGCGCGTGGATTCAACCTCGGGCGATTGGTATGCGACCTCCGGCCACTTCCTGTGGGCCGGCGACCGTACCCGCCAGCTCGACCACGCACATATCGAATATCTGCGCGGCATCAAGAATCCGATCGGCGCCAAGATCGGGCCGAGCCTCGCGCCAGAGGCGCTACTCACGCTGATCGACGTGCTCAATCCGCAGAACGAGCCGGGCCGGCTCACGCTGATCTGCCGCTTCGGTGCCGATAAGGCCGGCAAGCATTTGCCGGCGCTGCTCCGCGCGGTGAAGCGCGAGGGAAAGCACGTGGTGTGGGCCTGCGATCCGATGCACGGCAACACCATCAAGGCGGGGAGCGGCTACAAGACGCGCCCCTTCGATCTCATCCTCTCCGAGGTCGAGACCTTCTTCGACGTCCATCGCAGCGAGGGGACGCATGCCGGCGGCATCCATGTCGAGATGACCGGGCAGAACGTGACCGAATGCGTCGGTGGCGCCAAGGCCGTCACCGAGACCGATCTGCACGACCGCTATCACACCCATTGCGATCCGAGGCTCAACGCCGACCAGTCGCTGGAGCTTGCCTTCATCGTGGCGGAACGGCTGAAGCGCGAGCGGGAAGGGCGGCCCGAACCTGAGATCTCCATTGCCGCGGGCGAATAGGTTCACGGCCTCGGCTGTCATGCCCGCGAAAGCGGGCATCCAGTAGTCGCTGGGGTCAGTTATCTTGGGTTTCGCGGGTTACTGGATTGCCCGGTCAAGCCGGGCAATGACAAAGTATGGCGCATCAGATCAAGGACTCCTTCAAGCTCGCTCTCGCGCAGCTCAATGCCGTCGTTGGCGATATTGACGGCAATCTGAGGCGGGCGCGCGAGGCGCGTGCGCGCGCCGCTGAGGCCGGCGCCGACCTGATCGCCTTTACCGAGCTGTTCCTCACCGGCTATCCGATCGAGGATCTGGTGCTGAAGCCGGCCTTGCAGAAAGCGGCGCAGGAGGCCTTGGAGGCGCTTGCCCGCGATACCAAGGACGGCGGTCCGGCCGTGTTGATGGGTCTGCCGTTCGCTGACGGGCTGTTCGTCTACAATGCGCAAGCGCTGTTGGATCGCGGCCGCGTCGAGGCGCTCCGCTTCAAGAACAATCTGCCGAATTATGGCGTGTTCGACGAAAAGCGGGTGTTCGCTCCGGGGCCGATGCCGGCGCCGATCGAGTTTCGCGGGATCAAGCTCGGCGTTCCGGTCTGCGAGGACATCTGGAGCGAGCAAGTGTGCAAGGCGCTTGCCGTCGCCGGCTCGGAACTCCTGATCGTCCCCAACGGTTCGCCCTATTGGATCGACAAGCAGGACGTGCGTTACGGCGTCGCCGAGGCTCGCGTCAAGGAGACGGGGCTGCCGCTCGCGTATGTCAATCAAGTGGGCGGGCAGGACGAGCTGGTGTTTGACGGCGCGTCCTTCGTGCTCAACGACGATGCAAGCCTTGCCGTGCAGCTGCCCGCCTGGGAGGAGGCGATCGGCATCACCGAGTGGCGGCGAGAGAACGGTCGCTGGCGCTGCCTGCTGGGCCTCATTGCCGAGGTCGAGCAGGGCGACGCCGCCAACTATCTTGCCTGCATCACCGGCTTGCGTGACTACGTCGATAAGAACGGTTTCCCGGGTGTCGTGCTCGGGCTTTCTGGCGGCATCGATTCGACGCTCTGCGCCGCTATGGCGGTCGACGCGCTCGGGGCCGCCCGCGTGCATGGGGTGATGCTGCCTTACAGCTATACCAGCAACGAAAGCCTGTCCGACGCAGCGGCGACCGCCGAGGCGCTTCACCTCCGCTACGATATCATGCCGATTCATGCCGCGGTCGACGGCTTGAGCGCGAGCCTGCAGAACGTGTTCGCCGGCACGACACCCGACGCGACGGAGGAAAATCTCCAGTCGCGCGCCCGCGGCACGCTACTGATGGCCATCTCCAACAAGTTCGGCCCGATCGTGCTCACCACGGGCAACAAATCCGAAGTGTCGGTCGGCTACGCCACGCTCTACGGCGACATGAATGGCGGCTTCAACCCGATCAAGGATCTGTACAAGACCCAGGTCTACGCACTGGCCCGCTACCGCAACGCCGCGCGCCCCAAAGGCTGCCTTGGGCCCAAAGGCATCGTCATTCCCGAGAATGTACTGACCAAGGCGCCGACCGCCGAGCTCAAGCCCGGCCAGCGCGATCAGGATACGTTGCCGTCCTACGACGTGCTCGACGATATCTTGAATTCCCTGGTCGAGCTGGAAATGCCGCTACCGGAGATCGTCGCGCGCGGACACGCGCCCGACCTCGTCAAGAAGGTCGAGCGCATGCTCTATCTCGCCGAGTATAAGAGGCGGCAGGCGGCGCCCGGCGTGAAGATCACCGCCAAGAATTTCGGGCGCGACCGCCGCTATCCGATCACCAATAAATTCCGCGAGAAGCTCTAGGCATGAGCGTCACCGTTCGCTTCGCGCCGAGCCCGACGGGCCGGATTCATGCCGGCAATATCCGCACCGCCATGTTCAATTACCTGTTCGCGCGCCGGGCAGCCGGCCGGTTGATCTTCCGGCTCGACGACACCGATACTGAGCGGTCGACGGAGGAATTCGCACGCGGCATCGAGGAGGATCTCCACTGGCTTGGCGTCGATTGGGCGGAGAAAGTGCGCCAATCCGACCGGTTCGGCCGCTATGCCGAGGCAGTCGAGAAACTGAAGGCTAGCGGGCGGCTTTATCCGGCTTACGAGACGCCCGAGGAACTCGAGCTCAAGCGGAAGCGCCAACTCGCGCGCGGCAAGCCACCGGTCTATGACCGCGCGGCGTTGCAGCTCACCGACGAGGATCGCGCGCGGCTCGAGGCCGAAGGGCGCAAGTCGCATTGGCGGTTCAAGCTCGAGCAGCGTGACGTCGTGTGGGACGACCTGGTGCGCGGGCGGCAGCATGTCGATGCCGTATCCCTGTCGGACCCGGTGCTGGTTCGCGCCGACGGGACGTATCTCTATACGATGCCGAGCGTGGTCGACGACATCGATCTCGGCATCACCCACGTGATCCGCGGCGAGGATCATGTGACCAACACTGCGCCGCAGGTCCAATTGTTCGAGGCGCTCGGCGCCACGCCGCCCGCCTTCGGTCATCACAATCTTCTGGTTGGTGCCGATGGCGCAGCGCTGTCCAAGCGCGACCGCACGCTCTCCATCGCCGCTTTGCGCGAGGAGGGGATCGAGGCGCTGGCGGTGGCGAGCTATTCGGCGCTGATCGGCACCTCGGACCCGGTCGCGCCGCATGCAAGTCTCGACGAGCTCGCGCGCGGTTTCGACTTCGCCAAGCTGTCGCGCGCGCCGGCGCGGTTCGATCCGCACGAGTTGCGCCTCCTGAATGCGAAGCTTCTGCACATGCTCCCCATCAGCGCCGTGGCGGAACGGCTCGCCGCCATGGGGATCGGCGGCGGAGAAGAATTCTGGGAGGTGGCGCGCGGCAACCTTTCAGTGCTGGACGACGCAAAGCATTGGTGGCGTGTGGTCGAAGGACCGCTTGAGCCGGTGATCGGGGACCCCGATCTCTGTCGCACGGCGTCGGGCCTGCTTCCTCCCGAGCCTTGGGACGAGGGGACCTGGGCGACATGGTCTTCGGCCGTCAAGCAGGCAACCGGAGCCAAGGGCAAGGCGCTATTCGCGCCGCTCCGTCTCGCGCTTACCGCGCGTGAGCATGGGCCCGAGCTCAAATTGCTGCTGCCGTTGATCGGCCGCGCGCGCGCTCAGGCGCGGCTTGAAGGCAAGACTGCTTAGACTGAAATTATTGCGCGGGTGGGGCGACCGGCGGCTTGGCCGCTTTCTTGATGATGGTCGATTGCCCCTGCTGTTGCGGAGGCGGCGCCGCCGAGGACGAAGCGGGAGGCGCTGCCGGAGGCGGTGGTGCCGCGGCCGCGGCGGGCGCGGGCGGCTTCTGCGCGGCGGGTACAGAAGCGGGTGGCGCGACGGCGGCCGGCGGGTTGCTTCCGGTCACGGCGAGATCGAGGCTGGGCTGGGCGCCGGTGGGGCCTGCAGGCGCGGCGGCTTGTGCGGCGGGAGGCGGCGCGGGGGCTTTCGCGGCTGGCTTGCCTTTCACCGGTTTCGCCGTGGCGTCGGCCTCGGCCCGCTTATTGGCGGCTTCGATCTCGGTCGGATTGTATTCGGCCTGTTTGCAGGAGCAGCCGTTCACATATTCCTTGCGGAACCGCAGCGCGACAGGGAGGTCCATATAGGCCGAGCCGTTCAGCGAGACGGCCTGCTCGATCTCTTGGCCGGGGTTCCGATAGACGTAAAGCTCCGCCGGTGCGGCGCAAGTCGACTGGCAGGATTGCTGATCCTGCGCGAGCATGCTGCCGTAAGCCGAATAGTGAATCGGATAGAAGAAGCCGTCGCACAGCCTTACGCAGACTGAGCGATACCGCCCGTTCGGATCGATGCTGCGATAGATGGGCGTCTGCTGAACGTCCTCTTGGTCGTCCTGACCGCCGCCGAAGAAATCGAACAGGCCGCCGCCGCGGCGCTTTTGTGCCGGGGGCTGGCCGCCGCAGCCGCTGCGGGCGAGTGCATCTTGCAATTCGGCTACCCGGCGCCGGTTACCGCCGCCCCCGGTGAGCGCTTGGCGCTGCTGCTGGAGCTGGGCGAGCTGACGGCGCGCGTCCTCGACGCGGTCGTTCATGTTAAGGCATTTCGGACTGCGTACGAGGCCGCGGCCGAAGATGAAGAAGCTCTCGAAGCAGCGGGCATCTTCCATCGCCGCCTGCGTCCCTTGGAACACGCGGTCGGCCTGGGCGATCTGCTGGTCGATGCGGGCCACGTCGTCGCGGTTGGCGCCACCGCCGCGCGCCGAGACGAGGTCCTGTTGGAGCTGCATGCAGCGAATGTCGCGGTCGCTCAGTCCTTGGGCGAGGGCAAGACCGGCGCCGCCGAGCAGCCCCGCGCCGCAGAGTGCGAGCAAAGCAAGGCGAGCGCGTGCGATCGGCCCTACGGACGACGCAACGACCCGCCAAAAATCACGGTAGACGCTCACGATTGGGTCCCATCCCCGAGGAGCCACCCGACGCATTATGCGCACCTAGATTCCGGGGTCAATGCGGCATGAATAAGATGGCTTGCTTGACGCTACAAGCAATTCCCGCCATAAGCGTCGCAAGATGATGCAAAAGCAACCCATCCTTATGATTTTCTGCGGCATCATTCCGGGCTAGCAAACAACGCTCGCCCGGTCGTTCTCCCTTTATCTCAATTCAAGAGTTACGCGGACCGAAGGGCGGGCCTCACGCCGAAGAGGCTTGGTCAGTCGTGCTTAAGCTTTACAACACGCTCACCCGCAAGAAGGAAGACTTCCGGCCGCTCGATGCGGGCAATGTCCGCATGTATGTCTGCGGGCCGACGGTCTACGACTTTGCGCATATTGGCAATGCCAGGCCAGTGATCGTGTTCGACGTGCTGTACCGCTTGTTGCGCCACGTCTACGGCCCGGAGCACGTCACCTATGTCCGCAACATCACCGACGTCGACGACAAGATCAATGCGCGGGCGGCGCAGGATTTTCCCGATCTGCCGTTGAACGAGGCGATCCGCCGTGTGACCGCGAAGACCGAGGCGCAGTTCCACGCCGACATGAAGGCGCTCGGCGCGCTCGACCCGAATGTCGAGCCGCGGGCGACCGAGCATATCGAGCAGATGAAGGCGATGATCGAGCGTTTGATGGAGAACGGTTGCGCCTATGTGGCCGAGGAGCATGTGCTGTTCCATGTCGGCGTCATGGCCGACTACGGCAAGCTCTCGGGCCGTTCGCTCGACGAGATGATCGCGGGCGCGCGGGTCGAGGTTGCGCCGTTCAAGCAAGACCCGATGGACTTCGTGCTGTGGAAGCCGTCGAAGCCGAGCGAACCGTCATGGCCGTCGCCGTGCGGCATCGCGGCGCCGGGGCGACCGGGCTGGCATATCGAATGCTCGGCGATGGCCGCGGCGCATCTCGGCCAGACCTTCGACATCCATGGCGGCGGTATCGATCTCGTCTTTCCGCATCATGAGAACGAGATCGCACAATCGCGGTGTGCCAACCGTACGCCGATCATGGCACAGGTCTGGATGCATAATGGCTTCCTTCAGGTCGAGGGCGAGAAGATGGCGAAGTCCGCGGGCAACTTCGTCACCGTGCATGAGTTGCTGGAGGGCTGGCAGGGCTACGCGTGGCCTGGCGAGGCGCTCCGCTTCAACATGCTGCGCACGCAGTACCGCCAGCCGCTCGACTGGACCTTGGTCGGTCTCGACGAGGCGCATAAGACGCTGTGGGAATGGTATGGCGATCTCGAAGGCAAGCCCGCTAGCGGGGAGCCCGCGGGCGGCGTTCCCGGCCCGGTGCTCGACGCGCTGATGGACGATCTGAATACGCCGAAGGCGATCACCGAACTGCACAGGCTGCATAGCGACGGCCATTGGGGTGGCCTGCGCGCCGCGCTTGATTTCCTCGGGTTCTCGGGCGAGCGGTCGAAGATCGAGCGGGTGCGTGCGAAGACGGTAACGGCGGCAAAGGCGGATGTTGACGCACTGATCGTTGCGCGCAACGCCGCGCGAGCCGGGAAGAATTTCAAGGAGGCCGACCGCATCCGCGGCGAGCTGGAAGCCATGGGCATCGTGCTAAAGGACGCCAAGGACCCCAAGACCGGCAAGCTCACCACCACCTGGGAGGTCGCCCGATGAAGCCGTTGCTCGGCGACTTGCCGTTCAAGAACTCGCGGCGCGTTTATCTCGCGATCAAGCTCGCCGTGATCGCGCTCGCCGTGCTGCTGGCGCTGCATTTCCTGTGGGGGGTGGTGTAGAGATGACAATGGTCCGAGAGACGGGTCTCACCGGAGGCTGCCAGTGCGGAGCGGTGCGGTTTCGCATCGAGGGTCTTGGTCGCCCGTCGATCTGCCATTGCCGAATGTGCCAGAAGGCATTCGGCGCTTTTTTCGGGCCCCTCGTAACCGCCCATGGTCTGTCGTGGACCCGCGGGGAACCGAAGCGCTTCCAAAGCTCCAATCGGGTTCAACGCGGGTTCTGTGCGGAGTGCGGCACGCCACTGACCTATGAGTATGAGGGCGGCGTCGAGGTCGCCATCGGCGCGCTGGACCAGCCCACGGCGGCAGCGCCGCAAATCCAGTTGAATGCCGCCGACAAGCTTGCATTCGTAGATACGCTCCACGCACTGCCCTGGCGGGGAAGCGGCGAAGACGCGGACGCCGAGGCCTTCAGGCTTTCGATCGTCAGCTACCAGCACCCCGATCGCGATACCGCGCAATGGACGCCGAAAGGGACGCGGGGCCAATGAGAGAACGCATCTCACTCTACGACACGACGCTGCGCGACGGCGCGCAGACGCATGGCGTCGATTTCTCGGTCGAGGACAAATGGCTGATCGCGCAGCAACTCGACGCGCTCGGTATCGACTATATCGAGGGCGGTTATCCGGGCGCGAACCCGACCGATACGCGGCTGTTCGCCGAGGCGAAACCGCTTTCCCACGCCAAGCTCACCGCGTTCGGCATGACCAAGCGGCCGGGCCGCTCGATCGCCAACGATCCGGGCTTCCAGGCGCTGCTCGCCGCCAAGACGGCTTCGATCTGCCTGGTTGCCAAGAGCTGGGACTTCCACGTCGACGTCGCGCTCGGCATCAGCCTCGAAGAAAATCTCGCCGGCATCAAGGACTCGACGCAGGCTGTCGTCACGGCGGGCCGCGAGGCGCTGATCGACTGCGAGCATTTCTTCGACGGCTACAAGGCCAATCCGGACTATGCGCTGGCTTGCGCCAAGACCGCTTATGCGGCGGGCGCGCGCTGGGTCGTGCTGTGCGATACCAATGGCGGCACGCTGCCCGAGGAGATCGAGCGGATCGTGACCGAAGTGGTCAGGGTCATCCCGGGCGATCATCTCGGCATCCATGTGCACAACGACACCGATAACGGCGTGGCGAACTCGCTCGCGGCGGTGCGCGCCGGCGCGCGGCAGATCCAGGGCACGCTGAACGGACTCGGCGAGCGCTGCGGCAACGCCAATCTCACCTCGATCATCCCGACGCTGATGCTGAAGTCAGATTATGCTGACCGCTACGAGACATCCGTCACGCCGGAGAAGCTCAGGACGCTGACCCATGCCTCGCGCATTCTCGACGAGGTGTTGAACCGCGCGCCTAACCGGAATGCCCCTTATGTCGGCGAGTCGGCCTTCGCGCATAAAGGCGGCATCCATGTTTCGGCGGTGCAGAAGGATCCGCGCACCTACGAGCATGTGCCGCCCGAGGCTGTCGGCAACCGGCGCAGGCTGCTCGTCTCTGACCAGGGAGGCCGCTCAAACATCCTCGCCGAGCTCGATCGCATCGGCATCGTCACGCCGAAGGACGACCCTCGCATCGCCCGCCTGCTCGACGAGGTGAAGCAGCGCGAGGCGCAAGGCTATGCCTATGAGGCAGCCGATGCCTCCTTCGAGTTACTCGCCCGCCGCACGCTCGGCAACGTGCCGCAATTCTTCGACGTCGATGCCTTCCGCGTCACCGTCGAGCGGCGCCACAACGCCGTCGGCAATCTCGTCACCGTGTCGGAGGCAACCGTCAAGGTGCGCATCGACGGCGAAACCGTGCTCTCGGCAGGCGAGGGGAACGGCCCGGTCAACGCGCTGGACAATGCGCTGCGCAAGGATCTCGGCCGCTATCAGGGCTTTATCGACGACCTCGAACTGGTGGATTACAAGGTCAGGATCCTCACGGGGGGCACCGACGCCGTCACCCGGGTGCTGATCGAGAGCCGTGACGGAGAGGGGAACCGCTGGTTCACGGTGGGTGTCTCGCCGAATATCGTCGATGCCTCGTTCGAGGCCCTGCTCGACTCCATCAACTACAAGCTGATCCGCGACGGGGCGCCCGCGCCCTAGTCGGCCGACCCCTCCGAGGATATGCCTGCCGCCATTCCGCGTTAGGTTGTCGCGTTCAATTTCCGCTATAAGAATTGCGGCCACGAAGGTTCGGGGAGCCGTGGATCGCATGATGCGGGGCGTTGCCGTCGCCTTATTGCTGCTTTTCTGGACCGCGCCCGCGTTGGCGCAGGCCGGACCGCACGCGAATGTCGAAACGACCGATAGCGACAGCGGCGGCGGTCATGCACTGGAGTCCGGCGAGATCCCGCCCGAAGACGTTGCCGGCGAGGCCGCGACTGGAGGCGACGCTTGCACGGGCGCGACAGGGCTCGGCGGGTATGCCTGCCAGGTAGGCGCGCTTTTCTTCGGCTCGGTCGAGCGTACCATCGTCACCTTCATGGCGCTGCTTGCGCTGTCGACGCTGCTGCTCTGGTTCAATACGCGTCGCGCGGTGAACGCGGCGAGGATCGCGGCGGAGCACATTCCCGCGGTCGAACGCGCCTATGTGTTCGGCGGACCGACCGATCTCTTCCTCTTGCACGATCAGGCAAGCGTTCGGCTCGCCATGCAGAACTACGGAAAGACGCCGGCGGTGATCAAGGAATGGCTGGTTGAGTTCGTGGCGCAGGAACCGCGCGGAAAGAGTCCCGCCTATGAAGCCGCGAAGCGGACCGTCGCCAACGAGATCCTCGAGCCCGACAAGCTGTTCAGTCCCGCCGCCGTGTTCCGCTCGGAGATCGCGGCGCCGTTCTTCATCGTCGGCTATATCGCCTATGAGGATGTGTTCCGGCAGGCGCACACGACGCGGTTCTGCGTTGGCATTGCGCGCGACGGCAAGGCGGCTTATGCCGGGCATCCGGCGTGGAACGGTTACGATTGAGCGCAAGGAATAGGCTTTAGAATTTCGCCGAGACCTCGGCTTCGGCCTGCACGTCGCTGACCGCGGGGAAGGGGCCGAGCGCCCTCTCGATTGCGGGGATGATCTTCTCGACGCGATCGACCACCGTGACGTTCAGCTCGAGCCCGGGGCGGATGAAGCCTTCGCCGCCCATCCTGTCGAACAGCACCAGCAGCGGGTCCCAGAAGCCCTCGATATTGGCGAGCACGATTGGCTTGGCGTGCCGGCCGAGCTGCGACCAGGTGAGCTGCTCGACGAATTCTTCAAGCGTGCCGAGCCCGCCGGGGAGCGCCACGAAGGCGTCCGACTTGACGAACATCAGCTGCTTCCGCTGGTGCATATCGTCGACGACGATCAATTCCTGCGCTTGGATAAGCATGTGCTCCCGCTCGCTCAAGAAGCCGGGAATGATGCCGGTGACGTGACCGCCATGGTTAAGCACTGCCCGCGCGGTCTCGCCCATCAGCCCGAGGCTGCCGCCGCCATAGACGAGGCCGATGCGGGACTTGGCCAGGATGCCACCGAAGGCGCGCGCGGCCTCCACATAGGCCGGATTCTTGCCCGGACCAGAGCCGCAATAGACGCAGACGCTTTGTAGGGCGGACGTGGATTGGGTGTCGTTCATGGGCTCATCTGCCACCGGGCTCCGGCGCCCGTCAAGAAAAGCGCCGGGGCCGCTTCAATCGGCTGGCGGGGAATCACTCAATCCGCTAGGTTCCCCGGCGAAATACGGCGCGGTTTGACGTTTTTTTGCCTTGGGCGCCGCGTACAAGATGAAGTCGAGTTAGGGCGAAGGAAACGCACAATGTTCGGGAGTCGATATAGTTTCGTCTTAGGAGTCTTTTTGGCCGCTGGCGCGGCCTTGCTCTATGCAAGGTCTTTGCACGCCACCGAGTCCGACACCGCCGACCAGAGCCCCACTTCGCAGCCGGCTCCTGTGAGCGGGTCCGATATCGTCCAGCCGAGCGACGTCCATCCGCCGAAGCCCCCGCTCAAGCTGGCCACGATCGACTACCAGGATGCGGGCGATAACCCCGGCAAGCTGACGGTCGCCGGGGTCGCTCTGCCCGGCAAGGAACTGGCTCTGTTCCTGGACGATAAGTCTTTCGCCCACCTCATGCCCGACGAGTCCGGGAATTGGAGCTTCGAAGGCGAGGTGAAGCTGGGCGACGGCCGGCACACCCTGCGCGCCGACCAATACGACACGGACACGAACATGCTGGCGGCTCGCGCGATGGTTACCTTCGAACAAGCCAAACAGCCCACGCAGGACGCCGCGCCGGCGGAACCTCCCAAGGCAGACACGCCTTAAGCTGGAGGCCGTCAAAGCGTCGACCGAGGACAATTGATGATCGGCAGGAAGCTCATTGTCGTCATCGCCGCCATGGTCGCCCTCGCTGGGGGCGCGCTACTGGGATTGTATGGCCTCGGGCAGGGTCCATTCGCGCCGCCCTCAGCCGAGCAGAAACCTGTCGCCGACGCGGGTGCGGCAAGCAAGCCCACGGATGAGCCTCAAGCCGCGACGACTCCCGAGGCGCCGGCGACAAAGCCGCAGGTCGACGCGACCGGCACGCTCACGCCTCCCTCCGAGCCGACCTCGGTGCCGACCTTCGACGTGGTCGTCATCGAGCCGAACGGCGAGGGTGTCATCGCCGGGCGCGCGGCGCCCGGTTGGCAAGTGAGCGTGCAGAGCGGGGGCGCCCAAGTCGCCGAGGCCAAGGCCGACCTGCAAGGCGAGTGGAGCGTGGTCTTGGAGAAGCCGCTCCCGACCGGCGATCATGCGCTCTCCTTGAAGATCACCTCGCCGGATGGGACGCGCGCGCTGTCTTCTCAGGAATTGGTGCGCGTCGCGGTCGGCGCCGATGCAAAACAGGCAAGCGTGCCGGTTGGCGTGCAGGGGGCGGCCACGCCCGCAGCACCCAAGCCTGTGCCGCAAGCCGCCGCGCCGGTCCTTGCTCCCTCGCAGCCCGTTACAGTGGAGGCAGCTCCGCCGGGCGGGAATTCGCAAGTCGCGCGCGCCGACGAAACGCCGGTTGCCGCGGAGGGGCCCCGCGCGACGGCGCGCAGCGAAGAGGCCGCGCCCGCGCCTCGGCCGACGCTGGTGTTCAAGACGGCGGACTATGTGGATACGGGGGCCGGCACTGGCACCGTCACGCTATCCGGCGTCGCCGATCCTGGAGCTCAGATCTCGATCTTCTCCGACAACGTGCTGATCGCCGAGGCACGCGCCGAGCGCGATGGATCATGGCGCGTCGTGGTGCAGAAGAAGCTCGGCATGGGTCAGCATAGCTTCCGTGCGGAGCAGGGAGGCACCGCTGCGGGCGCGCTCGCGCACACCGCCATGCTCACGATCGAGCGCGTCGAGCCAAAGCCGGAGCCGCCCAAGGCGCAGCCAGTCGCAACGGGACCATCGGCGGTCGTCACCGCGGAAACGAAGGAAAGCCCCGGGACCTATATCATTCGCAAGGGCGACACCTTATGGGCCATTGCCAAGCGCTATCTTGGCAGCGGGTTGCGCTATACGTCGATCTTCCAGGATAATCGCCAGGTCATCCGCAACCCGGACCTCATTCATCCCAAGCAAGAGCTTAGCGTGCCTGACCACTGACGCTTGGCGCGGGGGTCCCCGGAACCTATATTCCGGGGTAGGGGGCTTAAGGTTGGGCAGCGTGTTCGCTGCCCTTTTTGCCAGGTGGACGATCCGCCCCATTAACCCGGCGGATAATCCGCCCCATAAAGCGATCTCATGCAAGACCGGTTGCCGCAATCTCGAAGCGACGCCGTGCTTCAGGCACGGACGGGGGATCTGAGCGTTCTGCGCGAGCTGGCGCCTTATGTCTGGCCGGCCGATCGTCCAGATCTTCGCATGCGGGTGGTATTCGCGCTCCTGGCACTCGTGGTTGCCAAGGCGATCACGCTCACCGTGCCGATCGCCTACAAGGCCATCGTCGACCTTCTTACCGGCGAGGCGAGCGCGGGCGAGATCGCCGGGATCTCGGCGCTCGGGTTCGCAGCCGGCCCCGCCATGCTGATCGTCGCCTATGGCGTAGCCCGCGTGCTGATGGTGCTGTTCGCGCAATTCCGCGACGTGTGGTTCACCGTGGTCGCCCAGCATGCCGTGCGCGAGCTCGCCAACCGCACCTTCAGACATTTGCACGAGCTTTCGTTGCGCTTTCATCTGGAGCGCCGGACCGGAGGTTTGAGTCGCGTCATCGAGCGCGGCGTCAATGGCGTCGATACCATCGTGCGCATGGCGGTGCTCAATTCGATTCCAACCGCGGTCGAGTTGGCGATGATCTCCGGCCTAGTCGCCTGGTATTTCGGCTGGATCTATGTGGTGGTCGTGCTGCTCACGGTCGGCGTCTATGTGTGGTTCACCTTCTGGGCCAGCGAGCGGCGCATCACCATTCGCCGCGACATGAACGAATCCGACACCGAGGCTCATTCTAAGGCGGTCGATAGCCTGCTCAATTACGAGACGGTGAAATATTTCGGCAACGAGGAGCACGAGGCACGGCGCTTCGATGCCTCGATGGCGCGCTACGAGAGAGCGGCCATCCGCACCTATACCTCGCTCGGGGTGCTGAATACCGGGCAGGCGGTGATCTTCACGCTGGGCACGGTCGCGTGCATGCTCCTTGCGGCGCGCGACGTCACGCGCGGGGTGCTCACCGTGGGCGACTTCGTGATGATCAACGCGATCCTCATGCAGCTTTATCTGCCGCTCAATTTCATGGGCATGGTCTATCGCGAGATCAAGCAGGGCCTGATCGATGTCGAGACCATGTTTGCGCTGCTGAACGAGCCGCCCGAGATCGTCGACAAGAAGGGCGCCAAACCGCTTCGCGTGAGCAAAGGCGAGGTCAAGTTCGAGAATGTCTCCTTCGCCTACGACCTCGACCGGCCGATCCTGAAGAATGTGAGCTTCGAGGTGCCTGCCGGCAAGATGGTGGCCATCGTCGGGCCGTCGGGCGCGGGCAAATCCACCATCTCGCGCATCCTGTTCCGCTTCTACGAGCTATCCGGCGGGCGCGTGCTGATCGACGGGCAGAATATCCGAGATGTGACGCAGGCTTCGCTCAGGGCGGCGATCGGCATGGTCCCGCAGGACACCGTGCTGTTCAACGATACGATCGAATACAATATCCGCTACGGCAAGCCCGACGCCACGGTTGCCGAGGTGCGCGAGGCGGCGCGGCTTGCCCAGATCGACGCTTTCGTCATGATGCTGCCGCAGGGCTATCACGCGCTGGTCGGTGAGCGTGGCTTGAAGCTGTCGGGCGGCGAGAAGCAACGCGTGGCGATCGCCCGCACCATTCTGAAAGCGCCGCCGATCCTGATGCTCGACGAGGCGACCTCGGCGCTCGACAGCCATACCGAGCACGAGATCCAAGACGCGCTCGAACGCGTGGCGCGGGAGCGGACCAGCCTGGTCATCGCCCACCGCCTCTCCACCGTGGTGCATGCCGACAACATCATCGTGCTCGACCAGGGCGTCATCGTCGAGCAGGGCACGCATCCCGAGCTTCTGGCCAGAGGCGGGCTCTATGCGAGCCTCTGGGCGCGCCAGCGCGAGGCCGACGAGGCGCGCGAACGGCTCGCCAAGGTCGCCGGCGAGGAGGCGTTGCTGGAATCGCGCGCGGCCGAGCGTCTCGAAGACGAAGCGCTCGCCTCAACCTAAGCTCAGTCAACAAGCAAACCATGAACGACAAGCACAGTATCCTCGACAGCATTGTTGGCACCTTCGTGCCGATCCATCCGGACGGCTACAAATTCGTGTTCGGCGCGGCGCTCGCCACGCTGCTGCTGTTCGTGGTCTTTCCGCCGCTCGGCTGGCTGGGGGCGATCGCCACCGCCTATTGCGCCTATTTCTTCCGCGATCCGGAGCGCGTGACGCCGCAGCGCAAGGGTCTCGTGACCTCCGCCGCCGACGGCAAGGTCGCCGCGATCGGCGATGTGATGGCTCCCAACGAGCTGCAGCTTGGGCGCGAGACGCTCCGCCGCATCTCGGTGTTTCTCTCCATCTTCGACGTGCACATCGTGCGGGCGCCGGTGGCCGGCCGGATCATCCGAAGCCATTACGTGCCGGGCGCCTTCCTTAACGCCGAACTGGACAAGGCGAGCGAAGAGAACGAGCGGCGCGCATTGGTGATTGAAACCGAGGCGGGGGAAAAGGTCGGACTTGTGCTGATTGCCGGGCTGATCGCCAGGCGGATCGTGACTTTCGTCGGCGAGGGGACTAGCGTGGCGCGCGGCGAGCGCATCGGGCTCATTCGCTTCGGCAGCCGCGTCGATGTCTATTTGCCGGCTGGCGTCAACCTACTCGCCGAAGTCGGGCAGACGGCGATCGGCGGCGAGACGATGCTGGCGGAGTTCGTGACTCGCGAGGAGGCGCGTGCCGTGAGGTCTGTAACAGTGGCGAGTGCGACGGAGGATTAGAGCATGTTTCCTCCCTTCGAGCCGGAGCGCGACGAGCGCAAGAAGAAGCGGCAGAATGTCTTCTCCCGCGGCCAGGTGCCGGTCAGGGTGCTGATCCCCAATATCTTCACGCTGGTCGGACTTTGCGCCGGACTGACCGCGATCCGCATGGGCATCGAGCATCGCTGGGACCTGGCGGTGGCGGCGCTGGTGTTCGCCGCGTTCCTCGACGGCATCGACGGCCGCGTCGCGCGCCTGCTGAAGGCTTCGTCGCGGTTCGGCGCCGAGCTCGACAGCCTCGCCGATTTCGTCAATTTCGGCGTGGCGCCGGCCATTATCATGTTCAACTGGGCGCTCGACGATCTCAAGAGCCTGGGCTGGATCGCGGTGCTGGTGTTCGCCGTGTGCTCGGCGCTCAGGCTTGCGCGCTTCAACGTGTCGCTGGATGCGACGGACACGCCGGCGTGGAAGAGCAACTATTTCGTCGGGGTTCCGGCGCCCGCGGGCGCCATCACTCTGCTCCTGCCGATCTACGCCCAGGATCTCGGACTGCATTGGCCGAGCCTAACCCCGCTCGTGCTGTTCTATACGCTGGGCATCGCCTTGTTGATGGTGAGCCGAGTGCCGACCTTCTCGGGTAAGCTGATCGGGCAGAAGATCGCGCGTGAATATGTGCTGCCAGTGTTCGTGGCCCTCGCCTTGTTCATGGCGCTGCTGCTGACTTATCCCTCGCTCACGCTGGCAGCCGGCTCGGTGACCTACCTCGCGCTGATCCCGCTCTCGGCCTATCGCTATCTCGCCGAGCAGCGCAAACAAGCGAAGACCGCGAAACCCCAAGGCAGTAAGGGGCAGGTGGCCGAGACCCCGGCGAGTTCCGATGAGCAGGTCGTGCGCCTGAGAACCAAACCGTGAAGCAGCGCCTTTCCACCTATCTGCGGCAGCTCGAGGCCGAGAGCATTTACATCATGCGCGAGGTCGCGGCCGAGTTCCGCAACCCGGTGATGCTGTATTCGATCGGCAAGGACTCTTCGGTGATGCTGCATCTCGCGCTGAAGGCGTTCTATCCGGGCAAGCCGCCGTTTCCGCTGCTGCATGTGGACACCACCTGGAAGTTCCGCGAGATGATCGAGTTTCGCGATGCCGAGATGCGGCGGCTCGGTCTCGATCTCATCGTCCACACGAACGAGCAAGGGGTGAAGGACGGCATCTCGCCCATCACCCATGGCAGCGCGCTCTACACCGACATCATGAAGACCGAGGCGCTCAAACAGGCGCTCGCGAGTCACGGCTTCGACGCGGCGTTCGGCGGCGCGCGGCGCGACGAGGAGAAATCGCGCGCCAAGGAGCGGGTGTTCTCGTTCCGCAACATCGCGCAGAACTGGGACCCCAAACGGCAGCGGCCGGAGCTGTGGCATCTCGCCAATACCAAGATCGGCCCGGGCGAAAGCATGCGGGTGTTCCCGCTGTCCAATTGGACCGAGCTCGACGTGTGGACCTACATCTATTTGGAGAACATTCCGGTGGTGCCGCTCTATTTCGCCGCCGACCGGCAGGTGGTCGAGCGGGGCGGCATGCTGATCATGGTCGACGATGCGCGGCTTCCGCTCGATGCTAAGGAAAAGCCCGAGATGGCGCGCGTGCGCTTCCGCACGCTCGGCTGTTATCCATTGACCGGCGCGATCCGCTCCAACGCGACGACGGTGCCGGAGATTATCGAGGAACTGATCGCCACGCGTTTTTCGGAGCGGCAGGGGCGGGTGATCGACCACGACCAGTCCGGCTCGATGGAGAAGAAGAAGCAGGAGGGCTATTTCTGATGGCCCGGTTGAGCATTGTCGGCAGCAATGAGCGATCCGATGCCAGCGATCGGGTGGATGCCCTCGTCGCGGCGGAGGAGAGTCGCGGCCTGTTGCGCTTCCTCACCTGCGGCAGTGTCGATGACGGCAAGAGCACACTGATCGGCCGGTTGCTCTACGATTCAGCGCTGGTCTACGAGGACCAGGTGCGCAGCGCCGAGCACGATTCGCGCCGTCCCGGCGGGGGCAGGGGAAGCCAGCTCGACCTCGCGCTGCTGGTCGACGGCTTGGAGGCCGAGCGCGAGCAGAAGATCACCATCGACGTCGCCTATCGCTATTTCTCGACGCCGCGGCGGAAATTCATCGTCGCCGATACGCCCGGCCACGTGCAGTACACGCGCAACATGGCGACCGGTGCATCGAACTGCAATTTCGCCGTGCTGTTGGTCGATGCGCGCGGCGGCGTGCTGACCCAGACGCGGCGGCACGCCTGCATCCTGTCGCTGCTCGGCATTCGCAGCATAGCGCTCGCCGTCAACAAGATGGATCTCGTCGATTTCGACCATGCACGCTTCGAGGCAATCGTCGAGGACTTTGCGACATTCGCTGGCGCGCTTCAGTTCGAATCGGTGACGGCGATTCCGCTTTCGGCGCTCAAGGGCGATAACGTGATCGTCCCGAGCGCGCAGATGCGCTGGTATCGCGGACCGACGTTGCTCGGGCACCTAGAGACGGTGGACGTGACCCGGCCCGGCACGGAACGACCGCTGCGCTTTCCGGTGCAATGGGTGAACCGACCGCATCTCGATTTTCGCGGATATGCCGGTACGCTAGCCAGTGGCAAGGTGGCGAAGGGTCAGGAGGTGGTGATCCATCCTTCGGGCAAGCGCGCGCATGTGGCGCGGATCGTCACCGCGGATGGCGACCTCGAAGAGGCGCGTGAGGGAGACGCGGTGACGCTGACCTTCGCCGAGGAGGTCGATGTGAGCCGCGGCGATATCATCGCACATGCGGAGGACACGCCTTCGATCGCCGATCAGGTCGCGGCGCGGCTGATCTGGTTCGACGAGGAGCCGATGCTGCCGGGCCGCGCCTATACGCTGAAATGCGGCTGCCAAACCACCACGGCGACGATCTCGAACCTCAAATACAAGCTCAATGTCGATCATCTCGATCACGTCGCCGGCAAGACGCTCGAGCTGAACGAGGTCGGCTCCTGCAATTTGAGCATCGCCAAGGCGCTGGTGTTCGATCCTTACGCGGAGAACGCCGAGACCGGCGCGTTCATCCTGATCGACCGCTTTACCAACGCCACGGTGGCGGCGGGCATGATCGAGTTCGGCTTGCGGCGCGCCACCAATATCCAGTGGCAGGAGCTGTTCGTCGACAAAGAGGCGCGAGCCGGTCTCATGCAGCAGAAGCCTTGCGTGTTGTGGTTCACCGGCCTGTCGGGCGCCGGTAAATCGACCGTGGCCAATACGCTGGAGAAACGGCTGCACGCCATGGGTCGGCACACCTACATGCTCGACGGCGACAATGTGCGCCACGGCCTCAACAAGGATCTCGGCTTCACCGATGTCGACCGGGTGGAGAACATCCGCCGCGTGGCCGAGGCCGCCAAGCTGTTCGTCGATGCGGGGCTGATCGTGATGGTGTCGTTCATCTCACCGTTCCGCTCGGAGCGGCGCATGGCGCGCGATCTGTTCGAGGAAGGCGAGTTCATCGAGGTGTTCGTCGACACCCCGCTCGAGATCTGCGAGGCGCGCGATCCGAAGGGTCTCTATCGCAAGGCGCGCGCGGGCTTGATCCGCAACTTCACCGGCATCGACTCGCTTTATGAGACACCGGAGCAGGCCGAGGTTACGCTCGATACGAGCAAGGCGACGCCCGAGGCTGTCGCCGAGACGCTGCTCGCCGAACTCAGGCGCCGCCAGCTAATCTGAAATCAGGGAAACTATTGCCCGCAGACGCTTGAGCCCGTGGTGCAGACATAGGGCACCACCACGCCGGTAAAGCAGGTCGTGTAGAAGCGCGGCGTGACGATGTCGGGCTTGAGCATGGCCTCCGGCGGTACGCCGTCCGGACGCACGGCCTTCCAGAACGGATCGCCCTTCACTTTGTGCGCGGAGACGCTGATGGAACTCCAGCCTCTGGACTGCTTTAGTTCTGAGGCACTCTCGAGGGCAAGCTCTTGCGAACTCCTGGCGGCTTCGGCCGGCGAGTCTGCGCTATGAGTGGCCTTGATCAATTGGCACGCAGCCTGAGCAGGCCCGGCCGTCCCGCACGCAAATAATGCAACACCGAGCCCGGCCAGGCTCATCATCCTCAATCCCTCAAGCATGTCCCGCTCTCCAAATCATGTGAAGACTGTGACTCCAGCGTGCCCCGGCAAGGTTAATCGGGCCTTAATGGGCGCTGCCATGCGTCATTCTGGTCACCGTCGCGTCTCGCCGGACGCAGGCGCCAGCTGATCTGAAATCAGTAGGCCGCAGCCGCCGCTTCCCCCCGATTGGTTTCCCTCGGATCAGCGGCCGCGGCCTTCCTGCTAGTCGGACGGATCCGTTCCAGAAAGACTAGCGAGGATCTTCAAGCGCTCGGTGGCCTTGGCATTGCCGTTCTGCGAGGCGCGCTCGTACCAGCGATGCGCGCTCGCTGGGTCGCCATCCATGCCCTTGGCGCCAAGCTCGGTCAGCGCGTCGCGATCGAAGGTGCGGGCGAGATCGTAGGCCGCATCGCCTTCGCCGCGCTCGGCGAGGTGGAGCAAGAGAAGCCGCGCCGCGGCGATATCGCCCTCTTGCAGCAGCCGTTGGGCGCGATCATGCAGCAGCTTGGCTTCGGCTGGAGCGACTGCCGGCGCTTCGGCGGCCTGAGCGGCGGGCACGACGTCGAGAAGGGCGGAAGCCCAGCCCATATCGGGCGCATAGGTCGCATAGGTATTATAGGGCTGCGCCGGCGCTTCGACCCGCAGCACGAGGCTGCGGCGGGCCTGCGGCGCGTCGCCGGACTGGAGCACATAGACCTCGATGGGGTAGTCGCCCGGGGCGGCGTCGCCCATGGTGAGGGTGAGATCCGAGACATAGTCTCCCTTCACCAGCCAGGTTCCGCTTTCGCTCTGTCGCCCCGCCGACAGCGTGGCGGTGGCGGGAAGGCCGCGGATCAGGAGATAGCCTGCCGGGCTCGACGGCAGTAGCGACGCGAAGGCGATCTGGCGACCGCTCGCGGCAAGGATCACTTGCGCTCCCATTGCCGGCGACGCCGGCTCGGCGAGCCTCGGGACCGGCAAAGGTTCGCCCTTGGCCGCGCGATTGGCGGAGACGACGGCAAACTCGAGGCCCGACGCGGCCTCAGCTTGAACCGGGCGTTGCCACGCGACGGACGTGGAACGCAGCGCTGGACGATTATCGCCCTCGACCGCGCGCGGCACGGTCATCTGGGCGATGATCAGCAGGCCGCCGACGGTGAGCAGGATCGCGGTCGCGATCGAGCCGGCGACCAGCAGACTTGCATGGCGTTGCCGGCGGCGGAACTCGGTGAGCAGCGCCTGAACATGAATTTGCGGGATAACTTGCGGCACCCGCGCCAGCGCCGCGGCTTCTAGGGCCTCGGCTTCATCGGGGTCGAGCGCCGTACGCGCCTCATCCCAGTCGGACTGAAGGGAGAGGAGGCCGTGTGCCTCGGGCGACAACGCGTCACCTGCCGACAGGCCACCACGCAAGCCCAAACCGCCATTCGGATCGTGTCTCTCGAATGCCGCGCTCCGCGTCGGCAGCGCGAAGGAGGGGAAGGCGTCGTCGATCTCCAAGGCGTCCAGCCGCTCGCCGAGGGACTTGGGGAAGGTGATGCTCACCGGCCCTTGCATCACGGTTTGGATCGCGCGTGACAGCGATTCGACGTCACGCGGATCTTCCCCTGGGTCGGAAGCTGAGGTTGAACTCAAAAGCGCCGCGCGCATCACGGCGTTTGCCCGATGCACAGGGTGCACGGCCACGGGCGTAGTGGAACCGAACATCGTCTTGCTCCCTTCGTTGCCCCGCGCGAGTGCCCCACGCGCGAGATCACGCCCCGTAACCCCCGTATGCATGCTCGTGCCCCAGAGCATGCAGTTATGCCGAACTTACAAACTCCGTCTTCGTTCCCTCTATTTCGTCTTTCCCCCTCGTTGATTGCGCGATCAGGGCAGCTTGCTGCGCTGCCATTCGATGTAGCGTTTGAACAGACTTTCCTTCTGTTCCTTGCTCAGGGCGAGATTTTCCGCGAGCGTCGCAGGCCGACTGACTTCGGCCTTGGCCGACGATGGCTTTGCCCTCGGCGGCTTCGCCGGCTGGGCGGACGGCTGGTGGAGAAACGCCGCCGCGGCGCCAGTCCGGGCGAAGCCGGGCAGGCTGGCGGCAAGATTGACCTCGCGCCATTTCGGATGCCGCCCCTGCGCCTGAAGCTCGGCGAAGCGCGGGAAGACGGCATTGACGAAGCGGCTGACGCGCTCTGACGAACCGGGATCGTTCTTGGCTTTGGCCGCGAGCAGCACCATGCCGGTGGCGACTGTGCCGATCCCGCCGCCTGCCTGGATCAGATTTGGATAGTCCTCGGGCATGAGGCGGGTCGGCAGATAGGCCGCTTCGAGTTCGGCGCCGAACGACACGGGCAAGATGTGGATGCCGGAACTCGCCGGTATAGCGGCGACCAGGGGCGATGGCTTGCCGCCGACGATCACGGCCGCGGCGATCGCGCCCTGCTTCAGCTGCTCGATGGCGGACGGCGGCTCCAATTTCATCGCCTCGACTTTAATGCCGAGCGCCTTGAACAGGGTGGCGGCGGTCACGGCCGAGGCGGAGCCGGGCGGGCCGAAATTGACCTGCTTGCCAGACAGCCCCGCGAGGTCGGCGACATCGGCGCGGGCAAGCACGTGGATTTCTTGCGGAGCGAGCCTCGCCACGAGCTCGAGCCTGTCTGGCAGGTCGCGTTGCGCGGCCACGGCCTCGGCAAGCGCGTCGGTCGAGACGAAGGCGATATCGACATGCGGATCGTCGAGCAGGAGCGCGAGGTTGCCCGCGCCGTCATCGCCAAGCATGGGGGCGACGCGTAGGTTCGCATTTTGCGGGAACAGGCTGGCCAAGTCGGCCGCGAGCACCGTTTCCGATGCGGTCGCAGAGCCCGCGATCAGGCCGAGCCAAGCCGCCGCGCCCTGACCCTGCGCGAGGGCGCTGCCGCCCGCGGACACGCCACTGAGGACGAGACAAAAGAGGAGAGAGAGACCCCGACGCAATACACACACCCCGCACCCGCTGACCGCCCCTCAAAAATCGAGGTCCCCGCGGCGGACGGTGTTAGCCCGATCCTCCGACTCCAAGGACGGGCTGTTCGGACCCTTCCTTGCCGAAGACCGGGAGCCAAAACTCCTGGCAAGCGTTCGCGTGTGCTGTGCGTGGCCCCCCAAACAGAGGGCGAAGAAGGCTTTTTGTTATTGGCGTCGAAACTAACCTTCGACTAGGGCGCCATGTCGGCCCGATTGCGGCGAAGCCGGGGCCGAGACGTTTTATCGGCGCGCCGCGCAGTGTGAGGAGGCTCACAAAGGCGTCGACAGGCGCACGCCATCTCAGGGTCACGCCGACGGCAATCCTGCCAACGGCACCATGTTCATAGGAGACAACCATGAAACGCTTGACCCTGATTACGGGCGTTGCCCTCGCCGTTGTGG
The DNA here is from genome assembly GCA_963750975.1 of uncultured Alphaproteobacteria bacterium. GTDB lineage: Bacteria > Pseudomonadota > Alphaproteobacteria > Rhizobiales > Methyloligellaceae > Methyloceanibacter. Next base: position 86,382 of record CAVVSX010000012.1, on the reverse strand, counting down.
CATCGTCCGCGCTTGTTTTCGCCACCGCGCATGCCGAGACCAAGCCGGTGGTGACCGACCACGCCACCGCCATCAAGGCCTGCTCGACGGTCAACCCCGCGCAGCCGGTCGAAATCGTCAACGCCGCGGAAGACGGCAGCGGCATCGGCTTCAGCCTGGTGTGGCTGAACGACAAGGACGGCCATCTTTGGATGTGCGACGCCGACAGTGACGGCAACGTCTATTCCTACTCGCTGGTGGCGCAGGACCTGCTGGACGGAGCGGGCCCCGAGATGGTCGGCCTGACCGAGGCGGATTTCGGCCAAGTCGACCCGCAGGAGACCGCACAGAAGGTCTGCGTCGCCTATTTGACCCAGGGCGGCAAGGTGCTTGCCAGCGCGCCTGACGGGTACGAGCAGTATCCGGGCTTCGCGGTCTTCATCAAGGCCAATCAGGACGGCGGCACCTATCTCTGCAACGCCACGAGCGACGCCATGATCTGGGCCTTCGAGCCGATCGGCGACCCGCTCAGCCTCGAGCAACAGGTCAGCTAGCCTTTTGCGGCAATGTAAGAAATGGCCGGGGGCGACCCTGGCCATTTTTTTATTTTGCGGAGGAGGCGCGGTCGAACTTCCGAGCCCGCGCCTATTCCGTCGTGTCGGCGTCCACCTGCCCATCGCCGGTCGATAACAGCGCTTCGAGATCTTGAACCGCGCTAAGCTCGACGGGCCAAAGCGGCACCTCACTCTTCGCCAATTCTGTAGTCAGGTCGGGCTGTTGGTCTTTGAGCTTGAGCCACTCCCGACGTGCGTCCTCACGCATCCCAAGCCGCCATGCGGCGATCGCGCGCCGGACTTTGAGGGTGATGCTCGGTTCGGACAGCGAGTCCACTGCGCTCGCAGCCACGGTGCGCGCGCGGCCGTAGTCTTCGAACCAGATCAAGATCCGGACCAAATAGTCGTAGGGTCCAGCATCAGAGGGATCGACGGCGACAGCCGCTAGGTAGTCGGCTAGGACCTCCGCTCGGCCTTGGCCGGCGGCGAGCTTGGCGCGGCCGCGCTCGATCAGGATCCAGGGATTCTTGGGCGCGAGTTCGTGGGCTTTGTCGAGCGCCGCTATGGCGGCGGCTCGCTCTGCTTTCGTCATGTCTGCATCTGCTTGCGCGGCGTAAATCGACGCGAGCTTGCCGTGCAGCTCGGCTTGCTTGCGGGCACGCCGGGCGATGTCTTCCATCTTGCCGCCGTAGGCCTCCTCGAAGGAATAGGGCTGCTTCGGGTCGTCAAGCAGCTTGATGGCGACGCGGAGATCGGCGATCGCAGCGTCGTACTTCTTCTGCTCGGCGCGCGCGCGCGCCCGGAGCTCGTGCAGTTCCGGCGTAAAGTCTCCGCCCGGTTCCGACATTTGCTTGCGCAGAGTCTTCGCCCAATCGTCGTTGGATAGACGCTCGGCGACATCAAGGGCCACAGCCTGAGCTGCTCTCTGCTCGGGCGATCCTTCCATAGCGAGCGTGAAGTCGGCTTCAGCTTCCTTCCATTTGCGCAGTTGCAAATAAGCGCGACCGCGGAGTTGATTGAGCCAGAGACTACCTTGGGCCTGATTTATCCAAAGGAAAAAGTGGAGCTGAACGTTGATTGGAACGAAGTCGGCGACAATCGGGGGAATGTGCCTGATATAGAGATAGCTGTAGCGAAGGCCCTCGGTGAAATCGGCCACGGCGCCGCCTGGATCGCTATTGCTCAGCCGGTACTTACCGCGCTGAAGATAATTGACAGGCTCGTAGGGTCCGAGCTTGATCCCCTTGTCATATTCGGCAAGGGCTTTGTCGCGAAGATCGGGCGACGCATCGCTAAACGCGTAGGCATTGCTAAGCCGCACCCGGATGGCGGCATTTCCGGGATCGAGCTCTTTTCCTTCCTCCATCAATTTGACCACGGTCCCCCAGTCTTTTTGGTCTATCGCATCTCCCGAAGCCCGGATCAGCGCTTCAACGCGCTCCTGGTTATCGATCATCTCGTAGCGTGACTTTGCGCTCTGCAGCAAGTCCTTCGGGCCAACGCGCCACCGGCGAACTTCAAAGCCATCGGCGCCGGTGAGAACGTTCCCGTCCTGACTGAATGCCAGTGTCTTGATCTCGTGGGCCGATTTGATCCTGCCAAGCGGCGCACCGTTCAGCGCGTTCAAGTAAATGGTGGGATCGGTGGAAGCCACGAGCCCTTGGCTCGTCGCGAGCGCAAGCATGTCCGCCTCGGGCGAGAACGCCATTGCCGTGATCCGGCCGCGCAGTTGCATGGGCGCGGTGATGGGCTTTTGGCCGATAGCGTCCCAGAGCTGATAGTGAGACCACGCGGCATCGAAGCTGTCGCTCCAAGCGAGCGCCACGGACCGACCCTCGGGCGAGAACAGGGCCAGACCCTCCCTAAAGTCGTTCGACGCCTGATTGACTGAAAGCTTCGCTGTCTCGCCGAGCGGCTCCCCTAGGAACGACCAGAAGCGGACGGCGCCATCCTTCGCGACGGTCACGAAGGCGGGACCGGTCAGGGAGGGGTTGCCGGCGAGAGCAACAACACTCTTAGCGACGGGCCGGTCCATTGTCGCCAAGAGTTCGCCACTGGAGGCGTCGATGAAAGCCAGGCTGGAACTCGTTTGCTTGTCCTCGCTGTCGGCGATGTCCCATGTGTCCTGGGAACCTGCCACAGCGATGCGGCGGTCCCTATGTCCGAAGGCGATATGGGTAACGGCGGTATCTTTGCTCTCGAACTTGAAGTCGAACAGCTCGCGCTTTTCGTGCGCGTCACGGACGGTGACGCCGTTTGCCTTGGCCCAGGCCAACACATCCGCCACGGAATTCACGGCGAACGCATTCATCTCCTCTTGGTCGGACCCATAAAGAAAAAACTCCCACCGGGGGTCCACCCGAACGGATCTAACTTGCCATCCTTTGTCGTATCCATTCTCCGCGACAAACAGACGGCTTCCGCCTTGCACTGGAATCACGTGGTTACCCAGCAGCGTCTCGGGCTGGCCGTCGAGGTCGTGGGTGTCCCAAAACACCAAGTTCCCGGCATTGTCCCCGCTGACAAGCGTTTTGCCATCCGTCATGAAGGCGAGGGCGCGCACACCCCGGCCGGAATTGCCAGCATTGGCTTGTAGCGGCGGTCCGAGCAATGCGCCTTCAGCGTTCCAGAGTTTGATCTCTCCGTCTGCCCCGCCGGTGGCGATGATGTTGCCATTCGGATGCCACGCGACCGCGTGCACAGGACCGACATGGCCGCGCAGAGAATGCTGCAAGGCTAGCTGACGATCGTCGAGAGATGAGCTCCATAAATTGACGTTTCCGTCGGCACCACAGGTGGCGATAGGTCCCCCTTTGTTCGAGGGAACGATACAGGACAGTCCTTGGGCGGCACTGTCCGAGACAAGTTCCACGCGCGCATCCGAGGCGAGACCGAGTTCTGGCGGCCAAGCCGTCGTCGTCGTCGCGGGCGGCGCTGCCCCCGTCCGCGTCCCCATCTTTGACCACGTCTTGAAACGAATCGGGCTGTTCGGGATCGCCTGTGACGTCAAGAGGAAATCCGGTTGCCAGCGCCAGCTCGTTCTCTGACCAAACCATCCCATGGATAGGTTGTGTCTGGCCTGATGGAATAGTCCGGGTCTCGCCAGATTCGAGATCGGCGCGAATGATGTTGCCGGCGGCATCGCCAGCGAGGAGCACCTTCTGCTTGGGAACGAACACCACGCTCAGAATGGGAACGTCATGGTGATCGACTAGGGTGCGGACCAGTTGACCTTTGCGGTCGTAGATTCGCAGTGCCGCGTTGCTCACCGCCTTGGCGACTACGTGCCCGCTGGCAACGGCAAGGAGCTCCGCGGACTCGTCCCAAGCAAGTTGATTGGTATAGGTGAAACGTCCGTCGGGGGCAGGGATCGGAGGAACGATCGGATGACCGTCGCTGCCCAGCAGGTGGATCATATCGACGGTACCGACGGCGATGAGGCCGCCATCGGGCGCGACCGACAGCGAAGAAATTTCGTTGAAGCCAGCGTAGAATTCTGGTCTCGATAACCCTCTGCTTGCGAGCGATTTTGAGTGCGTCGAAGGTGCTCGCGTAGACCTCGGGCAGCAGCGCCCGTCCAGACTTTAGATTCTCATCCAGAGTTTCGGCGCTCAGCTTGAGCGCTGCGTGTGGGTCGGTCGCTTGCAGCACGCGCGATTCAGCGGCCTGCGCCCTGAGGCGAGCGTCGAAAGCGCGATCCTCGGCGAGTGTTTGCTGCTGCTTGGCGAGTTGCTCATTGTCTTGGGCGAGCTTGCTCTGCTGCTCGGCTCTGAGCGCTTCGGCCTCGGCGTGCGTGCGTTCAGCGTCTGCCTCACTCCACTGCCACGCGGCAGCCCCGGCGAGCACCAGCAGAGACGCGGCAACGCCGACCGCGAGCCGGCGGGTGCGGCGCTCTTGCCGCAGCTCCTCGGACATGAGGTCTTCTTTGGGAATGCCGCGAATGGCGGCGGCGAAGTCGGCGCCGAGATCGATGAATTTCGCTTCGTGCGGGTCGGCGCCGTCGCGACAGGTCTTGAGATCCACCCATTTCGGCTCGCTGGCGAAGCGGCCCCTCAGCGCCTTTGGCAACGGTGTGGCGGCTGACCATTCGAAGTCGCCCTTCTTGTCGTCCCACGCCAACTCGCCGGCAGTCAGTCCAATGAACAGCGTGTCGAAGCTCTTATGCTCGAGCCAATATTCGACCTCCTTGCCGATCCAGGGCGAGCTTGCCGCTTCGGGCGAGGCGAGCAGGATCAGATGGCTCGACCCCGAGAGCGCCCTCTCGATGGAGGGCCAGAGATGCGGCGTTGCCGAGAGGCTGGTGTCATCGCGGAACACGCGGGCGGCGCGGCGCTGGTGCCACGCCTTGCCGAGCCTCTGGATCACCGATTGCAGCGCGGCCGCAATCGGCTTGTCCTTGGCGTGACTATAGGAAATGAAGGCGTCGTAGGTGGGCACGTGAACCCCTCCACCCCCCATTGGCGGAAGATTAACGGCGCTCCTCGCCTGATTTTTTACATTGTTCGCGCGGATCAACAACCCTTGGGCAGGCGATTTGCTTGTTCTGGTGCAAAGTTGGTTACAAGCTCGTCGAGCATGCGCACATAAAGTCGATGGGCGAGCGTGTTCAGTCCACATTTCGCGGCGAGCGAAGCGGGCAGAATGTAGCGTGCATAAATCGCGCGGAGACGCTGTTCGCGGGTTTCATGCGGCAGGCGTGCGAGGATCAGCGGCGCGAGCCGGTAATACGCCGCGATCTCTTGCCTGCCGCTTGGCTGCCGGGCGAGCACCTCGTCGCGGTAGCGGCGCAACGTGCGCAGCTCGAAGCAATCATCGGCAAGCCCGAGCGTCTCGCAACAGGCGGTGGTGATGAAGCAGCCTTCGGGCGGCTCGCATTTCTGGTCCGCGGCGAGAGTGGCCAGCGCCTCTTTGCGCTGCGACGCCCAGGCCAGCGCCGGCCGCAAGGTCTCGCAATCGACCTTGAAGCTACATTCGTCCTTGTCGACGAGCTTGATGGCGATTTCGCAAGATTTGGCGTCGCGGAAGAACGGCGCGGTGGCGAGCGGCAGCACGATGCTCACCTTGTCGTCGAAAATATCGGTGCAATTGCCGCAGAGCGGTTCGTTGATGGCCTCCTTGCCGGCTGCGTCGCGGACGATCAGGCGGTTCTCAGGGTTGATGAGGAATTTCTTCGGCAAGGGCGCGGTGTCGGCGTCGCCATAGACCACGAGTTTGGCGTCGAAGCTGGCCGCGACCTGAATGCCGACGCGCAGATCGTCGCACGCGGCAAGGAACGTCACCTCGTTGATGCGCGCGCCGGCTTGGGAGTCGGTGGCTTGCGCCTTCCAAGGTCCGAACGCCTTGGACTCGAAGCAGTCCTTCTTGGCGGCAAGCGCGCGGGGCACGGACGGAAGACGCAACGCCGCGGCGGTGGCAATGAGAACTCCGAGGGTGCGGCGGCGCGTATATTTGAGCATGAATTCGGCCTTGTCGCGTTGGCGGGCTGCGGACACTAGCAAACCAGGTCGGGCAAAGGGAGGCGTGAGAAAGGCCAGACCGATAGGGAATCAGCTAGAAAGGGACGTGCCGGGAGGGATTAGCCCGGTATTGGCCTCGTTTCTATGGGGGAGGCGGAGGCGATGGCTAGGCTGAGGCGGGAGCGCGCTCTCCGGCCCGTGCTTGTCCTTGCTCTCATCGCCTCCGGCGTTGGGCTTGGTCGCCCTGCGCTTGCGGACTCGGGCAACGGCGACGGCGCCGTAACCCCCTATCCGCTACCCGCGACCGCGAGCGAGGCCTACAGCCCGATCGGCGAGGGCTTCGAAAGCCCGCTCGACCCGCGCGACGACTTGAAGGGACCGAAGCCAAACATCGATGAGCGCGAGGAGCGGCTCAAGGCCCAACGCGAGCAGCGGCAGGCGGCTCCGTTCTTTCGCGATACCGAGATCAAAGCCAACAGCCGCACCTATTGGTTCGGCGAGGACGCCTTCGGCAACGACACGCCCGAAGCGCTGACCACCGGCGGTTACCTCAGCTATCAGTCGGGCTTTGCCGCCGAGTTTCTCCAGTTCCGCGGCGTCCTCTATACGACACAGCCGCTTTATGCGGGCGAAGATGCGGGCGACACGCTCAATCTGACGGAGGATGGCGATCAAATCACCACGCTCGGGCAAATCAACGCGCGGATGAGGCTTGCAGGTCAGGAGCTGACCGTGGGCCGGCAGCTCGTGCGTACTCCCTTTATCAACCCCTATGACGTCCGGATGATCCCGCTGACGTTCGAAGGCATCGTGCTCTTGCCCGAACGGAAGGATCAGGAGTTCGAGTACATCGCGTCCTATCTTTGGCGCTATAAGCCGCGCAACCAGGCCGGGTTCATTCCGTTCAGCGAGGGGCTCGGCGTCGAGGAAGACGAGGGTGTGCTCATCACCGGCGTCCGCCGGCGCACCAAAGCGTGGAATTACGGGCTCACCAATTATTGGATCAAGGATACGCTGAACACGGCCTATGGCGAGATCGACTATCTGTTGCCCGTCGGCGGCGGCGATGGCCAGCCGAGCTTCCGGGTCAGCATCAACGATCTCGACCAGAGAAGCGTGGGGGCGAACCTGATTGCGGGCGCCCCTTACCAAACCTATCAGGCCTCCGCGCGGCTCATCGCCAGCTATCGGAACTTCGTGCTGACCGGAGGGATTTCGCGCGTCGGCGACGGGGCCGACATCCAAAAGCCATTCGGCTTCAGCACCTCATTCACCTCGATGATCGTCACGTCGTTCAACCAGGCGGGCGAGCAGGCTTATCTCGCCGGCCTTTCCTATGACTTCGCGGATTTCGGTCTCGAAGGGCTCAAGGCCTATGTGGGGTGGGGCAGCGGCAGCGAAATCATCGATCCCGCCACCGGAGCGCCTGCGCCCAATCAGCGGGAGCTCGACCTCCGGCTGTCTTACGAGCCGCAAAGTGGACGGCTCGAAGGGCTGCGCGTGGAGGTCGAATATGTCGACCTGCACCAGATCGAACTCGGGGCCGAGCGACGACCTCACGCAATTCCGCGCCATCGTCAATTATGCGATGCCGCTGATGTAAGCGGAAGTTCCACTTCTCGCCGCTGCCATATCCGGCCACTATGGGCTGAGAGGACGACCGCATGGCCCTGTTCGCATGATCAGCGTCGACGCCGCTGTTACGCTCGGCGATTTCGATCTCGATATTGCCTTCGAGAACGATGACGGCATCACCGCTTTGTTCGGTCGGTCGGGGTCGGGCAAGTCGACTACGATCAATTTGATCGCCGGACTGGCACGGCCCGATCGTGGCCGCATCGTGCTCGACGGCCGCATATTGGTGGACACCGCGACGGGCGTGTATGTGCCCAACCATCGGCGCCGCGTCGGTCTTGTGTTCCAGGACAGCCAGCTCTTCCCGCATCTCAGCGTCAGGCAAAATTTGCTGTTTGGCCGGTGGTTCGCGCCGAGCGAGGAACGGAGGATTGCGTTCGAGCCGGTGGTCGAGACCCTAGGCATAGGGCCGTTGTTGGCCCGCAAGCCGGCGGGTCTGTCGGGAGGGGAGAAACAGCGAGTGGCGCTCGGCAGGGCGCTGCTTGCCTCGCCGAGGGTACTCTTGATGGACGAGCCGCTTGCTTCGCTCGATCACGAGCGGAAGCTTGAAATTCTGCCGCTGATCGAGCGGCTCAGGGACGAGTTCCGCATCCCCATCGTCTATGTCTCGCATTCGGTGGAGGAGGTTGGGCGACTTGCCTCCCGCGTGGTCGTGCTGGAGTCGGGCCGGGTTGTTGCTGTGGGCGGCGTCGAGGATGTGCTTGGCGCGGGGCTCAGCGCGGCCGGCATCAGCCGCTTCGCGCGGTCTTCGGTGATCACCGGCAAGCTCACCAGGATCGACGAGCCCTACGGGCTGACCGAGATCGCCCACCCGGCGGGAACGATCTGGCTGGTGGGCCGGGCTGGGCCGATTGGCCGCGAGGCGCGCGTGGTCATCAAGTCGACCGACATCACGCTCGCCAAGAGCCGCGTCGATGCGATGAGTGTGCGCACCACGCTTTCCGGCAAGGTGGCCGGCATTGATAGCGATGACGGGCCGATCGCCGGCGTCAACATCGCGCTCGACGGACACGGCCGGCTCTATGCGCTGGCGACCCGCAAGGCGATCGACGAGCTCGGCCTTGCCCCAGGCGATAAAGTGTTCGCGCTGGTGAAGACGGTGGCGCTCGACGAGCGGGCCGTGGCGCCGGCCGAGCTTTAACCTCTCGGCGACTTCTCACTACCCATGATTAACCTCGTTTGCGGGAAGGACTCGCAAGCGCGCGCGCTTAAACCCGTTGGCAACCCGCTTGGCGCGACCCTCGATCTGACAATGGCTCGCGATCGAGCCAACGAGGGGCACGTATCATGCGGTACTTTTCAGACCACTATCGGCCCGAGTTGCATTACATGCGCGGGCCAGGGCCGAAATGGCTTGAGAAACATGCGGGGCAGGCGGGGGCAATCGTCGTTCCGAGCGAGGGTCATCACGACTATGCGACGCTTGGCCGGCGCATCGAATTGATGCTGCGGCATTGGCTGCCGGGCCGTTGGCGCCTGTCCCATCCAGCGACCCACGAGATCCAATGGGCCGACCGGCTCGGACCCTGGTCGGTCTGACGGAGCCGCGCTTTGGTCTCGGCCCGCGGGTTTAGTGCTTGCCCCGGCGCTGCGCTTCGGAGGCAAGCGTCGCGGCGGCGGCATTGATCCGCAGCAGAAGCTTGTCGTCTTGCGTTGATTGCTTCAAATGCGCGCAGGCGCCCTGGGCGGCCGCGAGCTCCTTGTCGCTCACATCGCCGCCGGCCAACAGAACGGTGGAAGGGTCGAGGCAGCCAGCCAGAGCATTCCCGGCCGCCTCGGCGTGCAGAGCCGCGCAACACAACAACAGCGCAAGACCGAAACGCAGCATGATGTCCTCCCGATTTTTTCTTGGAACCGTGAAAATGCCGCTCGCGGCACGTCAAGACCATCCCGCGAATGGCCGCAGCGCGAGCGAGCGAGATTATACGGAACAGGCAGGGTCGCCTCCGAACCGCCGGGCAGTGAACAATGCAACTACAGCGCAATTCCCAAGTGAAGCAGATCAGATGATTGGCCTCATGCGGTGGCCCGTCCCGCGGCTGAAGTTGCCAGTCAGCGCGTGGCAAGCAGAGAGAAACACTCTCCTCAACATCGCGCAGTGTCTTGCTCGCAATGCTTCGACCGGATCCAGGCGATGATTTCCCAGATGTCATCCTCCGTCGGGATGATCTCACCATAGGGCGGCATAGGCCCAACAACATTCTCGGAGCCTTTGCGCACGAAGCCTTGCTTTTCGAAGGCGTTCCCCGGGCTGAGGCTTCCGGTGCCGAGTGTGATCAGACGGAACAGGGTGTCGTCGTCGCTGCCGTAGATCCAAACCTCATTGGTGAGAGGCGCCGCCATTCCGCCGCCACCGCCACCGCCATGACACCCGCTGCAGTCGTAGGCTTGAAATAATTTGTGCCCCTGTTCGGCGACACTAAAGACGTTGGTGTAAGGGCTTTTTAGTTGGCCTACCGGCGTGCTCATCACGCGCTCCACCGGCGTCTTGCTTTCCGCAGCCACACAAGCGCTGCCTAGAGCGGCGGTGATTGCACCGATCAAAAGCTTATGGAGAGTCTTGGTCATCACGGGCCTCACGACCTAATGCGCTACCTAGGTCCCCAAAAGCGCCCCTCAGGCCGCGGACCTGAGGGGGTTTCTCGAAGTAGCGTTCATGTGCAATAGCCCCGGTTGATCACGGGCTTATTCGGCAGCCCCGGCTGTATAGATTTTGCCAGTCTCGACAATCGCCAGCGTGTCGGCCGTGTTGCCACACTGGAGGCCGAGTGACTTGTTCTGGGCGGTATCGATGTGAACCACCTCATGAGGATCCAGGGTGACCCGGAAGCCGGCCGCGGAATCACCGCTTTCGTCGTCGCGATCCCACATCACGACGTGCATGTCGCAATGGATGCCATCCGCCTCGTAAAAGGCGAGGACACCCTTGCGGCCAACCGTGGTGACGATGGGATCATTTGGACCGACCGGTCCTAGGACCTCTGGCATACCTCCGGCACGCGCTGGGAGACCGTACCCGCCAAGAACGGCAAGAACCCCCACCGCAGCGCAGCTTAATTTCTTGCTGAGAGTGAACATGTTGAATCTCCTTTTTACTCTGGGCTCAGATCATTCTGAGCTTGGTGGAGATTCTGAATTATTTCTCCGAAATGCGCTGTGGCCGTTGCCACAAGATTTCAATTTTATCTGGTACGCTTGCAGTCGTCGCGTTGCCATGTGAGGAATCGCCCTTCCAAGCCGCCTTCCTTCCGCAGCGTTGAATAGGCATACCTTGCGCGCTGAGTATGCTGTATCCTGATGCACTGATGCAGCCCGGGTAACGGCTATGGCTGGATCCCAAATCGAACAACCTCGATATTCGCTTGAGAGCGTCGCGATTTTCAGAGGTGTTTCAACGCAAGCCCTGGAGCGAATTAAGCGACGCTGCAGTTGCCGCCGCTATGAGCCACGCGAGTTGATCGTTGGCCATTTGGACACCACGGATGAGGTGTTCTTCCTGCTCACAGGCAACGCTCGCGTTACCGTCCGCTCCACCGACGGCAAGGCGGTCAACTTTCGCGAGTTGAGTCCGGGCGGCATGTTCGGTGAATATGCCGCCATCGATGGGCGTCCCCGGTCTGCGAACGTGGAAGCGCGAACGAGTTGCCTCGTCCTCTCAATGCCAGCTGATGCCTTCCGCCAGTTCTTGGAGTGCGAGCCGAAGGTAGCGAAGTCTCTGCTGGAACATTTCGTGCGGGAAATCCGGGAGCTCACGACACGTGTGTTCGAATTCAGCACGCTGGCTGTACGATATCGCATCCAAGCTGAAATCTTGCGGCTTGCGCAGTTGTCACCTTGCACAGGCAAGGCCGCTCACATTGTTCCCGCACCCACGCACGCTGAAATCGCGAGTCGCACGAGCACTCACCGCGAGGCCGTCACCCGTGAACTCAATCGCCTTGCCAAGATGGGTATCCTCGAACAACGAAATAGAGAGTTGTGGATCACAGATGTCGATCGGTTGGCCGCGCTTGTGCAGAATGCTGCCGGCGACTAGGAGCTCGGCCCAACGCGTCGGGTATTGCAAACAACAAGTAAGCCCTTATTCCGAAATGGGGCAGTACCTTAGCAGGAGCTGGCGACTGGCGGTTTGGTCACGTCTTTGGCCGGCCCACGAAGAGGTCCTGCGGCCTTATTCAATCTAGCCCCTCGGCTGCCGTTCGGATACCATAGGTCATCTCCCGCTAGTGGAGGCGCCCGCCATGGAACGTCGGCTTGCCGCGATACTCGCCGCCGATGTTATGGGGTACAGTCGCCATACAGAGCGGAATGAAGAGGCCTCGACCGTCACTCTGCGCGTTTACCGTGCCGTGGTGGAGGAGGCCATTTCCTCGCATAGGGGTCACATCTTCAGCAGCGCAGGGGACGGCGTCGTCGCCGAGTTCCCCAGCATTGTCGAAGCCATTCGCTGCGCCATCGAAATCCAAAACGAGATCGCCGAACGCAACACTTCGGTCCCCAACAACGAACGGATGCAGTTTCGCATCGGTGTTAATTTGGGCGATGTGATCTCCGAAGACAACAACCTCTACGGCACCGGTGTGAATGTCGCGGTTAGGCTCGAGCAACTAGCCGAAGCGGGAGGAATTTGCATCTCGCAAACCGTCTATGATCAGGTTCGCAAGCTTGTCGAACTTCCATTCCAGGACATCGGCGAGCGCCGTTTGAAGAATATCGCTGACCCGGTGCACGTCTATCGCATTCTTCCTTCGCCATTGCATTGGCTCCGCCGGCTGTTTTCGCGCATGTGGCGCAAGCCGCGCCTTGGCGGTGCCGCGGGCATCCTTGTTCTACTTCTCGCAGTCGGCGCAGGATCGTTGTATCTGCGCCAGCCGGCCGCGCTGTGGGACGCCCTGTTAGGCGCTCGACTGCCCGAACATCCCTCTATTGCTGTCATGCCGTTTGCCGACCAGAGTCCCAGTCAAAACCAGCAATATCTTGCTGACGGAATTACTGAGGAGGTGATCACAGGCTTGGCGAAATTTCCGGATCTTGTGGTAAAGGGTCGCAGTTCTACCTTCAATTACGAAGAACCGCCGGAGCCCACTCAGGTGGGAAAAGACCTCAATGTTCGTTACGTCGTAGGAGGCACCTTAACTCGCGATGATCCTGTCGTGCATGTAACGGCGAAGCTGGTCGAGGCGAGTACGGGGCGCCTAATCTGGACGGAAACCTATGACCGACAGACAAGCAATATTTTCGCCATTCGCGATGAAATCAAACGGTCGATTGCTGGAACGCTTGGGGGCTTGCAAGGCAAGTTGGCTCAAGCCGAGATCGCGCGCGTGTCCGCGAACGAGGAGCCAAGTAACTTCACTGCCTACGACTACGCTATGCAAGGCTGGTCAAAGTGGTATCAGTTCACTCGTTCAGACAATAAGGAGGCACGGGAACTTTTCGAAAAGGCCAGGGACAACGAACCGAGCTATGCACGTGCCTATGCCGGTCTCGCCTGGACCTACTCATCGGATTACGATTTCAAGTGGACCGATGACTATAACGAGACTTTGAATCTTGCTTTCGAGATGGCCAACAAGGCGGTGAAACTCGATCCCAATGATTATCAAGCTCGTTGGGCGCTCGGGTGGGCATATTTGTACAAGAGGGAATATCAGAAAGCGATCGAGCAATACGCTCGCGCCCGACAACTTAATCCGAACGACGCGGAGGTCGAAGCGGAGATGGCTAATCTCCTCATCTACATCGGCCAGACGGATAAGGCGATCGCGCAGCTGGAAGAGGCAATCCAGCTTAACCCGAACCACCTTTCTTGGTACGACGCATATCGGGGATGGGCGTATGAAGAAGCCGGCAAGCCTCAGAAGACCATCGAAATCCTCGAAGGGATGGAAATTGAGGAGGCAGACAAGCCCTGGGTCTACCCGATATTAGCGGCAGCCTATGCGGACCCCTCGGTTGGGCGAATGGACAAAGCCCGCGCAGTTGTTGATGCGCTTCGGTCGCTTGATCCGAAATTCTCGATCTCAGACGAGTTGTCTCGGGCTCCTTACAAGGTAAAGGACCAGGCCGACAGGTATGCGGCCGCACTGCGCCGAGCGGGACTGCCAGAATGACGCAAATGAGACTTTGACGAAGAAGGAACGCGCGCCTGGGGCCAGCGAAAGCTGGTTTAGGGGAACGTCATGGACTGGGCCGAAGACTTCACGCAGGCGACGGAGCCTCTGGGATCGACCGGAGCACGGAGAAGGACTCGGTCAAATCCAGGTATTACCGTCGGCACCGCTGCGGGTCGAATCGGAAGCCCCGGCATCATTCCCGGCAGGCGTCCAATTTGGGCAGCTGACTTTTCCCATCTTGCTGATGAATCTGCCACTTTCACTATCTGCCAAAATTTCGAACAACGCGTACATGGAGGACATGAGACCGCGAGAGCGGGAAATCTGCCTCGATCGAGCGATCGCACAATTCATATCCCTCTATCGCCACATCGCTCAGCACGCGCTCGTGTATATGCTTCCAAGCACGCCTGGGCTTCAGGACCAGCCTTACGTGTCCAACCTTGGCGTGGTTTTGCCCCATTGCAAACAGGACACAGTCATCATTTCCAGGTTCCGCTCTACGCCTCGCATTGGCGAGGACAGGATCGGCGCCGACTTCTTCAATTTGATGAACTTCGCCGTGGCGCAGCCTCCTGCGACGTTCGACGATGACCCACTCTATTTCGAGGGCGAAGCGGATCTAAAACATATCAGAGGCAACCTCTATATCGGCGCGCATGGCTTGCGCACCTCACGCAACGCCTTGGCCTGGGCCGCCGAGCGCTTCGAGATGGAAATCGTCCCATTCCGCATCACCAACCGGTATCTGTATCACCTCGACTGCTGCCTCCTTCGCATTACCGGACAAGCAGTGATGCTGTGCACCTCGCTTGCCGATCGGATGTGCATCCGGGCGATCGAGCAACATTGCGACATCATCGACGTTTCTGTGGAACACGCCCGCGCAGGAATTACCAATGGCCTTTTGATGCCAGGGGAGCTCTTGTGCGACTCCCCAATTGTCGGGCTCGGCAAAGAGAGCCCGTCCTACCCGATCGAGAAGTCCAAGATCGAACGCCTCGAGACTATTTGCTCGCGGTTTGGTCGCGCGTTACGCGTGTTCTGCATGTCCGAATTCTACAAGTCAGGCGCTCTCCTCTCCTGCCTGATCATGCATATCAAGCAGACGGACGGTGCAGAATCTCGGCGAGGACCAGCAGTTTAGAGTGAAGGACGCTCTGGGCCGGCGAATCAGGCCAAGCACATGCTAGCGAAGGTCCTCTGTGCTTTGGATATCGTCGCTGAACGCGTCTCTATAGAAGTTCGCGGCGGTGCTGTTGTCTCCAGCAAGGGCGTCGCGCATTCTTTTCAGGCGCGAAACCTCATCGTTCACGCCGCGGTCGAAATCCGCGTCAGACTTACCGAGGAGGTCGTCATTACAGTTGCGCCACCCGCTGAAATACGATGACCAGCGTGCGCCTGCGGTATTGCCAGACGCTGTCCGTTCCAGCTCGGTTAGCAACTTATTCTCGTCCTCGAGGGCTTTCCGTGCATCTTGTGCGACCATGCTGACCTCCCATCGCTACGAGCCAAGATTGATGCCAACGGTATGCATCTCATTACTAGTAAGTATATCATCTTTCCCTTCTCTTGGGCATAACTATCCAATGGCTTCCCCGAGAAGCCGTGGCCGCGAGTGAGCCAGGAGGAGACCATGTCTGTCGCTCCGGATCATGCAGAAGTAGTGCGCGAGGTCACCCAGCACATCATTGATTTCGTGGAACAACCCCACCCGAAGCTGGGGAACCTGCCGGTCTGCCCGTTCGCCCGGAAGGCGCGCCTAGAAAACCGTATCCGGTTCGAAGTGCTGGAGCTCACGCGCGAAGGGATTCTGGCCCTGGTCCCATCGTTCCCGGCAACGCCGGAGATCCATCTAATAATTTGCATCCATCCCCGCAGGGATGGGCTCTCATCCGCTGAGGTGGGTCGATTGGCCGAGACGCTTAACCAAACGCTACAAGACATGAACCTGTTGGCCATCGGGCTGCATCCCGAGGATTCCTTCAACATTGACGGCCTATACACGAGGCGGGAACCCTATCCCAGCATCCAGATCATTCGCCTGGATGTGGGCGAGGGGGCGCATCAGCGCATTAAAAATACCGGCTACTACGACCGTTGGACAGCTGGCAATCTCCGGGACTGCATGTATAGCCAGGAGGAGATCCTGGTCTTGGCTCCAAATCATACCGAGATTATTCGCGAGCTCACCCAGCACATTATCGACTTCGTCGAACAGCCCCACCCGAAACTGGGGAGCCTGCCAGTCTGCCCGTTCGCCCGGAAGGCCAGGCGGGAAAACCGAATCCAATTCGACGTGCTCGAGCTGACGCGCGAAGGGATCCTGGCCCTATTGCCATCATTCATGGCGAAGCCGGAACTCGACATGATGATTTGCAGCCATCCCCGCAAATGCGGGCTGACCTTCGCGGAGGTGCAGCGATTGGCGGAAGGGTTGAACCGAGACTCTAACGGCGATGAACTTAATGGCCATCGGCGGGCACCCGGAGGATCCGTTCAACATTGATGGTCTGTATACGCGCCGGGAACCTTACCCCAACATACAGCTAATTCGCCTGGACGTCGGGGAACGCGCCCACCAGAGCATCAAGAACTCCGGTTATTATGCCCGATGGACCGAAAGCAATCTCCGTGACGTCACCCCCGATCCCCGGCCGAGGCCATGATGATGTCCGATGGGCGGGTCTAGACGAGAGTTAGCCGTTGCTCCTATCGAGGGGAAGTGGCGGTGGGCTGTCACAACACATCGGATTGCCGCTGGGCATTGTTGTCAAAACGGCCAGTGGTCCCCTAGCGCACAGAATGTGGCAGGGATCAAATGCCGGACCGCTCGCTCTCTGGATTTCTAGCAACAACCGGAGGGCCTAGCTCGGTGGAAATCCTGAAGGCTCTCGTCTACCAGCTCAATCGCTGCAAGCGCCTTCTCGCCGCGAACCCGTCGCTAGCTCGGGCCATACGTGCCGTGGAGCTGCGGAATTCTTTCGAGAATTTCTACCTGCATGAGCAGATGCTGGCGGACTCGGTGCGACTTGACGCTTACCAAGCGGCGATTCAGCGTTACGTGACGTCGCAACACTACGTTGCCGATATCGGCACGGGCACTGGTATTCTGGCATTCTTTGCCGCAGCCAAAAGCCCCCGCAAAATTTACGCGATCGATCATTCGAGAAAGATGCTTGCCTATACTAGGGCTGCAGCCGAGGCCAATAACATAACCAATCTGATCTACGTAGCATCAGCCAGCCGTAGGTTCAGCCCTGCGGAACCGATTGACGTCATGGTCCAAGACCAGATGGGGGTCGCGCTGTTTGATGAGCGCATGCTGGAAACCCTCATCGACTTGCGCAACCGCTGCCTAAAGCCGGGCGGACGCATCCTTCCTGGGAGGTTCGAATTTTGGCTCGAGCCTGTTCAATTGCGGGAGCAAGAGCGGATACCTTTGATTCAGGACCAACGACCTCACGGCTTGACGTTTCCGCGAGCGCCGCGCGCGCCGGAGACCGCTTACCACTTCCGAGAGATATATCCCGACGATGTCGAGTTCTTGCTTTGCGAACCCGAACCCGTGTTCAGCTTCGATCTCGCGACTTTAACCCTCGACCAGGTTCCGAAGCGGTTCTCTGTGATCAAGCCGGTCATACGGTCCGGCCAACTCAGCGGCATCTGCATGTATTTCAAAGCAATCTTCGACGATAACATATCCTTTTCCACGGGTCCCGATGCCGTCCGGACCCATTGGCCTATGCTGCTATACCGGGCACCCACGCGCATCTATCGCGCGCACGAAATCTTCCAGATGGAAGTCGATGTTCCCGATCTAGCCGATTACTGTGACTGGATATGGCGGATCGACGCACCACAGGAGAGCGGATAAGCGGCTTAGGAATGCTGGGGGAAGAAAATGCCTGTCAGGAGACCGACCGCAAAGAGATGATTCCGCCGGCGATCAGCAATACGCTTGCAATGCGTACCGGAGTGCAACTCTCGCTGAATACCAGGACGCCAAATAGGAACGCGAGGATCGACTCTAGCCCCACCACTACTAAATATGTGACAGCCAGTTCTTCCCGCTTCATCGCAAGGGTTTGCAGGGCCGCCCCGGTTACGAATAATGCGAAGACAATCATGGTCGGCCAAAGCCTGGTGAGCCCATCCGAAAGCTTCATGAAGATGCCGCCCACAGTGAAGAAGGTCGCCGCCAGGAACACCGATCCCGCGAATAGCAAATTTTCATACTGAACAGGTCCCGGTCGCATTTCCTGCCTCATTCCGCTGCAACCGCTTCACCAGCGCTCAGTTGAATGGCTTGGCGCTCAAGCGTGATGGAGTTGATGTGTTTGGGGTGGAACGTGGTGCGAACCACACTGATCGCCAGTTCGGCTTCGAAGTCCTTGCAGGAGAAAATGTCTATGTATGTATCGCCGGAGCGATCGCAAAAATGCCCGATGATGGCCGAGGTCTCAATCAACTGCACGAGGGAATACCCGGCTGCGTCGGGTACATGTTCGGCGAAATGCTCGAGTACTGGCGGTCCGTAGGCCTTCATGCCGATTGTCTCGACGAGAGTCTCGACGAAGCGGCAAATGTGTTTAGCGCTTCGTACGCGCTCTCTGTCTCCCGCGGACATGTCGATGATTACGTGCTTGCCCCACATAACTTTTCTCCAACAGTCGGTCTCGCTTTGATCAGCGGCGTACTGTTGGAGATTTTCGCGCAAGGCTCCAAAGAACGCTGTGGCGATTGCCACAAGCGGCGATACTTTTGGTTTGCGAGGCAGTGCGGGCGCTCTTATGAGCGTGGTTGTTTGCCAACTGGGCTCCTGAAACGACTGAACCAGCAGTCCCAATCGCGATTTAGCGATATCACTTCAGGACTCACTCAAAATAGTTCACGGAACGCCAGGTTTTCTGCCGAGTACGATAGCATAAGCTCTCTCTGCTCACTCGAACCGCACCAGCGAGCTAGTACTTTGGCCTTATAGACGCCTCTCGCGTCAGTCACGTTTACCACTTGAACGCCGAGGCGCGGCAGCACTTCGCGATCCATGAAGCGGAACGTCGGTTCGAAAAGGTACAACTTTTGTAATCTCTCAGATAAATGGCTGATCATGTAAACAAAGGATCCGCGGCTGGCGACAATGCGACGACCGCTCAGCAGAACTTTGATGTCATCTGCAAGCGTGCCAGATTGCGGCATGACCTCGATTCCGCGGTCACGCAGTGCAGATTTAACGGCACCGACACAAGGATTTTCCCGGTTTTCAAATACGAGCCAGACTCTGGAAGGGCATTCCCGTTCTACCGCCGCCAGGTAAAATGATAGCGGTGGTTGACCGTAGTCGGGATGAGGTTTTGAAGGCCGGAAGACGTCCCCGGCGCGAAAGTGCAACACAAGATCTTGGCGGCTCACACGCGGATCAACATCGCTAACCTGAGGCACAAGTAGAGGACGGATATAATGCGTAAACAGCCGACTTGTTGCGATAGCGTCCGGCTTGAGGTGAAAGGCGTCTAAGAAGAAGAATGAACTTTCGATAGTCGGGCCTAGCGCCGGTCCATGATCGACAATCCGGAATGATCCTACACGCTTGGGCATGAAGAATGGATGGGGTTGCGCAAATTCGATAATCCGGACATTCAGTTTCTCGGCGACGTAAAGGACGTTTCTCAGTTGTATGACCGAATTGCCGAATTGTTGCCAGCGCGTAAGGCGCAATGCCTTGATCTTCGAATGCGCAAAAAGTAGCGAATAGGGGTGACGCACGCGGCACGCGGCACTTCCACCTTGGTGAGCCGCCACTCTACCCGTAAAAAGGTCATGGTCCCAACCGTGTTGCATGCAA
The DNA here is from genome assembly GCA_963750975.1 of uncultured Alphaproteobacteria bacterium. Taxonomy (GTDB): domain Bacteria; phylum Pseudomonadota; class Alphaproteobacteria; order Rhizobiales; family Methyloligellaceae; genus Methyloceanibacter. Next base: position 66,797 of record CAVVSX010000012.1, on the reverse strand, counting down.
AGCTTTCGCTCCGCTAGCCTTTCGACAGGTCCGATCAGCATTGGTCGCCTGTAGCCAAAGCGTAGCGGACTTCGGGCTGCCTTCCTCTCTTTGATCCAGTTTTGAAACCGTTTCCTAAGTGCCCTGGGGTGAAGCTGGGCGAGCCGGTGCGTGGCTGCGTTAAAGATTCTTTGCGCGTTTTGAGTCGCCTTAGCTAATCGCATGAGCATTTGGTCAGAGCCATGCTTAGGAGTTTGCTCTCTCACGCTCCCGATCGAAGGCGGACTTAATTTTCCGCCAAGGGCGGGCGAGAAACTGAGTGAAGCTTGTGTCCCGCTTGTCTCAATAGCTTCCACGGTTTTTACGCCACGCCTCGTTCGAAATGGTCTTTAGGGCCGTCAGGCGATACTCGACACGCACTATTTCCACCGCGACCCGGAGCTCGGAGAAAACCTGTTTCGGAAGCTCGAAGATGCAAACGGGCTGCAAACCGATCCATTTTAGCCGGCGTCGAAGGAGCGAAAAGATGAAGAAAAACAATTGGCTGAGGGACTTGGATTCGAACCGCGACTGGCGGAGCCAGAGTTGATCCCGACACCCTTGATGCGTCAAGAGAATTTTCCCAGACGGCGCTGAAACCGCCCTGTTGCCTCAAGGGGCGAGCGACGGATTCCCGAATGAGTCCGCGTCCAATGTCCCCGACGATCCGCCGCCCCCTAACCGTAGCCACGGCCCCAAACTGGACGCGCATGGCCGCAGCGAAGATGGCATCGATGACGAAACGGATGCGGCCCCTACCTATCATCGCGCCGTCGTGGCGGCAAGCGAGCGGGTTCGGCATAGTGAAGTCGATGGGCGCTACGCTTGGGCGCGCCGTGAAGGCCGCGCGGTCGCCAACGACAGGTTTATAGTCCTCGTCCGAACGCGTGAAATTCGCACGGGGCTTGCCGCTCGCAACGGTGAGCGCGGTGGCGGAGTGAGCATCATTTGGATACGAGCGATTAATTTTTTTGCTCGATCATGGCGTGATGGTCCTCACCCCTGAGCAGCACTCACAGATTGCGGCAGTCTACGATAAGTGCGCGGCTGACCATATGGTGCCGCCCCCACAGCGAACAGCATTTGCCCACAAGGCAGAGTGGTTTCGCATGCTTGCTCGCTTGGGAGCTAAGCCAAAATTGGCCACGCCCCCAAAAGCTCACCCCCCTACCAAAAATGCCGACACGCTTGGCAATCCAGGAATGGTCTCAGCGGCGCGGCACCTATTTGCGTGGCAGCAGCGCCGGTAGCTTGGCCGAAAGTCACGAACGTCACTCGCTACGCGCCCACGCCTCACCGCCAGCACCTTTCGCTAGGGAACGATTGGCCAATCATCTCGTTTATTCGAGCAGCCGCACCACAGAGGCGGAGCGTAAACGGGGGAAACAATGGCCGTTCCACAAACATCGAGATACTTTAGGTTCCAGCTAGCAACGAAGCGCCAAGCAGACATATTGGCGATAAAACTGTTATGCCTGGGCTCGTTCATCCTGCTTGGCCTGATCACGGCTGGAGTTCTCTAGTCCGACCGACCAACTATGAGATCGGACGGTGGAATGACTGATGCCTTTGGCAACCAACCGACCTGAACGCGCCAGTGTGCCAGAGCCTAGCTGGTGGAACATGGCAATGCCGATCATCATCGTAGTGGCAGGAGTTGCCTTGGGATTCCTCGGCGTGATGTAGCTAGGTGTTTTTGGCTTTGAGCAGCCCAGGCAACTTGGCGATGTTCGACGCGATTCTCCGCGCCTCATTAAGAGTCAGCACCTTTGGCAATGTCGGCATCTGCTAGCGTCTCACGCGCATAGAGATAAATAGAGCGAGTGGCCGTTCGCGTCCTTTATGACACGGTCATGCCGGCGCGCATGGCGGCCCGCATTATGAGCGCCACTCATCGTATGCGGCCTGCATATTTGTCCACGATTCAGCCGACCCGCCCACCAGGGATTCCAGCCTCAAAGCCGTCTTGGACGTGACGGATCGTTTCTCAGCGAGAATTTCGGAAAGCTGATAGCGCGAGAGCCCTAGTGCCCTAGCAACGCGCGTCTTGGAGCAACCTAACGGAACAAGATCGCGCAACATAGCGCCAGGGCGCGGGACGGCGGCGGGGATTGCGGCGGATGAGCATCCCGCTACTCCAAATGCGTGTGTCGTGGCACGCGCCAGATCGTGTGTCGTGGCACGCGCCAGATTAAGAGAAAGCCCCGGATTGGCCGGGGCTCTCTTTACTCACCACCATACTGGAGCAACAGCACTAGCTGACGGGGGGCATCAGGGGAAACCGCGCCATTGCCATTACAAGGAGAACCGTCTCGCGCTTACTTAGTTCCGGTAGCCTAACGGCTAAGATTGCGAAACAGGCATAGGGGCGGTCGGATTGCAAACTAGCGGGCACCTTCCCATATCGTGCTCAACGGGGATTGTTTGTCTGGAGGCGACATGCCAGGCGATCCTCGTCAATGCCGTTTGAATGCAGCGCGTTGCTTGGCGCTGGCAAATCGCGCGCGGAAGCCGGAGGCGCGACATGTCTTCAACGAGCTGGCTGAGACCTGGAACCGATTGGGCTCCTTAGCGGAATGCGATCAGACGCTATTCCAGGCGATTTCTGAAATCGAAGTTGGCGAGCCTTATGATGCTCTGCCTAACGCTCTGAGGCTTCGGCTAGGAGAATACGCCTAGGCGGCCGTTCGAGAGGCCAGCCCTCCTTACACACAGGCGACTTCGCAAAAAAGCCCCGCTTTCGAAGCGCGGGGCTAGTTGGGTGTGTTGGAGATGACGAGGCCGCGGTGGGCCGCGCAATTAATACCCTAGGCCGATGCGTGGCCCCCAGTCCTGCGACAAGTTCACTGGGGGAAACTAAGCGCAGATAGATACAAGGGTGCGCTTAGAGCGCCGAAGCTCGACGGGCGCCTTGCCCAACGACATGCACGGTCACGCCGAGCGAACTGCGCCAAAAATTTGCATGGAGGCTACGGGGGTATAAGGAACGCAATAATTGCGGAGACGCAACGTCTCCCGACTCACTTCTTTGGAGATAGCCGCAACGTCACGCCACGTCCGGTCAAACTCAGCATCTCGCCCTCCAATCGGAACTCCTTAACATTGGCCAGAGCCGCTAAAAAGTCCTTCTCGATTTGCATCCGCTGTTTGTTAGAGCAAACTCTCCCGGTGTCGGTAAATTCAGCGAAACTGACGTCTGCCCCTCCGGCCGTGTCGAACCAAGAATGCCAGTCGTTGCAGCCCCCAAAGCCTTTGGCAAATGCCGCTCTAGAAGCGCCCTCGGGTGCGACAAAGAGGGTTAGTCCCTTGCCGCGCAAGTTGGTCCCATTCAAAGCATCCACTGAGAACCATTGATTCTTGGGAAAGAGAGCCGATTCCGCCCACGCTGAATTAACGAGCGCCACCAAAAAGACCGCCGTGGCAAATATCCGCATCGCCCACCCCACTCCCAGCCCCGGTCACGTTACACCACTGTTTAAGGCGTGGGGAGGAGTTGATAATGCGGGTTCATCTGAGGGCGATGCTGATGCGTGCCGTCATAAGCTGACCAAGGCGGGCGCAGCCTTGAGCCAAGCGAGTCCACGTGCACCTTCAATCGTCATCGACGCCAATTGTCGATTCTGAAACTGTGGTCGCGGTTGTTGACAGCGGGTATCTAGCGAAGGCTACTTTTCTGCCTTCCGGCAATGGCACCCCAAATGAGTAGAACGATGATCGCTCCCACTGTCGCACCAATGAGGCCAGCACCTTCACCGGCGTGATACCAGCCTAGGGCTTGTCCTAGATAGGTCGCAACGAATGCGCCAACAATGCCGAGAATTGTGGTCAGGATAAAACCGCTCGGCTCATTGTCACCAGGAGTGATGAGCTTCGCCAGTACGCCCGCGACAAAGCCGATTAAGATCGTCCATAGAATGCCCATGTAAAGTTCCTATCCAATTTCAACGGATGCAGGATGTCATTTCGGATGCCGCTATGCGCCCGACAGATCGCCTTCCATCGGTAGACGGCCTTGCGGCGTGTACTTGTCCACGGCGTTGGGAAGTTCACGACAGAGCCGGGTCAGAATGTCGTCCCGCGATAGTCCTGTTTCCTTCGCTAAAGTTTCTAGCACCTCGGGGCCAATCGCCTTTTCCAGGTCGGCGGTAGTGCAGGGCTTGTTAGCGCCGGTGTTTACCCAAGAATCCGCTATCGGCCCTTGGCCGCTCTGCTTGAACCGTTCGATAAGTTCGCCAAGTCCACCACTGAGGATGCCGCCGGCACTTGCGCCGCCAAGACCACCAAGCAAGCCACCGAGGCCGCTTTGCCCACTTGCGACGGACTTATCTTGCGCACTCCCACCAAGCATTTCGGCGATCTTGTCCCTGTTCTGGTATCCCGCGATGGCGAGCAACCCCAATAAGGCTGTCATAGAGGGTAATCCGCGGCTCATGGTTTTCTCCTTGTCTGGCCAAGAGCAACCGGGGTCGAATAAATAAGTTCCACAGCCGGTGCTCCCGACCGCAAGGTTGTAAGGATCATTGTCAATGGATCGGAGTTGATGGTCCATGCCTAAGCCATCTGACGACCTCAGCGACGAACAAATTCATCAAGGCTTGACCACCGGGGAATATCAGGGTCGGGACCGTGCCCAATCGTTCTCGGCAAACTCAGAAATTTTCCGCGGAAAGATTAAGTGGCTGGGGGACTTGGATTCGAACCAAGACTGGCGGAGTCAGAGTCCGCTGTCCTACCGTTAGACGATCCCCCACCAGCGCGGAATGTGGTGCGCAAATCTCGGCCTCGCAAGATGGCCGAATGGGACTCTCGGCTCTTCTAACCGCAGCGGCCGAGGCTGGCAAGCTTGCTGGCGCGGGTGGGGCAGGGATGGGCCAGCCTAGCGAGTTCTTTACCCAATTGCGGCATTGTGCCAGCGGACGCCCCGGGACCGGCGACCGGCATCACTCATTTGCAACGGCAGCATGCGCATGCTCTCTCCACCGGTAGATCGTATCGGCGCCGCGTTGAAGGCGCTCCGGCAGGCGCGCGCGCATGGCGTCCAGAGCCAGGACAAGCTCACGCTCGGGCTCAAATGCCTTCACGCCGTCACGGCTCAGCTCGCCGAGGAGGGGCTGCCCCAGGAAGACTTGAAGCCGCTGCTCGATCTAGAACCTCGGGTCCGGCAGACGCTTAGCCCGCTACACAGCGAGACGGTCTCCAACCGGCGCAAGCGGCGTCCGCCCAGCGAGATCTTGCTGGCCCGTGCCTGCGCCTTGATCGATCTTCTGATCAAGGGTGGCTCGGATGAGGCCGAGGCGGCTCAGACCACGATGCGCAGGCTCGTGGCGGCCGGGATTCCGCCGCCGAAACAGGGGGCGATGCCCGCGGGTGGAAGCGTCTCCTCGAATGGCGCATCGATCTTAGCCACGGGCTCGTCGCAGAAAATGCCCAGCAAGAGTACCTGGCCTTCACGCGCAAGCTCAAAGCGATCCCCCCGCCAGAGCGCGTGCAGCGCGCGCTGAACGAGCACCTCTGGGACCGAAGACGGAAATCGCGCTAACTGCCGGGATCTATTGCGGCCGCGCCTTCGGCGCCGGCTTCGGCGCGGGCGCAGGCGCAGTCGGCTTCGGCTGGCTGCGCTCGATCTTGGCGCCCATCTTAGCCACGCTGTCGCTAATTCCGGTCTTCAGATCGGTCATCGTCTGGGCAAGGCTCGACTGCATCTCCGAGAGCTTGGTGGTCATCTCGGTGCGAAGCGCAGCGAGATCCTGCGCGGAGACACCACCCTGGGCCTGCTTAAGCGCGGCGAGCTCGGACCGGATGCCGCCGTAGGACAGGGCGACCAGTAGAAAGGTGGCGGTGAGCAGCGCGAGCACGGTCCACTGATAAGCGGTCCACGTCATCGCCTCCTTCAAGGCGGATAGCCCGACCTCACTCGCGCCAGACGCCCAATCCTTCGCTTTCGCCCCAAAGCCCCGGGGCTGATCCGTGTGGGCCTCGTCTGTCATGGTTCCCCTCCACGCGACCGAGCTTCATTCCCCAAGGCAGCATAGCACCTTCTCGCGCTTTGGGGCGTCGCGCCGAGGGCCGCGAGACTCGCAGAGAAACCAGTGATTTCAGGACAGCTTTAGCGCTAGCGGCCACATTGAGGGCAGTTGTCGATGCCAATGACCGGCGGCGGGATGAACACTTCGTTGATCCCGATCAACGTGGAGCCGATGCGGTCGAGGTATCTCCTAAGTTGTGTGTTGGAGGCGTTGCTCTATGTGGGGCTATGGCCATGGTTGGATGATGAATGGTGAAGGCATGGGCTTCGGCTTCGTGTTCTGGCTTGCAATCCTTGCTGTGATCATCGCGGGTGCGGTGTGGTTTATCCGTTCACAGTCACTTGCTGGCAACCAACGATCGCCAGAGCGGCGTTCCTCAGCCCTTGAGGCCTTGGAAGAGCGTTACGCTCGCGGAGAGATCGAACGCGAAGAATACCTCCAGAAGAAGCGCGACATCATTGATTGAATCGCGGGCGACTCGCCGGCTTGGGCGCATTATCTGATAGGTAAGGCGCTTATGACCCCGGGGATTTCGGCGGCGCTTCTGACCCCCAGAAGCCATGTCGGGGCCACACCATTGATCCGCGCTTTGGATCGGCCTTAATCCAAATTCGCGCTTTGAGCAGGCAAGCGAGACGTAAATGACAGAGATGAAGCTTGAATCCTATACCGTGTGGGATCGGCCGACGCGGTGGTTCCATTGGATCAATTTTGTTTGTGTCGTTGCCCTAGCGGCCATCGGCACCGCCATCCTCTACGACAAAGAGCTTGGCGTGAACGATGCTGGCAAGATCCTCTTGAAGACCACCCACGTTTGGTTTGGATACGTCTTCGCAGCCAACTTGGCTTGGCGTCTCGCCTGGGCCTTCGTCGGCAATCGGCACGCAAACTGGTCGGCTATCCTGCCGTTCCACAGGGGCTACGGAGCTGCGTTGAGGGCGTATTTGCGTGAACTGTTCCGGTGCGATGTGCGACCCTATCTGGGTCACAACCCCATAGCGCGCATGATGGTGTCGATACTCCTCATCCTGCTTATATTGCAGGCCGTGACGGGTCTCGTTCTCGCTGGGACCGACATCTACTATCCACCGTTCGGTTATTGGATTGCTAGCTGGGTTGCCGCGCCCGGGGTCGATCCAGCGACTATTGCCCCTTATGATAAGGCTGGCATCGATCCCACATCATGGGAGGCGATGCGCTCGTTCCGCTCATCATTTGTGACGGTTCACTACTGGAACTTCTACGCACTGCTGTCTGCGATAACCATCCATATCATCGGAGTGGTCGTGACCGAGTTACGCGAAGGAGGCGGCATCGTCTCCGCTATGTTTACCGGGCGAAAGGTATTCGATCGGAAACCGGTGGACGATGTCGGGGCAAGGTCCGGATAGGACTGGACAGCCCAATAACTGCGTCGCCGCAAGGAGAAGCGCGACCAAGAGGAAAACCTGAGCCGTCTTCGCCTGCACTCGGAGCAGCACCTCGTCAACCGCATTGGGTGGTTGAGAGCTGCGGCGCTCGGCGCCATTTCAGACTGGCTTGGGCGCTAACGGCCACATTGAGGGCAGCTGTCGATGCCAATGACCGGCGGCGGGATGAACCGTGGGGGCTCCGGCACCGGAATTGGCACGGGCTTCGCGCCGCTGATGAGCAGGTCGGTGGTGGCGCCGTTGTAATAGAGTTCTCGGATGAAAGGCTGGTCCGGGTAACGGCCGGTCGGGTGAATGCCATAGTAGAAGGGATAGCGCTGTCCCTTGAGGGGCGCGGACACGGTTTTCTTCCAGCTCTTGCCCGCCACAGCGGCTTGCACGGCATTGACGTCGGCAAAGGTCTGCGAACGGATCACCGGCGCGCCCGCGCCACTAATGGAGATGACGTCGCCGGCCGTTCTGGTGACGTATAGCTGGCCATGGCGCAGGATGGATAAGGATATTCCATAGTCGAAGGTGACCAGCGCCTTGTTTGTCCCGCCGAGCTTCAACGTGAAGATGCCGCCACGCACGGTAAGGGTTCCAGCCGGAGTGTTGACCTTGACGCCCGGCTCGTTCTTCGAGAGCTTGCCGCCGACAAATCTGAGCGCGCCTTTGGAGAAACTCGCCACCAACGCGCCGGTGCCCGCCGATGGGTTATAGACGAACTTGTCAATGACGAGGCTCGAGCCAGGACCGACGGTGAAGGTCGACCCGTCGAGGAGAAGCACTTGCACCTGGCCCGACGACGAGGTGTCGATACGCTCGTTGTAAACGACGGCCTTGCCGATTTTCAGGGTGGAGCTGCCGCCACCGGGCGGCTGACTTGTCGCGTCAGGCTTAACGGCGGCCGCGACGCCGACCTTTTGCTCCGCCTGAGCGGCGCTGACGACAAGTGGCCCCGGTGAGAACTGCGGCGCCAAGCCCGGCTGCGGCGCAAAACCTCAATATTGTTCGCATTGATCCCTCACCCCACGTGATCCACACAAATGGGGGTTGACCTCGGCGCCCGACAAGACTGGCCAGCCGATTGATTAGCGTTGCCCTCGGTGTTGGAGTTTAACCACCCAGGCCAACGCCTTACGGGTATGGTATTAACCCAACACATCAAAACAGCGCCACTCCCGGCGCTCGAAAATCAGGCGGGACTGCTCACATGCATCTTGAGAAGCGGATCTTGGTGTCCGGAGGCGCAGGGTTTCTAGGCTCCCACCTTTGCGAGCAGCTACTGGCCAGGGGGCAACAAGTCTTGTGTGTCGATAATTTTTTCACCGGCACGCGCCGCAATATCGAGCATCTTCTCGACCACAAGAGGTTCGAGCTTTTGCGGCACGACGTCACCCATCCCCTCTTCGTGGAGGTGGACGAGATCTTCAATCTGGCGTGCCCCGCTTCACCCATCCACTACAAGAAAGATCCCGTGCAGACGACCAAGACCAGCGTGATCGGGGCGATCAACATGCTTGGGCTGGCGAAGCGCCTCAAGATCAGGGTGCTGCAGGCCTCGACCAGCGAGATTTACGGCGATCCCTCCATGCACCCTCAGCCAGAATCGTACTGGGGCAATGTCAACCCAATCGGACCGCGCTCCTGCTACGACGAGGGGAAACGCTGCGCCGAAACGCTGTTTTTCGACTACCGGCGGCAGCACAACCTCCCGATAAAGGTTGTACGCATCTTCAATACGTATGGTCCGCGGACTCATCCGAATGACGGCCGCGTGGTGTCGAGCTTTATCGTGCAGGCGCTGCTGAACCGGGACATCACCGTGTTCGGCGACGGCTCGCAGACGCGGTCGTTCTGCTATGTTGACGACATGATCATCGGCTTGATGCGGATGATGGACAGCGCCGCAGGACGTGACGGGGCCGATCAACCTCGGCAACCCCGCCGAGCTAACCATCCTTGAGATCGCGCAGATGGTGATCGAGCTGATCGGCTCTCGCTCCAAAATCGTTCATCTTCCGTTGCCAGAAGACGATCCGAGACAGCGCCGGCCCGACATCTGCGCAGCGGAGCGCATTCTTGATTGGCGGCCCGGCATTGCCTTGGCCGAGGGGTTGCCAAAGACGATCGCCTATTTCGAAAAAGTCGTCGCCGAGGAGAAGCTCGCGTGATGGGAGTGGTCCTGGTTACAGGTGGCGCGGGCTATGTTGGCGCCCATAGCTGCAAGGCGTTGAAGAACGCGGGCTACCTGCCGGTGGTGGTCGACAATCTATCGACGGGGCATGAAAACTTCGTGCGATGGGGACCTTTGGTTCGAGCCGACATTAGAGATGCCGACGCACTCGCGCAGACATTCAGCGCCTACAATGTGAGTGCTGTGCTGCACTTCGCGGCCTCGGCCTATGTCGGCGAATCTGGTCGTCGACCCAGAGAAATACTACGAGAACAATGTTGCCGGGGCACTCTCGCTGCTGCGCGCGTCGATGCGGGGCGGCTGCCGCAAGATAGTCTTCTCTAGCTCCTGCGCCGTTTACGGCGAGCCGGCCGAGGTGCCTATTGGCGAGAATGCGCGGAAGGAGCCGGTTAACCCCTACGGCGCCTCGAAAGCGATGGTTGAGCGGATCCTGGACGACTACGTCCGCGCTTACGACTTAGATGCGGTAATTCTCAGATACTTCAATGCTTGTGGCGCCGATCTCGACGGAGAGATCGGTGAGTTACGCGATCCCGAGACGCACCTAATCCCGAGGGCGATGATGGCGCTCCAAGGCCACGTGACCGATTTCGCGGTATTCGGTACCGACTACGCCACCCCAGATGGTACGGCAATCAGGGACTACGTCCATGTGTCAGATCTCGCGGACGCACATGTCGCAGCTGTGCAACGTCTCCTCAACGGCGAAGGTGGCGGCTGGTTCAACCTAGGTACAGGCCAAGGCCTTTCGGTCAAGCAGGTGCTCGATGCAATCGCCGTTGAGACGGGAGAGCAACTCAGAGTGAAGCAGGGCGATAGGCGCCGTGGTGATCCGCCTGTGCTCGTAGCCGACGCCTCACTGGCTAGCAGGGAGCTGCATTTCAAACCTAAGCACTCGAATCTGAAGACGATTATCGCCACAGCTTGGCGCTGGCATAGGCAAGCTCATCCTAAAGGAAATTTGCGCGCCTCGAGGACAGCGGTAGAGGTCAGCAATGAGTGACAGCGGCACGCCGTACTCCCTGAGGAATAAAAAGGTCTGGGTTGCTGGTCACAACGGCATGGTCGGAAGCGCACTATTACGGCGGCTGGCACGCGAAGACTGCTATGTTCTCACAGCCGACCGTTCCGAGCTTGATCTCACCCGCCAAACGGACGTTGAGAAATGGATGGCCGCATGCAGGCCTCAAGCAATTTTCATGAGCGCCGCAAAGGTTGGGGGTATTCTTGCCAACGACAGCAATCCCGTGCCCTTTCTTTATGACAATGTCGCGATTGCAACGAACGTAATTCATGCCGCGGCCGCGAGCGGTGTGGAGAAATTGCTGTATCTCGGTTCCTCCTGCATCTACCCCAAACTTGCGCGATCAACCGATTGCCGAGAGCGCATTGTTGACCGGTTCCCTCGAACCCACCAATGAGTGGTATGCGATCGCCAAGATTGTTGGCCTCAAGTTGTGCCAAGCCTACCGGCGACAATTCGGCTGCGACTTCATCTCGGCCATGCCGACGAATCTCTATGGACCCGGAGACAATTTCGACCTCGAGAGCAGTCACGTGATCCCAGCGTTGATGCGCAAAGCTCACGAGGCTAGGCTGGCAGGCCATCGCGAATTCGTCATTTGGGGCTCAGGGGCTCCGCGGCGCGAATTCCTGCATGTCGATGATGCCGCTGACGCAATTGTTCGTTTGATGACGCACTATTCCGCCGAGCTGCACGTGAATGTCGGGTCCGGTAGCGACGTCAGCATTCTTGAGTTAGCCAAACTCATCGCGCAGGTGGTCGGCTTCTCGGGTGAAGTCGATTACCGATCCGTCCAAACCGGATGGCGCGCCGCGCAAGCTTGTCGATTCAAGCAAACTCATGAGCCTCGGTTGGCGCCCACGCATCGGATTGGCGGAAGGGCTTGCGAGCACTTATGCGTGGTTCGAGCGAGCAGTGGCCGACCAAGCGCCAGGACTGAGGATGGGCGAAGGCGCGAGCATTGGCGGAGCGCGACTTGGCTGACAAGATCGCATTAGTCACAGGTGTGACCGGCCAGGACGGCGCTTATCTTTCCAGACTTTTGCTCGACAAAGGATACGTCGTGCACGGCATCAAGCGGCGGTCCTCGTCGTTCAACACCGATCGGATCGATGATCTCTACCTTGATCCGCACGAAGGCGACACGCGGTTCTTTTTGCACTACGGCGATCTGACCGACGCCACCAATCTCATTCGCATTTTGCAGGAGACGCAACCCGACGAAATTTACAATCTCGCAGCGCAAAGCCATGTGCAGGTGAGTTTCGAAACGCCAGAATACACGGCCAATGCCGATGCGCTGGGCACCCTCAGGCTCCTCGAAGCGATCCGCATCCTGGGCATGGAAGAGCGGGTCAGGTTCTACCAAGCCTCGACGTCAGAGCTCTACGGCAAAGCGCAGGAGACGCCGCAGAAAGAGACAACTCCTTTTTATCCGCGGTCACCTTATGCCGCCGCCAAGCTCTACGCCTATTGGATCACGGTAAATTACCGCGAGGCCTACGGCATTCATGCGTCGAACGGCATTTTATTTAATCATGAAGGTCCAATGCGTGGTGAAACGTTTGTGAGTCGCAAGATCACTCGCGCTGTGGCGGCGATCGAACATGGCCTGCAGGAGCGGCTCTATATTGGCAATCTCGGTGCTAAGCGCGATTGGGGTCATGCTGCCGATTTTGTGCGAGGAATGTGGTTGATGCTGCAGCAAGCAGAGCCGGACGATTACGTATTGGCCACGGGTAAATCCCATTCTGTCCGGGAATTCATCGAGCTTGCTTTCGGTGAGGTCGGCCGCCGCATTGTTTGGCAGGGGGCAGGGGTGACCGAGATCGGTGTAGACGCGGCCACCGGCAAGGACCTTGTCAAGGTCGATACCCGCTATTTCCGGCCTACCGAAGTGGACGAACTCTTGGGGGATGCGAGCAAGGCGGCAAGGCGGCTCGGCTGGCGCGCTAACACGTCATTCGAGGAGCTTGTGGCCGAGATGGTGCGATCGGATTTGAAAACCGTTCCGAACGAGAGATGGCGCAAGGATCGCGGAAGCTATTGAAGCGACCGCCGGCAGCGCCAGCCATCGTGATCAAGACCTTAATGTTCACTTCGCCGCCTGCCTAAATCATGTTATGGGGTCAGTAGAAAAGGGGGCCCATCTATCGTGGGCGCATGACCTAAATTTGTGGGGAGAGGGATGATACTTCCTATACGCCTCTGTGCCGCCTTGCTCTTCATCACTTTTGCCCATGCGGCGGCGGCTGCAGAGACGGTAGGCACGGTCTCGAAGGTCGAAAATCAAGCGAAAATTGGCGGCGCTACGGCTGTGGTCGGCGCGCCGGTGCACATGAACGATGAAATGCGCACGGGCGCCAAAGCACGTCTGGAAATCACTTTTCGAGACAACACAAAACTTACCTTGGGCGAGAATGCCAAAGTTGTGGTCGATCGTTACGTATTCAATCCGAATCATGGGACTGGAGAAATGACGGTCAAGGCTGCCCAGGGGGCAATGCGTTTCGTCACAGGCAAAATCGGCCAGATGCGGGACCACAATGTGACTGTCCTCACGCCTAACGCTGCACTTGCCGTCCGCGGAACCGATTTTTGGGTCGGCCCGATCGATGGTCAATATGGGGCGCTTCTATTGAAGGGGAAGGTAATAGTGGCGGGTAATGGGGGCCGTCGCCGCAAATAGATCAACCGGAATTTCTATGTCGGTGCGGATGAGTTACGTCCCACATTGCCCAGCTGATGGCGTCGACACCGCTCCGCATCAACTAGCACTCCGAATAAATACAAGCAGGTTGTCTCTCGGAGTGGCCGCGCCAGCATTTCCTTGGAAGGTGCCAAGTGCAACGCGTAGATAAGCTTTTGGCTGGGCATAGCGCGGATTGACGCGTTCATGCTTAAGAGAATTGCAATGCCAACTTTAAAGCTCTTGAAAATTTTGTAAGCAAACAGCTCTGACTGCACAAATCTTCTGCAACGGCTGACTGGTATACGGGCCTCTTTGCAGCTCTGTTGTAAAGAGGATTTGCTGTGCCTGCTACCGCTTCAGTTGGCTCTCAGGGCAACCCATATATCGACGGAATTCTTACGGGGACGAAGTGGGCGACGTCGAGCCTGACCTATAGCTTTCCATCCAGCGCCTCTTATTATGGCTCTGGGTACGGAAGCGGAGAACCAAACAACAATTTCCAGGCTTTCAATGCCGCTCAACAAGCGGCGGTGAAATCAGTCTACGCAATGTATTCCAGCGTTGCGAATGTCACTTTCACCGAGGTGACAGAAACGTCGACGCAACATGCCGACCTGCGTTTCGCCGAAACCGACAAATACACGACCGGGTTCGGTTACTACCCCAGCACCTCGACCGAAGGCGGCGATGTTTGGTTGGGAAATTCGTCAAATTATTTCAATAACCCAGCGAAAGGCAATTACGCCTATTTTACCACCATCCATGAGATCGGGCACACGCTCGGCCTAAAACACGCCCACGAGTCGATGGGCTCTTTTGGTCCGATGCCCTCGGATCGCGACTCCACCGAATACACGGTCATGAGCTACCGATCTTACATCGGAGCTTCGACGGCTTACTACACGAACGGCGGCTGGAGCTACCCGCAAACCTTGATGATGTACGACATAGCGGCTGTGCAAGCCCTATATGGCGCAAACTATAATACGAATAACGGCGACACTGTTTATCAGTGGGATCCGAACACAGGAGAACTCTTCGTCAATGGTGCCGGTCAAGCAGCTCCAGGCGCGAACCAAGTCTACATGACGGTGTGGGATGGCGGTGGCAGCGATACCTATGACTTTTCCAACTATCAGACCAATGTCACGGTGAGCCTCGAGCCAGGTGAGTGGACAACGACGTCAACGCAGCAGCTCGCGAATTTAGGCAATGGTCATTTTGCCAGCGGCAATGTTGCCAATGCTCTGCTCTATCAATCGAACCTAGCCTCGCTGATCGAAAATGTGATCGGCGGCTCCGGGAGTGACGTCCTTAAAGGCAATGTCGCCAACAACGTATTCCGCGGCGGCGCGGGAAACGACTTTATAGATGGGCGAGGCGGCTCCGATACGGCTGTGTATTCAGGCAACGAGGCCGATTACAATTACGTGCAACATGCTGACGGCACCTGGACAGTTGCTGATCTTCGCGGCGGCAGTCCCGATGGTTTCGACACGCTGAAGAATGTCCGGTTCCTCAAATTTTCGGATACGACTGTCGATCTCGGCCCGGGCATGACGGTGATCTCCGGCACCAAAGCCAACGACACGATCGACGCCACTCACACTATAGCAGGTCAGCTAACTCCAACGGACGGGTTCGACACGATCTACGGAATGGCTGGGAACGACATGATCAACGCGATGGGTGGCGATGATCTGATCTATGGCGGAGATGGCTCGGATACGCTTTACGGTGGCGCCGGCAACGATCTGGTTGATGGCGGTAGCGGCGCCGACAAAATGTATGGCGGCCTAGGGAATGATACTTACGTCGTCGACAACAAGAGCGACATAGCAAGCGAAGCGGGCAGCGACGGAATTGACACCGTTGTGTCCTGGATAACTTTCAGCCTCGCCGACACCAAGCATGCAATCGGCGACATCGAGAACCTGACTCTGGCTGGGGGCGGCAACATCAACGCAACCGGCAACAACCTCGATAACGTGCTTGTTGGCAACAGCGGCGCCAATGTTCTGACTGGAGGCTGGGGAGCCGACACGTTAGATGGCGGCGACGGCGTCGATACCGCAAGCTACGCAACCTCCGGCTTAGGCGTCACGGTGAGCTTGGCGCTGGGGATTGGCCGCGGCGGCGAGGCGCAAGGTGATCGCCTAGTCAACATCGAAAATCTCACGGGTTCGAAGTATAACGACACGCTAGAGGGCGACGCCGGAAATAACAAACTCGTCGGCGGCGCCGGTTTCGATACCGTGTCTTATGCCAATGCGACGTCGGGGGTCACAGTCAACCTCGGCCAAACCTCAGCTCAGAACACGATCGGAGCTGGAACCGACACTTTGAGCGGCTTCGAAAGTCTCACCGGCTCTCAGTTCAATGACACCTTGATCGGCAGCAAAAGCAACGACGTGCTCATGGGCCTGGCCGGCAATGACTGGCTGGATGGCTCAAAAGGCGCAGACCATATGTTTGGTGGTCTGGGTCATGATGGTTACGTCGTCGACAACAAGGGAGATGTGGTTGACGAAACCGGCGGAGACGGAGTTGACACGGTCTACTCTTCGGTCAGCTTCAACCTTGCAGATCCTCTGCATGCGATCGGCAGCATCGAGAACCTGACGCTAACTGGTAAAAGTAGCATCAGCGCGACCGGCAACGACCTCGACAACGTCCTTATCGGCAACAATGGGGCCAATGTCCTCATTGGCGGAGCGGGAGCTGATTGGTTGGACGGCGGAGCTGGAAGTGACACAGCGAGTTATGTGACCTCGGCTTCTGGCGTCGCGGTGAGTTTGGCGCTGGGGATCGGCTCCGGCGGCGACGCGCAGGGCGACCACCTGTTTAATTTCGAAAACCTTACGGGCTCGAATTTCGATGACACGCTGGAGGGAAACTCCGGCAACAACAAGCTCATCGGAGGGTTGGGCGTCGATACCGTTTCCTACGCCCACGCCGACGCGGGTGCCAACGGCGTCGGCGTCACCGTCAATCTTTCCAGCACAAGGGCACAAAAAACCGTAACCGCCGGCACCGACACCTTAAGTGGCTTCGAGAATCTCACCGGCTCGCAGTTCAACGACACCTTAAAGGGCAACGCCGGCAACAACGTCATCTCGGGGTTGGGTGGCAACGACATGCTCACCGGGGCAGGGGGAAACGACACATTCGTGTTCTTGCCGAGCTTCGGGAAAGACACTATCACCGACTTCACTGCGGGGCCCAATACCGGTCCGCATGATCTTATCGCGTTCGATCACACGATGTTTGCAGATTTCGATGCGGTGTTAGCCGCAAGCGCGCAGGTGGGAAGCAGCACCGTGATATCGTTCGACGCCCAAAACACGGTGACGCTGGTCAACGTCAGCGTGGGCAGCCTGCATCACGACGACTTCGCCTTCGTTTGATAGGGAACACCCGTGAGCGACTGGATTTCAATGGACGAGTGGCACCGCTGCCGCGAGTTGGAGCGGCCCGGCATCGTGTTTGAAATCCGCAATGCCGACGGCCAATTGCTGGCCACCCCCTGCGTCGTTCCGCTGCCGGAGCTTCCCTTTGATTGGAAATCGGCTCCGCTCGAATTTCGTGCGGTTCCCGAGACTAAGGCTCAACATTCGGAGCCGCTGCCGCCACCTGGTCCCGAATAAATCGACGCTGACCTGACGCCTGGCGCATAGACCCTGCAATCCACCGATTGTTATGCTTTCTGGCGCGAGTTCCCACCATCAACCATCACCTATTCAGCGTGGTCGTTCTAACCTCGATCTGACATGATGATCGGCTTCGAAATCACGCCTCGAAGCCGAAGTGTCCTTCAATAGCCCATTGCTACTCGGCCGCGACCGTCGACACCACGCTCGCGGAACTCCTGGACCCGAAGTTCGCCGAGCCATTTGCGCCCGGAGCTTTGATCTCCGCGAGTGGATTGTCGGAGCGCCGTGACTTTCCTTCGAAATAGGCACCCTGCTCGATGGCAAGGCTCTGGTGGAAGATGTCGCCTTCCACATGGGATTGCGCCTGGAGCGTAATGCGCACGCCCCTGATTGATCCGACAACGTGGCCGCGCACAACTACATCCTCCGCCGCAACACCGCCCGTCACCTTGGACTTGTCGCCGAGCAGAAGCGAGCCGCAACGGATGTCGCCCTCAATTTCGCCGTCGACTTGGATCTCGCCTTTAGAGGTGACGTTGCCTTTGATCGTCAGGTCCTCGCCGATAATCGACGGGACCATCTTGCTCGCACTCGGGCCGGGGCTCTTGGAAGCATAGGTTGCCGGCCGCTCGGTGAAGGGCGTCTTCGCATCGTCCCCACCCAATTTGGTGATTTTCTCGCCCGACTCGGGCTTCGTCGTGAACATACTGGTACCTCCATCGCAAAACTGAGATGCAGCGCCCGGACCGGCGCCAGGTACGCAACTTACGCCACGCTAAGCCACTAACAGGGATTGTCGCGGAGCTTCCCGTAGAGGGCAATCCCCACGCCTGCCAAAGACAATATCGCCTCGCCTTGTTCTCCTCAACCTCTACTCTCACGCTGAAGCGTGCGGGCAAACTGTCAGCCTGGTAGCACCCCTTGCGTTACTGCACCATTCCCAAGGGGTTAGTCGGGCTCTTTTTGGCCAGCCCTTTTCTTCTCAACGCCCACATTTCCGCTCAGGTGATGCAGGGAAACGACACCAGATTTGCGATAAAGCATTTATGATTACAGGACTTCCGTAATGGGGGTCTCCAAATTGCAAACTCAGCCCCGTCCCTAGCGGGGCTTTTTTGTTTGCGTTGGCGTCGGGCTCGATCATGAATGTTCCATCCAAGTGTGGAGAAGGTCCTCGCTTCGTGGGCATCATCGAACGCTTATCGGATGGATGGCGAGCTTCTTTTCGTCTGCGAGTGCCGGGAGAGGTTTTTACCCAGCAAGGCGACACGGAGATTTTCGCTACCGAGTTGCAGGCCACGAAGTGGCTTCATACTCAAGCGAGCGCGCGCGGATGTTCTTCTATTGAGATACGGCACGCTGACTCGCGAACTTAGCCGCTTCTGCCCGCTGGCGACATGAGGCACGGCCGGAGGCGGCCCGGCGCCATGTCATTGCCCCATCACACGGCGCCAGAGCCTAGCCAGCCAAAAAACCTCGACCCTTGGCTGGTGTCCCTCAGCTCGACAGTGTCGCATCGCAAGGCGGCGGCAGAAGGGCAAGAGAGAAAGCGGCCCCGGCGCCGCCTCATCTGGGTGGAGGGAACGCGCCAGGGGCCTAACCAGCTAGAGGGGGCGCCCCGCAGGCTGGCTAGCGATTCAACGAAAATCATGTCTGGGTGTTCCGCCCAAGGGCGGCCCGGTCATGGTTCCAACGATATGCCTCTTTTGTGGGCGTGATGTGCTACTGGCCCTTGGCGCCTCTCCCGCAAAAATGTCGCAGGGCTTAGTCCTGTGCCTGCCAATTTCCGGGAGCAAGGAGACAGCAGACGTTTGGGAGCAAGGACCATGCACTTGATGCTTTCTCTGTTGTCCAGCGCCGTCCTGGCCGCCCTGGTGTACGGGCTAAGCTTTTTTCCATCCGCCACCTTGAATCAGATCGATGAAGTGGAACACTCAATGAGTCGGGCTGACCAAAACGGCGCAATACGCTCAGATGCTCAGGCGCCATCTGATGCCCTACAGAGCTGAGCTGTCAGTAGCAAAATTGCCTGATCCCCTCAACAACCGAGCATCGCAGTTGAAGTAGCCGCTCGCGTCGTCACACCGATAGCCCCTCGTTCGTGTTCCGTGCGGAGCGCTCCCTGTTGGCCTTGGAGCGTCCACTCATAGCGGTAAGCTTGGCGACTTTTTCATCTCCCACATGTCCTAGCTAAGTGGCTCCTACTTGGAGGAGGAAACGCATCATGAAGGTGTCGGACATCATCCAGACGAAGGGCTCGGGCGTCAAAACGGTCAGACCAGAGTCATCGGCGCGCGAGCTGTCGGTGAGGCTACACGCAGACCAGATCGGAGCCATGGTTGTAAGCAGTGATGGCAAGTCCATCGACGGCATCGTTACCGAACGGGATCTTGCTTACGGTCTCGCGGCACACGGAAGCGAGTTACCAACGGTCGCTGTTTCCAGACTAATGACGAAGTTTGTCCTTGTCTGCTCACCCGAGGACAGCATCACCCATGTGATGAAGCTAATGACGCAACGACGGGTCCGCCACCTACCTGTCAGGGAAGGTGCCCAACTCGTGGGAATCATCAGCATCGGCGACGTTCTAAAACACCGACTTGATGAACTCGAATTTGAAGCGAATGTGATGCGCGATTACGCCGTTGCCGCCAGACCTTAACGTCCGCTTTGGGTCAGAAGCCGGCGTTAGCTGGGTGGTCTGCATGCCCGCTAAGCTGCCACAAGCAGATATCCCTGAGGTGTATGGTCGGCGCGCGAACCAGCTCGCGATGTCGCGCAGGATGAACAGCGGCAGGCTTTGCTGCGGAAGCGCATCTTCGCCCTCGCTGGCAACGGCGGGGTAGATTTCGATACTCTTCTTGACAGACTGCTTGCAAGCCTGCCGCAGCTTGTCGGCCGTCGCCGACCGACCGAGACTACGTGAGGCGATCCTATCGGGCTTCTTCAATTCTATGCCTTCTTACGCGCCCTTTTTCGGCACCTGTCGTATTCCGCTAAAATTTCCATCGCCTCTCGGAGGTCACGTTCGCCACGAAAGCCCCCCTCCACGCTGATGAGCGTGGCATTCAAGTGAGCCGCCACCACGTTCCAGAGCGGGCTGTCATCAGCATCCTTTTTGTTTAGCCGCGCTCTCAGTGAACCCATCAAGCGTTCCATTTCTGGCGTCAGATCTGACATGGCCGCCTCCTAAGCGCTTAAAAGAAAGGAAGCCCCGCGCGACGAGCACCGGGGCTTCCTAATCTTATCGGGACCGAGCGTCGGGGGGCACAGCGGTCCCACACCGACTAAACTCTATGTGGTGCTTTGAGTTCCTCCGGCTTAGAGGCTCAGCACACCTCCAGACAATCGGTATGGCCTTGCTCTCGAGCCTGTCTCAGCGCTTGCGTTAGAGCTTTGCCTATGTCGCTCGCGCGTCACCAGCTTTCTTGTGCGCTTTGTATTCGGCTTTGCACTGCTTCATCAGGTCACGGTGCTTGCCTGCCATCGGGTGTGTCAGGAGCGCCTGCTTGCAGATTTTGCGACCCCCGGCATTAGCGTCGGTATAGCCCAACCCGAGGGCGAGGCTCGAGCCTGCCAGGAGTAACGCTAGGGCTAGTGCAGCGTTTTTCATTAGCGTGTCCCTTTCCTTGCACGCGGGGAAGTCCTGCACACTAAAGTTGCCTTGGCGCAATTGGTTCCGAGGCCCGTGCGGAGCCCTTTAATAATCGCTGAAGGTGGACTTTCCGATCAGGATCCGGATGCGTTTCGTGGGGATCCGCGAGAGCTCGGTTTGTTGAGAATTAGAACCTTTGCCAATCTTGCGGGTTGACCGGGAAAATGGGTCCAGTGGTTGAACCCAAAGCACTCAGTGGGAGTGAGAACTCATGAAAAAGCAACTTGCTGCTCTCGGTATTGGCTTGGCACTCTCCGTAACCACAGTATTTGCCCCGTCAAGCGCGGACCCTGGTCACGGTTGGCATGTGACAGCCGCAAAAACCAAGGAACTGGCCGGGCGGGTAGCTTCATTTCAATTTTGGCGAACATAAAACCGAATGGACCTGATTATGAGTGACGGCGCCTCGTTTTCGCGCGGCGGTGACCGAGCGGGATTCCGAGCACGCGGGCCTTCTGTCTAAGAGCACCTGGGCCACGCTTAAGTGCCCTGGAGATCGTTTTGACAGGCGTCTTGTTTTTCGAGTGCTGTCTCAACTCTTTCACATCAGCACGGGTCCAATCGCGACGAACAACGCGTTTTCTCGCGGCAACAGTTCTGGCCATCAATTACTCCTAATATTTCACAGGCTGTGATAGCACAGCTTTCGGCGCATGAGTGCATTGGCGCAATCAAGCAGCGGGATAGCTAAAGTCCGCGGAAAAGATTGCCCACTAGCAGCACCAAGTAGCCGATCAACAGCGTCTCGAAAACGTGAGCGCTGACTACGGGAATTGAAACATGCGCGTAGCGAACCAGCAACGCTAGGATTACCAAGATCACGGAAACAATGAACGTCAGCTTGGTGGGTGGTGTAAGCCAATAGACAGCGCGTGCCATGATAATTCTCCGAAGGTGCCAAGAGAGTTCTCGGTGGGCGATCCCGTCGTAGCGAGAAACCTATCTAAGCGAGCCAACCCAGCTCACGAGCTTTGTCGTTAGCCGCAGCCCACGCAAGCGCTCGAAATTCGGAGAGCGTGATCGTCGCGTCGGGATCGTCGGGTCCGTATTCCTGCACACTCAACCAAGGCGCTTCTTGTTTCCGGTATTTCACCCTGAAGCAGGTGCCTCGCATAGCGACTAAGATGTCGGCGCCTTGGACCTCAATCCTCACCAAGTCCGAGTGCGTCATGGCAATCCTCCCCTGCAAGCCGGCATACGCCCACATCTATTGCCGGGAGAACTGATGACCTTAACGAGATAGGAGCTCCAAGCGGTGTGGCAAAACTCCCACTTTCCACTGCTAATTGATCCCGTTTTCGGAGGATGGCTATCTCGCCAGAAATGAGGTGCGCCTAAAATAGGCGGGAGCGTTGGGGGTCGATCCAGTCGACCGCGAGCAGGACCACCGCGAAAATCGCGAAAATGAACAGGCCTATAAGTAACCACAACATAGGGCGACCCCGCGTCCCTCTGCGGGTTTCGTTTGGGGCAGGTCTGGTTGCCATCAGCCGGACCTCTAGACGGTTGCGATGTCAGTGCGGCGCAGCGTCGTGTTCATCAGAGCCCTACGGCCATGGGCAACTCAGGTATCGCCTCAGCGGTGCCGCATCTATTTGCGTGGTAGCAACGCTAGCTTGGCGAACGTCTAAGTCCCACGCCGTCCATCGCCAGCAGCGGCCCTATCTTCTCCACGGTCCATAGTTCTGGGAATTGTCTCATCGGCTGAGATTACACCAAGGATGGGGGGTAGCGGTTATGCGATCAATCGGCGTTAATGTCTGCTTCTGACCCAAAGCGGACGTGCAGGCGCGCCCGCTGGACCAAAGTGCGGTCAGGTGAGAGGCATCGACACTGTGAACTCCTTTCCAATGTCGCAGGCGTGGTGAGTGATGCTTGCATCCAACTGTTTTGAGAGGGCGGCGACAATTCGCATGCCGAGACCCTTACTATTCTTGATGTCAAAGTGAGCGGGCAACTCGACGCCGTCATCGCGTACCGATACGAGAGCGGTATTCGCTGACTGTTGGTCCAGCCGCACCCAAATGTGCCCGTCTGTACGATTCGGAAAAGCGTATTTAGCCGCGTTAGTGACAAGTTCGTTGACGATCAAAGCCACTGAAATCGCGCGATCGGGATCGAGTTGCAGTTCGCGTCCACCGTCAAATTCAAGTTTGCAGTGAGAAGCTGTACCCATGGCGTCTATGCAAACTTCTTTGAGGTACGTTCCAAGATCGATTTTCTCGATATCGGCATCACGGGATAGACGCTCGTAAGCGCGGCCGATGGCGGAAACGCGACCTGATGCCTGTTTCAGATGTGCCTTGATCACCTCATCGTCTGTGGCGCTCGCCTGCAAATGCAGCATGCTAGAAGCAATCTGCAGGCTGTTCTTGACCCGATGGGTCATTTCGTTAGCCAGAACCTGATGGCGGTCCAATGCGGCTTTCAGCCGGTGCTCGTATCGCTCCCGTTCGATGGCCATCCCCAGGATGTTTGCCGCGCCTTGGAGAAATGCGATATCACGTTCGCCAAATTCTCCCTCGGATTGACTGTCAACTTCCAACACTCCGTATGGAGAGCCGTCACCTTGAAGGATGACATTCATCGCACGACGTACGCCATGTTCTAGGAGGAGTTCAGGTGTCCTAAATCTTTGTTCATTCTCAAGGTGATTGGAGATCACCGGCTTACCGGTGTGTAGGGCGAACCCGGCTGGCGATTCGAGGTCGGCGCCAACGCTTGCCACTCCCACGATACCTTCATGCCAGCCCACTCCAGCACGGACCAGAAATCTATTTTCCGCCGGCATGTACTCCAAGACCTTGCAAAATTGGGCCTCCATACCTTCGGACGTAAGGCGCGCAGTCTGATTTAGTAGATCGAGAAACGGGTTCTTCCGTAATGCGCATACTCCCAGTTCAGCGAGAATCTCTTGCTGACGTATTCGTTGATGCAACGAGCGTGTCGTGTGGTCGACGCACTCGGCTTCGCTGCTGATAGGCTCTACTATCGGCACGAGCGGGTCAGCTTGATTACGGGTATTACGCCTCATAGAAAAATCCATCCAATTGCTAGCGCGGCTAGTTCATCTGAGAGTGTAAGCACGAGCGGGCGCCGAAGAAGCCCGCCGGGTCAGCTCCCGAACCTCAACACTAAGGTCATTCATGAGGATCTAGATCGTTCTAAGGGCCGTAGTCTCGGATCAGGTATCCCGGTTGGCTAAAAGCCACGAGGGTCTAACTGAGCACGATCTTGAGTTCCTTGACTGATGCCTTTCGAAGCATGGGGAGTAGAGAGTCGTCCTACGGCGTCGTAGGCTCGGTCTATGCGTCGACGAGTGAAGAACTGTAGCTTTCAGAGAATTGAGTAGTGATGGCATTTGTCGCCTCCGGCCACATCGCAGCCGGGCGCGCGACCTAACTCTTTCAGCCACCGGATGGCTGGGGTGTGAGACGATGATGGCTGAGCGTGCGCTCTTTTGAGTTGGATTGCGAGTCAATTGAAGGTGTTGGGCTTTACGTAAAGGGCATGTCGGGTCCACAGGCTTCTTATTTGGGGAGCTGTTGCTGGTCGGCAGGGCCGCACCCCTACCTAGACAATCTTCGAGATCGGGAGCCGCATGTGAACGGTGCGGCCTCCCGCCACGGCGTTGGAACGTTTCGACCCCGCGACGCTTCCCCCTACATGTTGCGCGCTAACCTTAGGCGCTGCGCTTCTACCGTGAAAATCAAATAGAGGCCTAGGCCTCGCAGAAAGGGACTTAGCCATGAGCCGCGTTTCAATGTCACCGCGCGCGAGCGCAATCTTCGTCGCCACGGCGGCTTCGTTGGCAGCGATGACGGCATACAACATCTATCGTGCACGGAAGTCTGAGCGCGAACATCCGCCGACCGGAAGCTTCGTAACCGTCGACGGCGTCAGACTTCATTACATCGAGAAGGGCGAAGGCCCCCCAGTCGTGTTGCTCCATGGCAACGTGGTGACGGCTGAGGATTTCCGAACAAGCGGCGTGCTGGACCTACTAGCCAGGCGACATCGCGTAATCGCGTTCGACCGCCCAGGTTTTGGATACAGTGACCGTCCGCACGGTTCCGCATGGAGTGCCCGCGCGCAGGCTAACCTTCTCAGAAGTGCATCAGATATTCTCGATATCAGGCGTCCTGTTGTGCTCGGTCATTCCTGGGGCGCCGCGGTGGCGTTGGCGATGGCGCTGAACCATCCTGACGACGTAAGAGGGCTCGTTCTGCTCTCTGGCTATTACTATCCAACGTTACGGGCGGATGTTCTGTTGTCCTCACCTCCCGCGATACCAATCCTGGGAGATCTGCTACGCTTTTCGATCTCTCCTCTGCTCGGCAAGCTATTGCAGCCGCTGCTCCTCAAAGGAATGTTCGCGCCGCTACCCGTGCCACCCAACTTCTCGACGAGCTGCACGCCAAACATGTCCTTACGGCCCGGGCAGATCCGCGCCGAGAGTCAAGACGGCGTCGCCATGATTCCAGGCGCCATCGCGATGCGGGATCGCTATCAGGAATTGACGATGCCGGTTGCTATCATGGCGGGCACCGAGGATCATGTGGTCAATACCAAGCAGCCGCACCGGCTTCACGCGCAGATTCCGCACAGTAACCTGCGGATGGTTCCTGGCGTTGGGCACATGCTTCATTACGCGGTACCCGAGGAGGTCTCAGAAGCGGTCGAAGAAGCCGGAGGATTGGCGACGAAGCTCGATAAGACCTCGCATGCCTCACACACGGCGTCTGCGGCATAGATGCGGTAATATCTGTTCCGGGCCACTTATCCGGAGATCGAGCCGTCGCGGCGCGGACTCATGACGCCAAGCGGCTATTGCGCCTAGGATGCGAGCAGAGTTCCGCCGTTAAAGCCGTCCAAGCAACCAAATGGCCCTCAATTATACCCTCTCGCGAATGTCTTCCCCGCTGGCCGGCGCAGTATTGGCGGTTACGCCTGCTTGATGGGAGAGTGGACTGGGATTTGACGGCGAGGCGCAATCGGCTGCAGCGCCCACGTTTCTCAGCAAATCATGAGGCCAATTGCGCCCAAGCAGTAGCAACACGACCGCGGCATAAATCGCTCCACCGAGCAGGATTAGAAGCGCCAGCATGGTCTCCTCGCGGAAACGGGGCATTCTGGCCAATGCATGAGGAATTGTGCGATCGCCGAGGCATGCCGCGGCGAGCCCAGCATTGGGGAACCAATAAGCGACGCTTAGGGTCACGACCATGCAGATGTTGAGAAGAATTGGGGCACCGGCCGCTGCAGCGAACCTGCCATTGGCGTTCAGTTCGCCTGAGATCATGGTTTGCATCGAGACGAGCAGCAAAGCGGGGAACGTTACTCGGGTGAGCGTCACGGCCAGATCGTAGCGCGCCGGATCCTGGTCGAGACCGGGCGCAAGTAGACTGACCACCGAGGGTGTGAAAACCAGCGCCAAGCCCAGCAGGATGAGATTGATGACAAGCAGTGCAGCGGCGATGCGGTCGGAGAAAAGCCGCGCCGCCGGCAGCCCCGATTGCTCCAGCGTCCGCGCATAGGCAGGCACGAAAGCCGCGTTGAAGGCGCCCTCGGCGAGGATCGCGCGGAAATGGTTGGGTAGTCGGAAGGCGACGAAGAAGGCATCGGCGACCGGGCCGGCGCCTAGCACAGCGGCCATGATCGCGTCGCGCACGAAGCCCATGACGCGAGAGACGAGCGTGAGTCCGCCGACGGTGGCGATGCGCCTGATCACTGGCGGCCGGCAAAGTCGCAAATGCAGCTTTGTTGCAACTGCCCCCCTTTGCCCGGTCCTCCCGTAAGGGTGCAGTCCGACGGCGCCGGCCGGGCGGGGTGACATGGGGTCTTGGCGCCATATAGCGCCGACGGAGGCGCTAAAGTCGAGCAGCATGGCTCGCTTAGCCGGGCGGCTATAGTCTAAGGGTGAGGTGCCCCCATCTTGCGACGTGCATGTGCGGTCGCGTCCCCGGAATCAAATGTTCGCGACGCTGGTGGCGAGGATGCCAGATGCATCAAATCAGTTATTAGCTTCTGGAGGATCGCATGAGGCAAAGAGAATACAACCTCTCCAAACTCTCGCGTGCGAAGGAGTAGCCCGTAAGCCTCCTGCGTTCGCACAACTTGGTGACCGAGAACTGTAAGCGTCAACGGCCCCGCGCCCGCAATATCGTTCCTTGCAACTTGAAGAGCCTTCGAAGTCTGGTCTGTAGCCTCAGGGCTCAACTCTATGGACTCTTCTTTGTCGCCGGAACTGAACGTGAGGTGCAGTCCTCGTTCCGTTGACAAGACACGCTTGAGACGCTCGAGGTACATGACCATTTGGATTCCAACAAAAGAGTTCGGCAGCGCGCGACTAAGATAACGTCCCGCCCACCCGAAGTTATGACAATCACCTAAACAAAAAGGATTGCGAGGGTTTTTGGCCGAACCGTGTCACGCGTTAACGATAATAACGTGTGCCGGTTGCAATCGCTGTTTGCTGTTCGTTAAGGTTAAAGAATAGGCAGGACGTCTTTTTCCTGCTCATGATGCTGGGGGACCCTTTGCACTCACCAATCTCCCAAGGCCCCGGCAAGCGGGCGAATCTAATCTTGCGCTCGCGCGCTGATGCGCCCCACCTGAAAAAGGCTGCCCTCGCCGTCGAGCAGGCTGCGTGGAGCAATCTCGGCTATCTCAGCTACACCCGGTCCCATTACGAGTACTATGCCGAGCTGCTCGATGCGTATCCCGAGTTCCAACTCTGCCTCGTCGACGAAGAGACCGACTATCCGGTAGCAGTGGCGAGCAGCGTCCCTTTCGTCTGCTCGGGACCGGATGACCTCCCGCCGGAAGGATGGGACTGGGTGGTCGAGACCGCCGCGCACAACAAAGCCATGAAACCTAATATGCTCGGCGGCCTGGCCGTTTCGGTTCCGGCCGTACATCGCTCCAAGGGCTACGCACGCGTGATGATCCGCGCCCTTCTCCAACTTGCAGAGAGCAAAGGCTTAGGTGGGGTCGTGGTGCCCGTACGCCCATCGGTGAAGGCTATGCATCCATGGGTGCCAATCGCCGACTACATGGCGTGGACCGACGACAGCGGCCAACCTTATGATCCTTGGCTCCGTAGCCATTGCTCCGTCGGTGGCAAGCTGATTGGGCCGTGCGAACGCTCGATGGTCGTGCATGAACCCGTCGCGTTCTGGGAGAACTGGGCAAAGAAGCGGTTCGAGAGATCAGGCGCTTACGCGCTTGAAGGTGCGCTGGTACCGGTCAAGATCGATCTCGATAGCCAGAGCGGCACCTATGAGGAGCCTAATGTCTGGGTCTCGTACGGCTCCTGAGTCCCATGCGACGGGAGTGACAACAAACCGAGGTGTGCTTTAGCGCGACCGATAGGATTTCGCGTGCACTGTTAGTCTGTGGGCGTAGAGACGGATGGACGTTTTCACTTCTGCCGCGGAGCTTCTCCGCGATCGCCAACCAGAGCGGCCGGTCCTCGCGTTAAGGCCGCATGCCGCTCGCCGCGCGGCGCATTGGTTTCTCGCCAACTTCCCCGGACGTGTGCTCTACGCCGCCAAGGCCAACGACGCGACCGTCATCATGGATGCTCTGGTGGAAGCCGGGGTGAGGGCCTTCGACGTGGCCTCGCTGGTCGAAATCGAGCGCGTGGCGCGGGTCCAAGATGCCGAGCTCTATTTCATGAATCCGATCAAGTCGCGCGGAGCGATCGTGCGCGCCTATCGCGATTTCGGCGTGCGCAGCTTCGCCTTCGACTCGGACGAGGAGCTCGACAAGATCGTGCAGGAGACCGGCGGGGCGCATGACCTCGACCTCTACCTGCGCCTGGCCTGTCCCAACACGCACAGCCTTATCCCGCTGGAAGGCAAGTTCGGCGTGTCGAGCGCCGATGCGCCGGCGCTGCTGCTGCGCGCGCGTCAGATCGCGCGCCGGCTCGGCATCACCTTCCATGTGGGATCGCAAGCGGTGGTTCCAGCCGCCTTCGGCGAGGCGATCCAGCAGGTCGGACAGTTGATCCTGGATTCGGGCGTGATCGTCGATGCCGTCGATATCGGCGGCGGTTTCCCGAGCCGCTACCCGCATTCGGACCCGCCGGAGCTCGCGAGCTTCATGCAGGAGATCGTCCGCGCCGCCGACGAGCTCGCGGTCAAGCATTCCTGCGAGCTGCTATGCGAGCCCGGCCGCGCGCTGGTGGCCGAAGCCGAGTCGGTGATCGTGCGCGTCGATGCCCGCCGCGGCAATGCGCTCTACGTCAACGACGGCGCCTTCGGCACGCTGTTCGACGCGGCCTATTCGGGCTTCCGTTTCCCGGCGCGGCTGGTCGCCACTGCGCGCCGCAAGCAGAAGCCCGTCGCCGAGTTCGCGCTGTACGGGCCGACCTGTGACAGTTCGGACTATCTGCCCGGACCATTTGTGCTGCCGGAATGCGTGGGTGAGGGCGACTACATCGAGATCGGCCAGATCGGGGCTTACGGCCGGGTGTTGGCAAATCGTTTCAACGGCTTCGGCGAATACGATGAAGTGATTCTGACAGATGAGCCGATGCTGTCGATATCTCGCGGCGCCGAAAAGCCGACCCTCGATACGCTGAAGACTGCGCGAGTCTGGTGCCCGCTCCCGCCCTACGCCAGCTGCGAAGCTGGAAAGGAATTCAACGCTAAAGTTTTAGTGGAAGCTTCAAATGCAACCTAACAACTGTTCATTACAAAAAATTTGCACGAGCAACGGTTTAAATTCATAACGGCCAATATTTTGCCCCCTGGGGGTTGCCGTCTATTTCGTCGTCACATGGCCGGTCGCATGTTATGCATGGCTCCCTGTTACTGCACTTGCTGATCCTACTGGAGGCCCCACCATGCGAGGGTATCCGACGACCGCTTAGTGCCAGTGGCTGACAATCAAAGCGGCCACGATATGTCGATTCAAACCACGCCTAGGGCGATCATTAATCCCCAAGGACGAAGGATATCTTGGCGTTGATCCGATACTTGTTGATCTTGCCGTTCTCGACGGTCGCCTCGGCGTTCTTGATATAGATCGAACGGATGTTCCGGACTGTTTTGCTGGCGTTGGCGACCGCGACCTGCGCTGCATCCTCCCAGCCCTTGTCCGATTCCGCCAGAACCTCGATCACCTTCAGCATGCTCATATCTAACTCCTGGTTATTAGCCGCAAACGTCAAACAAATATGGCCCTAGGCAGCCCTGGGGAGGGCGGTTAGAGCGCTAGTTTTACCACGGTCGACGCTCCAGCCTCCGTCAGCAAATCCTTGAGTTCTGCAAGACGTGCTTTTGCTCGTTCTATCGATTGATCGGTGGTATCTATCCAATCCGCACCGATATCCTCGCGTGTCCGCTCCCTATCCGTTTGCAAAAGCTCAAGCTGCTGCTCGAGGCTTGCTTGCTCTTGCTTGCACCACGCAATGAAGCGATCAGGCGCTCCCACGGTGCGCTCCGGGAATTGTTTCTGCTCTGAGACAACGCTGAACGGACCCGAGAAGTTGCCTTACACCTGAAGCTCGATGTCCGCTATTGGCACTTAGCGGACGTCGTGGCTGTGAGGGCGTCAGTTCGAGCGCCGTTCGACATTGAACCTGGCATTCCGCGCGGTGATGTGGGCCCACAGTATCTCCGGGTTGGCCACAGCGATGTCCCAGGACGAATAGGCACAGCAAGACCGCGGTTCCGGTCCCGGTCGACGCCGGCCAAAGACTCCTCGGTTCCAACAACACTCTGAGCACTGACGCGGTCGAGCATGAGCTTGAGCGTCGGAAGAATCTCCCCGTGTGCTATAGTACGCACGCAACTCACATGGGGAGATGACAAGTGGCAGCGACTAAGAAGCTTGCATCCGGTCAGAAGGCAGCACAAACGAGGAAACGTCGAGCGGCGGGACGCAACGCAGCGGCAACTCGCAAGCGACCGGCGACCGCCGCTAAGACAGAAGCGACACGCAAGAAGCGGGAAAAATTGACGACCGCCACAACAACGCAGGCCGACCTGTCACGACATGCGCTCGAGCTTAAATTGAGCCATCCTGCCCCTCCTCATCCGGGTTCGGTGCCCGCAGGATCTAAAGGGAAGAAATCCAAAGAGAGCCAAAAGCCGCTCAGGGTTGGGGCATCGAAGGGAGAGGTGGGCCGCGTGTCACAAGAGGGGAAGGTTGCACAGGCACGCAAGGATAGTGGTGACCGCTAACCGCGTTGTGAGCGGCGATGTGAGCGCCACCCACGATTTGGTCCGCTAGGTTCCACAAGCGGAACCCCCTCGTCGCGTCCTTTTCTCTTGAACCCCCTTGAAGACCATCCAGACAGAGATGGAGAACGTTATGGCCGCTGAGATTCATCGCCTTCGCGACAGAGCGGGTGAAATCGAAAAGATCACGATCAACGTCGGTTACGTCGACCTAGGCCATATCGAAGAAGCGCGACATCACTGATTGAAGCGCGGGCGACCTCGCGATAGGTGAGGAAGTCCGCTTATGACTCCGGGACTGCAACGATTATTTCTTCGGCCGTGGCGGGGCTTTCGCGAGGCTCGGTCCACTCCAGCGGGGAATACTCAGCTTGCCTCTTGTCCGGCGGCCCGGCAGGCTACGATCCAAGCGATTTTCTCCTGCGTCATCACACAAGCCCAGACCCGTACCTGCGCTCGTGTCACCTGTGGAACCACCAAGATCAAAGCCAGGTCGATCTATGGCGCCGGGTTCGGGTGGCCTCCCTGCGGCTTCGCGATCGATCTCTTCCGCATTCTTCGGGTCACCTGACTTGTCGAGTGTTTCCTGATTTTTCGGGGAGACGGCCCTATGATCTTTGTTTTCCACGATATTGCTCCTCTAACTGGCGTTATCTGCTGGCTCCGTAGTAAGGCAATAGATGAGCTGACCACCGGGTTCACCTGTGCGACTCCTCTTTACAGCGCTAATGTCCGCTTCGTGCCATGTGTGGACGGCTCCGGGTTGGCAATTCAAAACGTCACGTCGCGTTGCTCGATTTGGGCCTTCCTTCATTGCGATGGAACGTTGACATTGGCAAACAAACAGCAGGAGGTGGAGGTGCCGCCGGCGCAAGAGCCGGAGGAGATGCCTTTACCCTCCGATCCAAAAGTATTGCTCCTCGGCGGTCTATTCGCTTTTGCGCTGCTGACTGCGATCTATGTAGCGGCCGAGATTGTACTGCCATTGGTCCTTGCCATCATTCTCAAGCTCCTGTTGCAGCCAGCCATGCGGGTATTGGAGCGATGGCACGTACCGCGGGTGGTCGCTGCGGTGCTGCTGATCCTTGCCGTATTCGGAACGATTGTCGGCCTTGGGGCTGCCATAGAGGGCCCGGCTAGCGCCTGGGCGGCCAAGCTTCCGGAGGGCATTCCTCGGCTTAAGGAGCGGTTGAATTTCTTGCAGGCACCCGTCAACACCCTGCAGCGGTTTTTGCAACAGGTGGAGGATTATGGACGGCCGGCAAAGGCACCCGTCGCGCCCTCGACCGGAGGCTCACTGCTTATGACGAGGCTCTTTGCCGGCACCCGGAATTTTGCCACTGGCTTCTTTACGACGATTCTATTTCTCCTATTCCTGCTCGTGTCTGGTGACACATTCCTGCGCCGCCTCGTCGAGATACTGCCAAGCTTTAGCAATAAGCGACAGGCCGTCGACATCTCACAACAGATCGAAAGCGATATCTCTGCGTATTTGGTCACGATTACGCTCATGAACGCGGCTGTGGGCATCGCCACGGCAATGGTTATGTGGCTCACGGGGATCGGTGACCCGATTCTTTGGGGAGCCGTCGCTTTCCTGCTGAACTTCGTGCCGGTCCTTGGACCCATTTTGGGTGTGGTGATCTTCTTCCTTGCGGGGCTGTTGACCATCGACACGCTTTGGCGCGCATTCCTGCCGGCGGGGCTTTACCTCGGAATTCACTTGATCGAAGGCGAGACGATAACTCCGATGCTTCTCGCCAGGCGGTTCACCCTAAATCCCGTTCTCGTCATCATCTCGCTCGTCTTCTGGTTCTGGATGTGGGGTGTTCCTGGCGCAATCCTTTCCGTGCCAATGCTGGCGATCACGAAAATCATCTGCGACCGTATTCGGCCGCTAGCCGCATTTGGACATTTTCTCGAGGGATGAGAGCTCAGAACGCGGGCGACCTCCACCGAGAAGATGATAGCCAGGATCGCCTGGCGGCCTTCCACCACGCTTGCGCGTGTTGTGGCTTGCTCCGTAGCCAAGACGGCGCGCCGCGCGATCTCGATCTCGGTGCGCGAATCAACCGTAGATCCGCGGTTGATCTATATGCCGACGGTGCCGCCTCTGGCGTTATCCTGATTTCTGCTTTGTCCTGTCGGTGTAACGTCCGAACCTAAGCGATAATGAGTCCCCTCAACGCTTCCTGGTTCGCTTTGAGTACACGTCCTTAGTTTTAGGTGCCCCAATTTGGAGTGCAGGGCCGCCCACACTCATGACCAACTCTCCACCAAGCGCCGACGACGAGCGAGCGAACACTCCATCGGTCATCTCGTCGCAATCCTCACCTAAGGCGAGTTTCTGGCTCAGAGAATTACCTTACGCAGCGTTGTTGGCGCTGAATGTCCTCCGAATGGGATGCAGTGGAAGCCCCATACGGGTTCCGGTCGGCGAGGAGTGTTTGCTCCCGACGACAGTTTGTGCAGACGAATATTTCTCTCTGTTTTCCAAAGCTGCGGTCAGTCGGCTCAATTAGCTTGAGCCGCAACTCGCCACCGCACATGCAGCGCAACGTGGGCGGAGGCTCGACGAGGGGACGCATTTGATTTCCTCCACGCCCTTCCTTAACGTCGACGAGGTTCCCGGGTTCCCGTATGACGCGAGGGCTGTGCGGAGAATAGTGATCTTCGCTGGGTCAAATCTTGCCAAGCAGGACCAAGATCAACAGAATAACAAGCACAAGGCCGAGCGCGCCGCCCCCGTAGTAGCCAGTACCGTAAAAGGGGCCGCCACCGATTCCACTAAAGCCGCCCAACAATGCGATCACCAAGATGATGAGAATAATGGTCCCAACTGACATTCTAGAATCTCCTTATCGTGAATGAGTTGCAATCACCGATTGATCCCATCACTGGTTCCCGCCGCCGGGCAATTGCAACATTGTGGCACGCACCAACAGTCGTCGTTGACCTAGATCAAACCGACGTTACGTCACTTGGGCGGGCCGCGTCGGCCTCCTTTCAAAAGCGAGACTAGCCGCGCTTGATTGAGTCGTGGATGAGTCGGTTCTTTGACGGTGTTCGGCGATGTCCGCTTCTGGCACTTAGCGGACATCGATGCTGACGCTCAGCGTGTCCGCTCTTAGGGGTGAAGCGGACACCCCCGTTGCGCATTCAAATGTCAGCTAATGACCCAAAGCGGACTTTCTGGCTCTGTTTAGGGCAAAGAGGCGCTTGCAACTATAGCGGGCAATGGTGGCGATTTAGCTCGCTAAGCTTGTAATATGCTTAGTCAATGCCCATATCTCTACTACTGGCACGCCGGACCCTAGGCGCTGACGGTAAAGACTACCGTGCCAATTCCGTGCACGCCCCTTTCCCGAAAAATCAGCACCCAAGCGCCCCCGTTAGGGGGCGTGGTTCGGCGACTGCCAGGCCGTTCGCCAGCACACTACCCCGAATCCTTGAAGGGCAAGCCTGACGGGCTCACCAATCGAAGGAGACGCGCCATGAAAGGCCTTGTGACGATCCTTATTTTCATTTTCGCAGTTGGATTCACGGCATCGGCATGCGCCGGAGAGGGCGCGCCCAAGTCTCAGGCTGCCTGTGAAAAGGCAGGCATGCACTGGAATGCGACAGCCAGTGCACCAACGGTAAAATGTCACTTCCGTCTTGCGTAACCGCGTCGGCGGTCCTCGGATTTAGTTGGGCGAGGCAGGAGGATCCGTAGCGGCTGCTCACACTAAGCGGACATGTGCGCTGAGTTCTCTGACGTCTGCTTCTGACCCAAAGGAGACTTCTGGTTCTGCTTTGGGGAGAGGGGTGTGTGCAACTTTTGCGGGCTATGGTGACACCTTAGCGCGCTAAGATTGTAATACCATCAGTCAATGCCCATATAACTGTTAGTGGCGCGTACCTGTTAGTGGCGCGCCACCCGAGGCGCTGACGGTAGAGATGACCGTACCAGCACGGCCCTTTCCCGAAATCTCAGCAGTCCAACACTTTCAGAGCCTCCGGATTCGCGAGCCTGCGAAAACAGCGCCTGCGTGCGCTGTAACCCCGAAGAGGTACTGTCATGGCCGCTACCTTTAATCGCCAAGTTGCCGCCGACCAAGCCCGCAACGCCTACCGCAACGTCACCGCCCAACTTGGTCTCTTAGCGCTCGACACCGCCATTCCCGAGGCCATGGGAGCCGTTGCCGAGAAGACCGTGGGCCAGACGCGCGAGGTCTATGACCGCTCTAAGGATGCTCTCGAAGCATCAATAGCGACTTTTGAAAGATCCTTGGATGCGGCGGGGTGGGGCGCTGCGGCGTTCAACCATAAAATCATCGACATCGCCCGCCGCAATCTGAATTCCGGCGTCGACCTGGCCAATGGCTTGGCGGGCGCTAAGAACCTCGCCGAGATCGTAGAATTGCAGGCGGCCTCTTGGCGCAATCAGTTCAGCGCATTGACGGCTCAAGCCGAGGAAGTCCCCGCGCCTTCGACCAAGATGGTGGCCGACGCGGGCGAACCGCTCAAGGGTCATCTGATGAAAAGCATGGATGAGCCGCGCACTGAGTGGCTTGCGCCGAGATGGAATACGCCACCGACCAGTCCTGATTTGGGACCAGCGCAATTTAGGAGTACCGCAATGACCATTCCCCTTTACGTCAATGAAGGCCAATCGGATATTCGGGCGATCAAGCCTGGGTGGTATGGGATGGAGAGCAACGGCAAGCTCTCGTCCGGGCCGTTTCCGAACGAGGAGAAATGCCTCACCGGAATCACTCAGCCGAGAAGCAAAACCCGAGCATCGCCCTGGCGGCACGCTGACGCAGCGGCCAGGAAAGCGACCGTGGACTACTTGGGCTACTTGGCTCACGCACAAGCTGCTATGGACGCTCGGGACTAGAAGAAGGGGAGGGGAAAGGGAGCCACACAACAGAGCGAAGTCGAAGCAATGAAGGTGAAACCGCGCGCTTGCGCGGACTTCCCTCGCCGGGTGTCATCATTCCACCAATGTCCGCTAATGACCCATTGCAGAACTTTGGCAGGCCAGATCTGGATGTTCTCTTGCCAGCGAGTCCGTCACTTGTTCTCGGCGGTATCTATATTGATCTCGCGCCATAGACGAGCTTGGCAAGCGTGGCGAGATATCGCTCGTCTTTGTAGGAGGCAATCACCAATCAGCGGGGTATTTAGCTCAGCTTGAGCAGCAGTGGCGGGAATGGGCTTGTGATCTTCGGCACGAGCGTTGGCCGCGGTAAGGGCGACAAGGGCACCTGCCGCAGCAAGAGTTAGAATGCGAATAAGCCGAAACATGATGAAGTCTCCCCTTGGGCTTGGTGGCTTCCAGCCATCTAGGCGAGGGCGAGTAAAAATCTCGGCTTTGCGAATAACCCAATTAACCGAAAATCTAAATCAAATGAAGGAGCCTCGCCTCGCACCGTCCGTGTCACCCCGGGGCGGCTTGGTCTCAATGGGAGGCGATTGGCCTCAACCTGCACACTCTCGGGCATAAAAGATTCAATTTAGTTCGATCTCGTTAAATCGAAATCAAATGCCAGGCGATAAACGTGTCTGATGCTTGCACCATTGCCAAAAGACATATCGTTAGATCGCCGTGCTGCGAATGTTCGGCGCCGATTCCACTGGTTAGCGTTCCTTGTTGCTAGCTTGGCCGCCGCCATCGTGCTGGTCTCGATGGTGGCCATACCGCAATGGCTGTCGAAGCAAGCCCGTTGGGAGGCACTTCGATCCCACGTGGGCGAGATTGGCCAAATCGCCGCCAGTGTCGTCGATGGCGACCTGCACCGCAAATTGCTCGACCCTGCGAACTATAGCGACGAACTCTACGCCCGCGCGTTGGCGCCGCTAGTTCGCTTCCACTCAGCAGACCCAAATATTTTCTACCTTTACACGATGGTCGATCGGGGCGGCGTTGCGTATTTCGTACTCGACACAGCTGCGTCACCCGACTTGCGCACAGATCATAAGCTGCGCGCATCCGCCTACATGGAACAGTTCGATCTCCATGAGGAATACAAAAACGACGGCTGGCTGGACCAGATCGCGGCCGGTAAGACCTACGTCAATCCCAGTTTTGAGCAGGACGATTACGGAGATTTTCTCTCTGCGACCTCGCCCATTTACGATAGTGAAGGACGCTACAGTGGTTTTGTCGGCGTCGATTTCGACCTCCAGTACTATTTTGCTCAGGAAGCACGGTTTCGCGCCATCGCGATTAATAGCCTCATAGCGGCTCTAATCGGCTCGTTGATAATCGGCTACCTGGTGGCGCTGCATTACTCCGCTATGCAGAGTCGCATGCAGCAGCTTTACGACGTTTCAATCCGCGACAGCCTGACGGGATTGTTCAATCGCCGCGGAGCCATAGACACCATCGGAAAGTCCTTAGCGCGACACCAGACGAGTAATGCAATGCTGCTCGTTGATGTCGACAATCTCAAAATGATCAACGATCTGCGTGGTCATGCCACTGGTGATGCGGTCATCGCGCTGACTGCGGAAGCCGTGCGCGAAGGCATCCGCGAAGGCGACGTGTGTGCGCGATTTGGCGGAGACGAGTTCCTGATTTTCGCCCCCGATTGCGACGTGGACGAGGCAACGAAAATTGCAAAGCGTATTATGGGCAGATTATCTGGGCAGTCGATGCCGCTGGCTGGCGCCAGGTTCACTGTGTCGATCGGCATCGTCGTACAGGATGGTGCCCACGCCGACTTTGACCGAATGTATCGTGATGCGGACGCGGCGCTGTACAAGGGGAGGGAAGACGGCAATAGCCGCATTGGGGTGTTCACGCCATCCGACGCCGACGGCAGCCTCTCCGATAGAGAGATTAGCGAGCAGAGCCAGCGGTATGCCGTCCCTTTTGGCTCACACTAGTCAGTTCCCTCGGGTCCGCCGATGGCACCCAAGAGCAGACATTAGTAATTCAAGTTGCTATGTCGCGGGAAAGCCTGCACCACGACGACTTCGCCTTTGTCTGATAGGGAACACCCGTGAGCGACTGGATTTCGATGGACGAGTGGCACCGCTGCCGCGAGATGGAGCGGCCCGGCATCGTGTTTGAAATCCGAAACGCTGATGGCCAGTTGCTGACGACACCGTGCGTTGTTCCGCTGCCGGAGTTTCCATTCGATTGGAAGTCGCCGCCCCTCGAATTCCGCGCGGTTACTGAGCCTAAGCCTCAGCACTCGGAGCCGTTGCCTCCGCCGCGACCCGAATAACGGCGGGTCGCGAGCTTTTTGTCGAAAGCAAGAATAAGGCGGGCATTCGCCGAAGCTGTTAAAGCGAAGAATTGATTCGGGACCGCCCGATTCCGTAGCAGAAAAACCGCAAAAGAGACTTCTGGTGATTAAATGTCCGGCATAAAAAGGCCTCCGGCGACTTATTGGCAACAGTGTTGTCAAAAATGGTCTAAAGCACGTCTTTCGCTTGCCAATCGATTGCCTTGTCGTTTAGCTGTAAGGTGAGCGGGGTCTCATAAAGTCAGTCATTGCGTCGAAGATTTCCGGGGGGAGCTGATGATTAGCAACGGGGCAATCGCAATCAGTTGCGGTTGTTACGGATTTCGCGTCGAGCGGGGTCTGTGGGCTGCTGTCAACTCATCGCGGCGCTGGGTCCGATCGAATCCACAACTCGAGCGTTCGCCGGTGTATCCGCGTCGAGGCGAGACCGCGATGTCGCTTGTGCGCTTTGTTGCAATCTTCTTTCTCGCGCTAAGCTTCGGTGTTGCTGTTGCCCGCGCGGCCTCGGTGGGCATGATCACCAAGGTCGAAAACCAGGCACAAATTGGCTCAACCCCCGCCGTCGTCGGCAGCCTAGTGCAAACGAACGATGTGATTACCACCGGACCCAAATCTCGCCTCGAGATTAGCTTCCGCGATGACACCAAGCTTTCGCTTGGCGAAAACGCGCGCGTGGTCATCGATCGGTTTGTCTTCAATCCGGAACAAAGCACCGGGGAGCTCGTGCTGAGCACGAGCGCGGCTGCGTTTCGGATGGCGACCGGCAAAATTAGCGCGATGCAAAATAAGAAGATCAACGTCTCGACTCCGTTCGCGGCGCTTGCCGTGCGCGGCACCAATTTCTGGTGGGGAACCGTCGATGGGCAACCCGGCGTGCTGCTGATGAGCAACAGTCATGTCGATGTGGGCAACGACCAGGAGTGCGACCAACAAAATTCCAACGACAAAGACCGCAAGCGATGCAGGTGCAAAGTAACACTAGACCAAGAGGGCGAGGGTACCGACATCAGACGTGGATGTCCGGGAGCTCCCTATCAGTGGCCGCCGGGCAAGGTGGCAGCGGCCCTTTCCTCGACGAGTTTTGGCTTGGCGTCATTGGGCGGGCTGGCGCCGGCAGCCGCAGCTGCGGCAGGGGCAGCAGGAGCTTTTGCAGGATCAACGGCAGGATCAAATAACAACAACAATGTGCCGCCGCCGAAGCCACCAAAGTTGGACGATTTCATACCGCAGCCTCCTAGCGACGGCGGCGGCGGCGGGACCCGCCGGAACCCGCACGTACTGAGAACATTGACCGAGCGCTCGTACAGCCGCTTAGGTAGCGTCGAGGCGGTAACATCGCCTTCATGATCGTGAGCGAAACGGCTCAATCTTAGCGCTTGGATTTCCAGCGTACGGCTGTTCGGGCTCTGCGCCGAAAGCCGCATCGACAATTTCTTGCCACCGCGCGATGCCGTGACGCTTCTCCCAGCGAACGTCGAATGCGAGACGAGCTTGTGTTCCCATGGTCTCGCGCCGCTCGGGATCTTTAGCTAGTTCGATGATGCGTGACAATTAGTTCGGCGCTGTCTCCCGACTCAACCGTGCAGCCGCAATGCTCCTCCTCAATAATCTGAGCGATTTCGCCTTGGCATGAAC
Source organism: uncultured Alphaproteobacteria bacterium (assembly GCA_963750975.1). Taxonomy (GTDB): domain Bacteria; phylum Pseudomonadota; class Alphaproteobacteria; order Rhizobiales; family Methyloligellaceae; genus Methyloceanibacter. Next base: position 27,054 of record CAVVSX010000012.1, on the reverse strand, counting down.
CGATGAAAATCATCGGACGAGCGGCCGCGGCGATGCCATAGAACTTGCTCGGGACAATGAGCCCTTCGAGCTCAGGCTTAAGGCTCACAAGGTGTATGTCGGCTGTCGCGAGCAACGCTGCTAACCGCTCTCGGGGCTGATACGGATAAAGCCGCACATTCTCTAGCTTGCGCGCGGCGATTGCGTCTTCGAGTTGCTTCCTTTGGGCTCCTCCTCCGACCAGCAAGAAGATAATTTGGTGTACGACGTCACCTGTGCGAAGCCGATTTGCACCGGTCCTGATGCAGATTGATTGCCTCGAGAATGGTATCGAAATCGTGCGCACGCCCGAAATTGCCGGCGTAAGCGACTACGACTTGGCGACCCAGACCCCATTCCTCGCGAAGTGGATTGTCCTCCGGCGCGATCGGCTTAATGACGCTTCCATCCATCCAGTTAGGGATGACCATAATGCGACTGGCATCGAGTTCCCTCTTGTTTGCAGCGTTCTCGCCATCAATTGGCCCGGGACGACATTCATCTGAGCCGACCTGAGTGAGCGGTTGCGCAAGCGGCGCAGCAGCTTAAACACGGAGCTCCCCGCAGCGCCGGCTACGCCAAGCCGCTCCGCAACTTCAGGAAACAAGTCCTGCAACCAATTGATGAGGCGAGCGCCCTTAAAGCGCGCAATCGGCGCAACCAAAATGACAGCAGCGGAGGATCCGTCTTGGCGATGATAACGTCGCCGCGCGTGGCCGACCGCCATAGGCTAAATCCAGCGCTAAAATAAAACGAAAGATATTCAAGCGCCCTGCCGATGAGCGTGTCCGCCCTCGATCGAAAGCTCCAGACCCTTCGAATCTCGACATTTCCCAGCACATCGCGGGAGGGGAGCTTAGCAGAGCGATCGTCATAGCGGAGCCGGCTGGCGATAACGGTAACTTGGCAACCCGCCTCACCAAGCGCAAAGGCAAGATCCGACAAGAGCTCGCTGGTGGGCGACTGATCTGGGAAGAAAAACCGGTTGAGCAGAATAACGCGCTTCGGTTTGGTCGACACAAACGTCATCTACTGTGGAAGCGCTGCCGCTGGCTCCTGCCGGGCCGAAGCTTCGTCTATGCGTACGATATTCAAATCATCGTACCAAACAGCGCCAGAAACGAATTGCTCTGAAGCCGATCGCGCATCGAGCGCGAGTGAGACATATTGGGCCGGGCAGTCATTGTCTGGCACAGTGAAAGTGAGATCGATATCTTGCCAAGTGGGGCTCGATCCATTCATCGTTGTGCTTACGCCGATCGGCGTTGATGTGTCAGCGCATTTGACCGACCACTGCAAGCCGCGTTGGCTGAACAAGGTCGGCTTTATATTTCCCGTCTAATCGGTAGTCGCCCGGTGGCAACAGAACCAGCTCAGTAATCCCGGCGCTGAAATCGACGCGACCTGGGCCAAATTCGATCAACAAGGCTTGCTCGTCGCTCGTGATCTGGGCGCGGCGGCAAATTTGATGTTGACGCCTGAGGCCTTCTGAAACACCCAATCGAATGGTAACCCCGAGGGTGGAACCTCGAAGCTTCCGTTGAAGAGGCGGCCGGTGTTGCTGAGCTGCTCGGGCGGCAAGAACTGCAGCCAACTATAATAAGCGAGCTCGTAAAGTTTGTGGTCGATCAAGGCCTGCAGATAGGCTTGCTGCTCTGCATCTGTGGGCGGCGCGGCGACATCTCGCAGGCTTAGCAACAACTCGAGCGGGGTCCGCGCATCAGTGACATTACGCGGGAGTGCGTCAAAAAACTGAGCTCGCCAGGGCGGGTCCTTCGCCAAAATGCCCTTCAGTTCGCCCTTGGCCTTTGGGATTTCGGCAATCCGCCCCAGCATCGGGAACACGTGCTCCGACAGCTGCGGCCTTGTCCTGAGCAAAATATCAGCATAGCGGATCGCTTCGGCGAAATCCTGATCCCGGTAGCTCTGCCGCATCATCCAAAAGATCGCGAGGCTTTCTTGTAGCGAACGTTGCGCGGCGCCTTGCATCAGCGCTTCGGTGCGAGAGTCATCGGAACCATGTTCTGCAATTTGAGCTAAGATGCGCAAAGCTCGCGCGTTGAGCGGGTCGTTCGCGAAGTGCCTGCTTCGCCCAACTTTAACCTCTGCATAGTCCGCCTCGCTAAGATTATCGGCGGTGCTGCTGGACGCGGCGCGTCGCGTCCTTTTCGACGGTTTTCGAGCATCGTCTTGGGCGTCTAGCTTTTCGATGCTTTGGATGCCCTTGGCGTAAGAGCGGTCTCGCGCCGGCATGCTCGAAGTTAGGTGACAGCACGGGCTCGACAATTTTCTTGTCCGCATCCGCATTGAGTTTGTCGTCAGCCAGATTGAGGAGAACCGTTGGGCGTGGCATGCAGCCAGTAAGCGGTCTCGGGAGACACATCAGCAAGATAGGCCACCAAGCTATGAGTGATGACCCCCCAGAGCCAGTAACATTGACAAGACGATGACTATCGGGCCTGCGGTAGGCGCGAAGACGCGCGGCGAGCCGGCCATCGGCTGTTTGAAGCGGACGCAGAACGCGCGTGCATGTTCGGCCGTTTGCAGCGGCGGCTGTTGCGATGCCTCCGGATCGGTGTGCAGTATGTAGGGTCAAAGAACCCGCTCGCCAAACATGCTCACCATGATGCGTTTCAGGAGTCCCGGGGTGACTTCCGATCTCTCGTGCCGCGATCCGCGCGTGCCGCTGACGGCATCCGCTTCTGATTGCGCTTAGCTGAGTTTGAGGCGCGCTTTTCGAGCTCACGCCGCCGAGACGAGATCGTATGCCGCGCGGCGAGTTTCCGACTTCAGCTCATTCCAGGCCCGCGTGACCCGCCCGACAAAGACCGTTCTATCTGATCCGTTCTTGTGATCGGGATGCAGCCAGCGAATTAACAAGGCCATGTTTCGCCGCAGCTCTGCGATGCTCGCATCGGGCTGCGCGCCCAAGACTCGATAGTGATCAGCATCGGGATGCAGCAAGATTTGTTCGATGTAGAAGGCGGCCGCCTCCCGAAGCGACTGTTCGGATCGATTGGTGGCCTTCTTTGCCTCGCTGAGGGCTGTTTCATCTCCTGCGGCAATCGGCCAGAAGTTTGCCGACATCCTTCGGCAAAGGCGCGGCCCGCACGCGTCTCACATTGGAGGGTGCCCGCATGAGATCGATGGCCATCCATATGGTCGAATGGTTCGTCATATGTTGTCAGCGATTTTGGTCAGTCTCTGCCGAAGATCTGCGAGTTGGGGGATCTGGGGCGCTGGGTCTGGCTCAGGCTTCTCGCTCGCAGCGCGGTAGCTGTATTGATAACTGTACTCATGGCCCGCTGTGTAGCCGTAGCCATAGGCGACGGACTTTGCATCGTATTTGGTGAGAACGGCACCCAACAATTCGCGCGGGCAAGCTGTAGCCGTTTAAGCGCACCGCGAATGACGGCGGGGCGCGCCGTTCCCGCAGCTACGACGAAGACGGTTGCGGAGGCTGCGCTTGCGAGTAAATGGCGCGTCGGCCAACCCCAAGACGGGTGGCCCGTCGATCACGATCAAATCAAACACCTCGCACCCAACCGAAAGCAGCGACAGCACGCGGGGCCCGCCGAGAAGATCGGCGGCATTTGGGGGAAGGGGGCCGGAGGCAATGAAAGCAAGATTCGCCACCTCGGTTTTCTGCATCACCTCAGGAGGCGCGCAAGCGCCGGTCAGGTAATTGCTGAGTCCCTGACGAATTGTCGCCATTGAGCTTTTGATGCAGAGACGGATTGCGCAAATCTGCATCAACGAGCAGAACCTTGCGGCCAAGCGAAGCAAAGTGCTTAGCCATGGCGATCGACGTCAGCGATTTGCCTTCGCCTGGACCGGAGCTGGTGATCGCTATTGTACGGGGCAAACCTTGATCAGTCGCGAATTGCAACGCCGTACAGAAAGAACGAAATGCTTCGTTCAGGGCTGAGCGGACATCTGCGACCTGCTCTTCCACATGGGTGACGTTGGGGATCACGCCGAGAATAGGCAAGGCCGGAGGCGAGTTCGAGCTGCTCGACCGAGCGCACCTTATTGTCAAGTCGGTCGAGGAGATAGGCCGCGCCCAAACCTGCCCCAAGTCCGAGGGCGAGCGACATAAGGATCGCGCGCATCAGATCGGGACCGGATGGTCCGCCGGCAAGCCAGCTCGGTCGACGACAAAGACATTATTGGCGCCAACCCCTGAGGCGACATCCACTTCCTTGTAGCGCTGCAGCAGGCTCGTATAGAGCTCGCGATTGGTATCTACCTCCCGTTTAAGGATGTTGTACTGAATGCTCCGCTTTTGCAGATCGAGAACATCCGCTTTCAGAGTCTCGATGCGGTTCCGCATCTCCTTCTCTTGCGCCAGAGAGGCTTCGTAAGCGCCTTTCAGCGAGTCCTTGAGCGTCTTTGCTTCGTCGGCGAGCTGCCGATCAATCTCATCCAACTGGTTCTTGATTTGCACCATCGCCGGGTAGTCGGGTTTGAAGATTTGCAGCTTCTGCTGATATTCAGTCTCCAGTTCCTTGCGTTTGGCGCGCAAGCCTTCGATGGACTTGTCGTTAGAAGTTGCGGCAGATCGATGGTCTTCGCCGGATTGGGTTTGCTTCCACAGCTGTTCGTTTTTCGTGCGCTCCGCGATCAGGTTGCCGAGTGCAGCATTTGCGCTGCGCAAGGTTGGTCTCAGCGATCGAGGCTTTATCGTTGACGTCGACGATCTGTTGGTCCTGCGCGAAGGTCAGCAACTTCTTCTCTGACTCCTCGAGGCGAAGTTTTAGCTGTTGAATTTTGTCTTCGAGAAACGTCTTCGCGGAGGCATTGGCCTGGAAGCGCTTGTCGAGATTGGCGGACATGAAGGCGTCGGCGTAGGCGTTGGCAATCCGCTCCGCTCGCTCAGGAGACGTGTCGGTATAGCTGAGATCGACTAAGCTAGAACCCATCACCGGTTGAACCGCCACGATTACCCATTACCATGCCTACGGCCGCTGCGCTGGCGGCGCTGCCGTCGATGGCTGACCGATCTGGAGGGGGGGCTAAATAGGCCCGTAATGAGACCGAGTAGCGAGAATTCTCGCGGCTTGAGCAAATCCGGATCGTCACCGAGCGTCAGAGAGGAGACGACCCTCTCCGCCATGTTTCGACTTTTCAGCAGCTCATATTGCGTCCGCAAGAAGTCGTAATCGCCATTTGTCTGGGAGCACGCCCTCGGTGTTGACGATCTTGGCGACGTTGCGATCGATTTGCAGGCGGACCGTCGCCGTATAAAGCGGGACTTTCATCAGGGTTCGTAGCGAGCCGATTGTCAGAAAGGCAGCCGCGATGCCCAAGATGAGCCATTTGCGCTTGTAAGCGATGCGCCAGAGTTCGAGGATGATATCAAGATAAGAGTGGCCGGGTGTTTCAGCACCGGTTGCTGGATAGCCGGCTTGCATTCCATACGGGTCGTGTGCGGCAGGAAGGTTCTGAGCGGCAAGAACAAGCTGCCCTCCCTCCGGTCGGCGATTTGGGACTTTGGCCAGGTTTGCGCTCATGATTGCGTAGCTGTCTAAGGACCGACTACAAGAAGCTAAACAAGCCAGCGACAGGCAGAGCTTTCAGGATGGCATTAAAGCCAGCCTTGATTGCTGATTTCCCGGCTACAACGATGTCTCCCGATTGCGAGAACGGGATCATCGGCGCGACCTTTCTGAATCGCACTGACATCAAACTTCGCGGCCGACCTTTTACCGTTGGCTTGACGTAGGATGAGCACCGTCGAGTCTGAAATCCTGCTCGAATCCGCCGGCCATAGCGATCAACTGCAGCAACGAGGTTGTTCCCTTAAGTGGAAACACGCCTGGCTTTTTTATCTCGCCCTAATGGTAACCTGTTGGCTGTTGTACTCCTTCACATAGACCGTCACTTGCGGGTTCTGCAGGTATTTTGCACCAAGCTTCGTGGTCAGATCTCGCTCGACCTGTTGCGCCGTTTTGCCTACAACCGACGACTTCACCGATCAGAGGCAAATTGATGGTGCCGGTGTCCGCGACCTGCACGCTCTTGGTGAGTTCCGGAACTTGGAATACGGAGATATCAAGCACGTCCATGGCGCCAATTCTGTAAGCGGCGGTTGTTGGGGCTGTTTGGCTTTCGGCCACCTTGATCGGCCGCAAAGCTTCGTTGCTAGTACGAGAGCCAGTAGGACCTGCTAGTTGCCTGCGGGGCCCCCAATGTTTCTGATTGCGAACTATTGGAAGAGCTCACGCAGGCGGCCAACAAAACTCCGGCCGCGAGAGTGATCAGATTTCCTCGCATCTGCGACCCCATCCTTGTTGCAAGTTTCCATCAAAGCTCCCGCGCGCCGATCGAAGTCCGGGGTGAGGTAACTCTGATGGCGGAACATCACTCAACACGCCCCGTGGACGGGTGACTACCAAATTCTGGGCTTCCACTTCACCGACGCGTCGTGCGGCAAGCTCGCGCCCGCGGCTCAGATTGGGAGGGCGCCGTTTCAGGTCGTGCGCATCGGTCGCTAGAAGATGGACTCTTCCCTCGTCCAGTAGCCGTTCGGCCCAATATCGCGCATTCCGGCCAAAATCACCAGCCAAAGACCCGGCTGTGATCTGGAACCAGACCCCGGCTGCATTCAGCCGCGTCATAGCCGCGTAATTCGAGGAAATCCATGTCAGTCGCTCCGGATGGGTGAGAATCGGCACGTATTGCGCTGAGATTAAGTTGAAAAACAGCTCTTCGAGGCGAGGAGGCGCGACGTGATGGGGCGGCTCGACCAGAACGTAACGGGTATCCGCCAACGACAATAGCTTGCCCGAGCGAAGTTCTGCCAGGAACTCTGGCACGACGTGGTTGTCAGCGCCGGTGACGAGGCGGAGAGGTATGCCACCCTCCATAATCAGCCTCTGCAACTGAGCGGTAGCTTGGCGGATCTGGGGACCGGAATTGTGATAGAGCCCCGGTAAGATATGCGGGGTGCAGGCCACCACCGTCACGCCGTCGGCGACAAATGCTTCGGCCATATTGATAGCGGTCGCCATATCGGGAGCGCCGTCGTCGATGCCAGGTAAAATATGGCAGTGTAGGTCGATCATCTGCTCCGACCCGTCCGGCGGCTTTGGTCGATATCGGTCTTGAGAGCCCTGCCACTCTTCTGGCCACTGCTCATCGGTGCCCCAACGCTCTCTTGGTGTGGAGGGGAGCGCAGCGGGCGTAAGCGCCTTTGGCTCGATCGAAACGGATGCGGTCACGAGGACCGGAGCCGGGTTGAGCTTCGACTTCACGCTCTTTTTCGCGAGCGTCTCCTCGGGCGACGCTCCGCCGCAACGCAGAAGCCGGCGGCTCGATCATGAGCGCGCAGGCGAAGGCGGCAACCGCCATGATGGCGCCGGTCCGCAAGGGAAAATCGACGAAGGAGTGGGCGGCGAGAAGCGGAAGGATAATTGTAGCGGAGCGCGCGAGAGACCAATCAATCGCATCGGCCTGCAGAGGGACAGCCTCCACGCCAAATTTCTAGGGACCTGCGCACGAACCACACGACGAACCACGCCATGAGGGCAAGACCGAAGACGCCGGTTTCCAGCCACGCTTCGACGACATCGTTATGAGCGTGGACTGATGTAAGTGTTGGCGAACAGGTCTTGAGGCTGCTCGAACAGGCGATACACCGGCACAAAGCTTTCAAGCCCTGATCCGACCGGCATGTAAGCTCTCGCTGCCTCAATCGTGTTAGGGGTAAAAATGAGCCTCGCCTCATCGGCTGGGTCAGCGCTCAAAACGTTGAAGAATGCGGTAGAGCGCAAACTGACACGTTAAGACGGTAGCGAGCGTGATCGCGCCGAAGAGCCATCGATGCGTCGCGGATTCTCCACTCCCGACCCGCCGATCCGAAATGCCAAGCGAGAACGCCCCGAGCAAGGCAACTATTGTGAGGCCGATGCCGGCGCGGGAACGCGCCATGGCCTGAGCCGCCAACAGCACGACAAGAATTGTGAAACAGCCGAGGGCGGCAAAGGTCGCTGCGGCATCAAATTCCTTGCGGCTAAAGGCTGATCCGGAGGCGGCTCCAGCATTGACCGCCCAAGCTGATGCCAGGAGCACAAGGACATAGACGAGGGCCGCAAAATGGTTTCGGTTCGCGAAGAACCCGACGGCTTCAGTCAGATTGGTGGATTGGAAGGAGCGGAGAGGACTTGTTGGGCCTTGGGCAACTTGCAAAAGGCCAAGGAAGACACTGATCACGCCGACGGAAAGGAGCACGAGGCTTAACCACCGACGATCTCGGTAGCCAAGCAGCAATGCGCCGATAAAGAGGGAAAGCGGCGGGAGCAGAGATAAAGCGCTCAACCAAGTCCCCTCCGGCGAGACGCTTATAGGCATCCATGGCACGTCTTGATGAATGAGCGCGAAGCTTTCGGCTGAGATTTCTCTATGCGGCAGGAGTGTCCATATCCAGCCAGGAAGTGGCACCAGTTGCACCAAGGGGAGGGCCACGAGTGCTAGGCAAAACCACAAGGCCCATCGCATCTGCCGAGTAATGTCCGTTTCGAAAAGCCGCCAAACGCCCAATGCGAGCAGGGGTATAGCGAGCAGTGCGAGGATCGCGTCTCTCAGGTGAGCCGCTTCTTGATCCGCCGCCTAGTACGAGGCTGGCGGCGGCCATGAACGCGCAGGCATAGAACAGGGGGTCGACTGCCTGCCTTCGCGGCAGGCGAAGAAGAATCTCGCCGACGCAGCGCTTAAGCCAAGCCCGCATGAGCTTCCATTGGTTGCCGAAGCTGCGGCAAGTAGACCGCCAGAAGTTAGGTAGGCGCTTGGATTGTGACGATTTCTTGGAGAAGCCGAACCGCAAAGGGACAGTGGCGCGCTCAATGCTCTCAGTCTGTGGGGGCCGCCGTTTCCGCCGCCGCCGCCTCCGCCGCCGCCGCCGCCGCCGCCGCCGCCTCCGCCGCCGCCGCCGCCACCGCCGCCGCCACCATCCACCACCATTGTTATGGTGGCGCGGGGTCGTTGTTGGTGGTGCTGATCAGGAAACCGGCGAGCGGAATTGCAACTCCGGCAGCTAATGGCCACCAAATGAAGCCGCAGCGCGGTCGGAGATCCTTATCGTCGTTAGTTGTCGCGTTCGCTCCGGCAGCGACACCGGTCCCTGTCATTGGGATCCGTGTATGCTGTCGCAATCATCGTTTCCGAGCAGCATTGGTTGCGGGCACTTCGAACCGTCATTGACCGTGACGACAGTGCCCGGTTTGATTTCGGTAACACAGCCGCCGGGATATATCAGCTTGGCGCTGCCCCCGGGTTCGCCATGACGAGATCGCCCTCGCGCGCCTCGGTGGCAGCTCGCGACGCGCTGAAAGCCTCTCCATGATTGATGAGAACTTGTCCTTGGATCGCCTCTAGCGTTGCCGCTGAAGCTGGCACGCTGAGACAGACGCCGATACAAATCACAGCTACGTTCGCCACATGGGACCCCCCGATCGGATTCAGTAGACAACGCTACAACCTAACTGATGACAACACCAGCGTGTTAAACGTCGCAGAACGTCATAACCGGGGGTCTTGCTGTGACAAAAAAGTCATATTTCGAGAGTCGCTTGACAGCGAGCCGCCGAATTGACACGATTAATAGTGAGTTTACAACGCGCGATTGAATTTTTAAGCTGGGCGCGAGGGTACGACGGCCGTTTGACCGTCCAGTAGAGACGCGGGTACGGTGGGGATAAACCGAAAATATCTGCTTCTCGGGGTCGACCTGTTCTGGGTCGCCCTGTCACCATTTGCTGCACTTCTTATGCGTGATCATTTCGCGCCGCGCGCACAGGCGCTCGCGGCCGCCATTCTTTATGCCTGTTTGAGTTTCGTTATAGCCGCTCGTTGTCTTTCCGCTGGCGGGTCTCAACCGCAGCCTGTGGCGGTACACGTCGCTCACCGAACTGATGCGACTGCAACTTGCCGTTACGGTGACGGTGTTGCTCGCCTTGTTGGCCACCTTTTCCCACACGCGGCTTCTGGACATTTCGCGGTCTTTGCCGCTGCTGCAGTGGTTCTTTTTGGTGGCGGTCGATGACCGGGACGCAGATTGGCGCTTCGCGTTTGGCGCGAACGGAATGCTCTGGCGGAGCAGCAGTTCGTGCGGGGACCAGAAACGGAGAACGTCTTGATCGTGGGGGTGAACCACCTGGCGGAAGTCTATGTGCGCGCGATGACAGAATTCGGGGCACGGAAATTCTCAATCGTCGGGTTCTTGGCGAACGGGACGCTACATGCCGGGCCGGCTGCTTCGGTCATATAAAGTTCTCGGCGTGCCAGAAGATCTCTTGAAGGTTGTCGCAGGAACTCGAGGTGCATGGCACGTGGCTCGATCGCATCGTCGTTGCCGAGCACCTCAGACGACTTTCGCCGAGCCGCCCGACAGGCGCTGCTTGATTTTGAGAAATCCGCGGACGTTGAGGATCGACTGGCTGCCGGAGCTGCTCGGCTTCGGACCACCTCCGAAGCAGTTGGCGCATCAGACAACGCAAGAGCGCCGATCTCCTGATGAGCACTCCAATCTGTCAGGCTCCGGACGGCGTCATAGATATCCGAAGCGGCTTGCCGATGTGTTTGCCGCCGCTATTTTGCTCTGATCTACGGCGCCACTCTTCGCGGCGATAGCGGCCCTGATCGCGATCGATGTCGGGCTTCCGGTTGTGTTCTGGCAGCACAGGCCTGGTCGTTACGGCCGGCATTTTAGGTTGTACAAGTTCCGCACGATGCGTGCCCCGCATGACGAACATGGCAATCGCATTCCTGATCAAGCATCGCGCTTCGAAATTTGGGGCGCTGCTCCGGCTCAGCCGATTAGGATGAGCTGCCTCAGCTCTACAATATCCTGGTGGGCGAGATGTCCTTCGTTGGGCCTCGACCTCTGATCATCACCGATCACGAGCCCGGGACGCAGGATCGACTTCTTGTGCGCCCGGGATTGACGGGTTGGGCGCAGGTGAATGGCGGTCGCAAGCTCGCTCCTGAAGACAAAGCCGCGCTCGATATCTGGTACGTCGCGCATCTCTCACTGCTCTCGATTTCAGGATAGTGCTGCGCACCCTCCTGCTTTTATTTCGGGTGAGCGCATCAACCAAAAGGCGGTGCTGCGCCGCGCGCTAGCGGTTCGGCGAGGATGCCGCATCGCGTGCCGCCGGTGCCGCCGCGCCGGCCGAAGATAGCGGCGACGGTGCAATCTGCGGCTTAGCGGCACGCTGAGCTCTGCTGAGCCGCCTTTGACATAAGCGATCAGGAGGGGTTCTCTTCCATCGCTGCACGCGTGACGCCTCAAAGACGGGCGGTGAGTTGGGCTGCTTTGCACCCGACCTGCGGTAGCTTTAGCTAAGAATACCAGCTTTCCGCGAATGACTGAGCGCGATAGATCGATGTGCGGCTTGAACGGCATCTTCGCCTATCACTCGGCGGCGAGTTCTCCGTCGGAAACCGAGCTGCTCGCGACAAGAGAGGCGATGCGGCGACGCGGGCCCGGACGGCGCGGGGATGTGGTGGAGTGAGGAGCGGCGCTGCGGCCTCGGTCATCGCCGGCTTTCGATCCTCGATCTCTCTGAGCGCGCCGCGCAGCCGATGATCAGCGAAGACGGACGGCTGGTCGTCGTCTTCAACGGCGAGATCTACAACTATCCCGACACTGCGCAAGGAGCTCGAGGCCGAAGGCGCGCGTTTCCGCACGACCTCCGACACCGAAGTGCTGCTGCACCTCTATGCGCGGCACGGCGCCGAGATGCTGCATCGCCTGCGGGGAATGTTCGCCTTCGCGATTTGGGATGACGCGCGGCGGGGTCTTTTCCTCGCGCGCGACCTTTACGGCATAAAGCCTCTTTACACCGCCAATGACGGCTGGACCTTCCGCTTCGCCTCACAAGTGAAAGCGCTGCTCGCGGGCGGTGGTGTTTCAAGCGATCCGGAGCCGGCAGGCCTCGTCGGCTTCCATCTGTTCGGAAGCGTGCCGGAGCCCTTCACCCTATATCGCGAAATCCGCGCTCTGCCTGCGGGCCACAGCCAGTGGGTCGACGCCGCGGGTCCGCGCGAGCCGAAGCCCTTCGCGAGCATCGCGGCGATCCTCGCCAAGGGCGCCACGAATCCTGTGCCTGCAGTCGAGCTCGAGGAACGCGTGCGCGCCGCCGCTCTTGATAGCGTGAAGGCGCATCTGCTGGCGGATGTGGAGGTGGGGATTTTTCTGTCGGCCGGCGTCGACTCAGGCGCGCTGCTTGGCCTGATGCGCGATGCCGGCCAACAGGAGATCCGCGCGATCACGCTCGCCTTCGAAGAGTTCAGCGGCACGGCCGAGGACGAGGCGCCGCTCGCCGCGCAAATTGCCAAGCGTTACGGCGCGAAACACATCGTGCGGCGCGTCAGCGAGCGGGAGTTCCGCGACGATCTCCCTGTCGATTCTCGAGGCCATGGATCAACCTTCCATCGATGGCGTGAATACGTGGTTCGTCGCTAAGGCCGCGCAAGGAGGCGGGCCTGAAGGTCGCGATCTCTGGGCTTGGCGGCGACGAGCTGCTGGCCGGCTATCCGAGCTTTGTCGACGTGCCCCGCTGGCGCCGGCGCTTCGGTCCGCTTGCCGCGGTGCCCGGGCGTCGGGCGCCTCGCGCGTCTGGTTCTGAGCACTGTGGCTCCCGGTTTGGCGCGGGCGCAGCCAAAGGCGCTGGGCATGCTTGAGTACGCGAATAGCTGGGCCGGCGCCTATCTTCTGCGACGCGGTCTGCATCTGCCGCATGAGTTGCCTCAGATCATGGACCCTGATTTGGCGCGAGAGGGCTTGCGCCGGCTGCAGCCGCTGCGCCGTCTAGCTGCGAGCCTCGTCGCCTGATCCGGGATCCGATGTCGCGCGGGTCTGCGCGCTCGAGTCGGCGCACTACATGCGCAACCAGCTTCTTGCGCGACGCCGACTGGGCGGGAATGGCCCACGGTGTTGAGATCCGCGTACCACTCGTCGATGCAACGCTGCTTCAATCGCTCGCTCCGGCGATGCCGGCGCTCATCCCTGGCGCAGGTAAGGCGGCGCTCGCGCAGGCGCCGACAGTTCCGCTGCCAGACGAAGTTGTGAGCCGAGCCAAAACCGGTTTCGCGTGCCGACCGGGAGCTGGATGGATGGGCCGCTCGAGCAGCACGCCGTCGCTAGACAAGAGCGAAGAGGCAAGGGATTGGCGTCGCGGCGCTGGTCGCGCGTCGTTCTCGCGAGCCGCTCACTATCGACCGCGTCGAGGCGCGGGCGCATGACATCCGCTCCTGCAGATGCTTGCGCTTGGTGACCGACGCCTTTGGCGGGCGTGGCGGGATCGCGCAATATAATCGCGATTTCCTCAGCGCGCGTCGTCGAGCTAGCGGGGCCGTGTCGCCGATCACGGTGCTGCCGCGCCACGCGCCGGATCGCTGTGTTGCCGCCAGACGCGATCGAGCAAATGCCGCCAAGACCCGGTCGCGTCGCCTATGCGCTGACAGCGCTGAGGCAGCGCTCACGCCGATCAATCGATATCGTATTTTGCGGACATCTCTATATGGCGCCGCTTGCTGCGCTGATCGCGCGCAGCTCAAAGGCGCAAGCTGATCGTTCAAACTGCACGGCATCGAGGCGTGGCCGCGGCCGTCGCGGCTTCAGCGCGCGGCGCTCGAGGCAGCCGATCTCGTCCTCTGCGTCTCGCGCTATACGCGCGCGCGCGTTCTTCGGTTGGGCCGCGATCGCGCCGGAGCGCGTCATCGTGCTGCCCAATACCGTCGACGAGGCTTTCACTCCGGGCGACGGCTCGCGCTCTGCGCGCGAAATGGGGCCTTGAAGGCAAGCGCGTGCTCCTAACCGTCGGCCGCATGGATGCGCGCGAGCGCTACAAGGGCCACGACCGCGTGATCGAGGCGCTGCCGCAACTCGTCGCCGCGGGTCATGACGTCATTTATGTCGTGCGTCGGCGAGGGCGACGACGTCGGCCGGCTCAAGAGCCTCGCTGTCGAGACTGGGCGTTGCCGATCGCGTGCGCTTCGTGGGCGCGGTCGGTCGCGAGACGCTGGTGGACGCCTATCGCATGGCCGATCTCTTCGTCATGCCGTCGACGGGGGAGGGATTCGGCATCGCTTTCCTCGAGGCGATGGCGTGCGGCACGCCGGCGCTTGGGCTTGGCGTTGGCGGCGCGCGGGATGCTCTTGGCGACGGCGAATTGGGCACTATCACTACGGAAGCTGAGCTTCCGGCCGCAATCTGCGCGCTTGCTCGCGCAGCCAAAACCCGATCCCGATGCGCTTGCTACGGCGGTTCGCGCCCGGTTCGGACGGGCGGTATTTGCTGCCCAGGTTTGCAGGGTGATCCGGCGACTGCTTCCCGGCCTCGAATTTATCGCTCCCCGCGGCGGCAGCATGACGGTCTCGATGACGCAAAAGCGGAGTTCCGGCGCGAGGGCGAGCGCGTGCTCGTCCTCGAGCCCGGCCGCGCCGAGCGCCACTATTGGCGCGACCTCTGGGCCTATCGCGAGCTGTTCGCGATCCTCGCCTGGCGCGACGTCGCCGTTCGCTACAAGCAGACCGTCATCGGCGTCGCCTGGGCGGTCGTGCGGCCGTTCCTGACCATGGTCGTCTTCACGGTCGTCTTCGGCCGGCTCGCCAAGCTGCCGAGCGAGGGCGCCGCGCCCTATCCGATCATGGTGTTCGCCGGCATGCTGCCCTGGTTCCTGTTCTCGACGATCCTCAGCGAAGCTTCGAACAGCCTGGTCGGCAACGCCAACCTCGTCGGCAAGGTCTATTTCCCGCGCATCATCATCCCGGCCTCGTCGGCGGTCGTGGCGCTGGTCGATTTCGCCATCAACCTCGCCATGCTCGCCGCGCTGATGGCCTGGTTCGGCTTCTGCGCCGAGCTGGCAGATCGTTGTTCTTGCCCGTTCTTCGTTGCGCTCGCCGTGCTCGCGAGCCTCGGCCCGGCGCTGTTCATCACGGCGCTCAACGTGAAGTACCGCGACTTCCGCTACATCATCCCGTTCATCGTCCAGTTCGGGCTCTATGTCTCGCCGGTGGGCTTCTCGAGCTCCGTCGTCCCGGATGAATGGCGCTTCTGGTACAGCCTCAATCCAATGGTCGGCGTGATCGACGGCTTCCGCTGGTGCATGCTCGGCGGCGAAAGCACGCTCTACCTGCCGGGATTTCTGCTCAGCCTGGCTGTCGTCGCGCTGTTCCTCTGGCTCGGCATCGCCTATTTCCGCCGCACCGAGCGTACCTTCGCGGATCTGATCTGAAATGGCGGGCGACGTCGTCATCCGCGCCGAAGGGCTCGGCAAGAAATACGTCATCGGCCACGAGGCCGAGCGCGAGCGCTACGTGGCGCTGCGCGACGTCATCGCGCGCGCCGCGCGCGGTGCCTGGCGCCGAACGGCCGACATGGCGCGCGGCCGCGCACATCGTCGCGGGCGACAGCACCGAGGAGTTCTGGGCGCTCAAGGACGTGAGCTTCGAGGTGAAGCGCGGCGAGGTGCTCGGCATCATCGGCCGCAACGGCGCCGGCAAGTCGACGCTGCTCAAGATCCTCTCGCGCATCACCGAGCCGACCGAGGGCCGCGTCACGATCAAGGGCCGCGTGGCGAGCCTGCTCGAGGTCGGCACCGGCTTCCATCCCGAGCTCACCGGCCGCGAGAACATCTATCTCAATGGCGCGATCCTCGGCATGACGCGCGCGGAGATCAGACGAAAGTTCGACGAGATCGTCGCTTTCGCGGAGGTCGAGAAATTCCTCGATACGCCGGTGAAGCGCTATTCGTCCGGCATGTATGTGCGCCTGGCCTTCGCCGTGGCGGCGCATCTCGAGCCGGAAATCCTCATCGTCGACGAAGTGCTTGCCGTCGGCGACGCCGAGTTTCAGAAGAAGTGCCTGGGCAAGATCGCAGATGTCGCGGGTGGAGGTAGAACAGTAATTTTCGTCTCGCATAATATGCGCGCCATTGTGCAACTGTGTGATCGTTGTCTGCTCCTAAAAGATGGAAGGCTTGGCGCCGCGCTTGAGCCTAAAAAAGCGGTGGGGCAGTACTTGGCTGAGGGTGTATCGGAAACTAATGGTTACGTAGATATTGAACGCTCTCCCCCGATAAACCAGAGCGGTACTAAGGAGATCGCATTTACAGAATTCGAAATTTTGAATTCAGACGGCCGTCGATGCTCTCACCTTGATTTCGGAGAACCGGCGACCATCCGCATAACGCTAAAATCCAGAAATAAAATCCAAGATGTTCTTATTGGATTCTCATTTGTGACTTCTGATGGACGTGAAATCCAGGGCACCGAAGCACATGATGGTGGAATTGAGCCAGTTCTCTCAAGCGGCACTCATGTCTTGTCGTGCTCGGTAAATCCAATGGCTCTAGTTCCCGGAACGTATTTCATCAGAGCCTGTGTATTTCGTGTAGGAACATTATATCATTACATAGATGAGGTATTGAGATTTGATGTGACATCTATTCCACATCCATATTCATTAGTGCCAAAAAGGCATTTTGTTGGAGATATTTATGTGCCCTACCGTTGGGAGGTTTCTGGTGGCCAGAAAACGACTGCGTGTCTCTGGATACTAGCTTGACCCTCAAATGAATTCTGCGATTGCGTGCAACTAATCTAAGAAACGTCGCAAAGCAAAAACTGACAGATGCCACGCGTATCAATTCTTATTATCGGCGCAGGTCCTACCGGCCTCGGCGCCGCTTGGCGGCTGAGTGAACTGGGTTGGACCTCCTGGAGCCTGCTTGAAGCTTCACCATACGCCGGAGGTTTAGCTGCGTCATTCACTGATGCCGAGGGCTTTACCTGGGATATCGGCGGACATGTTCAGTTCTCGCATTATGATTACTTCGATACCGCCATGCGGAAGTTCCTAGGGGAAGACGGCTGGCTCAACACCAACGGGAGTCCTGGATTTGGCTTCGCGAGCGCTTTGTCCCTTATCCATTCCAAAACAACATCCATCGCTTGCCCAAAGCAGAACTGAATAAGTGCCTTCAGGGGTTGGTCGACATAATGCGGTGCCCCCGCCCTAAGCCGCACAATTTTAGGGATTGGATCGATGCGAATTTCGGTCCCGGCATAGCAGAGATTTTTTTGCTGCCCTACAACTTCAAGACTTGGGCATTCCCGGCAGATCACCTGAGTTCGGTCTGGGTTGGAGAACGCGTCGCTGGCACAGATCTTGGAAGAGTTCTTCATAACCTCGTTTTTGACAAGGACGACGTCTCCTGGGGCCCGAACAGCACCTTTCAGTTTCCGAAGCTAGGGGGCACTGGGGCTATCTGGCGTGCCTGTGCCTCGGACCTTCCTCAAGACAAACTCTTCTTGAGCGAGAAAATTACTAAAATAGATTTGAAGCGACGAGAAGTATTCACCAGCAATGGCGCAAAATACAAATACGAAACGTTGATCTCAACCATTCCCCTTAATAAGCTCGTTCGGCTGACTGGACAGGATCACCTGGAGCCGCTGGCCGAGGGCTTGTTGCATTCAAGCTCTCACATCATAGGCTTGGGGCTGAGGGGTCAACCACATCCAGAACTTCGGAAGAAATGCTGGATGTATTTCCCAGAGGCAGATTGCCCATTCTACCGCGTGACCGTGTTTAGCAATTATTCTCCCAACAACGTGCCCGACAGCAGCCGACACTGGTCACTCATGTGCGAGGTGTCTGAATCGGCCTACAAGCCCGTCGATGAAGCCCTGCTTCTAGATGACGTGATCCAAGGAGCTTTGAACACGAGGCTGATTAACGATCGGAATCAAATTATCGACGAATGGAAGTACAGAGCCGAATATGGCTATCCGATACCTGGCGTGCATCGAGACGAGGCGCTGGACGAAATTATTCCCTTCTTTGAGTCTATAACGTCTATTCGCGTGGTCGCTTCGGCATGTGGAAGTACGAGGTTAGCAATCAGGACCACTGCTTCATGCAGGGCGTCGAGGTGATCGAACGTCTGCTTAACGGACGCAAAGAGATCACGGCTTTCGATCCAAACTATGCCAACTCAAAAAAGCACCCCTGGCCGTTTGAGCCGTGGCAACAGGCGGCAAAAATCGAGCCGAGTTAGGATTTAACCGCATCCTGGGCATGATGAGGATAGCGTTTATCTCTTTCGAATACTTTGGCTTGGCTCAGGGCGGAGGGATCGGTACTTATGTACGATTCGCATCTGAGGCACTTGCCAGCCGCGGTCATTCAGTAGCCGTTTTCACAAGCGCAGATCATGCGCAGGAAAAACAACTTCACAACGGGGTCGAGATTCACTCGATTAGTTCGCCTCGTCGGGACTTCGCGGCCTCTATTGTTCCCGTTTTTGCACGACACCATGACAGTCGCTCCTTCGATCTGATTGAGGGACCCGACTATGGCGCCGAGGCCTCGGCCGTTGCAAAGGCCTTTCCGGGGCTTCCGTTGGTTGTGCGGCTGCATACGCCGACCTCTGTGATCAATGAGGTAAATGAACTTTACAGATCGCGGTACTCAAAAGCCCGATTTATATTTGGTGGACTTAGACGCGGTGTAATTCCCAAACCATTTTGGAAATACGATCCCCGCTTTGATGAGGAGCGCGTTCACGCAATGACGGCCGCGGAAATTACGGCGCCCTCAAACGCCATTCTCGCCCTGCTGCGCGAGAGATGGTCTCTCCCAAAGGAGTATCTTACGAAAATCCCCAATCCATTTGTCCCCTCGACATCACTTTTGGAGATTGCTGCCGGTTCCACGACGAATCGCGTGACGTTCTTCGGCAGACTCGAAGTGCGTAAAGGGATTGTTGAACTCTCTCGGGCCATTCCACTCGTGCTTAAGAAAATGCCGGGAGTGAAGTTTCGCTTGATAGGTCGGTCCCTGCCGCATCCGAATACAGGAGAAGATCTTCGGGCCTATTTGGTACGTAGACTGGGAGAACACAAAGCCGGCGTTGAATTCCTGGACGCAGTGCCTTACACCGAAATTCCCGCTTTACTGGCTGACTCTGACATCTGCATCTTTCCAAGTGTCTGGGAAAATTCGCCCTTCGTTTGCAAGGAAGCAATGGCCGCAGCGCGTGGTGTGATCGCTAGCAACGCGGGAGGAATGGCCGAGATTATCGAGCACGGGCACACGGGACTGCTTATTCCGCCACGCGATCCACAAGCGCTGGCGACCACTATTATTGAGTTGCTACGCAACCCAGATCGCCGCACCGCATTGGGTCAAGCTGCTCGAGCGCATGTCACCGCAGCCTACGCCCCTGAAGTAATTGTCCCATTGCAGGAGACGATCTACGCGCGCGCGATCAAGAGGGCGCATCGAAACGCGCCACATTCGAGAAAGCACATCTTGTGACGCTCCCGCTTTCGGTCATTCTTTGTACACACAATCCGCGCCCGGACTACATTCCATGCACCCTGGATCAATTCGCTGCCAACGCTCTATTGATCGGCAAAGTTGGGAGCTTATCGTTGTCGACAACGCTAGCGCACAACCGGTTGCCGAGCTGGTTGATCTCTCGTGGCATCCCGCCGCGCGCGTTCTAGTTGAGAAACGTTTGGGGCTGACCCGCGCCCAATTCACCGGCTTTCACGCTGCAAGTGGCGAAGTGCTGTTGTACGTGGACGACGACAATATTCTGGCTCCAGACTATCTTTATCAGGTGCTTGTTGTAATGGGCCAAGCGCCGAAGCTCGGAGCGGTGGGTGGCAAATCCTTACCTCGTTACGAGCTTCCCCCGCCGGAATGGTTTCCGGCTCTCAGCCTTGACCTCGGCTGCCGGGATCTCGGCGAAGCCCCTTTGGTCGCCTCTTGGAGAGGAGTAGAGGCAGCGTCTCGCAGCTATCCAAAATGCACACCAATAGGCGCTGGTATGGCGATCCGCCGTTGCGCGTTTGCCCCATATGTCAGCGAGGCCGAAGCCGATCCGTTTCGCGCGGGCTTGGGTCGCAAGGGGTGCGACCTCGCGTCTGGCGAAGACAACGACATAATGATGTCACTGCTAACTCGCGGATGGGACGTAGCCTATTTTCCGCAGCTACGCTTGGAGCACTTAATTCCTGCTAATCGGCTCACCCGCGACTATCTTGGCCGATACGCGTACAGCGCGAATCGCACGTGGGTCCAAGTTCTCGATATTTATGGCATCAGTCCTTGGGAATCGACCTCGGCCCTGTCTCTGCCTGTCAGAAAGTTGAGAGCTTACCTCACCAACAAAGCGTGGGCGTCGGATGCGAACTTCATCCGCTGGCGCGCAGCATGTGGCATTTTCGATGGACGCAGTCTGTTGCGAGGAGGACGCAAGGCGATGGCTGGAGGGCCTCCCTTTCGCTCCGCCACTTTGTAGCAGAAACGGATACTCCTCGTTATAGCGGGTGGCCAATCCCTGGCGAAAGTTGTGTGATTGCTCCGCGGCACATGACGTCGGTCTCATGAAGGCAGAATCCAAACTTCGGACCTTCGTTCGCCGTGCAGGGGTCGGCCGACTAGCCTTAAAAGCCTATCATCAGCCGCTCGGGCTGGTCCGCGCATCGATCCGCGAAGGTGGTCCGCTCGAACAGTGGCGAACGGAGCGTGGACGCTTGGAGATGATTGAGGCCGCCAAGACGCTTCCCGAGTTGAAGCCATCAAAATCCGACTCAGGATACGAGGTACATTTTGTTACCGGAGTCGATTATTGGTACCAGACGCTCTTTTGTGCCTGGTCGCTGCAGGCGAACTCATCAGTGCGTATCACTCCCGTCGTTTACAACGACGGCACACTGCGGTCGGACCACATTTGGTACCTTAAACGCGCCATACCCTGGATATGCGTAGTCGGGCTGTGCGAAATTGAGCGAGAGTTAGATCGTCATCTTCCAGGGGCTCGCTTTCCGGAGCTTCGCACTCGCCGACTCACCTATCCGCACCTACGTAAGCTGACCGATATCCATTGTGGGCGCCGCGGTTGGACGCTCGTGCTCGACTCCGACATGCTGTTCTTTCGCGAGCCCCGTTTCTTACTCGATTGGCTGGCGGCGCCGACGAAGGCCTGCCACATGTTGGATGCCCTTCCTGCGTACGGCTATTCGGCTCACTTGATGGAAGGGTTGGCCGGCCATCCAATTCCACCGCTAGTCAACGTCGGTTTCTGCGGTCTACGTAGCGATAAGATCGACTGGACCAAGTTGGAGCGGTGGTGCAAGGAATTAGTCGCGCGCGAAGGAATGTCCTACTTCCTCGAGCAAGCAATCACCGCGATGCTAGTTGCCGGGCAGCCCCGCGCTGAAGCCTCCGCTAACGACTATCGAGTTCTTCCCGATCTGCACGAGGGCCGAGAACCATCTGCAGTGCTGCACCACTATGTCGCTGAGTCCAAACGATCATATTTCCAACACGGTTGGCAGCACGTTCAGGAGCGAGGAGGTTGTCAGGCGTCATGAGTTAGGTGGTTGCCGTCAGAGCGACAGTCTTCGGCTGCATCCGCGACTGTTAGAATGGGGCGCCAGCGGTGAGCCTGCCTACTGTTTCGGTCCTAATCCCTTGCTACAATGGCGAGGGATTCATCGGCAACTCTCGACAGCATCCTAAATCAAACTTGGCCCCCGCTTGAGATTGTCGTCGTCGATGACGGGTCGAATGATGCGTCTACTAAAGTAGTGACGCAATATGCCGAGCGGGGTGTAACGCTAATCCGGCAGAACAACGCCGGGGAGCTGCGGCGCGAAATCGGGCGTTGATGGCTGCTAAAGGAGCTTACGTCCAATTCCTCGACGCCGATGATCTCATCGCTCCTAACAAAATCGAACGGCAGTTGTCTCGCCTTCGCGATCAGCCAGGATGCGTGGCGTCCGCGGAATGGGGCAGGTTTTACCAGCAGTCCGACTGAAACTCGCTTCGAGCCCGAGACCGTATGGCGCGATCTTGATCCTCTTGAGTGGCTTGGCGCTCTCTCGCGCCGAGGGGCTTTGCATGATGTTGCCGGCTCTTGTGGCTGGTCCCGCGCGAAATTGCCGCTCGTAGCCGGACCTTGGGACGAACACTCTCACTTGAGCGACGATGCCGAATATTACACCCGCGTGGTGCTTGCCGCCGAGCGCGTGCTCTTCTGTTCTGGCGCGCGATGCTACTACCGTTCTGGTCTATCGAAGGAGCCTTTCAGGACGAAAGTCGGCCCGGGCTTGGGCTTCCCATTTTCGGGCGCTTGAGCTGTACGAAACTCGTGTTCGGGAGCGCAAAGATAGCGAACTCATTCGGCGCGGCTTTGCCCTTTCCTATCAGCACTTGGCCCACGCGAGTTATCCCTCCACCCCGAAACTAGCTGAACGTGCTCTCCCAGCGTGCCCGCGGTCCTTCATGACCATCGAAATCTGCCCTGCTGGCGGACCCGCATTTAATGTTCTTTTCAAATCTTATCGGCTGGCGCGGCCGCCCGCCCGCCTACAAGAAGCGTTGCGACGAACGCCAACGCGGAGTCATGAATGTCATCTGGTTTAATCACCCCCACGAGCACCGAAATGCGTCTGCTGCGGCTTTGGTCTTATGCGCCTGCACCGGAAACGTCAGATTTCTTATGAGGAATTACCTTTAGCCTTCGTGCGTGGATTACGGTTTTCCGCAATCAATCGCTAAAACCCAACACCGACATACCAGCACTATCCTAATTAGAGAGAAAACGGCTTCGGTACGCTGTCTTGTCGACAGTGAGAATTCATTTTTTTTTATGTCACCTCTTGTCGCCGATGTAGATGCGTATTTTTGTGCTGGTTATAATGAGGAATTCTTCGTGGATAAGACGTTTTCGCCTCCTTACGCGTGGCAACTTCCTAGTGAAGTAGAATTCTATGTTAAGCGGGCTGCCGACTTAGTCGCTTCCTTCGGATCATATTTCGATCGTGTCCGAAAGTTCGTGCCCATCGGTCCAAATCTTCGTCGCCAGGATAAAATTCCATTCCTAAGCCAACGTGTGCGCAATCTACATCACAGGATAAGTTCTAGGGTGAACCGAAGAAGATCTTGGTATTTTTCGTATATTGACTATGAGGCGCGATATCAAAAGCTTTTAGATCTACGAGATCGTCCACTCGAATATGATGTCGTGCTCCTTGATACGCTATGGGCGTGGCCCCGGCATCGCCGGGACCTTCATAAGTGTCTCCATAATATGTCTGACAGATACGAGATCCACTCACGTCTGAATTGGTCAGACCCACGCGCCTGTGACGGGAGCGATATCGCACAACTAGATCGTGATGAGTTCCCCATGACAACGGGGCCAGTCTACGATTTTGAAGAAATGCTCGCGTCCAGTCGGCTGGGCGTTTTCGCAACCGGTCTTCATTGGGGCTGGCGTAACGTCATGACCCTCGCGCTGATGGTAGGGTTACCCGTTTACTCCGATCGATTGATCGTCGAGCCTTGGTTTGACATTAATGGCTTTCATATTCACTGGAACGAAACTGCGGATTGGGTTGGGCTCGAACGTATTTTAACTTCAATATCGAGGCATGATTGGCAGCGCATCAAATTGGAAAATCAAGTTGCATATGATCAGGTCATGTCGCCCGAAGCTGTTGCACAATATTTTGTCAACGTCGCTCTAGCTCGATAGCCACGTTAGCGCGACCGAAATTTGCATGAAGCAGAAGGCTCAATTCCTGTGGGTTGGAGATCGCCTTTCCAGCATGGAGAGAATTTGCCTTCGCTCATTCTCGGCCGTTGGTTACGAAGTCCACCTCTATTGCTACGAACTCATAAGCAATGTCCCGCAGGGCGTGGTCACCAAGGATGCGGACGCTATCTTGCCGCGCCATGCAATCTTTCGCGACGACACCGGAGGCTATGCGAGCTTTGCAGACCAATTCCGGCTGCATTTGCTCGAGCGCAAAGGTGGTTGGTGGTTCGATACCGACTTCTTGGCCGTAAGGCTGTTACCTGAACCAAGTGATCTACGGTTCGCGTCGACTTGGGAACCAGAATTCGGACAATGCGCGATCAACTCCGCGATTTGGTGCAAACCTGGAGATCCTCACGTTGCCGAACTACGACGCCGTTGCGATGAGGTCGCAAAAGAGGGAATGGGCTTTGGAGGTGGTGGGCCACATCTACTCAATCCTTATATCGCTGAACACTCCCTACAAAAAAACGTAGCCAAATGGTGGGAGTTCTGCCCTTATCAGTGGCGCTCAACGCACCGCATGGCATTTCACAGTACACGGGAATACCTCAAGGACCGCATTCGCCTCGCTAAGCACTTTGTCTACCAATTCGCCGGAACGAACTACCGTGCTTCGTATGTACGCCCCTCAACTCGGGCAATCCATTGGCACAGTGAACTCTGGAGATGGGCAAACATGGACAAAAATGTGCTTTACCATCCGCTGTCGCCCTACGGTAGGGCACAGCGAAGCTATCGCGACTGAGGCAGCCGCCATTTCGCTGACGTCAGATTCAAATGGCCTCGGATTGCTCTAAGAGCTTGCGTGTTAAACTGGCTGCGCCCGCGCTCATCGCAGTTGCGTGGCGAATTGATCGAGCACGGAATTCGTTTTTTTAGTACGAGACGGCGCCTGTGCGGATTGCATTAACCGCCGACCCCGAGATTCCGGTGCCGCCCATTCATTATGGAGGCATCGAGCGAATTGTCGACATGCTCGCTCACGGGTTAACGGCACGTGGTCACGAGGTAACAGTCTTCGCAAACCCAAACTCAACAACTGCCGGTCACCTTGTTCCATGGCCTGGAAAGGTCAAGCCGCTTCGAAGGCCGACGCAATCAGGAATGCCGCAACGCTTGCCCGCGCCGTGTTCATTGGTCAATTTGACCTAGTCCATAGTTTTCTCGCATTGCTTATCTTACGCCGATCCTACCGTTGCCGATCCCAAAGCTCATGACTTACCAACGGGAGATTACGCGTCGATCGGTAAGGCTGGGACTGGCGCTCGCGCGGGACACGCTCCGCTTCACAGCGATCAGCCATTCCGTCATGCAGGGCGTTGCCGATCTCGGAACCTGGCACCTCGTCTTTAACGGTGTGGCATTGTCGACCTACCGCTTTTGCCCAGATCCTGGGCCCGATGCACCGCTCGTCTTCCTCGGCCGCGTCGAAAAGATCAAAGGTCCCCATCTCGCAATAGAGATCGCTCGGCGCGCGAGAATTCCCCTCGTCATTGCCGGGAATGTAGCGACTGAGCATCGTGGTTTTTTCGAGGCCGAGATCGCACCGTACGTTGACGGAGTGCGGGTGAAATATGTTGGCCCGGTGGATGATCAACAAAAGAGCACGTTGTTAGGGCAGGCCCGAGCCTTTCTCATGCCAATCCTATGGGAAGAGCCTTTTGGCATAGTCATGGTCGAAGCGATGGCCTGCGGCACACCCGTTATAGGGTTTTCACGTGGCGCTGTGCCGGAGGTGGTGGAACACGGAGTTACCGGCTTTGTCGCCGACGATATAGACGGGCTCACGGCTGCAGTACACCGATTGGCAGAGATTGACCGCACACGCTGTCGCGCGCGAGTCGAGTCCCTATTCAGCGACCAAGCAATCGTCCCAGCCTATGCCGACATCTACAGAGAAATGGTCGGCCGCGGCCGATGAAGATTTGCAGCCGAAGTTCTTACGACCAACATAGAAATTGAGATGCGTACCAAGGGCGCTAAACTTAGAGTGCTTGTCGTTTTTGGAACGCGACCGGAAGCCATCAAGATGGCTCCCGTGGTGCTCGAGCTTCAGAAGCAGAAGCATATAGAGACATTGGTGTGCTTGACGGGTCAACATCGCGAATTGCTTGACCAGGCGATCGACGTCTTTTCGATAAAACCTGATTTTGACCTCGACATAATGCGCCCTCGACAAACTCTAGCCGAGACTACGTCGGCGATCCTAGTAAGGCTAGCGCCCCTGCTTGAGCAGGTGCGACCCGACCGAGTGCTGGTTCACGGCGACACGACGACGGCCTTCGCAAGTGCCGTTGCCAGCTTTTATGCACGTACTCCGATTGGACATGTCGAGGCCGGCCTAAGGACCGGCAATCTCCGGGCACCTTGGCCGGAAGAATATAACCGACGCGCCGTTGACATGATTTCGGACCTTCTGTGGGCTCCCACACTGCGAGCCGCAGAGCAACTGCGGAATGAGGGGGTTGATGAACAAAAAATACGGGTGACAGGTAACACTGTTGTCGACGCACTGCAGATAATCGTCAAGTCTATCGAAAATGATCCGGCCTTGCGTATGATGCTTGCGCAAACTTTGCCGACCATTGCGCGCGACCGTAAGGCGATCTTAGTGACAGGTCACCGGCGAGAAAGCTTCGATGGAGGACTATCTAATCTATGCCAAGCCATTAACGTCCTTGCCTCTCGTCGAGACGTTGAGGTGGTTTGGCCGGTTCACCTAAACCCGCGGGTTATGGAAACCGTGTTACGCGAGATACGCTCGGTCCCAAATGTCCACCTGCTCAGGCCAACAGGTTATGTTGCATTTGTCGAGTTGATGAGACGATCTTGTTTCATCATCACCGACTCCGGTGGCATCCAAGAGGAAGCGCCCTCCTTGTCCAAGCCGGTCCTTGTGACCCGGTCCGAAACCGAGAGACCGGAAGCCGCTATGGCTGGAGCGGCCAAGCTAGTTGGAATTGATGCCGGCGCTCTCGTAGCGGCGGCCGAAGCCCTTTTAGATGATGCCGCTACCTACCATGCCATGACGACGGTTGAAAACCCATTTGGTGATGGACGAGCCGCCAGTCGCATCGTTGCCAATATTCTCGAAACACATGGGCAGGTACTTGAGGTAGCGTGAAAATCTGCATCGTCACTTGCGGACTGGCAGCTTTCGAGCCAAGGGCGACTAAGCAGGCACTCGCGCTAAGGCGTGCGTGGCCTCGAGCGGAAATCGAAGTGCTGGACGCGCATCCGAAAGGGGGCCGAATACCAGACACCGAGGTGTTACGCCAAGCCAATATTCTCCAGCGAAGCCGACCATTTCCGACCCGCTCAAGCAGTCTTGTAAGCGTGGCGACCCATAGGATCACTATGCTAGCGGCAAAGGCGCGTTGGCTATCTCTCGGCAATTGTCGCCAGCTCT
>CAVVSX010000011.1:0-247750 GCA_963750975.1 uncultured Alphaproteobacteria bacterium | reverse complement strand
TCGCCCGGCTTGGCGGTTGCTGAGTCATAGGACAAGCGCGACATGGCGAAACTCTTGCCGGTATCCTGCATTGCTGACGCGACGGTGTAGCCTTGGCACAAGAAGCTTCTTGACCAAAGGACGTTCGGCCGCGCTGCGCTATCTTCGAGCGCCTTCGCCTTCGCGGCGGCGATGCGTTCGGCTTCGAACACGGCAACGTGTCTTTGCCAATCGAGACCGCCCAGAATTCTGTCTTCGAGCCGTGCATGCACAAGACCAATTCCGGTCTCGCGTCTTCGCCCATTAGCTGCGCGCGACGCTATCGCCCCAGCGTATCCTTCCTCGTTGAATTCGACCTCTATTGACACGCGCTTGTCGGCGAGTGCGGGCACGCCTTCGCTTAGGTCGCCGACAACGGCGATCTTGCCGGGGGCTTCGTGGCGAACAAGCGTCACGCGCTTATCATCGCCCGGCTGGGCGCTGAGTTCTGTAAAGTCCGGCGGCGTGTAAACGTGCAGTCCGGCCTTCGCTTCGAGCCGTTGCGTCACGCCCTCAAACTCGATTTCGCCCGGCGCTTGCAAGAAGGTTTTGAGCGTAACCGGCATGCGCTCATAAGTGCGGGCGATCTTGCGAAGGAAGGGCAACGCGCCGACCGCATAAATCGTTTTGCCGAACAAGGCATGTTCGACATAAGGCTCGCCCAGAAAGCGAATCGCAATCCATTTGCTGTGCATGCCCGCGTCGCCAAGCTTGCTATGCAAAAATTTCGCGCGGTCATCTTCGACAATGATCACGTTCGAAGCGTCGCGGGGATAAGCGGTCATGCGGTGTTCGACCGTTCGCTCGATCTTTCCCGCCGTCTCGCGCGGAAGCGAGTTCGGGGGAATGTAGCGGTTGCGCGGAAGGCCAAGCTTGGCGGCAAGTTCGAGCGCCGCCCGCGCTTCCGGCGTCGGGCTAAAGTATTCTGTTTTCGGTTTGAGGGAGTTCGAGGCGTTCGCGTTCTAAGCTTCGCCGCGTATTGCGCTTTTTCACGCGCCACGGCCTCGCGCAGTTCCGACGGCGTCGGCGGACGAAAGCCCTTCGGGCGAGTCAGCATTTGAAATTTCAGGTCGGCGAGATTGTAGCCAAGCCATTGCGCGTTCTCTAAATCTTCGGCCGTGTAAGCGGAAAAGCCGCCGTCGCCGGGCTGGGCTTCGGCCTCGTCTTCCTCGTCATCGTCTTCGGCGGCGGGAAGATTTGCTTCCTCGTCAATCTCGTCGTCAATCTCGTCGGCGTCTTGACGCGGCTCGCCGCCCTCATATATCTTCGCCATTGTTTTGCACCTTCCCGCCCTCGCCGCGTCCTCGAAAACCGGCGGGGGCTTTTTGTTACGCTGCCATAAGTCTCAGCAATTCCGCTTCCGCGACGCTGCGCAAACGCTGCGCTTCGCCCTCGCATCGCTGCGCTAGGTCCACTTGATCGGCGGCGAGCCGGTCATAGATGGCCGCTTCGTTGCGCAGCCAATCGAGATATTCGCGCCGCTTGTCGGCGACCTTCACGGCGTCAATAATCGGGATGACGTTCGACATTTCCATGTGCAGGATCCTTTCGGCTTGGGGGTGATTCGGGCGCGGGTTATATCGCAACTTTCCGCAAACGATGCGCGCCGCCGTCGCCGGTCGCGACATAGTCGAGACGTCTTGCTCGCGCCAGACCGCGCGGCCGCCGCCCAAATGATAGGACGGGGCCGGAAATTTCCCGGCCCGGATGCGCTCATTGATTCCGGTCGCCGACAGGTTAACCCCATAGGCGGGCAATTCAGTTCGGAGAAGCCATTTCGTCGCCATAGCCAAGCTCTTTCGTTGCCGCTGTGCGGCCTCGGTTGCGTTCGGGACTCCGGGTTCGAGGGTTTGGACCGGCCATAGGGGCCGGGCGTCATTCGGCCATGTAAGACGCACTAGGGGCGGGTCAAGCGAAGCCGGGCGCTATCGGACAAAAACGTAGCCCGGCAAGGGCCAGGCCGGGGAATATCTCTGGGCAATGACTACGCGCGGCGGGTCATTTCGGGGTGCTGCTCTCGCGAAGGCGAAAACATGACCTAGCCTCAAACCGTCAGCGACGCGATTTGCGCTTCAGCGGCACGATCTTAGCTTCCGGCGTGTCGCCGACGATGCGGGCGAGTTCGGCCGCCCATGTTTCGAGCGCCGCGCGCTTTTGGTCAAGGTAGGCCGAAGGGTCGCTGTAAACGCGCTTCAGGCCCGGCAGGGCGTGCCCTAGCACTAGCTCGGCGACTAGGTCATCAATCTGCATGGTCGCCATTTTTTGCTGCACGATGTTCCGCGTGTCATGCGTCCGAAGCGTCACGCCGGGCATCAAGGCGTCAAGCCGGGCTTTGGCCTTCGACCATCCGACTAGCGGCTTGAGTCGCCCGTCGTGCCGAAAACAAACTCGCCATTCCAAAGCGGCAAAGCTTCGAGAATGGCGAGCGCCGCCTTTGACAACGGAATGACATGGTCGCGACCGGACTTTAACCGCTCGGCGGGAATGACAATGGTTTTCTGTCCAAGGTCGATTTCCTGCCGTCTCAGTTCGCCGATTTCGTTTTTCCGCGCGCCGGTCAAAAGCAGCAACCGCCATGCCGCGCCGAATGGTCCGCCCAGTTCGCCGGTCGCTTTCCAAAAAACTTTTATGTCGGCGTCGCTCGCTTTGTAATGGTGAGCGGGCGCGCCTTCCGGCACAAGGTCAGTGAACCGTTGCGTCACTGGCGACCGTTCGATGTAGCCGACGGCCGCGCAGCGATTTCAGGAATCGCTTCAACAACTGGAACACGTTGCGCGCGTTGTACGGCGTCGCGCGCATGCCTTGCACGAAGCGAGTCAGGTTGGCGGTGCGAATGTCGCCAACTTTCCAATCGCCGAAATGCGGTTCGATGTATTTTTTCATGTCGGCAACGTCTTTCGCCGCGTGCCGATTCCGTTTGCGGCGTAGCTCGTGCCGATATTGCTCGGCGAGCAATGCCGCGACGCTATCGCCGCGAGCACGTTCGGCCTTGCGCTTTTCGGCGCGGGGGTCAACCGGCGGGTTTTGCAGCAAGAGCGCGTTTGCTTCGACCGCTTGCTTGCGCGCTTCGGCGAGCGGAAGCTTGGCCGCGTCGCCAAGGTTGAAGCGCACGGTTTCGCCGTCCCAAGTGTAACGAAGGTGAAACGTCTTCACGCCCTTGTCAGTCACGCGGATGCGAAGCCCGTTCGCTTTCTTGTCCGCGATTTCGTACCGGGTGCCGTGACGCGCCGCCTTCAAGGCCGTGACGCCTTGCGGCGTTAGCAGCTTGACAGGAACAGCGTTCAGCATCTTCTTACTCCGCACAAATTCCGCGATCTTTCCGTGGACCGCTTTCCAGAAGGTGTCGCCATTGGGGTTTTGCTCTTGCCCGTCGTGCCGGACCTGAAGCTTTCTGGGTCCGGTTTTTGTCTGGCTGAAACGCTCTAGGCCGCCTCGACACTTACAAACATGGGGAGAAAAAGGCCATTTTGCACTGGGTTTTTGGGGAATTTCGCGCGTGACGGTTAAAAGCAGTTCAAGCTGGGTCGGGTGAACTTACGCCTGTTAACCGCTGGGTCGCTGGTTCGAGTCCGGCCCGGGGAGCCAACTTTTCTCAGCGATCCAGACTAAGCTGGGCTCGACTTCTGCCGATCGCGCCGCTTCTTGATCTCGGCGCTCAACGCGCGACCAGTGCCGAGCCGCTCACGCCCTGTGCACAACGAGCAACACTCGAAGCATCTTTCAGTGGAGGCATGGAACAAGCCCGACCGCGGGTGATACTGTGGCTGGGGCGCATACCCGCTAACGAGGGAGGGTCGGATGGGGACGATCTTGGTGATCATGAGCGTGCCGTTTTTGAGTGCCACGGGCATTTACAATCCGCAGGTCATGCATCATGGCCACTGCATCGCCGAGCCCGGCTCGTTTGACGCACTTTACTGTCCGGCGCCCTCGGCACCTCCTTCGCATCATCGGCACGCTAAAAAATAGGCCGGGCGCGAGAATAAGGCTCGGGGTTCGTGGGAAGGGAACAGCGGAGAGGCGTCAGCTGTTCCGAACGCGACGAGCGACGCCCTATCGCCACCACCTGATCTGCCTGGCTCACGCTGCTTTTCTTTCCGCGCGAAAGCTGGTCTGCTTTGGGCGGCCTGTTCGGCCGGGCCCGGGGTGTGAACCTCTAGCGCGCGGGAGAAGTCGATGCGGATGCTGTTCGCGATGGCTGCCATGCTTGCGGCATTCGGTTGCCTTGCGCCCGCGCAAGCCACGGATGCGCCCTCCCCCGACGCTGTGGCCTATTGCAAGGCGGCGGGCAATGTCGACGCTCCCGACAAGG
This sequence comes from uncultured Alphaproteobacteria bacterium, assembly GCA_963750975.1. Classification (GTDB taxonomy): domain Bacteria; phylum Pseudomonadota; class Alphaproteobacteria; order Rhizobiales; family Methyloligellaceae; genus Methyloceanibacter. Next base: position 243,420 of record CAVVSX010000011.1, on the reverse strand, counting down.
CCTATAGCGGCGCGGCGGTGCCCCGCTGGATGGTGCCGGCGCTCTACACGCCGCAAGAGATCAAGGCGCAGACTGAAGCCGGCGACGATCCGGCGCGGGCCATCGTCTGGCGCTGCATGGGCCGCAAGATCTGGGCTTGCGTGCAGGGCAACGCGCCTATCTGCGGCAAAGCCAATCAGGACAAGACGCCGACCAAGGCGATGCGCGAGTTCTGCGCCAGCCAGCCGAACGCCGAGGTCATTCCCCTGTCAGTGATCGGCCACGACCATCCGATGATCTACGACTGGACCTGCAAGGGCAAGCAGCCAACCATCACCAAGCAGATCTTCACCGTCGATGCGCGGGGCTTCCCCGCCGAGCTGTGGAAGGCGATCGCGCCCGCGCATTAGGCGCGCGCAAGAGGAGAGCCCTGTGATCGTCGTGACCACGCCGACCGGAAACATTGGCCAAGGCGTCCTGCGTGGCCTGCTGGCCGCTAACGAGGCCGTTCGTGTCATCGCGCGCGATCCGTCACGCCTGATGTTAGAGGCGCAAGGTCGCATTGAAGTCGTGCAAGGCTCGATCGACGACCCAGCCGTTCTGGCCAGGGCACTGACGGGAGCCGATACGTTGTTCTGGTGCGTGCCACAGAGCAATCAGCAGACCGACGTTCTTGAATATTATCTCGCTTTCACTCGACCATTGACCAGGCGCTCAAGGACCAGCGTGTCGAGCGCGTTGTCGCAGTTTCCAGCGGTGGCAGAGGGAGGGCAAAGAATGCCGGCCCGATCTCGGCCCTGCACGCGATGGAAGAGCTGATCGAAAGCACGGCTGTTCAGTTCCGTGCCCTGCGCAACGGCAACTTCATGGAAAACCTGTTGTGGCAGGTCGAGCCGATCAAGCGCCAAGGGATGTTCTTCTATCCACTTGGAGGCGATATCGCGATACCGACATGCGCGGCGCGCGACATCTCGGCGAGTGCCGTGAAGCTCCTGCTCGATCGACCATGGACTGGACAGGGCGGCGTTGCCGTTCACGGACCCGCCGACCTGTCGTGCAATGACATGGCACGCATCATGACCGAAGTGCTGGGCAAGCCGGTGCGGTTTCAAGAGGTGCCAGGGCCACGCCATAAAGCCTCACTCATGCAACATGGCTCCAGTGAGGCCTTCGCGCAGAGCCTCGTCGATATGTTCGCCGAGGTCGGAGGGGGCATCTACAACGCGGAGCCGCGTACGACGGAGACGACGACACCGACGACATTCAGGCAATGGTGCGAGACCACGTTGAAGCCCGCAATCGCCTAGCGCCGAAATCGGACCGTTTGACCCGTGGCGCTTCCGACGGTTAAGTCTACCGGCCGCCGGCATGCTGCGGCGTTGTCTGTGACTTTCAGTCGATGGGGGCGATGCTAGACTCCGCGCGTAGGCTGAAGAAGACGCTCAAGGACCGCGTCAAGAAAACCCGCCAGCGGCAGGCCAAGCGTTACGCCGTCGCGCTGCGCAGCGGCGAAATCGCCATGCGGCAGGCGACAAGAGCCGCGGGGCTGTGGCAGCCGGAAGTGGTCGACGACCTGGTGGTCAGCCTGACGAGCTTCCCGGTGCGGATCGGCAAATTGCATCGGGTGGTTCGCGGATTGCTGGCGCAATCGCTTCAGCCGCGCAAGTTCGTCCTCTATCTCTCGCTCGAGGAGTTTCCGGATCGAACCTTGCCGAGCGAACTGGAGGCGCTGACTGGCGATCGCTTCGAAATCCGCTTCGTCGAGGGCAATCTGCGCCCCTACAAGAAGCTGCTCTACGCGCTTGCCGATTTTCCCCGGGCGACCATCATCACCGTCGACGACGACAATCTCTATCCGTCCGATTGCCTGGCCCGCTTGTGGCAGGCCTCCGTGGCAAACCCGCGAACCGTCATCTGCGTACGGGGCCGGTCCATGCAGATCCAAGACGGTGAAATTTCGCACTACATGGACTGGCCGGTCACTCGATCATCCAAGCCGAGCTTCATGATCTTCCCGGTAGGGGGGTGGGGCATTCTCTATCCTCCCGGATCGCTCAATCCCATGATCAACCGGCAGGAGATGTTCACCGAACTCGCGCCCCTGAACGACGATGTCTGGTTCAAGGCGATGAGCCTGTTGCAGGACGTGCCCTGCTATGCGGTCGGCAGCACGAAGCCGTCGGCGCGGCTCAAATATGAAAACGACTTCAAGTTGTGGGACGTCAACCAACACGGCGACCGCTACCAGGAGACCGTCGTGTCGGTGTTCGACAATGTTGGCTTATCGGTCGACGCCATCGTCGCCAAGGAGGCAGCGCTCGACCCGCGGCGAGTTGCGGGAGCGACCAAAAAACAACCGAGAGGTGGGTAGGAAGCGAAAATCGAGTGAAAGGGTCGGACCCGACCCCTTCACCCCCGTAGCACGGCTGGCGGGAACGCGACACTGACCCCACCGAATCACACAACACGATCCGCCGGCGGAAGGTTCCAACCCTGTCAATAAAAAATCTGGCAGCGTGTCACAAGCCTGGATTCGACCAGTTCCGGTGAACAGAGGCCCCGAGAGCTAGGCGGGGACGAATTTCAGCGCCACGCCATTCATGCAGTAGCGGAGCCCTGTGGGCTTGGGACCGTCGTTGAACACGTGGCCGAGATGCCCGCCGCAGCGGCGGCAATGCACCTCATCCCTGACCATTCCGAACGTATAGTCGGTGGTCTGCGCCACCGCGCCGTCGATCGGAGCATAGAAACTCGGCCAGCCGGTGCCGCTGTCGAACTTGGTGTCCGACAGGAATAACGGCAGGTCGCAGCCAGCGCAGGCGAAAATGCCTTTGCGATGCTCCTTGTTAAGCGGGCTGGTGAAGGGACGCTCGGTATCCTCTTGGCGCAGCACCGCGTACTGCTCCGGCGTGAGGAGCTTCTGCCATTCCTCGGGCGTATGGGTCACCTCGAAGATCTCAGCGGCAGCGTTCGCCCGGCCCCGCCAGCGCAGTGCGAGCACGCCGGTCGCCGCGAGGGCGGCTACGGCGACAGAGCCTAAGGCAAGCGAACGGCGCGTAATCATCGGCATCTCCTTGGGATTTGAACTGGAATGTAAGCGCTGTTCGCGCCGCCGCAATTCAACTTGCGCGCACGGGCTATCACGAGCCTGGGATCAGCCGCGCGAGGTCACCTGCGCCGATGGGATGACGATGACGCAGCGCACCCCCTTGGGCGGGAAGGACAGATCGACATCCCCTTCGAGCGCCTTGCCAACGACGTTTTCGATCATCGCCCGGCCGAAGCCTGAGCGCTGCGGCGGGCTGACCTCGGGCCCTCCCCGTTCCTGCCAGATCAGCTTCAGCTTGGAAGCCTCCTCGCAGAACTGCCATTTGATGCTGACCTCGCCGGACGGCTTGGACAGCGATCCGTATTTCTGCGCATTGGCGGCGAGCTCATGCAGCGCAAGTCCAAGATTCTGGACTGCCTCAGGCTTCAACATCACGTCTTCGCCTTCGATGGCGATCTGCTCACCGAAGCGATCGGCATGTTCGCCTAATTGCTGCTCGACCAGCATGCGCAACGACGCGCCATGCCAATTGTCGGCGATCAAGAGGTCGTGCGAGCAGCCGATGGCGACCAGCCGCGCGCTGAACCGATCCAGGAAATCCTCGACCGAGCGCGTGCGCGAAGCTGTCTGCCGCGCGATGGCATGGATCACGGCGAGGAGATTCTTCGACCGGTGGGTGAGCTCGCGCAGCAAGAGGCGAAGCTGGTCCTCATTTGTCTTGCGCTCGCTAATGTCGACGGCAACCGAGGTCGTGCCGAGGACCTCGCCTTGCTCATCGGTCAGAGTCTCGATCAACAGATAAAAGGAGCGCTTGCGCTCGAACAGCTCGAAATTCGTCTCGAGCTCCTGCGCTTTTCCCGTTTCCATCGCCTTGCGCTTCGCCGCCAGGATCTTTTCCGCGGCTTCGCCCGGAAGCACCTCATCGTCGCGCTTGCCGATAAGCATTTCCGGCGAAAGGCCCGTCGGGGGGTTGTGCACCCATGTGAAGCGCAAGTCCTTGTCCTGGCTGAACACGGAAATCGGCGAGCCGCGCAGCGCGATCTCGAAGCGCTGCTTGGCGAGAGCCAATTCCTTGGTGCGTGCCTGGACGCGCTCCTCGAGTTGATGCCGAGCGTCTTTCAGCTCCTCGAAGGTGCGCAAATGCGCGGCGACTTCCGCCTGAAGCCGATCGCGCGAGGGAAGCCGCAACAGTTGCGGCGCCAACCGCCAAATCACGATGGCTGTGGTCAGCGCCAGCAGCGCTCCGGCCGCCTTCAGCAACCCCTCGAGTTCCTTGCTGACGATGCCCGGTAGCCAGAGGCCGAAAGCGGAGGCCAGATGGGCGAGGCCCACCGCGACGATGAAGAGACAGAACAGCGTTACCAGCGCCGACTCGCCCGGACTGCTCTCGCCTCGCTTTCTGTTGATGTACAGCAGGGCGGCGGGAATGATCAGAAAGGACGCGCCGATGATGCCGTCCGAAACGGCGTGGAGCAGGACAAGGCCTGACGACACAGTTTCGGATGGAGGCAGGGATCCCTCGGCGCCAAATGATAGCCAGGATGTCATCGTGTCGATGTGTCGATCAATCAGCCGGTAGCTGCATTACTGTCCTAACTACCGGCCCCGCTCATAGTTCTCACGCAAGGAGTTTCCCCAAAGGAAATTGGGGCGAGGAGCGCGTTGCACAAGCTCACTCATGTCTTGCCGGGTCTTGCCGGCAGGTAAGACGCTTGGCGCGGAACTCTTCGGGCCGGTCCGCGTTATCCGGCGGTTCGAGGGCATGCGAAATATCATCCCCGCCCCTCCCCCTGCTGCACTCGAACCAGACGCCCGTAACCGTCCTCCCCCGGTTGCGGGCGTTTCTTGTTGGCGCGTGGAATCGGGACAAGCGCACTCGAGGTACACGTCGGCGCCTCCTAGAGAATTGCGGCGATGATGGTAACAAGAAACACGACCAGAAAAATGAAGAAGAGAATTCGCGCTACGCCAGCGGCGGCGGACGCAACTCCGCCAAATCCAAATACGCCCGCGATCAACGCGACCACCGCGAAGATGATGGCCCAGGTCAGAAGCATATCAGTCTCCTTAGACTTTGCAGTGATCCGCGCGCTCGCGCACTTATCTTATGATACCAACGCAGATTGGACCGGTTTTGTTGCAGTCCAGCAACCCGCAGCGCGTTCCCGGTCAGAAATGGGCTACGGCGGTTAGCAAATCCCTGCCGGTGAAGGGTTTTCTCACGAGCGGCGCCCCACGATAGGCTTGGGGCAGCTGCTCGCGACCATAGCCGCTGACAAAGGCGAAGGGGATGCCCCGCGCGGTCAGCGCGTCGGCGATGCGCCCGACCGGCTCCCCGGCAAGATGAGCATCGAGCAACGCGCCATGCACATCTTCCTGCTCGATTGCGTGCAGCGCATCGCCCACCGTACCCGCAGGGCCGATCACGGCAAGTCCCGCCTGTTCGAGCACGCCCGCGATATCGAGGGCGATGAGGAATTCGTCCTCGACGACCAATATCCGTGTCGCTGCCATGACGCGCCTCCCCGATACGGCTGTCGCTCACAACCAAGCAAAGCCCAGTTCATTTGATTTACCTCGTTCGATCAAGCCCCTCGACGCGGTACGTGTCGCAGGCGGAACCTCGCCAAAGGCGCGCGCGTTCTCCTCCCACCTGTGGAGCAGAGGCGCCGCCAATGCGCGCGTCTGTCCTTTTGACGAGGCCGCCGCCCAACGCGGGCGGCTAACGAAGGGAGTGACCTTCCATGAACTGGGATCGTATCGAAGGCAACTGGAAGCAGTTCACCGGCAAAGCCAAACAGCAATGGGGCAAGCTCACCGACGACGACCTCACGGTCGTCGAAGGCCGGCGCACCGAGCTGGTCGGCAAGATCCAGGAGCGATACGGCGTCGCCAAAGACGAGGCCGAGCGGCAGGTCGATAGCTGGATGCGCGATATGTAAAGTTTGATACCCGCCGCGGGGCGACGCGCAGCCCTCGCGCTCAGCTCCGCGGCGACGTTCTCCCAGTCGCGGGCATTTTTTCTCAGTCCTGGCGCCCGCTTGCATCAGCGTAGACACGCAAACACCGCACATCGTCCGTGCGCAGCCGGCGCGTATCCCCGCGGCCATAGTCCGCCGCTACGACGCCAAGAAAGGCAACATGTTGTCGACCGTTCTCATCATCATCCTGATCCTGATCTTGCTCGGCGCTTTCCCGGCTTGGCCCTACAGCCGCGGCTGGGGTTACGGGCCCTCCGGCGTAGTCGGATTGATCCTCGTAATTCTTCTCATTCTGCTCTTGCTCGGAAAAATCTAGCTTGCCGGAACCCGTGAGACGCCCCCAAGCTCAGCCGGGGCGTCTCACGGGGCGCCGCCGTTCTCTACAAGGGGGGCTAACATGCTGACGACAATCCTCATCATCATTCTGATTTTGATTTTGCTTGGCGCCTTTCCGGCCTGGCCGCATAGCCGCGGCTGGGGCTATGGACCGTCCGGGGTGGTCGGACTGATCCTCGTGATCCTTCTCATTCTGTTGCTGCTCGGCAAAATCTAGTTCGCCCAGCGCCTCTCACGCTCCTGTCATTCCCGCGAAAGCGGGAATCCAGTAACCCCCGATTCTCAGTTCAATGGAGCACCGGGGTTACTGGATTGCCTGGTCAAGCCAGGCAATGACAACGAGAGGTGGCTAGGCGCGCTTTTGCGGGCGATCGCGTAAATGGGCGTCGCGCTCGAAGAACAGCGCCTGGGATACGATCGCCTTCACCGTGTCCGGTTGGTACGGCTTGGTAATCAGGAAGGCAGGCTCGGGGCGTTCGCCCGTGAGCAATCGGTCCGGATAGGCGGTGATGAAGATCACCGGCACGGCGAAGGTTTCCAGCATCTCGTTCACCGCATCGAGGCCCGAGCTGCCGTCCGCAAGCTGGATATCGGCCAGCACCAGACCGGGCTTGTGTTGATCGACCGCTTTCACCGCCTCGCCATGCGTGCGCGCGACGCTGGTGACGCGATGGCCGAGGCCTTCGACGATGCTTTCGAGATCCATGGCGATCATCGGCTCATCCTCGATGATGAGCACGTCGGTCGCCACTTGTGCCGCGATCTCGCGGCCGGCGCTGTCGATCAGTTCGTCAACCTTAGCAACGTCGACATTGAGAATTTGCGCAGCCTCGGCGGGAGAAAAACCTTCGACGGCGCAAAGCAGGAAGGCTTGGCGGGGAAGCGGCGTGATCGATTCCAGCTTACGGTCGATCGCCGTTGTCGTGCCGGTCGGCCCCTCGGGCTTGAGGTTGATGTCGAGCGAATTCCACAAGCCGACGAAGGTTCGATAGAGCGCGACGCGCGGCTCCAACGAAGTGTCGAACAGCGAGGGATCCTCGATCAGCACTTCAAGGGTGGCCGCCACATAGGCGTCGCCGGCGGCTTGGGTCCCTGCGAGAGCTCGGGCGAAGCGTCTGAGATAGGGCAAATGAGGCGCGATCGCTTTCGACATCGGCATCCGGTTTTGGCTTTCATTTGAGGGGGCCCGGGGAACGATCCTTTGTCACAAACCGAGCGGGGGGAGGCAACTTAAATTCACACAGACTGGCGCCAGTAAAACGCCGGTAAACCGAATTCGGTTCCCGAAGGGTGGAACCATTTGAAGCTCCGCACGTTTTTGCAACCCCAAGGTCGGACGAATCCGGTATTGTTAGCCACCTATCAGGCGGACAGGGGACCGATCGTGGACCGCGACGCGAACAAGAAGGACCGCCGGCGAAAAATGCCAGGCGCAAGCAAAAAAATGGACCAAGCAGTCGAACACGGCGCCGCCGACGCCGGTGGCGACACCCAAGGGGTCGAGTTGGATAGCGGTCTCACCCCTGCCCTGCAGGCTCACATTGGCCGTCATGTGCGTGCGGTCTTCGACGAAGTCGCACGCGAGCCGATCCCGGAGCATCTGTTACGGCTGTTGAAAGATCTTGAGCAGAGCGGAGACAAATAATTGGCCCGCAAAGTCTCTTCGAGCCTACGAGACGCTCTCGTAGGCGAAATGGGTAGCCTACGCGCTTTCGCCGTGTCGTTGTGCGGCGACAAGGAGCGCGCGGACGATCTCGTGCAGGAGACGCTGTTCAAGGCGTGGAACCATCTCGACTCCTTCAAGGAAGGCACCAACCTGAAGGCCTGGCTGTTCACCATTCTGCGCAACACCTATTTCTCCGAGCGGCGCAAGCGGCGGCGCGAGGTAGAGGACGCCGACGGCACCTATGCTGCCCGGCTTTCCTCGCTGCCGGCGCAGCACGGCCACATGGACATGCAGGATTTTCGTGCCGCTCTGGTCAAGCTTCCCGACGATCAGCGCGAGGCGCTGGTGCTGGTAGGCGCGGCCGGGTTCTCCTACGAGGAGGCGGCCGAAATCAGCGGCTGCGCGGTTGGCACGATCAAGAGCCGCGTCAATCGGGCGCGCAACCGCCTCGCCGGCATGCTCGGCCTCGAAACGCTGGATGATGCTGCGGCGGAGACCTTGAGCAAGTCGGCCTAACGCGCGCATCGCTTTACCGATCGTTTGCCGACGTGCGGTTAAGATCCCGCTTGGAACGCTTCGTTACCTCTCGTCATGGGAGCCGCCACGATGACCCCCGCCGCCATCGACCTCGACCAGGCCAAGCTCGATCCGCAGTCCGTGTTTCGGGCGCCGAAGGATGTGCTCAGCGCACCGGGCGTCTCGCTTGAAGACAAGAAGGCGATCCTGGTTCGCTGGGAAGCCGATGTCGAGGCGTTACTCAGGGCGACGGAGGAAGGCATGCCGCCGTCGGACAATCGCCGTAGCCCGGCGGAGCTGCTTCGTGTCCTGCACGAGGCAATCGAAACGCTCGAGGGCAGCGGGACGAGCACGCATAGCTGCTGCGGCTGAACGCACTCCCCCATCTCGCGTTGCGGAGATGCCAAACCGGGGCGGGAACGCCTGCCCTGCTCGCACGTTTGTCAGTCATCCCCCCAAGAAAAACGCGCGAGAAAGGACGAGCTGATGCCACCCAAAATCACCACGACAGAAGCGCGACAGGGCACCGGGCCAAAGGCCATGTTCTCGGTGCTGATCATCTCGCTGACGCTGGCCGTGATCGCCGGACTCATGCTGGGGCTCGGCTGGATCTCGCTGCCCTGGAGCGCCACCCCTTGACCCGGAGGCTGCGAAACCAAATCTATTGGTTGAGGGCACCCTCTGAAGACGGGGAGTTCGATGTTACCTCGACGCTTGCCATCTGCGCGCTCCACGCTGCTCGCTGCGATGCTGGGACTGCCACTGTTTGCCGGCGAAGCGGTCGCCGCAACCCAGTTCGTTGAACCGCAAACAAATTCCCTCCAATCCGCGCTCGACGATTTCGTCGCCTATCTCCAGTCCGAGACGAACGACGCTGCGCGCACTGCCGCGCGGATTGCCCGCGAGCACAAGGACACGCTTGACGCGGCCAAATCACAGATGGACGCTCAAATCGCCGACTGGCGCGCCGCGTTAAGCGGCCAGAAAGAGAGACTGACGACACTCCACAAGGACGCGTCAGCGATGTGGGAGGACTTAAGCGAGACGGCCGTCTCGTCATGGGCCGAGGCGGAGCGGCAGGCTCACGTGGCTCTTGACTGGATCGCCAAGTGGATGCGCAATCAATCGCTGTCGGATCAGCGCCCCGAAACCCCTGTTTGACCCCTGTTAGTGAGGCGAGACATGCAAAACGATCAATTCGAAAATCAATCGACGAAAAGCGAAACTCAAGCGGACAAGGAATGGTCGGAGTTCGAGCGCGATCTCGATACGCTCGGCCGCCAGCTTGGCGCGCTGCAAGTTCACACCGCCTCGCTCGGCGCCCATCTCGTGTCGAGCCTGGAGGAACGCTTCAATGAGGTGAAAAACCGCGCGCTCTCCTTCAAGCAGGCGCGCGAGGCAGAGATCGATCGGCTGCGCCTCACCGCTCAGCAACAGGCCGAAACCAGCTTCAGCGAGGCCCGTGCCCGCTCGACCGAGGCCGCGCGTGACGCCGCCCGTCAAGTATGGGAACGCTCGGAGCCGCTGCGCCAGGGCGCGAAGGATGTGGGCGAGGGTCTGTCGCGCGCCTGGACCGAGCTGCGCGCCTCGTTCGGCAAGGCCGCCGGCAGGCTGCAAACCGAGTCGGAGTCCTCAGCGCAGAACGGGCCTGTCCCCGCCACGCGCGAGGATCGCCACGAGCGGACGTAGGTCTAAGACCGCTTTTTCTTTTAGGAACTGGCGGCGGCGTGGGCATGCGCACGCGCCGCCGTTTCTGCTTCCCGTCCCGGCTGGATCAGCTCGGCGCGCACAAGGCCGCGCACCGAATTGCCGAGATAGACGCGGTCTGCGCTCAGCAAATCTTGCGGGGTCAGGATCGCCTCACTGGCGGCGGCGCGCGGCAGATCCAGCAACTCCTCGCGTAAGGTGCCGGGAAGCAGCCCGCAGGTCAGCGCCGGGGTAAACAGCCGCCCGTCGATCTCGATGAAGAGATTGGTGCGCGTGCCTTCGGTCAGCTCGCCCTTCTTGTTGAGGAAGACCACCTCGTCGCATTGGGTCAGGGCCTTCTGCCGCTCCATCTCGCGGTCGTAGAACTGCCGCCGGGTGGTCTTGTGGTAGAAGAAGGGATCCTTCTCGTCGAGCCGCTGATCGGAGATGACGAAGCGCCAGACCGTGTCTTTGGTGGGCAGGGTAATCGCGGTGGAGGTGACGGTGATGGTCCCCTCCTCGCCGAGCAAAAGCCGCACCAGAGCGACCGGGGCTTCGACACGCGCGGCCTCGGCATCGAGCGCGGCCAGCACCGCCTCGCGCGAGAACGGATAGCCGAAATGCGCGGCGGAGGATTGCAGCCGCGCGAGATGCCGCTCCAGCAGATGAAAACCTTGTCCCCGCTCGAAACGTAAGGTCTCGATCAGCTCGAACGGGGTATCGACCTTGGTGAGGAAGTGCGCCTTGAGCAGGCATTCCTCGAACTCGGAGTCGGCCTTGGAATCGGCGACGATGCCGCTGCCGATCCCCATCTCGCCCACGCCGCCGGCGAGCACCACGGTGCGGATCGCCACGTTGAACTGGGCGTCGCCGGACGGCGCGATATGGCCGATGGCGCCGGTATAGATGCCGCGCGGCGCCGCCTCCAGTTCGCTGATGATCTCCATGGCGCGCACCTTGGGCGCGCCGGTGACGGACCCGCAGGGGAACAGGGCGCGGAGCATGTCCTTGAGCCCCATGTCAGACCTGAGCTCGGCCTGGATGCCGGAGGTCATCTGATGCACCGAGCGGTACGTCTCCACGGTGAACAGGTCGGAGACCTCGACCGAGCCGATCTTTGCCACGCGTCCGAGATCGTTGCGCAACAAATCGACGATCATCAGATTCTCGGCGCGCTGCTTCTCGTCCATGGCGAGCCAGGTACGCAGACGCGCGTCCTCGCGCGGCGTGCGCCCGCGCGGCGCCGTGCCCTTCATCGGCCGCGTCGACATATGCTTGCCCTCGCGCCGGAAGAACAGCTCGGGAGAGAGCGACAGCACGTCGAACTCGCTCGCATGGATCAGCGCGCCGTAGGCTACCCGCTGCTTGCGCCTGAGCGCGGCATAAAGCGCGACCGGATCCCCTTCGAAGGCAAAGTGGTATTTCAGCGTGAGGTTGATCTGATAGACGTCGCCGGCGGCGATGTAGCTCTCGACCGCATCGAATGCGCGACCATATTGGTCGCGCGTCCAGGAGAGCTTGAGGTCGGAGATCTTGGCGCGACCGTCGGCACCATGTTGCTCGAGCCAGGCACGCGTGCCGGCATCGTCGAGCGCACGGGGCTTCTGGAACAGCCCGATCCAGAACAGAGGAACGTCGCGTTTGGCTGGTAGCAGCGCTCTGAGTTTGGGCTCGAGGCAATAACCAAGCTCATAGGCGAAGAACCCCGCCGCATGCGCGCCGCGCGCGAGCCCGGCCGAAACCTCATCGAGCTTCGCCTCGACCTCTTCCGGCGTATAGGCCACGACGACCCGCTCCGGCTCGGTATAGAGCACGCTCCTACCGCCCGGCGTCAGACTGTCGTCGAGAAGGACGTAAGGGGAAGCGGTCATCTTGTCAGTCCGGTCACGCGCTTTCCGCTTGGCGTTGCCAGCATAGCCCATATGGGCGTCCGAGACGTCAACAACGAGGGTTAGAAGCCTAAGCGAGGATCAGCATCTCGCCTTTGCCGAGCACCGACATATCGCCCATCATCCGGCGCGCGCGGTCGCCGAGCTTGATGGGCTTGCCGGCCGCGTGGAACGAGCGCTCCAGCAACCGGAGATAGTCGAATTCGAGCACGCCGCAATCGCCGAAGGTCGGCAGGATCTCTTTCGGCTCTTCAAGGAAGATCAGGCTGCCGCGACGCAAACCGTAGCCAGCGCCGCGGCCGACGCCGCGCTTGAACAGAATGGTGCCGGCGACCATGCGTCCGCCGGCGTAATCGCCCGCATCGCCGCTCACGACGATGAGGCCGCGCCGCATGCGCTCGCCGAGCATGGGCCCGGCATTGCCGCCGATGACAATTACCCCGCCGCGCATGCCGAGCGTTTCGCCGACGAGAATGCCGCCAGCGCGCTCGCCGACATCGCCGGCGATGGCGATGCTACCGCGCGCCATGCTCGCGCCCGCCAACACGCCGGCGCTGCCTTTGACCTCGATGGTGCCGCCCTTCATGCCGGCGCCGAGATAAGCGCCGGCGTCGGCATCGACGACGATTTCGCCTCCGCCGAGCGCGGCGCCGATCTTGTCGCAGCGTGCGTCGGTGCCGACAAACCGGAGCGCGCTCGCATCGGTGCCTTTGAGCTTGAAGGCATCGCCGACGGTCAGTCGCTCGCGCGTCGTGCCGATCGCGAGAGCTTCGATCTCCTTCGGCTTCAGGTCCTTCAGCCGCGACGGGATGAGCGGCGAGAGATCGAGCCGCTGATCGGGCTTACCCTTGAGCTCGAAGCTGAGCGCGCTCACGCGATGATCTCCTTGAGATGGAAATGATGCGGGCCGAGATTGCCGCCATAATTGCCGGCGGTGATATGGGTGACGCCCTGGGCGGCACCGCCTTCGGCAATGGCATGGATCCCGGCGCGCATCGCCTTGGCAATCAACTCCTTGGTGAGGCCGTCGATGACGATCTCCATCACCGCTTCGACATCGAGCGGGAGTTCCGTGTTCACCGCGGCTTTCAGCGTCGGGCAATAGGCGTCGTTGGTGGAAGCGATCTGCCCCTTGTATTTCGAGCCGACCTTGGAGCCGGAGCGCACGATGCCGCCCGGGAACGGCGTGATGACGCCCTCGATCTCGTTGATCGCCTTGACCGCGCGTTCGCAGGCGGCCAGCACGGCGGCGTGCGACTTGCCGAGCACGAGCAGATTGCCGCCGCCGACCGCTTTCTTGGTCAACCCAGTGGTGGCCTCGCAAACGAACTCGCCGTCCATCACCGGGATGCGCCAGAAGCGCCTCCCGCCGACCAGCTTCGACATCTGCCAGCCGTCGCCGAAGAAGCGCAGTGAGGCGCCGAGCTTCAGCTTCTTCTCGCCTTCGAGCCCGGCGAAGCAGGCCGAGCCAGGGCTCGTCAGCACGCATTGGCCGACACGATTGCGCAGCTGCCGCTGGAGCTTGTCGCTATCCATGGTGAACAGCAACACGGCGACGCCGGGGCGACCATCGAGGGTCTCCTCGGGCGATAGGGTGCGCTCGATGCCGGCCTCCGCGCCGCAGGCGATCACCGAGGTGGCGAAGCCGGTCATGGTGCGGGCGGCGATCAGCGCCCATTCGAGCGACGGCGCGGTGATGATGATCCGCGTGCCGACCATGGGAAAGGCCTCGGCGAAGGTCTCGACGATGGTGATGCCTTTGATCTTCAGTTCAGACATGGCCAGGTTGTAATCGTCTGATCGGCGGCATGGGTGGGAGCGCCGAACCGGCATGGCCGGCGCCATAGCCGCGCACCATTAAACAGCTGGCCCAAGTGGCGCAAGCGATAGGTGGGGTCTGGGCCGTTGCTCCGTCCACGGAGCCTTTTTTCGCGGGCTGGGGCAATTAGCCTTTCGGCTTGTCGTATTTGATATAGGCGAAGCGCATGTCGTCGGCCGGTGTGCCCTCCAAGGCTCCTGCCTCCTTGCCCGGCTGCCAGTGGACCACCTCCTCGATCTTCTTGGCGAGCTCGAAATCCTTGTCGGTGATGCCCTTAGCGGCGTGGTTCTTCAGCCGCACCTCGACCCAGGCATAGGAGGCGGTGATGTCGGGATGGTGCCAGGCCGCCTCGGACAGATGGCCGACGGTGTTGATCACCAACAGCGTGCCTTTCCAGCTATTGGTCTTGTATTTCCGCCTGATCCAGCCGTCCTCGAGATGCCAATGGGGCAGATCTTGCTTGAGCCGCGCCTCGACTTCCGCGTCGCTATACACACGCTCGGACGTTGCCATCGTCGCCGTCCTCTGAAAAAGTGACGCTTCCCCGCTAGAGACGAGCATAGCAGAGGCATCGACCCGATCAATGGCGGCCGTTTCCGCGCAATCGCGCAGTAAGAGCGAGGCTCGCCGTCCGGCGCGCCAGGCAGCGGTCGCCACGACCGCGCGGCTGCATTTCGGCTTTCTCGATCCGAGCGGCCGCGGCCGGCAGCCGTTTGGATCGTTCGGACTCTCGCTCGATCGGCCGACGACGCGACTTACGCTCGAGCGCGCGGGAAGCTTCGAGGCGATCGGACCTGAGCGTGAGCGCGGCTTGTGCTATCTGCGCAGCATCGCGGCAAGCCCGGGACGTGTGGCGTCCTACCGGCTCAGGATCGACGAGGCGATCCCACCGCATGCGGGGCTCGGCTCCGGCACGCAGTTGGCGCTGGCGGTCGGCTCGGCGTTTGCCGCTCTCGAAGACCTCCGCCTCGACGCGCAGGAGATCGCCGCAAGGCTCGGGCGCGGCGCCAGATCCGGTATCGGCATCGCCACCTTCGCGCAAGGCGGCGTCGTGCTCGACAGCGGCCCGCGCCATGGCAGCCTGCCGCAGCTCGTCAGCCGCCTCCCCTTCCCCGCAGATTGGCGTGTGCTGCTGATCTTCGATTCCGGCTCGAGGGGACTCGCCGGAGAGAGCGAGACGGACGCCTTCGATACGCTGCCCGCATTTCCGGAAAGCGAGGCCGCCGACTTGCATCGCCGTATTGCGCAGAGCGCGCTGCCGGCCCTTGCTGCCCGCGACTTCAAGACGTTCTGCGACGAGATCGGGTATCTGCAAACCGCAATGGGCGCCTATTTTGCCCCCCTGCAAGGCGGCCCCTATGCGAGCGCCAAGGTGAGCGAGGCGCTGGCTTGGCTGCGCGGTCACGGTGTCAGCGGACTTGGCCAGAGCTCTTGGGGCCCGACCGGATTTGCCTTCGCGGCGTCGGAGGCGGAAGGACAGGCTCTGCTCAAAGGCTTGCGCGCGGAGATCGGGCACCGGGGGCTCAGCTTCGAGCTGGCGCATGGCCGCAACGAAGGCGCGAAAATCGAGACAACCGCCAGCGAAATCCAGTAAAACGCGCCCCACGCGCTAGCAGGGAGACGAGACTGAAGATGGGGCACCCCCGCATTCTGCACATGATTACCCCGCTCAAGCATATGAGCCCGTTCGACGTGAACATGGCGCTCGACGCAGGCTTCGACGCCGCCATTCCCTACACCAACGTCACCACCGAAGACGTGGCCGGGCTGGTGCAGGACGCGATCTTCTCGCGCGGACCGGAAGGGGTGAAGCGCACCGGCGTGTTCATCGGCGGCAAGCGCGCCATCGAGGCGCTCGACATGATGGACCGCGCCAAGAAGGCCATGGTGCCGCCCTTCGAAATTTCCGTCTTCGCCGATCCCGCCGGCTCCTTCACCACGGCCGCAGCCATGGTCGCGCTCGCCAAGAAGGCGCTCAGAGACAAATTCTCGACCACACTCAAGGGCAAACGCATCGCCGTGTTCGGTGGCACGGGCGTGGTCGCTTTCGCCTCGGCGGTGATCGCGGCGGTCGACGGGGCGACCTCGGTGCTGATCGGCTATGACGGTCCGGAACGCGTGCGCAAACTCGCCGACGAGGCTAGAGCCCGCTTCGGCGTCGATATCACTTATGCCGACGGCAGCACCGAGGAGCAGAAGACCGAGATCGCGCGCGACGCCGACATCATCTTCGCGGCGGGGCCGGCCGGAAAACGGCTGCTGACGCTCGACCAGCTGAAGCAGGCCAAACGCCTGAAGGTCGCGGCGGACGTGAACGCGGTTCCTCCCTCGGGCGTGGAAGGCGTGGGCGTGAACGACGACGCCAAGCCGATCCCGGGAACCGACGCGGTCGGCATCGGCGCGCTCGCCGTCGGCAATATCAAATATCGCACCGAATCCGGACTCTTCGAGCAGATGATCGAATCGGAAAAGCCGCTCTATCTCGACTTCCGCGACGCTTACGCCCTTGCCCAGAAACTCGCAGGCTGAAGCCGGCTCGCTTCTGATCGCGAGCGTCTCGGGGCGCCAGCTCGCGCAGGCCGCGCAGCGCGCAGGCTTCTCGCCGTTGGTGGCCGATTTCTTCGCCGACACCGATACGCAAGCCGCGGCTTATGCCTGCCGCAAGCTTAGCGGCGACATCGCACGCGGCATGCGCCGGCAGAGTCTGTTATCCGCGCTGCGCGCTCTCGCGGCGGATGCCCCCTCGCCCATACTCGGCCTGGTCTATGGCGCGGGCTTCGAGGACCGGCCCAAGCTGTTGAGGCTGATCGCCAAGGAGTGGCCGCTGCTCGGCAACGACGCGGCGACGGTCGCGCGACTCAAGGCGCCCGACAGCTTCTTCACCGAGCTCGACCAGCTCGGCATTCCCCATCCCGCGACGGCGAGCGAGCGGCCCGCGAAGGGCGCAGGCTGGCTCGCCAAGCGCAAAGGCGGCGCCGGCGGCAGCCATATCGCGCCGAGCCGACTGAAACGCGATGCGCGGTCGACCTACTATCAGCAACGCGTCGACGGACGCGCGATCTCAGCGCTGTTCCTCGCGGATGGACGCCGCGCGCGCGTGCTTGGCTTCAGCGAGCAATGGACGGCACCGACCCCGCGAAGCCCGTTTCGTTATGGCGGCGCGCTGCGCCCAGCGTGTCTCATGCCAAGCGTGGCGCGGCGGATGGCCTCGGCGGTTTCGGCTGTCACTCGATCCTTCGCGATCCTGGGCCTCGCCTCGGCCGATTTTTTGGTTGATGGCAAGGACGTGCTGCTGCTCGAAATCAACCCACGCCCCGGCGCCACGCTCGACATTTTCGACAGCGGGACCAAACCCCTCATGCGACTGCATCTGGAGTCAATCCGTGAGCGGCGGCTGCCAGGAGGTAGCCTGAAATTCGATGATGCCATGGCTGCGGCAATCGTTTATGCCCCTGCGAGAATCTGTGTGCCGTCCGGCGCGGCTTGGCCCGACTGGTCCGCCGACCGACCTAAGTCAGCGGAACGGATCGACAAAAACCGGCCGATATGCACTGTGTGGGCCCGCGGTAGCACACGAGCGCGGGCAAAGCGCCTGGTTGAGGAGCGAATTTGCAGAATACTTCAAGTATTTCAAGACGTTACTAGGGGGGAAAACGTTGAACAAAAGAGAAGAAATAGGCGCGCGCCAAAAGGCGTGGCCGAGCGTCAACGTCCTGGCGGCGCCGCTCGTCAAAGCCCTAATCGATGATGCCGCCGCGCTGCGCGTCGAT
Source organism: uncultured Alphaproteobacteria bacterium (assembly GCA_963750975.1). GTDB lineage: Bacteria > Pseudomonadota > Alphaproteobacteria > Rhizobiales > Methyloligellaceae > Methyloceanibacter. The sequence continues at coordinate 225,729 of CAVVSX010000011.1, read as the reverse complement.
GTCACGCGCGGCTCGCTGGGCGAATGCCGCATCGATTGCGGCGTGCGGGCCTTGGGCGGATTGGAGGCCGGGCGTCGCATGGCGGAGATCTGCCTTGGCGGGCTTGGCAAGGTCGCGCTGGAGACGACCGACACCGATAGCTCATGGCCGTTCATGGTGACCGTGCATACGTCCCAGCCGGTGCTCGCCTGCCTCGGTTCGCAATATGCCGGCTGGAGCCTTTCGGGCGAAGACGACGGCAAGAAATACAGCGTGCTGGGCTCAGGGCCAGCCCGCGCCATCGGCTCCTCGGAGAAGCTGTTCGAGGAGCTCGACTATCGCGACACGGCCGAGAGCGCGGTGCTTGTCATCGAAGCCGACCGGCCGCCAGTCCCGGCACTTGTCGAGCAGGTGGCGAAGGCCTGCAAGCTCAAACCCAGCCAACTCACCTTCGTCTATGCGCCGACCTCCAGCCTCGCCGGCACGGTGCAGATCGCCGCGCGCTGCCTCGAGGTCGCGCTGCATAAGGCACATGAGCTGCATTTCCCGCTCGACCATATCGTCGACGGCATCGCCACGGCGCCGTTGCCGCCGCCCGCGCCCGATTTCATCGCCGCCATGGGCCGCACCAACGACGCCATCATCTATGGCGGCCGCGCCCAGCTTTATGTGTCGAGCGGCCCCAAGGAATCGAAGACGCTCGCCGAGAATTTGCCGAGCCTGAAATCGAAGGATTACGGCAAGCCCTTCGCCGACATCTTCGCCGCGGTGAAGGGCGATTTCTATGCGATCGACCGCATGCTGTTCAGCCCGGCGATGGTGACGGTGACCTCGCTCAAGACGGGCGAGAGCTTCCAGGGCGGCCGTATCGATGACGCGGTGTTGTCGCGCTCGTTCGCCTAACGGTCCATGCGCGCGGACGCAGCCAACGAGGCGGCCATCGTCATGTTCGGCGATGGCAAGGACTGGCACGGGCGAAGCCTCAGTCGCGCCTTCAAGCGGCGCGGCATCACCCCCCTGATCGCGCCGCTCAACTCCTGCGGCTTCTCGACCGAGACGGCGACGGGCCTTGCCATCCCGGGGCTCGGCGATCGCCTCCCCGAGGGCGCATTCGTCCGCTTCGTCCCTGGCGGCTCATTCGAGGAGGTCACGCTCTATCTCGGCGTGCTGCATGGCTTGCGCGAGCTCGGCGTGACGGTGTGGAACGATGCCCGCGCCATCGAGCGTTGCGTCGATAAATCGACCACGACCTTCTTCCTGCAGCGCGCGGGGATCCCGACGCCGCGCACCTTCGCCCGCGTCGGCCGCGCCGAGGCGGAACAGATCGCGGCATCCCTGCTCGCCGAGGGACGGAAGCTCGTGCAAAAGCCCCTGTTTGGGGCGCAAGGCAAAGGATTGCGCCTGATCGCCTCGCTCGCGGATCTCTCCTCGCCCGAGGAGGTGAACGGGGTCTATTATCTCCAGGAGTTCATCGAGCCGGCGCAAGCGCACCATCAGGATTGGCGGCTGTTCGTATGCCAAGGCCGCGTCATCGCCTCCATGATCAGGCACGGATCAAGCTGGATCACCAATATCAAGCAAGGCGCTCGCGCCAAGGCGGCGATCGCGAGCCAAGAACTGATCGACCTCGCGGTGCGCGCCGCCAATTGCGTCGGCGCCGACTATGCCGGGGTCGACATCATCCAGGCCCGTGACGGAGGATTCTTCGTGCTGGAAGTCAATTCGATGCCGGCCTGGAATGGATTGCAGCTCGTGAGCCGCATCCGCATCTCCGACCATCTGGTCGATGCATTTCTCGACGCCGCACTGCCGCCCGCGCGCCGCGAAGGCCAAGAGGGCACTTGAGACGGCCGCCCAAGCCCGAGGCGATCTCCCGGGGCTTCCTTGATGCCTGCCTTGCCGAGCTCGATGCGCTGAAGCCCGGCAACGTGCATCGGCTCGCCGCCGGCCACAACATGACCGTCGACGACTTCGTGGCGAGCGCGGAAGCCGCCGCGCCGGTCATGGAGGACAAGGGGCTCGCAGTAGGCGAGCGCATCCGGCGCGCGGTCGAGGCGACGCGGAAGACCGTCGGGCAGAACACCAATCTCGGCATCGTGCTGCTCGCCGCACCGCTTGCCAACGCGGCGCTTATGCCGGGCGCGGGCGATCTAGAAAGCCGGCTGCACCTGACCTTGCAAGGACTGAGCGTCGACGATGCGCGGGAGACCTATCGGGCGATCCGCGAGACGAAACCCGGTGGACTTGGCGATGCTCCTGAGCACGACATCGCCGCGGAGCCTCGCGTGACCTTGCTCGAAGCCATGCGCGCGGCGGAGTTGCGCGACCGCATCGCCTGGAACTACGCGCATGGCTTTGCCGATATCTTCACCCTCGGCCTCAAATGGCTGGCGCATGCGCGCGAGCGCTGGGATGAGCCGGCTTTTGCGAGCCCGTCTTGGGCCGTGACGCGCGTCTATCTCGGCTTCCTGGCGCATCTTCCCGACACGCTGATCGAGCGGAAATTCGGCACCCGGATGGCCGCCGAGGTGCGCGAAGAGGCGGGACCGATCGAGGCAAGCTTCACCGCGTGCGCGTCACCCGAGGCAATGACCGCGCCGCTCGCCGCCTTCGACGAGGCGTTGAAACAGCGCGGCCTAAACCCCGGCACCTCGGCCGATCTCACCGTGGCGACCTTGTTCGCAGCCGCTCTCATGGCCCTCGACAGTGCGGAATAAGGCCGAAACGCGTCATTCCTTGGGGCGAACAAACGCTTGCCGATCTCTCAGCCCCCGGCTTATCTTCTCCCCGCGGAGCTCTAACCAGGAGTTGCGGACGGAGACGCTTAGCCAAAAGCACCTCTCGTCGGTGTGCGTTCGGCGGCAGCACTGTCGGCGCCCGCTAGCCAATACGTAGTATCAGCCCAATAGGGAGGGGGTTTCATGCCCAAAATCAGTGGAGTTGGTGTCGGCGAGTCGCTCGTCGGTGACGGTAACGAAGTTGCTCATATCGATTTGCTTATCGGTCCGCGTGGCAGCGCCGTCGAACAGGCGTTCTGCAATGCGCTTACCAACAACAAGGATGGCTTCACCACCCTGCTCGCGGTGATTGCCCCCAACCTGCTCTGTAAGCCCGCAACGATCCTGTACAACAAGGTCACCATCAAGGATGCACGCCAGGCCGTGCAGATGTTCGGACCGGCGCAATATGCCGTGGCTAAGGCCGTGGCCGATTCCGTCGCCGAAGGCGTGATCCCCGCCAACGAGGCTGACGATCTTTATGTCTGCGTCGGCGTGTTCATCCATTGGGAAGCCAAGGACGACAAGAAGATTCAGGACTTCAACTATCGCGCCACCAAGGAAGCCCTCGCCCGCGCCGTCAAAGGCGAGCCGAAGGCCGCCGAGGTCACCGCGAAGAAGGACGCCGCACACCACCCGTTCGCGGCTGGTTGAAAGGGAGAACCCCCAGGTCGGGGGGAACCCGGTAAATCAGGCGGTCCGGGCCCGATTCGGCGGTGGCTCCAAAGACTGGGTTTCTGACGATTGGGCGTGCGAACGCTCGCAGCTACGATCGCCGCTCTCGCGAGAGGGCGGCGATCTCTTTTTGCGTGACCGCATTGCGGTGCAACGCGGTGGCGAGCAGCGCGCCATGCGCCCGCAAATCGGCGATCGCTTCGAGATCCCGCGCGTCCCTGATGCCTCCGGCGGCGAAGATCGCGGTGCCATTCGACAGGCCGACCAGAGACTTGATCCCATCCGTGTCGGGGCCGGAATCGGTGCCGACCCGGCTCAGGTTCATGGCGATCACGCGCCGAGGCCACAGCGAGGGATCGTCGAACAGCGCGTCGGGACCCTTGCGTCCGCACGCATCGAAATCCAGCGAGAGCACGACGCTCTCGCCGAACGCCGCGTGAATCTCGCGCCAGTCGTCAACGCCGGCGAGGCTCTCGCTGCCGATCACCAGCGTCGCCCCGAGCGGCAACCAGAAGGCGCAATCGGCGACATCGGAGAAACCGGCATCGATCCAGAGCGCGGTGTCGGGAAGCGCCAAGCTCAGCCCGCGGACGAGCTCGAAATGATTGCCGACGCCGGCGATGGCGTCGAGATCGGCGACATAGAGGGAGGGCGAGGCGGTATGGCTCAAGAGGCCACGCGCGATGGCGAAGGGGTCGCCGGCTGCGCCATACGGACTCTCGATCGGACGATAGTCAGCGCGATTGCCGGATTTGGCATGGACGACGGCGTCGCCCTTGAGATCGAGCGCCGGAATCACGGTGAACTCGTTGGAATCGTCCATTTGCCGGTCACCTCACCTGATGCCATTGGTCTTGCCGGGCTTTGGGCCTCGCCCCGTCTTGACTTCGCTTAGATGAGGCCCGTGGATGGCCGGGACAAGGCCCGCTCGAGACGGGATCGTCGAAGTTTAAGGGAACATAATGGCCAGCGTGATCGGTTGGGATCTGGGCGGCGCCAATCTGAAGCTTGCCCAGATCGAGGGAGGGCGCGTGGAGCAGGTGGCGCAAATCCCCTGCCCGATCCGCCAAGACGTGAGCAAGTTCGACGCCGCGCTCGCGGAGGCGCTTTCCCTCTGCCCGCCGCATGCCGCGCACGCCGTCACCATGACCGGGGAGCTGTCGGACGTGTTCGCCGACCGCGCCGGGGGCGTCGCCTATCTGGTCGATATGATGCGCAATGCCACCGACGGAGAGGCGCTGTTCTACGCCGCCCGATCCGGCTTTGTCGATTGCATTCGGGCGATTGAGCGCGCGTTCGACGTGGCTTCGGCCAATTGGCATGCGAGCGCCGCGTTGGTCGCGCAAACACTTCCCGACGCGTTGTTGATCGACGCCGGAACGACCACGACGGATCTCGTTCCGCTAAAGGCCGGCGCCGTGGCGGCGCGGGGCTATTCTGACGGTGAGCGGCTTGCCGAGAGCGAGCTGGTTTATTCGGGCGTGGTGCGCACGCCGGTGATGGCGGTAACGCGGACTGCACCGTTCAAGGGCCGCATGCAACGCATCGCCGCCGAGCGCTTCGCCACCATGGCCGACGTCTGGCGCCTCGTGGGCGAGCTTCCAGACGATGCCGACCCCTACCCGACACCCGATCTGGCGAGCAAGAGCATCGAGGCGAGCGCGGCGCGGCTTGCCCGCATGCTGGGGCGTGACGCGACCGAGGCGGGATCGCTCGCCTTCGCCGATCTGGCGCGGTACTTCGCCGACTGCCAGGTCGCGGAGCTCGAGGAAGCCGCGCGGACGGTTGTTGCGCGCGAGGCGCTCGCGCCCGATGCCCCGGTGATTGGCGCAGGCTGCGGGCGCTTCATCGCCAGGCAGCTCGCCGAGCGGCTTGACCGTCCCTATTACGATTTCGCCGAGTTGATCGACTGCGCGCCTGACGCACGCGACATGGCGGCAACGTGCGCGCCCGCTGTCGCCGTCGGGCTACTCGCCGAACACGAACTGCGCGTCTCTGTTTGAAGATAAAGAGAGGTGAGCGCCTGAAGCGCTCACCTCCTGGTTCGAATTATCCGCGAGCGGTAATCATATGATACAGCCAGAGTACGATGACGGCGCCGATGATGGCGACGATCATGCTCCAGATATTGAAGCCGGTGATGCCCGTGGACCCGAGGGCGGAAAAGAGATAGCCGCCAACCACCGCGCCGACGATGCCGAGCACGATGTCGAGCAACAGGCCCTGGCCGGAGCCGACATAGATCTTGCTAGCGATGAAGCCCGCGATCAGACCCAACACAATCCAGGCAATGATCCCCATGGAGGACCCTTTCTTTGCTGAACTCGGTGAGGGACGATATGCGGCTAGGACATTAGCCGCATTATCTCCTGCTTGGTCGGCAGTCTGCCGTCGGGGGTCAGCTTATCCACCACATTCGGCAGCATGCGGGCCAGCTCGTTCACGACCTGGTCGCGCGAGAGGCCGGTCCGCAGCGAAAGCTGATCGATAACATCGCGGCCGAGCGCGCCGGACACCTGATCGGGAGCGACGTTCTTGTTGGTGCCGCGATTGACCCAGGAATTGACCACATCGCCCAGGCCCTTTTTCTGGAACTGGTCGATCAGGCCGCCAAGACCATCGAGCACGCTGCCGGGAGACGCATCCTGCGCCGAACCCGCCGCGGAAGCTTCCGGAGTCCTGGATGCGTCCGGCGCGGGCGCCGATTGCTTTTGCCCGCCGCTCATGTAGCGCGAGGCGAGAAGCGCTAAGAGTGCAATGACGAGAGGCTTGGTGAGATTGCCGCCGGGGACCGCCGAGCTGGAGTCTGAGCCGAAGATATTGGACATTTTGACCTCCTGTTTAGCAAGAAAGAACGTCTCATCCCCCAGTTTCGTTTCAGCATTGCCGCAGCGGCAAAACTGTAACACTTAGGACCTGGTACAACCAACGAAGCTTTGTTCCAACCGAGCCTTGGTTCGGTCAATTTTCACGCGTCAACCAGCAGCCAATGCAATGAGGGAGAAGTGAATGCGTCAGGGTCTCACACTTGTAGCGGTTCTCATCGGCGCCGGTCTGGGCCTTGGCGTCGCACCTCATGACGCAGCCGCTGGATCGTTGCCCGCGCTCTCCTCGGCGGTCATCGCGCCGGCGCTGATTCAAGAAGCCGGCTATTCGAGGCGCTACTGCCGGCGCTACGGCTGCCCTCCCCCTGTGGTGGTGCTGCCCCATACCGCGCCGGATGTCGACGTGGACGTCACGGTCCCCGGCGAGACGCCTCCCATTATCGCCATCGTGCCGGCTCGACCCGTAAGCTGCGGCCAATATCACTATTGGGACGGCGAGCGATGCGTCGATGCTCGCTACAACAATCCCTATGTCGGCCCGAGGTAGCCGCTAGCGGCTGAGCGTCGCTTTCGTCTGAAGCCGTCAGGCCACTTTGGGAATGACCCGCTTCAAGACGTAAGCGGATGCGATTGCCGCGGCCGCACAGACGAGACCGATCTCCCGGCGGCCGTACAGCAGATATCCCGTTGCGAACAGGGCGGCGTAGACGGCGACGCAGCCCAGGAACCACGCGAGAAAAGACGCCGCGAGATCGTCGCCGGCGTCCTTCCTGCCGCTGGTGTCGACGACGCTGCGCCACCCCGCGGGATAAGGGTGGATGCGGTCATAAAACGATTGCAGCACGGCGCGATCAGTTGGCGGCGTCAGCAGCGTCACCGCCAACCAGCCGACGGTCGTCACCACGACGCCGACCACCAGCGCGGCCGTCGGATCGAGCGGCGTGAAGCCGAGCCGCGCATGGCCGAAATGCAAGTAGACCGCGAGCAGGAATGAGATCACCATCGCCGCGATCTCGCCCCACGCATTGATGCGCCACCAGTACCAACGCAACAGGAAAATGAGACCGGTGCCGGCGCCAATTTGCAGCAGGATCTGGAACGCCTGCATGGCGTGGTCGAGGCAGAGCGCGACGAGCGCGGCGAGGATCATCAAGGCGAAGGTCACGGCCCTGCCGACGTTCACATAATGCGACTGCGAGGCATCCGGTCGGATGAAGCGGCGATAGACGTCGTCGACGATGTAGGATGCGCCCCAGTTGAGGTGGGTGCTGATCGTCGACATATAAGCCGCCGCCAACGACGCCACGACCAGCCCGAGCAGCCCATGGGGCACGAACACGAGCATGGCCGGATAAGCGAGATCGTGACCGACGATCGAGGGATCCACATAGGGAAGCCGCGCGCGAATGTCGGCGAGCTCCGGATAGACGATCAGCGAGGCGAGCGCGACGAGGATCCACGGCCAAGGCCTCACGGCGTAATGGGCGATGTTGAACCATAGCGTCGCGGCCACGGCCTGCTTCTCGTTGCGCGCGGCAAGCATGCGCTGCGCCATGTAACCCCCGCCGCCGGGCTCCGAGCCCGGGTACCACGTGCTCCACCATTGCACGGCGAGCGGCACGATCAGCACCGCGATCACCGCGGCGCGATCGGAGAAGTCGGGAAGCAGCGAGAGCTTGCCCTTGACGAGCGGATTGGAAAACAGCCTCTCGAGGCCTCCGACGCTTGGCTGGGTGACGGCATAATAGGCGGCGGCGATCGAGCCGATCATGGCCAGGACAAAGAGAAGCAGATCGGTGACGACAACCCCCCACAACCCGGCGGTGGTCGAGTAGACCGCAGTGACGAGCGCCGCGAGCGCGACGGTTTTATAAGCGTCAAGGCCCAGCAACACGCCGGCAATCTTGATCGCGGCAAGTGTGACGGTCGCCATGATCATGACGTTGAAGAAGACGCCGAGATAGATCGCGCGGAAGCCGCGCAGGAAGGCGGCGGGTGCGCCCGAATAGCGCAACTCGTAGAAATTGATGTCGGTCAGAGCGCCCGACCGACGCCAGAGCTTGGCGTAGAAGAAGACCGTCAACATCCCGGTGATGAGAAATGCCCACCACAGCCAATTCAGACTGACGCCGCCGGTCCGCACCAGGTCGGTCACGAGATTCGGCGTGTCGGTGGAGAAGGTCGTCGCCACCATCGAGGTGCCGAGCAGCCACCACGGCAGCTTGCGGCCCGACAGGAAATATTGCTCAAGATTGCCGCCGGCACGCTTGGTGTAGATTAGGCCGATGACGAGCGTGACGACGGCATAGACCGCCACGACGACCCAATCGATCGATTGCAGCTGCATGCGCGCGTCTCAGGATGACGTCGGCCGGGCCGCCATGGCTTAAGGTGGCGTCTCGCCCGGGATGGTAACCCGCTCGCGGCTGGATGGGTCGACGCCGGTGATGCTGCCGAGATAGTTGAGGATGGCGGCGACCTGATCGTCGGTAAATTGGATTTGCGGCATGTCGCGGTGACGCGAGCCCATGCCCTCGGCGAAGCCCTCCTCCAACTGATCGATGGAATATTTGAGATAGACCTCGCGCAACGGCGGCGCTTGCGGCAATGGGCTCGTGCCATTGGCTTCGAGGGAATGACAGCGGCCGCAATTCTTCTCGAGCAGAGCCTTGCCCTCGGTCGCGTCAGTAGCCGCCGCGAGCGCACCGGACGCACCGAGCATCAGCAACGCAAGACAGCACATTGCGTCGCGGAGGCGGAGAGGTTTCGTCATCATCACACCCTCCTCCCAGAAGGCGGCGCGGGAGTGGCAGTACGCTTGCCGAGGTTAGTCGCTCGGGGGCCTTGACGGCAAATGCCTTCGCCAGCGGTCGTCACGGCCTCAGCGTGCAAAGGCTGTAATGCTCGTATACGACCGATTCCAAGGGTTGCCCGGGCCAGAAACTCCGGTGGAGATCGGCGACGGTCGTGGCGTCGGCGATGGTCAGGCCGGTCGCCGTAGCGACGGCCTTCAGGTCGTCGATGCCGTAATGCCAGGGCGCGCCCATGGCGGCGAAGCGCTCCACGAACACCGTGGTTCCCACCTCGCCGGTCGTCTTCGCGACCACGGCCGTGTCCATGTAATCGAAGGAAATACTGAACCGGCGGATCGCCGCCTTGAGGTCGCGCAACACCTTCAGCGCATCGGCCTCGGTCAAATACATCGTATTGCCCTCCCATATGAAAAACGACGGGAGGTCGCGGTCGAAGCCATTGGCCTCGAGCAGCTTCAGCACGCCGGAGGCAACATAGTTGCCGGCGATGAAGGTGACAGGCGCGTCCATGCCGCGCTCGGCAAGCCGCTGGCGCTTGAAATCGAGCGTGCTCGCATCGTCGATCTCGAAATAGGCAACGCCGGCCGAGCGTTTGCGTTCGGCGCGGGTGTCGAGGCCGGCGCCGAGGATGACGACTTGGCGGCAGCCGTCGGCGAGTTGCTGGTCGAGCCTGTCGTCGAGGTAGCGCGTCCTCAGCCTGACGTTGATTTCGGCCGGGGCGAAGTCCGCCGAGATCGCGTCGGCCGCCTGTCTGGTCCGCGCATCGAGAAAGATCGGCACGACCTTGTCGAGATAGAGCGGATGCGGTGCGTCGTTCTCGCGCGCGCGGAACTCAGCCACGACAAAGGCTGTGCCGGTCACGTGCTTGATGGGGCTCATGGCCCTCGCTCCTTAAGCTGTTCGGTTGGGCTGGGTGTGGGCGACGCGGGCTTCAGCCGGAGGGCTGGGGTGCGTGCTTGTAATGGTCTTCGATCTTCTCGACAAGCAGACGCCAGGCCTCGTGCTCGCGCGGGCCCGCCGTCTTCTCCACCGCGATCTGCAAATAGCCGAGCTCGCGCTCAATCTTCTCGCGCGGCAGCATATGCAGACGGCTGGCGAGGATCGCCGCCTCGATCACCGCGGCTTGGGCACGGTTGAAGCCCTTGAACGGCGCATGGTTTGCCTCGTGCACCACGCGGCAATGGAAACGCGGCCGCTGCTCGTCTTCCTCGACATGGGCAACGGCGAGCTCGACATGGCTGAGCGCGCCCTCGAGCACGGCGCCGGGCACATGCGTCGAAGGCCGGGTCGGCCAATCCTTGCGGCCGGTGAGACAGCCGGCGAAGACGAGAACATCGTCGGTGAAATTGGCAACCGCGTACGGCGTGGCGCGCAGATTGTCGAGCGTGGTCGAGGGGCGGAACGGCGCGATGACGAAGCCGCTCTCCTCGACGATCAGCCCGAGCGGGGCGATATGCACCCTACCCTCCTCGTTGAGGGTGGTGACGATGCATTCGCGGATCATGGGCATGGCGGCGTCGCTCTGCTCCCTCCCCCTGCAAGGGGGAGGGTTAGGGTGGGGGTCGGTCAGAAATCTCTACTTTAGCAGTAACACACGGGATGAACCCCCACCCGGCTTGGCTCCGAAGCCAAGCCGACCTCCCCCTTTCAGGGGGAGGAAGCTTCGCGTTTCTTCTTGGCGACCTGCGTATGGCCGGCCGCTTTCAGCCGCGTCTTGTCGTCGGCGGGCGCGTCGGCGGCGACGCCCCAATCGAGCGGCTCATCCTGCGCGTAGCGCTTGCCGAGCCGCCAAGCGATCTCCGCCCGCGCCAGCTCTGCACCGAGATAGAACGCATGCGGCCCGTCTTTGTCCACGCCGAGTTTGTCGTAGAGCGCGAAGGCCTCTTGCGCCAAATGATGGCCGTCGCGGTTATAGACATGGATCCCGTCCTCGGCGATCTCGATGCGGAAATTCTTGTCGGGCACCGCGCGCGCCGCTTCCTGGATCTCCTCGGGGCTTTGCGGAAACGGCCGGCGCGAATGCAGCGCCAGCAGCCCGTCGGCATAATCCTTCGGCAGCTCATGCTCGGCGCGTGAGGCATACATGATGCGCCGCGCCAGATCGTGCTCCTCGACGGTGCGGCGCGTATGCGGGCTCACCTGCACCACCAGCACGTTCTTGATCTCCAGCTCCGAGGCGATCCCCAGCAAAATGGCGGTGATGCCGGTGGTGTCGGCGTCGGTCAACTCGGTGAGGTTGCCGGTGCCCATCAGCATCTCGGCATGGGGCCACTCGCGCCGGACTTGCGCGTAACGCTCGAGCGACTGCGTAAAGCCGAAATTGATCGGATCGAGCACGGGATCGACCAGATATTTCCTCCCCTTGGCGTAGAGCGCATCCATGGCGCGATAGAGCGAGGCCAGATCGCCATGCTCCTTGGGGATCAGCACCGGAATGGAGTCGACCTGGTCGGCGATGCGCAGGGTCTCCTCGTTGAGGCTCAGCAGGAAATCGGCGCCCGCTCTGCCGCCGCGCAACAGCTCGTCCGCGTTGGCCGAGTCGACGCTCGTCTTGTAGCCCTTCTCCTTCAGCGCGCCGACGGTCTCCTCCAGATGCGGAAACGGCGTGTCTGGCAGGCAGCCGAGATCGATCACATTGGCGCCCTTCTGCACATAGTCTTGCGCCCGCTTCAGGATCGCCTCGACGGCAAGCGCGGACGCATCGACGATCTCGGCGAAGATCTGGATGTCGTATTTGGTCATGTCGGCGGCCTTCCGCGCCCGGCCGAAATAGCTGGGAATGTCCTTCAGCTCGTCAGGCCCGCGCAAGAACGGCACGCCGAAGCTCTTGCTGAGCCGGTCGAGATCGGCGCGGCAGCGGCCGGGCAGCAGGATCTTGTCGGCCTCGACCGGCTTCGGCAGGCGCCGGGCGATGATCTCCTCGGTCATCAGCGCGGCGACCTTCACGCCGATATCCAGCACCTTCCAGTCGAACCCGGCATGCATGGCTTCCAGCACGGCCTCGAGCCGCGGCCGCGCCAAATGTCCGGTCAGGAACAGGATGCTTTCAGGCATGATGCTCTCGTTTCGGGACTCTTCTAGCCCGCCCTTCACGCGGCGTCATTCCCGCGAACGCGGGAATCCAGTAATCGCCGGACTTCGTTACCAAACCGGCGCGGGAGTTCGGATTGCCCGGTCAAGCCGGGCAATGGCAAGCCGGAGGTGGTTCAACCGATCTCGGCGCCGCAGGATTGGCCTTCCGCGGCGGACGCCACGAACGAGTCTTGATCGCCGCGGCCAAGCAGAACCGTCGGCGTGCCGGTCTCCGCCAGCATGTCGGCGAAGGCCGCGTCCACCACGCCGTCACGCGCGAGCTGGCGGGCGCCGAGCCTCGACGCCTTGGGGCGGGCGATCGACTTGATCAGATAGCAGCGCGCGGCGCCGATCCGGGCGGCGAGCCAGAGCGCGAGGCTGTCGGAGGTGAACCGCCAGGAGCCCTCGACATCGGTGCGTCCGGCGATCGCGGCATACGGCGCCCAGACCGCCACGCTGCCGGCTTCGAGCGCAGCGCGCAGCTCGGCTTCGCTGGCGCCCACGGTGAAACCGCGCCGCAACCCGGCCACGGCCCAGGCGAGCTGATCCATGGCGAGCAGCGCCATGCGGTGGGCGGCGGCATCGCCGAAGCCGAGCTGCGACTGGCAGGCACGCACTTCGTCGGCCAACGCGCCGCCTCCCGGCACGACCACAATGGGGACGCGCGCGCCGGCGATGGCATCGAGCCAGGCGGCAAGCTCGCCCGAGCGGACGACGCTGCCGCCGAGCTTGACGACGATGGGCAGCGCCGTTCTGGCGGCAGGCGCCGGATTGGCGGTCGCGCGGAGGCTCCGGCCCGGCATGTCAGGCGCTCCCCTTGGCGCGCACGATCTCGACGCCGACCGCGCCGGGCTCCTTGTCGAGCTTCTCGATCGTCACCTTGACCGAGGCCGCGCGGGGATGGGCGAGGCAGTGGCTCGCCACCTCCTCGGCCAGGGTCTCGACCAGGTTGATATGGCCGCGGGCGATGATCTGTTTGATGCCCTTGATGATGGTGTCGTAGTCGAAGGCGCGGCCGATATCGTCGTCGACGGCGACGGTCGGCGGCAGCACGTCGACATCGACCGAGAAGCGCACTCGCTGTGTGACGCCCTTCTCGTTGGTGTAGACGCCGATCTCGACGTCGAGCACCAGGTCGTGCATGAAGACGCGGTCGAGGGGCTTAGCCTCGTTGCGCACGAGCTTCGCGGTGCGCCGCACTCGCTCTTCCATGATCCAAGGCTCCGTTACGCGACGGCAATCGCCGCCATCCCTAGCATAACGCCTGGGGAACGCGCTCGGCCACGTTCGGCTCATGGAAAACGCGCGGCCGCTCCGGGATCAGCGCCCTGATGGCCGCGAGCCGCTCGGGATCGAGCGGCATGGCGCGGTCGCCGCCATGGCACAGCGCGCCGCGAAAGCCCAGCAGATCGGGCTGCAACGCAACCAGGCTTGGCACGTGGCGGGCTTGCAGCGCGCCGGCCAGGCCGACGATCAGGCCCTCTGCCTTGGCGGCGGCGATGCAGTCGGCGAGACCCATATAGGACATGTGGTCCGGCAAGGACCCGGCGCGCTTGCCCAGCGTGTCGAACATCACGCCATGCGCGCCAATCCTGGCGGCGAGCGCGATGGCGTCGAATTCGGGCATGGCGTCGGCGAATAACACCAGGATCACGCGAAGTTTGCCGGTATCGCCCGACAGCCGCTTGAGGCCGCGTTGCGCATTGCCGCCGGGGAAGATGCCGAGCTTGACGTAATCGACGCCGAGCGAGGCGGTGTTGCGGATGGCGGCGCGAACGCTGTCGCCCTCGAGGGTGAGATCGCCGATGGTGGCGCTGACCGGCGCGCGGCCCGCGACCTGCTTGACGCAAGCGGCGATGGTGTCGGGGGTTAGCGCGCCGAGCGCTCCTTGGCCGGGATCCTTCAGATCGACGATGTCGGCGCCGGCGCCAAGCGCCAATTCGGCTTCCTCGGCGTCGCGCACGCTGGCGAGGAACAGGGTCAATGGAACAGCCAGCCGAACATGCCGCCGCCGCCACCGCCGCCGCCGCCGCCACGGCGCGCGGCGCGACGGTTGTCGGGCGGTGTATCGGCGCGATCAAAGCCCCAGAAATCGTCGCGGGCGGCGGGCGCTCTCTGCCGTACTTTGCGCAGCTGAACCTCGTTCTTGTTGCCGTCGGGATCGGTGACGACGACCGAGACAGCCTGCCAGTTCCACTGCGCGGGCGCGTCTCCCCAAGCGTGCGGCTCGACGGAAATCACTTTATTCGCGCGGGTGTCGACAATGGCGACGTATTCGAGGCCCGAATCCTGGCCGTCGCCGAAATCGCCCGCGTAATATTTCAGCAGTCCGATGCCGGTGAGCGCGTCCTTCAAGAGCTTCCACTCGAGGATCTTCGGCTGGCCCGAGCCGTACATCTCAAGCTCCGGCTTGAGCGCGGGGAATTTCGCATTGCTGGCGACATACCGACCCGGCTGCGGCTCCGTGATCACCCAGCCAGCAACTTCCTCGCCCAAGGGCTGTCCCTCCTCGGGAGGCACTTCTTGGCCGAGGCGCTGCAGCGCATCCCGGCTCTCGGCCTGAAACGGATCCTGGACCAGGGCTTTCTTGTAGTCGGCGATTCCCTCGTCGGTACGGTTCAACGCCTCGTAGATATTGCCCCGGATGCGCAAGGCCGTCGGATCGTTCGCCGCGAGTTGGAGAGCCTGAGTGACATCGGCCAGCGCGTCCTCGTTCGCCTGCGCGTTACCCTCGGGATTGGAGGTGACGCTGGGGGCGGCCTGGAGTTTCACCGACGCGCGCATGGCGTAGGCCTTGGCATTTTGGGGATCAAGCTCGAGAGCGCGGGTCAGATCGCCCGTCGCGTCGTCGAGACGACGCGCCTGGGTGAACACGATGCCGCGCTCGATATAGGCATCGATGAAATCGGGCTTCGCCTCGATTGCCTTGTTGAGATCGTCCAGGGCGGCATTGAACTTCTTATCGCCTTCATTTGCGCGGGCGCGCAGCAGCAAAATGTCAGGCAGCGGCGCGTCGGGTTGCAGGGTGAGAACCTGCGTGGCGTCGGCCACCGCCTCGCGATACATGCCGAGCGCGAGATAGGCGTCGGCGCGATGCTGGTAGGCCGCCACATATTTCGGATCGATGCTGATGGCGCGCGTCAAATCGCGGATCGCAGCGTGTTGGCGCTTGAGCTGCTCATGCGCCAAGCCGCGGCCATTGAATGGCACGGCGCTTTGCGGCATCAGCTCGACCGCCTTGCGGAAATCCTGAAAGGCCGCGTCGTATTGGCCCAGCGCCACATGCGCATTGCCGCGGTTGTTGTAGGCGGCGCCGTAACTGGCGGAGAGTGCGATCGCCCGGTCGAAATCCTTCACCGCCTCGTCGGGGTGGCCAAGGTCCATCAGCGCATTGCCGCGATTGTTATAAACGATGGCATTCTCGGCCGACAGCTGGATCGATTTGTTGAAATCCTCGATGGCGTCCTTGGTCTGGTTCATCCGCCATTTGGCGACGCCGCGATCGCTATAGATGCTCGCCTTGATGAAGTCGGCGATCTCGGGCGCGGTGAGCGCCTCGTCGTAGGCGGCGACCGCTTTGTCATATTGCCCGCGCATGAGGGCCGCGGCGCCCTCGCGCGCGCGCAGAAGCGTCTTGTCCTCGGCATGAGCAGTGGCGGCGGTCGCGACAACGAGGAGGAGCGCGAGCAGCCAACCAATGTCATGTCGTAAAGCGTGCATGGCCACGATGCGGCAGGCCTTCCCTCAAAGCCCCTTTTCTCATGTCTCCCATAAGGCGGGAGTATGTCAACAAAGGGTCGCTTTTGGTTTGGTGGTCAGCCTATTTCGCCCATTTTGCGCGTCGCGCCAACCCCCTCAGAATTCCGACCGGCGGCCGCTTGCCGCCCCTTCTGATGTCTTCAGTGCGCGCAGCACCAGGGGAAGCGTCTCGGACAGGTCCTCGGCGACCAGACCGGGTCCGAAGGACTTGGCTGCGGCGCCATGCAGCCAGACCGCGGCACTCGCCGCCAAAAAGCCCGGCATGCCCTGTGCGAGCAGTCCGAGAACCATGCCGCCAAGTACGTCGCCGGTCCCGGCGGTGGCAAGCCAGGGACTGGTGGTTGCATTGATCGAGGCCAGCCCGTCGGGCGCGGCAACCACGGTGTCGGCGCCTTTCAATGTGACGATCGCGCCGGATCGGGCAGCGGCTTGGCGCGCCCTCTCGAGCTTCGGCAGCGCGGCGAGGTCGTTGAACAGCCGGCCGAACTCCCCGTCATGCGGGGTGAGCACGACCGGCGCGGCGCGCGCCGCGATCCCGGCAAACAGCCGCGCGGCGTCCTCGCCGAAAGAGGTGATCGCATCGGCGTCGAGCACGATGGCGGCCTCCGAGGCAAGCGCCGCGAAGACCAGCTCTTTGGTGCGCTCGCCGACCCCGACGCCTGGCCCGATCAGCACGGCATTCTTGCGTTTGTCCGCCAGCAGGGTCTTCAGCCCGCGGGCATCGTCAGCCTCGCGCACCATGATGGCGGTGAGTTGCGCGGCGTTCACTTGAAGCGCATCGCGTGGCGAGGCGACGGTCACGAGCCCGGCGCCGGCTCTGAGCGCACCACGCGCGGCGAGCCGCGCGGCGCCGGTGCTATAGACCGGCCCCGACACCACGACCGCGTGACCGCGCGCATATTTGTGGCTCTCGTCTCCCGGCCAGGGAAATTGCGCGAGCCAGAGCGCGGGCTCGTTGGCGAAGGTCTTGGGCGCGATCTCAGCCAGCACGCTCGCCGGAATGCCGATATCGGCGAGCCTCACCACTCCGCAATGAACGCGGCCGGGCAGGAGGAGATGACCCGGCTTCATCCGGAAGAATGTCGCGGTGGCCGTGGCATTGATCGCTACCCCCCTCACCTCTCCCGTGCTGCCGTCGATGCCGCTCGGCACATCGACCGCAACGACAGGAACAGCCGAAGCGTTGACGCGGCCGATCAACGTGGCGAACTTGCCTTCGATGGGACGCGCGAGACCTGCGCCGAACAGCGCATCGACCACCACGCCGGCTCCCGTGAGCATGTCGGGTGATAGCGGCTCGATCCGCCCGGCGAAGCGCCTGGCCATGGCGGCGGCATCCTTGGGGAGCCGACCCACGTCACCGTCGAAGCCGAGCCTCACCCTGTAGCCTCGCTCCATCAGATGGCGCGCGGTCACGAAGCCATCGCCGCCATTATTGCCCGGACCGCAAAGGACAACGACGCTCTCCGCGTCGGGGAAGCGCTTGACCACCTCGTCGGCCACGGCGCGGCCCGCATTCTCCATGAGCGTCGCACCGGCCACGCCGCCCTGGATGGCAAGCGCGTCGGCTCGACCCATCTCCTCGGCAGTCAGAAGCTCGAGCATCGATTCAGCGTCCATGATCTCGGTGCTTCCCTTCTAAAGCTGACAAACGAAGGCCTGATACCCGACGATTCTGCTTAATTCTTATGCAGCATGCCTGTAAGTTGCGCAGCGATGCCAAGGCGAACGCCGCAAGCTTTTGCACTGCGCGAATAACGGACTGAAATACAGGCAGAAACTTGCATCCGAAAAATTGGCATAGGGCGTGCTTTGGCTGGGCCACAGTCATTCAAGATAACGGACGGAAGCGCGCGGCTAAGCGCTTATTTGCGTCCATGGGAGGTGCAGCGAGACAATGAAAAAGATCGAAGCGATCATCAAGCCGTTCAAGCTCGATGAGGTGAAGGAGGCGCTTCAGGAGATCGGGCTCCAGGGCATCACGGTGACCGAGGCCAAAGGCTTCGGACGCCAGAAGGGCCACACGGAGCTCTATCGCGGCGCCGAATATGTCGTCGACTTCCTGCCCAAGGTGAAGCTCGAGCTCGTGCTCGGCGACAACATGGTGGAGAAGGCGATCGACGCGATCATCGCCTCCGCGAAGACCGGCCGCATTGGCGACGGAAAGATCTTCGTGTCGAATGTGGAAGAAGCCGTGCGCATTCGAACCGGCGAAACAGGCAACGACGCCATCTGAATGGCGCGCTAAATAGAGACCGGCGCGGCGGGACGCAGCTGCTGTCCCGCCGCCAACCAAGGAAAGGCGGCATTGATCAATGCCAATGACAGGGGAGTACGATGGCAGACGCTAAGAGTGTGACGAAGAAGATCAAGGACGACGACATCAAGTTCGTGGACCTGCGCTTCACCGATCCGCGGGGCAAGATGCAGCACGTGACCATGGACTCCAAGCTGATGGACGAAGAGGCCTTCGCCGAAGGCATCATGTTCGACGGTTCCTCCATCGCCGGCTGGAAGGTGATCAACGAGTTAGACATGAAGCTGATGCCCGACCCGGCCTCGGCGGTGATCGATCCGTTCTTCGCCCAGAGCACGCTGGCGGTGTTCTGCGACGTGCTCGAGCCCTTGACCAACGAGCCCTATGAGCGCGACCCGCGCTCGATCGCCGGCAAAGCACAAGCCTATATGCGGCAGACCGGTGTCGGCGACACCGCCACGTTCGGGCCAGAGGCCGAGTTCTTCGTATTCGACGACGTCCGCTTCGCCGCCACGCCCTTCAATTGCGGCTATAAGATCGACTCGATCGAGCTGCCGACCAACTCCGATACCGAATATGAGATGGGCAACCTCGGTCACCGGCCGCGCACCAAAGGCGGCTATTTCCCGGTTCCGCCGATCGACTCAGCGCAAGACCTCCGCTCGGAGATGCTGTCGGTAATGGCCGACATGGGTGTCGTCACCGAGAAGCATCACCACGAGGTGGGCGCGGCGCAGCACGAGCTCGGCATCAAGTTTGGACCGCTGGTGCAGACCGCCGATGCCATGCAGATCTACAAATACGTGATCCACATGGTGGCGCAAGCCTACGGCAAGACGGCCTGCTTCATGCCGAAGCCGGTGTTTGGCGACAACGGCTCGGGCATGCATACCCACCAGTCGATCTGGAAAGACGGCAAGCCGGTGTTCGCCGGCGACAAATATGCCGATCTGTCGGATACGGCGCTGCATTACATCGCCGGCATCCTGAAGCATGCCAAGGCGCTCAATGCCTTCACCAACCCGACCACCAACTCCTACAAGCGGCTGGTGCCGGGCTACGAGGCGCCGGTGTTGCTCGCCTATTCCTCGCGCAACCGCTCGGCCTCTTGCCGCATTCCGCTCGGCTCGGGGCCCAAGGCGAAGCGCGTCGAGGTGCGCTTTCCCGATCCGGCCGCCAATCCCTATCTCGCCTTCGCGGCCATGCTGATGGCGGGGCTCGATGGCGTCGAGAACAAGCTCAATCCGGGCTCGCCCGATCGACAAGAACCTGTACGACCTGCCCCCCGAGGAGTTGGAGAAGGTGCCGACCGTGTGCGGCTCGCTGCGCCAGGCGTGCGAGGAGCTCGACAAGGATCGCGCCTTCCTGAAGAAGGGCAACGTGTTCACCGACGACGCGATCGATGCCTATCTCGAACTGAAGATGGAAGAGGTGGAGCGGTACGAGATGATGCCCCATCCGATCGAGTTCGACATGTATTACAGCGTCTAACGACGCCCGAAAAAGATGGGGCGGCCGCGTTTGGCGCGACCGCCCCACTTTAGCCCGGCCTGCCGAACCTTCTCCGCGTCCCCCGTCGTCGCGGCAGCAAGGTTCCCGCCAGGCTCCCCCAAAAAGGATTTCGTATCGGGCCGCTTACATCAAATAGAACGCGGCGTAGAGCATGCCTCCGCCAATCAGCGTGTAGATCCAGGACTTGTGCTCCTGGAACCAGCCATCGACCATCGACGGCAGTCCGAACAGCACAAAGCGAAACAGCGAAAGCGTGATGAGGATGGCGATCGAGGCCAACAGCCAGAAGGCGATGTCGTTTTGGCCGCCGGTTGGCGCCGCCGCAGTATAGCCGGCATCAACCAGCAACATCGGTGCCCGCGTGGCGCTCACGTTGAAGAGCGCCCAGACCGAAGCTGCCGCCAGCGCCACCAACATGGCGTAACGCATCACCATGACGCTTAAACCCCGCCGCTTTGAGACAAATTTTAGGGGCGGCGTGTAAACAAAGGGGAAAGCGGTAGGCTTAAGCGGGAGTTAACAGGGGCGAGTTAGGCGGCCTTCCACTTAATGGAACAGCCGATCGAGGGGATCTGCTCGCGGGGGCCTTTACCGGTCTTGGCTATTCGCCGCATCGCCTCGAACAGATCGCGGTGGACCTCTCCGGGCGCAGCCTCCTTGCGGCTGGCATCGAGGCGCCCGCGATATTGCAGCTTGAGATCGGCGTTGAAGCCGAAGAAATCGGGCGTGCAGACCGCGTCATAGGCCCGCGCCACGTCCTGGCTTTCGTCATAGAGATAGGGAAAGCTGAAACCATGCGCCTCGGCGAAGCGCCGCATGTTGGCGAAGGAATCTTCCGGATAATGCGCCGCGTCGTTGGCTGAGATGGCGACGGCGCCGACGCCGAGCTCGTGCAGCTCGTTACAATCGCGCACGATGCGGTCGATCACCGCCTTGACGTAAGGACAGTGATTGCAGATGAACATCACAAGCGTGCCGTTCGGCCCGCGCAGCGCCTCGAGGCTGTAGGTCTTGCCATCAGTGGCCGGAAGAGTGAAAGACGGCGCCTTCCAACCGAAATCGCAAATGGGAGTTTCTTCCGCCATCGGACTTTTCGCTTTCGTCAATCTGTCATTGGCCCCGCCTAGGCTGGCGCACAAACTAACCTTCCGCTGGGCATATGGCGAATTCCGACACATTCCGCAACCGGGCTGCTGCCTGCGAGGCTGAGGACGACATCGGCCGCAGTCCCGCAGACGCCGAAACCATCGGCGACGTCATTCTTCGGCGCTTCAGCCGCCGCGACCTGATGCGCGGAACGCTTGGCGTCGTGGCGTCGGCCACCTTGTTCGGTCCTGCCGCCTTCGCCGCGGACCCGCAGAGCGCCGAGGAGCCCGCCGGCAGCTTCGAATTCGACGAGGTCGAGGCCGGCGTCGACCTCACCGACCATGTTGCCGACGGCTATCGGGCTCGCCCACCCCTGCTCCGCTGGGGCGACCCACTGTTCCCGGATTCTCCGCCGTTCGATCCCCTCAAGCAGAGCGCCGCCGCGCAGCTAAGGCAGTTCGGCTACAACAACGACTACATCGCCTATTTTCCGATCGAAGGGTCGAGCCGGCGCGGGATCCTCTGCGTCAATCACGAATACACCAATGAAGAGCTGATGTTCCCCAGCTTGAAGGAACGCCAGGACACGACCGGCTTCAAGGACATGACGGCCGAGCTGGTCGATATCGAAATAGCCGCGCACGGCGTCACCGTCGTCGAGATCATCCGTGAAGGCGATGAATGGCGAGTGGTGCGCGACAGTCCATATAACCGGCGCATCAGTCCGCTCACCGAGATGACGGTCGATGGCCCGGCGGCAGGCGGTAAGCGGCTGCAGACCAGCGACGATGCTGCCGGCAATCGCATCATCGGCACGCTGAACAATTGCGCCGGCGGCATGACGCCGTGGGGCACCTATCTGACCGCCGAAGAGAATTTCCACGTCTACTTCTGGTCAAATCACTGCACCCCTGGCGGCGCGCCGCCGAAGGGGCTCGGCGGTAAGCAGGCGGCGAGCTACGAGCGCTACAAAATTCCCGGCATGTGGCAGGCCTGGGGGAAGTTCATCAATCGCTTCAACGTGGACATCGAGCCGAACGAGCCGAACCGCTTCGGCTGGGTCGTCGAGATCGATCCGTTCGATGCCAGTTCCGTGCCGGTGAAGCACACTGCGCTTGGGCGGTTCTGTCATGAGGGCGCCGAGACGGTGCGCAACAAGGACGACCGCATCGTCGTCTATTGCGGCGACGACACGCGCTTCGAGCATGTGTACCGCTTCGTCTCGGCGGGGCGCTTCGATCCGAACGATCGCGCCGCCAACATGCGCTTGCTGTCGGAAGGCACACTTTCGGTGGCGAAGTTTCGCGACGACGGAACGGTGCAATGGATGCCGCTCACATTCGGCGAGGGCAAGCTCACCGAGGAGGGGTCTTACGGCAAGCTGAAGAGTCAGGCGGATGTGCTGATCGACGCCCGCCTCGCCGCGACGCTGCTCGAAGCGACGCGCATGGATCGGCCCGAGGACGTGCAGCCGAATCAAGTCAACGGCAAGGTCTATATCAATCTCACCAACAACGCGGATCGTGCCGACGCCGAGAAAGACGCCGCCAACCCGCGCGGCAACAACGCCTTCGGCCATATCATCGAGATGACCCCTCCAGACGGCGACCACGCCGCCGACAGCTTCGCCTGGGATATCTTGGTCAAATGCGGCGACCCGAAGATTGGCGAGGTGGGGGCGCTGTGGAACCCGGCGACGTCGAAGGAAGGCTGGTTCGTCTGCCCCGACAATTCCGCCGTCGACAATCAAGGACGGTTGTGGGTCGCCACCGATCAGGGCGACAACTGGGCGCGCACCGGCCGCGCCGATGGGCTGTTCGCGCTCGAAACCAGCGGCCCGCTGCGCGGCACCTCGAAGATGTTTTTCCGCGTACCGATCGGTGCGGAAATGTGCGGTCCCTGCTTCACTCCCGACGGGGAGACCCTGTTCGTCGCGGTGCAGCACCCCGGCGCGGACGGCGCCGAGGCCTTGATCGGATTCGGCCGGCCATCGACCTTCAAGGACCCGGTGACACGCTGGCCGGACTTCAGGGAGGATCGGCCGCCTCGCCCCTCGGTGCTCGCCATCACCAAGGTGGGCGGCGGCAGAATCGCCTGACCCGGCGCCCTCCTCGCCACGACTCTTGAAAAAGCCCGCTTTGCATGCGAGCTAACAGCGTTCCCTGTGCATTAGAGATTCGTGGAGCCGTTGGTGTCGAAAAGACCCATGCGCAAAGCCGCCGCTTCATCCCGCGACCTCTTCGCCAAGCTTGAGGACGAGTTGAAGCGGAAGCCGATCAAGCCGGGCAAGCAGCCCACGGGCGGACGGGCCGCTGCCCGTTCGGACGAAGCCTACACCGCCGCCGACATCGAGGTGCTGGAGGGACTGGAGCCCGTGCGCCGGCGCCCCGGCATGTATATCGGCGGCACCGACGAGAAGGCGATGCACCACCTCTTCGCCGAGGTGCTCGATAACGCCATGGACGAGGCGGTGGCCGGCCATGCCGATCATATCGGCGTGGCGTTCGAGGAAGACGGGTTCCTCACCGTGACCGACAATGGCCGCGGCATTCCCGTCGATCCACATCCCAAGTTCAAGAAGAAGTCCGCGCTCGAAGTCATCATGACCACGCTGCACGCGGGCGGCAAATTCAACTCCAAGGTCTATGAGACCAGCGGCGGCTTGCATGGCGTCGGCGTCTCGGTCGCGAATGCGCTGTCGGAGAGCATGGAGATCGAGGTCGCGCGCGGGCAGAAACTCTATCGCCAGACCTATACGCGCGGCACCCCCGACGGCCCGTTGAAGAGCCTCGGCTCGATCAAGAACCGCCGCGGCACGCGCGTCCGGTTCAAGCCCGACCCAAAGATCTTCGGCAAAGGTTGTGCGTTCAAGCCGGCTAGGCTGTTCCGCATGTCACGCTCCAAAGCCTATCTGTTCCGCGGGGTGGAGATCAGATGGTCTTGCGCCAAGGCGCTACTCGCCGGCGACAGCGAGACGCCCGAGAGTGCCGTCTTCCATTTCCCGGGCGGACTCAAGGATTTTCTGACCGACCGCATCGAAGGCCAGGAGCCGGTCACCAAGGAATTGTTCGCCGGCCGCATCGAGAAGATCGAAGGCGCCGGCTCGGTCGAATGGGCGATCGCCTGGATCAACGACGACGGTTTCTTGAGCTCTTATTGCAACACCGTACCGACCGCCGATGGCGGCACGCATGAGGCGGGATTGCGCTCGGCGCTCACCAAGAGCCTGCGCGGCTATGGCGAACTCACCGGCAATAAGCGCGTCGCGCAAGTGACGGCCGACGACGTGCTCGGCACGGCGGCCGCCATGTTGTCGGTGTTCATCCGCGAGCCCGAGTTCCAAGGCCAGACCAAGGACCGGCTATCCAGCCCAGAGGCAGCGAGGATCGTCGAGAATGCCGTGCGCGATGCCTTCGACCATTGGCTGACGGGAAACCCCACCCAAGCCAACCGTCTGCTCGACTGGGTGGTCGACCGCTCGGAGGAGCGCCTCCGTCGCCGCAAGGAAAAGGAAATCGGCCGGCAGACGGCGACACGCCGCTTGCGCCTCCCGGGCAAGCTCGCCGATTGCGCGGTGAGCGGCGCGCAAGGAACCGAGATCTTCATCGTCGAGGGCGACTCGGCCGGAGGCTCGGCCAAGCAGGCACGCGACCGGGCAACCCAGGCCGTGCTCCCCTTGCGGGGCAAGATCCTCAATGTCGCCAGCGCCAGCTCGACCAAGCTCGCCGACAATCAACTGCTCAGCGATCTGATCCAGGCGCTCGGCTGCGGCACCGGCACTCGCTATCGCGAAGAGGACCTCCGCTATGAGAAGGTCGTGGTGATGACCGACGCGGATGTCGACGGCGCGCATATCGCCTCGCTGCTCATCACCTTCTTCTACCAACAGATGCGCGGGCTGATCGAAGGCGGCCATCTCTATCTTGCCGTGCCGCCGCTGTTCCGCTTGAGCCAGGGCGCCAAGACCGCCTACGCGCGCGACGAAGCGCATAGAGCCGCCCTGATGGCCTCCGAGTTCAACGGCAAGGGCAAGGTCGACGTGTCCCGTTTCAAGGGGCTGGGTGAAATGCTGCCGCGACAGCTGAAAGAGACCACCATGGACCCCAAGGTGCGCACGCTCCTCCGGGTCGCGCTCGCCGAGGACGACAAGAGCACGGGCAAGCTGGTCGATCAGTTGATGGGCAACAAGCCCGAAGCGCGCTTCCGCTTCATTCAGGAGCGCGCGGAATTCGCCAAGGCTGACGAACTGGATATTTGAGCTAGAGCCAGCGCGGCACGCGCGCCTGGTATTTGCGGTAGGCGTCGCCGAATTGCCGCTCCAGATAGACCTCCTCCCGCTCGACCACGCCGCGCTGCAAGACGATCAGCACCGGGATCAGCAGCGCCAGCACCCATACACTGGTCATGATGATGGCGAGGCCGAAATAGAGCAGGACGAAGCCGACATAGATCGGGTTGCGGGTGAACCGGTAGGGCCCCTCGACGACCAGCGCCGTCGACGGTTCGCCGGGGACGACGCTGGTGCCGGCCAAACGGAACCTGCGGATCGACAGGATGCCGAGCGTCAAGCCGATCGCCACGAAGACGAGGCCGACGGCAAACGCGAGCCCGTTAGGCGAGGCTAGGCCGGGTCCGACCGGCAGCACGAGGCTCAAAAGGCAACCGAGAGCGAGCGCGCCGAGGAACAGGAATGGCGGCTTGATTGCCACATCGGCATGGTCGTTGGTGGGCATGGCCAAGTCGTGTTCCTCTGTCGCGAAGCGCGGCATTCATATAAGTCGGTACGTTAAGATGGTTCACAAGCGCGTTTTTTTCCGCGCGAAGCATCGAGGACCTGCCATCGCCATGCCCGGCGCTTGGGCCGCAGCGGTGCCACCGGCAGGGCGGGCGCCCACGATTAACCCGTCACGGACTTGTCACGCCTAGCTTTGCGTGCTTTTGCCTCTTGCGCCGATACGCCCAGCCCCTTATTTGATGGGAAGCAATGCAGGGTATAATTGCCTCAGTGCTCCAGTCGAATCTTGCGCAAGGCTGCGAATTGTTGCAGCAAATTGATTGCGCCTAAAAGAAAGAAGATACGCGTGGCGCTACGGGTCACGCGGAATTTTGCTAACGCATGAGCTTTTCAAATCTTGGACTAAGCCCCAAAGTTTTATCCGCCGTTGAAGCGGCGGGCTTCGAGAAACCGACTCCCATTCAAGAGAAAGCCGTCCCCGTCGCCGTCCTTGGCCGCGACGTGCTCGGCATCGCGCAAACCGGAACGGGCAAGACGGCATCCTTCGTGCTGCCGATGCTGACCAGGCTGGAGCGGGGACGCGCGCGGGCGCGCATGCCGCGGTCGCTGATCCTCGAACCGACCCGCGAATTGGCCGCGCAGGTCGCCGAGCATTTCGAGATTCTCGGCAAGAACCACAGACTGACCGTGGCGCTGTTGATCGGCGGGGTGTCCTATGACGATCAGGACCGCAAGCTCGATCGCGGCGCCGACGTGGTGATCGCGACGCCCGGCCGGCTGCTCGACCATTTCGAGCGCGGCAAGCTGCTCTTGAACGGCATCGAGATCCTGGTGGTCGACGAGGCCGATCGCATGCTCGACATGGGCTTCATTCCGGACATCGAGCGTATCTGCAAGCTTCTCCCCTTCACCCGGCAGACGCTGTTCTTCTCCGCGACCATGCCGCCGGAAATCCAACGCCTCGCCGACAAATTCCTGCACAGCCCCGAACGCATCGAAGTCGCCCCACAAGCGACCGCCGCGGCGACCATCGTGCAACGCCTGAAAAAGGCGCCCGACGATCCCGCAGGCAAGCGCGAGGCGCTTCGAGCCTTGATGCGGGAAGTCGCCGTCAAGAACGCCATTATCTTCTGCAATCGCAAGAAGGATGTCGGCATCGTCTATCGGTCTCTGCTCCGCCATGGCTTCAGCGTGGGCGCCCTGCACGGCGACTTGGACCAGCATCAGCGCACCGCAACGCTCGATGCCTTTCGCAACGGGACAATCGCCTTTTTAGCAGCGAGCGACGTCGCGGCCCGCGGGCTCGATATCCCCGATGTGAGCCACATCTTCAATTACGACGTGCCGATCCACCCCGAAGATTATATCCACCGCATTGGACGCACCGGCCGCGCAGGACGCGAGGGCTTCGCCGCCATGCTGGTGACACCGAAGGACGTCAAGGCGCTCAAGGCGATCGAGAAGATGCTCCGCCAAGAAATCCCGTGGATCGACGGCGCGCCGAGCCATGCGGAACCGAGCGAGGGTGCAGAAGCCCGGCCGAACGGCAACGGTAACGGTAAGCACCGCCGCGGCAATCGTGCGAAGCGCGGCAAGCGCCCGGGCAGCTCTGGACCAACGAGCCATCAACACAGTCATCCGCAAAAACATTCGCAGCCGGAGCCGCAACCGCAGCGCAGCGCGCCCCCGCCAAACGGCAATGGTGCCAAACAACGCGACGAACATCGTGGCGACGTGCGGCCCGATCAGCGCAAGCATCATCAGCCCCAACCGCATCACGGCGAGCGGAAAAGCAGCCCAGTCGTGCATGGCGTCCCGGCAGAGCGGCCGCAAGGCAATGCGTCTCAGGCGTCGCGCGGCAAGCAGCAAGGCATGGGAGATCACGTCCCCGCCTTCATGATGCGCCCGGTGCGGGTGACCTAGACTTAGCGGGTATCCCCAACATCGTCATGCCCGGACTTGATCCGGGCATCCATGGCGTTCCTTCTCAGCTAACTGAAGCGTCAATGGAACGGATTGCCGGGTCAAGGCGGCAATGACGAACGCTGTGCGACCGAGGGAAAAACTAAGAAGCCTGCTCGGGGGGTTCGGCGGGCTTGAGCGAGACCGACTTACCGCAGCCGCAGGCGGAGGTCTGGTTCGGGTTGTTGAACACGAAGCCGGAGCGCATGCGATCCGCGCGATAATCCATCTCGGTGCCGAGCAGGAACATGACCGCGGTCGGATCGATCAAAAGCTTGACCCCCTTGTCCTCGATCACCTCATCATGCGGCCCACGGGCCTCGGCATAAGACATGGTGTATTCCATGCCGGCGCAGCCGCCATTCTTCACGCCGATGCGCACGCCCTCAATCTCCTTGCCTGAGGCAGCCGACAGCGCGCGGATGCGCTCCGCAGCGGCTTCGGTCAGGCTCATCACTTGGGGTCGGGGTGTGGTCATGGCTTCAAGTTGGGGGAGTTCGCTGGTGCGTTCAAGGTCTGGCCTCAGAACATGTTGAGGGCGAGCCGCGCCTCGTCGGACATTCGGGTCATGTCCCAAGGCGGATCGAATACGAGCTTGACCTTCACTTGGCCAACGCCTGGGACCGAAGAAACCGCGTTCTCGACCCAGCCCGGCATGTCGCCGGCCACCGGGCAGCCTGGCGCGGTCAGCGTCATGTCCACCTCGATATTGCGGTCGTCATCGACATCCAGCCGATAGATCAGGCCGAGTTCGTAGATATCGACGGGGATCTCCGGGTCGAAAACGCTCTTAAGCGCTGCGACCAAATCGTTCTTCAGCCGCTCGAGTTCTTCCGGCGGGATTGCGGAAGCCGCGCCCTCCCCACCGCCGGTCGCGCCGACGCAGGCCTTGATCTCATCAGGCTCGCTGGCCTGAGCCTCGGGCTCGGCCGCGTGTTCCTCTTTCTGAGTCTTCTCAGTCATTCCGGCCACGACCTCAAGCGAACATCTCACGCGCTTTATGCAGCGCCTCGACCAGGATATCGACTTCTTCGACTGTATTATACATGGCGAATGACGCCCGGCATGTCGAGGTGACACCATAGCGGGCCAGCAGCGGCTCGGCGCAATGGGTGCCGGCCCTGACCGCCACCCCGTACCGGTCGAGGATCGTGCTCACGTCATGTGGGTGCGCGCCTTCCATGGTGAAGGCGACGATACTGCCTTTATCCTTTGCACGGCCGAAAATGCGCAGCCAATTCAGCTCGCCCAGGCGCTGCATGGCATAGTCGAGCAGAACGTCCTCGTGCGCCTTGATCCGCTCGCGGCCGACGCTCTCGACATAGTCGATCGCCGCGCCGAGCCCGATGGCTTGCACGATTGCCGGCGTGCCAGCCTCGAAGCGATGCGGCGGCGCGGCGTAGGTCACGGTCTCGGTGGTGACATAGCCGATCATCTCGCCGCCGCCCTGATATGGCCGCATGCGCTCGAGATGTTCCTTCTTTCCGTAGAGCACGCCGATGCCGGTTGGCCCGTAAAGCTTGTGGCCGGTGAAGGCGTAGAAATCGACGTCGAGGTCCTGCACATCGACGGGCAGATGCACGGCGGCTTGCGCGCCATCGGCAAGCACGGGGATGCCGCGCTCATGCGCGATCCGTACCACCTCCTTCAGCGGCACGACGGTGCCGAGCACGTTCGACATATGGGTGATGGCGATGAGCTTGGTGCGCGGCGTGATCAGCTTGACGAACTCGTCGAGCAGGAAGTCGCCGTTGTCGGACACTGGCGCCCATTTCAACACCGCGCCATGCCGCTCGCGCAGAAAATGCCAGGGCACGATGTTGGAATGGTGCTCCATGATAGTGAGCAGGATCTCGTCCCCCTCGCCGATACGGGGAACGCCATAGGACGAGGCGACGAGATTGATCGCTTCAGTGGCGTTGCGGGTGAAGATGATCTCGGCATCGGACCGCGCGTTGAGAAAACGGCGCACGCTTTCCCGCGCCTTCTCGAAATTAGCGGTCGAGAGGTTGCTGAGATAATGCAGCCCGCGATGCACGTTGGCGTAGTCCTCGCCATAGGCGCGCTGGATGGTCTCAAGCACGACGCGCGGCTTCTGCGCCGAGGCGCCGTTATCGAGGTAGACCAGGTCCTTACCGTTGACCTTGCGGGAGAGGATCGGGAAGTCGGCGCGGATCGCCTGTAGGTCGAAAGGCGCTTCAATCGCTTGGAGATCCTTGGCCGACGGAGTGAGTACGGTCATCGGCCGTATCCTCACTCGACCTTAACGCCGAGCCAGGCGGCGGAGGCGTGGGCAAGCGCATCGCGCAACGCCTCGTCCTCGACCTTCTCGAGCGCCTCGCCGACAAAGGCCTGGATCAAAAGCGCCCGGGCTTTAGCCTCGGGGATGCCGCGCGCCTCGAGATAAAACAGAAGCTCCTGGTCGATCTGGCCCGAGGTCGAGCCATGACCGCAGACCACGTCGTCGGCGAAGATCTCGAGCTCGGGCTTGGAATCGAACTCCGCCGCTTCGGACAGCAGCAGCGCGCCGGCCATCTGCTTGCCGTCGGTCTTCTGCGCGCCGGGGGAAACGATGATCTTGCCCTGGAACACGCCGCGCGCCTCGTTGTCGAGCACACCCTTGAACAGCTCGCGGCTGGTGCAATGTGGCACGCGATGCTCGACCAGCAGCGTGGTATCGCAATGTTGCTGGCCGCGCATGAGGAATGCGCCGGAAATATCGGCGGCGGAATGCTCGCCCATGAAGGCCAGATAGCCCTGGCTGCGGGAGAGCGAAGCGCCGGTCGAGAACTGGAAGGCGTCGTAGCGCGCATCGCCGGCAAGCTCGATCAGCGCGGTGGAGAGATGTAGCGTATCCTCGCCGTCGCGCTCGAGCTTCACATGGCGAAGCGCGGCCTTGTCGCCGACCCTGATCTCCGTCACGACGTTCCGTTGCAGACCACGGATTCCGAGGCTGGCGAAGCTTTCGATCAGCGTGGCCGCGCTGCCGGGCTCGGCGATCACGACGTTCCGAGTGACGGTCGTGGCCGGGTCGCCCTTGCCGTCGAGCTCGATGAGATGGATCGGCTTGTCGAGCAAGACCCCGGCGCCAAAGCGGATCGCGGCGCCGCCCGTCATCAAAGCGGTGTTGAGGGCGACCACAGCATCGTCCTTGCGCGGGTTGACCTGGGCGAGAGCCGATTTGAGCCAGGACGGCGGGTTTTCAAGCGCGTTGCCGAGCGAGATCACCTCGACGCCGGCCGCCTTAAGGTCCGCGATGTGGGACAGGTCCGCCCTGAGATCGCCTTCGACCACGACCAGGCGATAGGCCGGCAGGCCGGCCAGCTCGCCGCCAAGCGCGCGGGTAAGGTCGGCTTCGCTCACGCGCGATGCCTTCGGCCTTCAGCAGCGGATTGACGTCGGTCAGCCGGGCGCGCAGGTCGGTATATTTCCAGGCCTCGATGCGGCGATGCGGCAGGCCGAGCCGGCCGTAGGTCTCAATCGCCAGCCGCCGCAAGCCGGACACGAATGGATCGCGCGCGCCGGGAAGTGCCTTCCCGGACGCCTCGAACATGTCGAGAAAGGCTTGCTCGGCCTTGGTCCTGAATTGCTGGACGGGGAGGTCCATTTCGGTTCCTAGGCGGCCTTGCCGCCGAATTCGGCGTAGCCCGACTGCTCGAGCTCAAGCGCGAGCTCGGGGCCGCCGGAGCGTGCCACGCGCCCGTCAGACAGCACATGCACGCGGTCGGGAACGATGTAGTCCAGCAGCCGCTGGTAGTGGGTGATCACCAGCGAAGCCCGATCTGGGCTCCGCAGCGCATTGACGCCGTCGGCGACGATGCGGATCGCATCGATATCGAGGCCGGAGTCGGTCTCATCGAGCACGCAGAGCGACGGGTCGAGCAGCGTCATCTGTAAAATCTCGTTGCGCTTCTTCTCGCCGCCGGAGAAGCCCACATTCAGCGGGCGCTTCAGCATCTCCGGGTCGATCTTCAGGCGCTTCGCGTGCTCGCGCACGAGACGCAGGAAGTCGGGGGTGGACAGTTCCGCCTCGCCGCGCGCCTTGCGCACCGCGTTCACCGCCGTGCGCAGGAAGGTCATGGTGGCGACGCCCGGGATCTCCATCGGGTATTGGAAGGCGAGGAACACGCCGGCCGCGGCGCGCTCGGATGGCTCCATCGCCAGCAAATCCTGACCCTTCCAGGTGACGGAACCTGCGGTGACCTCATAGTCGTCCTTGCCGGCCAGCACATAAGCGAGCGTCGACTTGCCGGAGCCGTTAGGCCCCATGATGGCGTGTACCTCGCCGGCTGGCAGCGTGAGGTCGAGGCCTTTGAGGATCTCGCGGCCGTCGACATTGACGTGAAGGTTCTTGATCTCAAGCATTGCGGTTCTTCCCTAATCCTTCGGTACTGACTCTCTTCGACTCTGGGTTAGCCGACGCTGCCTTCCAACGAGATGCCGATTAGCTTCTGCGTCTCGGCCATGAACTCCATGGGGAGATGCTGGAGCACGTCGCGCACGAAGCCGTTGACGATCAACGCCACCGCCTCCTCGCCCGAAAGCCCGCGGCTCAGGCAATAGAACAGCTGATCGTCGGAAATCTTCGAGGTGGTCGCCTCGTGCTCGAACGTGGCGGACGCGTTCTTCGCCTCGATATAGGGCACCGTATGCGCGCCGCATTTGTCGCCGATCAGGAGCGAGTCGCAATTGGTGAAATTTCGCGCATTGCTCGCGCGGCGATGCGCCGACACCAGCCCGCGATAGGTGTTGTTGGAATGGCCGGCGGCGATGCCCTTGGAGATGATGCGGCTCGACGTGTCCTTGCCGAGATGGATCATCTTGGTGCCCGAGTCGACCTGCTGATAGCCATTGGAAATGGCGATTGAGTAGAACTCGCCGCGTGAGCCGTCGCCGCGCAGGATGCAGCTCGGGTACTTCCAGGTGATGGCCGAGCCGGTCTCGACCTGCGTCCAGGAGATCTTGGAGCGCGCCCCGCGGCAGTCGCCGCGCTTGGTGACGAAATTGTAGATGCCGCCCTTGCCGTGCTTATCGCCGGGATACCAGTTCTGCACCGTTGAATATTTGATCTCAGCGTCGTCGAGGGCGACCAGTTCGACCACGGCAGCGTGCAGTTGGTTCTCGTCGCGCATCGGCGCGGTGCAGCCTTCGAGATAGCTCACATATGAGCCCTTGTCGGCGATGATCAACGTCCGCTCGAACTGGCCCGTGCTCTCAGCATTGATGCGGAAATAGGTGGAGAGCTCCATCGGGCAGCGCACGCCCGGCGGCACGTAGACGAACGAGCCATCGGAGAACACCGCCGAATTAAGCGTAGCGTAGAAGTTGTCGGTGATCGGCACCACCGAGCCGAGATATTTCTTCACCAGCTCGGGATGGGTTTTCACCGCTTCGGAGACCGAGCAGAAGATCACGCCTGCCTTGGCCAGCTCTTCCTTGAAGGTGGTCACCACCGAGACGGAATCGAACACGGCATCGACCGCGACCCGCGGGCCTTCCACGCGCGCGCCCTTGACGCCAGCCAGCACCTTTTGCTCGGAGAGCGGAATGCCGAGTTTGGCGTAAGTCTTGAGCAACTCGGGATCGACATCGGCGAGGCTTTTCGGCCCCTCCGTGCTCTTCGGCGCCGAATAGTAATAGAGATCTTGAAAATCGATTTTGGGGTGGACCACGTTCGCCCAGGTCGGCTCCTGCATGGTCAGCCAGCGGCGATAGGCCTCCAGCCGCCACTCGAGCAACCAGTCGGGCTCGCCCTTCTTGGCCGAGATGAAGCGGACGGTGTCCTCGTTCAAGCCCTTGGGAGCCCGCACCGATTCAATCTCGGTGGTGAAGCCGTATTTGTACTTGTCGACGTCGATCTCTTTGACGCGAGCGACAGTCTCTTGCACAGCAGGCATGGTCTACTCCAAATCCTCTTTGCGGCCTCTACGCCGCCACCCTGGGCCGGAGCCGCTTAATCAACTCCTCAAAGGCCCTCAGGAATCTTTCGATATCGTCACGCTTGGTTGCAAAACCAAGGCTAATGCGGATCGCGCCTTGGGCTAGCTCGTCGCCCACGCCCATGGCACGCAATACATGCGAGGCCTCGACTTTGCCGGAGGAGCACGCGCTCCCGGAACTCACCGCCACGCCCGCGAGGTCCAACCCGATCACCAACGTCTCAGCCTTCGCACCCGGCACAGCGATGCAGCTCGTATTGGGCAACCGCCCGACGCCGGCCGAAACCACCACGGCATCAGGCGCGATCGCCATGACACTCTGCTCCAGCTCGTCTCGCAACTTCGCTATCGTACCCACATTTCCGAGGTCGGCAGCGGCAAGCTCGGCGGCTTTGCCGAACCCGACAATGCCGGCGACGTTCTCGGTGCCGGCGCGACGACGCCGCTCCTGGCCGCCGCCTTTAATCAGCGGCTCGACCGAAGCGCCGTTGCCGAGCACAAGCGCGCCGACGCCCTTGGGCCCACCGATCTTGTGCGCCGACAGGCTCACCATGTCAGCGCCAAGCGCGGCCATGTCGAGCCTGATCCGTCCGGCTGCCTGAACGGCATCGGTATGGAAAAGCCCGCCGACTTCGTGGACGATCTTTGAAGTTTCCGCGACCGGCTGAACCGCGCCGGTTTCGTTGTTGGCGACCATCAGGGAAACGAACGGCCTCCAACCTCCTAAATGGTGTTTCTCAAGCTCTTTCGCAAGGATTTCGCGATCGATGACGCCATCCTGCGTGACCGGGATTGTGGTGGTGGTTTCGCGATAGAAGCGTCCGCCGGCGAGCACCGAAGGATGCTCCACGGCCGACATATAGCAATGCCAAGCCTGCCCGGCTTGCGCCGCAAGCGCGAGCGCGTTCGCCTCGGTGCCGCCGCTGGTGAAGATCACGTCCTCGGGCTGGGCGCCGACCAGCGCCCCAACCTTCGCGCGCGCCGCCTCGATGGCCGCGCGCGATGCCCGTCCCTCGGCATGCACCGAAGACGGATTGCCGTGGAGCGACAGCGCAGCGGCCACAGCCTCGCGGACTTCCTCGCGAAGCGGAGCGGTGGCGTTATAGTCGAGATAGGATCGCTGGTTCATGCTCTGCCGAAGCTCGCGGGGCCAATCCCCGCCCGTTAACGCTTGCACGAGCCCCCGTCGCGCGTGCTATGAAGCGCGGCCCGCGCCGCCCCAAATGCCCAGCTGTTCCGGAGCGGCTTGTTTGGAACAATTCTAATCTTAAGTTGTAGAATTGTGGAGCGGCAGAGTCAAGTTTTGCGGCGGCGGTTCCGCATTTCCCCATTGCCTTGCGCGACGCCAATTAAGCGCTGGGATCCTGTACGCAACGTGTCGAGGCCAGTCATACATGCCTGAAGTGAATATCAGCGGTCCCGCCGGAAGGATCGAGGCTCGCTATCATCATGAGCGTGGACCGAACGCTCCCGTGGCGCTCATCCTTCACCCCCACCCGCAATTCGGCGGAACGATGAATAACCAGGTGGTGTATCACCTGTATTACGCGTTCCAGAAGCGCGGCTTCTCAGTGTTGCGCTTTAACTTCCGCGGCGTGGGACGGAGCGAGGGCCTGTTCGACAACGGTCCCGGCGAGCTCGCCGACGCCGCCACGGCGCTCGACTGGCTGCAAGCCTATAATGCCGACGCCCAGACCTGCTGGATTTCCGGCGTCTCGTTTGGCGCCTGGATCGCCATGCAGCTCCTGATGCGACGCCCGGAGATCGAGGGTTTCATCTCGGTGGCGCCGCCCGCCAATCTCTACGACTTCACCTTCCTCGCCCCCTGCCCCTCGTCAGGGCTGATGGTCAACGGGGCGAAAGATCGAGTCGTGCCAACGGAATCCGTGCGCGGCCTGGTCGACCGGCTGAAGACGCAGAAGGGCATCGTCATCGACCATTCCACCGTGCCCGACGCCAACCACTTCTTCGAGGGCCGCATGGACGGCCTCATGGAGGTGGTCGATGCCTATCTCGACAAGCGCCTCGGCAAGGCTAAGAAACGCAAAGAGTCCGCTGCTTAGGGAAGGCGACAACCGGCCCAGCCTATGAGCACCGCGAAATCGGACTTCCTGCACGAGCTTCAGGCCCGCGGCTATGTCCATCAGGCGACGGACGAGGCGGGGCTGACCCGGCTCGCGCGGAGCGAAGGGCTCACCGGCTATATCGGCTTCGACTGTACGGCGCCGTCGCTGCATGTCGGCAATCTCGTCAGCATCATGATACTGCGCAAGCTGCAGCAAGCCGGTCACCGCCCGATCGTCTTGATCGGCGGCGGCACCACCAAGGTCGGCGATCCATCCGGCAAGGACGAGGCGCGCAAGCTCTTGAGCGATAGCGAGATCGCCTCGAACATCGCCGGCATCGAGCGCGTGTTCACCAAGTTCCTCAGCTTCGGCGACGGCGCGAGCGGCGCGGTGATGGTCAACAACGCCGATTGGCTCGACACGCTGAACTACATCGATTTCCTGCGCGACTATGGTCGCCATTTCAGCGTCAACCGCATGCTCACCTACGATTCGGTCAAGCTCAGGCTCGAGCGCGAGCAACCTTTGAGCTTCATCGAGTTCAACTACATGGTGTTGCAGGCCTATGACTTCGTCGAGCTTTACCGCCGCTATGGCTGCCGCTTGCAGATGGGCGGATCGGACCAATGGGGCAATATCGTCAGCGGCATCGAGCTTGGTCGCCGCACAGACGGCATCGAGCTGTTCGGCGTCACCTCCCCTCTCCTCACCACCGCGTCAGGCGCCAAGATGGGAAAGACCGCGGCGGGTGCAGTCTGGCTCAATCCCGACATGTGCTCGCCCTACGACTACTGGCAATATTGGCGGAACAGCGAGGATGCCGACGTCGAGCGCTTCCTCAAGCTGTTCACCGAGCTGCCGCTGAAGGAGATCGCCACGCTCGCCAAGCTGAAGGGCGCCGAACTCAACCAGGCGAAGAAGATCCTCGCCACCGAGGCGACGGCGCTGGTGCATGGGCGTGACGCCGCCGACCGCGCGGCGGAGACGGCGCGAACGACCTTCGAGGAGGGGCTGATCGCCTCGAACCTGCCGACCATCGAGGTGCCGCGCGCCGATCTGGAGAAGGGCCTCGGTGTTTTGCACGCGAGCCTGCTTGCGGGCTTCGTGAATTCGACCGGCGAGGCCAGGCGCCAGATCAAGGGCGGCGGACTTAAGGTGAACGATGAGGCCGTGTCGGACGAACGGCGGTTGCTTACCCCGGCCGACCTCACTCAAGACGGCGTAATCAAGCTCTCGCTCGGCAAGAAGCGGCACGCTTTGATCCGGCCGATCTAGGCCTCGATCCTATTGCGGGGCCCCGGAGAAATGCGCGCCGGGCTGCATGTAGGAGGATGGCGGCGGGGCGGCCTGGTCGGGAGTCGAGCCGGTGAACTCGAAGATCTGCCTGAAGATGCCGGGCGTCATCACCGACATGGGATTGACCAGCACGGAGGGCTCGTCGAGCTTGCCCTTGATGGCGAAGGTGATGCCGACCACGCCCTCGCCCTGTCGTCCGACCAACACCTTGCCGAGAAGCGGAATCGAGCCGAGGGCTGAATTCAAGCCGTAGAGCGGGACATAGGTGCCGCCGAGATCGACCGTCTGCGCCTTGAAGTCGACCATACCGCGCAAGGTGGCGCCGAGCATCGGCCCGTTCATATAAGCGTCCCTGAGACGGAACTTGCCGGCGCCGACCGTGAACGGCGCGCGCAACTGATTGAAGTAGATTTGCTGGCGCGTGACCTGCTGTTTTTGGTTGCCCAACACGGCCGCAGAGTCCGGATCGGTGAGCACGTCGTTCACCACCGAATCGCCGAGCACGTTGAATTGGCGGGCCCACAGCGTGCCGCTCTTGTTGTCGATGCCGCCGGCATCGAGATTCACTTCCAGCGAGGCTTCGCCGCCCTGGACGCTTGGATAGAAGCCGACCACGCGGAAGGCATCGCCCGCATCGCGCGCCTCTGCACTGATCACCCGCGCGCCGCCGCTGTTCTGCGCCATGTGCACCGCGACAGGCGCCCTGCCGTTTAGCGCCCCCTTCGCGTCAAGCACGACGAGACGTCCATTGCGCTTCTTCACGGTAATCTCGACGTCTTTGATGGTCGTGTCGTAGAAGCCTGTGACGGTCGCAATCTGCGCGGTCATGTCGACGCCGAACGGGTCGGCGGGCTCGGCCGAGGCGCTGAGCTGACCGGCGGAGAACAGCGACTGGAAGAACTGCCTGCCGTCGAAGCTCGGCCCCTCCGCTCTGATCTCGAGCACTTGGTCGTCGCGCACCCTGGCGGTGAGCTCGACATGGGTCAGGCTGTTCACGGAGAAATCGGAGAAATAGAACTCCTTGAGCCGCTGCGCGGCATCGAGCGCGACGCCGCCTTGCACGTTAATGTCTTCGCCGACGATCTTCAGATTGGCGAGATCGGTCGTGCCGTCTGGCTTGGGCACGACATCCAGCATGAGCGTCGCGGCGCGACCGGGAGGCTTGGTCCAGCCCAACCCGTTGAATAGCAGCTGCGCATCGGTGAGATCGGCCTGCACGCGCATGCCCCCAGGCCCTCCCTCGCCGAGATGCGCTATCTCCAGCGTGATCGGCGTCGGCCCGTGTATCAGATGGTTGACTTTGATCCCAAGCTTCTCGCGCATCTCGGCATCGAGAAGCGCGGTCACCTTGATCGGGGGTTGGCGATCGTCGTCAGTATAAAAGATGCGCTGCCAAGCAAGCTCAGCCGGGACTCCCTTGATGTTGATCGAGCCCTTGGCCTCGACGGCCTGTTCGGTAACGTTCACGTCGAGCGTGCCGCCCGTCACCTCGGCGTTGCCGACGAGGTTGGAGGCAATGGCGTCGTTGAGCCGCGCCGCGCCCTTGAGCTTGATCTGCTTGAACTCGAGATTTGAGAGCAATGGCAGGTTGAGCGTGAAGCTGCCCTCCGCCCGGCCGCCCAAGAAATCCGGCTTCATGCCGACGGCCCGCAGGTAACCTAGTGGCTCGTGATCGAGCAGCTCAAGCACCGTGGGCGTGGCGCCGGCTGCGGCGAATGTGATCTCCCCTTGTTGGGGGTCGACGCGCAGATCGGGAATGTAAAAGCGCCCTTGGCCAAGCGCGATCTCGCCTCCGGACGGGACGACAATCTTGGCATCGGGAATGTCGACGGCAAATGCCGTACCGCTCACGGTCAGCTTCGCCTCTTTGGTCTGTACTGGCGGCAGGCCGGCAACGTAAACGATGCTCAGGCCACTTAGATTTAGCTCGACGTTGACCGTCTCGGGGGGAAGCTCCCCGCCAGAGCCGAGCTTGGCGATGTCGGCCGGACCGAGATTGACGGTGAACTTGCCGCCATTCACTTCTCCACCCGCCACCCGCTCGAGCACCCAGGCGCGCGCCTTGCCTGCCAGAAATTTCGGCCACAGCCGCTTCAGCACATCGACAGGCATCGGGCTTATCACACCGGCCAGGCGGACTTCCTCGGCGCCCGGCGTATCGACCACGTTGCCGGCAAGCTCGACCGAGGCGCTGCCTGAGCGGATGATGAAACGGGAGATCGTCACGCGGCCGTCTTGCGGGGCGATGCTCCCACTGACCTGCCATTCGTCGACCGTTATGGGGGCGAGCCCGAACTCCTCGACGGCGAGCACCGCCGGAACAGCCTTGAGGGTGAAGTTCCAGGACGGCGGCACGCCACGCTGGCGCACGGGACGGAACTCGCCGCTGAAGGTTGCGTTGCTGCCGCCCCAGCGTAGCGTCGATGGAGCGATCTCGACCACATCCCGGTCCTTGAGATAGCTCACATTGAGCTCACCCCCGTCGATGCGCAGCGGGCTGTCGGGATCCCAAGGGGGCGTGATCTGACCTGACTCCAAGTCGAGCTTCGCCTCGCCGGACAAGAACTCGCCCGCGTTGGACAACTCGACAGTGGTTTCGCCATTCACCACCACGTCGAGAGTCTTGAGGATGCCGAGCGAGGAGAAATTACCGGCAAGTCCCGACGGGACCAGATTCTGGATCAATGCGGTGACGCCAAGGCTCTGCTTGCGGACTTGCTGCGCCGCGCGGAAATCGAGCTGCCAATCGCCCTTGCTTGAAGCGAAATTGGCTTGGCCGATGAGAATGCTCCTGCGCCCGTTCTTATGCTCGAGATCGATGGAGAAATCGGGCACCTGCCAGGACGTCTCGGCACCGTTTTGGTTGAGAACCACCAGCGCATCCTTGACGCCGAAGCGCGTCAGATACGAGGTGTTGCCGCTGCGCGCGCGCTCGAACACTTCCGAGATGGTTCGGGTCACGTCGAGCACCTGCCCGCCCGGCGCGGTCTCGACCCGCCGTTTGGCGATGGCGGTCTCCGGAGCAACTGGCGGTGGGGCCTGGTCGGCGGTCCCCTCCGGCGGCAGCGAGCCGCGAATGGGCGCGTCGCTCTCGGCCACGGTAGGCCGCGAGAACTTAAGCGATAGGCCTTGGGCCTCATCGTAGAACAAGAGAAGCCGCGGACCGATGAAATCGACGCTCCCGGGCGCAATGCGGCCCGACAGAAGCGCGCTGCCGCTCATGCCGATGGCGGCGAAGGGCGCCTGCGCCAGAATCGAGCCGTCCTTGTCGACCAGCCTGATATTGCGCAAGCGGAACAGCACCCCCGGTCCATCGGGCGCGCGCTGGAGGATGGCGTCGTCGATCTTGACGCGAACATCGGAAAGCTCGCCGTTGATGGCCGCTTCGATGGAGGGAACGAGGCTCTGCAGTGAAATCGGGCCCCGGCCGAGCCGTCCATAACCGAGTACGATGGTCACCAGACCGACGACGAGAATCCCGGCGAAGATTTCACGGCACACATGGGCGCCGCGCGATGACAATTTCCCGAGTTCAATCTGCACCGGCTGAGGGAGCCGCTTCACCAGGGCACGACCTTGTCCCGGCAACCCCAAAATCACCTTCCGGCTTTCGCTGGTCAGCTTGACGAGAGAGCGCGAAGCCGGTTCGTGCGTAACCACGCCGGCGGCGTTACGATCAGGGATGGCGCGCAACCATCGGCGTGCCAGCACGGTGGCCCGCAGCAACAGGGCTCGAGCCTGCGTTTGAAGCATCACGATTGCCCTGCCACCTCCGGTGGCCAGCCTGTCGAGCGCTCCTGAGATCGGCTCGTTCATGCTGTCAATGGCCTCGAGTTGGGCCGGCCGCTGACGCGCTTGTTGGCGCTCCTCGCAGGGTTCGCCAGCGCGCGATGCGACAGCGGCCTCGCTTTGGCTGGAAAGCGACGCCCCAATCTGTTCATGGCTCTAGTCGGCATCCCCCAAATCAAGCCCCCGACCCTTCCAAGCCGCGTTGTCGCGGCGCCCGACGCAAAAGGATAAGGGCGCTTGAATAAGAGGCAGTAAAATCGGCTAAAGGAAGGCGGTTCAAGGGGTTCAGGACCTCCCGGGCGGTCCGGCGAGACGTTGCTTATTCAGGGAGAACCCGCATGACAAGGCGAAAGCGAGGCGATATTGTCAGGGCAGGAGTGGGCGCTGGGGTTCGAGCCCTTTGACGGGAAACTCCACGACAATCCCTTGATGCGGCTCCGTTTGTGCAAGCAAGCCGCAAGTCTAGCGTCGGGAAAGTCTTAGGCGCCTGCGTCAGCAGTTGCGGATGGGGAGGTACTTGTCATGTTCACGAAAAAGCCCGACGGGGGAGATAGCGTTACCAAGATGGGGGAGCGGCTCGGCAGCGACCTGAAGACGCCTTTTACCGAGCGGCCGGCGACCTATGCCGCCAAGAGCCCGACCCCGAGCGCCAGCAAGATGGTCCCCTCGATCATCGGCGAAGACCTGACGATCACCGGCAATGTGACCTCGAAGGGCGAGATCCAGGTCGACGGTGAGATCCAGGGCGATATTCATTGCGGCTCGCTGCTGCTCGGCGACAAGTCGCAAGTGATCGGCAGCGTGATCGCGGAGGACGTGGTTGTGCGCGGCCGCGTGGTGGGGTCGATCAGAGGCCTGCGCGTGACGCTTCAGGCTCAGTCGCATGTCGAGGGCGATATCTTCCACCAGAGCCTCGCCATCGAGCAGGGCGCCTATTTCGAAGGAAAGTCGCGCCGTTCGGACGATCCGCTTTCGGAGGTCAAGGCGACGCCTAGCGCGAGCAGTTCTCGATCGGCCGACAAGCCCATGAGCTTTGATGCAAAGCCGCATGATGAGGCAAGCGCACCGCGCGCAGCCGAATAGCGGATCGATCTCTAACAGACGCGCCGGCAGGACGACAGCGCTCGCCTAGGCCTTGGCGTCGGCGTGGATGCGCTCGGCGAGCGCCGCCTCGATGAAGCGGTCGATGTCGCCGTCGAGCACGGCCGACGGATTGGTGCTCTCGATTCCGGTCCGCAAGTCTTTCACCAGTTGATAGGGCTGGAGCACGTAGGAGCGGATCTGATGGCCGAAGCCGATGTCGGATTTGGCGGCGGCCGCAGCTTGCGCCTCCTCCTCCCGGCGTTGCAGTTCGGCATCGTAGAGACGCGCGCGGAGCATCTTCCAGGCGGTGGCGCGGTTCTTGTGCTGCGACCGCTCGTTCTGGCAGGTAACCACGATGCCGGTCGGCACATGGGTAAGGCGGACGGCACTGTCCGTTGTGTTGACGTGCTGCCCACCCGCCCCAGATGAGCGATACGTGTCGATGCGGACGTCCTTCTCGTCGATTTCGATCTCGATCGTATCGTCGATAGCGGGATAGACCGATACCGAGGCGAAGCTCGTGTGGCGCCGGGCATTCGAGTCGAAGGGCGAGATGCGTACCAGGCGGTGCACGCCGGACTCCGTCTTGAGCCAGCCATAGGCATTGGCGCCCTTAATCAGCATGGTCCCCGACTTGATCCCCGCTTCCTCGCCATAGTGCTCGCCGATGATCTTTGCCTTGTAGTCGCGCGCTTCCGCCCAGCGCAAATACATGCGCATCAGCATTTGCGCCCAATCCTGGCTCTCGGTGCCTCCGGCGCCCGCATGGATCTCGACATAGGCGTCGTTGCCGTCGGCCTCGCCCGACAGGAGCGCCTCGACCTCGCGCGTGTGCGCCTCTTGCCTGAGGCGGAGAAGAGCCTTCTCGGCCTCGGCGACGACGTTGTCGTCGCCCTCCTCCTCGCCGAGGGCGACCAGCTCGATATTATCGTCGAGCTCGCGGCTGAAGCGGTCGAAGGCGGCAAGCGATGCTTCGAGCTGCTGGCGCTCGCGCATCAGGCTCTGCGCGCGGCGGCTGTCGTTCCAAAAGCCCGGGGCCTCCGCCTCGCGGTCGAGCGCCGTCAGCCTCGTCCTGGCTTGGTCAGGGTCAAAGATGCCTCCTGAGCAGGGACAAGGATTCTCTAATATCGTTGACGACCGACTCGGTTTCGGCGCGCATCTTTTCCTCAAACACGACGCATGGATCAAACTGCCCGCGGGCCGCGTTGCCGTCGCCCGACCGAGCTCGCCCGGATTAGGGTCTAGTAAAGGCCGCCGGTACCCGATGTCAAAGCCCGGTCGTCGCCAGGCGGTTGGCCGCGGCCCAGGCCAGGGGCGCCCATCGGCGGCGGCGGCGGCGGAGCGCTATAATCGTCCTGCGCGACGGGGGCCCCTTCTCCGTCCACACCAGGGTCCTCGACGGTAGAGCCCATGGGCTCCTGGCCTGGCTTGAAGGCTTCCAAAATAGCCGTCTTGTCGCCAGGCCCCGCCGGCAGGCCGGTCTTGTGATTGACGCGAACCAACATGATGCCGGGCGGGGCGCGGAACGGCACCGGCGGCACGTCCTTAAGCGCCTCGCGCATGAAATCGCGCACCACAGGCGCGGCGACGTTGCCTCCGGTTTCGCCATGTCCAAGCGAGCTTGGTTGATCGAAGCCCATATAGACGCCAACGACAAGGTCGGGTGTGAAGCCGATGAACCACGCATCCTTATAGTCGTTGGTCGTGCCGGTCTTGCCCGCGATCGGCCGTCCAAGCACTTTCAACTTCTGCG
Source organism: uncultured Alphaproteobacteria bacterium (assembly GCA_963750975.1). Lineage (GTDB taxonomy): Bacteria > Pseudomonadota > Alphaproteobacteria > Rhizobiales > Methyloligellaceae > Methyloceanibacter. The sequence continues at coordinate 182,351 of CAVVSX010000011.1, read as the reverse complement.
CGGTTCCGCTCTGGACGACGCCTTCCATGATATTGACGATCTGGAACGCCGACATGGGATCAATCACCTGCTTGCGGTCGTCGACCAGCACGGGCTCCTGCTGATTGCTCCATTCCCTCGCCGCGCAAGCCGAGCAGTCGCGCGTATCGTGGCGCCACACCGTGCGGCCATAGCGGTCCTGAATGCGATCGACAAAGGTGGCCTTGATCTGCTTGCCGCCGTTGCAGAGCATGGAGTAGCCGGTCACCATGCGCAGCAGCGTCGTCTCACCGGCGCCAAGCGCCATGGACAGAGCGGGCATCAGATTGTCGTAGACGCCGAAGCGGTTGGCGTATTCGGCGATGATCGGCATGCCCATGTCGCGGGAGAGCCGCACCGTCATTAAGTTGCGCGAGTGTTCGATGCCGAAACGCAAGGTTGAGGGTCCCGCCGCGGAGCCCGCCTCGTAGTTCTTCGGACACCATTGCGGCATGCCCTTGCCTTGATCGACGCAAATTGGGCCGTCGACGACGATGCTCGACGGCGTGTAGCCGTTGTCGAGAGCGGTGGCGTAGATCAGTGGCTTAAACGAAGAGCCCGGCTGGCGGCGCGCTTGCGTCGCGCGGTCGAACTGGCTTGCGGCGAAGCTAAAGCCGCCGACGATGGCCAGCACGCGTCCGGTATGCGGGTCCATCGCGACCATCGCGCCGCTCACCGCCGGAACCTGCTGGAGGGTCCACTGTCCTTTGAGGCTGTCATCAGGCGCACCGGGCGTGCCATCGGCGGCCGGCTTCGGCAGGCGCGGCGAGACGTAGACGACGTCGCCCGGCTTGAGCACGGCGCTCACCGAGGCCGGCGTGCCGCCGAAGCTGCCCCCCACCTTGGGCCTTGCCCATTTCACCTCCTCGTAGGGAATAGTGCCGGTCTCACGCTCCTTGACCAACGCGCCGGCCGGGGTGCGCCCGGGGCGCAGTCCAACCGTGGCGCTGTCCTTGGAGACGTTGAGCACCACGGCAAGCCGCCACGGGTCGATATCGCTCCATACCGGCATGGCGCCGAGCGTCTTGCCCCAATCGCCCTTGATGTCGATCTGCTTCACCGGTCCGCGCCAGCCGGCGTGACGGTGGTCGTAGGCGACAAAGCCGTTGACAAGTGAGGTGCGGGCCAAGCGCTGCAGCGCGGGATCGAGCGTGGTACGCACGGAAAGACCGCCGCCATACAGCTTGTCCTCGCCGAAGCGATCGAGAATCTCGCGGCGTACCTCCTCGGCGAAAAATTCCGAGGCGAAGATCTTGGGTCCGTTTTGCCGCTTGATCACGCCGAGCGGCTGTGCCTTGGCGGCCTCGCCTTCGTCCTTCGTGGCAAGGCCGTTCTCCACAATGCGGTCGATCACCCAGTTGCGGCGGGCCACGGCCCGATCGGGGAACTTGAACGGATCGTAATTGCTCGGCGCCTTGGGAAGGGTCGCAAGATAGGCGCAATCGGCAAGCGTCAACTCATTGAGCGCCTTGTCCCAATAGGTCTGAGCCGCAGCGGCCACGCCATAGGAGCCCACGCCGAGATAGATCTCGTTGAGATAAAGCTCGAGGATCTGCTCTTTGGTGAAAGCGCGCTCGATGCGGATGGCGAGGATCGCCTCCTTCAGCTTGCGCTCAACCGTCTGATCGCTGGTAAGCAGGAAGTTCTTGGCGACCTGCTGCGTGATGGTCGAGGCGCCGACCGCGCGCCGGCCGGACTGCAGATTGCTCAAATTGGTGACGACGGCGCGGACGATGCCCTGCACGTCGAGGCCGCCATGCTGATAGAAATTCTTGTCTTCCGCCGAGATGAAGGCGTCGATGATGCAGGCCGGAATCGCGGTGATCGGCACGTAGATGCGCCGCTCGCGCGAGAACTCCGCGATCAGCGAGCCGTCATTGGCGTGAATGCGGGTCATCACCGGAGGCTCGTATTTGGCGAGCACCTCGTAATCCGGCAATTCGCTCGACACCTTCCACAATACGAAGGCGGCGGCGCCGGCGACAGCGATGAAGACGATCATCGCGGCGGCGAACATGAAGCCGAGGAAGCGCAGGAAAAACCCGCCACGACGGCGGCGCCGCCTCGGCTCCGGCGGCTTGACAGCAGTGATATCCATGTTTTCGGACCCGTCCCGCCCCTGGTTTTAATCCCCGCGGGGCATCTCAAACAACCCTAGCGAAGATTATGGCAACAAAACAGCCGCAACCGGCGGAAAGCGCCGATTTAATGGTCGATTGCGGGACTTGGTAAGCTCAGAAGGGATTTCTGGCGATGCGCTTGGCGAAATAGACGTCGATCGATTCAGCGACCGCAGCGGCGGTCTTGTCGCGCCATGCATCGGAGGTCAGACGCTTCTCATCGTCGGGGTTGCTCAAGAAACCAAGCTCGAGCAGCACAGAGGGGATATCCGGGGCCTTCAGAACCCGGAAGCCGGCCGACCTCAGTCTCCGCGTGTGCAGCGATCCTTTGCTGGCAAGTTCGCCGACGATGGAACGCGCAAAGATAACCGACCGGTTCTGCGTCTCGCGCTGGGCGAGATCGATGAGAATATTGGCGAGCACTTCGTCGGAATCGCTCGGCAGTTCGACGCCGGCGAGCGCGTCGGAGAAATTCTCCTTGGCCGCGAGTGCCTTCGCCTCTTCGTCCGAAGCTTCCTCCGACAACGTATAAACGGTTGCGCCGGTCGCCTTGTCGGTCTGCTTGGGAAAATAATCGGCGTGGATGGAAAGGAACAGACCCGCGCCTTTCTTCTGGGCGAACTCGACGCGAGCGCGCAGCGGCAGGAAGGTATCGTCGTCGCGGGTAAGAAACACTTCGTAGCGGCCGGTCGCCTCAAGCTTCGCTTTAAGCGCGCGGGCGAAAGTGAGCACGACCTCCTTCTCGGTGATGCCGGTGGCGCTGCTGGTGCCTGGATCGACGCCGCCATGGCCAGGGTCTAACACCACCACGAGCTTCGCATCGGCCGGGCGCGACGACGCTTGCGTGGGCGGCGTCGGCGCGGCGCTCGCCGCTTGCTCCGGCTTCGACTCTTTCAGCTTGGCAAGGAAGGTCTTCTCGTCGGTCGGCACCAGGTCGACCACCAGCCGCGCCGGCTGATCGTCACGCGCCTCGAGCACGAAGGCCTTGTCGATGAGGAACGGCCCGCTCACATCGAGGACGATGCGGGCTTTCCCCGGCGCGAACAGTCCATAGCGATAGGCGGTGACAAGTCCCCGCTTCTCCTTGCCGACGCCGTCGGGCATCTGAAAGTTCACATCGGGCGCATCGACGATGACCCGGTAGGGATTGCCGAGCGCGAAGACGTGCACATCGACCTTCTTCGACAGATCAGCGATGAAGCGGGTGCGCTCGCGGTCGCCGGCAACGCGCGCGTCCTTGGCGACGGCGGGATTGGACTCGGCCTTGGCCACCGAGCCGGACGTGCCGAACGAGACGAGCAGTACGGCACAGGCGACAGCCCATGCGGGTCCCAATCCCGTCAAGACACGTTCAGCTCGCATCGTCCCCCACTGAACTACAGGGTTTTGGGCACCTGCGGCGCCGCAAGCCAGCTATGGCGGACTCGCGATTTGCGCCAAAATAGGCCCGATCTCGCCCAAAACTTAACCACGCACTCGTTAAGCGACTGTTGTGACCCTTTGCTGGCAAAAGCCACCGGGGCACTTGCCAACGCTCCCGCCAAGCCCGTAATAAGGATCAGGCTCGCTTCAGAGCCAGAGCCCTGGACGCCAAACGGCGATAGGGCGGAATTGTTTCGCGCGGATCCGGCCTATTCGAACGGCCAGAACGCAACGAAGCGGCGGCCGGCCGAATCCGGAAGCTCGGTGGAAATTCTCAGGCCGCGGCTGAAGAAACGCGGCGGTGAGGACTGCGATGCAAGATCAGAGCATTCGTCTAAGCCTCGGAAATCGCGAGGCTTTGTGGACCGCGCTGATTGTTTGCCGGCCAATGGTGGCCGCGCCCTTCCGGCCTAATTTCGGGCCGTTCATGGGGCGTCGTAGCGAATCATGGTCTATTGGTCATTGGCGCGCGCGGAACTCGGACGCGAACCCGGGATGGCGGATTTCCGTCCCGCCCTCCGACATCTGCGCGGCGGAGAAAACACAACATGGCAAGCAAAATGCTGATCGATGCGGCGCATCCGGAGGAGACCCGGGTCGTCGCGGTAAAGGGCAATCGAGTCGAGGAATTTGACTACGAATCGGCGAATAAGAAGCAGCTTCGCGGCAATATCTATCTTGCAAAGGTCACCCGCGTGGAGCCGTCGTTACAGGCGGCTTTCGTCGATTACGGTGGCAACCGGCACGGCTTCTTAGCTTTTACCGAAATTCATCCCGACTATTATCAGATCCCGGTCGCGGACCGGCAGGCCCTGCTCGAGGCCGAGGCCGAAGAAGAGAGCCGCGCATCTGCGGCCGAGGCCGCCGAGGACGATGCGGCTGCTGGACGTCGCCGCCGGCGTGGCAGACGTACGCGCGGTCGCCATGAAGGGCAGCAAGGGCAGCGGCCGAGAGAGGTCGAGCGAAGCAGCGCGCCAGCTCCAGAAATCGTTTCGGTGGCAAGGCTCGAGATCGACGACGAGATCGACACCACGCCGCTGGATCCGGCCGCAAGCGTCGCCATGGAGGCAAGCGACCTCATGCATGAGGTCTCCGAGCCCGCCGAACGGAACGAGGACGCCGACGAGGCGCCCGAGACGATTGAGCGCCACGTGCCCGAGCTTGACGACGACGATGACGACGAGGCCGATGCGGGCGAGACCGTCGGCCAGCCGGTGGCGATGAAGGAAGGCAACGGCGATGTCGTCACCGAGACGGTCGAATTGGTCGGCTCGGAAGACGCACTGGAAGAATTGCCCGAGCGAACGCGCCGCCGTCGCGGCCGTCCCTACAAGATCCAGGAGGTGATCAGGCGCCGCCAGATCATCCTCGTGCAGGTGGTGAAGGAAGAGCGGGGCAATAAGGGCGCGGCGCTCACCACCTATCTCTCGCTTGCGGGCCGCTACACCGTGCTGATGCCAAACACGGCGCGCGGCGGCGGCATCTCGCGCAAGATTACGCAACCCACCGACCGCAAACGCCTGCGGGAGATCGCCGGCGAACTCGAAGTGCCGGAAGGCATGGGGCTCATCATCCGCACCGCCGGCGCCCAGCGCACCAAGACCGAGATCAAGCGCGACTACGACTATCTGTTGCGGCTGTGGGAAAACGTGCGCGACCTCACACTTAAATCGACGGCCCCTGCCCTCGTCTATGAGGAAGGGAGCCTGATCAAACGCTCGATCCGCGACCTCTACAACAAGGACATCGACGAAATCCTGGTCGCTGGCGACGACGCCTATCGCGAGGCCAAGGACTTCATGCGCATGCTCATGCCGAGCCATGCCAAGAACGTGAAGCCCTATAAGGAACCCGAGCCGGTCTTCATCCGCTATCAGGTCGAGCGCCAGCTGGCGGCGATGTTCTCGCCGCAAGTCGTGCTGAGATCGGGCGGCTATATCGTCATCAACCAGACCGAGGCGCTGGTCTCGATCGACGTCAACTCCGGCAAGGCGACCCGCGAGCACAATATCGAGGACACCGCGCTCAAGACCAATCTCGAGGCTTCCGATGAGATTGCGCGCCAGCTTCGCTTGCGCGATCTCGCCGGGCTGATCGTCATCGACTTCATCGACATGGATGAGCGGCGTAACAACCGGCTGGTTGAGCGGCGTCTCAAGGAAGCGCTGCGCAACGATCGTGCGCGCATCCAGGTCGGGCGGATCAGCCATTTCGGCCTGCTGGAGATGTCACGCCAGAGGCTCAGGACCGGCATGCTGGAAGGCTCGACCAAGCCTTGCCCCGTGTGCCAGGGCACCGGCATGGTGCGCTCGATCGAGTCGGTCGCGCTCGACATTCTGCGCTCTATCGAGGACCGGCTAATCACCGACGGCGTGGTGCCGCTTGTCGCCACCACCGCGGTCGATGTCGCGCTCTATATCCTCAATCAGAAACGCGCACATCTGAACGACATCCAGTTGCGTTACCGCATCCCCATCACGGTCACGGCCGATGAGAACATGCATGTCTCGCAATTCGTGATCGAGCGCGCGGCCGAGGGCGAGATCGCCAATGGCGGAGGCGCGGTGGTGCATATGGACTGGGCGCATCATAACGAGGCGCCTGAGGTTGCGCCTCCGGCCCAGACGGCCCCTCCTCAGGCGGCCGAAGGAGAGGGTGAGCAGAAAGGACCTCGTTCGCGGCGCCGGCGGCGCAGGGGCCGACGTCCAGACGGCGGTGGCGAAGGCCAACGGCCGGCTCAACCCCACGCCCATGCTCACACCCACTTAGACGCGCAAGAGCATGATGACGACGAGGAGCACGACGAGCAGGAGGACAGCGTCGCGGAAAGCGCGGACGATGAGCCTAGAGCCGCCGAATCGAAAGGCGATAGCGAAGGGCAGAGCCGCAAAGGTCCGCGCCGGAGAGGGCGGCGCGGCGGCCGTCGCGGCCGTTCGGGTCAAAGGCCGCAGGAGTCTCAGAGCGACCTCCCGGCCGAGGCGCTTCTGCATAAAGAGGCTAGGCCATCCGGCGAGGGCGATGGCCGGCAAAATGGCGCTGGGCGGCAGAAGCGCTCAGACGACGCTCCGCCGCAGGAGATTCAACAACCGCATCATGAGGCTGAACGCGTGTTCGTGGCCACGGCGAGCGAGAAACCGGCAGCCAGCAGCGAGCCTCGCGTCGAAGGGCCGGCCGAGCCTGAGTCCCCACGCCGCAGAGGATGGTGGCAACGCTAGATTGATCGGTTTAGGCGGGTCTTGCTGTCGCGTGATGTCGGCATCGTGATGGCATGGCGAGGTGCGGTGTCAATTTGTCGCCGCATTCAAAAGCCAATCAGGCGGACATTGGCAGAGACCGTCGCCGCGGGCTGTTGGCAGCCTGTCGTCTTGCGTCTGAGCGCGGCGCCCGGCACCTTTGCCCGGCGCCCACTAAGATATACGATCAGCCGACCAATGCCCGTTTTTGCTCAACCGCGAATTGCTTCCGTGCCACGCCGCCTCCGCGCGGGTCTCGTCGGCGGGCTCGCCGCCGCGCTCGTCACCTCGACCTCGGCCGACGCCGCCGGGCTGATCCGCGACGCCGAAACCGAATCGCTGGTCAGGACTTACGCCAAGCCGATCTTCGCTGCCGCCGGTCTCGGCTCGCAAAACATCCACATCCATATCGTCAACGACATGAACTTCAACGCGTTCGTCGTCGACGCCCACAATATGTTCATGCATGCCGGCACGCTGATGACCGCAAAGACACCCAACGAGGTGATCGGCGTCATCGCGCATGAAAGCGGGCATATCACCGGCGGTCACCTCGCCCGACTGCGCACCCAGGTGGCGCGCGCGCAATCGGCGGCGCTGATGCTGCAACTGCTCGGGCTTGCCGCCATGGTGGGCGGCGCGTTCGCCGGGTCTCCAGGGATCGGTCAGGCCGGCATGGGCGTCGCGTATGGCGGCCAGGACGCAGCGCTGCGCAGCCTGCTCGCCTACCGACAGGACGAGGAGTCTTCCGCCGACCAGGCCGCGGTGACTTTCCTCAACGCCACCAAGCAATCCGGCAAGGGAATGCTAGAAAGCTTCCAGGTGCTGGGGGCCAAGCTGATCGGCATTCAGGGCATCAATCCCTATCTGCAAAGCCATCCTCTGCCGCAGCAGCGCATCGTGCAGCTCCGCGAACTGGTCACTTCGAGCCCCTATTACAACAATGTCGATCCGCCCGAGCTGCAATTCCGGCACGATCTGATGAAGGCCAAACTGTACGGCTTCCTCGACGATCCGAAGACGGTGTTCTATCGCTATCCCGAGACCGATCAGAGCTTGCCGGCGATGTATGCGCGGGCGATCGCCACCTATCGCCAGTCTGGCATCAAGGTGGCCGGCCCGCTGATCGATGCGCTGATCGCCGCCAAACCCGACTGGCCGTATTTCTACGAGATCCAGGGTCAGTTCCTGTTTGAAAGCGGCAAGACGGCCGCCGCGATTCCCCCGCTGCGCGAGGCGGTAAAACTCGGTCCCGACGAGCCGCTGATCCGTATCATGCTGGGTCAGGCCATGCTCGGTGCTAACGACCCCAAGCTTGTGGACGAGGCGATCAGCAATCTGCGCACCGCTCTCGCCCGCGAGGATAGCTCGTCCATGGGCTACCGCCAGCTGGCCTCGGCCTATGCCCGCAAGGCCGATACCGTGAAGGCAGCAGGCGCCAAACAGCAATATATGGCGCAAGCCGAGCTTGCATCGGCCGAAGCCTATTTCTATGAAGGGCAGCTAAAGCTTGCCAAAATGCAGGCCAAGCGTGCCAAGGCCGGGCTGATCAACGGTACCCCGAACTGGATCAAAGCCGACGACATCCTGGCCTTCGAAATCCCCCGAACCAACTGATCGCAGCCCCCGGAGATCTCAGCATGACCCCCAAGACTGGCCTTGCCACAGCGCTCGTGGCCGCCGTCGTTGCCGCGCTTGTTACGGCCGCGACACTCCTCGTCATTTGGCGCGCGGCGCCGGGGGTGGTCGATGCTCCCTCCGCAGCACTCGACGAAAAGAAGATCACCGACGTGGTGCATTCCTATCTCACCAAGAACCCCGAGATCCTGGTGGAGATGACGAATGAGCTCGACAAGCGTCAGGCGGAGGAGCAGGCGGCCAATCAGCAAAAGGTCGTCAGCGAGAATGCCGATGCCCTGTTCCGCTCACCGCACGCTTACGTCGCCGGCAACCCCAACGGCGATGTGAACGTGGTCGAGTTCTTCGACTACAATTGCGGGTTCTGTAAGCGCGCCCTCCCCGAGGTCGTCAAGCTGATCGAGAACGACGGCAAGGTGCGTGTCGTGCTGAAAGAGCTGCCGATCTTCGGCGAGGACTCGGAAGCGGCGTCGAAGGCCGCGCTTGCGGCCGGCAAGCAAGGCAAATATTTCGAGATGCACCAAAAGCTGTTCACCGAGCCCGGCAAGGCCGACAAGGACAAGGCGCTCAAGGTGGCCGGTGAACTCGGCCTCGACATTCCACAGTTGGAAAAGGACATGGAAGATCCCTCGGTCAAGCAGGCGCTCGACGAGGCCAAGGACCTTGCCCAGAAGCTCGGGCTGCAGGGCACGCCGCTCTATCTGGTGGGCGACCAAGTCATCCCTGGCGCGCCTGACGACCTCTACGATCAATTCGTCAAGGACGTCGCGCAAATTCGCGAGAAGGGCTGCAAGGCCACGTGCTAAGCATGCCCCGGCGGCGGAAACCGTCCCTTCCCGCCCTTGCGGCGGGTTTTGCCGAACGGCGGAAAAGCTGATAAAGCGGGCCCGTTTCCTCCGCCGAAACGAGCGCGCGGGCTCCTCGCGCGCGTCCGGCACATCAGGCATTCTCTAAGCGGCCATGGCCAAACCGATCTACGTCTTGAACGGACCCAATCTCAACCTGCTTGGGTCGCGTGAGCCGGAGGTCTATGGCCGCGAGACGCTCGACGATATTCGCGCAAGATGCGAGCGGAAGGCCGCGGCGCTTGGATTTCCGCTAGAGTTTCGCCAGAGTAACCACGAGGGCGAGTTGGTGGCCTGGATTCAGGAAGCGAGGACTGACGCGGCCGGTCTGATCGTCAATGCCGGCGCATTCACGCATACGTCGATTGCGCTTCTGGACGCGCTGCTGGCCTGCCCGACCCCATCGGTCGAGGTGCATCTGTCGAACATCTTCACCCGCGAAGCCTTCCGTCATCATTCCTATATTTCCAAGGCCGTGAAGGGTGTGATCTGCGGCTTCGGTTCTATAGGTTATGAACTAGCGATCGAGGCGCTGGCCACTTCCATCGCGACGGCAAATCCAAGTAATGCTGAAGGCAGAGGACGCCGTTCATGACGCAGCAAGGGGGCAGTTTCGACAAGGACCTGATCCGCGAACTCGCGGCGCTCCTCGACGAGACCGGCCTGACCGAGATCGAGATCGAGCATGAAGGACGGCGCATCAGGGTCGCGCGCGGCGGTGGCAAGGCCGTGTTCGCCGCCGAGCTGCCCGATCAGGCCTCGCGTGACACTTTGCGCGCTGCCTCGCGGACTGAGGAGTTCATCGTCCATCCCGGCACGGTGACCTCGCCGATGGTCGGCACCGCCTATCGCTCGCCCGAGCCCGGCGCCCCGCCTTTCGTCGAGATCGGCGCCAAGGTCGCGGCCGGCCAGACGCTCCTCATCATTGAAGCCATGAAAACCATGAACCAGATCCCCTCCCCCCGCGCCGGCACCGTCATCGCCATCCTCATCGAGGACGGCCAGCCGGTCGAATATGGCGAGCCGCTGGCGGTGATCGAGCAACGCTAGCCGGGGCGCGATGTTCGACAAGATTCTGATCGCCAACCGGGGAGAGATCGCCCTGCGCGTCCAACGCGCTTGCAAGGAGCTCGGTATCGCCACGGTCGCCGTGCACTCCACGGCAGACGCCGACGCCATGCATGTCCGCCTCGCCGATGAGAGCGTCTGCATCGGAGCCCCACCCTCGAAAGACAGCTATCTCAACATCCCGGCCATCGTGGCTGCTTGCGAGATCACCGGCGCCGACGCGGTGCATCCCGGCTACGGATTCCTGTCCGAGAACGCCCGCTTCGCCGAGATCCTCGAAGAGCACGACATCACCTTTATCGGCCCGACCGCCGAGCATGTCCGGCTGATGGGCGACAAGATCAGGGCCAAGGAAGCGGCGATCGAATTGGGCATCCCGGTGGTGCCGGGATCAGGTCTGATCAAGGATTTCGACGAGGCCAGGGCCATCGCGCGCGACATCGGCTATCCGGTGCTGGTCAAAGCCGCGGCCGGTGGCGGGGGCCGCGGCATGAAGCTCGCGCTGTTCGAGAACGAGCTTGAGCCAGCGCTCGTCACCGCACGCAACGAGGCACGCGCCGCGTTCGGCGACGACACTGTCTACCTCGAGAAATATCTCGCCCATCCCCGCCATATCGAGATTCAGGTGCTGGCTGACGGCCAGGGCAATGCCATCCATCTCGGCGAGCGCGACTGCTCGCTACAGCGGCGCCACCAGAAACTCTGGGAGGAGGCGCTGTCGCCGGCACTGAACGAGAACGAGCGCGTCCGCATTGGTGAGACCGTAGCCCGCGCCATGCGCACGCTGGCATATCGCGGCGTAGGCACGGTCGAGTTCCTCTACGAGGCTGGTGAATTCTATTTCATCGAGATGAACACCCGTCTCCAGGTCGAGCACACCATCACCGAGATGATCACCGGGCTGGACCTCGTCATCGAGCAGATCAGGATCGCGGCCGGCGCGCCGCTGACCTTTCGCCAGGAGGACATCCGCTTCAACGGGCACGCCATCGAATGCCGCATCAACGCGGAGAACCCGCATACTTTCCGCCCCTCGCCCGGGACCATTACCCATTTCCACCCGCCGGGGGGGCTGGGCGTCAGGGTCGATAGCGGCGCTTATGCCGGCTACACCATTCCCCCGTATTATGACAGTCTGATCGGCAAACTGATCGTGCATGCCCGCAACCGCAACGAATGTCTCATGCGACTGAAGCGGGCGCTGGGAGAGTTCGTCGTGGACGGCATCGAGACGACCATTCCGCTCTTCATCTCACTCATCGCGGAGCCGGATATCGTCGACGGCAATTACGATATCCATTGGCTCGAAAGCCATCTCGCCAAGGCCAATAGCCGCGGGTAGTCCCCCATGACCTCCATCGACGACGTCATGATCGAGATCACGCCGCAGGTGCTGCTCAAGGCCTATGCCTGCGGCATCTTTCCCATGGCCGAAAGCGCAGAGGACAACGCGCTCTATTGGATCGAGCCTGAGCGGCGCGGCATCCTACCGCTCGACCACGTGCACGTGCCGAGGCGGCTGGCGCGTACCATCAGGAACGGCGGCTTCGAGGTCAAAGTCGACAAGAACTTCGAGGCGGTGATCGAGGGCTGCGCCGCGCCGCGCGCGGGCCGACGCAGCACCTGGATCAACGGGCGGATCAGAAGCCTCTACCGCGATCTGTTCGCGCTCGGCCATTGTCACACGATCGAAGTCTGGCAAGGGGACGAACTCGTCGGCGGGCTTTATGGCGTGCATCTCGGCCGCGCGTTTTTCGGCGAGAGCATGTTCTCAAGGGTCCGGGACGCGAGCAAAATCGCCCTCGTCTATCTGATTGCGCGGCTCAAATATGGCGGCTTCACGCTGCTCGACACGCAGTTCGTCACCGGACATCTCGCCCGGTTCGGCGCGATCGAGGTCAGCCGCGAAGAGTTTCAGCGATTGCTCGAGGCCGCGTTAGGCGGCGGCTTGGCCCAAGGCAATGGCGCAGGTGGCGCGGCCGCCTCTTCCGGCGGAGGGGGCGGAGGCGGTGGAGCGGGAGCGGCTGCCGGGGCCGGCGCGCCCGCGGCGGGCGGCGCCTTCGCGCTGCTGCCTGACGGCGTCACACCCTCCGGCGTCTTGCAGTTCGTGAGCCAGACGTCGAACACGGGGTGCTCGACGGCGTGAAGGCCAGGGCTTTCGGCGAACATCCAACCGGTAAAGATGCGCTGCACCTCGCCGGTGAGCTTCACCTCGTCGACCTCGACGAAGGAGGCGGTATTCGGCGCCTCGGTCGGAGGTCGCGTGTCGCAGACCCGCGGCGTCACTTTGAGCGGGCCGAACTCCACCGTCTTGTTCATGGGGATCTCAAGATGGGAGATGCGGCCCGTCACCTTATCGAGCGCGGCGAACACCGCGATCGGGTTCTTGATCGTTTCCGCATAAGCAAGGTTGACCGCGAGCCCGGACGCCAAGGCCCCGATAAAAAGGGTCATCGCGCCGGCCAGGCCGCGAGCGCGTAGCGCATTTCGATCTATCATGACGCACACCTTGTGAACGGGCCTCCCGACTTTCGCTCCGGTGCGCTCCTTGACCATCAAACGCCTCGGCCATGAATTGGGCATTGGTGTGGCGGCTCTCGTCAAGCGCCGCGTTCGGCGAAGAAACGAAGCCGGATATGGTCCGCGGTCCAGGTGCCCTTGCTGTCGCATAGCGAGGGCCGCAGCAGTTCGGCGACCTCGCCCACCACTTGCGTCCGCTCAGGCTCCGGAAACTGATCGAAGAACGACCTGCCGAAGGTTCTGAGCCAGCCTTCGATGCCGGTCTTGAGTAAGGTCGGCCGCGGCACAAGCTCGATCTCACGCACCGTGAACCCGCCTTCGGTGAGCAGCCGGCGATATTCCTCGACCGTTGGAAAGAACCAAGGCGCAACCAGCGCCGGATCGCCGTCACGCCGCGCGCCGACCGCACGCATTGCCGTGGCTATGGCCGCGACATTGCCATGGCCGCCAAGCTCGCCCACGAAGCGGCCGCGCACGCGGAGCGCGCGATGCACGCCGGCAATCACCAAATGCGGCTTGCGCATCCAATGTAGCGCTGCATTGGAGAACACCGCGTCGAACTCGGAGACGAAATCGAGCGCATGGCCGTCGACCTTACGGACGGTGAGGCCCTTCATCCGCGCGACGGCGAGCAATTCATCGCTGAGATCGACGCCGAGCACGTCGGCGCCCGATGCCTTGATCTCGGCAGTCAACGCACCGTCGCCACAACCAAGATCGAGAATCCGGTCGCCAGGTTTGGCGCCGAGCATGCCGAAGATCGGTCCGGCAAGCTCCTGTACGAAGCGGCCGTTCCGCGCATAGTCGGAGGCCGACCAGCGCTGCACGGCCTGCGGCGGCGCGGTGTCGAGAAGCGTCTCCTGGCTCATTTTGGCTGCCACGGCTCATAATCCAGCGGCGGCTTCGTAGCGCCCGCGCGCAGCGTTGAGCCGGGGGGACGATAGGCCTCATAGGTGCCAGTGAGATTGGGGCGATGGGCCTTCTCCCAAGGGCGAGGCCGATAGTCCTCGAGCGTGGGCGGCACGTCGACGGTGTGATGCAGCCAGGCATGCCATGCCGGCGGAATCTGTGACGGCTCGGCGAGGCTCTTATAGATCACCCAGCGGCGTTTGCCGTCGCGCTCCTGATAATAGAGGTTGCCGAGCCCGTCCTCGCCCACGGGCTCGCCCTTGCGCCAAGTATAAAGGCGCGTGCCGATGGTATTGCCCGTCCACCAGGCAAACAGCTCGGTGAAAATGCCCATTGTTTCGCGTGTTCGGCGCTTATTGCTTTGCGGGCGAACTATGGGCCGAAGGTGGCCCCCTGTCCAGGGCGCGCCTAGTTCGGCGCGACGCGCGCCTTCCTGCCGATTTCGAAGGTCGGAACAGAGTCCTCGTCGGGCGAAGGCGAAAGCGGAAGCGGAAGGCCGCGCTCCTCAGGCACGTAAACCGGCCGCTGCACGCTGAGCGAGAGACGCTCCTCGAGCCCCGCGACGACGTAATAGTCCCCCTTGAGCTCGAAGGGCCGATCGTCGTTGATCAGCCAGTCGAACCGGCGATAGAGCGTGCTCGCCGAGATCGGCAGCACGAGTACCTGATGCGCCCCTGCCCTGAGCGACTCCTCGACCAACGCGGGCCTGCCCCGCGCGCTCATGATCATCGCGGGTACCAGCGAGAGCGGGCCGGAGAGCGCGTGACGCATGACCTTCACCAGCGCAGCCCCGGTCAAGGGCTGCATCGAGGAGGCGGCAATGACGAGGTCGGGGACGGCCAAGGACATCGCGGCGAAGGCTTCGGTCGGACACTCATGGGCCTCGATGCGCCCGACGCCGATGGCGGCCAGCATGCCACGCATCAGCGACAACATGGGCCGGCGATTGTCGATAACGGCGACCACCAGGGTTTCGAGATCACGGCCGTAAGCGCGATGATAGAGCATTGGGCAGCGATACCTGAGGGCCGTTGGTCGGCCCGACGTCCACTATCGGAACGAGCGTAGTGAACCGCTCGTAAACAGATCGTCAAAACCCCCGCGAAAGCGCAGCCCAATAGCCTGCAGCTTGCCTTTCCTCCACCGTGTTTCCACATATCATCCACGGACTTCCCCACCGCCACTTCTCGTGGTCTCCCACAGGGTTTAGTGGTAAGTTAGGGTTTGCGTGCATACATGTTGATGGTCGGGGCGAATTGCCTCAGCTTCATCCGTTGCGCGGGAGGGACGCGCGCGGGGAACATTCCTAGGGGGTGGGAGCAACATGCGGATTGAACGGAAATTCACCGAGGCGGGCAAGTCGCCCTATGACGCCATCCCGTTTCGGGAAAGCGCGAGCGAGATCCGTAATCCGGACGGCTCGGTGGTGTTTTCGCTCGAGCGATTCCAGGTTCCCGCCCATTGGAGCGGCGTCGCCGCCGATATCCTCGCGCAGAAATACTTCCGCAAGGCGGGCGTGCCGCTGAAGGCCAAGCGGGTCGAGGAGAATACCCTCCCCTCGTGGTTGTGGCGGTCGGTCCCGGACGAGGAGGCGCTCGCCGCGCTTCCCGAGACAGAGCGCTTCGGCAGCGAGACCGACGCGCGTCAGGTATTCGACCGGCTCGCCGGGACCTGGACCTATTGGGGCTGGAAGGGCGGCTATTTCTCCAGCGAGGAGGACGCAAGCGCCTTCTATGACGAACTCCGCCACATGCTCGCCATGCAGATGGGCGCGCCCAACAGCCCGCAATGGTTCAATACCGGGCTGCATTGGGCCTATGGCATCGATGGCCCGAGCCAGGGGCATTATTATGTCGACCACGTCAGCGGCGAGGTAAAGGCGTCCGAGTCGGCCTACGAGCATCCCCAGCCGCATGCCTGCTTCATCCAGTCGATCGACGACGACCTCGTCAACGAGGGCGGGATCATGGACCTGTGGGTGCGCGAGGCGCGTCTCTTTAAGTACGGCTCGGGCACCGGCACCAATTTCTCCAGGCTCCGGGGCGAAAACGAGCCTTTGTCGGGCGGCGGCAAGTCCTCCGGCCTGATGAGCTTCCTCAAGATCGGCGACCGGGCAGCCGGCGCCATCAAATCGGGCGGCACCACGCGTCGCGCCGCCAAGATGGTCGTGGTCGACATCGACCATCCCGATATCGAGGACTACATCAATTGGAAGGTGAACGAGGAGCAGAAGGTCGCCGCGCTCGTCACCGGCTCGAAGATCCTCGCCGAGCGGCTCAACGCCATCCTCAAGGCTTGCGTCAATTGCGAAGGCAATGGGGACGATTGCTTCGATCCCAAGTGCAATCCGGCCCTGAAGCGCGAGGTGAAAACCGCGCGCAAGGCCAAGGTGCCAGACAACGCGATCCGCCGGGTCATTCAGTTCGCCCGCCAGGGCTACACCTCGATCAAGTTCCCGGTCTACGACACGGACTGGGATTCCGAGGCCTACCGGACCGTCTCCGGGCAGAATTCCAACAACTCGGTGCGCGTCACCGACGATTTCCTCCGCGCGGTCGAGAAGGACGCCGAGTGGAACCTCACCTACCGCAAGAACGGCAAGGTGGCGAAGACGGTGAAGGCGCGCGGCCTGTGGGAGCAGATCGGCTATGCCGCCTGGGCCTGCGCCGATCCCGGCATCCAGTTTCACTCCACCATCAACGACTGGCACACTTGCCCGGCCGCCGGCGAGATCAAGGCGTCGAACCCGTGCTCCGAATACATGTTCCTCGACGACACCGCCTGTAATCTCGCCTCGGTCAATCTGATGGCGTTCCGCAAGGCGGATGGCAGCTTCGACATCGAGGCCTATGAGCACGCGATCAAGCTCTGGACCGTCGTGCTCGAGATCGCCGTCACCATGGCGCAGTTCCCCTCGCGCCGGATCGCGCAGCTCTCTTACGAGTACCGGACGCTGGGTTTGGGCTACGCCAATATCGGCGGGCTGCTCATGGCGTCGGGCATTCCGTACGATTCAGCGGCGGGCCGGGCGCTGTGCGGCGCGCTCACCGCGATCATGACCGGCGTGTCCTATGCGACCAGCGCCGAGATGGCGCGGGAGCTTCGCCCCTTCCCCGGCTACGCGGCGAATCGCGAAGCCATGCTCAGGGTCATGCGCAATCACGCGCGCGCGGCCCGTGGCGAGAAAGACGGCTATGAGGGTCTCGCCACGGCGCCCGTGCCTCTCGATCATGCCTCCTGCCCCGATCCCAGGCTGCTCGCACATGCCGTCCATGCCTTCGAGAGGGCGCTTGAGCTCGGCAAGGCGCATGGCTACCGCAATGCGCAAGCCACGGTGATCGCTCCGACCGGCACGATTGGCCTGGTGATGGATTGCGATACGACCGGCATCGAGCCCGATTTCGCGCTGGTCAAGTTCAAGAAACTCGCCGGCGGCGGCTATTTCAAGATCATCAACCGCATGGTGCCCGAGGCGCTGCGCGGGCTTGGCTATCCCGAGCCGGCCATCAAGCGCATCATCGAATATGCGGTGGGCCGCGGCACGCTGGCCGGCGCTCCTGGCGTCAATCACGAGACGCTCGCCGCCAAGGGCTTCACGCCGGAGAAGATCGCCGCGGTCGAGAAGGCCGTGGCCTCAGCCTTCGACATCAAATTCGTTTTCAACAAATGGACGCTGGGCGAGGACTTTCTCACCGGCACGCTCGGCCTATCGCCGGAGCGCATCGATCAGCCCGATTTCGACCTGCTGGCGGAGAGTGGCTTCGGCAAGCGGGAAATCGAGGCGGCCAACGAGTTCGCCTGTGGCGCCATGACGCTCGAAGCCGCGCCGGGACTGAACCCGGACCATCTGCCCGTGTTCGACTGCGCCTCCCCTTGCGGCCGCAAGGGCAAGCGCTCGCTGTCGGTCGAGAGCCATATCCGCATGATGGCGGCGGCTCAGCCGTTTATCTCCGGCGCGATCTCCAAGACCATCAACATGCAGAACGATGCGAGCGTCGAAGACTGCAAGGAGGCCTATCAGCTCTCCTGGCGGCTCGCGCTCAAAGCCAACGCGCTCTACCGCGACGGCTCGAAGCTGTCGCAGCCGCTAAACGCGCAGCTCCTCGCCGAGGATGAGGAGGAGCAGGACGAAGTGCTCGCGGCGATCGCTTCCGATCAGCCGCAAGTGCAGCGCGCCACCGTCGTCGCCGAGCGAATCGTCGAACGCGTGATCGAGCGGATCCGCGCGCGCGCTGATCGAGAACGCTTGCCTGATCGGCGTAAGGGATATACGCAGAAAGCGGTAGTCGGCGGTCATAAGGTCTATTTAAGAACTGGCGAGTATGCAGATGGACGTCTGGGCGAGATTTTTATCGACATGCATAAGGAAGGCGCTGCCTTCCGCTCGCTCATGAACAACTTTGCGATCGCGGTGTCCGTCGGTTTGCAGTATGGCGTTCCTTTGGAAGAGTTCGTTGATGCCTTCACCTTCACGCGCTTCGAGCCTGCAGGTCCGGTGCGCGGGAACGAAGCCATCAAGAACGCCACCTCGATCCTTGACTACCTGTTCAGGGAGCTTGCAGTTTCTTATCTTGGGCGCTACGAGCTTGCTCATGTTGATCCAAGTGAGATCGGCAGTACTACACTCGGCTCTGGTGACGCGGGCGAAGGCAAGCGTTCCACCGAAGCTCTCGTCTCGCCAGGCTTCACACGTGGTCGCCTCAGCGAGCGAAAGTTTATCGGGTCGAGCAAAGCGCAGAGCACTGGTGCTCATGCGCGTGCGTTGCAGACAGACGTCCGCGACGACGCGCAGCCGCGCACCACAAGCTTTGCCACCGCGTCCACTCAATTCCCTTCACCCGAGACGGCCGAGCACGTCGCCCGGTCCGTCGAAGCGTTCGCTGAACGAGGCGCATCAGAACTTGTGGCCGAGGCGCGCGTTAAGGGTTATGAAGGAGAAGCTTGTGGAGAATGCGGAAACTTTACCCTCGTCCGAAACGGTACGTGTCTCAAATGCGATACGTGCGGTTCGACGAGTGGATGTAGCTAGAGTGATTTAACAGCCAGCCAGCCCGAAGGAGGGATGAACTATGGCAGTAGCGAAGAAGAAACCAGCGAAGAAGAAGCCCGCGCGCAAGACCGCCGCGGCGAAGAAGACGACGGCGAAGAAGACGGGCACTGCTCGTCGTAAGACCGCCAAAAAGAGATAGCTCTCAAGAGGCGCGGGGCACAGTCCCCGCGCCTTCTTTATTTCCCTTCCAAAACAATCAGTTATAGGGGCGCGCAGGGATCTCGGTCGGGGCCCTGTCCTAGACGTTTGTGCGCATCTCCGCAGGCGTCGCGCCTCGGCACCCTGCTCCTCTTGCGCTCGGTATTGCATCGCTCAATCAAGTCTCGGCGAAGGACGCCCATGGCGTGGTGAGGACCTCGCCACCGGCGCCTCCGCGACGCGATCGCTGCCACCTCCGCTGCGCGAAGCGACGCTGATCTCTGCCGGCGAGCAGCCGCGGCATGCAGGAGTCGAGCGCCCGCGTGGCGACCCCACTCGCAGCGCGCGGAGGCGCGGGTGATTCGCTTTTTTCTAAAATCCCTCAAGTTCCGTCGGCAGCGGAGGCCGCAAAGCGTTCTTTGCGAATAAATATCCACAACGCGTTTTCAGCAGCGGCGAGCTTCTCCACGTCGATGCTGCGCAGCACAACATAGGTGCCGAGCCGCTTGTTCTCGAAGAACGGATAGCTGCCGATCTGCACGTCGGGATGCGCCGATTGGAGCTCGGCGAGCCCCTGAGCCACATCGCCCTCCGGCACGTCGACGCGAACCGAGCGGGACTGCATCGGCCGGCCCTTGGCAAGACGCGGCGCCACCGCATCGAGCATGACCTGCATGATGCGCGGGACCCCAGCCATGACGATCACGTTCTCCAGCATGAAGCCGGGCGCCCGGGAGAGCACGTTGTCGATCAGCGCGGCGCCCTTCGGGATGCGCGCCATGCGCAGCCGGGCCGGCGTGAGCTCCTGATCGTTGAAGCGCTGGCGCATGGCCGCGACGGCCGCCGGGTCGACCGTGACCTCGACCGCGAAGGCTTTGGCGATGGCGTCGGTAGTAACGTCGTCATGGGTCGGCCCGATGCCGCCGGTAGTGAAGACATAGGTGAAGCGCGGTCGAAGCGCATTCACGGCTCCCACGATCTCGGCCTCGACGTCGGCTACCACCCGGATCTCGCGCAGCAAGATGCCGACGCGGGTGAGGTAAGACGCGACATAGGCGATGTTCTGATCTTGGGTGCGCCCCGACAGGATCTCCTCGCCGATCACGATCAGCGCGGCGGTGACGGTACTGGGGGCTGGGTCTTGGTCTGCCATGGCCTCAAGGGGAACGCTTGCGAGTAGATGGAAGTCTAGCGGCTTGCCGCCTGACTGGCAGCTTCTTAGAGTTGCCGCACCTCTGGCATGATGCCGGAAACCGGGGACGGCGAGCCCCCGTTGCGCAGCGAGAGATTTCCACCTAAGTGAACGCGAGTTCCTTATAATCGCATCCCATGTCCAATCTCGAATTTGCCCGCGCCCAGGCGCGCGACACCAAGATCAAACTCCACGGGGCCGACGCGTTCGCCGGAATGGCGAAGGCGGGACGGCTCGTGGCCGAAGTGCTGGACCTCCTGGTCGATGAAGTAAGGCCCGGAATCACCACCGAGGCGCTCGACGAGTTCGTCTACGCCTTCGCCATGGAGCATGGCGCCATCCCCGCCCCGCTGAATTACCGCGGCTTCCCCAAGTCGATCTGCACATCGCTCAATCATGTCGTCTGCCACGGCATCCCATGCCCGCGCGCGCTGAAAGAGGGCGATATCCTCAATATCGACGTGACGCTGATCGTCGACGGCTGGCATGGCGATTCGAGCCGCATGTACGCGGTCGGCAAGATCTCCCGTGCCGCCGAGCGGCTGCTCGAGGTAACTCATAATGCGCTGATGCGGGGCGTCGCCGCCGTCAAGCCGGGCGCCACCACCGGCGATATCGGCGCCGCCATTCAGACCTATGCCGAAAGCGAGCGTTGCAGCGTGGTGCGCGACTTCTGCGGCCATGGCCTGGGGCGCGTGTTCCACGACCGGCCGAACATTCTGCATTATGGCGAGCCCGGCGAAGGGCTCCAGCTCAAGCCCGGCATGCTGTTCACCATCGAGCCGATGATCAATCTCGGCAAGCCGCATGTGAAGATCCTGTCCGACGGCTGGACGGCGGTCACCCGCGACCGCTCGCTCTCGGCCCAGTTCGAGCACACTGTCGGCGTCACCGAGACGGGCTGTGAGGTGTTCACGGTCTCGCCGCGGGGGCTGGACCGGCCTCCTTTCGGGCGTCAATCGAGCGAAGGTTGAATGGGCTTCAAGGATGCGGGCAAGCCACATTATCTCGGCCATCGCGAGCGGCTAAGACGACGCTTCCGCGAGGCGGGCCCCGACTCTCTCCCCGACTATGAGCTGTTCGAGCTGATCCTGTTCCGCGCCGCGCCGAGGCGCGATACCAAGCCGCTCGCCAAGGCGCTGATTGCCCGCTTCGGCACGTTCGCCGAGGCCATGAACGCTCCCGAAAAGCTGTTGCGCGAGGTGCCGGGCATCGGCGAGGCCGCCATCACCGAGCTCAGGCTGGTTCGTGCCGCAGCTCTCAGGTTGATGCGCGGTGAAGTGCTGGAGCGCCCGGTGCTCTCCTCCTGGGCCCAGGTGCTGGACTACTGCCGGGCCTCGATGGGGTTCGCCAGCAAGGAGCAGTTCTGCATCCTGTTTCTCGACAAGCGCAACCAGATCATCGCCGATGAGGTGCAGCAGACCGGCACCGTGGACCACACCCCGGTCTATGTGCGCGAAGTGGTGAAGCGCGCGCTCGAGCTCTCTGCCACGGCCATCGTGCTGGTGCATAATCATCCTTCCGGCGACCCCACGCCGTCGCGCGCCGACATCGAGATGACCAAGCAGATCGTGGCGGCGGCCAAGCCGCTCGGCGTTCTGGTTCACGACCACATCATCGTCGGCAAGCAGGGCCACGCGAGCTTCCGCGGCTTGGGGCTGATCTAGCCCCGCCTCATAAAAGGCAAGCGTGCCCCCGTATGGTCCAGGCCAGGCCGAACGAATGTCGGTTTCATACGGTCTCTCTCCCGTAATGCTTTGATTATGGAGGAGTTTCGTATGACCCGCATGTTCACTGCCTGTTTGTCGTTGCTCGCGCTCACCACGGCGGCTCAAGCCGACACCCGCGTCATGGCCACCTGGTATGGCGAAGAGCTGAGAGGCCACCGTACAGCGTCGGGGGCGCCATTCAATCCCAATGGTCTGACGGCCGCGCACAAATCGCTGCCGTTCGGCACGTGCCTGTTCGTCAGCAATCCGCGCACTGGTAAAGGCGTGAGGGTTACCATCAACGATCGCGGCCCCTTCACGGCCGGGATGACGCTCGACCTCTCCCACGGCGCGGCCCGCGCGATTGGCATGACCTCGACCCAAGCGGTGTCCATGCGGCGCTGTTAGGTTCGTCTTCCCCTCCCGCTAGGTGCGGGCATCGGCGCCGTTGCTGGCGGGGAGGCCAATCAACCATCAAATTGGCCTAGCAGGCCGCCTCGCAGCCATGCTGCCTCACGTCCGCCACGCCGGCCGTCAGCACGGCATAAAGGTCCTCGCTGCTGCCCGGTAGCGGCCGGTCGCCAACGAGATAGAACGGCACGCCTTCCACGTTGAGGCGATCGGCAAGCCGCTTGTTCGCGGCGATGGCCTGCTCGACGCCAGGGCTGTGCATGTCAGCCTCGAGCTTTGCCGCGTCGAGACCAAGCGTAGAGGCGATGCGAAGCGCCTTATCCTTGGTGGCCCGGCCGGGCTCCGCGAACAACCGATCATGCAGCTCGAGATATTTGCCTTGGGCGATGGCTGCCTGGGCGATTCGCGCCACGTCCTCAAACTCCGGTCCGAGCACGGGAAGCTCCTTGAGCACGAGCCGCACCTTGCCGTCTTCACTCACGAGTTTCTTGAGCCCGGGCGCGCCCTGCCGGCAATACGGACAGTTGTAATCGAAGAAGGCGACGACACTGACATCGCCGTTGGGATTGCCGGCGACGAAGCTCGTCGGCGAGCGGAAGATCTCTTCCGCATGCAGGGCGATCGCGTTTTCCTGCCGCTGGTCCCGCACGTAGCTCGCGATGAGATAGGCAGCGAGCGCGCTCAGGAGCCCGGCAAGACCGAGCACCAGAAACCGGCGTGGAGACAACCACACGAGGGAAGCAGCCGGGAATGGCTTAGGCTGGCGGCGGGCCGAACACGATCACCGCGTTGAGACCGCCGAAGGCGAAGGAGTTCGACATGGCGTAATTGATCTCGCGCTTCTTGCCGACATTCGGCGTGTAATCGAGATCGCATTCGGGATCGGGCTCGTCCAGGCCGACCGTCGGCGGCACGAAGCCTTCGCCCAGCGCCTTGATCGCAGCAACCGCCTCGATGCCGCCCCCGGCGCCGAGGCAATGGCCATGCATCGACTTGGTCGATGAGATCGACAACCTGTTCGCCGCATTGCCGAACACGCGCTTGATGGCGCGGGTCTCGTTCAAATCGTTTACGGCGGTGGCCGTGCCGTGAGCGTTCACGTAGTCGATATCCGAAGCCCCCAGCGCCGCGTCGTCGAGCGCCATCTGCATCGCCGTAGACGCGCCGTCGATGGAGGGGTTGACCATGTCGGCCGCGTCGGCGGTCATGCCATAGCCCAGCAGCTCGGCCAGGATCGGCGCGCCACGCGCCTTGGCGTGCTCGTACTCCTCCAGCATGAGGATGCCGGCGCCCTCCGCGAGCACCGTGCCGTTGCGCTTCTTGGCGAACGGCCACAACCCGTCGGGGCTCAGCACCCGCATCGCCTGCCAGGCGCGGGTCGCGCCCCAATTGAGCGAGGCCTCGGCCGCGCCGGCGATGCCGAGATCGACCAGACCCTCGCGAATCATACGGTAGGTGAGACCGATGGCGTGCGTCGCCGTCGAGCACGCACTGACCACGCCGAAGGTCGGCCCCTTGATGGAATACTCGATGCTGACATGGGCTGACGCCGAGCTGCCGATGGCCTTCAGCAGCGTGAGTGGGTGCGTCGCGCGCTTATTCTCTTTGAACAGCATTTTGTAGGAGAATTCGAGCGTGGTGAGGCCGCCGACGCCCGAGCCGATGATACAGGCCGCGCGATAGGCCGCCTTATCCTTGAGCGGAACTTCCAGCTTCGACATGGCGACGGCTTCCTGCGCCGCGCAGCCGGCATATTGCGAGAACTTATCGGCGAGCAGGAGAGACTTGCTTTGCAGCCGCTCCTTCGGATCGAAGTCCGGCACCTCGCCGGCGATAGTGATGTAGAGATCCTCGGTGGAAAAGCTCTGGACCTGGCGGATGCCGCACGCGCCGCTTTTGAGCGCCGCCCAAAACTTGTCCACACCGGTTCCCAAAGGAGTGACGACGCCCTGGCCAGTGACCACGACGCGTCTGCGCCCATTAGTGTGTGTCATGTAGTGTTAAGCCGTAACTCCAAGCCTGGTCGACGTCCCGGGAAGGCACCCGAGCGGAAATGGCTGGTTCAAGCTGCTGCGCCGGAAGCCTTCGTCTCTGCGATGATGTTTTTCACGCGGTCAACGACGGATCCCACCGTCGCGAACGCCTCCACCTCTTCGTTTGCATTATAGGGTATTTCGATACCGAAGGTATCTTCAATGTCGAACACGATCACCGCGAGATCGAGCGACTCGATCTCAAGTTCGCTGAGAGGAGTTTCGAGCGCAACGGGCTTCGACGGGTCCTTCATGTTCTTACGCAAAATCTCGATGATCTTGGTAGCCACCTCGTCCATTTCGCTCTCCCTGCCCCGTTGGGGGGTCCGTGTCTAGTGTCCCTGGCTAAATCATAGCTAATCATAGGGCAAGCCGGGCATTGGAATAGACTTAAAAACCTGTCGAGTTTACCCGCGACCCCGCCCGTTTTATGCTCAGTTAGGCGCTCTCATCGCCAAGAAAATTGGCGTTTTTGCGCCGGTGCCCGCCACTGTTTCAGCATATTCGCCAAGCCGAGTATAACGGCCGGAGCCCAATGCTCGGTTAACGCCCCTAGCTATAATATAGTGTGCCTAGGGGTTGCGACCAATCGCCCTGCAGATGATTGATTTGCAGCCCGGCAAAGCCAAAACGAAAAGCACCAGATGGCGAGGAAGCCCAGTCCTTCATCCCTGCGGGTGACGCCGTGCGCGGCGCCCGGCGACGAGCGGCCTTGGCTCAAGTCTTATCCTGAAGGCATGGACTGGGACACCCAGTTCAGGCCGTCGCTCGTCACCAGCCTGCTCGACGAGGCCGTTCAGGCTTACGGCGAGCGGTCTTGTACCTATTTCATGGGCAAGCGGCTGAGTTTCGCCGAAATCGGCGAGCTGTCCGACCGTGCGGCCAAAGGGTTACGCACGATCGGCGTCGGCGAAGGCGTCAAGGTCGGACTTCTCCTCCCCAATACTCCCACCTTCGTCATCTTCTACTATGGTGTGCTGAAGGCCGGGGGCACCGTCGTCAATTTCAACCCGCTTTACAGTCTCGAAGAGATCGAGGGGCAGATTCGCGACAGCGGCACCAAGATCATGGTAACGCTCGATCTTGCGGTGACCTTCGACAAAGTAGAGGCAATGCTCCGGCGTGGGGCTCTCGACAAGGCCGTCGTCGCGGGCTTCCCCTCCCTGCTCCCGACCCTGAAATCGGTCGGCTTCAAGTTGATGCAGCGCACGAAGCTCGCCGATCCACGCGCTTCGATTGCCGCCGACAAGATCGTCACCGAGCAGGAGCTGCTCGCCAATGACGGGCGCTACGACACCCCCCGCATCACGCCCGATGCGATCGCCGTGCTGCAATATACCGGCGGGACAACGGGAACGCCCAAAGGGGCGATGCTCACCCACGCCAACATCTCGACCAACGTTCATCAGGTGAAGCTCTGGCGGCACCTGGACGTCCGAGCGGGCGACAGCATCCTCGGCATCCTTCCGCTGTTTCACGTCTTCGCCATGACCACGGTGATGAATTTCGGCATCGCCACCGGCATGGAGATGATTCTCGTGCCGAAGTTCGAACCGATCGACACTCTGAAGCTGATCGGCAAGCTGCGTCCGCGCATGATGCCGGCCGTGCCAACCTTGCTAAACGCCATGTTGCGGCATCCGCATATCGGCAATTTCGATCTCTCCTCGCTCGAATATTGCCTGTCCGGAGGAGCGCCCCTGCCGCTCGAGGTGAAGCGCCGTTTCGAGGCGTTGTGCGGATGTAGCGTGGTCGAGGGTTACGGACTGAGCGAGACGTCGCCGGTGGCGTGCTGCAACCTTCCGGAGATCGAGCGCGAGGGGTCGATCGGACTTCCGCTCCCCGCCACGGAGATCTCCATCCGCTCGCTCGACGATCCGAACGTCGAGGTTGCACCGGGCGAGACCGGCGAGCTCTGCATCGCCGGTCCGCAGGTGATGACCGGTTATTGGCGGAAGCCGGAAGAGACGGAAGGGAGCTTTGTCGGCCGCTTCTTCCGCACCGGCGATGTCGGCTACATGGACCCGGACGGTTTCATCTACATCGTCGACCGAATCAAGGACATGATCAACGCCTCGGGCTTCAAGGTCTATCCGCGGCGGATCGAGGACGCGCTCTACGAGCACGCCGCGGTCGCCGAGGTGACCGTGGTCGGCATTCCCGACGAATATCGCGGTGAGGCGCCCAAGGCCTTCGTCAAGCTGAAGGAGGGCAAGGCAGCGACCGCCGCGGAGTTGCTGCAATTCCTCAGAGGCAAGCTCTCCAAGATGGAGCTGCCGGCGGAGATTGAGTTCCGCGATGAGTTACCGAAGACCATGGTCGGCAAGCTGTCGAGAAAGGAATTGCGCGCGGAAGCGAAGCGCTAGCCGCATTCCCGCTTACCGCCAAAAGCGAAACGGGCGGCCGCACAGCGACCGCCCGTTCTCGCATCTAATGTAAGCACTGCTGATCGCGGTGCTACCGCAACCAGGGCAGGAGGTTCCCCTCCTGCTGCTGCTGTCGGCGCAGAAGCCGCCTTTGCCTCCGCGTCAGCGGCGGCTCTTCGATCATGGCCGCGTCTGCCTCAGCCGATTGCGTCGTTGCGGCGTCGGCCGCGGGGTCGACCTGCTCGGCGGCCGCCTCCTGCGGGACGCTCTGCTCGGCGGGCTTGGTGGCGGCGTCCGGTGCAGGCGTCGGCGCCGGCTTGACCGCAGCCGTAGCGATCGGCTTCGGCTTCACCGCAGGCCTCTGGTCAGGGACCGAAACCGGCTGCACCGAGCGCGTTGCGGGATGGGCGGGCGCCGCAGCCGCAGGCGCGATGGCGTCGGCGGCGAGCGGCTGAGTCATCACCATCATGCTCGACACGTCGTCGCCCGAGAGCCGGGCGGTGTCAGTCGGGCTGGCGGAGACATTGAGAAAGCCGTAGCCGCTCCGTCCGTTGTACTCGACAGGAGCAGCCGCGGGCGCCGCAACCTCCTGAACCGGCATGGCCGCGGGCTTCGGCGGCACATTGATCGATTGCTCAACCGCCGCTTCCGGTTCAGCCATGGCCTGAACGTTCTCTGGCGGCAAAGGCGCCGCGTCGTTCGGAACGGCGGAGGCCGTTGCCCGGGCGCTCGGCGCCGGCGTATCCGCAGCTGCGACAGCCTCGACTGTCGGCTTTGCGGCGGGACTGGCCGGCGGCGTGACCGAAGCCTCGATCTGCTGCGAGCCCTCAGCCGGCACGGCAGGCGCTATCACATCAGGCGGCGGCGGGGACGTCCGCAGCCATTGCTTCTCGCCGCAGAGCAGCCAGGCCTTGCAGCCTCTAAGCTTGATTTCCTTCCGGGACAGGACCGTCAGCGTGGCGCTGTAGGTATGGCCGTCCTCGGGATTGTAAATCTGGCCGCTCCAGGTACCAGGCGCGCTCGGCGTGAGCCCGGAGAAAATCGCGAGGCCGACGATCGGGCGGTCGCGCATCGACGGAGCCTCGTTGCGGATATCGTGCAGCGGGCGGCCTTTGCTGTCGTTCGGATCTTTCAGCCAGGAGATTTTGGCGCAGAGCTGGGTTTTGCCCGGGCCGCATTTGAAAACCTGGATCTTGGATTCGCGCTCGGCATCCGGTTTGTACCAATAGCCGGTGGGATCGAGCCCCGCCGCGTGGGACGGGCTGCAAGGAGCGAGGACGGCAGCGGTCAAAACTCCAATGGCCGCGGCGAACGCATGATGCCTCATAAGAGACCTCCGTAAAATCGCGCCAATAGCGCTACGCGCCTTGGCAATTTGGCTCTTGTCCCCTGTCCCTCGCGCCTCTTAAGAGGCCCTCTGTTTGCGCCCGACGGCGCGCTTGAAGCGCGCTCATTGGTTATATTCGGCCGGCTCCGCGGCCTTGGCTTTGACCCAGGTCACACCCGCTCCAAAACGGCAGCGACACCCATGCCGCCGGCCGTGCAGATCGAGATCAGACCCCTTTGGCCTCCCCCACTATGCAGGAGTTTGGCCAAAATCGCCAGGATGCGTGCTCCTGTCGCTGCAAAAGGATGCCCGAAAGCTATTGATGAGCCCTTGACGTTGAGCTTCGCCCGGTCGATCGACCCTAAGGCTTGGCCCCGTCCCAGCCGCCGGCGGCAATACTCCTCTGATTCCCACGCCTTCAAAGTTGCCAGCACCTGCGCTGCAAAAGCCTCATGAATCTCATAATAATCAAAGTCCTGTAGCGCCAGGCCGGTCTGCTTTAGCAGTTCGCTCACGGCAACCGTCGGCGCCATCAGAAGTCCTTCTCCTTGCACAAAATCTACGGCAGAAGTGCGGCCCAGGCTGAGATAGGCCTGAATCGGAATGCCGCGACTCTTGGCCCATTCCTCCGAGGCAAGGAGCACGGTCGCGGCACCGTCGGTCAGTGGGCTCGAGTTGGCGGCGGTGATCGTACCGCCAGCGCGGTCGAATACCGGCTTCAGCTCAGCCATTTTCTCAAGGGAAATGTCCTCGCGTATGTTGTTGTCGCGGAACACGCCGGCGCAGGGGACGACGAGGTCGTCCATGAAGCCTTCGTCATAGGCGGCCGCGGCCTTCTTATGGCTCTCATAAGCCAACAGATCCTGCGCCTCGCGGGTGATGCCCCATTCCTTGGCCATCAGTTCGCAATGCTCGCCCATGCTGAGCCCCGTGCGCGGCTCGGATGTCGACGGCGGCAGCGGCGCAAGCTCGGCCGGGGTAAAGGTTTTGAACGCCGCCGCTTTTTGCCCGAGGCTCTTGGCGCGGGAGAGTTGCACGAGGCGTTGCGCGAATTTCCGCTGGAACACGATGGGCGCGTCGCTGGTCGTGTCCGAGCCGAGCGAGATGCCGGATTCGATCTGTCCGGTAGCGATCTTGGCGGCGATGCCGAGCGCTCCGGCGAGGCTCGTGCCGCAGGCCTGCATCATGGTGATGGCGGGCGTGGTGGGCGCGAGCGCGCTGCCGATCACCGCCTCGCGGGCGAGGTTCCAGTCCTTGGCGTGAGTGACGACCGCGCCGCCGGCCACCTCGTCAATATGCGTGCCGTGCAGACCGAAGCGATCGACCAGACCGCCGAGCGCGGCGGTGAGCATCTCAAGATTCGACAGCTCGGCATAAGCCGTATGCGAGCGGCAAAAGGGAATGCGCGATCCGCCGAGTACCGCAACGCGCCGCATCGAAGTTTCCGCCATGATGGTTCCTGCGGGCTCCTGTTGCTCTTAGGCCGCGGCTTTTGCCGAGGCTGCTTGGTCTTGCGTTCGCCGATAGTGCAGCGGACCGCCGCGGAACGGCGCGAAGCCCGTGCCGAAGATCACGCCGGCATCGACATGATCGGCGTTGGCCACCACGTCGTCGGCTAGAGCGCGCTCGGCCTCATCGAGCATCGGCTTGACCAAGGCGCGGCCAAGCCGCTCGAGCTCGGCTTGATCGTAAGTGACTTCCTCGCGCTTCGGCTTACCCTCTTCCCAGACATAGAAGCCCTCGCCGGTTTTCTTGCCGAGCTTGCCCTGCTTGACCAGCGTCGACAGCACGTTGTCGGTGCCCGGCGCGAGATCGAGTTGCTCGCCGACCTTGTTGGCGATGTCGAGCCCGACCATGTCCATCAGCTCGAGCGGTCCCATCGGCATGCCGAATTTCAGCGCTGCCTGGTCGATCTTCTCGCGCGGCTCGCCCTGCTGATAGAGGCGCACCGCTTCCATCATGTAAGGCGCGAGCACGCGGTTCACGAGGAAGCCCGCGCAGTCCTTGACGATCAGCGGCAGCTTGGCGATGGCGGCGACGAAAGCGCAGGCCTTACGCACCTCCTCCTTGCGGGTCTGAGCGCCGCGAACCACCTCCACCAGCGGGAGTTGCGCCACGGGATTGAAAAAATGCAGGCCGACGAGACGGCCCGGGTCGGCCAGCGGCTTGGCGATGTCCTCGAGCCTCAGCGACGAGGTATTGGTGGCGAGCACGGCCCCCGGCTTGACCTCTTTCTCCAGCTTCTGGAACAGGTCCTGCTTGACGTCGAGCCGCTCGACGATCGCCTCGATGACCACATCGGCATGCTTGACCTGCTTGCCGGTCGGATCGGAGATCAGCCGTGCTACGGCCGCCTCGATGGCGAGCGGCGAGCGCAACTGCTTCTTGAACAGGCCCTTGGCGCGGACGAGCGCTTTCTTGATTTGCGCCTCGTCTAGATCCTGGAGACTCGCCTGCATGCCTTGCACCACGCACCACGCGGCGATGTCGCCCCCCATGGTGCCGGCGCCAATCACATGCACCTTGCGCGGCTTGAAGCCGTCCTTGGGCGCTTCGTCCTTAAGCATCTCTGACAACTTGAACACGCGGCGCAAGTTGCGCGAGGCCTCGCTCGCCATCAGCGGCGTGAACATCTCGGTCTCGGCGATCTTCATGCGCACGGGGTCGTCGCCGTACTTCTCGAACAGATCGATCAGCCGGAACGGCGCGGGATAATGCTCCTCGCGCACCTTCTCGGCCGTCTTGGCGCGCATCTGCTTGGCGAGCATGGAACGCACCGGCTGCTTCAGCATCAGCCGCTTCCACCACGGCGCGCCCTTGGAGTGACGCTTCTGCAGCACCGCCTTGCGCGCTGCCCAGCGCAGCGTGTGGCGGGTCGGCACGAGTTGATCGACCAGGCCGATGGCTTTGGCCGCGGTGGGGCGCAGCATGCGCCCGGTCAGCATCGCCGTCATGGCATCCGTTGGACCGGCGGCCTGGATCGCGCGCACCGTGCCATTCAGACCCGGGAAGATGCCGAGCTTCACCTCGGGGAAGCCGAGCCTGGTGCCCTCCTCGCGATCGGCGATGCGCCAGTCGCAGGCCAAGGCCAGCTCCAGCCCGCCGCCGAGACAATAGCCATGAATGGCGGCGACCACCGGCACGGAGAGCCGGTCGATGCGGTTGAGCAGCTCAAGCGTCTCTTTCACCACCTCGGCGATCTTGGCCTCGGTGTCGAAGCCCTCGAATTCCCGGATATCGGCGCCGGCGATGAAGCTCGACTCTTTGCCGCTCATCAGCACGAGACCCTTGACCTCGCCCCGCGTGGCCATGTCCTCGACCGCCTTGACGATCTCGCCCAGCTCCTCGGTCGGGCCGCGGCCGAGCGAGTTCATGCTCTCGCCCTTGCGGTCGATGATCGCCCAGGCGATGCCCTCGAAGTCGACGGTGAACCGCCAGTCCTGCAAATTGGAAAGTGTCGCCATGGGTTTCGCTACTCGGCGGCAATATGTTCGGGCTTGGGTGACGGCTGGGGTTCCGCCTGGCGCGCGGGCTGCGCCTGATCTCGCGCGAGCTCGGCGGCGGAAAAGTCGTCGACGGCGATCACCCGCGCCACGAGATCGCGCAGTTCGGCGAGCGCGCGCGCCTCGGCCGCGTCGAGCACGCCCTTGGCTTCGGCGTCGGCGATCCAGTCTCTGTCGTGGAAACGTCTCACTTCGCCCTTGCGGATCGCGCGTTCGAGCTTCTTGTCGGCCGCCTCGCTGGCCACCACCTTGGCCAGCGTGTAATCGAGCAGCCCCGACCGGTCGTCCGGATCGTCGGAGATGAAGATGTCCCGGGTGAGACGGTCGCGGAACGCGCCGGGCTGGAGTGCCGCGCGGACGAGCCGTGCACCGTCCTTGTCCGTCGCAGGCGCGCGCCGCGTACCCAAGGGAAACACGAGTGCGGCCATCAGCCATGCCGCCCAGCGCGCGGGAAAATTGCGCAACACGCCAAGTAGTGCCTGGTCGAAGCGGTAGAGGCAGTTCTGGGCGCAATAGTCGACAAGAGCCTCGTCTTCCTTGGGTTGCCCGTCGTCGTCATAGCGCTTGAGCACGGCGGAGAGCAGGTAGAGCTCGGCAAGCGCGTCGGCCATGCGGCCGGTGATCTTTTGCTTCACCTTCAGCCCGCCGCCAAGCAGCGCCACCGTCAAATCGGCAACCAGCGCGAACGAGCGTGACGCGCGCGCGAGCTGCCGCCACCAGCCGCGCGTGCGGCCGGCATTGGGCGGGGAGGAGGCGAACAGGCCGAAGGTCACGTTGTGGAACAAGGCGCCGGCGGCGTTGGAGAGGGTGAAGCTCACGTGCTCGTCGAAGGTGCGGGCGAATTGCGCAACCCCCCGCTCGCGATCCTCATCTTGCAGCGCCTCGATCTCGGTGAAGAGATAAGGATGACTGCGCAGCGCGCCTTGGGCGAAAGTGATCAGCGTGCGGGTGAGGATATTGGCGCCTTCCACGGTGATGCCGACCGGGACCATCTGATAGGCGCCCTGAATGTAATTCGACGGCCCGTCGCAGATGCCCCTGCCGCCGTGAATGTCGAGCGCGTCATTGACGCTTTGGCGCATGCGCTCGGTCGAGACATATTTCAGCAGCGCCGAGATGACGGCGGGCTTCTCCCCTGCCGAGACCATGGAGGCGGTGACGGCGCGCGCGGCTTCCAGCTCGTAAGCGCACTCGATCATGCGCGCGAGCGGCTCCTCGACGCCTTCCATGAAACCGATCGGCAGATTGAATTGCTTTCTGATGCGGGCATAGGCCGTGCTGCTGCGGAGCATCGCCTTGGCGGCGGCGGCGCTCGTCGCCGGAAGCGAGATCGAGCGACCCGCGGCGAGGCAAGCCATCAACATGCGCCAGCCCTGCCCTGCCCGCTCCTTGCCGCCGATGATCCAATCGAGTGGCACGAACACGTCGCGCCCGCTGGTCGGACCGTTGGGGAAGGCGGCGCCAGCGGGAAGATGCCGCCGTCCGATCTCGACACCCGGATGGTCGGTCGGAATCAGCGCCAGCGTAATGCCGACATCCTCGGTGCGGCCGAGAAGGTTGTCGGGATCGAACAGGCGGAAGGCGAGGCCGAGCAGCGTGGCTTTCGGCGCAAGCGTGATGTAGCGCTTGTCCCAGGTGAGCCTAATGCCGACGATCTCCTTGCCGTCATGCATGCCGCGCGTGACCACCCCAACATCGCGCATCGAGGCGGCGTCGGAGCCGGAGAATGGGCCGGTGAGAGCAAAGCAGGGAATTTCCTCCCCCCGTGCAAGCCGCGGCAGAAAATGCTCCTTCTGCGCGTCGGTGCCGTATTTCTCGATCAGCTCGCCCGGTCCGAGCGAGTTCGGTACCATGACGATGGTGACGCCATCGGGACTGCGAGAGGAGATCTTGCCGAGAATCAGCGACTGCGCCTGGGCGGAGAAGCCGAGCCCCCCATGCTCTTTGGAGATGAGCATGCCGAGGAAGCCGTTGTCGCAGACGAACTGCCAGATGTCGTCCGGCACGTCGTGCAGCTCGTGACGGATGCGCCAGTCATTCAGCCGCTTGCACAGCTCGTTGGTTGGCCCGTCGAGAAAGGCGCGCTCCTCGGGGGTGAGTGTGATGGGGGCGACGCGGCGCAGCTTCGACCAATCCGGCTTGCCGGAGAACAGCTCGGCGTCCCAACCGACGGTGCCCGCCTCGAGCGCCTCGCGCTCGGTCTCGGAGATGGTCGGCATCGCACCTTTCAACGCACGATAGGCGGGTAGCGTGATGTATTTGCGTTTGATCTCGGGGAGGCTCGCCGCGAACAGAAGCCCGGCGAAGAACCAACCAAGCAGCGACCAGAGCGGGAAGTGAGGCCAATGCAAATGGCCATGCACGAGGCCCATCTGCGCGCTCAGAGTGAAGAGAGCGACGGCGATCGCCCAGGCCTTGAGGCCCGCGCGGTTCATGGCCAAGCCGAACACGGCGGCGAGAAAGATCAGCGTGAAAATCAGCTCAGCCATGGGCGGCCTCTGACTCTGTTCTGGCCCCCGCCTGTCTCCGACTGAACTGCCCAAAGCGGGCTTGCCATTTCCCCGATGCAACGGGCACGGGCACGGCTTTTTGCCCTCTATGGTCCGGATGGTGCATCGACTCAAGCCCTTTTCGCGCGGTTTCCTGCGCCCGCGACAGTTCAGCATTGCCGAATCGGCGAGGCCGATCTTGCGACCAACAGATTCCCAGTGAATTAACGCGCGTTAGCTCGCCTTGCGCAGTTCGACGGCTCCAAGCAGGCGGTCGATGCCGACAAGGATCAGGCCGAGCACGGCAAAGGCCGCCGTGAGCACGCCCATGTTGAGCAACACGCGCGCATAGCCGAGTTGCCCCACATCGAGGAATGGATAGGGATAGAAGCCTGTTACCGCGCCGTGGATCAGCGAAAAGGCGGCGTAACCCACGGGGTAGAGCAGCCACCAGGGGACCGACCTTGCCGAGAGCGTCTCCTTTGGCACGAACACGAGCCAGTCGACGACATAGAGGGGCGGGTGCGACACAATGCTCGATCGTATCGGCGAGATATTGCAGCCCTTCCGGATTCCAGAGCTTGCGCAGGATCGCGTAATAGATCGCCGAGACGACGATGATGTAACAGGCGATCGCCGTTCGCACTGAGGGACGCGAGAAGAACGCCCCAAATTTCGACTCTGACGCGAGCCAAGGCAGCGTCATGGCGAGAGCTACAAGAATATTGGTGAGGATCGTGAAGAAGGACAGCAGGCGGGCCGCCGGGAGGACGAAATCGCCGTGAGCCTTGCCGACCGTCAGGTAATATTGCAGGCCGATCACGAACCAGCCGACCGCGGCCGCTAACACGCGATACCCAGTCTGCATGAAGCTCCCCCGATTTAAGCTGCTAGAGATCACGCTAACCCAATCCGACAGAGCCCTCAAACCGCCTGCTAAACGTACCTCCGGCGCGGTACGTCCTAGGCTTCGTCGAGCTTTCTTGTGCAGCAAGGGCGAATTGGCTAAGCAAGGCGCCAAGAACGGGCCATCGAAGGCCGGCTGGGCCAAAGGACATCATCATGGCAGAACCAGAGCGACCGCAGCTCAACCCCTATCAAGTCGAGCTCGAGGCCGGCAAACGCTATGCCTGGTGCCGCTGCGGACGGAGCAAGAAGCAGCCCTTTTGCGACGGCTCGCATAACGGGACGGATATAGAGCCGCTCATGTTTACGGCGGAGCGCACCGAGATTGCGCTGCTGTGCGGCTGCAAGGATACGGGCGATCCGCCCTATTGCGACGGCTCGCATCTGTTACTTTGATATCGGCCCGCAGGGCAGATCAGCGTCGTTGTGCGCGGCAAGCCCTTCTTGCTAAGAAGGCTCTAGGGGGCTTTCGGCCAAGCACTTAAGCCAAGGATTTGAGCCAAAAGCCGTGGGCGCATGCGGGCAATCGCCCGCGCCAGGGGGACGGGAAGGCCAATGGCCTATTTCCTTCAGCAGTTGATCAACGGCATCGCGCTCGGCTCGATCTACGGGCTGATCGCCATCGGCTACACCATGGTCTACGGCATCATCGGCATGATCAATTTCGCTCATGGCGACATCTTCATGGTGGGCGCGTTCATCGCGCTGATCGCCTTTCTGCTGTTGATGAGCCTCGGCATGACGATGATCCCGCTGGCGCTGGTGATCGTATTGATCGTCGCCATGGCGCTGACCGCGGTATGGGGCTGGACGGTCGAGCGCATCGCCTATCGGCCCTTACGCGAGTCCTTCCGACTTGCGCCGCTGATCACCGCTATCGGCATGTCGATCGTGCTGCAGAACTTCATTCAGGTTGCGCAAGGCGCGCGGGTGAAGCCCCTGCAGCCGGTGGTGACCGGTGGCTACACGCTGTTCCAGGAAGGCGACTTCGCCGTCAATCTCTCCAATATCCAAATCTTGATCGTGGTCACGACGCTGGTGTTGATGACGGTGTTCTGGCTGATCATCACCCGCACCGCGCTCGGCCGGTCGCAGCGCGCCTGCGAGCAGGACCGGCTGATGGCGTCGCTGTCGGGCGTGAATGTCGACCGCACCATCTCGCTGACCTTTGTGATCGGGGCCGCGCTCGCGGCAGTGGCCGGCTTGCTCTACCTGCTCTATTACGGGGTGATCGATTTCTATATCGGCTTCGTCGCCGGCATTAAGGCCTTCACCGCCGCCGTGTTCGGCGGCATCGGCTCGCTGCCCGGCGCCATGCTGGGCGGACTCGTCATCGGCCTGATCGAGACCTTCTGGTCCGCCTATTTCACCATTGAATACAAGGATGTCGCGGCCTTCTCGATGCTCGCGATCGTGTTGATCTTTTTCCCGACTGGCCTACTCGGCCGTCCCGAGGTGGAGAAGGTCTGATCGCCTTGGCTGAGCCCGGCACATCGTTCAGCCAGAGGCTCGGGCCGGCGCTTCTCGACTCGCTGCTCGCCGCCATTGTCGCTTTCGCGCTGTTCGGCCTGCTGCTCGGCTTGCGCACTGTCGACAAGGTGACGGGGCTCACGTTGCAGCCGCGCCCTGCCCTGCTCGCGATTGCCGTCGGCATCGTGTTCTTCGGCCGGCTCCTGCTCAATCTCTTCGTCTGGCATGCCGAATATCCGCTGACCACGCCGTTCGCCAAGCTCTTCAGCAGCGAGACGTTCACGCGGCGCGACACGAACGTGGTCGGGATCGTCGCCGCTATCGGGGTGGTGCTGTTCGTCGCCGGCATCGTCATCGGCAACGCCGCGTGCCAACTGGTCGGCGTCTGCGTGCTCGGGTTTATCGGCCTCGGGCTCGTGCGACGGACCATCGTGTATTTCTTCCCGAACCTGCCGTACGGGCGCATCTTCACGATTGGCGGCATCGCCTTCGCCATTCTATTTCCGATCTGCTCCTATCTGCTCGATAAGGCCTTCCATCTCAATTTGCCTCTGCGATATCTGTTCGACCTGTCGATCCTGGTGCTCACCTACGTCATGCTCGGCTGGGGGCTGAACGTTGTGGTCGGGCTCGCGGGGCTGCTCGATCTCGGCTATGTGGCCTTCTACGCTGTTGGCGCCTATACGTTCGCGCTGCTCGCCACGCATTTCGGTTTGGGATTTTGGATTTGCCTGCCGATCGCCGGCGCCGCGGCGGCGCTCTGGGGCATCGTGCTCGGCTTCCCGGTGCTTAGACTCAGAGGCGATTATCTCGCCATCGTGACGCTCGCTTTCGGCGAGATCGTCCGCATCATCCTCCTCAACTGGACGGACGTGACCAACG
Organism: uncultured Alphaproteobacteria bacterium; assembly: GCA_963750975.1. Classification (GTDB taxonomy): domain Bacteria; phylum Pseudomonadota; class Alphaproteobacteria; order Rhizobiales; family Methyloligellaceae; genus Methyloceanibacter. Next base: position 145,102 of record CAVVSX010000011.1, on the reverse strand, counting down.
GTCCAAACGGGGTGTCGGGGATTCCCAAGCCGACCTTCTTCGGCTTGCCGTTCGCCGCGAACGGGGAGCAAACCTTCAGTTCGTTCTTCGGCCTCAAATACGACCCCATCCAAGGCATCATCTTCCTTTATTACGTGATCCTCTGCCTCGCGCTGATTACCAATCTGGTGACGCTGAAATTGCGGCGGCTCCCCATTGGCCGCGCCTGGGAGGCGCTGCGCGAGGATCAGATCGCCTGTCGCTCGCTCGGCATCAACACCACCATCACCAAACTGTCCGCCTTCGCCATCGGCGCCATGTTCGGGGGGCTCGCGGGGAGCTTCTTCGCCACGCGGCAAGGCTTCATTAGCCCCGAAAGCTTCACTTTCATCGAATCCGCCATCATCCTCGCCATCGTCGTGTTGGGCGGCATGGGCAGCCAGCTCGGAGTCGCCCTCGCCGCGATCGTCATGGTCGGAGGTTTCGAGGCGCTGCGCCACACCGAGCACCTGCAAGACATTTTCGGCGAAGGATTCGACCCGGCGCTCTACCGCATGCTGCTGTTCGGCGTCGCCATGGTCGGGATCATGGTCTGGCGGCCGCGCGGCATCGTCGGCTCGCGAACGCCCTCGATCACGCTCGGTACGGCGCCGACCGCGATCAGCGGCAGTCTCGTCAAAGAAGGCAATGCATGAGAGCGTGGCAGACGGCACCGCTGCTCAAGGTCGAGCATCTCACCATGCGTTTCGGCGGTCTCGTTGCCGTCGACGACGTCTCCTTCGCGGTGGGCCGGAACGACATCACCGCGCTGATCGGCCCGAACGGCGCCGGCAAGACCACGGTGTTCAATTGCATCACCGGGTTCTACAAGCCGACTGAAGGTTTGATGCAGCTCACCCATCCCGACGGTCAGAGCTTCAACCTGGAACGGCTCGATGACCATGACATCAACGCCCGAGCCCGCGTCGCCCGTACCTTCCAGAACATCCGCCTGTTCCAGGGCATGACCGTGCTGGAGAATTTGATGGTGGCGCAGCACAACGTGCTGATGCGCGCCTCGGGGTTCACCATCGGCGCCATTCTCGGCATTGGCGGCTTCAGCCGGGCCCAAAAGGATGCCGTCGAGTTCGCGCGGCATTGGCTCGAACGAGTGGGACTGACGCGGCGTGCCGACGAGCCGGCCGGCTCGCTGCCCTACGGCGATCAGAGACGCCTCGAGATTTCACGCGCGATGTGCACGCGACCCCTGCTGCTGTGCCTCGACGAGCCGGCCGCGGGCCTCAACGCGCGCGAGAGCGAGGGGCTGAATGAGCTCTTGTTCTCGATCCGCGCCGAGGAAGCCATCGCGCTGCTGCTTATCGAGCACGACATGAGCGTGGTGATGCGCATCTCGGATCACGTGGTTGTGCTCGACTACGGTAAGAAGATCGCCGACGGCACGACCGAGGAGGCGCGCAACGACCCGCGGGTCATCGCCGCCTATCTCGGCGTGCCCGACGAAGAGCTTCCGGTGATCGAGCGGGAGGTGCGCTTATGAGCACACCTCTACTCGAAATGCGCAAGGTAACGGCCTGCTACGGCGTGCTGCCGGTTCTGCACGGCATCGATCTCGATATCCAGCAAGGCGAGATCGTCGCGCTGATCGGCGGCAATGGCGCCGGCAAGACGACGCTGATGATGACGATCTTTGGCCGTCCGCGCGCAACGGAAGGCCAAATCCTGTTTCAGGGCCGCGACATTACCCACATGCCCACGCATGAAGTGGCGCGGCTCGGCATCGTGCAGGCGCCGGAAGGCCGCCGCATTTTCTCGCGCATGACGGTGCTGGAGAATCTCCAGATGGGCGCCATCATCGCCAACGATCCGGACCACTTCGCCAAGGATCTGGACCACGTCTACACGCTGTTTCCCCTGCTCAAGGCGCGCCAGTACCAACGCGGCGGAACACTCTCGGGCGGCGAGCAGCAAATGCTGGCGATCGCCCGGGCCTTAATGGGCCGTCCGACGCTGCTCCTGCTCGACGAACCGTCGCTCGGCCTTGCCCCGCTGATCGTCAAGCAGATCTTCGCGGCGATCCGGGCGCTCAACGCCGATTACGGCCTGACCGTCTTCTTGGTGGAACAGAGCGCCTATCACGCCCTCAAGCTCGCCCACCGCGGCTATGTCATGGTCAATGGCAGGATCACCATGAGCGGCTCGGGCGCCGAGCTGCTCGGCAGGCCCGAGGTGCAGGCGGCTTATCTCGAAGGCGGCGTGCAGATCGCGTCCCAACCCGGGGCGCAGGGATGAGCTGGCTCTCCGACGACAGCCTTCGCGTCTTCCTGGTGCTCACCGTAATTATCGGCGGGGGCGCCGCCTTCCTCACCGGACGGGGCTTGGCGCGGTCGTGGAAGCCGTTCGGACGCATCTTTTTCTACATGGTTCTGCTGGCCGCGGCGGTCCGCTTCTTCCATTACGCGCTGTTCGACGGCGAGCTGCTGTCTCTCTATTATTATCTCGTCACCTACATTGTGCTGCTGGGGGCGGCGTGTCTCGGCTACCGCATGATGCGGACGACACAAATGGTGACGCAATATCGCTGGCTTTACGAACGAACCAGCCCGCTCACTTGGCGCGCTCGGCTCGGTTGAGCCAGTGCACTCTCGCGCGCGAATTGCTATAGACTCATCAAAGTGTTCCCAGAGGGAGGTAACAATGAAGCGTATGGCCGGGCTGCTCGCAGCCTTCGCTCTGGCCGCCTTGAGCGCCGCTTGCGGCGGGGGTGAGGAGAGCAACACCACACCGATCGCCGTCGTCGGCCCGGTCACGGGTCAGTATGCCTCTTTCGGGCAGCAGATGAAGAACGGCGCCGAACTTGCCGTCGAGGACATCAACGCCGCCGGCGGCGTGCTCGACAAGAAGCTCGACCTCAAGGTCGGCGACGATGCGTGCGACCCGAAGCAGGCGGTGGCGGTCGCCAACCAAATGACCGCCAGCGGCGTCGCGCTGGTCGCCGGCCATTATTGCTCGGGCTCCTCGATCCCGGCCTCGAAGGTCTATGCCGAGAGCGACATGGTGCAGATTTCGCCAGCCTCCACCAACCCCGCCTTCACCGACGACCGGGCTGGTCCCAACATCTATCGCGTCTGCGGCCGCGACGATCAGCAAGGCAGCGTCGCCGGCAAATATCTCGCGAGCCATTTCTCCGACCGGAATATCGCCATCGTCCACGACAAGACCGCTTACGGCAAAGGCCTCGCCGACGAGGTCAAGAAGGCGCTTAACGCGGCCGGCAAGCAGGAGACCATGTATGAGGCGATCACCGCCGGCGAGAAGGACTACTCGGCGCTTGTCTCAAAGCTGAAGCAGGCCAATATCGACGTGCTGTTCCTCGGCGGCTATCACACCGAAGCCGGGCTGATTGTGCGTCAGATGCGGGACCAGGGCCTGGCGACCGTGCTGATGGGCGGCGATGCCCTCATCACGCAGGAATATTGGTCGATCACCGGACCCGCCGGCGAAGGCACGCTGATGACGTTCTCCCCCGACCCGCGCAAGAACCCGGCTGCAGCCGAGGTGGTGAAGCGCTTCAAAGACAAGGGCATCGAGCCCGAGGGCTATGTGCTTTACACCTACGCCGCGATTCAGGCCTGGAAGCAGGCGGTGGACAAGGCAAAGTCGGTGGCCTCAGCCGATGTGGTGAAGGCGCTTAACGACAACGAGTTCGACACCGTGATCGGCAAGTTCAAATTCAACGAGAAGGGCGACCCGAACCTGCCGCCTTACGCCGTCTACCGCTGGTCGAACGGCACCTATGAGGAGATCAGCGAGCAGGCACTGCAATAGCCGAACGCGCTAGCGCTTCTTGGCGGCCTGCTCCTGTTCCTTGAAATAGGCCCCGAGTTCCCTCTCCACCCGCACCAGATCGTCGGGCAGCGGGAGTCCGAGCGCCTTGAACTCGTTCAGCTTCTCGAAGATGCGCAGATAAAGATCGTGCGCGTTCTCGGGCGGGGTGTCCATCTGGTTGACGAGGAGGGCAAGCTCCGCCTCGAGGTCGTCAAATGCCATGGCCTGGGTGCTCCATTGCGCGCTTCGCTTCGCGGCGATCCGAGCATAAATGCCGTGGCCGGGCAAGCAGCGCCTCCCCTCGCCTCGACCTGATTGCGGCGTGGCCAAAACCCCTGCATAGTTAAGCCTCATAAACTGGCGGGATGGGGCCAATGGACAAACTCACTTTCGGCAACGTGGTCGGCTTCGTGCTCGCCGTGGCCTTTGCTTTGGTGATCGGCGTGTCGATGTGGGCGCTGCTGCTCGGCGACTACGTGAACAGCTTCATGAACGAGCAGACCCGCCACACGCTGCGCATCGTCGGCTTCGCCGGGGCTTTGGCCGCATTGGTCACCTGGTGGGTGCAAAGCTTCGCCGCCAAGCGGGGCTTCATCGTCCGCACCCTGTTCGCGCTGTTCATCTTCGTGGTGGCATTTTGCAGCTTCGGCGGATTGCTCAGGTTCATCTATATCCACGCCAGCTATCCGAACCAGCAGGATTGGACGCTTACCGGCCTATATCTCGCCTCGCTCAACGACTTCTACACATTCTTGCTCGATATGTTCTTGCCGCCCCGGCCCGCTTATGCCGCCCTGTCGCTGGCCGCAGCGATCTATATCGCCTGGTTCGGACCGCGCGAGGCCAAGACCGCCGATATTTGAAGGGGTCGACGATTTGAGCGCTGGCGCGGGCTCTGATAGAGCTTAGCGCCTCTCGCATCCTCGCGGAAAGGCCTTTTCGAAGTCTATGATCCCCCGCTATAGCCGCCCTGAAATGGCTCGGATCTGGGAGCCCGAGACCAGGTTCCGCATCTGGCTCAGGATCGAGACCTATGCCGCCGAGGCGATGGCCGAGCTCGGACTGATCCCCAAGCACGCCGCCGATGCCGTGAAGCGGCGCGGTGGTTTCGACGTCGCCCGCATCGACGAGGTAGAGCGGGAGGTCAAGCACGACGTGATCGCTTTCCTCACCTCGGTCGCCGAGCATGTCGGCCCGGAAGCACGCTTCCTCCACGCGGGCCTCACCTCCTCGGACGTGCTCGACACCTGCTTCAACGTCCAGCTCGTCGAGGCGGCCGACATCCTCATCGCCGACGTCGATGCGCTGCTGGCCGCGCTGAAGACCCGCGCCTTCGAGCATAAGGACACGCTAACGGTTGGCCGCAGCCACGGCGTCCATGCCGAGCCAACCACGTTCGGCTTGAAGCTCGCGGTGGCTTACGCCGAATTCGACCGCGCGCGGGAACGGCTGGTGCGCGCTCGCGAGGAGGTCGCCACCTGCGCCATCTCCGGCGCGGTCGGCACCTTCGCCCATGTCGATCCCAAGGTCGAAGCCTATGTGGCGAAGAAGCTCGGGCTTCGCGTCGAACCGATCTCAACCCAGGTGGTGCCGCGCGACCGCCACGCCGCTTATTTCGCCACGCTGGCGGTGGTGGCGAGCTCAGTCGAACGGCTCGCCACCGAGATCAGGCATTTGCAGCGCACCGAGGTGCTGGAAGCCGAGGAATATTTCAGCAAGGGGCAAAAAGGCTCGTCAGCCATGCCGCATAAGCGGAACCCCGTTCTGTCGGAAAATCTCACGGGCCTGGCCCGCGTGGTGCGCGCCTACGCAATTCCGGCGCTGGAAGACGTGGCGCTATGGCACGAGCGCGACATTTCCCATTCTTCGGTGGAGCGAGTGATCGGGCCCGACGCCACCATCGCGCTCGATTTCGCGCTCGCGCGGTTGACCGGGATCATCAGGGACCTCGTGGTCTATCCCGAGCGCATGCGGCAAAATCTCGATCGGCTCGGCGGCCTGATCCATTCGCAGCGCGTGCTGCTGGCGCTGACCGAGGCTGGGATGCCGCGCGAGGAGGCCTATCGCATCGTGCAGCGCAACGCCATGAAGGTCTGGGAGGATGGTGCCGATTTCCTCGAGGCGCTGCTGGCCGACAAGGACGTCACCAAGGCGCTTTCGCCCGAGCAGATCCGCGCCCAGTTCGATCTCGGCTATCACACCAAGCACGTCGGCACGATCTTCGACCGCGTATTCGGCGCTCGGAGCCCCCGACGCTAGCGCGGCGCCGCGGAGTCGCCGTAGCTGCTTCTGAGGTCGCTGCTGATGCCCTGAATGTCGACATCGTCGATGCGGTCGCCGTCGGTATAGCCGTGGAAGATATGCGGCATGTAGCGATAGCGGTTCCGCTCCTGCGCCATCATGAAATAGCGCCAGCGATAGAAGGACGGCTTGATCGCGGCATAAGGCGGAAGGTCGAAGTACCAGTCGGCCTTGGGGTAATAGCCGGAGCGATAGGGATAGGGCGGATAGACCGGGATGAGGCCCCTGTCGTTCACATAGCCTACCCCACGTGGGCCGGCCTCGGCCGCACCGCTGAAAAGCACCAGCGCGAACACAATCATCAAGCCTTGAATGAGCACCCGCATGGGAATCACCCCCGTCACCCCGCACCATCTTGCCACAGAGTGGGTCGGGCGTCAGCTAGGAGTTGCGCTTGGCCGCTTCTTTGATTTCGACCGCGGCTTTCGAGAACCACCCGGCGTCGGTGCCGACCGCGACCACGTCCCAGCCTTCCGCCACGCGGGGTCTGGCATAGTCCGCATCATTGGCGAAAATCAAAGCCATCACAGACATCTCTCGGCATTTGCTAAGAACGAGAGTCATGGCCTCCTTGACCTCCGGCGCCCAGATGTCGAGCCGCCCGGTCAGCGCCACCGACAGGTCATTGGGCCCGAAGCAGACCATGTCGACGCCGTCGAGCGCGAGAATCTCGTCGAGTTGGTCCAGCGCGCCTTTGGTCTCGATCTGCGGGCAGGCGATGGTCCAATCATTGGCGGTCTTGAAATAATCGCCCTCGTGATCGAGTCGCGCCCGGTAAGGGCCCCAGCTGCGATTTCCCCGCGGGGGGAATTTCACCGCCCGGACGAAGGCTTCGGCGTCCTCGACGCTGCCGATCAGCGGACACATGATGCCTTGCGCGCCAGCGTCGAGCGCACGACCGATCAGTCCCGGATCGTTCTCCGCCACTCGCACGATCGAAGGCAGGCCGCAGGCGCGGGCGGCGGTAAGGCAGCCTAGCAAAGCTTCGTTGCCGCCGAGTCCATGCTGCTGGTCGATGGTGAGACAGTCCCAGCCCGCCTCCCCGATCAATTCGATGAGAAAGGGGTTGTTCAGCGTGAGCCAGGCGTTGAACAGGGTGCGGCGCTGTTTCGCCGCCTTGCGGAACCGGTCTTCACGCATGAAGCGGTCCTCAGCCTTTGGCTTCGGATTCGATTTGGCCGATCGCCACGCCCATCAGATCGGCCATCTGGCGCCTGATCTGATGATCCGACTGGCTGACGCCCTTGGCATCGAAATCGGCCCTGATCTTGCTGAACAGGTCCTCCTCGCCTGGCGCCACGAGATCGGCCTTGATCACTTCGCGAGCATAGGCTTGCGCCGCCTCGCCGGTGACCCCCATCTGCTCGGCCGCCCACAGCCCGAGCAGCCGATTCCGGCGGGCCGTCGCCTTGAATTTCAGCTCCTCGTCATGGGCGAATTTCCGCTCGAAGCCCTTCTCGCGATCCTCGAAGCTTGTCATCTGGCGTATCGCCTCCTTGGGCCCCTCTCGATTCGGGGATGCTGGCTAGGAATCCTGGGGAAACTCAGTCCCGCTCGCGCCGAGGGATAGCGCCGAAATGGCCGGAAATCAACCGATTGCGGGGCCAAACCCCCTGTGTCCCACCAATCATTGTACGCCCCCTCCCCTTAGGCTAAGGTCGCCGCAAGACCCCTTGAATCGATTCCGGCAATGGCAATCTCTACATGGCGCGCGGCCTCATTGAGCCTCTCGCCCGCGCGTTTGACGTTTGTCGGCAGTCAAGCCAGTTGTGAGTGAAGGAACCAAACATGAACCGCCGCCGGCGCGTCTACGAAGGCAAAGCCAAGATCCTCTATGAGGGCCCCGAGCCCGGCACGCTCGTCCAGCATTTCAAGGACGACGCGACCGCCTTCAACAACAAGAAGCACGACAAGATTGAGGGCAAGGGCGTCCTCAACAACCGCATCTCCGAGTATCTGTTCATGAAGCTCGGCGAGGTCGGCGTGCCGACGCATTTCATCAAGCGGCTGAATATGCGCGAGCAGCTGATCCGCGAGGTCGAGATCATTCCGCTCGAAGTCGTGGTGCGCAATGTCGCCGCCGGCTCGCTGTCGACCCGGCTCGGCATCGACGAAGGCACCGCGCTCCCCCGCTCAATCGTCGAGTTCTATTACAAGAGCGACGCGCTCGGCGACCCGATGGTCACCGAGGAGCACATCACCGCGTTCGGATGGGCGACACCGCAGGAGATCGACGACGTGATGTCGCTCGCGCTGCGCATCAACGATTTTCTCTCCGGCCTGTTTCTCGGCGTCGGCATCAAGCTGGTCGACTTCAAATGCGAGTTCGGCCGGCTGTGGGAGAACGAGCAGATGCGCGTCGTGCTCGCCGACGAGATCTCGCCAGATTGCTGCCGGCTGTGGGACATCGAGACGCAGAACAAGCTCGACAAGGACCGCTTCCGCCGCGACCTGGGCGGGCTGGTCGAGGCCTATCAGGAGGTCGCGCGCCGGCTCGGACTGCATGTCGACAACCCGACCCGGGCGCGAACCGGACCGGTACTCGTGCGTTCGAAATAGGATCAGACGCAGGGGGACATGAAGGCGCGCATCACCATCACGCTCAAGCAGGGCGTGCTCGACCCGCAAGGCAAGGCCATCGCCGGCGCGTTGCATGCACTCGGCTTCGGCTCGGTTGGCAATGTGCGCCAGGGTAAATATATCGAGGTCGAAGTGGCCGAGAGCGATCCGGCCAAGGCGCGCGCCGAAGTGGAGCGCATGTGCGAACAGCTTCTCGCCAACACCATCATCGAGAATTACGCCTATGAGCTCGAGGCGGCTTGAGCCTGACGTCGACCATTCTCGTCATCCCGGCGATGGCCGGACTCCAGACACCCTCTCACGAGTTCATTTTCGCTGGATCCCGGCTTTCGCCGGGATGACGCATCGGATTGGACGAGCATGAAAGCGAGCGTCATCGTCTTTCCCGGATCGAATTGCGATCGCGACGCGGCGGTGGCGCTCGAGGCCGCCACGGGCCAAGCGCCGGCCATGGTCTGGCACACTGACAACGTGCTGCCCCCCAGCGACCTGATCGTCCTGCCGGGCGGATTTTCCTATGGCGATTATCTCCGCTCCGGCGCCATGGCGGCGCATTCACCGGTGATGTGCGAGGTGGTCGCACGGGCCCGCGCCGGAACCCCGGTGCTCGGCATTTGCAATGGCTTCCAGGTGCTGACCGAGGCGGGCCTGCTCCCGGGCGTGCTGATGCGCAACGCCACGCTCAAATTCATCTGCCGCGACGTGAGGCTGCGGGTCGAGCGGAACGACTCGATCTACACACGCGGCTACCAACGCGGCGAGGTCGTCAGGTTCCCCATTGCGCATAAGGACGGCAGCTATTTCGCCGACGACGCCACACTGCAGCGACTCGAAGGTGAAGGCCGTATCGCCTTCCGCTATTGCGACGCCGAGGGCAACGTCACCGCGGAGGCCAATCCCAACGGCTCGCGCAACAATATCGCCGGCATCTATAACGAGACGGGCACCGTGCTCGGGCTGATGCCTCACCCCGAGCGCCTCGCCGATGTGGCGCTTTCCGGCACTGATGGTGCACGGATGTTCCTCTCGCTGGTGGAGACGCTGCATTGAACATCGCGGCGCGCGCGGCGAAGGCGGCTGAGGGCATCACGCCCGAACTCGTGGCTCAGCACGGGCTCAGTCCCGACGAATACAAGCTGCTCCTCGACGCACTTGGTCGCGAGCCCAAGCTGACCGAGCTCGGCATTTTCTCGGTGATGTGGTCGGAGCACTGCTCCTACAAATCATCGAGGGTCTGGCTGAAGAAGCTGCCGACCGAGGGGCCGCAGGTGATCCAAGGACCGGGCGAGAATGCGGGCGTGGTCGACATCGGCGACGGTCAGGCGGCGATCTTCAAGATGGAGAGCCATAACCACCCTTCTTACATTGAGCCCTATCAGGGCGCGGCTACGGGCGTCGGCGGCATCATGCGCGACGTGTTCACCATGGGCGCCCGCCCGGTCGCCAATATGAACGCGCTCAGATTTGGCGCGCCCGATCACCCCAAGACGCAAACACCTAGTCGGCGGGGTGGTCTCGGGCATCGGCGACTACGGCAATTGCATGGGCGTGCCAACCGTCGGCGGCGAGACCAATTTCGATCCACGCTACAACGACAACATCCTGGTCAACGCCATGACCGTCGGCATCGCCGACGCCAACCGCATCTTCAAGTCCGCCGCCAAAGGCGTCGGCCTCCCCGTGGTCTATGTCGGCTCGAAAACCGGGCGCGACGGCATCCACGGCGCCACCATGGCGTCGGCCGAATTCGACGAGGCCTCCGCGGAGAAGCGCCCGACCGTGCAGGTGGGCGACCCCTTCACCGAAAAGCTGCTGCTCGAAGCCTGCCTGGAGCTGATGGAAGAGGACGCCATCGTCGCCATCCAGGACATGGGCGCGGCCGGCCTCACCTCGTCGTCCGTCGAAATGGCGGACAAAGGCGGCGTCGGCATCGAGCTCGAGCTCGACCGGGTGCCGACCCGCGAGGAAGGCATGACCGCCTACGAGATGATGCTCTCCGAGAGCCAGGAGCGCATGCTGATGGTGCTCAAGCCCGCCTCGGAGAAAATCGCCGAGCGCGTGTTCCGCAAATGGGAGCTGGATTTCTCCATCATCGGTTACACCACCGATACGGGGCACCTCGTGGTGCGCCATCGCGGCATCGTCGAGGCGGATATTCCGCTAGCGGCGCTGGCGCATGCCGCGCCGGTCTATGAGCGCCCCTTCACCCGGAAGGACAAGCTGGCGATCGTCGCGCCGCAGGATGTGCCCGCCGCGACCAGCATGCTCGCCGCGCTCGAATGTCTGATGGGCTCCCCCCACTTCGCCTCGCGCCGCTGGATCTGGGAACAATACGACCACATGGTGATGACCGACACAGTGCAACGGCCGGGAGGCGACGCCGCCGTGGTCCGGGTGCACGGCACGCAGAAGGGGCTCGCCATCTCCTGCGACGTCACGCCTCGCTATTGCGCCGCCGACCCGTTCGAAGGCGCGAAGCAGGCCGTGGCTGAATGCTGGCGTAATCTTTCCGCAGTCGGTGCCGATCCGCTGGCCATCACCGACTGCATGAATTTCGGCAACCCGGAGCGGCCGGAGATCATGGGCGAGTTCGCCAGCGCGGTCGAAGGCATGGCCGAGGCGTGCAATGCGCTGTCCTTCCCAGTCGTCTCGGGCAATGTCTCGCTTTACAACGAGACCAACGGTGTCGCCATTCCGCCCACACCGGCGATCGGCGGGATCGGGCTCATTCCCGACATCGCCACCATGGCGACCATCGCGTTGCAGCGGAACGGCCACATGCTGATGCTGCTCGGCGCGGAAGCCGGTCATCTCGGGCAATCGCTGTACATGCAGATCCTCTTGGATAAGGCGGACGGCGCGCCGCCGCGGGTGGATCTCGATGCCGAGCGCCGCGCCGGAGACTTGGTCAGAGGACTGATCCGCAACGGATGCTTGTCGGCGGTGCATGACGTTTCCGACGGCGGACTGTTGGTGGCGATCGCCGAGATGGCGCTTGCCGGCGGACGCGGAGTCGAGCTCGACCCGGTACCGGGTCCAGTCCCCGCGCATGCGCTGTGGTTCGGCGAGGACCAGGGGCGCTTTGTGGTCGAAGCCTCGCCCGACATGGCCGATGCTATCCACAAGGCCGCGGCGATGGCCAAGGTGCCGCTCAGGCTGCTCGGCAAGGTGGGCGGCGATGCCATCGCGCTCGCTGGCGAACCCCCGCTTTCCTTGGCGGCGCTCAGGACCGTGCATGAGGACTGGTTGCCTCGCTTCATGGCCCACGGCTAAGATCGCGCCAGGACAAGGAGCAAGCCCATGGCCATGGCGGCCGACGACCTCGCGCGCTTGATCAAGGAGAGCTTCCCCGACGCCGATATCCGCATCGAGGATCTCGCCGGGGACGGCGACCATTATTCCGCGACCATCGTCTCTGAGGCGTTTCGCGGTAAGTCGCGCGTCCAGCAGCACCAAATGGTCTACGATGCGCTCAAGGGAAACATGGGGGGGGCGCTGCACGCCCTTGCGCTGAAAACCGCGGCACCCTAGCTAAAAGGTCCGCCAGAAAGGAACCCGACGATGAGCGCTCAGGACGTCCAGGATTGGATCGGCAAGCAGATTGCCGGTAACGATGTGGTGCTGTTCATGAAGGGCACCAAAACCATGCCGCAATGCGGCTTCTCCATGCAGGTCGCGCAGATTCTCAACCATCTCGGCGTCGAGTTCAAAGACATCAACGTGCTCGAGGACATGAGCGTGCGCGACGGGGTCAAGGCCTTTTCCAACTGGCCGACCATCCCCCAGCTCTACGTCAAGGGGGAGTTCGTGGGCGGCTGCGATATCGTGCGCGAGATGTTCCAGGCGGGCGAGCTACAAGAGCTGCTCAACGGCAAGGGCATCGCCAATAACGCGCAGACGCTGACAGCCTGACGTCGCCTATTCGCAACCGATAATGATGTCGCCCGGGTTGATCATCAGGATCACGGGCTTGCCCTCATAGAGCTTCAGCGTCTCCAGCGAAGCGATGGTGACGCTCGCTTCCAGGGTGGTGTCGCCGGGCACGGCGACATAGACGATGGCCGTGACCGCGCCTTTGCGGATCTCCATGATCTTGCCTTTGATCTGGTTGCCGGTGCTGAACTTCATGTCGGCCATCGGCTCGACCTCCCGCCTTAGCTGAGATTGCCGCAAAAGCGCTGGATACGGCGGCAGGCCTCTTCCAGCGCCTTGATCCCGGTCGCGTATGAGATGCGGAAGAAGGGCGAAAGCCCGAATGCCGCGCCGTGCACGACGGCGACGCCCTCCTCCTCGAGCAGAGCCGTGGCGAAGTCCTCATCGTTGCCAATCTTCTTGCCGCCGCGCGTGGTTTTGCCGATGGTGCCCGCGCAGGACGGATAGACATAGAAGGCGCCTTCGGGCTTCGGGCATGAGATGCCCTTAGCCTGGTTGAGCATGGCCACGACCAGATCGCGCCGCTCCTGGAACGACGCCACCCAGTCCTTCAGGAAATCCTGCGGGCCTTCGAGCGCCTCGACCGCCGCCCATTGACTGATGGAGCATGGGTTCGAGGTCGATTGCGATTGCAGGGTGGAAATGGCCTTGATCAATGGCTCCGGTGCGCCGCCATAGCCGATGCGCCAGCCGGTCATCGAATAGGCCTTCGACACGCCGTTCAGCGTGAGCGTGCGGGCTTTCAGCTTCGGCTCGACCGCAGCGGGCGTGGTGAACTTGAACCCATCATAGACGAGATGCTCATAGATATCGTCGGACAGCACCCACACTCTGTCGTGCTTGACCAGCACGTCGGTGAGCGCCCTCACCTCGTCCTCGGAATAGGCGGCGCCGGTCGGATTGGACGGCGAGTTGAAGATGAACCATTTGGTCTTGGGCGTGATGGCGCGGGCCAAGGCTTTCGGCGTCAGCTTGAAGCCGTCTTCGACCTTGGTCTCGACGATCACCGGCTCGGCGCCGGCCAACAGGACGATGTCGGGATAGCTCACCCAATAAGGCGACGGGATGATCACCTCGTCGCCAGGGTCGAGCGTGGCGAGCAACGCGTTGTAGAGCACCTGCTTGCCGCCGCTGCCGACGGTGATCTCCGAGGGCTTGTAGGTCAGCCCATTCTCGCGCTTGAATTTCTCGGCGATCGCCCGCTTCAATTCGGGAATGCCGTCGACGGCGGTATATTTCGTCTCGCCGCGCTGGATCGCCTCGATCGCCGCCTGCTTGATGTTGTCGGGCGTGTCGAAATCGGGCTCGCCGGCGCCAAGGCCGATGACGTCGAAGCCGGCGGCTTTTAGCTCGCGCGCCTTGCTGGTAATGGCCATGGTCGGCGAAGGCTTGACCCGTTCGAGCGTGCGGGCGACCAGTCCCATATCGATCTCCTGGAAAATGTTGCAGTGCGGTAGAGGCGGGCGCACCCTAAGCAAGGGCGCGATGGCCCGCAAGCCTTATGCCGAAAAAAGCCACAGGCGCGGACCTTGGGCCCGCGCCTGCTGCATCCTTAGGCATTCGGCAAGCCGAGAGAGGTTATGCGGCCTCGCGATTGAGGCTGCCCTCGGCGATGTCGGTCAGCGTCCTGTCGGCGTTGTATTCCTGCTCGAGCGTCTGCTCCAGCAGGCTCGCCGCGTCGTCCATGCCGAGCTGTTTCGCCCAGGCGATCATGGTGCCGTAGCGGGCGATCTCGTAGTGCTCAACCGCCTGCGCATCGGCGATCATGCCGGCGTCGAGCACGTCGGCATCCTTGGCCTCTTTCATATCCTCCTCGCCCTCCTCTAGGATGCCCTTGATCGCCGTGCAGGTCTTGGCCGTGGGCTTGAGGTCACAGAGCGCGAACACCTGCTCGAGACGCTCGACCTGGCCTTTCGTTTCTTCGAGATGGTGCTCGAAGGCTTGGCGCAGTTCGTCAGAGTCGGCCTTCTTGGCCATCTTCGGCAGCGCCTTCAGGATCTGCTTCTCGGCGTAGTAGATATCCTTGAGCAGGTTGACAAAAAGATCCTCCCTCGGTTCCAGTCCGCCGCCGCACGGACGCGCCGCTCAATTCGCAATTAGGCCACAGTTGTGACGCGGAACCTCGTGGCCGAGCCACAATCCGGCTAAAGCCCCGCCCAAATGGCATGGTTGATTTTGCTTCGTGCCGACGGACGAGGCCTAAGTCGATGCCCATGCGACGCCAAGCTCTGCGCTCGATCGAGCCACTGGCAACTTTCCTTTTCTTTGCGCTGATCCTGATCTTTTCCTTAGCCCTGCCGAGCGTGCTCGCACAGGCCGAGCCGGTCACTCCCGGTGCGGACGGCCGCGTCACGCCCGACGAGATGAATACCGGCGCGCTGTTGCTGCCGACCGAAGACGGTGGCTTCGTCCAGGCACCGCGACTCGGCACCGACGTGATCATGACGGTCAGCGGCACCATCGCTCGCGTCACCGTGACCCAGCGCTTCGAGAACAATTCAGACCGTTGGCTGGAAGGCGTCTACGTGTTTCCGCTGCCAGAGCAGTCGGCCGTCGATGCGCTTCGCATGGAGATCGGCTCGCGCGTGATCGAGGGCGAGATCAAGGGCCGCGACGCCGCCAAGCAGGCCTATGAGGCGGCCAAGGACGCGGGCCAGAAGGCGAGCCTGGTCGAGCAGGAACGGCCAAACATCTTCACCAACTCGGTCGCCAATATCGGCCCGCACGAGTTGATCCTCGTACGCATCGAATATCAGGAGACGGTGAAGCAAGATTCCGGCGTCTATTCGCTGCGCTTCCCGCTCGTCGTCGCGCCCCGCTACAATCCCAAGGGCAGCGACATCACCCCCGTCGATTACGGCGGCAAGCCTTCGCAAAGCGATCCGGTGCCCGACCGCGACCGAATCACCCCGCCGGTGCTCGATCCGGCCAACGGGCCTAAGATCAATCCGGTCTCGATCGAAGTGACGCTCGATGCCGGCTTCGCGCTCGGCGACATCACCAGTTCCTATCACGAGATCGCGCTGAAGCGGACCGGCGACAACACCGCGACGCTGGCGCTGGCGCAAGGCAGCGTCCCGGCCGACAAGGATTTCGAGCTGGTATGGAAGCCGACGGCGGCGGCGGCGCCGCAGACCTCGCTGTTCTATGAGGGCGTCGCCGGCCAGGACTACCTGCTCGCCATGGTCACGCCGCCTACGCTCGATGCGGCGCCGAAGCTCTTGCCGCGCGAGCTGATCTTCGTCATCGACAATTCGGGCTCGATGGCCGGCACATCCATCGTCCAGGCGAAGCAGAGCCTGCTGTTCGCACTCGGCCGGCTCAGGCCCGGCGACAAATTCAACGTGGTGCGGTTCGACGACACGCTGGAGACGCTGTTCGACACCGCCGTCGACGCCAGCTCGGATAATCTTGCCATCGCCAAGCATTTCGTGTCGCGGCTCGATGCAGAGGGCGGAACCGAGATGCTGCCCGCGCTCCAAGCGGCGCTGAAGGACGCGACACCGGAGGACGCCACCAGACTTCGCCAGGTGGTGTTCCTGACGGACGGATCGGTGGGTAACGAAGCGCAGCTATTCGAGGAGATCGCCAACCATCGCGGCCGCTCCCGGCTATTCACGGTCGGCATCGGCTCGGCGCCCAACTCCTATTTCATGACCCGCGCTGCCGAGCTCGGCCGTGGCACCTTCACCCAGATCGGCTCAGACGAGCAGGTGCTCGAACGCATGAGCGCGCTGTTCGCCAAGTTGGAAAAGCCGTCGATGATGGGGCTCAAGGCGGAATGGCCGGCCGGAACGAGCGTCGAGGCCTGGCCCGATCCCCTCCCCGATCTTTATGCCGGCGAACCCGTCGTGCTTTCGGCGAAACTTCCGTCGCGGCAGGGTGAGCTCAGGCTTACGGGCACATTCGATGGCAAACCCTGGACGGCAACGCTCAAGCTGGAAGACGCCGTGCCGGGCGCTGGTGTCGCCAAACTCTGGGCGCGCAGCAAGATCGCCTCGCTGGAAGCGAAGGCCTTTACCGGCTCCGACCCCGACGCGTTCAACAAGGCAATCGAAACGGTCGCGCTCGAGCATCATCTGGTGTCGAGCCAAACCAGCCTGATCGCCGTCGACAAGACCAAGTCGCGGCCTGATGGGCAAAGCGTGTCGAGCGTCGATATGCCGGTGAATCTTCCCGACGGTTGGGTGTATGACAAGGTGTTGGGGCCGCCGGGCGGTGCCCGGGACGCGATGAAGGCCAGGGGACAGTCGCTCGCCTATGCCCGCTCGGGCGGCGGTCTCCTGAATGCATTGCCGAGCGCGATACCCCAATTCGCTTATGACGGCGGAACCTCTGCTACGCAGGAAGCGGCGCCCGCAGTCGACGCGGCGCCGCCCGTTGCCGACCCTGCGCAGACGCCGGATACCTCCATCGTTCCGACCGAAGCCCTGCCCGACGCCGATACCTCGTTGCCGCAGGCGACGGGGGCGTCTCAACCTGATAACCTGGCTGTGCCGAGAATCGCTTCAACCAAACCGTTGAGACAGACCATGTTGTTCATTCTCTTACTGACGTTTCTCAGCGCCGCGATGTTCGTCGCATGGCGCTACCACCGCCGCGATATTGCCTCCCCGCGGCGTATCGGGAGGAGGATCTGATGCCGTCACGGGGGTCGGCGCAGTTCCTCCTCCTTTTCCTCCGCTCGCGGCGAGGGCTCGGGTGGATGATGGGAGCGATGGCTTGCGCCATGATCGTCGCTGTTCTGCTC
The DNA here is from genome assembly GCA_963750975.1 of uncultured Alphaproteobacteria bacterium. Taxonomy (GTDB): domain Bacteria; phylum Pseudomonadota; class Alphaproteobacteria; order Rhizobiales; family Methyloligellaceae; genus Methyloceanibacter. The sequence continues at coordinate 127,734 of CAVVSX010000011.1, read as the reverse complement.
CAGGCCGGCGGCGAATTTCCGCTTCTGACCCGCACCGGGCTAGCGCAGCTGCTGCGCCAGAGCGCCTGGCAGCATGCTTTGGCCGGGCTGCCGGAGGCCCCGCCTTTGCCCTGGGCCAGCAGCGCGTCGGCGCCGGCCGAAGTACCGCTGCTTGGCTTGAGCGCATCGGTAGTCACGGAGAGCAACCCTGGCCAAGCGACGGTAGAGCCGGTCTCGGGCGAGGACCCCCATCTCCCGCGCACCAAGCTCAGCGAGATTGGCATCGGCGACCATATCACCGTCACCACGTCTGACGGCGCCTCGCGCGACTACCGCGTCACCAGCCGCAAGGTGGTCGATCCGCATTTAGCTGAGCAGTCGGGCCCAGCCAATTTGGACGCGACGTTGGTCGCCTGCTTGCCGCTCGATCCGGTGCTGGCAAGTTCGCTCAGTCTCGTCATCCAAGCGACTAAGGTCGATCCTCCGGCGGAGGTCGAACTCCATCCCGAGCAGAAGCTCTGATCGCTGGCTTTCGCTTTACGGATTCCGCTTTTTCTTCTTCGGCGGCTTCGGTGCCGGCGTCGGCGTGGCTTCGGCCGCTGCCGGAGGAGACGCCGTCGAGCCGGTCTGCGCGGTGCCGGCCGCGGGAGCCGGCTGGGCAGGCGCCACGGCCGCACCTTGCGGCGGAACGGCGCCAGGCGGAAGCGCGGCGGAAGGCTGCTCGGACTCGGTCGAGACGCCGCTGGGCGGGGTCTCGCTGACGGTCGGTACCGTCGGGCGGCGTTCCGACTCGATCTTGTCCTTAAGCCGGTCGAGGCCTGCGCGATATTCGGCGCCGACAAAGCCGTCGAGCATCAAGGCCTTCCATCGCTTCAGCGGGCTCGTGCCGGAATCGTAGCCGAAGGCCCAAGTGACCTTGCTGCCCGAACCCGAGGGCGCGATGTCGTAGGAACTCGTGCCGTCGAGGCCGTTGAAATTCACGACCAGATCGATATGCCGGCTCGGCTCGCTCTCGGTGATCTCCATGCTGCCGTTGCCGACCGACTTGACCTGGCTGGTCCACTGCACCGTCGCGCTCTTGCCCTGTTCCGGCCCACCGTAACTGACCGCCAATTTCGGATCGCGCAACTGCCATGGCGACCATTCGCTGAATTCATGCAGGTTGTTGAGATAGGGAAAGATGATCGGCTCGGGCGCATTGATCACCACCGAGCGTGTCACCGTCACGTGCGACGGTAACCCGAGGGCGACAGCGGCAAAAATTCCAACGAGAACAACAAGCCCCAAGACCAATCGCGTCATTGGACGCATCACCCCGCCTCCTTATTCGTCGCGTTTGCGACGGCCGCAACCCTGACGTTGGCCTTCCACATCGAAAAAAGCAAATCCCTCGCAATTTCAGCAAAAACGATTACAGTCCGCCCGTCAACAAGAGGGAGGGGCTGGAGATGAATTTGTCACCACCAACAACAGTGGTATTCATTGTATCGCTGATTTTGGCGGCTTTGGCGGTGATTGGCAAATTCGCGCCAATTCCGTTCATTACCGACCACGGCTTCTGGGTGGCTTTCGTCGCCTATGTGGTGCTGGCGGTCGGTAACCTCTTTAGAGGCGTCTAGCCTCTGCCCGGCCTCCGGGGGTGACAACCCAACCGGAGGCCTTACCCTTTTCCCCCTTATGCCATTGCGGCGCGGCTCAGGCTTGGCCGCGAAACACCAGCATCGCGCCGAGTGCGATCAGCAGGAAGCCACCGGCCTGCGTCAGGCTGAGCGGCTGCTTGAAATAGATCCAGGTGAAGCCGGCAAACACCAAGAGCGTGACGACCTCCTGGATCGTCTTGAGCTCAGCGGGCGAATAGACCGCACTGCCGATCCGGTTCGCCGGGACGGCGAAGCAATATTCCACGAAGGCGATGCCCCAACTCACCAGAACCACGGTCACCAGCGCAACGGATTTGTATTTGAGGTGCCCATACCACGCCAGGGTCATGAACAGATTGGAGCAGACGAGAAGGACGATTGGGAAAATATAGGGCCATGCCCCCGGGGCTATCGAAGAGGGATTCATGAGGGCCTCGAGATCGCGTGCGTTTTGACGGGAAGAGAGTTGGCGGCTGGCGCCGCGTAAGACCAGGCATAGGCATCGCCGTTGCCAGAGTCGCGACGCAACTCGGCGCTCGAGACGTTGCTATCTCGGCCGCCTTTAGGAGAAGAGGGAGAGCGGGGTCACACGCCGGCCCTCCCCCATAGCATTACATATCGTCGTCGTCGCGCGCCCAGGACGGCCGGTAAGGCTGCGGACTTGGGCTCGGGCTTGGCGCGGCGGCTGGCGTCGCCGGACGCGGCGCCGAGGGAGCCGGTGCGCTACCGCCACCCATGGGAGCGGCGGGGCGCGGCGGCATAGAACTGCTCCCCATGCCTGGCGAAGCCGGCGCGGCGGGGCGCGGCGGCGGGGCCATTGGAGCCACCGCGGGCTTTGCCGCCACGGGGGCGGGAGCTGCGGGTTTCGGCGCGGCCATGGGTTTCGGCGCAGCCATGGGTTTCGGCGCAGCCATGGGCTTCGGCGCAGCCATGGGCTTCGCCGCCACCGCAGGCTTACGCGCCGGGGCTTTGCGCGCCGCTGGTTTCTTCGCCGTCGTCTTGCGTGCTGAGGGCTTCTTCGCTGCAGTCTTGCGCGCTGAGGTCTTCTTTGCGGTAGTCTTGCGCGCGGTCGCCCGCTTCGCGGTAGTCTTCCGCGCCGGGGCCTTCTTCTTGGCGGCGCCGGTCTTGCGCGCCGTCTTCCGAACGGCCCGCGCGGTTTTGCGCGCCGTTTTTTTCACCGCGCGCACAGTCTTCCTCGCGGTCTTGCGAGGACTGGTCTTTTTGCTCGTTGTGCGTTTCTTCCCACTAGTTTTCGTAGCCATGGCTTCTGCTCCGATCTGCTCTGTTGCCCCTTGCGACCGCCCAAGCGGACGCGTCGTTGCACGAATTGCGCTTCACTGTTCCAGGCTTGCCGTCTCATCCGGCGAGTCAATTGTTTTTTTCATTATACGATGATCGTCATCGAAAGTGGCAATTTGCGGTGCCCCTCACGCGCAAACGTCAACAAGGAAGCTTTTTTCGCCTGTCACAAACTCAAGCGAGGGCGCGCAGAATGTCCTCGATCGCCATGCGATGGCGAAAATCGGGGTCGACGAATCGGGCCCTGACCCGGCCCTCCCTGCCGACCACCAGGGTCGCTGGGATCGGCAGCAGCCACCCGCCATGGCCTTGAAATTGTTCGAGATCGATGCCGAATTGCCCGTAGGTTTGCTTAATCTTGTCGCCGACCCAGAAGACGAGGCCGAGCGAGAGCGCATAAGCCAAATCGAGGTCGGTCAGCACCCTGAACGGCAATCCCCTCATCTGCTGCAAGACCTTGGCGTATTTGGCGGTTTCCGGGACTATCGAGACCACCTCGCCGCCCGCCGCGACGATCTCGGGATAGGCGCGGGCGAGCGCACGCAGTTCCAGCCCGCAATAGTCGCACCAGGGCCCGCGGTTGAAGCTGATCACCAGCGGGCCTTTACTTAGCAGCGCGGCAAGAGCGACCAGACGGCCGTCACTATCGGTCATAAGAAACTCGGGCAGCGTCTCGCCTATAGCAGGGACGAAAACATCGGCGCCGTTCGCCTGAATGCGGGCGACCAGCTGGTCGTAGGTCGCCTCCAGATCGGGAAGCAGCTTGCGGGACTCGCCGAGATAGAATTGCAGCTTCCGGTCGAGGGGAGCATCGATGGAATCCGCCCGCGCGAAGGCTTCGGCAAGCGCGTCTTCGAGTGATTTCGCCTCGGTCAAGACGTCTCCTGCGCGAGCGAGCTCCTAGCCTCGTTTACCTTACGCCCGCCAACCATGATCGCGATTGGTCCGAAAGCCTGGCCCAGTCCGATCTCCTACACTCCGGTATAGAGGCGAGAACAGAAAAGTCGAGAGTTCGGGAGCTCAGGGCGGAGGCCAATTGGGCGGCATCTGCTTCAGCGCGTAATCGAAGGGGAAAGCAGAGATGTGCACTTCGCCGGTGAAGGGATAGTCGAGAGCAAGGCCAAGCAGCAGGGAGAGAGCGACCAGCTCGGCCAAGGCCGCGGTCATGAGCACCTGCGCCAGCAGGTTTGTCGTGCCGAAGAAGGCCGGATAGCCGAGTGTGATGAGGCCGCCGACAATCAGCACGAACCAGAGGATCGACGGCATCGAGCCGTCGGCGCTGTCGAGACGCTCGTTGCGGTTGTCGGTCATTACTGCCAAGAGCCGAAGCGCATTTTGGTAAAGCGCGAGCTCCTGCAAGCTCTCTGGCTTGACGGCGAAAACCGCTTGGCTCAACCGATCGAGATCCTCGACGACGGCGCCGCTCGGCTCGCCCACGGCCATGGTCTTCCATTCCCGCTCGCGCACGTCATTGACGTAGTCGATGAGATGCTTGCGAATATCGCCGCCGCCTTCGATCGGCAGAGCGAAGCTGATGCGGTGCAAGTCGACCGCAGCGTTGGCCTCGTCGCGCACCGCGTTCTCCGTGTTGCGGAAATCTTCCCAGACGGCGATCACCACGAAGGCGAGCATGACGGCGTAGAACACGCCGACCACGGCAAACTTGAAACCGGCGACCTCGTTGTTCAACCTTAGCCGGTCGACGCCGTATATCCACCGCGTAATCAGGGTCAGGCCGACGCCATAGGTCGCCGCCCCGAGGGTCAAAATCAGCCCCATTACCCATAACGGCGTGTCGTGTGTGAGGTGAAGCAACATCGTCGGGGGTTGATAGTCGGAATCGAGTACCGATTCCAGACTAAGGCGCGGTGAGCTTAACCAACTCGCCTTGGGTGAAGCGCCAGCGCGCGAGCCGCCTGCGTTCGAGCCACGATCCAGTAATACCCGCAGCCGTGGCGGCGAGCACCGCCAGGCCGAGACTTGCCCAGACGGAAAGACCGAGCCAGAGCCAAGCTACCGCGAGCGTAAGCAGAAACGCCAGCACCGCCCATAGGGGCCCCCAGGCGTGGTAGTCGAGCTTGCCTTGAAGCAACGCGTGAAAGTCGAACGGCTGCGCACAGGTCTTGCAATATTTGACGCGTTTGGCTTTGACCTTGTCGATATCGCGATCGAGCTTACCGGACCGCGGGCTCCCCTCGCCAGAGACCGCCGCGCCCGAGCTCAGCTTAAGGACCGAATCGTCCTTCTGAAACTGGCTGAAACAATTCGGGCAACAGAACGTGCTCCGCGTCCTTGCCATCGGGCGTGCCCTTCCCGCATCGAGACCGGCGGCAGCCTAGCACGCTCATCGCTAGGCGGGATGCAGGTCGAAGTTGCTTCGGGCCGAATGAGCCACCCCTAGCCAAGTGCCTCCCCCGCCGCCATATTCGGGCCATGCCTTTTCGTGTCCCGAAGACCTTCGGCTCGCGCGCTGAGCCGCGCGCCGTCACGGGCGAGACGAGCGGCGTGCCGGCGAGCGGCCTGCCGCTCGGAGCCGACCGCCGGCCCCCGGGGTTCGGCGAGTCGCCGCAGCCATTGATGCAGGAGCATCCGCTGGTGACCGGCGTGGACGGACCCGAGTTCGTGCCGCACCGTCCTCCCCGCCCCGACAAGTCGGAAGGCGGTGTGGCATTGCAGATCCAGTCCGAGCTCGAGCCCAAGGGCGATCAGCCCTCGGCGATCGCCGAGCTCGTCGCGCAGGTGAACGCCCATGAGCGCGACCAGGTGCTGCTCGGCGTCACCGGCTCGGGCAAGACCTTCACCGTGGCAAAGGTGATCGAGGCGACGCAGCGCCCGGCGCTGGTGCTCGCGCCTAACAAGACGCTCGCCGCCCAGCTCTATGGCGAGTTCAAGAGCTTCTTCCCGGACAACGCGGTCGAGTACTTCGTCTCGTATTACGACTACTACCAGCCCGAGGCGTATATTCCGCGCACCGACACCTATATCGAGAAGGACTCGTCAGTAAACGAGCAGATCGACCGCATGCGCCATGCGGCGACCCGCGCGCTGATCGAGCGCGACGACGTGATCATCGTCGCCTCGGTCTCCTGCATTTACGGTATCGGCTCGGTCGAGACCTATACCGCCATGACCTTCAGTCTGAAGCGCGGCGATCGGATCGAGCAGCGGCAACTGATGGCCGACCTCGTGGCGCTGCAGTACCGGCGCAACGATGCAAATTTCATGCGGGGCTCGTTCCGCGTGCGCGGCGACACGATCGAGCTGTGGCCGGCGCATTTGGAGGATCGCGCCTGGCGCATCTCGCTGTTCGGCGACACGATCGAGGCCCTCACCGAGTTCGATCCCCTCACCGGCGCCAAGACCGACGCCTTTAGCCTGGTCAAGGTCTATGCCAACTCGCATTACGTCACGCCGAAGCCGACGCTCAAGCAGGCGATCCGCGGCATCAAGGATGAGCTGAAGCAGCGGTTGAACGAGTTGCACGGCGCCGGCCGGCTGCTTGAAGCGCAGCGGCTGGAGCAGCGCACCCTGTTCGACCTGGAGATGATCGAGGCCACCGGGTCCTGCGCCGGCATCGAGAATTATTCTCGCTATCTCACCGGGCGAAAGCCGGGTGAGCCGCCGCCGACGCTGTTCGAATATCTGCCAGACAATGCCCTCGTTTTCGTCGATGAGAGCCATGTCACCATTCCCCAGATTGGCGGCATGTTTCGCGGCGACTATCGGCGGAAATCGACGCTGGCCGAATATGGCTTCCGTCTCCCCTCCTGCATGGACAACCGGCCTTTGCGCTTCGAGGAATGGGACGCAATGCGGCCGCAATCGATCTATGTGTCGGCGACGCCGGCCGCTTGGGAGCTGGAGCAGACCGGCGGCGTGTTCGCCGAGCAAGTGATCCGGCCCACGGGACTGATCGACCCGCCGGTCGAGGTGCGCCCGGCCTCCACCCAGGTCGACGACCTGATCGACGAGACGCGCAAGGTGGTGCTGCAAGGCTATCGCGTGCTGGTCACCACCTTGACCAAGCGCATGGCCGAGGATTTGACCGAGTACATGCATGAGCAAGGCATCCGCGTGCGCTACATGCATTCCGACGTGGAGACGCTCGAGCGTATCGAGATCATCCGCGACTTGCGGCTCGGCGCCTTCGACGTGCTGGTCGGCATCAATCTGTTGCGCGAGGGCCTCGACATTCCCGAATGCGCCCTGGTCGCCATTCTCGACGCCGACAAGGAAGGTTTCCTGCGCTCGGAGACCTCTCTCATTCAGACCATTGGCCGCGCCGCCCGCAATATCGACGGCCGCGTGATCCTCTATGCCGACGGCATCACCGGCTCGATGGAGCGGGCGATGGCGGAGACGGCGCGTCGGCGCGAGAAGCAGACGGCCTATAACGTGGCCAACGGCATCACCCCGGAAAGCGTGAAGAAGCAGATCGGTGACATCATGGCTTCAGTCTACGAGCGCGACCACGTGCTGGTCGATGCAGGTGCCGGGTTCGGCGAGGAAGAACAGGCGCTGATCGGACACAATCTCGAAACCGTCGTCGCCGACATGGAGAAACGGATGCGCGCGGCGGCGGCCGATCTCGAATTCGAGGAGGCGGCACGGCTCAGAGACGAGGTAAAGCGCCTGCGGCAGATGGAACTCGCCATCGCCAACGATCCGCTGGCGAGGCAATCGGAGCTCGAGCGCTCGGCGGCGGAGACCGATCTAACGCGTCCGCACAAGCCGGCGCTCGACGAGATGGGGCCGCATAACCGGGAGATCCCGCTGAAGAGGTCGAGACCGCGCTCGAAGGGCGGGAAGCCCGGCACGCATGCTTTCAAAGGCAAGAGCCGCTAGCGTCAGCCTTTCTTCGGGCCCCGGCCGGGCTTGCCGCGTTGATCGGTCGAGCCGATCGGCGTCGCCGGAGGCGTGACCTTCTTCTTGTCCTGCTTCGGCTTCTTCTTCTCGCGATTGCTTCTCTGCTGGCCTTTTGCCACATCATCCTCCATTGGCCGACAGGTGGCCGAGCCTCGCTCGCACGCATCGGCGCCTAAACCTACCCGTCATCTTATCTGAATAGTGGCTAAAAGGGCGCAGGTCGAGAGCTCGCGCTCAAGCGGCGCCTTGTTGCCGTTCCTGCGCTGCCTGCTGGATGAAGGCAGGCCAGAAATGGCGCAGCTCCTTCGGAAACATTCCCGCGAGCTTCACGGCGCTCGCGCGATCCACATGCTTGGAAAGGACATCGAGCACGGCGGTGACGCCTTGCTCCACCTCGCCCTCTTCCGCGCGGGGCAGCTCCTTGGCGATATGGGCGAGGAATGCCGCCTCATGGCGCTCCTTGGTGGGCTTTCCCGTTGGGTCCCAACCTTCATAGAACAGACCGCGCAGCAGCATCGGCAGCTGAGCGCCAAGATGCGCCGCACTTTCCGGCCCGATGCGGTCACGCAAAGTATGCAGCACCGCGCGCAAGGTCGAATAAGCGTGGTGCCGGTCGCGCGTGTTAAGGCGATCCATCAGGTCCTTAAGCCAGAGATTGGATTCCTGGATGGTCTTGTCGAAGGTATCGAGGCCCGTACTCATAGGCGGCGCTCCTTGCGCTTTTGGCACGAGCAAACGCTAGAATGCTTGCTCAAGGGCCGCTTTGATTTGGGTCAACGGCGCCGTGAGCGGGGGGCGGGCTTGACCTCGCTCAGGGGTTTCGGCATCTCGCGCGTGACCTCGGTCGCTTTCTTATCGGTCCTGAGCCCGAGAAACACCGGGTGGCGCATCTCGCCCGCTTGCGTCCATTCGGTGAACTTCACCTCGGCGACGAGCTTCGGCTTCACCCAGGTGGTGTTCGCCGCGTCGGGGACTTTGGCGGCAACCGGCTTCTTGTCCGTCACCAACGGCACGAGCAGGGCGTGGATGTCGCGCAATCGCTCCGCGTTGAACCCCGTGCCGGCGCGCCCGACATAGGCCCAGGCGTTTCCCTCCCGAACCGCAAACAACAATGCGCCAAAATATTCGCGGCTGCGGCGCGGCGCGGTGAAGCCGACGATCACCACTTCTTGCTCTTGGCTCGCTTTGACCTTCAGCCATTCGCGGGTGCGGACGCCGGAGTGGTAGCGGCCGCTGGCGAGCTTGGCCATGACACCTTCTTCCTTCGCCCGCTTTGCCTTGTTGAAGGCTTTGATCCCCTCCCCCACCACATGGGAGCTGTAGAGCAGCAGCGGACTCTTCGGCAGGATGCGCACCAGTTCGGCCTTGCGTTCGAGCAGCGTCTTGCCGCGCAAGTCCTTGCCATCGAGATAGAGCAGATCGAACACGCAATAGAGCAGACGCGTCGGCTCCCGTTCCGCGTTCTGCAACAGCTGGAAGCGTGACCGCCCAGCTTGGTCGAGCGCCACGAGCTCGCCATCGAGAACGGCCTCATACTTGATGGCAGCGAGGGCCGCGCAGATCGAAGGGTATTTGCGCGAGAGGTCATTGCCGTTGCGGGAATAAAGCGAGGCATGGCCAGGCGCGGCGACGGCGATGGCGCGAAAACCGTCCCACTTCGTCTCGAACACCCAAGCGGGATCGTCGAACGGCTTGTCGGTGAGAGTGGCGAGCATGGGGCGAAGATCGGGTGACATTCCTGACCCGTCGGGGTGGGCGTGCCTGTGAGCTGCAACGCACGCTAGCACGCCAGAAGCCGCCAAACAGCAGCCGCAAGAAACTGTCAGTATACGTCCCGACTCATGCTAATCTGGCCGCCTCGGTCGTGGCAGGGGGCATACGCATGACCAAGACGGAAGCCGTCGTCACCGACATTTACGACGCCTGGCGGGCGCAGGACCTCGACCGGCTGGCAAGCTACCTGCCCGACGATTTCAGCCACATGATCTACATCCCGGCAGAGGTGCATCCGCTCGGTGGACTTTGCCGCGGCAAGGACTCGGCGGTCGAGCGGCTTGGGCTGATCGCCATGCAGTTCGATTTTCTGCGGTTCGATACCAGCGACCTGATGATCCACGGGGATCGCGCAGGCCTCGAAATTCCCATCCACTACCGGCACCGGGAAACAGGCATGCAGCTCGAGACCTTCATCGTGAATTTCTGGACCTTCGAGGACAGATGGCCGGTCGGGCTTGCCGAATATCACGATATTGGCCGCATCCAGGCCTTCAGCACGAGCCTCGCCGCGCTGTCTCCCGCGTAAGCCCCTAATCACCTCAGAACGCTGTCGCGACGCATGTAATCGCTACGCTAGCAGTGGCTCTTGATGAAAAGCCCCTGCGCGGATCATCCGTGTACCTTATTTATGCTCCCTCTGCCTCCATGCTAAGATTTGCAATAAGAATAAGGAGCGGGGCAATGACACAAACAACCGAGAGCATTCTGGGCGATATCTACGACGCATGGCGGGCGCAAGACCTCGACTGGCTGGCAAGCTATCTGCCGAACGATTTCTGCCACGTCATGCATCTTCCCGTCGGGCTCTATCCGGCGGGCGGAAGTCGCACTGGCAAACAGCGCGTCATGGAGCGGTGGCGCTCAGTCATACCGACATTCGAGGTGCTGCGCTTCGACACCAGCAATCTTCTGATCAACAAGAACAGCGCGGCGGCCGAAATCATCATGCAATACCGCCACCGACAATCGGGTGAGGTCCTCGATACGACCAAAGCCAATTTCTGGGCGTTCGAGGCCGGATGGCCGGTGAAGCTCACCGAGTATTACGACGTGGCGGCGATCGAAGCAGTAACGGCGCGGCTCAACGCCCAGTCTGAAGCCTAAGGCCTGAGCGGTGGAGATTCCGAGGGCAAGCGGGGCGGGGTCTTCGTGCTCGGCAGGCGTTGAATAAAAGGGCGTCCGCTCCAGCGAAGCGAACGCCCTTTGCACGTACCAAGCGATCAGATTAGTGGCAGGCGCCGCCCATACTGATCATGGCCTTATGCGCCGCGCGCATCGAGGGGTAGGCACCCATGATCTTGTAGCGGCTCTTGTCGGGACCGCCCGCTCCCATGAACTGCATCATCATGCAGCGTCCGGTCGAGAGGTCGATGGCGACGTAGAAGGGGTTGGCGAAGGAATTGGCGAAAGCGGTGCCAGCACAGCCGACGACCAAAGCCGCGGCAATTAGAAATTTGCGCATGGTGGAAATCTCCGAAGGTGTTGGACACGAGCTCCCGGGCCAACCGACCGATTCGACCAGCCCGGAACCGTCGCGAAGCTAAAATCTGGCTGTGCCGCTTCCCAATACCTTCTGGCTATTGATCGTGCCGCGCCGAGGGGTGGGTGCGTTTTGTTGCCACTACCTTGTCGGCATCGAAGGGGTGCATTTCCTGCGCGGAATAGCGTTGGGCTATCGAGTTAAAAGCCAACCGGCATTTCCGTTACGCGCGGCTTCGGCCGATCCTGCCGGCTATCGCAAAGCGGCCGTTCCTTTCGGCCGACGCCCTAGCCAAAAGGAGATAACGGAGATGTTTCTATCAAGAGAGAACGGCCGGTTCGGCCGCTATGCCATGCTTGCTGGCGTCATCGCTTGCGCAAGCTTTGCCGCCACTGCCGCACAAGCCGGCGGATGTCCCGCCGATCAGACCAAGCCCGACGTGCGGCCGCCTGTTGATCTGAAGCCGGTCGGCGTCACCGACACGGTCATCGCCATGATCGACGTCGACAAGGAGCAAGGCATCAAGGATCGCACCATGCGCATGCGCAAACTCGTCGTCGAGCCGGGCGGCGTCGTGCCGTGGCACAGCCACGGCGAACGGCCGGCGATCATCTACATCATCGAAGGCGAGATCGAGGAATATGCCAGCAACTGCGCCGTGCCGATCCCGCACAAGGCCGGCGATGTCGTCGCCGAGACCAAGGGCATTTCGCATTGGTGGAAGAATCTCGGCGACAAAACCGTGGTGCTGCTTTCCGCCGACCTGCTGAAGGACCCGACCGACCACACGATGTAAAAAACCCTCCCCCCCTTTGGATGTGACGCCCTCCACCCCCAAGGGCGTCACATCCAAATTTTTTTCGCCTCGAGGAGCGCGCGCCATGAACGATACGTCACACGCCGTCGCCCCTCCAAACACCGAGGCGCATCATTCCGCCGGCGCCATTCTCCGCTTCATCGTTATCGCGCTGACCGCATTCCTCACCGTCGTCGATCTCTTCGCCACGCAAGCCATCCTCCCCTCACTCACCCGCCATTACGGCGTATCGCCGGCGCAGATGGGCTTTGCCGCCAATGCCAGCACGCTGGGCATGGCCTTTTCCGGCCTGGCCGTGGGTTATTTCAGTCGCGAGATCGATCGTCGGAAGGGCATCCTCATCAGCCTCATCCTGCTCGCCATTCCGACCGCGCTGCTCGCGCATGCGCCAGACCTCACCACCTTCACGCTGTTGCGCGTATCGCAGGGATTGTGCATGGCGGCGGCCTTCACCCTCACGCTTGCCTATCTTGGCGAGCACTACACCGCCGCCGACTCGGCCGGCGCCTTTGCCGCCTACATTACCGGCAATGTGGCGAGCAACCTGATCGGGCGCCTGATCTCGGCGGGCGTCGCCGATCATTTCGGGCTGCCCGCCAACTTCTATTTCTTCGCCATGCTCAATCTGCTCGGCGCGGTACTGGTCTATTTCACCGTTGAGAAGACCAAACCCATGCACGACATGGGGACCAGCATGAACTCACATTTCGAAACGTGGATCATGCATTTGCGGAACCCCTCCTTGCGCGCGAGCTTCGCCATCGGCTTCTGCATCCTGTTCGCCTTCATCGGCACCTTTACGTTCGTCAATTTCGTACTGGTGCAACCTCCGCTCGGTGTGGGGGCCATGACGCTCGGCTTCGTCTATTTCGTCTTCGTTCCCTCCATGGCAACCACGCCGCTCGCTGGCCACGCCGTGAAGCGCTTCGGCACCCGGCCCACCTTCTGGGCGGCGCTGGCAGTGGCGGGCCTTGGCCTTCCGCTTCTCGTCCTGCCAAGCCTGCCTGCGGTGCTCGTCGGCATGGTGCTGGTCGGCGCCGGCACCTTCTTCGCCCAGGCCTGCGCCACGGGCTTTGTCGGTCGCGCGGCGACCTCGGATCGCGGGGCGGCAAGCGGGCTTTATCTCGCCAGCTATTTCTTCGGTGGCCTGATCGGCAGCGCCGTACTGGGGGTGCTGTTCGACATGTTCGGCTGGCCGGCTTGCGTCGGCGGCGTTGCCGCGGCGCTCATTGTGGCTGCGCTGCTTGCCGTCTTCTTGAAGACGCCGATGGCCCCCGAAGGCTTGGTGCACTGATCTCGATCAGGCGTCATGAGCGGATTTTCCCGCCATCTTGATCCAGCGCAAAGAGTCCCGGGCCCCGCGGCTTACGCTATCGGGTGGGTGGAAAGGGCTTTGCAGTTGGTCCCTCTGCTCCATCCCCGGCGCCCCTGAAGAGTTGCGAACGCGTGAGGTGCCGCGACGCTCCTTCGGAGTCACAGCGGCTGGCCGCTTTGCTAGGGGCGCCAGCCCGAGAAGCCCGGCCCCCGCGGCGGGCTTCTTGCGTGGCAGAAAGCGATCCCGGCAGGCACGGTTCTAAAATGGTCCGGCCATTAACGCTTTTCTAAGCCTAACGCGGTCAGATGGGTGAAGTCGCCGTACCGAATTGAGTGACAGTACCAAGTAGAGGGATCAAGCCATGCGAACTATCGTTGCTCTCGCCGCCATCGCCGCCTGTTTGGCGCTTGGCGGTTGCTTCCATCATTCCCAGCAGATCTACACAGCCGAGATGCCCCCGGAACCGATTTCCACGCCCATCAAATAAGGCATAGCGGACAGGCCTTGCGGGCCCGGTCGATCCCCTGCCCCAGCGCCCCTGGCCGGCGGGCCGATCGAGATGGCCACGGAACCCGACACGCCTGTTTAAAAGATCCTGTCTCGCGTAAAAAAGCCCGGCCTTGCTGCCGGGCTTTTTCTTTTGCGCTGAGCGCGGCGGCGAGCGCAGGCCTCAGGCCGCACCAATGGTGCAGCTATGCACCCAGAAGAGCAGGAGGATCGCGGCGCCGAAGGCCCCGGCTGCGACGAAGGCATTGAGCCAAGTCCGCTTCCTGAGCGCTAACGCAATGTCGTCGCCATGCAGCTCTTGGGCGATCCTGACCCAGAACATCTCCAGCCAGACCACGATGATCAGGTAGGTGAAGGCGGCGGCGAGAAGCTGGATCGCCGAGATGCCGGTACAGACGTTCATCGGACTCTCCTTCACTCCGCCGCGAGCTTGTGCGGACCGCGGTCGGAAGCGTCGGGATTTGGCTTGCTTGGCTCGATCTCAGCCGCAGGCTCGGCGCCGGGCTCCGGCTCATGTAGGATGACGCCGTCGAGCAGCCCGAACTCGCCGATCCAAGGCTGGCGCCACAGCGCGCGCATCGTATCGGCGTAGCCGGCTTGCCAGCGCTGGCGAATGCCCGCGGGCGAGAAATCGATATCCTTGGTGTGGGTCTCGTTGTCGAGTCTCGGGCTCAACAGCCGCACCACATGCATGCGCGTGTCGCAATGGTAGCCGGCCAGCTCCCGATAGAGGGGGTCGTTCTTGTCCTCCTCGGGGACATATTCGAGCAGCTGGGTGATGACATGGCGGAGCTTGTGCGTCTCGCGCTGGCGAACGATGTGGCTCGCGATGCGGCTCGAATATTGGATGTCCTTGTGACGGTTGAGGATCTGCCAAATGGTCTCCGGCTCCTCGCCGGTCGGGTGCCACAGATGCACGGCGAAGATCAGTGAGTTTCGGCGCGGCTGGTCGTCGAAGATGCGCTCGGTCGGGGTGTTGGAGAGAATGCCGCCATCCCAATAGAGCTCGCCGTCGATGCGCACCGCAGGAAAGGCCGGGGGCAACGCGCCGGAGGCCATGACGTGTTGCGGAGAAAGCTCCATCTGCTTCGAATCGAAGTAGTGCATCATGCTCGAGCGAACATGCGCGGCGCCCACCGTGAGCCGCGGGTGACCGCGATTGACGAGATCGAAATCGACGAGCTCCTCGAGCGTTTTGCGCAACGGCTCGGTCGAATAATAGCCGGCATTGTCGACGCCGAGGTGCACATGCGCGCCGAGAAACGCGCGGGTATGCGGCTCGAAAAATCCAGAGATGCCCTTGGTCAGCGTCATCCATGACGCGAGCGCATCGGCGACGCCCGCCCAAGCAGGAAAGGCGCCCCAGAAACTCGCGCGCTCGACCCTGAACCAAAATTCCTTGAGCCTGGCCAGCCGGTCCTCGGGTTTGTTGCCGGTGATGATGGCCGCATTGATCGCGCCGATCGAGGTGCCGATGATCCAATCAGGCTCGACGCCGGCCTCGTGCAACGCCTGGTAAACGCCGCCCTGATACGCGCCAAGCGCGCCGCCGCCTTGCAGCACAAGCACGACCTGGCCATTATTGTTGTTGCGGATCTGATTGACCGCATCGAGCGGCGTAAGTGTCTTCGTCTTGGACATGGTTGCCTCCCGGCTCGTTGTCTTTTCGCTCAATGCGCGGTCCAGCCGCCATCGACGGGAATCGCTGCTCCAGTGATCGAGGCGGCGGCGTCCGAACACAGGAACACCGCGATGCCGCCGAGCTCATCGGTGGTGGCGAAGCGCTTGTTTGGCTGCTGCGCCAGCAACACCTCGCGGATTACTTGCTCGCGCGGAATGCCGT
This sequence comes from uncultured Alphaproteobacteria bacterium, assembly GCA_963750975.1. Classification (GTDB taxonomy): domain Bacteria; phylum Pseudomonadota; class Alphaproteobacteria; order Rhizobiales; family Methyloligellaceae; genus Methyloceanibacter. Next base: position 112,212 of record CAVVSX010000011.1, on the reverse strand, counting down.
GCGCCTTGGCCTGTCCCTCGATCTGCGCCTCGACCAGAGGCGTGTAGACATAGCCCGGGCAGATCGCGTTGCAGGTGATGCCCTGCTCCGCCGTCTCGAGCGCCGTCACCTTGGTCAGACCGAGCATGCCGTGCTTCGCCGTGACATAGGCCGCCTTGAAGGCCGAGCCAACCAGGCCGTGGGCCGAGGCGATGTTGACGATGCGTCCCCATTTGTTGGCGACCATGGACGGCAGCGCGAGTCGCGTGGTGTGAAAGGCTGAGCTGAGATTGATGGCGAGGATGGCGTCCCATTTGGCGGTGGGAAACTCCTGCAGGGGCGCGACGTGCTGAATGCCCGCATTGTTGACCAGGACGTCGAGCCTTCCGAACGTGTCGAGGGTCATCTTGATCATCTCGGCGATCGAGTCCGGGTCGGTCATGTCCGCGCCGGAATAGGCGACCTTCACGCCGAAATCGGCGCCGACCGCGGCTTGAGTCGCCTTGATCTCCTCCGGCTTGCCGAAGCCGTTCAGAACGACGGCGGAACCCGATGCGGCCAGAGCGCGCGCGATGCCAAGCCCAATTCCGCTGGTCGATCCCGTCACCAGGGACACCTTGTCTTTGAGGTGGTGCGCGGTCGAGCCAGCGCGCTCCGTCACGGCGATGTTCATAGCTAGAGACCTCGGTTTGCCTTGCGACGCGACGGCGTCTCCTTGGGATGCATCATGCCCAGGCCGCGGGGCCGACCGGAAATGCCCTTTGGCTACGGACTCGATAGGGTTGCGCTATGGCGGGTTAATGAGTTGATTCAGCTAGAAAAAGCGCGGATTTCAACGCCGTCCACCCAGATCACGACCGATCAAAAAGCAGTCTCGGCCCTCAAATCATCTCGACGGCAAAGCAGTCGCGAGCGTACAACTCCGTCCCAACAACGGCGCGAACCCGGATTCTCCTTGTCGATGTTCGTTTGCAGGGTGAGATTTCAGCCTGGACTCCCTCCAGGCCGATCGCGGAAACGCGGAACTCGTTACCGTGCCGCGATCATGTCTCCTTCATCCCTAGCCTAGGCAGCGGAGCGCATCTCCCATGGAAATGCATCAGGTCCGCTACTTCCTCGCGGTGGCGCGAGCGCTCAATTTCACGCGCGCGGCCGAGGAATGCCATGTCGCCCAGCCTTCGCTGACGCGCGCCATCCGCCAGCTCGAGGGCGAACTTGGTGGCGATCTGTTCCGGCGCGAGCGGCCGCAGGCCCAGCTCACCGAGCTCGGCCAGCGCATGCTGCCGCTGTTGAAGCAATGCTATGACAGCGCGCTCAGCGCCCGCCTGCTCGCTTCCGCCATCAAGAAAGGCGAGGTCGGCTCACTGCGGCTGGCACTGTCGCGTACCATCGATCCATCGTTGGTGACCTCCCACGTCGTCGAGCTTGGCAAACTGTTCCAGGGACTGGAGTTGAAGTTGCTCCGGGGAACCGGAGTCGAGGTGCTCGAATATCTCAAGAAGGGCGAGGTCGAGCTCGGTCTGGCCGCGCAAATCGACGAGGAATGGGACCGGCTCGACAGCTGGCCGTTGTTCACCGAGGCGTTTCAGCTCACCGTCAACAGCGTGCACGCCTTCGCGGAGCGGCCAGCTGTCGCGCTGGACGATCTCAAGCAAGAGCGGCTGATGATCCGTACCTATTGCGAAACCACGCCCGAGATGCTCGATCTCCTGCGCATGCGAGAGTTCGACGTGACACGCTTCCACGAGGTGAGCGCCGACGGCGATCTTCTCGCTTTGCTCGAAGCGGGCCTTGGCGTGGCGCTGTTGCCCCGCAGCACCCAAGGTCCGACCACCTTGGCGCGCATCGTCGTGCAGGACATGGACCTCAAGCGCACGATCAATCTTTACGGCGTCGCCGGGCGGCAACGCACGGCCGTAGCCTCGGCAATGATGAAGATGCTGCGGGCTTACGATTGGTCGCGCTACGCCGCCGCCTAATGTGCGGTGCGGAGCGCCGACAAAAGATCCTCGATGGTCATGCGCTTGCGGTAGTCGGGATCGACGAAGCGCGCCTTCACCTCGCCATCTGTGCCGACGACGAAGGTGGCGGGAATGGGCAACAACCACGTGTCGCTGCCTTGTGACGGTGCGACATCCCAGCCCGCCTTGCACATGAGGTCTTGCATTTCGGCGCCGACCCAGAAGGCAAGATTGAGGGATAACGCGTAGCCATTGTCAATGTCGGTCAGAATGGGGAACGGCGCATTCGACTCCGCCTTGAGCTCCGAGGTGAAATGCTGGCGATCGGGCATGATGGCGGCAACTTGTCCGCCCTCCGCCGCAATCTGATCCTGTGCCTCGGCCAAGGCTCGGGTGTTGATCCGACAATAGGGGCACCAATGGCCACGGTGGAAGGTGACCGCGACCGGCCCCTTCTCGAGCAGTTTTTCTAGACTAAGCAGCCGTCCCTGCTCGTCAGGCAGCACGAAGTCCGGCATCTTGTCGCCGGGCTTGGGCGCGTTCTCGCCGACGTCATGCTCTCTCAACCTGGCAACCAGACCGTCGACAGAATCCTGGAAGATGGGTCCGAACGCCCGCACCGCCTCGGCGAAGGCTTGCAGCCTCTCGGCTAGCGATGCGTCCATGTCGCGGCACTGAACGAAGGCTTCTTCGAGCAATACCGAGAGCGGTTTCGAGTTCATTCAACAGTCCTCTAGCCGCCACCGGCGGACGGCCAGTCAAAACCAAACGCTTCGCGGAGTCCCAGTTTCCCCGACCCCTTTTCATACCATTCGATGGGGTCGATGGGTAGCCGCCAATGTCCAACGTCAGTCACGATTTTGGGCCGCTTTCCGCAGGAATTTGCGCGTCTTTCAGCGCCGTCAACAGCTGCTCGATGGTCATGCGCTTGCGGTAGTCAGGATCGATGAAGCGCGCCGTGATGCGCCCGTCCTGGGCGATGACGAAGGTCGCGGGAATGGGCATCACCCAGGTCTGATTGCCCTGGTAGTCGGGGACATCGCGGCCCCCTGCTTCCAATATCCGCTGCATCTCCTCCCCCACCCAAAACACGAGGTTGAGTGACAGCGCGTAACCGTTGTCGATGTCGGTCAGCACCGGGTACCGCACCTCCCCCTCAGCCTTGAAGGTCGCCGCGAATTGCTGCCGTTCGGGCATGATCGCCGCGAGCCGTCCGCCCTCCGATGCGATCTGGGTTTGGGCTTCGGCCAGCGCTCGCGTATTGATCCGGCAATACGGACACCAATGGCCGCGGTGGAAGGTCATCGCCAGCGGACCGTCCTTCAGCAGCGCATCAAGCGTCACCAAGCGTCCCTGATCGTCAGGCATGGCGAAAGGCGGCATCAGCTCGCCTGGCTTGGGAGCGGCGCGACCGGCATCGTAGGCCTGCAGACGCCCAACCATCCTATCAACGGCTTCCTGATATCCCGGGATCAAATAGCGGGTCGCCTCGCTGAAGGCTTCGAGCCTCTCATTCAAGGAAGCATCCATGTCGCGGCAATACAGAAAGGCCTCGGTGAGAGTGAGAAAGGCCGGATTGCTCATACATTGGCTCCTCTACCGCCGGCGCGGCTCCATCCTTTGGTCTTGGGCCCCCTGCCCGGGCTCCCACGACCGCCAACAAAGATCGTTGCATCGCGCCCGCTCTCAGCTGCCGCGATGCATGGGTTCAGGCGGCGCCGAGCCGCCCGTGATCAGCCGTGTGCCCCTGTGAAAAGTGAAGCCCGCGCCGACAATGACCAGAGCCCAGCGCGGCGATGTCTCGCGGCGCCACTGACACATCGGCGGAGTGTGGGATGTTTCCACCCTGTTCTCTTTCTTCGCGACCTCAACAGCTTGTGAGCCGATATGACTAGCAATTGAGCAAAGGGTCCAATAGCGACCGGCTATGGTGTCGATCATTGATCGGCATTTCCTTGAAAAGCGCCGATCTTGTCTCTTAGGGGCGGCCCAAACGGGCCCGGCGGTGGCATGCCCGCGCCCAGCAAGACGGAGAGCCAGAGATGTCAACTTTGTTCGATTGGTTGGAAGCCGGCCGGCGGCTCGCGGAGCGTATTCCCTACAGCGTGGTGGCCCTGATGGCGCGCATCGCCGTAGCGAGCGTGTTCTGGCGATCGGGCCAGACCAAAGTCGAAGGCTTCCTCCACATCAAGGACAACACCTTCTTCCTGTTCCGCGAGGAATATAAGGTTCCGCTGCTGCCGCCCGACGTTGCCGCTTATCTTTCCACCACCGCCGAGCATGTGTTTCCGATTCTGTTGCTGGTTGGGCTTGCCTCGCGGCTCTCGGCGCTCGGCCTGATGGCGATGACGCTGGTGATCCAGCTCTTCGTCTATCCCGACGGCTGGCCCGAGCACATTCTCTGGTTCGCGTTATTGCTTCTCATCATCGCCCGGGGGCCCGGCGCCATCTCGCTCGACCATCTGATCTGGACACGACGCGTGCAGACGGAGCCGTTGCCGGCGCGCTAGGGCACTCGTCCGGTCGCCTCAGCGCCCGGCGCGAAGATGATCCAATAATTCCGCCGTGGGATAAGCGTCGGCCGGTAGACCGAACTTGACCTGCATGGTGCGGATGGCGTCGCGGGTAGCGGCGCCGATCACGCCATCGATCTTGCCCACGTCAAAACCGCGCTTGGCGAGAAGCTGTTGTAGCTCCTTGGTATCGGCGACGCTCAGCGTCTCGACCGGCGCGTTGCCCTTGCTGAGCGGGGGAGCCCCCGCGAGACGGCTCGCGTAATAGGCCGCCGTCGTCGAATAGACGAGCGATTTGTTCCATTCGAGATAGACGTCGAAATTCGGATAGGTCAGGAAGGCCGGTCCGTTACGCCCCATCGGCAGATGCAGTCCCACCGGGACGTTGTCGGCTGGAATCGGCCTGCCATTGGTGTAGGTGACGCCGTGTTGCGCCCAGAACGAGCGCGGCTTCTTGATCGTCACATCCGCCTGGTCCCACGGCAAATCGGTCGGCACGCGCACCTCCTCGATCCAGGGCTGATTGGGTTTCCAACCGAGCCCATCGAGGTAGTTCGCCGCTGAGGCGAGCGCATCGGGAGCGTTGCTGATCAGGTTGCGCCGGCCGTCGCCATCAAAATCCACGGCATATTTGTAGTAGACGCTCGGCACGAATTGGAACTGGCCCACTTCTCCAGCCCAAGGACCGCGCATCTCCCCCGGAGAGAGATCGCCGCGTTGGATCACGCGCAGCGCATCGAGCAGCTGCTCGCTGAATTCGTCGGGGCGGCGGCAATCGAAGGCCAGCGTGGCCAGCGAGCGCAGAGTCTGCATGTTGCCCATCACTTTGCCAAAATCCGTCTCCAGTCCCCAGAAGCCGACCAGCACGGGCCCTGGCACCCCGTATTTCTGCTGGATCGCGGCGAAGGTCGACGCGTTCTTCTTCAGCAGCGAGGAGCCGACGCTGAGCCGATTGCCCGAGACCATGCGGCCGGAGAATTGCAGGAAGCTCTGCGCGAAGACACCTTGGCTGCGGTCCTTGGCGATGGTCGCCGGATCGTAGGTCAGCCCGTCGAGCGCCTCGGAGACCACACCGGGCGAAATTCCCTGCGCCACGGCGTTCTTTTTGAAGCCTTGCAGCCAAGCGCCGAATGCGGCGGGGCTTTGGCAGGCGGCGAAGGCGTGGGGTGCAGCTCCGATCAGCATCGCCGCGAGAGCGCCGGCGCGCGCTGAAATTTGGATGACCGAGGTCAGGTGGTGTCTAGCCATGGCCGCCACTCAAGCCAGTCGGAACGCCACAGTCAAGTGACGAGGCGGTAAACCTCGATGATCATCTCCTATGGGTCGCCTTTCTGGTAGGTCCCCATCAGCTCCGCTTGCGCGAGCACATGGCCCCGCATGGCGGCCTCGAGCGCAGCCTTGGTCAGCGGCGCGGGAGGCAGCGCAATATCCAGCGCATAGAGCTTATGGAAATAGCGATGCCGGCCGATGGGCGGACACGCGCCGTGGTAGGCATTCTGCTTGCGATCGTTCGTGCCCGTGACGGTGCCCTGTGGCAAGCCCGTGCTGCTGGCATTTTCGGGCAGGCTCTTGGTCTCGGGCGGCAGATTGTACACCACCCAATGCACCCAGACGCGTTGCGGCGCCTTTGGGTCGGGTGCGTCGGGGTCATCAATGATGAGCGCGAGGCTCTTGGCGCCCGCGGGCACGCCATCGATCTTAAGCGGCGGCGAGACGTCGTCGCCCTCGCAGGTGAATCTCGACGGAATCTTGCCTCCCGGCTGGAAGGCGGACGATGTCAGCGTCAGAGCCATGGCCATGCCCGCATAAGTCGAGAACAAGGCTTGGACGGCGAGGACGAGGAAAGCCGTCCAGAGGATGCTCGCCACGCGTCCACCAGCCATCGCCTTAGTCCTTGCGAGAGCTCCAATCCTCAGCCCCGCACGAGGCGACAGTCCTTCAGTCCGTGTGGGGCGGCAGTTCGCCGAGGCGGAGCCGCTCCATCAGCGCATCGATGCGCCGGGAGGCTTCCCGCTTGCTCAAGCCCTCTCGGAATGCCGCCGGCTCCTTGACCTCGTCGGCGAGCATTTTGAGGTAGGAGGCCTGAGCGCCGGTCATCGGTTCTCTTTGCGGGTTCGACGAGTCTGGGGAGAGGTACTGGCTCTCCTGGATCTCCTGAGTCTTCTTTTTCTGCATCATCGCAGTCGGTCCTAACGTCCTTACCTTGGGGTTGTCCCTAGTGTGTTTGAGTCTGCAACTCCCTCATACAGTATTCGTAGAAAAGGGCAAGGATTGGGCGAATGATGACAAAGAATTAGGCAGATAGTGTTGCGCCCAAGAAACACGCGGCATTCGTGCGCGTTTGTCCTCCGGCCCGCCCGCTCAGTCCTTGATCGGGGTCAAATCCAGCAAAGATCGACCGAGGACGCCCGACTTGAGTCGCCCGTTAAGGTTGAAAAGAAACCTTAACAAAACATAAATTTGGGGGAATCCAGGCGCCTATGAATGGCCCTCCAATGACCCCCTCAATGCCGATTTTTCGCCTTATTGCTCCGTAGGTTACGGCATCGCACTAACATGTGCGACCGGCTCGAGTCTTCGTCGGTCTCTAAACCTCCCAGACAATCGAATAAGGAGCAACAACGCATGTTCGAAATGCGAGCCAAGATGATTACGGTGGGGCTTCTGGGCGCTGCTGTGATGCTACCTATCGATCTGGCCAAGGCGGACCAACTCGGCCACGCCTCCTGGTACTCGCTGCCGGCCAACATCACCGCCAATGGCGAGAGAATGGATCCCAATGAGTTGACGGCCGCGCATCGCTCGCTGCCGTTCGGCACGCGGGTGCTGGTGGAGAATCTCTCCAACGGCCGGTCCGTCGTGGTGCGAATCAATGATCGCGGTCCGTTTATCGGCGGGCGCATCATCGATCTGTCGAAGGCGGCCGCCGCCAGCATCGGCATGATCGACGCCGGAACCGCCAAGGTCCGGGTGACCACCGCTACCGGCGGCAACGCGCTCGCCGCTCTAGGCGAAGCCACTGCCAAGGCCAAGGACGGTGCCTCTTTGGCTGCCAAGGCCAAGGTCAATATCGCTTCGACGGAAACGCCACGTAAGGCGACCGCGGAGGCCAAATCTTCCAAGGGCAAGCAGGTCGCGGCTAAAGCGTCCTCGCGGCTGACCCACATCGCCAAGAAGCCTGATATGCAAGCCAAGGTGCGGGTCGCGAGCGCGAGCAAGCGGAGCCATGTTGCAAAGAGCAAGAGTTCGCAAGTCCGCGTGGCCTCCTCCAGCAGGGGCATCCACGCCGCCGCACAGCAGGCCTCGCGCCTGCAAGTCCGGCGGGAGATCGTGGTGGCGGCCGCCCACCCCTATGCCTTCCTTGGCACCACGCCAGGCTTCATGAAGCCTGGCAAGACGCGGCGGGCCGGCTAGTCCGACGTCATTCGTCGGGCTTGCCCCAGGGGGCACTGAACCCACCTCCCCGCCTGCCCCTCGGTATCACCAAAAATAAACGCCGGGCGTTGCGCCCGGCGTTGGCAATCACTCTACCGCGAAAGCGGGGCGTAATGACGCCCGCCAGCTCAAGCGGCTGTTAGTAATACCCACTTCTTTTCTTGCAAGTCTTCGTACGTCGCCGCAATACCTCACTCCATATTCGGATCAACTGCCAAGAGAGCAAACCCCAAATACGGCGTGATGCTATAGATCGCGTCGCAGTGTTGCCCAGAAGCGCTAGGCGCTGAAGACCAAAGATAGCATAGTCATCGCCCGGGCGGAGAATTCCGCCAAGGGCGTAACCATTCATGGGGAACACAATGCTGCGTAAAGTGCTGGTTGCAAGTTTTGCCATTGCGGCTATCTCCGCGTCTCTCCTTGCCTCCAGGCCGGTCGAGGCCGGAAGCTGTGCGACGCTCAGCGAGAAGGCGATCGGATTGAAGCAATCCGAGACCGCGGGTCGAGCCCTCAAGCAATTGAACCGCAAGGCTCATCATTGGGCCAAGAAGAGCGGTTACAAGAAGGTCGGGGTGCACAAGCTATCGACGAGCTGCAAGAAGAAGGGCGCGCTCTATCACTGCACCGTGGCTGCCAAGGTGTGCGGCAGCTAATCCCAATCAGACTTGCGAAGGCCGGTGACGCAATCGTAACCTCGGCTCAAGCAGACTCAACGGGCGATTCGAAACTTCTCCGGCTTCAAAGAGTTAGCAAGTCACATGCGCAAACTTCCCGCCCTTCGCAAGTCTCTTTCCCTCCCCGCTATCCTTGCTAGCGCGCTGTTGGTTTCGTTCTCGATGGGCCTCGCCCAGGCGCAGCAAGCGCCGAAAGGGAACAAAGGCGAGCAAGGCCCCTACTACGTGCAAAAAGGACCGCAAGGCGGAGTTGGCGGCTATTCACTGCGGCTCAGCGATATCTGGGGGCCAGCCAAAATGCCCCCGGCGCCTATGGACTTCGGGCCGCATTTTGACTTCCCGCCGGAGCCCCTGAACGGCGCTCCGCTGCACGACCCCTACCCGAATTAGGCATTCGCATCAGCGCTCTCGCCGAAGGCGAAAGCCCAGATGGCTCTTGCGCTTAGTGGGCCGCCGCTCATAAAGTGAGCCGTTTTGCGGGCATATTGCGAACCCGGGTTGAGACACTCCGCATGCGCTCCGTGGGAAGCAACGCGGCTTCTTGTCCCGAATTCTAGACGTGCCTGAATTTCCGCATGGCCTGTAGCCGGCGGATCATTTGGAAGGGGAAAAGGAGCTTCCCATGCGTCAGACGGGAACGGTCAAGTTCTTCAATCATTCACGAGGGTTCGGCTTTATTACGCCGGACGATGGCGGCAAGGATGTATTTCTGCATATCTCAGCTTTGCAGAAATCGGGACTTCCGGCGCTGGACGAAGGCGCGCGGGTATCCTTCGAGACAGAACCAGACCGCCGTGGCAAGGGTCCGCAAGCCATCAACGTGCAAATGGGCGAATAGCTCTTTCCTTAATTCGAATTCGACATGCATCGGCCCGGTTAGCGCCGGCTTGGGCGCTGCTGCCGGCGACCTGATGGCGTGCGTGCGCGGCGGGCCATGGCGATGAACGGATCGCAAATTGCCAGTGGGGCGCTGCAACGCGTGCTCGACCGGCTCGCGCGCGAAGAGGAAGCGGCGCTCGAACGGCTGTTCCGGCTACTGGCCATACCCAGCGTCTCGACTGACCCCGCTTTTCACGAGTCTTGCATTGCCGCGGCGGAATGGTGCGCCGGCGCCCTCGGCGAGATTGGATTTGCGGCGCGTGTCGAGCCCACCTTGGGCAAGCCGATGGTGGTCGGGCATTGGCGGGCCGAGCCGGCCAAGGGCCCTCGCCCGCATGTGTTGTTCTACGGCCATTACGACGTGCAGCCGCCGGATCCGTTGGATGAATGGACCGCACCGCCATTCGACCCGCGCCTGGCCGAGGATCCGCGCTATGGCAAGATCATCGTCGCGCGCGGCGCCTCGGACGACAAAGGTCAGCTGATGACCTTCATCGAGGCGGCGCGCGCCTGGATCGAAGAACGCGGCGCCCTCCCCGTCGATGTCAGCATGCTGATCGAGGGCGAGGAAGAGTCCGGGAGCCCAAGTCTCGCTCCCTTCCTCGCCGCGCATGGCGAGGAGATCAAGGCGGATATCGCGCTGGTCTGCGACACCGGCCAATGGGACGCGGAGACGCCCGCCATCACCGCCTTCCTGCGCGGACTCGCCTTCTCCGAAATCACCGTCCGGGGTCCGTCGCGCGATTTGCATTCGGGGATCTATGGCGGGCCGGCGCTCAATCCGTTGCGCGTGCTGTCGGAGCTGCTGGCGGGACTGCATGACGACACCGGTCGCGTCACCATCCCCGGATTCTACGACGACGTTCGCGCCCCCTCGCCGGCGCAGCTCGCGTCCTGGCGCGCGCTCGGCTTCGATGCTGGCGGCTTTCTCGGCGGCGTGGGCCTGAGCGAGGCAATGGGCGAGACTGGGTTCAGCATTTTGGAGCAGCTCTGGTCGCGCCCCACCGCCGAGATCAACGGCATCGTCGGCGGTTATGGCGGACGCGGAACCAAGACGGTGATCCCCGCGCAGGCCACAGCGAAACTCTCCTTCCGGCTCGTCCCGGGACAGGAGTCCTCGAAGATCATCGCCGGGCTGCATCGCTTCGTCGAAGACCGTTTGCCAACCGACGCCAGCGTCAGCTTCGCGCATGAGGGCGGGTCGCCGGCGGTCGGCTTTGATACCGGCGCGCCGCATTTCCAGGCCGCGTCGCGCGCGCTTGCCGCCGAGTGGGGCAAGCCGCCCGTAATCATGGGCTGCGGCGCCTCGATCCCGATCGTCGAATCCTTCCGCACGCGGCTCGGCATGGATTCGCTTCTGATCGGCTTCGCGCTCGACGGCGACCGCATCCACTCTCCGAACGAGAAATACAATCTGAGCAGCTTCACCAAGGGCGCGCGAAGCTGGGCGCGCATCCTGGCGGAGCTTAGCGCGATCGCCGGCAATGCGACGCATTAGACGAGCCCTGCCGGTTCTCGCCGCGCTCGCTCATGTGCTAGCGGGCGAGACCGCGGGCGCGGCCGAGCGCGGTACCGCCGGCGTGTTCGACTATTACGTGCTGGTGCTGAGCTGGACGCCCTCTTATTGCCGGGCCGAAGGCCGGGCGCGGCACGACGGACAATGCGAGGGATCGCAGCGTCCCGCCTTCCGGCTGCACGGGCTGTGGCCGCAATATGAAGAAGGCTGGCCGCAAGATTGTCCTATCGGCAAGAGGCCTTGGGTACCCGACCGCGTTATCCGCGAGATGCGCGACATCATGCCGAGCAAGAATCTCCTCATCCACGAATATCGCGCGCACGGGACCTGCTCGGGCCTCGACCCATCGCAATATTTCGCCGTGGCGCGGCAGCTTTATCAGCGCGTCGGCGTGCCGGAGCAATTTCGCGCGCCCGACGCGGATCACATGCTCTCGCCAGAGGCGATCGAGAGCGAGTTCCTCGGCGCCAATCCATGGCTCAAACCTGAGATGATCTCGGTAAGTTGCCGGCGGCAGAGCCTCATCGACATCAGAGTCTGTTTCGGCCGCGATCTGTTCCCGCGCGCCTGCGGCCTCAACGAGGATCAGAAGCGGCTCTGCCCGGCGACCACAATCGACGTCCCGCCGGTCACGCCTTAGGCGGAAGCCGCCGCGACGTCGCCCTTGAGCGCGGCCTTGAACAGCTTTCTTGCCCCATCCTTGGTCAGGGGGATCGGATTGCCGCCGGCGGTCGGATCGACGATCGCCATCTCGGCGATGGTTTCGATCTTGCTGTCGTCGACTTTGAGACCGGTAAGATCGTGCGGCACTCCGGTCTGCTTGCGCAGCGCTAGCACCGCCTGCAAGAACCCATCAAAGCCGCCGTCGATGCCAAGGAAGCCGGCAAGGCGGACGATCTTCGGCTCGATCGCCGAACGGTTGAAGACGAGCACGTATGGCATGAACACGCCATTGGTCATGCCGTGATGCGTGTGATAGAGCGCGCCTACGGGGTGCGAGAGCGCGTGAATGGCGCCAAGCCCTTTCTGGAAGGCGGCAGCGCCCATTGCCGCCGCGCTCATCATATGTGCCCGCGCCTCGAGGTCGTTGCCGTTGGCGACCGCCTTCGGCAGATTCTCGAAGACGAGGCGCATGCCCTCCACGGCGATGCCCTCGGCCATGGGATGATAGCTCGGCGAGCAATAGGCTTCGAGGCAATGGGCGAGAGCGTCCATGCCCGTCCCCGTGGTGATGAAGGGCGGCATGCCGACGGTCAGCTCGGGATCGCAGATCACCACGCGCGGCATCATCTTGGGGTGGAAGATCACCTTTTTGGTTTGCGTCGCCGCTTGGGTGATGACGCCGGCGCGACCGACTTCAGAGCCCGTCCCCGCCGTGGTCGGCACGGCAACCACCGGAGCGATCTTGTCGGCGTCGGCGCGCGTCCACCAATCGCCGATATCCTCGAAATCCCAAAGTGGGCGGGTTTGCCCGGCCATGAAGGCGATGACCTTGCCGGTGTCGAGGCCGGAGCCGCCGCCGAAGGCTACGACGCCGTCATGGCCGCCTTTGCGGAAGGCGGCGATGCCGGCTTCAAGATTTGAGTCGACCGGGTTCGGCTGAACGTCGGCAAACATCGCCACGGGAAGCCCCGCGTCTTTCAAGATGCCGATGGCGCGCTCCGTAATGGGGAACTTGGCGAGCCCCGCGTCGGTGACCAGCAGAGGTCGGTTGATACCGGCGCTCCGGCAGGCCTCGGCGAGTTCCTTGATGCGGCCGGCGCCAAATCTGACGGTGGTCGGGTAGCTCCAATTGGCGGTCGGTGTGCTCATGTTGGGTTTTTCCGGAAAATGAAGCCGATCAGACTTCGCGAAGGTGAAAGCTCTTTGGCTGGGTCAGGGCATCAAAGCCGTATTTCGACAGGCTTGCGCCGCGCCCGGTGTCCTTGACGCCGGTCCAGACGAGTTGCGGGTCGAGATAGTCGCAGCGGTTCATATAGACGGTGCCGGTCTCGATGCGCGACCCGATCTCGGCGGCGCGCTCCAGATCGCGCGTCCAGATCGAGGCCGTCAGTCCGTAGATGCTGTCGTTCATCAGCGTGATGGCCTCCTCGTCGTCGCGCACCTTCATAATGCCGACGACGGGCCCGAAGCTCTCCTCGCGCATGACCTCCATCTGGTGGTTGACGTTGGTCAGCACCTCCGGCGCGAGATACGGCGAACCGGGGCGGTCGCCATCAACCTTCATGTTGATCAGTGCGGTGGCGCCCTTTCGCTTGGCTTCGTCGATCTGCGCGCGCACGGCGTCGGCCGCGGCGGCGCGCACCATCGGTCCGAGCGTCGTGGCCTGGTCGAGCGGATTGCCGACCACATAGTTGCGGGTGAGATCGGCGAATCCCGCGACGAAGTCGTCGAACAGTTTCGCATCGACATAGATGCGCTCGATGCCGCAACAGGACTGGCCGGAATTGAAGAACGAGCCGTCGACCAGATTCTCGATGGCGTGGTCGAGCTTGGCGTCGGCCCGGACATAAGCGGGGTCTTTGCCGCCGAGTTCGAGTCCCAACGAGGCGAAGGTGCCGGCCGCCGCGCGCTCGACGGCACGGCCGCCGGGGACCGAGCCGGTGAAGGCGATATGGTCGATCCGCCCGGAGCGGATCAGCTTCTCGGACTGCTCGTGCGACATCACCAGGTTCTGGAACAGACCCTTCGGCAGACCGGCCCTGCGAAACGCCTCGGCGAAGCGCTCGCCGACCAGCAAGGTCTGCGCGGCGTGCTTCAGGATGACGGCATTGCCGGCGAGCAAACCCGGCACGATGGTGTTGACCGCGGTAAGATAAGGATAGTTCCACGGCGCGATCACCAACACCACGCCGACCGGCTCGCGGGCGATATAGCGGCGGAAGCCCGGCTTCTCGGCGGGCACGTAAGGCTTGAGCGCGTCCTCGGCGAGCGCGACCATGGCGCGGGTCCGGTCCTCGACGCTGCCTTTCTCGCCGCCATAGCGAACCGGCCGCCCCATCTGCCAAGCAAGCTCGACGGCGATATCGTCGTTCATCGCCAGCAGGGCATCGAGGAGGGCGAGCACGTAGCGGCCGCGCTCGGCGATCGGCACGGCCCGCCACGCAGGCAGGGCAGCACGGGCCGCGGTGAGCGCTGACTCGATTTCAGCGTCGCGCGCGAGGGGCCGCTCGGCATACACCGATCCGTCGATCGGCGAGATGATTTTCACGCTGTCAGACATTGGTTCCTCGGGGCACTCAATAGCGCTCGAAACCGCGCTTCAACTCCCAATCCGTGATGCGGCGGTCATACTCAAACTGCTCCCATTCCGCCGTATGCACGTAGTGGTCGATCACCCCGTCGCCAAAGGCCTGCCGAAGCATCTTGGATGACCTCATCAATTCCGTCGCCTCGCGCAGCGTTTTCGGGACTTCGCGCAGCGCCTTGTCCTGGTAGGCATCGCCGACATAGGCCGGCTCCAGCGTCAGCTTCTGCTCGACGCCGGCAAGCCCGGCGGCGATCAGCGCGGCAAAGGCTAGATAGGGATTGAGATCGGCGCCGCCAATACGGCACTCGATGCGGATCGCCTTGCTGTCGGCGCCGCAGAGCCGGAAGCCCGCGGTACGGTTGTCGAGCGACCAGATCGCCCTGGTCGGCGCGAAGGTGCCGACTTGGAAGCGCTTGTAGGAATTGACATAGGGCGCGAGGAACCAGGTAATTTCCCGCGCATGAGCGAGTTGCCCGGCCACGAACTGGCGCATCAGGGGTGACATGCCGTGTTCCGCGTTCGAGTCCAAAAACAGTGGGGTCTTGCCGGCGGAATCCCACAGCGAAGCGTGTATATGGCTCGACGAGCCGGCGAGGTCGTAACGCCATTTGGCCATGAAGGTGACCGCCTTGCCGAGGCCGTAGGCGATCTCCTTGCAGCCGTTCTTCAGGATCACATGCCAGTCGGCCATGGTCAGGGGATCGGCGTAGCGGACGTTGATCTCCTCCTGGCCGGGGCCCCATTCGCCCTTGGAGTTCTCGACGGGAATGCCGGCGCCTTGCAGGCCATTGCGCATCGCCCTTAAGACCCCCTCCTCCTTGGTGGTCTGGAAGATGTGATAGTCCTGGATATAGGTGCCGGCGGTCTTGAGACCGCTCCAGGCTTTCGCCTCCGCCGACTCGTAGGTCTCGTCGAACAAATAGAACTCGAGCTCGGAGGCGAAATAAGACGACATGCCCATTGCGCTGAGCCGCGCGATCTGCGCCTGCAAAATGGCGCGCGGGCTGTGCGGCACCGGCTTGTGATGGTGGTGATCGACGATGTCGCAAAGGACCAGCGCGGTTCCGGGCAGCCAGGGGATGCGCCGCAGCGTCGCCAGATCCGGCGCCATGACAAAGTCGCCGTAGCCCTTCTCCCAATTGGCGACCGCGTAGCCCGGCACCGGCTCCATGTCGATGTCGTTGGCAAGCAGGTAATCGCAGCCGTGGGTTTCCTTGTAGGCGCCGTCGAGAAAATACTCGGCCTGGAAACGCTTGCCGATCAGCCGTCCCTGCATGTCAGGAAAGCAGGCGATGACCGTGTCTATAGTGCCCGCGGACACTTCGGCCTTCAGCTCTTCGAATGTTAACATCCCGGGCCTCGGCAAAGCTCGATGTGAAGAATGTGCCGGCCCGTTCGATGAACGGGCCGGCCTTGTCGCAGTTCAGTTTCGCGCGCCGCTAGACCTTGACGGCACCTTCGCGGTGCTTCACCGCGAATTCCTCCTCCGGCGAGAAGACGAGGGTCTTCCGTCCATAGGCCGCGAAATAGATGATCAGCAGCGCATACCAGATCGCAACGCCGATGACACCCGTACGGTAGAGCGGATCGGTAAGCTGGAAGTAGATCGTCACCACGGCGATGATCGCCGTCAGGTAGGCGCCAAGGAGACCGAAGGGGCTCTTATAAGGCCGCTCGATATTGGGGAATTTCCGGCGCAGCTGGATAAAGGTCACCGCCTGCAGGAAATAGGAGATCATCGCCCCGAACACCGCCATGTTGAGCAGCACGCCGCCAATGAAGGCGCCAGCTTCGGTGCCACCCTGGGTGAACCAGACGACCAGCATAACCAGGAAGCCGATCAGCGCGCCAGTCAGCAGCGCGATATTCGGCGTCTTATGCGTGCTGTCGGTCACCGATAGGAAATGCGGGAAATAGCCCGCACGCGACAGCGAGTAGATCTGCCGGCCATAGGCGAAGATGATCGAATGGAAGCTCGCAACCAGGCCCGCCACGGCAAAGAGCGCGAGGATCTTCGCCCAACCCGTGCCGTAGATAGTGCGGAAACCATCCAGGATCGGTTCACCCGAGCTGCCGAGCGCGAAGGCGCCAGGCGAGATCGCCGGGTTGATGATCAGGACCAGGAAGCCGGTCGCGATCAGGGTGAACATGCCAAGCATGATGCCCTTGGGCATGTCGCGTTTCGGATCGGCCGATTCCTCCGAAGCTAGCGGCAGCTCTTCGATGGCGAGGAACAGCCAGACCGCGAAGGGCAGCGCCGCCAGCACGCCATGAACCCCGAAGGGCAGGAACGGCCCGTTGCCGTCGGGGAGTTCAACCCCGGCCCCGTCAGGTCCGACGCCGATATTCATGGCATATTTGCTGAATTCCATGAACGGGATCGCGCTGACGAAGAAGAAGATCAGGATACCGAGCGCCAGCAAAGTGACGATCACCGTGACGGTGAAGGACAGAGCTACACCACGCACGTTCAAGCCGACGAAGACGATGTAGCCGATCAGCCACCAGACCGGTTGGAAGGAGTCCGGCGTGCCGAAAATCGCGGTCAGATAGGAGCCGATAAAGAACACGATCACCGCCGGCGTGAGCACATATTCGATGTTCTCGGCGACGCCGGTGATGAAGCCTCCCCAAGGGCCGAAGGCGGTCCGGGCGAACGAATAGGCCCCGCCCGTATGCGGCAATGCAGGGCTCATCTCGGCGATGGAATAGGTCAGGCCGAGATACATGACGGCGATGATGATCGTGCCGACGAACATGCCGCCCCAACCGCCCACCGCGAAGCCCAGGTTCCAGCCGGAGAAATCTCCGGAGATAACCGCACCAACGCCGAGCGCCCAAAGCGAGAAGACGCCCGCGTGGCGCTTCAGTTGGCGCTTTTCGAAATAGTCCTTGCCGGGGATGTGATAAGACACCCCGCCTTCATGTTTTTTCTCAGCAGCCATTTCGTCACCCCCTGTTTCGAACGAGTTTAGCATCCAAGTTATGCCGCCGCATGGCTCGCTCCTCCCAAGCGGGGCTCAGCGGCAACCAAAATCTTGCCGAGACTGTTTGCCCAATGTTGTTGGCCGGCTTCATCGCCGATCTCGTCGTTGCGAATCTCGATCATGGCCGCCGGTAGCCCTCTTGGGCCAGCATGGCGTTCGACCGTGTAATAGACCTGATCTGATGGAGCATATGGCTGGTTGATGCCGACGGTCAGCGCGGGATCGGCTTGCAAGGCGCGAATGAAGCGGTCGGCAAGGCGGCGATCGTCGCCGAACACGATGCCGATCTCCCAAGGCCGGCTCTTGCCGAGATAGACCGGCGTGAAGGAATGAATAGCGATGAGCGCGGGCGCATGGCGCCGCTTCAGGCAAGCGTCGATCGCATTATGATAGGGCGCATGCACGCGCTGGATGCGCTCGGCGCGCTGCGCTTCGCTCAAATTGCGGTTGGCCGGCACCGGGCGGCCTTCGCTTTCGATCACGATCAGGCTACTCGCGTCGAGGGGCCGGTTGCAATCGATGACGAGGCGGGAGACATCGGGCCAGAGGAGCGGCGCATCGAGCAGCCCCGACAAGCGGCGCGATACGGCGAGCGCGCCAGGGTCCCAAGCGATGTGGGTGGATAGCGCATCGTCGGCGAAGCCGAATGATCGGTATTCGTCAGGAATGCGGTTGGACGCGTGATCGCAAACGATCACGAAGGGCCCGGCGCCTTCCGGATTTTCCACGACGACCGGGCTGCGATGCTCGACGCTCATCCCGCCCCCGCTCCATCCGTACGCCCCCGCATGGAAGCTTTGTCACAAGATGGCTTGGCAAGGCGATAATATCGCTTTGCATCGGCAGGTCTAGGTCTACCTAAGGGCAACCCACCACGCTAAAGGACGGATTCTGGGCCCAGATTGGTCTCTGGAGGCACCGACGCTGCTCAGAATCGGTAGATCAGCGAGCCGCGATAGATACTGCCGTCGGGGTCGTAGTCGATCGGGCCGCCCGGGTAGTTCTCCGTCTTCGAGTTGAAGTCGGTAAACTGGTAGTCGAAGCGGGCTCCCCAGTTCGGCGTTAGGGCGACTTCGGCGCCGCCGCCGACGCTCCAGCCGAAGAAGTCCGCGCTGCCCGAGCCGCCTCCCGGGCCGGTGACCGGCAGATCGGCATTCGCCCAGGCGCCGCCGAAGGTGGCGAAGAGCAGTACTCGCGGCCGCACGGCGACGCCGGCACGCAGGCGCAGATCCGCCATCGCGTCGATCGAGGGACTCACCTGGTTGAGACCGGAGTTGAAATGCTGGCTGCCATTGATATCGGCTGCCATCAGGTCGCCTTCGACGCCCAGCACGAAAGGGCCGCTCTGCCAGCTATAACCGCCGACGACGCCGCCGAGGACCCCGCTCGTATCGGCCGTGCTCCCGGCCGGCGCGAAATCGTAGCTCACCGTCGCGCCGCCGATCGTGCCGCCGAGATACCATCCTTCGAACACGTCTTGGGGCGGCAGCGGCGCCTCGACATAAGCGGGCGGCAGAGGTGGCGGCGGCAGGTCGGCACTCTGAACGGGGCTTGAGGCCGTGGCGCTTGCCGTAAGCACGGCGACGAAGCCCAAGGCCTGGTGCAATCGCGTACGCATAACAGACACCCTCACGAGCAGAAGGCTCGGTCCGTCGCCGCGCCAGCGCAAATCACGCTGGACCAAGCGCTCACGGCCCCAGGGTAGTTCCCTACCCTTACTGAGGATTAACGATGAACCGGGGCGAAATTTCGCAGGGTAAACGGCGGGTTAATGACCATCCGGAGGCATGGGCGGCGGCGGAGGTGCCGGGGACTCTGCTCACGAGTTGGGCGCGCTGCCCAACAGCGTGCTATCGCCTTTACGCCCTCGCTAACACCTCGCCGGCCAAACCCGGCCTGGTGTTTGACGGTGCCGGTCCAGGCGGCGTCGAGGTCAAAGTGTGGGAACTGGACGAAGAGACGTTCGGATCGTTCGTCGCGTCGATCCCCGCGCCGCTCGGCGTCGGCACAATTACGCTCGCCGGCAGCATCGGGGCGACCCGGCCTCATTCGCCCAATGAATTGAACCAGAGCGAGTGGCACGAGGTATGCAAAGTTCGACGCATAACGCCTCTAGGGTTCCGGCTCAGCGAGCGTCAGGTCCGAGAGAGGCTCTCCCGTCTCGCCAAACAAAGGGACGGAGCCACGGCGGGATAAAAGCCCGGGAGACCTCTACCGCGCGGGATGCGTCGTCACCCGATCGGACAGGCCTCCACTTCTCGCATCCGAGGCCCATCCGCTCCCGTATCGAAGCCTCTGCGCGGCCGCAAATTTGGTCAACGCCAGCACAGGGGGTGCCGATGCGCCGTTCCTTCAAGCAAGTTTTCCAGGGTCTGATCGTCGGCGCCGCCGTCGCAATGATCGCGTTCTCGCCGGCGCAGGCCGCGGAAAAGAAAGACTTCAAGGTCGCGTGGTCGATCTATGTCGGCTGGATGCCGTGGGGCTACGCCGTCGAGTCCGGCATCGTGAAAAAATGGGCCGACAAATACGGCATCAATATCGACGTCAAGCAATTCAACGACTACGTCGAATCGATCAATCAATATACGGCGGGCGCCTTCGACGCCGTGACCATCACCAACATGGATGCGCTGTCAATTCCGGCGGCCGGCGGCGTCGATACCACGGCGGTCATCGTGGGCGATTTCTCCAACGGCAACGACGCGGTGATCCTGAAGGACAAGGATCAGCTCAAGGACATCCTCGGCCAGAAGGTCAACCTCGTCGAATATCTCCGTGTCGCACTATCTGCTGGCCCGGGCGCTCGAGAGCATCGGCGCGCAGGAAAAGGATCTGAAGGTCGTCAACACGTCGGATGCCGACATGGCGGCGGCGTTCAAAACGGCGGACGTGACCGCGGTCGTCACCTGGAAGCCGATCGTCTCGACGATCCTCGAATCGCCCGATGCCAAGAAGGTGTTCGACAGCTCGCAAGATTCCCGGCGAGATCATCGACCTCATGGTCGTCAACACCGAGGTGCTGAAGGACAATCCCAAGTTCGCCAAGGCGCTCGCCGGCATCTGGTATGAAACTCTCGCCGACGATGAAGTCCGGCACCGAAAGTCGAAGGAGTCGATGGCGCAAGGCGTCGGGCACCGACCTCAAGGGCTTCGAAGAGCAGCTCGCCACGACCGCAGCTGTTTGCCGATCCAAAGGACGCCGTCGCGTTCACGAACAGTGACGACCTCAAGACCACGACCGAGCGCGTCTCGAAGTTCCTGTTCGAGAAGTCGCTGCTCGGCAAGGATGCCAAGACCGCGGGCGCCGTCGGTGTCGAATTTCCCGACAAGACCGTGTTCGGCGACAAGGACAACGTCAAGTTCCGCTACGACGCGACCTACATGAAAGAGGCCGCGGAAGGAAAACTGCAAGCCGCCGCGCAGTAGAAGGCCACACGGGCGGCAGGCGGCGGAGCGTCCATGCGCGCGATCAATCTACGTCCGAGCGGAACGTGGCGCTTGGCGCTCGCCCTGCTGCCGTTCCTGCTGCTGCTCTTGGCCTACGTCATCGGCTCGAACATGCGGCTTGCCGCAAATCCGAATGACAAGCTGCTGCCAAGCTTCGCCGACATGGGCGAGACGATCTACGCCTATGCGTTCGAGCCCGATCCGCGCACCGGCGATCTACTTGCTGTGGTCGGACACGGCGGCGAGCCTGACGCGGCTCCTGATCGGGCTCGCGATCTCGGCCACGTTCGCCCTCGTGATCGGCATCATGATCGGCCTGCTGCCGATCGCCGGGGCGACCTTCGGGCCGGTCGTCGCGGTGCTATCGATGGTTCCGCCGCTCGCGCTGCTTGCCGATCCTGTTCATCGTCATGGGGCTTGGGCGAAGCGTCGAAGATCACGCTGATCGTCATCGGCACCACCCTGAAACTCATCCGCGATATCGCGCTTGCGCGTCGGCGATATCCCGCGCGAGCAGCTGATCAAGGCGCAGACGCTCGGCGCCTCCAGCGCGCAGATCGTCTCGCGCATCGTGCTGCCGCAGATCCTGCCCCGGCTGATCGACGCCGTACGGCTTCGAGATCGGGCCGGCCTGGCTGTTCCTGATCGCGGCTGAAGCGATCGCCGCCGATTCCGGCCTCGGCTACCGCATCTTTCTGGTGCGGCGCTATCTGTCGATGGACGTGATCCTGCCCTACGTCGCCTGGATCACGCTGCTCGCCTTCCTCATGGATCTCGGCCTGCGCATCCTCCAGCGCAAAGCCTATCCCTGGTTCGCGCAAGCGAGGGCCGCATGAGCGCCATCGTCTTCGACAATGTGTGGAAGGAGTACGGCGATCACGTCGTGCTCGAGCAGATCGATCTCGAACATCGAGCCGCGCGCGTTCCTGGCCCTGGTCGGGCCCTCCGGATGCGGCAAGACCACTTTCCTGCGCATGCTGCTCGGCGAAGAGCAGCCGACGCGCGGCGCCATCCTGTTGGACGACAAGCCGCTGCAAGCCAGAGCCCGGATCACGATCGCGGCGTCGTGTTCCAGCGCTACTCGGTGTTTCCGCATCTGACGGCGCTGCAGAATGTGACTATCGGCCGGGAGTTCGAATTGTCGGGCGGCCTGCGGCCGGCTGTTCGGCGCCAAGCGCCGTGCGGCGCAGGACGAGGCGCGCGCGCTGCTCGGCGGATGTCGGTCTGTCCGGCAACGAGGACAAATATCCGTCCGCGCTCTCCGGCGGCATGCAGCAACGGCTCGCTCTCGCCCAAGCCCTGATGCGCCGACCGAAGGTGCTGCTGCTCGACGAGCCGTTCGGCGCGCTCGATCCCGGCATTCGCGTCGACATCCATGTGCTGATGAAGCGCATCTGGAACGACGCCGATTTGACCGTGGTGATGGTCACGCACGATCTGCGGCGAAGCCTTCGCGCTCGGCACGCGCATCATCGCCTTCGAGCGTCCCCGCGATCGGCCGGAGGAGCGCGAACGCTACGGCGCGCGGCTGACGGGCGACATTTCGCGTCTGCGCCCGACGAAGGCGCGGCATCACCGGCAAAATGGCCGCCACGGCCCATCCGACCAAGGACATCGACGATCTGCGCCCCGCAAGAGACGACCGCTCGGCAGTTCTCGCAATCCGTGGACGACCCGGCACGGTCCGTCCGAGCGACGCGTCCTGAGAGAGGCTTGAGGCATGATCACGCTCATCGCATCGGACACGCTCCCCGGCGGAAAGCACTGGTCGATGATGATGCGGCGGAACAGCCGCCTCAGGCTCACCGACATCGAGGGCGGCGCCAATGTCGGCATGCTGTTCTACAACCCGTTCAATCTGCTCGAGCGCTACAACGCGCCCGACACGCTGAAATGCCAGCACACCTTCAAGCTGACGCAGGGGCACTGCCTCTATTCCGACATGGGGCGCATCTTCTGCTCCATCGTCGCCGACAATTTCGGCTGGCACGATACGGTCTGCGGCAACTCGACCAAGGCCTCGGTCGCGCGCAAATGGGGCGAGACGAGCTATCAGACCGAGCGCAACGACTGGCAGCAGAACGGGCACGACAGCTTCCTCGTCGAGGCGGCGAAATACGGCCTCGGCCGGCGCGATCTCGCGGCCAACGTCAACTGGTTCAGCAAGGTCGTCGTCGCCGACGACGGCGCGCTGTCGCTCGACGCCACGGCGGCAAAGGCCGGCGCGTCGGTCGAGCTGCGCTTCGAGATGGACACGCTCGTTCTGCTTGCACACCTGCCCGCATCCGCTCGAGCCCGCGCCGCACCTATCCGCGCAAGCCGGTGCGCTACGAGATCTTCGACGGCCCGCCCGCTGCCGCTCGACGATCCGAACCGGCTGTCCGCCCCGGAAAATAGCCGCGGCTTCGAGAACAACCGCATCTTTCAGCTCGGTTGCTGCGGCGGAGCCGCACTCATGATCACGGAACAGCCCGCTCGATCCCGCCGATGCGCAATACCGCAAGGTCGTGCCCGCCGGCGATGTATTGGATGCATGTCGTCCGCCAGGGCGAGACGCTCCGCATCCTCGATCTCGAAGGCAATCAGGCCGTCGACACCCTGTTCTTCAACGCCGACGATCCCGGCCGAGCACTATTCAGCGCGTCCGACACCATTCGCGAGCAAGGCAACATCTATCTCACGCACGGGCACCGCGCTTCATGTCCGATCTCTGCCGGCCGATGCTGACCATCACCGCCGACACCGTCGGCCGCCACGACACGCTCGGCGGCGCCTGCTCGACCGAGAGCAACACCGTGCGCTACGCGCTCGACAAGAAGTCCATGCACGCCTGCCGCGACAGCTTCCTGCTCGCGGTCGCCGAGAACGAGCACTACGGGCTCACCAAGCGCGACATCGCCCACAACATCAATTTCTTCATGAACGTGCCGGTGACGCCCGACGGCGAGCTTGACGTTCGCCGACGGCCTGTCGGCGCCCGGCAAATATGTCGAGATGACCGCGCGAGATGAATGTGATCGTGCTGATCTCGAACTGCCCGCAACTGAACAATCCCTGCAACGCCTACAACCCGACGCCGATCGAGGTTCTGATCTGGGGCGCGGCGGGAACCTGACATGTTCGGCAAGGTCCTCATCGCCAATCGCGGGGCCATCGCCTGCCGCATCATCCGCACGCTCGACCGGATGGGCATCGCCAGCGTCGCGGTCTATTCGGAAGCCGACCGCCATGCGATGCATGTCACGCAGGCGGGCGAAGCCGTCGCCATCGGCCCCTCCGCCCGCCGCCGAAAGCTATCTCAAGATCGACGCCATTCTCGACGCCGCGCGGCAACACCGGCGCGCGAGGCCATCCATCCCGGCTACGGATTCCTCTCGGAGAACCCGGACTTCGCCGAGGCCTGCGAACGAGCCGGGATCGTCTTCATCGGGCCGACGCCTGCGCAGATGCGCGCCTTCGGCCTGAAGCACAAGGCGCGCGAGCTTGCGCTGCAAGCCGATGTGCCGCTGGCTGCCGGGCATCTGGCCTGATCGGCGACGTCGACCACGCGCAAGAGCGAGGCGGCGCGCATCGGCTATCCGGTGATGATCAAGAGCACCGCCGGCGGCGGCGGCATCGGGCTGCAACTCGTGTCGACGACCCGACGACCTCGCGCCGATGTATCGAGCGCGTGCGAACGCCTCGCGCGCAACAATTTCAAGGATGCCGGCATCTTCATCGAGAAATATGTCGAGCGCGGGCGGCATATCGAGGTGCAGATCTTCGGCGACGGCAAGGGCAACGTCGTTTCGCTCGGCGAGCGCGATTGCTCGGCGCAGCGCCGCAATCAGAAGGTCATCGAGGAAACGCCGGCGCCGAATCTGCCGGACGCGACCCGCGCAGCGCTGTGGGAGACCGCGTGCCGCCTCGGCCGCTCGGTCGAACTACGCAAGCGCCGGCACCGTCGAATATCTCTATGACGCCGACGACCGACGAGTTCTATTTCCTCGAGGTCAATACGCGCCTCCAGGTCGAGCACGGCGTCACCGAAGAGGTCAACGGCGTCGATCTCGTCGAATGGATGGTGCGTCAGGCCGCCGGCGAATTGCCGCCGCTCGACCAAGCGAGCATCGCGCCGCGCGGCGCATCGATCCAAGTGCGCCTCTATGCCGAGGATCCCGGGCGCGATTTCCGCCCGAGCTCCGGCCTGCTGACCCATGTCGCCTGGCCCAAGGAGACGCGCATCGAGACCTGGGTCGCAAAGCGGCAGCGGAGGTCTCGCCGTTCTACGATCCGATGCTGGCGAAGATCATCGTCACCGGCGCCGACCGCGACGACGCGCTGAGCAAGCTGCAGCACGGCGCTCGACGCGACCGAGATCGGCGGCATCGAGACCAATCTCGATTATCTGCGGCAACTCTCGCGCCATCGACGTGCTCGCGCGCGGGCGAGATGCTGACGCGGACGCTTGCAGACGTTTCGCCTACCAGGCCGACACGCATCGAGGTGCTCGCGCCGGGCACGCAGACGACGATCCAGGATTGGCCCGGGCCGCGTCGGCTATTGGGCCGTCGGCGTGCCGCCCTCGGGACCGATGGACGCGCTCTCGTTCCGCCTCGCCAACCGCCTCGTCGGCAATGCCGAAGGCGCCGCCGGGCATCGAGACCACGCTTTCCGGCCCGACGCTCAAATTCAACAGCGACACGCGTGATCTGCCTCGGCGGCGCCGAGCTTGCGGCGACGCTCGACGGCGAGCCGGTCGCCTATTGGCAGGCCGATCGCCGTCAAGGCCGGCCAGGTGCTGAAGCTCGGCGGCGTCAACAGGCGCCGGGCGTCCGCGCCTATCATCGCCGTGCGCGGCGGCATCGATGTGCCCGATCTATCTCGGCAGCCGCTCGACCTTCACGCTCGGCAAGTTCGGCGGCCATGGCGGGCGCACGCTGCGAGACGGGCGACGTGCTGCATGTCGGCGCGACGCCGTGCGGCTCGGCTGAGCCGGCCGCCCTCCCCGCTGGACTGAGAGCCGCGGCTGACGCATGCCTGGGAGCATCGGCGTGCTCTACGGTCCGCATGGCGCGCCCGACTTCTTCACCCCCGACTATATCGACACCTTCTTCGCGGCCGATTGGGAAGTTCACTACAATTCCAATCCGACCGGTATTCGCCTGATCGGCCCGAAGCCCGGCTGGGCCCGCGCCGATGGCGGCGAAGCGGGACTGCATCCGAGCAACATCCACGACAACGCCTATGCCATCGGCACCATCGATTTCACCGGCGACATGCCGGTCATCCTCGGCCCCGACGGTCCGTCGCTCGGCGGCTTCGTCTGTCCGGTGACCATCGCGCAAGCCGAGCTGTGGAAGATGGGCAACTGCGGCCCGGCGACAAAGTCCGCTTCAAGCGCCTCACGCCCGTCGAGGCGCAACGCGGCTTCTGACCCAGCAAGACGCCGAGATCGCACGCACTGGCGCCGGTTCGCCTCATCGCTAATACCTCGTCAGTTGCGGCGCCGACGATTGCATCGTCGGCGCGCCGCGAGGCCACGGGCGAGCGGCCGAGCGTCGTCTATCGCCGCGCGGGCGATGCCTATCTCCTGATCGAATATGGCCCGATCGTTCTCGATATCGCGCTGCGCTTCCGCGTGCATGCGCTGATGCAGGCGGTCGAACGAGCCATGCGCAAGCCTCGCCGGCATCATCGACCTGACGCCCGGCATTCGCTCGCTGCAAATCCATTACGACGCCGCGCATCTTGCCGCTCGAGGATCTGCTCGACGGCGCTCCAGGCGATCGAGGACGAGCTCGGCGATTTGTCGGACATGGAGGTGCCAGTCGCGCATCGTGCATCTGCCGCTGTCGTGGAACGACGCGGCGGTGCAGGCGACCATCGACAAATACATGCAGCGGCGTGCGCGCCGACGCGCCGTGGTGCCCGATCCAATATCGAGTTCATTCGCCGTATCAACGGCTCGACTCGCGTCGAGGACGTCAAGCGTATCGTCTTCGACGCCACCTATCTCGTGCTCGGTCTCGGCGATGTCTATCTCGGCGCGCCGGTGGCAACACCGATCGATCCGCGCCACCGGCTGGTCACCACCAAATACAATCCGGCGCGCACCTGGACGCCGGACAACGTCGTCGGCATCGGCGGCGCCTATCTCTGCGTCTACGGCATGGAAGGGCCGGGCGGCTATCAGCTCTTCGGCCGCACCTGCCAGATGTGGAATACCTACCGCACGACCGACGGCGTTCGAGCCGGGCAAGCCGTGGCTGCTGCGCTTCTTCGACCAGATCCGGTTCTATCCGGTGTCGGGCGACGAGCTGCTCGACGTTCCGCGACGGCGTTTCTCGAAGGCAAGCGCGAGATCGAGATCGTGCCGACGACGGTTCAGCGCTCAAAGACTATCTCGCCTTCGTCGACGGCAACGCCGCGAGCATCGCTGCCTTCAAGGCGCGGCAGCAGGCGGCGTTCGACGCCGAGCGGGCGCGCTGGCAAGAGACGCGATGCCGGCGGTAACGGCGCAACTGGGGAAATGCCGGACGATGCCGAGACCGACGCCGTACTTCCTCCCGGCGCGACCGCGGTCGAAAGCCCGGTGCCCGGCAGCGTGTGGAAGATCCTGGTCGAGCCGGGACATAAAGTCAGCGAGGGCGAGACGCTGATCATCGTCGAGTCGATGAAGATGGAGATCGCCGTCTGCGCGCCGTCGAGCGGGTTGGTGCGCGAGATACGCTGCACCGAAGGCCGGCCGGTGCAGCTCGGCCAGGCGCTGGTCATCATGGCAGACACTGGCCCATGAGCCTCTCGCTCGATATCGCCAATCTCGCGCGCCTCTATGCCGAGGGTGAAGCGACGCCGGAGCAAGTCGTGCGCGAGGTCTATGCGCGCATCCAGCAAGAAAGGCGTTCGGCCGGATTGGATCACGCTCGTCGACGAGGAGACGGCGGTCGCGAAAGCGCGCGCGGCGCGCGCGTGGCCCGCTTTACGGCATCCCCTTCGCGGTGAAGGACAATATCGACGTCGCCGGACTGCCGACCACCTGCGCCTGTCCGGAGTTCGCCTACGTCCCGCGAGCGCACGGCGACGGTGATCGACAGGCTGGAAGCAGGCCGGCGCGGTGCTGATCGGCAAGACCAATCTCGATCAATTCGCTACCGGGCTGAACGGCACGCGCTCGCCCTACGGCATTCCGGCGAGCCCATTCGATGCGGACTATATCTCCGGCGGTCGAGCTCGGGCTCGGCGGTCGCCGTCGCCGCCGGGCTCGTGTCGTTCGCGCTCGGCACCGACACAGCGGGCTCGGGCCGCATTCCGGCCGCGTTCAACAATATTGTCGGACTCAAGCCGACCAAGGGCCTGATCAGCATGCGCGGCGTGGTTCCGGCGTGCCGGACGCAGGACGCGGTCTCAATTTTTGCTCTGAACGTGGTCGATGCCGCGACAGTCGCGGCGACGGCGATTGCCTTCGACGCGAGCGATCCCTACGCGCGACACGGCGCGCCGCCTTCGCCGTCGAGGCGGCGCCCTCGCCCCTCAGAGTCGGCGTGCCGAATGGTGCGATCCCCTTCTTCGGCGACCAGGACTACGAGTCGCTCTATCGAGCAAGCATCGAGCGGATGGCCGCGCTCGGCGCCGAGATCGTGCCGATCGACTACGCGCCCTTCGAACAGGCTGCGGCAATGCTCTACGCGGGACCGTGGGTCGCCGAACGCCTCGCGGCGATCAGGCGATCTCGCCGAGCGAAATCCCGAAGCGATCCACCCTGTCGTGCGCAACATCCTGCTCGGCGCCAAGGACAAAACCGCGGTCGAGGCGTTTCACGCCTTTTACCAGCTCGCCGATTTGATCCGCGCGGCAGAACGCCAATGGGCGAAGATGGATCTTCTGCTGCTGCCAACCGCGGGCACGACTTACACTATCGCGGCGATGCTTGCCGACCCTGTCGCGCTCAACACCAATCTCGGCGCCTATACCAATTTCGTGAATCTGATGGATCTCGCGGCCATCGCCGTGCCCGCGGGGTTCCGGCCCGACGGGATCCCGTTCGGCGTGACTCTGATCGGCCCTACCCTGTCTGACGGCATGCTGGCTTCGTCGGCGATGCGCTGCACCGCTCGCTCAGCGACGCTCGGCTCGGCGCCACGCCACTCCCGCTCTCTTCGACGCCGCCCGTGGCCGCAAAGCAGACTCCGGCGAAGTCAGTGAAGATCGCGGTGGTCGGCGCGCATCTCTCCGGCCAGCCGCTCAACGCGCAGCTTGTCGAGCGCAACGCCAAGCTCGTGGAGACCGCCCGCACAGGTCCCGGCTATCGCCTTTACGCCCTCGCTAACACCTCGCCGGCCAAACCCGGCCTGGTGTTTGACGGTGCCGGTCCAGGCGGCGTCGAGGTCGAAGTGTGGGAACTGGACGAAGAGACGTTCGGATCGTTCGTCGCGTCGATCCCCGCGCCGCTCGGCGTCGGCACAATTACGCTCGCCGACGGGCGATGCGTGCAAGGGCTTCTCTGCGAGGCTTACGCCACACGCGGCGCCGAAGACATCACCGCATTCGGCGGCTGGCGGGCGTGGCTCGCCGCCCGACCCAAACCTAGAGCTTGACCATGATGTGGCGGGCGACGGTGTAGTCTTCGAGCGCATACATCGACAAATCCTTGCCGTAGCCGGAGGTCTTCAGCCCGCCATGCGGCATCTCGTTGACCAGCATGAAATGGGTGTTGACCCAAGTGCAGCCGTAATGCAGGCGCGCGGCCGTGCCCATGCCCCTGCCGATGTCGGAGGTCCACACCGAGGAGGCGAGCCCATAGTCGCTATCATTGGCCCAAGCCACGGCCTGGTCGACGTCGTCGAAGCGTGTCACCGAGACGACGGGGCCAAACACTTCTTTCCGCACGATCTCGTCGTTCTGCAGCGCGCCGGCGACAACCGTCGGCTCGAAGAAAAACCCCTTGCCGCCGGGCGATTTGCCGCCGGCGGTGATGGAGATGTGGCTCTGCTTGGCCGCTCGCTCGACGAATTTCTCCACGCGGCCTTTCTGGCTCGAGGAGATCAGCGGGCCGATGTCATTCTCGTCATCATTGGGCCGATTGAATTTCAGCTCCTTCACCGCGCTCGACAGATCGGCGACCAGATTGTCGTAGATCTTCTTGCCGGCATAGACGCGACAGGCGGCGGTGCAATCCTGGCCGGCGTTGTAATAGCCGAACGCCTTGAGGCCTGAGACCACCGAAGCGAGGTCGGCATCGTCGAACACGATCACCGGCGCCTTACCGCCGAGTTCGAGATGCGTGCGCTTCAGCGTGGCCGACGCCGCCTGCAGCACCTTCCTACCGGTGTCGACGCTGCCCGTCAGAGAGACCATGGCGATCTTCGGGTGATTGATCAGGGCATGCCCGGTGGTCGAGCCGCGCCCGGTGACGACATTCACCACGCCCTCGGGGAAGATCTCGGCGATGGTCTTGGCGAGCTTCAGCGTCGTCAGCGGCGTCTGCTCGGACGGCTTGATCACGATGGTATTGCCGCCGGCCAGCGCGGGTGCGAGCTTCCAAGCGGCCATCATCAGCGGGTAGTTCCACGGCGCGATCGAGCCGACCACGCCGATCGGATCGCGGCGGATCATCGAGGTGTGCCCCGCCATGTATTCGCCGGCCACGGCGCCATGCATATTGCGCACGGCACCAGCAAAGAAACGGAAGCAGTCGGAGACCGCCGGGATCTCGTCTTGCAGCACGCGGATCCTCGGCTTGCCGCAATTCAGCGCTTCGAGCGTGGCGAAGGCCTCCGCATCGCTGTCGATCGCGTCGGCGAGCTTCAACAGGAGCGCCGAGCGCTCGGCCGGCGTGGTGCGCGACCAGGTTTGGAACGCCTTCGCGGCGGCTTCCACAGCCGCGTCGACCTGCGCGGGAGAGGCATCGGGTAGCTTGACGATGGTCTCCTCGGTCTTGGGATTGATCACGGCTTCTGGCGCCTCGGAGCCGTCGACGAATTTCGAGCCAATCAACATCTGCGTGTCGAGCATGAATTGTCCTCCACTCGCGGCGTGGTTCGCCGGCTATTTCGTTGAGCCGCCTGTGTGCTCGCCTTCGCGCGTCAGATAATAGGCAACGAGGATCGGCACCAGCGTGACGGCAATGACAAAGACGGCCACCACGTTGGTCACGGGGCGCTGCCGCGGCCGGATCAGCTCGCCCAGCATCCAGATCGGCAAGGTCGATTGTTGGCCGGCAGTGAAGGTGGTGACGATGACCTCGTCGAAGGACAGCGCGAAGGCGAGCATGCCGCCAGCGAGCAGCGCGGTGCCGATTTGCGGCAGGATCACATGCCGGAAGGTCTGCAAGCTATTGGCGCCGAGATCCATCGACGCTTCGATCAGATTCTTGGAGAGCCGGCGGAACCGCGCGATGGCATTGTTATAGACCACCACGATGCAGAATGTGGCGTGGCCGAGCACGATGGTCCAGATCGAGAAATCGATGCCCATGATATCGAAGGCCGAGCGCAGCGAGATGCCGGTGATGATGCCGGGCAGCGCGATGGGCAGGACGAACAGCAGCGAGATCGTCTCGCGGCCGAAGAACTTGGCGCGCGACAGCGCGGCGGCGGCGAGCGTGCCGAAGATCAGCGCGAGCACGGTGGCGATCGCAGCCACTTCGAGCGAGAGATAGAGCGGCGGCCAGATATCGGGGCGCTGCGACCAGGCGATGCCGAACCATTTGGTCGTGTAGCCCGGCGGCGGAAACGCGAAGCTCCGTTCCTCCGTGGTGAAAGCATAGAGCAGGATCAGCGCCAGCGGCAGATGCAGGAACAGCAGGCCGGCGATGGCCGAGATGCGTAAGCCAAGCGGCGTGGCGCGGTTGGCGTCAGAGGACATCGAAAGCCCCCATGCGCTTGGCGACAAAGAGATAGACGCCCATGATCGCCATTGGCACGACGGTGAAGGCGGCCGCCAGCGGCACGTTGCCGGCCGTTCCTTGCAGCGTGTACACCGCCTGACCGATCATCAGGCGCGAATTGCCGACGATGGTCGGCACGATGTAGTCGCCGAGGGTGAGCGAGAAGGTGAAGATCGAACCGGCGATGATGCCGGGCAGCGCCAGCGGAAAGATCACGGTCCAAAAGGTCTGCTTCGGCTCGGCGCCGAGATCGGCCGACGCCTCGATGTAGTTGATCGGCACGCGCTCGAGCGCCGCCTGGGTCGGCAGGATCATGTAAGGGATCCAGATATACACAAAGACCAGGAAGGTGCCGATATAGCTGAACGATAGCGACGGCCCACCGATCACCGGCAGCGCCAGGATGCCATTGAGCAACCAGGACAGATGCAGGCCCCCGGCGATCCAGGTCAGGATGCCTTCCTTGGCCAGGATCAGCTTCCAGGCATAGACCTTGACCAGATAGCTCGACCATAGCGGCATCATCACCGCGAGATAGAACAGCGCCTTGGTCCAACCGCGGGCATAGCGCGCCGCGTAATAGGCGATCGGAAAGGCGATCACCGAGCAAGCAAGCGTGACGAGCACCGCCATGCTCACCGTGCGGATGATGATCTGGATGTTCGCCTCTTCCAGCAACTGCGCATAGGTGGAAAGCGTGAACTTGTGGACGATGAGGCCGGAGAAATCGTCGAGCGAATAGAAGCTCTGCAACAGCAGCGCGAACAGCGAGCCGACATAGACGATGCCGATCCACAGCAGCGGCGGCAGCAGAAGCAACAAGGTCAGGAGCTTGGGCCGAGCGAAGAAGAGGTCGGAGATCTTCTCGGAGATCCCGCTTCCCCGGTCGACTGTCGCCACGTGGCTCACGCCCCCTCCTCCATGGTGACCATCGCCGATCTAGGCCAGATCAGTCGCACGCCGTCACCCTGCTTGAGGTTCGTTTCGCCGGCCGCCGTCTCGGCACAAAGCCGTGTGTCGCCGGTCTCGATGCTGAAGCGGGTAACGGCGCCCTGGTAGTTGATCATCTTGATCTTGCCGTCGGCATGAGCCTGCCCCTCGCCGATTTTCTTGCCGGCCGGGAACACGCCGATCTTCTCGGGCCTGAGGCTGGTCCACTTGGCTTCGCCGCCATGGCGGGAGGCGAAGTCGGGCGGCAGCACGTTGGAGGAGCCGACAAAGTCGGCAACGAAACGCGATCTCGGCCGCTCATACACATCGGCCGGAGACCCGACCTGGACGATTTTGCCCTCGTTGAACACAGCGACGCGGTCGGCCATAGACAGGGCCTCGCCTTGATCGTGCGTCACGAACACGAAGGTGATACCGAGTTCTTTTTGCAAGGCCTTCAGTTCTTCCTGCATCTGCTCCCTGAGCTTGAGATCGAGCGCACCGAGCGGTTCGTCGAGCAACAATACCTTCGGTCCGTTCACCAGCGCGCGGGCAAGCGCAACGCGCTGGCGCTGGCCGCCGGACAGTTGCGCCGGGCGGCGCCCCTCATAGCCGGCGAGCTTGACCATGGCGAGAGCGGCTTTCGCCTTGGCCTCGCGCTCGGTCCGATCGACCCCCTTGATCCTCAGGCCATAGGCGACGTTCTCGCCGACCGTCATATGCGGAAACAGCGCATAGTCCTGGAACACGGTGTTGACGTTGCGCTTGTAGGGCGGCACGCCTTCGGCGGTCTCGCCAAAAATCTCGATATGGCCCTCGTTGGGCTGCTCGAAGCCGGCGATGAGGCGCAAGCAGGTGGTCTTGCCCGAGCCCGAGGGCCCGAGCATGGCGAAGAACTCGCCTTCGGCGATGTCGAGGGTGACGCCATCGACGGCGCGGACCGAGCCGAAGTGGCGGCAGCAGTTGACGAACCTAACGGCTGGCGACATGGGCTAGGCCAATGCGGGAGCGGCCCGGGGTTTCGAGATCCGGGCCGCTCATGTCGATCGGGTTATTTGCCGAGAATGGCGATGTAGTCCTTGGCCCATTGCGAATAGGGGACGCAGCTGCCCTCCTTCTCGCACTTGGCGGTCGGCGTACGCCAGAACCAAATCTGCTCGAAATTGTCGAAGCCGTTGGTAGCACATCCCGCATCGGTCAACAGCTCGTTGCCTTTGCAAGCGGCCGGTACCGAAGGCACCGAACCAAACCAGGCCGCGACATCGCCCTGCACCTTGGGGCTGAGCGAATGCTCCATCCATTTATAGGCGCAGTTGGGATGCTTAGCCTCGGAATGCATCATGGTGGTGTCCGACCACCCTGTTGCCCCTTCCTCGGGAATGGTCGAGGCGATGGGCTGCTTGTCGGCTTCCAAGAGATTGACCTGGTAGGGCCAGGACGACGAGGCGACGACGCCTTCGTTTTTGAAGTCGTCGACCTGCACCGTGGCATCGTGCCAGTAGCGGCCGACCAGCGCTCTCTGGGCCTGAAGCAGCTTAATCGCCGCGGCATATTGCTCGGCGTTGAGCTCGTAGGGATTGGTGATCTTGAGCTCCGGCTTATTCTTCATGAGATAGACGGCGGCATCGGCGATGTAGATCGGGCCGTCATAGGCCTGCACGCGCCCCTTGTTGCTCTTGCCGTCGGGGAGAGTCTGCTCCTCGAACACGACGGACCAGCTCTTCGGCGCCTCTTTGAACACGTCCGTGTTGTAGGCGAGCACGTTCGGTCCCCATTGATATGGGACACCATAATGCACGCCATCGACGGTGTGCCATGGCGCGTCCTTGAGCCGATCGTCTACGGTCTTCCAGCTGGGGATCAGGTCGACGTTGACGGGCTGGACCTTCTTGCCGGCAACCAGTCTGAGCGACGCGTCGCCCGAGGCGGTGACCAGATCGAACCCGCCTTGGTTCATCAGCGTGACCATCTCGTCGGAGGTGGCCGCGGTCTTGACGTTGACCTTGCAGCCCGTCTCCTTCTCGAAGTCAGTGACCCAATCATAGGCCTTGTCGGACTCGCCGCGCTCGATGTAACCGGGCCAGGCAACGATATCGACTTCGCCTTCGCCGTCGCCGACGGCGGTCGGCATTTCGGCAAACGCGGTGCCGCTAAGGGCGAACAACGCAAAAACAGCGACTGAGATAGCACTTGTGGGTTTCATACTCTTGCTCCTGGGGACGACACGTAGACCACGACGAAAGCCTTGGGATGAGGGTTCGCGGTAAGGACATAACCCCTCGGTAAACCACGAGGAATGTTATTCGAGGACGGTGTTGAGCGCCATAGGAAAGCAGCCATCTCGCACCTGCTCACGGGACCCGCGGCTGCTGCGCACTCAATTTTTCTTCAGCGCCATGACATCGATGAGCGCCTCGGAGGCTCGGTTACCGCTTTGCACGCCGCCGTTCATGAAGCCAAGAAAGTCGGCGCTGGTATGCTCCCCGGCAAATTGCAGGCGATCGTGCAGGGCAGGCTCCGGGGCCACTTCCAACATCGTGGTATATTGTCCGGGCTTGGCGCTCGCGTAACTGCCCAACGTGTAGGGATAATCGCTCCAGAACCAGGAAACGATTGCGGCCGGGTCGAGACTTTCGGCCATCTTCTGGGACATCTTGGGAAGGTCGGCGTGGAAGGCATCCGTTGCGGACTTGGCGTCGCCCGCGCCAGCCTTAATGCCTAGGTAGTTGGTGATGATGCCGGCGTCGCCCGGTTGAGCGCGGCTCGAGTCCCACAGATTCTGAAAACCAAGGTCGGAATAGAAGGTCCCATTCGATGGCGCGGGCAACCCCGAGTCGGGGCTCTGCCACACGCGCGATGTGGTGCCCTGCAGCACCTTGGCATTTTGCCCGTAGCCGAGCTCGCGAATGCATTTCAGCTTCTCCGACCCGAGCTTCAGACGCTCCAGACCCTTGACCTGTCGCAGCTTGGTGAATGGCAGAGCGAGGATCATGGCATCGAAGCTTTGCGAGTTCGCGCCGCCGGGCGCGTCGAAGCCGGCGACGATCTGTCCGCCCTTGGTATCGAGCGAGGTTAGCGCGTAGCCCTGCTTCATCTCGATCTTCTTCTCGAGCGCGGCCACGAGCGCCGTGATGAGCGCCGACGAGCCCCCCTTGATGCGGAAGACTTCGTCGCTCTCGCCGAACATCGAAAACGGCTTGCTCATATCGGTGGTGATAAAGTCCACCATATTGAGGCTGGACTGATCCTTCGTCTCCAGTCCGAACTCGATGTTATAGGCCACGTCGAGCACATCGATCGCCCAGTCATCGGTCTTGCCGCGGAACTGCTCCAGATAGTCCTTCAAATTCTTCCGATCGAGCTTGCGGGCATAGGACGTCCAATTGTCATCCTTGTCGGTCAGCTTGTCGGCATCCGCGGCGATGCGCTTGGCGATCGGCGCAAACGCGCCCTTCTGCGTAGTCGGGTCGATCATCTCCTTCGGCGTATGGAATTTCCCTGCGAAGAAGTAGAGATCTTCGCCGTCGCCTTCGGCGGCCAGCTTCTGCATTTCCACACCAAGTTCGCTCGCCAGCTTTTGCAAATCCTCATGATTGGTGTCGACGAACTCGCCGCCGAGTTCGCAGAACATGCCCTTGTAGAAATCGTAGTGGGTGAACATGCGGCCGCCCCACCGATTGCTCGCCTCGAACACGATCGGCGTCGCGCCGGCGGCTTGCAGACGGTAGGCCGCGGTCAGTCCGGCAACGCCGCCGCCGATGATCGCGACCGGCCCTTTTGGCGGCTGCGGCTTGGCGTAGGCGCTCCAGTCCAGCACCGGCGACAGTACCGCCGCGCCCGCGGCCGCCGCGGAAATTCGCAGCAGCCGACGCCTGGTCAGCGCGGACGATTGCGGTGCGACCAAACCTTGTTCGTGGAAAGAACGAGCCAAGGCTTTCGTGACAGCGGCGAACAAAGGCGTGCGCGACATGGCAAGGACCCCACCGGACGTTGTGTTGAACCACGCGTTCGACGCCCCTGCGCTCCGCAGATGGCGTAACAAGAGTGTGTCACACTTGGCCGTGCTATTGAAGCGCGCGAGGCCCGCATCGGGCAGGAAGTCCTGAGGCGCTGCTATCAAGAATGCGCGAGCGCCATCATTTGCGTCAGGGCAGCAGGCATGAGGCAGGCAGCGCCCGATTGGTGACGTCGCGCAGCGCGAAGCTCGATTTCAGCCGTGCGACGCCTGGAAGCCGCGACAGTTGCTCTTTATGAATGCGCTCGAAATCGGCGAGATCGCGAGCCATGACGGTGACGAGATAATCGTCCTCGCCCGACATCAGATGGCAGGAAACCACTGACGGGGCGGCTGCCACTGCCTCCTCGAAGGCCTTGAGCAGGTCCTCGTTCTGGCTCTTGAGCCCGATTTGCACGATCACCGTCATGGAGAGACCGAGCGCCTCGCGGCTGATGCGCGCCTGGTAGCCTTGAATGATGCCCCGCTCCTCCAGCGCGCGGATCCGCCGGGCGATGGCCGTTGCCGAAAGCGGTATGCGTTCGGCGAGTTCGACCTGACTCAGGCGGGCGTCCTCAAGCAGGGCCCCGAGAATCGCGCGATCCAGCGCGTCTATCGCCATTTCCTTCATTTTCCTGCGCCTATGCCAGCAAACCTATCGGATTTGCGCATAATAGCCCGCTTCAGCTGAATAAAACGCCAACAATCGCTCCGTGATTTAGGGCAGTCTCCAAGCCAGAGAATTCGCTCCAGGAATCGGAGGTTCACCATGCGCATCGGCGTTCCGACAGAGATCAAGAGTAATGAGTTCAGGGTTGGGCTCGTACCGGGTTCGGTGCGCGAGCTCACCGCGCGCGGCCATGAGGTCGTGGTGCAGTCCGGCGCCGGCGCCGGCATCTTCGCCGACGACGCGACGTACGAGAAGGCCGGCGCCCGCATCCTCCCCACGGCGGAAGCCGTGTTCGAGGAGGCCGAGATGATCGTCAAGGTCAAGGAGCCTCAGGCGGTCGAGTATCGCCGGCTTAAGCCGCACCAGATCCTGTTTACTTATCTGCATCTCGCGCCCGATCCCGATCAGGCGCGCGGGCTGATGGCGTCCGGCGCGACCGCGATCGCCTACGAGACCGTCACCGATGCCGCGGGTGGCCTTCCGCTGCTCGCGCCGATGAGCGAGGTTGCCGGCCGCTTGGCCATCGAGGCCGCGGCAATTGCGCTGCGCCGCCCGACCGGCGGACGCGGCGTGCTGATGGGCGGCGTCCCTGGCGTTCGCCCAGCCAAAGTTGTGGTGCTCGGCGGCGGTGTGGTCGGCACCCATGCGGCGCGCATGGCGGTCGGCCTTGGCGCCGACGTATCGATTATCGACCGCTCGTTGCCTCGGCTGCGCCAGCTCGACGAGCTGTTCGAAGGCCGCGTGCGCACGCTCGCCTCGACCATGGAAACGGTGGAGACGGAAGTGCTTGGCGCGGATGTGGTCGTCGGCGCCGTGTTGGTGGCCGGCGCGAGCGCGCCGAAGCTCGTCACCCGCGACATGCTCCCGCGCATGAAGCGCGGCGCGGTGTTGGTCGACGTGTCGATCGATCAGGGCGGCTGCTTCGAGACCTCGCGGCCCACCACGCATGCCGAACCGACCTTCGAGGTCGACGGCATCATCCATTACTGCGTGGCCAACATGCCCGGCGCGGTCCCGGTCACTTCGGCGCAGGCGCTCAACAACGCCACGCTGCCCTTCGTGATCAAGCTTGCCAATAAGGGCGTGGCCGCCTTCGACGACGACCCGCATCTCGCCGCCGGGCTCAATGTCCGCGACGGGCGGATCACGCATCCGGTGGTCGCCGCTTCGCTCGGCTTCGATCGCGGCCCCTCGACCAAGGGAAAAGTTCGCCTCGTCGCGGCTGAGTAGCCGCGACGCGACCAAGGATTACCCGGACGCACTCCCCCCGCGTCCGTTCGCCGGTCCGATCCCTCCCCCAGAACGGACCGGCTTTTCTTTTTTGAGTGCTCAGGTCCGCCGACGCTGGCGCGCTAGGGCAACACAATCTGCCCCTTGTAGGTGCCGCCCGCGAGGGTGTCCGTTATGTTCTCGTACATATAAGTGCCGCCGCCGCTGGCGCCCTCGTACCTGCCAGTGCCACCCGTGATATTTGTATGTGTACTCCTTGAGCTGTGCACCTTCCTCCCAGCTGTCACTCACTTTGTCGCCATCCTTGAAGGTGTAAGTGCAGGTCCCGCTGCCACTCCAACTCCCGTCAGGCATGTATTCATACTTTCCGACGCAGTCCCCCGCCGATTTCGGGGCGGCGGGATCATTAGGAACGTTTATGCAGCGGCCGGCAAAGTCGACCAGCTTGTGGCCCTTTTCAGGCTCCGTCTCGTCCCACTTGTCATTGACGCAGGCCATAGCGGCCGCTTCGGTGATGGTCCCGCCGGCGCTTGCCGCGCCAGATCCTAGAATGAAGAGGGCCGCGGGTACCGCCAAGAATAGTTTCGGATTCATCGTGACTGTCCTTCCGCGCAATTCGTTGCAGGCAGGGCGAAAGGTGACAGGCTGCGTCCCTTGGGCCTAGTATGTTACGGTATCAACGACACCCCGATGCCGGCGGGACCGGCGCTTTCCGCGCGTTTGGAGTTCGAGCGTGACTATCATTGCGCTCAAGTTCAGCAGCGAATCCGACCAACAGGCCGCTCGGGAGCAGCTCGACCGCATCCTAAAGAGCAAGACATTTCAGCAGTCGCGACGCAGGCAACGCTTCCTTGAATACATCGTCAACGAGGCGCTGGCAGGGCGCAGCGAGCGGCTGAAGGGCTACAATGTCGCGCTCGAAGTTTTCGACCGTCCCGAGACATTCGACGCCAATGTCGATCCCGTCGTGCGCATCGAGGCCGCAAGGCTGCGCGACAAGCTGCGCGAATATTATGACGCCGAGGGCCAGAGCGATCGTATCCGCATCGATCTGCCGAAGGGCAGCTACACGCCGCAAATC
Source organism: uncultured Alphaproteobacteria bacterium (assembly GCA_963750975.1). Classification (GTDB taxonomy): domain Bacteria; phylum Pseudomonadota; class Alphaproteobacteria; order Rhizobiales; family Methyloligellaceae; genus Methyloceanibacter. The sequence goes on along the minus strand of CAVVSX010000011.1, from coordinate 72,799 downwards.
GAGTTTAGGGATGCCGCGCCAGTTGGCGCTTCCGCCGGACATACGCAGTTTTCAGGTGATAGCCGGTGGCGGATGGCGGTGCCGGTTTTGGCGCTGGTCCTGGTTCTCGGGGCGGTTAGCGCCTGGATCACCCGCGCCCATTGGGCGCCCTTTCCCAAAATCGCTGTCGAGGACCCAGCGCCCAGCGTACCAGCGATCGCCGTACTGCCATTTCTCAATTTGAGCGGTGACCCGACGCAGGATTATTTCAGCGACGGCTTGACCGAAGACATTTTGACCGAGCTATCGCGGGCGCGCGATCTGCGTGTGCTCGCGCGCAATACGAGCTTCCAATACAAGGGCAAAGCGGTGGACGTCGGCAAGCTCGGCCGCGAACTCGGCGTGCGCTATGTGCTCGAAGGCAGTATTCAGCGCAACAGCGCCCGCCTCCGCGTCAACGCGCAACTGATCGACACCGACACCGGCAGCCATATCTGGGCCGATCGCTACGACCGGGAAATGGCCGACGTATTTCTTGTCCAGGACGAGATCGTCAATCAGATCGTCGCCAAGATTGCCGGAAGCTACGGCGTCATCGAGAGCAGCGAGGCCAAGTCGGCTGCGCGCAAGAGTCTCGAGCAGATTCAAGCCTACGATCTTGTCTTGCGCGCGCGCGGCGCGATCCAGTTCGACTGGACGCAAGACACCTTTCGCCAAGCCGAAGACTTGTTGCGCCAAGCGATTGCACTGGACCCGAACAATGCGCCGGCACGCCGCGAGCTTGCATGGTTCGGCGTGATGGGCTGGGTGTTCCGACTTGACGAAACTCCGGTGCCGCCGGATGAGATTGTTGCCCAGGCGGCCAAGGCGGTCCAGCTCGATCCCGCCGATGCGCGCGCGCGTATGGTCGCGGCATCCGCCTATTTCTTCACGAAACAACTCGATCTTTTTGCAGACGAAGCCGAGCAGGCTCTGGCGCTTGCCCCCTACGACGCCGAGATTATCGCCACGCTGGCGTGCATGATCTCGAGCGCCGGAGACCACGAGCGCGGTGTGACCTTGGCGAAAAAGGCCAACGCGCTGAATGCCGACGCCGCGACCGGCTGGTATCATTCTACAGTCTACACGGCAGATTACCTGAACGGCGACTACGCAGGAGCGCTCGAGGTGGCGCGGCAGAACCATGACCCGGAAATATTCTACTCCAATCTCGAAATCATCCCGATCTACGGCCAGCTCGGCCGCAAGCAGGACGCGCTCGAGGCCTGGAACAATCTACTCAAGCAGTACCCGGGAGCTTCCGCCGCAAGCTTCGAGAACTGGTGGCGCTTGTGGAATTTTCACGAGGACGAGGTCGCCAGACTGATGGACGGCGTCTACAAATCGGGCGTGCTCGACGTGGCGGCGAAACCGGTTCCGTGACCCGGAGTGACCGGACCTACTTCAGGCTCGGGAAATTGAACTCAGCGCCGCCGCGGATACCGGTCGGCCAGCGCGCGGTGATGGTTTTCAGCCGCGTGTAGAAGCGCACGCCTTCCGGGCCATAGATCGCATGATCGCCGAACAATGACCGCTTCCAACCGCCGAAGGAATGATAGGCGACCGGAACCGGGATCGGCACATTGATGCCGACCATGCCGACCTCGATGCTGTCGGCAAAGGCCCGGGCCACGTCGCCGTCGCGAGTGAAGATGGCGGTGCCGTTGCCGTATTCGTGCCGGTTGATGAGATCGGCGGCTTCCGCATAGCCCCCTGCCCGCACCACGCAAAGCACCGGTCCGAAAATCTCGGTCTGGTAGATGCTCATGTCCTCGGTCACGCGATCGAACAGCGAGCCGCCGAGGAAAAACCCGCGCTCATAGCCCTGGAGCTCGAGACCGCGCCCGTCGACGACGAGCTCGGCGCCTTCCTGCACGCCTTGGCCGATGAGATCGGTGATGCGCCGCTTGGCCTCCGCCGTGATCACTGGCCCCATTTCGAACTCGGGATCGGTGGCCGGACCGACCTTCATCATGCGGATCTTCGGCGCGAGCGCCTCGACCAGGCGGTCGGCGGTCTTCTCGCCCACCGGCACCGCGACCGAGATCGCCATGCAGCGCTCGCCCGCCGAGCCGAAGCCCGCGCCCATCAGCGCATCGACGGCTTGGTCCATGTCGGCGTCCGGCATGACGATCATGTGGTTCTTGGCGCCGCCCAGCGCCTGCACGCGTTTGCCCGAAGCGGAACCGCGCCGATAGACATGCTCGGCCACCGGGGTGGAACCGACGAAGCTCACGGCCTTGATGTCGGGATGGTCGAGGATCGCGTCCACGGCTTCCTTGTCGCCATGCACGACGTTGAGCACACCCTTCGGGAAGTCGGCTTCCTGGAACAGATCCCAGATCAGCATCGAGGTGGACGGATCGCGCTCCGACGGCTTGAGCACGAACGTATTGCCGCAAGCGATGGCCACTGGATACATCCACATCGGCACCATGGCCGGGAAGTTGAAGGGCGTGATGCCGGCGACGACGCCGAGCGGTTGGCGGTCGGACCAGCTGTCGATCTCCGGTCCGACATTGCGGCTGTACTCACCCTTCAAGAGATGCGGAATGCCGCAAGCGAAATCCACCACGTCGACGCCGCGGGCGAGCTCGCCGAGTGCATCTTCATGCGTCTTGCCGTGCTCCCTCGAGATGGCGCGGGCGATGTCGCGGGCGTGCTGATCCAGCAGCTGCTTGAAGCGAAACATCGGTTTGATGCGCTTGAGCGGCGGCGTGGCGCCCCAGCCGGCGGCGGCCTCTTTGGCGGCGGCGACGGCGGCGTTCACCTCGTCGGTGGTCGACAGCGGCAATTCGGCCGTCTGCTCTCCGGTCGCCGGATCATAGACCGGGGCCCGTCGCCGGGAAGCGGACGTGACCTTGCGGCCGTCGATGGCGTTCTGAATCGTTTCCATGCGCGAATGCCGATCTCAGTTTACGGTCTTTAGCAAGCCTGCGAGGATCTCGATCAGCTGGTCGATCTCCTTCTTCTCGATGATTAGCGGCGGCGAGAGCGCGATGGTGTCGCCGGTGGCGCGGACGAGCAGGCCACGATTGAACGCTTCGACGAAGCGCGCATGCGCGCGCTGCGACGGTGCGCCGGGGATCGGATCGAACTCGATGGCGCCGATCAGGCCGATATTACGAATGTCGATGACGTGGGGCAGGCCCTTGAGCGAGTGAATTGCGTCCTGCCAATAGGGCGCAAGCTCCGCCGCGCGCGTCAGCAGCCCCTCCTCCTTATAAACCTCGAGCGTGGCGATGGAGGCGGCGCAGGCCACCGGGTGGCCGGAATAGGTGTAGCCGTGGAAGAAGTCGATGGCCTCCTCGGGGACGTTCAGGAACGCTTCGTGGATTTTCTTCTTCACCAGCACCGCGCCCATTGGAATGGTGCCGTTGGTGATGCCCTTCGCCGTGGTGATGATGTCGGGCGAGACGCCGAAATAGTCGGCGCCGAACGGCGTGCCGAGACGACCGAAGGCGGTGATGACCTCGTCGAAGATCAGCAGGATGTCATGCTTGGCCGCGATCGCGGCGAGGCGCTTGAGATAACCCTTGGGCGGGATCAGCACGCCGGTCGAGCAAGCGACCGGCTCGACGATGACCGCGGCGATGGTCGAGGCGTCGTGCAGCGTCACCAGACGCTCGAGATCGTCGGCCAGCTCGGCGCCATACTCGGGCTCGCCGCGGCTGAAAGCGTTGCGTGCCAGGTCGTGGGTGTGGCGAATATGATCGACGCCGCCGAGCAGCGTGCCGAACATCTTGCGGTTGCTGGTGATACCGCCCACCGAGGTGCCACCGAAATTGACGCCGTGATAGCCGCGCTCGCGGCCAATCAGGCGAACCTTCGAGGCGTTGCCCTTTGCCCGGTGATAGGCCAGCGCCATCTTGAGCGCGGTCTCGACCAACTCCGAGCCAGAGTTGGTGAAGAACACATGGTCGAAGCCTTGCGGGGCGATGTTGACCAGCTTCGAGGCGCATTCGAACGCCTTAGGATGGCCCATCTGAAAGGTGCCGGCGAAATCAAGCTCGCCGACCTGCTTGCGAACCGCCTCAACGATGTGCGGGCGGCAGTGACCGGCATTGACACACCACAGGCCAGACGTGCCGTCGAGCACGCGGCGGCCGTCGTCGGTGGTGTAGTGGGTGCGTTCGGCGCTGACGATCAGGCGCGGCGCCTTCTTGAATTGGCGGTTCGCCGAGAACGGCATCCAGAATGCTTCGAGATCGTTGGTCGCGAGCCTTGCGCTCATGTCTGTGCCTGTTGATTAAAGTGGGAGCTCACGCGACCCGGGTCACGACTTCGGTGAGGCTCGCTTCGAAGATGTCCATGCCCTCGCGCACGAGTTGATCGCTCGCGGTGAGCGGCACGAGGAAACGGATAACGTTTCCATATGTGCCGCAGGAAAGGAGAATGAGCCCGTTCTCGTTGGCGACCTTCATGAGGGCTTGGGTGAGCTGCGGCGCCGGCTCGCCGCTCGCGGTATCCTTTACCAGCTCGATGGCGCACATGGCGCCAAGGCCGCGCACGTCGCCGATGCAGTTAAGGTTGGAACGGTCTTTGATCTGATTGCAACGGTCGAGAATGATCTTGCCGATGGCATTGGCGCGGTCGCAGAGTTTCTCTTCCTCGATCGCGTCGAGCACGGCATGGGCGGCGGCGCACGCCACCGGATTGCCGGCATAGGTGCCGCCGAGACCGCCGGGATTCGACGCATCCATCACATCGGCACGTCCGGTGATGGCAGAAAGTGGAAAGCCGCCGGCCAGGCCCTTGGCCATGGTCACGACATCGGCCTCGATGCCCACATGCTCCAGCGCAAACATCTTGCCGGTGCGGGCGAAGCCCGTCTGAATTTCGTCGGCGACGAGGAGAATGCCGTGCTCGTCGCATAGCGCCCTTAAGCTGCGCATGAAATCGAACGGGGCGATATAGAAACCGCCCTCACCCTGCACCGGCTCGATGATGATAGCGGCGATGCTCGAGGGGTCGGCGGTATATTTGAACAGCGCCTTCAGCGCGTCGAGGCTCTGCTCGCCGCTGACACCATGATAGGTGTTGGGGAAGGCAACGTTATAAATGTCGGCCGGGAATGGGCCGAAGCCCTTCTTGTAGGGAACCACCTTGCCGGTCAGCGCCATGCCCATATGCGTGCGACCGTGAAAGCCGCCGCTGAACGAGACGATCCCTGGACGGCCGGTAAAGGCGCGCGCGACCTTTACCGCGTTCTCGACGGCTTCGGCGCCGGTCGAGACCAGCATGGTCTTGGCCGGGCTCGCAACCGGCGCAAGCGCATTCAGCCGCTCAGCCAGCCGCACGTAGGATTCATACGGCGTGACCTGGAAGCAGACATGGCTGAACGCCTGCATCTGCTCCTCGACGGCGGCCATGATCTTGGGATGCTGATGCCCGGTATTGACCACGGCGATGCCGGCGCCGAAGTCGATATAGCGCTTGCCGTCCTCGCTCCAGAGCTCGGCGTTCTTGGCGCGCTTGGCGTAGATAGAGGTCGCGTGGCCGACGCCGCGCGGCACAGCCGCCATCCTTCGCTCATGCAACTCGGCCGAACTTGCCATTAGGCGTTTCCGTTGTCGTTTCTTATTCGTGAAGCGTCAGGACTGGAGCACGACCGGGCTCGAGCCCACCCAGCTCACCCAGACCTTCTCGCCGGCGCCGAAATTGTCCTGGTCCCAACGCGAGCGATTGGGGCGCGAGATCCGGATCAACCGGCCATTGGCCAAGAGGACGTGATAGATCGAAATATCGCCGAGATAGGAGATGTCTTTGATCTCCCCCTTGGCAACATTGTGGGCGGCCTCACATTCGGGCACTGGCGGCGGCGCCTCGGCATCCTTGTGCAGGGTCATCTTTTCAGGCCGGATCGCGACCCAGACTGACGAGTCCTCCTTGCCGGGGACGCTATGGGGAATCTGGACGGGATAAGGGTCGAGCTCAGGACAGGCAACGATGGCCGACTCGGGCTTATCGTCGATCAGCGTGCCCTCGAACATATTCACCGAGCCGATGAAATCGGCGACAAAGCGCGAGGCGGGAAACTCGTAAAGGTCCGAGGGCGTGCCGAGCTGGGCAATCGAGCCCTTGTTCATCACGGCGACACGACACGCAATCGCCAGCGCCTCAGTCTGGTCGTGGGTCACCATGATAAAAGTAATGCCGACCTTCTGCTGCAACTGGGACAGCTCGAAACGCATCGCTTCGCGCAATTTGGCGTCGAGCGCCGACAGTGGCTCATCGAGTAGCAGCACTTTCGGCTTCTTCACCAGCGCACGGGAGAGCGCCACGCGTTGGCGCTGGCCGCCCGACAACTGATCGGGCATGCGTGCGGCAAGGTGACCAAGCTGCACCAGGTCGAGGGCTTCCTGCACGCGCCTGTCCCGCTCGGGCTGGGGCACGCCGTCGATCTTGAGACCGTAGGCGACATTGTCGGCGACCGTCATATGCGGAAAGACCGCGTAGGACTGGAACACCATATTCACCGCGCGCCGATTGGGCGGGATCTCGCCCATGTCCTGGCCGTCGATGAGGATTTGGCCTTCGGTCGGCACTTCGAGGCCGGCAAGCATGCGGAGCAAAGTCGTCTTGCCACAGCCGGAGGGCCCGAGCAGCGCAAAAAACTCTCCGGGCATGATGTCCAGAGTGACATTGTCCACCCCGACCGTTGCGCCCCACCGCTTCGAAATATTGCGGAAGCTGATGATCGGCTTGGCGGTGGTTTCGACGGCCTTGGCTAGCGCTTGATCCACGGCAGTTATCCTTTCTTCTGCGCTCGGCTCTGCATCACCATCATCACGACCATCAGCAGGATAGTGAGCAGGATCAGCATGGTCGATGCGGCATTGACCTCAGGATTCACCGAGAAGCGCAGCATCGAATAGACCTTTACCGGGAAGGTGATGGTGTCGGGCCCGGAGGTGAAAAACGTGATGACGAAGTCGTCGAGAGACAGGGTGAAGGCGAGCAGCGCCCCGGCGATCAGCGCCGGGCGCATATGCGGCACCAGAACGTCGCGGAAGGCCTGCCAATCGTTGGCGCCGAGGTCGCGCGCCGCCTCCTCCTGCTCCTTGTTAAAGCTCGATAGCCGCGCGCCCACGACGAGCGCGACGAAGGGGAAACAGAACGACACGTGAGCGATGATGATGGATCCGAGACTGAACGGCCACATCAAGTCGTTTGGCCAAGGGATGACCCGAGTAAAGAACAGCAGCATGGAGACGCCCATGCAGATTTCCGGCACGACCAGCGGCAGCGTAAAGGCGCCCTCCACCACCGTCTTGCCCATGAAGCGGTAGCGCCATAACAGAATCGCCGCGAGCGCGCCGATAACGAGCGAGATGATCGTGGCGAAGAAAGCGATGGTCAGCGAATTGGCGAAGGCGATCATCAGCACCTGATCGTTGAACAGCTTCTTGTAGTAATCGAGCGTGAAGCCGCGCCAGACGATGTTGCGCTTGCTGTCGTTGAAGCTGAAGGCAATCAGGCACACGAGCGGCGCATAAAGGAAGAAGAACACGCCGAAGAGCCAAGCCCGCATCTGCCACATGCGATTGTATTCGAGGGGGGCGCGTTTCAGAGCCATGGCTAGATCCCGTGAACGTCGGCGGCCTTGCCGCGGCTGAAATAAGCGCGGAGCGCGATGGCGGCGAACGTCGCGTACATCAACAGGAAGGACAGCGCGGCGCCAAACGGCCAGTCATTGGCCTTCTTGAATTGGCGCTCGATGACGTTGGCGATCATCTGGCTGTCCGGCCCACCGAGAAGATCCGGTGTGAGATAGGCGCCGAGCGCCGGGACGAAGGTGATGATGATGCCGGAGATGATGCCCGGCAGCGCCAGCGGCACCACAATATAGAACAGCGTGCGGGTATGACCGGCACCAAGGTCGAGGCTCGCTTCGATGAGAGATTTGTCGAGCCGATCGAGCGCGGCATAAAGCGGTAGCACCATGAAGGGCAGATGCACGTAGACGAGCCCCACGACCACGGCAAAGTTGTTGTAGAGCAGCTGGAGGGGGGTGAAGTCGCCGAGCGGCTGCAGGCCTACCAGCGTCATGAGCCAGCTCGCCCGTTCCCAAAACCAAGCGATAGTGAAATTGACGTAGCCCTCGGTACGCAACACCGCGATCAACGCGTAGGTGCGGATCAAGAGGTTGGTCCAGAACGGCAACATGACGAGCAGCAGCATCCACGGCCGCCAGCGCTCGCTGGCAAAAACGATGGAGAGTGCCACCGGGAAGCCGATGATGAGGCAGAGCAGTGTGGTGAGACCAGCTACGAAAATCGACTTGCCGAAGATCCCGAGATAGAGCGGCTTGAGAGCGCGCACATAATTGGCGAAGGTCCCGCTGATGTCGACTTCGGTCAGGCCGACATTCTGGCCGAAGCTGTAGGCCCAGACGATCGCAAGCGGAGCGAGGAAGAACACTACCACCCAGACGATGGGTGGTAGTGCCGTCGCCAAGAAGGCCAGCCGACGTTCTTGAGTCTGGGTTGCCATTCGCGGCCGATCCTGTCGCTCGCTACGTTACATCATTGGCGCCCAATTACGCCGCGCGCAGCCTCGTCATCGCTTCGTCGAGAAGTCGCGTATATTCCGGCCCCAGGTAATCGGGATACTCGCATTTGGCCATGACGTCGGCCGGAGGGAAGATCACCTTATTGTCCTTGTACGAGGCCGGCATCAACGCCACGGCGGCCGCGTTGGGCGACGGATACTTGATGGTCTCAGAGATCTCCGCCCCGACTTTCGCGTCCAAGATGAAGTTGATGAACTTAAGCGCGTTCTCGGGATGCGGAGCGCCCTTGGGGATCGCCAGCGTGTCGGATTGCTTCATGGCGCCTTCCTTGGGAACGACAAAATCAAGGTCGTCGTCTTCGATCATGACCTGCGCGATGTCGCCGTTGTACTCCATCACCACGTCGACCTCGCCGGACAGCAAAAGGTCTTGGCCATTGTCCTCGTGGAAAGACTTGATATTCGGCTTCTGCTTGATCAGCAGGGCCTCGGCTTGCTTGATCAACTCCGGCGAGCTGTCGTTGATGGAATGACCGAGATATTTGTAGCAATTGCGGAACAGCTCGCTCGCGTCCGACATGACGGCGATGCGGCCCTTATAGAGGTCGGAATCGAACAACCACTTCCAGCTGTCCGGAACCTCTTTCACCTTGGACTTGCGATAGCCGATGCCAATGACGAGCCAAGTGTAGGGCATGCTGAATTTCCGGCCCGGATCGTAAGGCGCGTCATTGATGAACTCCGGCGAGATGTTCTTGATGTTCGGGATTTTGGCGTGGTCGAGCGGCTCCAGCAGGTTGGCCTGGATCATGCGCTGAACGAACTCGCTGCCCGGAACGATGACGTCGAAACCGGGGTTGCCGGCGCGCAGCTTGGCGAACAACTCATCGTTGGTCGCAAACAGGCTCATATTGACGTCGATGCCGCTCGCGTCCTTGAAGTCCTCGAGCGTGGTCTCGCCGATATAAGTGTCCCAGTTGTAGAAGTTCAGCTTCGGCTCTTCGTCCGCCCAAGCTGAGCGCTTCGTGCTCGTGAGACTGATGCCGATCGCGGCGGCGCCGAGACCCTTCAGTAGTGAGCGCCGTGATGTGCGTAATGATTTGGCTTGCCCGGTCATACTGACTCTCTCCTGTGCTTGCTTCGACTACGGCTAGCTGGGCCTCTCAGTTAGTTCAGTGGCTTACGCTCGACGAGTATGACCTTTGGCGGTCAAGATCGCCAAGCTCATTCCATAGGCAGCGTCCGCCTCGGCGTGACCGATCATGATGCATCAATCGCCCCCAGGCAGATGTATTTGATCTCTAGGTACTCCTCCAAACCCTCGGCGGCGCCCTCGCGGCCGAGACCGGATTCCTTGACGCCACCGAACGGCACGACCTCGTTGGAGAAGATGCCTTCGTTAACGCCCACCATGCCGGCGTCGAGCTTTTCGGCGACGCGCCAGGCACGGCTCAAATTCTGACTAAACAGATAGGCGGCGAGGCCGAACGGCGTGTCGTTGGCGAGCCGCACCGCGTCAGCCTCGGTGTCGAAGCGCACCAGCGCCGCCACGGGGCCGAAAATCTCCTCGCGGACGATCTCCATGTCCGGGGTCACCCCTCCCACGACCGACGGGCGGTAGAACAGCGGGCCGGCTTGGTCGAGCGCGCCGCCGGTGAGAACTTTGGCGCCCTTGGCGACGGCGTCGCCCACCAGGCTTTCGACCTTGGCGATCGCCGCGGCGTTGATCAGCGGGCCCACATTGGTTCCAGCTTCCATGCCGGAGCCGACCTCGAGCTTCTTGACCACCTCGACGAGGGCGGCGGCGAAGCTGTCGTAGATGCCGGACTGCACCAGGATGCGGTTGGCGCAGACGCAGGTTTGCCCGGCGTTGCGATATTTCGAGGCCATGGCGCCGGCGACCGCCTGGTCGAGATCGGCGTCGTCGAACACGAGCAGCGGGGCGTTGCCGCCGAGTTCGAGCGTCAGCTTCTTCACCGTGTCGGCGCATTGCCGGTAGAGGATCTTGCCCACCTCGGTCGAGCCGGTGAAGGAGAGCTTACGCACCCGGCTATCCTCGCAGAGCACCTTGCCGACGGCGGGCGCGTCCGTGGTGGTGACGATATTGAGCACCCCTGCCGGCAGCCCGGCATCTTGCGCGAGTTTGGCGATGGCGAGCGCGCAAAGCGGCGTCTCCTCAGCCGGCTTGACCACGATGGTGCAGCCAGCGGCGAGCGCGGGCGCGACTTTCCGCGTGATCATGGCGATCGGGAAATTCCACGGGGCGATCGCCGCCACCACGCCGATCGGCTGCTTGATGGTGAGATAGCGCTTGGAGGCGACGGTGCTCGGGATGGTGCGCCCGTAAGCGCGCTTCCCCTCCTCCGCGAACCACTCGACGAAGGAGGCGCCGTAACCCACCTCGGCGCGGGCTTCGGCGAGTGGCTTGCCCTGTTCGGTGGTCATCAGTTGCGCAAGGCTTTCGGTCTCGGCGGTGATGAGATCGAACCAGCGCTTGAGGATGGCCGCCCGCTCCTTGGCCGTCTTGGCCGACCAAGCGGGGAGCGCGCGGGCAGCGGCATCGATGGCGCGCTTGGCGTCCTTGGCGCCGAGATCGGGGACGGTCGCCACCTCAGCACCGGTCGCGGGGTCTTTGACGGGAAAGGTCTTGGCCGAGGTGACCCACTCGCCGTCGATCAGGGCGGCGGTCGGGAATTTCTTGGAGATCATGGTCATGGCAATCTCCGTCAGCGGATCGTGATCGAGACCGATTTCAGATCGGCATATTTATAAAGTGCGTGAAGCGAACGGTCGCGGCCAAAACCGGATTGTTTGAAGCCGCCGAATGGCATCGTAATGTCGCAGGCGTCCCAGCCATTGACCCAGACGAGGCCCGCTTTGATCTCGCGCGCGGCGCGATGCGCAAGGCTCACGTCGCGCGTCCACAGTCCGGCGGCGAGCCCGTAAACGGTGTCGTTGGCGAGACGGATCGCCTCGTCCGGTTCATTGAAGCTGGTCACGGCGAGAACCGGGCCGAACACTTCTTCGCGCGCCAGAGCCGCTTCCGGCGCCACCTTGTCGAACACGGTCGGCTCAACATAGAAGCCGCCGCTATCGATGCGCGCGCGTTTTCCCCCAAGCCGCAAGGCTGCACCCTCGCGGGTGGCGATATCGATATAGCGCAAGGCCGTCTGCATCTGCTCGGCCGAGACCATGGCGCCAAATTGAGTCTCGGGCTCCAACGGGTCCCCCGGCACGATTGCCTTGGCGACGGTCAGCAGTTCGTCGAGGAAGGCATCGGCAATCGTGTCCTGCACCAGGAGCCGCGACGCGGCGGTGCAGACCTCGCCCTGGTTGAAGAAGATGCCCCAGGCGGCATGCATCGCGGCGGCCTTGATGTCGGGACAATCGGCGAACACGATCTGCGGCGACTTGCCGCCGAGCTCGAGGCCGACGCGCTTGAGATTGCTCTGCCCCGAATACTGCATCAATAGCCGGCCCACCGCGCCAGAACCGGTGAACGTGATCATGTCGACATCCATATGCAACGCGAGCGCCTTGCCGGCATTGTCGCCGAAGCCGGGAACGACGTTCAGTACGCCGGGCGGCACGCCGGCCTCGAGCGCCAATTGCCCGAGCTTGAGTGCGGTCATCGGCGACTGCTCGGCGGGCTTCAGCACCACCGAGTTGCCCATGGCGAGCGCCGGCGCGACTTTCCACATCGCCATGTGCAGTGGGAAATTCCACGGCACGATGGCGCCGATCACCCCGAGCGGCTCATGCACGGTGAACGAGAAGCGGTCGCTGGTTCCCGGGCCAACCTCGCCGTAAATCTTGTCGAGCGCCTCCGCGTAGTAGCGCAGCGTGCGGACCGTCTGCGGGATGTCGCCGCTCAGCGCGTCCTTGATCGGCTTGCCGACATCGAGGCTTTCCAGCACGGCGAGCGTCTCGGTGTCGCGCTCGATCAGGTCGGCGAGCGCAAACAGGATGCGCTTCTTCTCGCGGTAATGCAGATTGCGCCAGCGCCCATCCTCGAAGGCGCGACGCGCTGCCCTCACGGCGGCATCGACGTCCTCGGCGCCGCATTCGGCGACGCGGTTGATCACCGTGCCGTTGCGCGGCGTCACATTGTCGAAGCTGCGGCCGCTGACGCTCGGCTGGAGCTTGCCGTCGATCACCGCCAGATGCGGCGTCTCGATGACCCTGGCGACCTTCTCGAAATGGGCAAGCGACGTCATAGTCGAACCTCACGCGACGCGCGAATACCACAGATGATCGAGCGGAGTGACAATACGCTCGAAATTGCTCCGCTCGGCATGCTTCAGCCGCGAAAACACGTCCTGGAACGGCGCGCCGAAGGCGCAGCGAACGACCTCGGAGCGCTGAAACAGATCGAGCGAATTCACCCAGGCGGTCGGCAGCGGCGGCGCTTCGATCCCCTCGGAGTTGCCCTCGACCGCCGGGCCCGGATCGAGCTGGTTGGCGATGCCGTGACGCACGCCGGCCAGCATGCACGCGATCACCAGATACGGATTGGCGTCGGCGCCGGCGACGCGATGCTCGATGCGGGTCGCGGCGTCGTTGCCACGCGGAATGCGCAGCGCCACGGTGCGATTGTTGAAGCCCCAATGCGCGGCCATGGAGACATAGGCCTTGGGGACGTAGCGCCGATAGGCGTTGGCCGACTGCGCCCACACCGCCATGAAGTCCGCCATGGTGTCGCGCATGCCGCCTAGGGCATGGCGGAACAGCGGCGAGATCGGATCGCCGGCGAAAAGATTCCCTCCCGCTCGGTCGAGCAGGCTGAGATGGACATGCATGCCCGAGCCGGCCCAATCGTGATGCGGCTTGGCCATGAAGGTAGCATCGAGCTGATGGGCCCGCGCCGCCGCCTTCACCGCGCGCTTCAGCAGCAAGCCGTCGAGCGCCGCGCCAACCGCATCGGGGCGATGCTTGAGATTGATCTCGAACTGGCCGGGACCCGACTCTTTCATGATCGCATCGACCGGGAGACCCTGAACATCGCAGACGCGGTAGATGTCGTCGATGAAGGGAGACAGCGCGTCCATCTCCTCGAAGCCGAAGGTGAGCGGCCGGCGGGGATCGTCAGAAAGACCCTCGGGGGTGTGGAGCATTCCGGCGCCATTCTTTGATCGGCGCGAGACATAGAATTCGAGCTCCACCGCGACGACGGGGGTATGGCCCGCGCGCGAGAAATGTTCGACCTGATCCATCAGCACCGCACGGGGGTCGATCTCATCCTTGCCATCGACCGCCATCACGACTTGCGCATGCCTGCCGTCGCCGACGGGAATCGGCACCAGCGTCTTGCTCAGAAGATGGCAATGGTGATCGCGGTCGCCGGTCTCCCACAGGCGGCCGGTCTCCTCGATGCAGTTGCCAAGCGGGTCCATGATGAAAATCGAGGTCGGCATCATCAGGCCATTCTTGGCGATGCCCGGCAGATCGGACCGGCGAATGCGCTTGCCGCGCCCAATGCCATTCATGTCGAACAGAACGACGTCGATCCATTGCACGCCCGGATTGGCGTCGAGGAAGTCCTTCGCCTCGTCGAGGGTGAGCCGCGTGTCGGTCATGGCGCGACTCCCTTCGCGGCAGCGCCGAAGCGGCGGAACAGCGAGACCGAGATGGGGTTCGACTTCGCCGCCCATTCAGGATGCCACTGCACGCCCAGACAAAACGCCGAGTCATCGGGGCCGCGCACGGCCTCGACCAGGCCGTCCTCGGCGTAGGCCTCGGCCTGTAGCGGCTTGGCGAGGCGCGAGATGCCCTGCCAGTGCATCGAATTGACCATGATCTCGTCTTTGCCGACCCAGTCGCGCAATTTCCCGCTCAGCCTCACCGGGTGCACCGGCCCGTAGCTCTCGTCGAGTGGAATATCCAACCGGCCGCGATGGTCCTTGTGGCCGTTCACGGCGTGAACCGCCTGATAGAGGCTGCCGCCCAGCGCCACGTTCAGCTCCTGGAAGCCGCGGCAGATCGCGAACAGCGGGGTCTTGCGCTCGACCGCGGCGCGGATCAGCGGCAGCGTCAGCGCGTCGCGCAGCGGGTCAAGCCGTTCGGGCAGGATCGGCGTCTCCTCTCCATAATGCTCCGGCGCGACATTCGACGCGCTGCCCGACAGAAGGATCGCGTCGGCCACTTCGAAGATCGCACCGATATCCGTCATGCCAGGACCGACCGGCACAAGCAAAGGCTGGCATTCCGCAACCTCGGCGACCGCCGAGGAGTATTTGCGGCCCACGGCATCAAAGACGTAGCCGTCAATCAGCTTGGTACAGGCCGGTATGACGACGACCGGACGGCTCATGCGGCAAGCTCTCCGGCAACGTCGTTAAGGGTGAGGTCGAGCGCACGGCCGATCACCCGCTCCGCCTCATCGAACTGCTCTTGCGTCCAGATCAGAGGCGGCGCCATGACCATGGTGTCGAACACGGCGCGCATGATGAAGCCTTCGCGGAAGAAATGGTCGCGGCAGATGAGCCCGACGCGGCCGGGATCGGCGAAACGCCCGCGCGTGGCTTTATCGGCGACCAGCTCGATGGCGCCGAGCAGCCCGACCGAGCGAACCTCGCCCACCAGCGGGTGGTCCTTGAATTTCGCGAGCATCTTGGCGAGCGCCGGCCCAGTGACTTCCTTGACGCGCGGGACGAGCCGCTCCCGCTCCATGATCTCGAGATTCTTCAAAGCGACGGCGCAGGCCACGGGATGGCCCGAGAAGGTGTAGCCGTGATTGAAGTCGTCATCATGCACCATCAGCGCGCCGGCGATCGTGTCGTCGACGATCACCCCGGAGAGCGGGATGTAGCCCGACGTGGCCGCCTTGGCGAAGGTGATTAGATTGGGGCGGATGCCGTAATACTGCGAGCCGAACCAGGTGCCGAGGCGGCCGAAGCCGGTAATCACCTCGTCGGCGAGCAGAAGGATCCCATATTTGTCGACGATGCGTTGCACCTCGGGCCAGTAGTTGGCGGGAGGAATCTTCACGCCGCCGGCGCCCTGCACCGGCTCGCCCGCGAAGGCCGCGACATTCTCGGGCCCGACCGCGAGGATCTCGTCCTCGAGCGCGCGCGCGGCGCGAAGGCCGAACGCCTCGGGCGACTCGCCCTCCTCCGCCTCACCGTACCAATAGGGATCGACGATATGGCGGAAGCCTTCATAGACGGGATAGCTGTGCTTGTGCACATGCGCCATGCCGCCCATCGAACCGGCGGCGATGGTCGAGCCGTGATAGGCGTTCGTACGCGAGATGATGATGCGCCGTTTGGGCTCGCCCTTGAGCGCCCAATAATGCCGGATCAGGCGGATGGCGGTGTCGTTCGATTCGGAGCCCGAGGAGCCGTAGAACACCTGATCGAGGGTGTCGGGAGCGAGCTCGGCGAGCTTGCGCGACAGGGCGACCACCGGGG
Source organism: uncultured Alphaproteobacteria bacterium (assembly GCA_963750975.1). Classification (GTDB taxonomy): domain Bacteria; phylum Pseudomonadota; class Alphaproteobacteria; order Rhizobiales; family Methyloligellaceae; genus Methyloceanibacter. The sequence continues at coordinate 56,858 of CAVVSX010000011.1, read as the reverse complement.
GGTGCGTCGTCTTGAAGAAGGTATTGTAGAAGGGTAGCTCGACCATCTGGTCGTAGGCCGCCTGCGCGAGCTCCTTGCGCCCATAGCCGACATCGCAGGTCCATAGTCCCGCCATGCCGTCGAGAATGCGCTGGCCTTCGCTGTCCCAGATGTAGGGCCCATCGCCGCGCACGATGACGCGCGCGCCGGTAGCCCGCAGCGAACTGTGCGTGGTGAACGGGTGCAGATGGTGGAGAGCGTCAAGCTCTCTTAGTTGCGCGGTTTGATATTGATTGGTCATTTCTAAAACCTCCAGCAGCGTTTGGCCCGAGGGCCATCCCGTCAATGCTAGAGGCTCGTGTGAGGCGTGTAGCCGATGCGCGCGCAAAGGAGCAGCAAAAGGGCCTTCGGACTCGGTCCGCTTGTGGCAAATGGTGTTTGAGAAACCCACATAGAAGCACACGCCCAGTATTCCATTCCCGCAGCCTTGACAGGGAAGCTTTGGCGGGTATGGCTACGCCGAAGACTTTATTGGCTACGGTGTAGAATTGTCAACGAAAACGACACGCAAAACCCCTGCCCGCCCGCGCGGACGGCGGGGCCTCGATCGAAATGCGATCCTGGATGCGGCCTTAGACCTGCTTTCGCGCGACGGTGAGGTCGGTTTCTCGGTGCGCAAGCTCGGCGTGAACATTGGCGTCGACCCCATGACCGTGCTGCATCATTTCGGCTCGAGGGACGAGCTGTTGCGCCGGATCGCCGACCGGGCCCTGGCGACGGTCGAACTGCCGTTGCCGAGCGCGGACTGGCGCGCCGATCTGCGCAATGTCGCGGCCTCCTATCGCGATCTCGCCCACCGCCACCCGCGCGTGTTCCATCTGCACTTCCGCTTTCACGCCACGGGCCCCGCCGATCATGCCTCCAGTGAGGTGGTCTACCGCGCGCTGCGGAAAGCCGGGCTTGCGGACGCCGAGGCCGCCGGACTTGGGCTCGCGTTCTATGCATTCATTCTCGGTTATGCGCTCGCCGAGGCGGAAGGGCTGTTGCGCCCGATTGGTGAGGAGGACGAGGCGGAGTTGCGGGGCCTGGACCCGCTGGCCTGTCCCGCGACGCTGGCGCTGATCCCGGCCTTCAGGGCGCTCGATCGCGAGGCAACCTTTCAAGCGTCGGTCGGCGCCTTCATCGACGGGGTCTCGTGCCGCTGCAAGACCCGGACGAAGCGCTGATTAGGCGGCGCGGAACAAGGCGACACAGCCTTCGTTCTCGACCTCGACCTCATCGAAACGCTGCCGCAAGCCGTCGCGCAAGGCGGTGAGATCGTCCTCGCGATTGTTGAATACGCCTTTGGCGTTATAGAGGTCGAGCAGCGCCCGTGCCGCGCGGTTCGGCGCGATCCCGCGGCCAAGAATAGTGGCGCCGAACAGCACCGCGCTCTTGCCCATCAGCGGCCGCAGGTGATCGATCGCGACGAGTTTCTCGCTCATGTGGCCTGGCAAGCAATGCAAGACATACGTGAGGCCGACCGACGCGAACGGCGCAAGACCGAGATCGATCGGCACAAGCAGATCGACCTGGTAAAGCTCCGGCTTGAAGCGGGCGAGCCTACGCGCCGCGCGCTCGAGACAATGTCGATTGATGTCGAGCAGGACGAGCCGGCTGACCCGCGCCTGCGCCGTCTTATCCAGAAAGTAGCCGGTGCCGACGCCCGCCTCCAGATGATCGGCTGACAGATTGGCGCGATACAGATCGGTGATGCGCCGTGTCGGGCAGCGCCAGGCGAGTTGGTTGGAGACGCCGTGCACCAGCAGATCGTAGATGGTGAGCATCGCGGGCGTGTAGATCGCGTGCGCTTTGGCGATCGCGATCTGGTCCGGCGCGGCGCGGCTCGTTGGAGCAAGCTCTTCGACCATGGCCCGATATGTCACCCGGCCCGTCAAAAAGAAAGAGCGCCCCGAGGGGCGCCCTGAAAGGTGGGAAGTGGTGTCTGGGGAACTGCTGAAAGTCTAGAACGCGGCCTTGAGGGTTCCCACGACCCGCCCGTCGCAGCCACCCCGCAAACCACTTAGCGGGATGCAGTCTGTGGCACTGAGGTCCGTATCCCAGTAGCGGACGTCGGCGGACCAGTGTTCCATGAAGCCGAGCGTCAGACCGGCGTTCCAGTAGGTGTAGCTTTGGAAAGCATCCTCAAAAGACTGGTACCCAGCGCCGCCGCTGATGCTGGGCGAGAAGAAATTGAATAGCTTCCCTTGGAAAGCGTAACCGACGGAGCCCTCGATCGCATCGGACGAGCCCGCTACTTGGAACCAATCCGCCGACCAGTAATTGTTGACGGCCAGAGTCCATTGCCCACCCGTCCAAGACGCACCCTGCTTTATCTCCCAGTAATCGAGATCACTATTTTCGCCCGGATAGGTGTAATAAAGGAAGGCGAAATTGAAGGTGATGTCCTTCCATTTGGGGGTGATGCCAGCGTAGTAGTCAATCTCGACGCCATCCCCGAAGGCGCTGTTGGATCCCCAGATGCCGGCGTAGAACATGCCATAAGTCGCATCGAATTCGGGTTGCACCGCGGGACGGTCGTTTGAGTTGGTGACACCGCGGTAGAGATAGTCGGTCACGAACGCCGTCGTCGCCGAGAGCGCCAGCTTGTTATCTTGGGCCTGTGCGGCGGTTCCCAATCCGACAGCGAGAGCCGCCCCCAGAACACACGCTTTGATGATTCCCACTTCCCTGCGCCGAGTCATTTTGCAGTCTCCTGATTTGTCGCTGTCCCCTGCGATCGAAGCTCGCTTTACCAGGATGTCGCGCCGCCCCCGCATCCCCGTTTGGCGCAACGCCCCCCGATTTCCCTGTCACAATATGCTCACGGACTCCCGAAGCAACGGAAAAGGTCGAATTTTTAAAAACATCTCGGCGGGTGTGACTATTCTGCAATGGTCCAAGCCCTTTGATGCCACATTGGGCTTCTGCCCTTGATGTCGGCGGCGAGACTACTCACAGAAACTGCACCTGGTGCGTGCAATTGCCCAAATCCGAGGCGAAGCGCAATTCGAGAATTAATTCATTGGGTTGTATGCGAGGCTTCTCACTGCAACTGCAGAGAGACCCTCTCGGCCTTGTTCCGCCTTAAGGTGTCACCTAGAGTGGCCGCCGGCACGCTAACCTGCATTGCCGATTCGATTCGCCTAGGCATTTTTCCACAAGACGGCATGGCTCAAGACGAGGATCCCGGGACCGTGCTCGTGACCGGCGCGGGGCGCCGACTCGGGCGCAGCATTGCGCTGGATTTCGCCGCCCGCGGCTGGCGCGTCGGCGTCCATTACCGGGATTCGGCCGAGGAGGCCCTCGAGGTCGTTGCGGAAATCGCGCGGAATGGCGGTGTCGCGGCGCCCTTTGGCGCCGATCTCGCCCGGCTGGAGACGATCGCACCCCTGCTTCAGGCTTGCGCCGAGGCGCTTGGGCCGCCGAGTTGCCTGATCAACAACGCCGCCCGATTCGACTGGGATGAGCTTGGCACTCTCGACGCCAAGACCTGGCAAGCGACTCTCGACGTCAATCTCAGAGCGCCGGTATTCTTGACTCAAGTCTTCGCCAATGCCCTTCCCCAGCCAAGCAGAGGCCATGTCATCAATCTCGTCGACCAAAAGGTCTTGCGACTCGACCCCGAGCATTTCTCCTACACGATTGCCAAATCCGCTCTTTGGATCGCCACGCAAACCATGGCGCAGGCGCTTGCCCCGCGCATCAGGGTAAATGCCATTGCGCCGGGTCCCGTGCTCAGGAGCCAGGGCCAGAGCGAGGCCAGTTTCGAACGTGAGGCGCGGGCGACCCTGCTCCAGCAGCCGGTCGACGCCGCCGACGTCACGGCTGCGATCCAGTTCTTGCTTAAGACGCCGTCGATCACAGGACAGATGATCGCGCTCGACGGGGGCCAGCATCTCGCTTGGAAAACCCCGGGAAACGCGTGACTTCCGGGGCCAAGGCCTTGAAGCCGGCCACGCTTAGACCTTACCTTCGGTCTAGCAACCGCATGCTTCGAAGCATGCGCGAGACGTCGTGACCCCCATGCCCTTAGAGAACCCGGACAGCGCAACAGCCTCGCTCCTTTCGCGCGCGCGCAAAGCCATCAGCGGGGTGGAGACCGGCGCGCCGGTGATCGGCCGCTATGCCAAGACGGCGCCGGCCGGCCCTGGCGTCTATCGCATGATCGATGGCGCCGGCGAGGTGCTCTATGTCGGCAAGGCGCGACACCTCAAGAAGCGCGTGCAGAGCTATGCGCGGGCGGGAAGCCACAATAACCGCATTGCGCGGATGATTGCCGACACGGCGAGCATGGAGTTCGTCAGCACGGCGACCGAGATCGAGGCGCTGCTGCTCGAGGCGAATCTGATCAAGCGGCTAAAGCCGCGCTTCAACGTGGTGCTCAGGGACGACAAGTCGTTCCCCTTCATCCTCATTGCCCGCGACCATCCTGTGGCGCAGATCCTGAAACATCGCGGCGCACGAAACCGCAAAGGCGACTATTTTGGGCCGTTCGCCTCAGCCGGCGCGGTCGGCCGCACCATCAACACGCTGCAACGCGCCTTTCTGCTGCGCTCCTGCTCCGACGCCTATTACGAGACGCGACTGCGGCCCTGTCTGCTGTTCCAGATCAAGCGCTGCTCGGCGCCGTGCACCGGCGAGATCTCGGCCGAGAATTACGGCGCGCTGGTCGACGAGGCGCTCGCCTTCCTCACTGGCGAGAGCGACGAGGTGAAGCGCAGGCTACACACCTTGATGGATGGCGCGAGCCTCAAGCAGGACTACGAACGCGCGGCGAGTTTCCGCGACAGGTTGACCGCGCTCAGCCACATCCAGTCGCGTCAAGGCATCAATCCGCAGACGGTGAAGGAGGCTGACGTGTTCGCCGCGCATCAGGAGGCGGGCCAGACCTGCATCCAGGTGTTCTTCTTCCGCAACGGCAACAATTGGGGCAACCGCGCCTATTTCCCCCGCGCCGACAAGAGCCTCGCGGTGGAGGAGGTGCTGGAATCCTTCATCGCCCAGTTCTACGACGACAAGCCGCCGCCGAAGCTGATCCTGCTCTCGCACGACATCGCGACGCGGCGGCTGCTCGCCGAGGCGTTGTCGCTGCGCGCCGGGCACAAGATCGCGGTGACCCCGCCGGTGCGCGGCGAGAAGCGCGAGCTGGTCGAGCATGCGCTGATCAATGCGCGTGAGGCGTTGGCGCGCCGGCTGGCGGAGTCGACCTCGCAGGCGGCGATCCTCACTCGGCTCGCCGAACTGCTCGATCTCGACGAGGCGCCGGAGCGGATCGAGGTCTACGACAACAGCCACATCTCCGGCACCAACCCGGTCGGCGCCATGATCGTCGCCGGGGCCGAAGGCTTCATCAAAGGGCAATACCGCAAGTTCAACATGAAGAGCGAGGACCTGGCCCCGGGCGACGACTACGCCATGATGCGCGAGATGCTGACGCGGCGTTTCTCCAAGCTCGCCAAGGAGAAGGGGGAGCTGACCGGGTGGGGCGCGCCCGACCTCGTGCTGATCGACGGCGGACCGGGCCAGCTCGCCGCCGCCTATGCCGTGCTCGACGAACTTGGCCTGTCGGATGAGATCAAGGTCGCGGCCGTCGCCAAGGGACCCGACCGCAACGCGGGCCGCGAGCGCATTCACTTACGCGACCGCGAGCCGCTTCTGCTGGAGCCGCGCGATCCCGTGCTTTACTGCATCCAGAAGCTTCGCGACGAGGCGCACAGATTCGCCATCGGCGCGCATCGGGCCAAACGCAAGAAGGCGATCACCGCCTCGCCGCTCGACGAGGTGCCCGGCATCGGGCCCTCGCGCAAGCGGGCCTTGTTGCAGCATTTCGGCTCGGCCAAGGCGGTGAGCCGTGCTGGCATCGCCGATCTGCAGGCGGTCGGCGGCATCAGCGCGCAGATGGCCAAAACCATCTATGATCATTTCCATGAGCGCGGGTGACTGAATTGGATGGGCAGCCCGATATGGCGAGGCAAAGCGTGGCAGCCGGCGCGCCACGCGAGCGGACAGGTCCGCGCGTCGGCAGCCTGCCCAACATCCTCACCTATGGCCGCATTCTCGCCATCCCCGCGCTGGTCGCCTGCTTCTTCGTGATGGGCGACTGGGGACGCTGGACCGCGATGTGGATTTTCATCGCCGCAGGCATCAGCGATTTCTTCGACGGCTATCTCGCGCGCGCCTGGCAGCAGCAAAGCAGTGTCGGCCGCATGCTCGATCCCATCGCCGACAAGCTGATCGTCGCCGCGGCGCTGCTGATGCTCGCCGCCGACGGGACCATTGCCGGCTGGTCGCTGTGGGCCGGGGTGATCATCCTCTGCCGCGAGATCCTCGTCTCGGGCTTGCGCGAGTTCCTCGGCACGCTCGCCGTGTCGGTGCCGGTGACGCGGCTGGCCAAATGGAAGACCATGGTGCAGATGGTGGCGATCGGCTTTCTGCTCGCGGGCAGCGCCGGCGACAAGATCTGGCCATACACCACCCTGTTCGGGCTGTCGCTGCTGTGGATCGCGGCGCTGGTCACGCTCTATACCGGCTACGACTATCTGATGGCCGCGTTCCGCCATGCGATGAAGGAAGAGTAGAGCGATGCGCGTGCGCTATTTCGCCTGGGTGAAGGAAAAGGTTGGCGTCACGCAGGAAGACATCGAGCCACCGGCGGGGATCGCCACCATCGCCGAGCTGATCGTCTGGCTCAAGGCACGCGGTCCCGAATTCGCCGAAGCGTTTGCCAAGTCGGAGGTGATCCGCGCCGCGATCGATCAGGTGCATGTGCGGCATGACGCCAAGATCGCAGGCGCGCGCGAGATCGCCTTCTTCCCGCCGGTCACCGGAGGCTGACGATGATCCGCGTGCAGCAGGAGGATTTCGACATCGCCGCCGAGATCGCCGCGCTGAAAGCGGGCCGCGGCGATATCGGCGCCATCGTCAGCTTCATCGGCACTGTGCGCGATCAGCACGGCGCGGTCTGCGAGATGCTGCTCGAGCATTATCCCGGCATGACCGAGTCGGAGCTTGCGCGCATCGAGAACGAGGCGAACGCGCGCTGGCCGCTGCAAGCGAGCCTGATCGTGCATCGCGTCGGCACGCTTCAGCCCGGCGACAACATCGTGCTGGTGGTGACGGCGTCGGAGCATCGCGATGCGGCGTTCGATGCGGCGAAATTCCTGATGGATTATCTCAAGACCAGCGCGCCGTTGTGGAAGCGCGAGTCGGGTCCTGCCGGCGCGCGCTGGGTCGAGGCCGATGCCAAGGACGATCATGCCGCCGCGCGCTGGAAGAAACGCGCAGCCGAGTAGCTAGCGGACCTCGATGATCCTCGCCCCGCGCGGCAGCACTCTGAGGTAAGGCCCCCACACGCAGACATCGCCCCAGCCGCAGATTCCGCCGGCGCAGGTGCGCTGATAGGAGCAGGAGCGGCAGCGATAAGACGGTTTGCAGCCGGTGCACATGGCGATCTTCTGGCAGTCCTTCCACACGGCGACCGGCGTGTAGATCGTCTCGTGCTGCGTCACGCCCTTGAGATCGGCGAGCGCCCCTGCCCGGCTGTCGCTTGCGGGCAGCGCGAGCAGGCAGGCGGCCAGCAAGCCGGCCACGCCAAGCAGGTATAAGACTTTGCGCATCGAGGCCCCCCTTTTCCCCGCGAGACTCAGCCCGCGGGCAGCCTCCACCCGGGTAGAGAGTGCCCGTTGATTGCCCAAGGATCAAGCAGAGGATGCGGCTTCGTTGCACATGCGACTCCGTTGCCGCGACGCGCATTCGCGTCCGGTCCATGTCAAAGAGCGGTTCCCTCGGGTCTGGTCCCGAGGGGATGGCGCGCCGAAAGACGCAAATCCTATGGCATCGCGATCCTGGCGAGGACCGCGCGGGCGCCTTCCGGCGCGCCATGCGCGCTTAAGCAGCGCTAGCGATAGCGCGGCACGAGCGCTTGCGACGTTTGCGGCAACGGGCCCCGCTTTAGTCCGGTCCGTCGCGCATCCTTGCGCCGACCGAGCCTTCAGCCAGCTCCTGGCAGGGACTCCTAGTGGTCCCGGGGGGAGCCCCAATGCCGCCCGAGTGCTTCGTTGCGACGAAGCCCGCGGGCGCCGCACCTCGTCCCGCCTCACGACGCCTCATGATGACGCCCTCAAGTGAACGAGTTGGCTGTAGTTTAATCGAGGTTCGGGGGGCGGTGATTATGCGGGCATAACTCACCCACTCTCGTCATCCGGCGAAAGCCGGGATCCAGGGGCAACCGACACCTGAGCGAGCGGCTCTGGATACCGGCTTTCGCCGGTATGACGGAGTTTGTTGCGGATGCCGCCCCTTCGATATGAGTCAGGCATGGACGCATAGCCTTGTGTGTACATTCTGGCGAGCAGACGCAACGGCACGCTCTATACCGGCGTCACCCGCTGCCCGATTCAACGCGTTTGGCAGCACAAGAAGGGACTCGTCAGGGGTTTCACAAAGAGGTACGGCGTGTGTCGGCTCGTCTATATCGAACCGCACGACACGATGCCCGCTGCCATCCAGCGCGAAAAGCAAATCAAGGAATGGAAGAGAGCCTGGAAGATCGAACTCATCGAACGGATGAATCCGACGTGGCGTGATCTCTACGAGGATATTTGGCGATAGGTTTACTCCGCGCTTAGTCCCCTGTCGTCATCCCGGCGAACGCCGGGATCCAGAGCAACAGATGCCGAGCGAGCAGCCTGGATACCGGCTTTCGCCGGTATGACGGAGTTTGTTGTGATGCTTCCCGCTTCAAGCCATTCTCGTCACCCCGGCGAAAGCCCGGGCCCAGGGCAACAAGCACGGAGAGAGCGGCCCCTGGATACCGGCTTTCGCCGGTATGAGGGAGTTTGTTCTAGGCGGAGGAGTCGCGACGGCTAGCGATACAGCACGGCGCCGTGCGGGGCGTGGCGATGCTCCCAACCTGCCCGCTCAAGCGCCGGGGTGTCGTCTTCTGTGACGGGATAGCCGATGCACAGATGACCGATGAACACCCAGTCGGCCGGCACGTCGAGAATCTCGGCGATGCGCGCCGGCGCGAGGATCGACACCCAGCCGAGCCCGATCCCTTCGGCGCGCGCGGCGAGCCAGAGCGTGTGCACGGCGTTGACCACGGAATAATCGAGCGTCTCGGGCATGGTGAGCCGGCCGAGCCCAGCCCCTTGCGCGGTCGAGCGGTCGGAGAACACGGCAAGCTGGCAGGGCGCGTCGTCGAGGCCGGCGAGCTTCAGCCGCGCGTAGAGCGCAGCGCGGTCCGGCTCCTGCATCTCGAGCGCCTCCTTGTTGCAGGCCTCGAAGCATTGGCGGATCAGCGCGCGGCGCGCCTCGTCCTCGACGATGACGAAGCGCCACGGCTCGGACAGACCCACGGACGGAGAGAGACAGGCGATGCCGATCAGCCGCTCGATCGTGCCCAGCGGTAAGCCTGCGCGCCTGAAGCGCCGCACGTCGCGCCGCCAGCGCAACAGATCGTAAAGCCGTAGGCGAAATTCGGCGTCGAACTCCGGCGGGCCTTCCCGCCGCTCAGCGACCGACACCTCACCCACGCGATCCATGGGGGGAGATTAGCATGGAACGGGGTGGCACTTCGATGTCCGGATGCGCGCCCTGAGCGATTTGGGTCAACGGCACAACCGAAGATACAGGGGTCCAGACATGAAGAAGCCCCGCAACGGGGGGAGGCGGGGCTTGTTCGGTTCCTTTGGGGGGAACAACGATGGGAGGGGGAATTCCCATCGATACCGTTAGATGGCGATGGCCGACGACTTTTTCAAGCCCCGCGCAATCGGCCGGAATCGGCCGCCGCGGAGACTGCAACACCCGCGTCATACCGGCGCAAGCCGGTATCCAGAGTTGCCGGCTCGGTGCGTGTTGCCATGGATCCCGGCTTTCGCCGGGATGACGCGCGGGCCACGCGCCCTAAAGCGCCTCGACGCTGCGCGACACGGTTTCATCCGGGATCTTGTGCTCCGGATGCGCGCGCTGGAAGCGATTGTCGGCCTCGGTCTCGGCGGCGGCTTGGGTGAGCGCGGTGATCGTGTAGCGCCCAAGCTCGATGCCGGCCTTGGCATAGGAGACGGTAAAAGCTTGTTTCAGCGGTGGGCGTGCCATGACTTGTCCTTCCGTAACTCTCGTTGTCTCGCGTCAGCCCCCTACCCCGTCGCAGCCACCTTCGCCTTGGCGGGATGCACCAGCGCGGTGAAGTCATCCATCAGATTGCGCGTGATGTCGCCGATGGCGAATTTGTATTGGCCGATCTCCGAAACCGGCGTCACCTCGGCGGCGGTGCCGGTGATGAAGCACTCGCAGAAGCCGCTCAATTCCTCCGGCAGGATCGCCCGCTCGATGACCTTCAGCCCGCGCTGTTTGGCGAGGCCGATCACGGTGCGCCTTGTGATGCCGTCGAGGAAACAGTCCGGCAGCGGCGTGTGCAGCACGCCGTTTTGCACGAAGAAGATGTTGGCGCCGGTGGCCTCGGCGACTTGCCCGCGCCAGTCGAGCATCAGCGCGTCGTTATAGCCTTCGCGCTCGGCCCTGTGCTTCTCGATGGTGCAGATCATGTAGAGCCCGGTCGCCTTGCTCTCGACCGGCGCGGTGCGCGGGTCGGGACGGCGGTACTCGGCAAACTTCAAGCGCAAGCCTTTCGCCCGCGCGACAGGATCGAAATACGAGCCCCAGTCCCAGGCAGCGATGGCGACATTGGTCTTGGTCTTTTGCGCGGCGACGCCCATCTGCTCGCTGCCGCGCCAGGCGATCGGCCGCACATAGGCGTCGGTCAGCTTGTTGGCGCGGATCACCTCGCGCGCCGCCTTGTCGAGCTCGGCGACCGAATAGGGAATTTCGAAATCGAGGATCTTCGCCGATTTGTGCAGGCGCTGAGTGTGCTCGGAGAGCTTGAAGATCTCGCCGTCATAAGCGCGCATGCCCTCGAACACCGCGCTCGCATAATGCAGCCCATGCGTCAGCACGTGCAGCCGCGCGTCGTTCCACGGAACCAGCGTGCCGTTCAGCCAGATATAGCCTTCGCGCTGATCGTAAGGGACCGCCATGCAAACATTCCTCCGCGAGCAAGGCCGGCCTTCTTGCGGGAGCCGGACCGGACACGAGTCGCCACGCAATGTGCGCCTCTCATAGCACCTTGAAGGGCAATTGCGCGAGCAAGCGCCGAGGCGTATCAAGGGCTCGATAAGTCAACATGGCTGACATAACCGAGCGCGAAAAATAAGTCAACATGACTGACCTAAATGAGCCGCTGGAGACCGCCGAAAAGGCCGCTGTTGCCAAACCGCGCGGCAATGGCGGCGCGTCGCGCAAGCGCGCCCTGCCCGAGGCGAAGCTGCTCGAATTCGCCGAGCTGCTGTTTTTCGCCTATCGCGATTTCACCCGCGACCCCGACGCGATCCTCAAGGATTTCGGCTTCGGCCGCGCGCATCACCGCGTGCTGCATTTCGTCAATCGCCATTCGGGCCTGCGCGTCGCCGACCTGCTCGACATTCTCACCATCACCAAGCAGAGCCTGTCGCGCGTGCTCAAGCAGCTGATCGACCAAGGCTATATCGTGCAGCAGGCGGGCAGCGCCGATCGCCGCGAGCGGCTGTTGTTCCCCACCGAGCGCGGCCGGGCGCTGGCGGAGCGGCTCGCCGCGCCGCAGTTGGTGCGGCTGTCCGAAGCGCTGAAAGCGGCGGGGCCGGGGTCCGAAGCGGTTTTGCGACGTTTCCTTGAAGCGATGGTGAATGCCGAGGAACGCCCCAAAGTTTCCTCTATCATGGCCTCTCCTGTCCCTCACCAAGCGGGTAGCAAGGGGGATGGCTGATGACCGTGCCGACGCCGCTCAAGGCGCATCGCGGCGGCCCCGACGACAACGCGCCGCATATCCTGGTGGTCGACGACGATAGCCGCATCCGCGATCTGCTCGCGCGCTATCTGCAAGACAACGGCTTCCGCGTGACCACGGCAATCGACACCGCGAGCGCGCGGGCCTGCATGCGCAGCCTCGCCTTCGACCTGCTGATCCTCGATTGGATGATGCCGCAGGAGTCCGGCATCGACTTCGCCCGCTCACTCAGGACCGAGTTGCAGGTGCCGATCCTGATGCTGACCGCGCGCGCCGAGCCCGAGCAGCGCATCCAGGGTCTGGAGACCGGCGTCGACGATTATCTCGCCAAGCCGTTCGAGCCGCGCGAGCTGTTGCTGCGCGTCAGCAACGTGCTGCGGCGCGGCGGCACGGCGCAGGCGAGCAGCGAGGTGCGCATGGGCGAGTTCGTGTTTCACATCTCGCGCGGCGAGCTCAGGCGCGAGAACGAGACCATCCGCCTCACCGAGCGCGAGCGCGAGCTGTTGCGCTATTTCGCGCAGCGCCCCGGCATGCCGGTGTCGCGCCAGGAACTGGCCAAGGGCGAAGACGGCGGCGGCGAGCGCGCCGTCGACGTGCAGATCAATCGGCTGCGACGCAAGATCGAGCACGACCCTGCCAACCCGGTCTATCTGCAGACCGTGCGCGGCAAGGGCTACATTCTGTATCCCGAGTGATGGACGCGACCCCACACGCCAAGCCCCTCGTGCCCGAACGCATTAGGCCGTTCCGGCGCATCATGGGTGCGTTCGGCGACCGCATGCCGAAGGGCCTCTATGCGCGCGCGCTGATCATCATCATCGCGCCGATGGTGCTGCTGCAATCGGTGCTCACCTTCGTGTTTCTCGAGCGGCACTGGCAGACGGTGACGCGGCGGCTGTCAACCGTCACCGTGCAGAACATCAGCATGCTGATGGACCTGTATCAAACCAACACCTCGGATACGAACACCGAAATGCTGGCGCGGCTGGCCGAGCAGAATTTGGGGTTGCGCATCAGTTTCGCCCCGGGCGAGGAGCTGCCGCCGGTTCGCTCCAAGCCGTTCTTCGATCTGCTCGACACCACGCTGTCCGACGAGCTGACGCGGCAGATCGGCAAGCCGTTCTGGATCGACACCGTCGGCCGCTCCAATTTCGTCGATATCCGCATCAAGCTGGACAATGCGGTGATGCATATTATCGCCCGGCGCAGCCAGACCTATGCGTCGAACTCGCAGATCTTCCTGTTGTGGATGGTCGGCACCTCGCTGGTGCTGTTGACCGTGGCGATCCTGTTCCTGCGCAACCAGATCAAACCGATCTTGCGGCTGTCGGAGGCGGCCGACAGCTTCGGCCGCGGGCGACCGCCGCCAGCGGATTTCAAGCCGCGCGGTGCGCGCGAGGTGCGTCAGGCGGCGCATGCCTTCATCGAGATGCGTGACCGCATCGAGCGTTATGTCGAGCAGCGCACCGTGATGCTGGCCGGCGTGAGCCACGATCTGCGCACGGTGCTGACGCGCTTCAAATTGCAGCTCGCTCTGTTCGAGGACAGCCCGGAGCTCGAAGCCATGCGCGCCGACGTCGACGAGATGCAGGCCATGCTCGAAGACTATATGGCATTCGCCAAGGGCGACGCCGGCGAGGAGATCGTGCGTACCGATATCGGCGAGATCCTGAGCGAGGTGAAGAGCCAGGCGCATGGCGGCAGGGCGATCGCGATCGAAGTCAAGAACGGCCCGCTGGTGGTGCCGGTCCGTCGCCATGCGTTCAAGCGCGCGGTCGCCAACCTGGTCAACAACGCCGCGCGCTTCGCCGAGCATGTGAATGTCAGCGCCGCCAAGCAGAACGGTGCGCTGACCGTGGAGGTGGAAGATGACGGGCCCGGCATTCCCGAAACCGAGCACGAGCATGTGTTCCGCCCGTTCTACCGCATCGATCATGCGCGCAATCAGGATTCCGGCTCGACCGGGCTTGGCCTCGCCATTGCCCGGGACATCGCCCGCATTCACGGGGGGGACATCGCGCTCAGCCCGTCCCCGCTCGGCGGTTTGAAGGCTGTGCTAAAAGTCCCGGTTTGAATTGGGACGAGACCTATTGGGAGGAGACATTCATGCGTCGATTGGCTTTAGGCGTTGCCGCGGCGATGGCCGTGTCTTTCGCGGGCCCGGTGTTCGCCGAGGACATGACGGAAGAAATCCAAGACGATGAGCAGGCGGGCTCGGAGATCGAACTCGGCATTGGCGGCGGTGACGCCACGATCGAGCGCAAGAACGGCGCGCCGGTGCTTCATCCCGGCGATGCGCCGATGATGATACCCGGCGGGGCGGAGCTCGATGTGCCGGACGATCCGGACGCACCGACCGCGGGAGACCCGGTCGATGCCGAGCTGCCCGGCGAAGGACCGGAAGATCTCTCCGGTCCCGAAGACGAGGACGACCTCCCCGACTGATCAGTGCGGACCGCTGGCCGCCGGCTCCTCTGGAGAGGCTTCGGGCCGGCCGCCGCGCTTCCAGCCGCGCGGTAGGAAGCCACAAAGGACGCGACAGACGTGGCCGCAGGCCGCTTCCATGCCTGACAGCATGCGCTCGCCCTTGCCGAGCCGCTTGTCGAGAGCGGCCATGGTCCGGTCGAGCGACGGCGTGTCGTCGTCGAGCCAGACCTGGAACACTTTGCCGTAGAGGGCGGTGAGCCCGGCAACTCTGAGCGCGCCGCCGGGTCCGTCGAGCTTGGCGCCCGCGCGGGCGAGCATCCAATATTGCGAGGCGAGCGATCCGCAGAGAAGCGACGCGGCCTCGCCGGGCCGACAGCGTAGATAGGACGCGATGCGCTTCAGCGCCGGCTTGTAAGGCTGCATCACTTCGAAACGCGTCATGATCGCATCGAACAGCCGGTCGCGCGGGCTTTGCGCCTCGCCAGCGATGCGGGCCTTAGCCAGCACCTCGGCGTCAACCTCCGCCTGGAAGGCGCGGAGGATGTCGCTCTTACAGGTGAACTCGCGTCTGAGATCGGCGAGGCCGAGATTGGCGGCGCCGGCGATATCGGAGAGGCCGATGTCGCCCCAGCCCTTATGTTGGGCGAGGTCGAGCGCCGCCCGCACGGCTTTTGAACGCTTGGAAAAATCGTCGAACATGGGGGTACTCCTTCACGCGGAAGATAGGCGCTTTCCGTGGCGGTCGGAAGGCAGCCGGATCGTCCAAACGGGCCGGCCGTGCAGTCATAAGCCGCGCGTGGTCAATAGCGGTAGGTCAAGTCCACTTTGCTCCCAAGAGCGGACAGTCACGGCGCATCGAGCATGTCCGCTATGTGCCAATTAGCAGACATGGATAGCGACCAACCATTGGGCCATGTTCTGCCGCGGTTATGCCTCTTTTGCGTCATGAGCCCGTTACACGTCCGGCTTAAACGGCCACCCGGATGTAATGGAGGGACCGTAGATGACGCGCTACCGCTCGAAATTTTTTCTCGGTTTTATTTTGGTTCTTGGCTTCGCAAGTTCGGCTCAATCGCAGGCCGTCAACATCACCCCGCTCATGGAAAATGAGTGTCAGTGGGACTATCACAATTTCTGTTCCCAATACGCTATCGGCAGCGAGCTTCTGGATATGTGCTTCAAGCAGAGTGGCCCCAAGCTTTCCAAGGGATGCGTGGAGGCGCTGATTGCGGCAGGCGATACCACGCAAGCCTATGTGGACCGGCAGAAAGAACTCATGGACAAATAGCGCGCGCGGATTGCGGTGCGAGCCATCCCAAGCTCGGTGCCGCAAGCACATTGACCTAAGTCAGTTCGTCACCCGAGGGCGGCGTTAAAGAGCGAACACGAGAGGTATGTAATCATGCTTCTGTGGTTCGAAACGGATAATTGCGAGTCAAACCGAAGGAGTGATTTCATGAGGCGTATAGGCCGCACCACTAACATGCTCACAATCGTCGCCGGGCTTCTTTGCATGCCTCAATTGGCGCTGGCCCAAGACGCCATCAGCGCACCGGCGCAGAAGCAGATCGGCGCAACCAAAACGGAAATAGTGCCATCGCTGATCGTCATGAACGCGCAAGGTGCGAGCCTTCAAGGCGATACTCTCACGCTGAATGGCGTGGCATCAAATTCGATTATCTTCGCGGATCGTCCCGTGCGTTCTGCAGGACATGCGCTCACCACGCATCTCCTCGAGGAATGGGGCTCCGACAGCGACGCCAGCTTCGCCAAGGATCCTCCTAACGCGACCGTGTCGGTATTCAACAAGGATGGGTCCAAGGTTCGCGATGCAGTGGTAGTGCTGAAGTCGCCGAAGCTTGAGGGCGACAAGCTGACCTTTGCCGTCCAGGTGCTGGAGGGCGACCTCTCCGGAGCGGACGGACCGGCGTCCGTCTTCATCGACATTATCGGTCTGCCACGGACGCCATTGTCATTCGCGGGAGTTGCGCGGCGTACCGCGTATCGCGGAGCTTGGTATGGTGCGGCTGCGGCTGGAGCAGCTGTGGCCGGAGCGGCTGCTTACGGCGCAGCGGCGCCGTACTACTACGGTCGGCCGGCATGCGGCTACTACCCTTACCCGCCTTGTTACCCGTACTAAGAGCAACCGAAACGCCCGTAACACTTACGCAAAGAGGGATATCTGAATGCGCAAACTGTTCTTCGTCGGTATCATTTTGGCGGCAACCACCGCCTCCTGGAGTGCACAAGCAGCCCGACATTTGGCGGATTACCTAGATGCGAATGGCTTTCTCAACGTGCAGGCACTGACTTGTGCCCAACTCGACGATACGTACGTCGAAGATGCGAACTTGTTGATGGCTTGGTACAGCGGCTGGTTTAACGGATTATCCAAAAAGCACTACATGGACGTCCTCGGTGCAAAGGTCGTTCAAGACCAGGTGATCTCATATTGCGAAGCCAACCCCCAGAAATTGGTGATCGATGGTATCGCCACGGTGCTGAAGGTGGATCGAGCCATATTGGGCATTCAGCAGTAGGCCTACCGATCCGACAAACGATCTCGGAAGCCACGTTGTATTCCCGCAACATCAAAACGAGGATTGGGTCGCGTGTGTAAGACGCAACAGCGGTCTCATCACGGAGTATCCCGATGCTGACGAAACGCGAGGTCTCCTTCGTCGACCGTCAAGCAACGGTCGGCACGTATCTGCTGGCCCTTAGTTGCGGGCACAGTTACGATCCGCATCGGTGGTTCGATCACAAGTTTGAATGGGAATGCCCATGCGCCTCGACGCCATCGCAATAGGCGTGAACCCGCCCGACGACATCAATGTGGTAATCGAGGTGCCGATTGGCGGAGAACCGATCAAGTATGAGATGGATAAGGCTGCTGGCACGCTAGTCGTCGATCGTTTCCTTCACACCCCGATGCGGTACCCTGGTAACTACGGCTTCGTGCCCCACACGTTGTCGCAGGATGGCGATCCAATCGACGTCCTTGTGGCCAATACCCGCCCAATCTTTCCCGGTGCTGTCATTAATGTGCGCCCAATTGGCGTGCTAAAAATGGAGGATGACGGCGGGACCGATGAAAAGATTATCGCCGTTCCGACGCTGAAGCTAACGCAGCACTACGAGCATGTGAGGGCATATACTGATCTGCCCAGAATCGCGCTTGGTCAGATCCAGCACTTTTTTGAGCATTACAAGGATCTTGAACCAGGCAAATGGGTAAAGCTCATCGGCTGGGGCGATGTGGAAGAAGCGAAGCAGCTTATCCGCGATGCAATCCGTCGAGAGCGAGACCACGCCGATCTGCCGTCGTAGAAGCTGAAACCGTCACGCGCTTGACTTGTTCTGCCGGTTTTGAATGAGGTCGTCGACCACGGCGGGATCGGCCAGCGTAGAAATATCGCCGAGATTGCCGAAATCGTCTTCGGCGATCTTGCGTAAGATCCGACGCATGATCTTGCCCGACCGCGTCTTGGGCAAGCCGGGCGCGAACTGAATGAGATCTGGCGACGCGATCGGGCCGATCTCTTTGCGCACCCAATCGCGGAGTTCGATCTTGAGAGCATCCGAGCCGCCCGCTCCTGCAATCAGCGTCACGTAACAGTAGATGCCCTGGCCCTTGACAGTGTGGGGGTAGCCGACCACTGCGGCCTCCGACACCTTGGCATGGGAGACGAGCGCGGACTCGACCTCGGCCGTGCCCATGCGATGGCCAGAGACGTTGATCACGTCGTCGACGCGGCCGGTGATCCAGTAATAGCCGTCCTCGTCGCGCCGGCAGCCGTCGCCGGTGAAGTATTTGCCCTTGTACGTGGAAAAGTAAGTGTCGACGAAGCGCTTATGATCGCCGTAGACAGTGCGCGCTATTCCAGGCCACGTATCCAGGATGACGAGATTGCCGGAGACGGGGCCTTCTTGCAGGTTGCCATCGCTGTCGACGATGGCTGGCTTCACACCGAAAAAGGGCAAAGTCGCGGAACCGGGCTTGAGCTTGGTGGCGCCGGGCAGTGGCGTGATCATGATGCCTCCAGTCTCCGTCTGCCACCAGGTATCGACGATAGGGCAGCGCTCTTCGCCCACGACCCGATAGTACCACTCCCAGGCCTCGGGGTTGATCGGCTCGCCTACACTGCCGAGCAGCTTGAGCGACTTCCGGCTAGTGCGCGTCACGTAATCGTCGCCCGCCCCCATCAGCGCTCTGATTGCCGTGGGCGCGGTATAGAGGATGTTGACTTTGTGCTTGTCGACGACTTCCCAGAATTGCGATTGATCGGGATAATTCGGCACACCCTCGAACATCAGCGTCGTCCCGCCGTTGGCGAGTGGACCGTAGATAATGTAAGAGTGGCCGGTGACCCAACCCACATCAGCCGTGCACCAATAGACGTCGCCGTCGTGATAGTCGAACACGGTCTGATGGGTCAGCGCAGCATAAACGAGATAGCCGCCAGAGGTGTGAACCACACCTTTGGGCGTTCCCGTCGAACCCGAGGTGTAGAGGATAAAGAGCGGATCCTCCGCGCCCATCTCTGCGGGCGAACACTCCGGCACGACATTGGCGGCAAGCTCGTGGTACCAAAAGTCGCGCCCGGCATGCATGGCGCAAGAACCGCCCGTCCGCCGGATGACGACCACCTTCTCGTCACCCAGTGATTTGGTTAGGGCCTCATCGGTATTGTGTTTCAGCCTGACCTTTTTACCGCCACGCAAACCCTCGTCGGTTGTGATGATAAGTTTCGACTTGCAGTCGGTGATGCGGCCGACCAGAGCATCGGGGGAGAAGCCGCCGAATACTACCGAGTGGATGGCGCCGATGCGCGCGCAGGCGAGCATGGCGTAAGCCGCCTCGGGGATCATCGGCAGATAGATCGTGACGCGGTCGCCGCGTTTGACGCCCATAGACAGAAGCACATTGGCAAAGACATTCACCTCGCGATAGAGCTCGCCATAGGTGATGTGGCGGGACGCTTCCGATGGATCATCGGGCTCCCAGATAATTGCGACTTGGTCACCACGCTCCTTGAGATGACGGTCGATGCAGTTGGCCGAGACGTTGAGGGTGCCGTCCTCGAACCATTTGATCGAGACATCGGGATAGGCGAAGGAAGTGTTCTTGACGCGGCTATAAGGCTTGATCCAGTTGATGCGTTTGCCGTACTCGCCCCAAAACGTTTCGGGGTCTCTGATCGAAGCCTCGTACATGGCGCGATACGTCGCGTCGTCGATCAAGATGGGTTCTGCCAAATTGGCAGGACCATGAGATTTGATCGACACGGTTTCACCAGGGTGTTCCATCGCGCGACTCCAACTATTTCATGACGCGGGCTTCTGGCGCAGAGCTAAAGTCCGGCGCCAACCTCGCCTAGAAGAAGCCGAGCGCCTTCGGGCTATAGCTCACCAGCACGTTCTTGGTCTGCTGGTAATGGTCCAGCATCATCTTGTGGGTCTCGCGACCGATGCCTGACTTCTTATAGCCGCCGAACGCCGCGTGCGCCGGGTAGAGGTGGTAGCAATTGGTCCACACCCGACCCGCCTGGATGCCGCGGCCCATGCGATAGGCACGGTTGATGTCGCGGGTCCACACGCCGGAGCCGAGGCCGTACAGCGTGTCGTTGGCGATTTCGAGCGCCTCGTCCTCGTCCTCAAAGGTGGTGACGGAAAGCACGGGGCCGAAGATCTCCTCCTGGAAGATGCGCATCTTGTTGTTGCCGGCGAACACGGTGGGCTGCATGTAATAGCCCTCCGCCAACTCGCCGTTGAGCGCGAGACGCTCGCCGCCGGTGAGCAGCTTGGCGCCTTCCTTCTTGCCGATATCGACATAGGAGAGGATTTTTTCCAGCTGATCGTTGGAGGCCTGCGCGCCGATCATGGTGGTGAGCTCGAGCGGATTGCCCTGCTTGATCTTGTTCACCCGGGCGACGGCCTTCTCGATGAACTTGTCGTAGATCGAGCGCTGCACCAATGCGCGTGAGGGGCAGGTGCAGACCTCGCCCTGGTTCAGCGCGAACATGGCGAAGCCTTCGAGCGCCTTGTCGAAGAAGGCGTCGTCCTCCGCCATCACGTCGGCGAAGAAGATGTTGGGCGACTTGCCGCCGAGCTCGAGCGTGACCGGGATCAGGTTCTCGGACGCATATTGCATGATGAGGCGGCCGGTCGTGGTCTCGCCGGTGAAGGCGATCTTGGCGATGCGCTTGTTCTGGGCGAGCGGCTTGCCGGCCTCGACGCCGAAGCCGTTGACGACGTTGAGCACGCCGGCGGGCAGCAGATCGCCTATGATGTCCATCAGCACCATGATCGACATCGGCGTCTGTTCTGCCGGCTTCAGTACGATGCAATTGCCGGCGGCAAGCGCGGGCGCGAGCTTCCACACCGCCATCAGGATCGGGAAGTTCCACGGGATGATCTGCCCGACCACGCCGAGCGGCTCGTGGAAGTGATAGGCGATGGTGTCGTGATCGATCTCAGATAGCGAGCCTTCCTGAGCGCGGACGCAAGCGGCGAAATAGCGGAAATGATCGATGGCGAGCGGAATGTCGGCGAAGGTGGTCTCGCGGATCGGCTTACCGTTGTCGATGGTCTCGACCGCGGCGAGCACCTTGAGGTTCTCCTCCATGCGGTCGGCGACCTTGTTGAGGATCTCGGCGCGCTTGGCGGGCGCCATGTTGCCCCAGGCGTCCTTCGCCTTATGCGCGGCGTCGAGTGCCAGCTCGATATCGGCCGCCTGCGAGCGCGCGATCTGGCAGACCGGCTTGCCGGTGATGGGGCTGATATTGTCGAAATAATTGCCGTCGACTGGCGCCACCCATTTGCCGCCGATGAAATTGTCGTAACGTGGGCGTAACGCCACCCGCGCATTCAACGTCTCGATGACTTGGTGAAGCATACTGTCCTCCCATGGACACGAGGGGCCACTTTATAGGTTCTTCTGGGTCAATCCTGTTCCTCCACCTTGACCTACGTCAAGTTGGAACTGCTGGAGTTCCTGGTCAGCACCTATGAGGCCGCGGCCTCACTCGGCAAATGGGATCGCGCGGCGTTGGAATGTCCCCTTGGCGTCCCGGGAATACCTCGCAAAGCTGAAAGCGGCACCAAGGTACGCCTCCCGCGCTCTTACCCCTCGAACTCGTCCTTTTCTCGACGAGGACGCCTTCCTTTAGCCCGCAGTATACCCCACGTCCGGTATGGGTCATGAGCGGACATCGGAGACGGTAGCAGGGATGTCCGCTTCACACCGAGAGCAGACATGCCAGGGCCGCATGCAACAGAAAGTCGACACGCTCTAGGACGACAGCTCGCTCGAGCGCTTGGCGGCGGCGGCGACTGCGCGGGTGAGCAGCTCCTGCATCGCGTCCTGCCCCATCAGTACGGCGAGCGCCGCCGCAGTGGTGCCCTTGGGCGAGGTTACTTTCTCTCTCAGCTCTGCAGGCGACAGGTCGGAGCGGCGCAACAGCTCGCCCGCGCCTTCAACCGTGACCCGCGCCAAGCGTTGCGCAAGATCAGGGGCGAGACCGGCGGCGCGACCCGCTTGGGCAAGACATTCCACCAGCAGGAACACATAGGCCGGCCCGCTGCCCGACACGGCCGTGACTGCGTCCATCAGGCTCTCGTCGTCGAGCCATAGCACCTCCCCCACCGCTTCCAGCAGCATGCCGCATTCCAGCGCCTGGCCGCGGTCGACGGCGGCATTGGCGCAGGCGACGGTCATGCTGCGCCCGACCGAGGCAGCCGTATTGGGCATGGCGCGCACGATGGCGGTGCCCGGCGGCAGGAGGCGAGCCATGCTGTCGAGCGTACGCCCCGCGGCGATGGACAGCACCACGCTGCGCTCGCCGATCATCGGCTCGATCTCCGGCATGAGCTTCTGCAAGAGGTCGGGCTTCACCGCGACGACGATCACCGAGGGCGGCGCCGGCAGATCGGGCGCGGTGCCGGCGGCAATCGAATGACGCGCGGCAAGCGCCGCCACCTCGGGCGGCGGCGCGGGGTCCTGGATGAAGACGAGGGCCGGATCGAGGCCCTGGCGGAGCCAGCCCTCAAGCATCGCCCCGCCCATCTTTCCCGCTCCCACCAGGAGCAGCGGGCCGGCGAGGCTCAGTGTCATGCGTGGCCTTGCGTCTCGAGCATGGTTGCGGCGAGCGCGTCCTCGGGGGACTTGCCCGCCCATAATACGAATTGGAACGACTGATAATAGCGCTCGCAGGCTTCGAGTGCAGCCTTAAGAAGCGCCTCGCACTGGCCGACATGCGTGTCGGCGCCCGCCAGCAGCAAGCCGTGGCGATAGAGCAGCAGGCCGTCCTCCTTCCACAAGTCGAAATGGCCGAGCCAGAGTTGCTCGTTGATGAGAGCCATCAGCTTGTAGATCTCGCCGAGGCGGAGCTTCGACACTTTGAAATCGAAGGCGCAAGCCAGATGCAGCGCCTCGAGATCGTCCCGCCAGGTGAGCGAGATGTGATAGTCGCACCAGGTCCCGGCAACCGTCAGTGTCAACTCGTCAGGAGCGGAGCGTTCGAAGGTCCAAGCGTGGATGGTGGCAATGTGCTCGACCATATCCACCGGGTTGGTGAAATGGTCGTAGATCGGCTGTATGGTAGCCATGCATGTCCTCGGTGGCCCCGGGATAGGTTGCGCGTTTAAGCTGCCCGCTCGCGCGAATCACTTTGTGAATCAGTTATATAACGGGCGGTGTGTCAGCACCAACGCGAGCGCGGTCGCTAACCCGTTTGACTCAAGATAGTTGTGGATTGAGGGCTTTGCGGAGCGCGTTAGGTGTCCCGCGACTCGCTCCAACGCCGAGAGCGCTGTCGGAGCGGCTCGTCAAGACTCTTGATGCGGGTTTCTCTGGTCGTCCGCCTCAACGGCGCAACGGGCGGCACGGTCGAGCAGCAAGCGGCGCTCGCGCTCGTTGCGGGTGAGGCTCGCCGCGCGTTCGAACTCCGCGCGGGCCTCCTCGAAGCGGCCGAGCTTCCTCAGCAGGTCGCCGCGCACGCTCGGCAACAGATGGTAGGTCTTGAGCGCCGGCTCCGCAGTCAGCGCATCGACCACATTCAGACCCGCCTCAGGACCGAACAACATGGCGAGCGCCACCGCGCGATTGAGTTCCACAACAGGCGACGGGGTGATTTCTCCAAGCTTGGCGTAAAGTCCCACGATTTGCGCCCAGTCGGTCTCCTCCGCGCTTCGGGCTCGGGCATGGCAAGCGGCGATAGCGGCTTGCAGGACATAGGGGCCAGGGCTGCGCCCCGGTGCGGCATTCAAGGCTTCCGCCCGCGCCAACGCCGCGAGACCGCGGCGGATGAGAAGCTGGTCCCAGCGCGCGCGGTCCTGGTCGAGCAGCAGCACGGGCTCTCCCGATGGGCCGGTGCGCGCACCGAAACGCGATGCCTGGATCTCCATCAGCGCCACGAGACCGTGGACCTCGGCTTGCTGCGGCGTGAGCTCAGCCAGAATGCGGCCAAGACGCAACGCCTCCTGGCAGAGCTGAGGCCGCATCCAGTCCTCGCCAGCCGTCGCCGAATAGCCCTCGTTGAAGATGAGATAGATGACGGAGAGCACCGAGGAGAGACGTTCCTCGAGTTCCGCGCCACGCGGCACTTCGAAGGGCACCCGGCTGTCGCTCAGCGTGCGCTTGGCGCGGACGATACGCTGTTGGATGGGAGGCTCGGGCAGGAGGAATGCTCGCGCGATCTCGTCCGTCCTCAAGCCGCCTAGCAGGCGCAACGTCAGCGCCGCTTGGGCCTCCGGCGAAAGGATGGGGTGACAGGCGATGAACACGAGGCGGAGCAGATCGTCGCCGACGTGGTCGTCGAGGGCCGCATCGAGATTCGGTTGCCCCGTCTCCTGCTCGACTTCGAGCGCGTAGCCGAGTTGTTCATGCTTGCGATCGCGCAAGCTGTTGCGGCGGAGGACGTCGATCGCCCGATGCTTGGCGGCGGCCATGAGCCATGCGCCAGGATTATCCGGAATGCCGGACTTGGGCCATTGCTCGAGCGCCGCGACGAGGGCATCCTGGGCGAGTTCCTCGGCGAGGGCGATATCGCGGACGACCCGCGTCAATCCGGCGATGAGCTTCGCCTGCTCGATCCTGAAGACCGCCTCGATGGCGCGGTGTGTGTCGGTAGCCGTCACCGGCTACCGACTATCGCCACTCCGCCGATGCGGCAAGCCGCCTCACTCGGCGGCGGCCCGCGTCTCTGCGGGCTTGCCGCAAACCTCCTGGCCAGGGTCGGGGATCTGGCGCACTTCGCACTCACCTTCCCAACCCGGCATGTGGATCTTGTGCAGCTTCATGAAGCGCTCGGTCCATTTCCGCATCTGCGCCTTTGAGGCGCATTCGAAGATCGCGTAGCCGCCGATCACTTCCTTGGCCTCGGTGAATGGGCCGTCGGTGAGGGTGAGCCTGCCGCCGGCAAGCCGTGCGCGCATGCCGCTCGAAGTCGGCAGCAGGCCCACTCCTTGAACCATGACGCAGCCGTCCTTCGCGGCCTCTTCCACCATCGCATTCATCGCATCCATCATGGCCTTGGGGGTTTGAGTCATCTTCGCTTCGTTCATTTTCACCATCGACAGGAATCGCATCGTCGTTGCTCCTCTAGAAGTTCGGATCGTTAGCCACAGTGCTGCGGGCTTTCGCTTTGCACTCTCACGCGCCGGCGCCGTGACGAGCCTTGCTGGCGAGCTTGTCCCCCAGCGCGCGGTGATGCTCGACGGCTTCGCTGGCGCCGAAGTCCTCCAACTCGAAGACCTGTCGAATTTCGATTTCGCATTCCTCGTTATGCGGGTTTGGGCACCGCTTCATCCATTCAATCGCCTCGGCTTTCGACTTCACCTGGATGATCCAGTAGCCGGCCACCAGTTCCTTGGTTTCCGCGAAAGGACCGTCAATCACGGTACGAGAACCGGTCGCTTGCCCAATTTTACCGGCGGGGAACCTAATGCGGGCGCCTTTCGAACTCGGCTGAAGCCCGTTGGCATCGAGCATCACACCGGCCTTGACCATCTGCTCGTTGAACTTCGCCATGGCGGAAAGCATCTCCTCCGAAGGCATGACGCCGGCCTCCAAGTCCTTCGTAGCCTTGACCAAAACCATGAAACGCATAATCGCTGTCTCCTTCTGTTGCGGAGCCTTGGCACCCGGCAAGCGGTGGCCGGCTCTATCACCACGTCGAACGGCGCGCGGCGAAATCGACAGATCAAAACAATTTTTTTCGGCGATTTGGCGTCGGGGCAATTAGCCCTTATCGGCCAGGCCTTTGACGATGGCGGCCTCGAGCGCGGCGATGCGCTGCTTCAACAGTTCGTTCTCCTCGCGCGCTTTCTGCGCCATGGCTTTGACCGCCTCGAAATCCTCGCGCTGCACCACGTCGAGATCGCGCAACACGCGCTCCGCCTGGGAGCGCACCACAGTTTCGATCTCCTTGCGCACGCCATCGGCGGCGCCAGCGGCGCCGGTGATCAGCTTGCCCAATTCGTCGAAGAACCGGCCTGTGGTCTGGGTCATGACCGGACTATGGGATGACCGGTGTTGAGGCGCAAGCCATCCCCGCCACACGGCCGTGCCGCGCCTTGACAGCAGCCGCTCGGCGGTGAAGGGTCCGGGCCTCCCGCCAGGACGCAAGCCGAGCCCGCATGGAACTCCTTGTCATCCCCTACCCGGTGATCGATCCCGTCGCGATCGAGTTCGGGCCGGTCGCCGTTCGGTGGTATGGGCTGGCCTATATGGCCGGCATCCTGCTCGGCTGGCTCTACGCCCGTCGGCTGGTGTCGCGGCCCGATCTTTGGGGCGGCAAGTCGCCGCTGACCGTCGCGCAGGCCGACGACTTTTTGCTCTGGATCACCCTCGGCATCGTGGTCGGCGGCAGACTCGGCTTCGTGCTGTTCTACGAGCCGAGTTATTTCTGGCAGAACCCGGCCGAGATTCCCGCGGTGTGGCACGGCGGCATGTCGTTCCATGGCGGGCTGCTCGGCGTCGCGCTCGCCGTCTATCTGTTTTCGCGCGTCAAAGGGATCAATCCGCTGTCGCTCGGCGACATTGCCTCGGCGGCGACGCCGTTCGGCCTGTTCTTCGGACGCATCGCCAACTTCATCAATTCCGAGGTGGTGGGACGGGTCAGCGACGTGCCCTGGGCGATGGTGTTCCCCGGCGCCGGCGATCAGCCGCGGCATCCGAGCCAGCTCTATGAGGCGTTTCTCGAAGGCCTCGTGCTGTTCATCATCCTGCGCATCGCCACGCACAAATTCCACGCGCTGACGCGGCCGGGCACGGTGTTCGGGCTGTTCCTGGTGTTTTACGGCATCTTCCGCAGCGCGGTCGAGTTCGTGCGCGAGCCGCATGCCGGTCACCCGATGGATGTCGGCATCTTCACTCCCGGCATCGTCTATTCCATTCCCATGGTCCTGATCGGCGCCTGGCTGATCTGGCGGGCGAGACGGCAGCCCACTCTGGCGTCTTCGTGATGGGCGCGCAACGCAGGCTCGACAGCGCCGAGCAGACACCGCTGGCGGCGAGGCTGAAACAGCTTATCGCGCGCGACGGGTCGATCAGCGTGCATGACTATATGCAGACCTGTCTCGCCGACGGCGATGCCGGCTATTACTCCACGCGGCAGCCGATCGGCAAAGACGGCGACTTCGTCACCGCGCCCGAGATCAGCCAGGTGTTCGGCGAGCTGCTTGGCGTCTGGGCCGCCGCGGTCTGGCAGGCCATGGGCGAGCCGGCGGTCGTTGTCGCCGAGCTCGGCCCTGGGCGCGGCACGCTGATGGCCGACGCGCTTCGCGTCTTCAGCCGGGTGCCGCGTCTCCTCGAACACATCACCATCGCGCTGGTGGAGACGAGCCCCCGCCTGCGTGAGACGCAGCGCGCGACATTGCAATCATCCTCTGCCGCGCTGCACTGGTACGAGCGCATCGCAGACGTGCCGCAAGGCCCGCTCATCCTCATCGCCAACGAGTTCATCGATGCGCTTCCTATTCGGCAGTTGGTGCACGTGGACGGTACGTGGCGCGAGCGCTGCGTCACGCTCGGCGACCGGGGCGGCTTCAGCTTCTGTTTGGGAGCGCCGGTCGAGCCGGGCGCGGTGCCGCAGTCGTTCGATGCCGTGACGATGGTCGACGGCGTGATCGTCGAAACGCGCCCGGCGATCACAGCTCTGCTGGCGGACCTCGCTGCGCGGGCGAAGCACGCGCCCGTCGCCGCGCTGTTCGCCGACTACGGCCATGCCGAGAGCGGTGCCGGCGACACGCTGCAAGCGGTCCAGAGCCATCGCTTCGCCGACCCCCTCGCCGCGCCGGGCGAAGCCGATCTCACCGCGCATGTCGATTTCGCCGCGCTGAAAGACAGCGCGCGCGCGCTCGGGCTTGCCGCCTATGGACCGATGCCACAGGGCGAATTCCTGCTCAGGCTCGGGCTCGAGACCCGCTGCGCGCGGCTTTCGCAAAATGCGGCGCCGGCGCAGAAGGCGGCGATTGTGTCAGGCGCGGCCAGGCTCGCCGATCCGCGTCAAATGGGGGTTTTGTTCAAGATCCTCGCGCTGCAATCGAGCGGGCTTGCCCCGCCGCCTCCCTTCGGAGACAGTTGAGCTTCCGATCTTTGCGCACCCGTCATGGTCACACCCGACAAAATGAAGCTTTGCGCGTCTAGCCTCGCCGCGCTTCCGGGCGTGGAGCATGGTTTCTTCACGCGCCAGGGCGGCGTCTCGAGCGGCATCTATGCCTCGCTCAATTGCGGGCCCGGTTCGCGCGACGACGCGGCCAACGTGGTGGAGAACCGCGCGCGCGTCGCCGAACTGCTGGGCGCGGAGCCAGGCAAACTCATCACCCTCTTTCAGAAGCACAGCGCCGATGCGGTGATCGCCGAGGCGCCGTGGAAGGGCAACACGCCGCCCGAGGCCGACGCCGTCGTCACCAACACGCCCGGGCTGGTCATCGGGGTGCTCACCGCCGACTGTGCGCCGGTCTTGTTCTGCGACGGGGATGCACGGGTGATCGGCGCGGCGCATGCCGGCTGGAAAGGCGCGCTCGGGGGCATTCTCGAGGCCACTGTCGAGGCTATGCGCAAGCTCGGGGCGAAGCCCGAACGCATCACCGCGGCGATCGGGCCGGCCATTTCGCAAGACGCCTATGAGGTCGGCGCCGAGTTCCTCGCGCGCTTCGTGGCCGAGGAACCGGAAAGCGCCGCCTTTTTCGTCACCGACGAGAGCTCCGGAGAGCCCCATTTCGACCTCCCGGCCTATGTCGGCGAGAGGCTGGCGCGAGTCGGCGTCGGCTCGATTGCCGAAATCGGCCTTTGTACCTATTGCGAGGAAAGCCGGCTGTTTAGCTACCGGCGGTCACAACATCATGGCGAAGACGACTACGGACGCCAAATTTCCGCCATCGTGCTCGCCTGACCTGCCTTAACGAGGCGTCGGAAGGCCCAAAAAAACCGAATCCACGCTAAAACTGGACGCCAGCCAGCCGGGGCGGGTAAGCTGTTGTTCGGGAGAGGGTTCGGAGTTCCGTCACGACAGGTCTGTCGCGAGCGGTGCTGTGCGGCCAACAGAGGGAGAAATTTGTTGGGCGCGGACACACGTCACGTGCGCGGCTGGGTCAGGCGTATCGCCTCCGCGGCGGTCGCCGTCATTGCGGTTGCGTGCCTGTCCGGCTGCGGCGGCGGCCCCGGAAGCCCAAGCAGCGGTGGCATCTTCAGCAGCGCGACCAGCCTGTTCGGCGGCTCGAAGAAGATTGCCGTGGCGCCGATCATCGGCACGACGCCGCAAGTTGCCCAACAATTGAGCGATGCGCTGGTGGCGGCTGGCGGCGAGCGTGGACTGACGATTGTCCCGGAGGGCAGCAAGGCGAACTACACCCTGCGCGGCTATCTCATCGCCACCAATGAGGGCAAAGGCGCGAAGGTCACCTATATCTGGGACGTAAACGACGCGGGCGGCCAGCGGGTGGCCCGGGTCTCGGGCGAAGAGGTCGTTGCCGGCCGAGCCGGGGGCGATCCCTGGGCGAATGTCGACGCCACCGCGATCCGCAGCATCGCCGGCAAGACCGCGTCCCAACTTGCGGCAAGCATGCCGCATGGCGGCGGTTCGGCAAGCGCAGTGGCCGCCGCCTCGGATGCGACGCCCACCGCTTCAACTCCGGCGCCGGCCGCTGCGCCCGCGCCCAAGGCCAACGGCGTGGTGGTTGCACCCGTTGCAGGCGCCCCCGGCGACGGCACGCGCTCGCTGACCACCGCGCTCAAAAAGCGGCTTTATGCCGGCGGCGTTAAGCTGGCCAACGGAACGTCCGTCAACGTCTATATGGTAAAGGGCACGGTCAGCCTGGCCGATGCCAGCGGCGGCAAGCAAAGCATCCGCATCGATTGGCAGGTGCTCGACCCCAACGGCAAGAAGCTCGGCACCGTATCGCAGCAGAACACCATCCCGCGGGGCTCGCTGAACGGCCCGTGGGGGGCGGTCGCCGATGCCGCCGCCGGCGCCGCGGCCGCCGGTATCATCAAGCTCCTGCCGAAGTCGAGCTGAGGCTCATACACAATCTTTTCCGCATCCCTTTAGTTTACAGCGCTGGCAACGGCTTGTTAAAAGCCGCCTTGTTAAGAGCGGCCGCCGGCGCGCTCGCCGGGTAAGGAGCGATCGGATGAAACTGGTTGCGGGCAATAGCAACCGCCCCCTCGCCGAGGCGATCGCAAGCTACCTCAAGACCCCACTCGCCAAATGCATCGTGCGGCGCTTCGCCGACATGGAGATCTTCGTCGAGGTGCAGGAGAACGTCCGCGGCGAGGACGTGTTCGTCATCCAGTCGACCTCGGCGCCCGCCAACGACCATCTGATGGAGCTGCTCATCATCATCGATGCGCTGAAGCGCGCGTCGGCGCGGCGCATCACCGCGGTCGTTCCCTATTTCGGCTATGCGCGCCAGGACCGGAAGCCGGGCCCGCGCACGCCGATCTCGGCCAAGCTCGTCGCCAATATGATCGTCGAGGCCGGCGCCGACCGCGTGCTCACGCTCGATCTGCATGCCGGGCAGATACAGGGGTTCTTCGACATCCCGACCGACAATCTGTTCGCCGCGCCGGTGATGGTGCAGGACGTCAAGCACCTGTTCCCCACCGACAATCTCATGGTGGTCTCGCCCGACGTTGGCGGCGTGGTGCGTGCGCGCGGGCTCGCCAAGCGCATCGACGCGCCCCTCGCCATCGTCGATAAGCGGCGCGAGCGGCCGGGCGATTCAGAAGTGATGAACGTGATCGGCAACGTGAAAGGCCGCAGCTGCGTGCTGGTCGACGACATCGTCGATTCCGGCGGCACGCTGGTCAACGCGGCCGAGGCGCTGCTCGATCACGGCGCCACGCTCGTCACCGCCTATATCACCCACGGCGTGCTATCTGGCGGCGCAGTGGCGCGCATCATGTCGTCGCGGCTGAAGGAGCTGGTCATCACCGACTCGATCCTGCCGAGCGACTCGGTGAAGAACGCGCACAATATCCGGGTGCTGCCGATAGCCTCTCTGCTCGGCGAGGCGATCGCGCGCACGGCCGAGGAACAGTCGGTCTCGAGCCTGTTCTACTGAGGGCCCGGCCGGCTGGTCAGTGACCGCCCTCGTATTTGAAGGAAATACTGAGCTTGGTGCGGTAGGCCTCGACCTTGCCTTCGGCGCTGATGACGACGTCCTGGGCCAAGACCTCGGCCACCCGCAACTCGCGCAAATGCTCGCCGGTGAGCTCGACCGCGTTCTTGGCGGCTTCCTCCCAGGAGGTCTTGCTGGTGCCGATCACTTCGATGATTTTGTAGACGCTCTGCGGCATGGTGACGTTCTCCTTCAACGCGTGACTTGGCGACGGTGACGACTTTGGGCTGCACGGTCGCGTGAAAGCTCAGTCTACGCCTAATGTGGCCCCGGCACCAAACGACGCCCAGCGCCGCCCCCGCGCCGATAGGAGTGTTGTCATCCGGCCGCGCTCTGGGCTATAAGCCCCCTCAATCGCGGGCCTCTTTGGGCCCTTCATTTTTGGCTTTGGAGGCTAGCATGGCTGAGGCAGTCGAACTCAAGGCATGGGCGAGACAGCGCTCAGGCAAGGGCGGCGCGCGCTCCGCGCGGCGTGAAGGGCGCATTCCCGGCACCCTTTACGGCGACAAGAAGGACCCGGAGACGATCTCGGTCGAATATCGCGCGATCACCCTGCAGCTCCTCACCGGCCATTTCCAGAGCACCGTCTTCACCTTAAATGTCGACGGCTCCAAGACGCGGGTGATCCCCCGCGCGGTGCAGCTCGATCCGATCCGCGACTTCCCCATTCATGTCGATTTCCTGCGGCTCAGCAAGGACGCCCTGGTCACCGTCGAGGTGCCGGTGCATTTCCTGAACGAGGCCGCCTCCCCCGGGTTGAAGCGCGGCGGCGTGCTCAACGTGGTGCGCCACGAGATCCAGGTGCGCTGCCCCTCCGACGCCATCCCCGACCATTTCGACGTCGACCTGACCGGGCTCGAGATCGGCGACGCGGTGCATATCTCGGCGATCGCGCTGCCCGAAGGCGTGCGCCCGACCATCGCCGAGCGCGACTTCACAGTGGCGACCATCGTCGGACGCTCGGCTGAAGAGCCGGTGGCCGGCGCGCCCACGGCCGAGGCTGCCGTGCCCGGTGCCGAGGGCGCCGAGGCTGCGCCCGCCGAGGCTGGCGACGACAAGGAGAAGCCGAAGGAAGAGAAGAAAAAGAAGGAGTAGCGTCCTTCTCGCGCGTGGCGTTCATGCGCGTCTAGCCTTCGGTAGGGACCACATCGATGAAGCTCTTTGTCGGCCTCGGCAATCCCGGGGCGGAACACGCGCTCAACCGCCACAATGTGGGCTTCATGGCGGTCGACGCCATCGCCGCCGCGCATGGCTTTCCCGCCTGGCGCAAACGCTTTCAAGGCGCAGCCTCGGAAGGCAGGCTTGGCGAGGAGCAGGTGCTCCTGTTCAAATCGGGGACCTTCATGAACGCGTCGGGCCGCGCCGTAGGCGAGGCGGTTCGCTTCTACAAGCTCGATCTTGCTGACGTGGTGGTGTTCCACGACGAGCTCGACCTTGCGCCGGGCAAAGTGCGGGTGAAGACCGGCGGCGGGGTCGCCGGCCATAACGGGCTCAGATCGCTATCGGCGCATATCGGCAACGAGTATGTGCGCGTGCGCATCGGCATCGGACATCCGGGTAAGGAGCTCGTGACGCATCACGTGCTGCACGATTTCGCCAAGGCGGATCATGTGTGGCTAAAACCTCTGCTCGACGCGATCGCCGCGCAGGCGCCATATCTGGCCGACGGCGCCTTCGAGCAGTTCCAGTCGCGGGTGGCGCACGCGATGCAAGCGGAGCCCAAGCCCGAGGCCGCCGCTCCGCGCGCAAAACCTGGCCCGCGGGTCGAGGAGTCCGCAGCCGAGAAGAAGACCGAGCCGCAAGGCAGCCTGGCAGAGAAGCTCCGCCGCTGGTTCGGCGCGTGAAGGCGGACTGACCCATGGGTTTCAAATGCGGCATTGTCGGGCTGCCCAATGTCGGCAAGTCCACGCTGTTCAACGCGCTGACCGAGAGCGCGGCGGCGCAGGCCGCCAACTACCCGTTCTGCACCATCGAGCCGAATGTCGGCGAGGTGCCGGTGCCCGACCCGCGGCTCGACCGGCTTGCCGCCATCGCCAAGTCCGCGCAAGTGATCGCGACGCGGCTCACCTTCGTCGACATCGCCGGGCTGGTGCGCGGCGCGTCCAAGGGCGAAGGGCTCGGCAATCAGTTCCTCGCCCATATCCGCGAGGTCGACGCCATCGCCTATGTGCTGCGCTGTTTCGAGGACCCGGACGTGGTGCATGTCGAGGGCCGGATCGATCCGATCGACGATGCCAACACGATCGAGACCGAGCTGATGCTGGCCGATCTCGACAGTCTGGAGCGGCGCGTGCAGCTGCTCGAGAAGAAGCTGCGCGGCCAGGACAAGGAGGCGAAGAAGACGCTCGAATTGGTCGAGCGCATCCTGCCGCTGTTGCGCGAGGGCAAGCCGGCGCGGCTCGCTCCCGTCGCCGACGAAGAGCGTGCCGCCTTCAACGCGCTCAACCTGCTCACCTCGAAGCCCGTGGTCTTTGTCTGCAATGTCGATGAGGCCTCGGCCGCGACCGGTAACGAATATTCGGCGCGGGTGGCCGCGCGTGCGGCCAAGGAAGGCGCGGGCTGCGTCGTCATCTCCGCCAAGATCGAGGCCGAGCTTGCCGAGCTGGCGCCGCAAGAGCGGCAGGCCTATCTCGCCGAGCTTGGCCTCAGCGAGCCCGGGCTCAACCGGCTGATTCGCGAAGGCTATAAGCTGCTCGGGCTGATCACCTATTTCACCGCGGGACCGAAAGAGGCGCGCGCCTGGACCGTGCCGGAGGGCACCCGCGCGCCGCAAGCTGCAGGCGTGATCCATACCGATTTCGAGACGGGCTTCATCCGCGCCGAGACCATCGCCTATGACGACTATGTGGCGCTGGCGGGCGAAGCCGGCGCGCGCGATGCCGGCAAGCTCAGGCTCGAAGGCAAGGATTACGTCGTCAAGGACGGCGACGTGCTGCATTTTAGATTTGCGACGTAAGCCTCTCGGCGCGGCAGACACGCGTTGGGTCCTGGCCCGGAGAGTCGTACCAGGCAAGGCGCCAGTTGGAACGTCAATCCGGCTTCGGTGGCTTAGGCTTACGCGGTGGCTTCGCCACGGCGCCCTCGATGACGACTGGTGGGGACTCGCCCGGCTTCGATAGAGGCGGGGTCACGCCCATCGACACATAGACATTCATCAGCCGCTCGACGCCGCCTTCGGCCGGCTTGACCCAGTCCGACGGCACATAGATCAAGGCGCCGCCGAACGGCACCGGCGCCGACGGCACCAGCAGGCCGAGATAGCTATGCTCGCCGATAGCCACCGGCTGGGGCGATGGCATCAAGCCGAGCACCGCGGCGCCCCCTTCCCCGCCGAAGAAGCACCAGACCGGCTGCATGCTCTTGAGGTCGCCCTGATCGCCGCGATCGACAATGGCGACGAAGCGTTTCGCCAGGTCGTAGATACTGGAGATGATCGGGATGCGCCGCATCAGCCCATCGAGGCTGTTCAGGATGAACGACCGCAATCCCAACTCGACCAGCAGGCCGAGCGCGAAAATGGCGCCGAGAATGATGGCAAGGCCCAGCAGATAGGCGGCGGCCGAGGTGGGCTCGATGTCGAGACCGAGCGAGGTGCCGAGCGTGGTAATGAGCCGGCCGATAAAGCTGCCGGGACCGGCATAGCTCGCCACGAGCGAGGCGACCCACGCCGTCACGAACACCGTGACGGCGATCGGCAGCAGGGCAAGCACCCCTGCAAGAAAAGTGCGGATGATGCGGCCCACGCTGTCCTCCCGCGACGTGCTCCCCGTCCCTATTCGGGCCGCAGAGCTTCGCCGCGCGCCTGCCGCGCGTCAATGGCTTCGCGTTCAATAGGCAAGGATCATGTCGCTCGGGCGGTGGATTTCAGTTGCGCCCTACGTGCTCGGCAACGCCCGAATTCACTCAATGCGGCCAGATTCTGCAAGTTCGGTCTCGATGCGCGTAGAGAGGTCTGGGTGCGCGGCCAGCGCTCGATCTATGAGCGCGGTGTTGACGCCATGAAGAGCTCCCGCAATGGCCCGGGCGTGATCCCGGTATTCTTCGGGGCCACATTGCTCTTTCAATCGCGGAAGCAAATCCCTGAGTTGCCTCCCGATGCAAAACGAGACGCGAATCATGTCCCAAGCCAGGTCTTCATCCATGTCGAAATTCCGCTCATAGCTTTGGAGACAGGCATTCATGCACTTGTGGAAGTCCCACTGGTTCCGATCGCTGGCGCTTTCGCCAGTACTCGTCCATTGCCCGCCATCGGGATTGCCTGCTGGCACGCGCGGTTGGTTGGGATCGAAATTGGCCTTAAAGGCGCGTTCTAGCCGGCGAAGCTTGGTCTCGATGACCGCAGTCCCGACTCCACGAGCAAGCCAAGCGCGAAAATGGCGCCGTGAATGATGGCGAGACCGACGTGTCCGCCCTGATTCGGGCCGCGAGAGCTTCGCTGCGCGGCTGCCACGCGTCAACCCGGTTGCCGTTTCGCTCAGCACTAAGGATCGGGAAACGTACCGGGCGGAAGATCCTTGTTCGCGACCCATTCAATACTCTCGGGAAGCGCGCCATCCGTGTCGATGAATTCCTTCACCGCGAGCCAAGCGCTTTTGAAAGGGATGAACAGGCCCACCGGCAACGGCGTATTATGTAAATTGCGAACCCACTCGCGCAACCGGCGCGGATCGCCTTTGGAGCTATAGGTCTCTCGAAGCCCGCCCCCCCACTTCGAATAAATCAGCAACACGCCGAGGTTTGGGATACCCCACATCAATAGTCGAAGATCAATCCGGCCAGCATTGGCGGGGAGTTCGCCAGTCCCATCGATGCCCTCGGCATCGATCGACGCACCGTCATTGCCACCGGTGTCGAACCATTCCTGTCCCGGAGGCGCGAAGAAATACGGCTTTAGCGCTTTGGCTTCGGGCCAGCTGTCCATTTCGCGCGAGTCGAAGTAGCTGCTCTTTTTCATGGCTCTTCCTATTTCCAAGTACCGTCGCACATGATTCGAACGGAACCTCTCGGATCGACAGATGGCTGTCGAGCAAGTCCGCTGAGCCTCGCCTCGGCCTCGATAGCGATTGCCTGTGCCCGCGCAATCTCGCCTTCGACCGAATTTGGAGCGGTTAGGCTCTCTCGCGGGCTCCACGTCGGATCGATCTCGCGAACGCGACGAAGCGCTTCTCCCGCGCGGGCTTCTGCAACATCCCGTCACGCAAGTTGGGTGGTGCCCTTCGTCGTCCCGGCGAGACGGGCAGACCTCAGCTACGGACTTCCGACTGAGGTTCTAGCTAGCTCGCGCGCTTGAGCTGATCGGCGGCGGCCACCTGGCGCAGGAAGTTCTCCACCGTGTGGCGGAGTTGCTCGGCCTGGCGCGAGAGATCGCGCGACACCTGGAGCATCTGCGTGGCCGACTGGCTGGTCTCGTCGACCGCTTTAGTCACGCCCGGCATATGCGCCACCACGTCCTCGGTGCCGCGTGCCGCCTGGCGCACGCTGTGCGAAATCTCCGAGGTCGCTGCCGATTGCTGCTGCACGGCGCCAGCGATCTCCTGCGTGTTCACGTTGACCTCGCCCATGGTGGTGACGATCGACTGCATGGCATCGACCGCGCCATTGGTGGAGGCCTGAATGGCGGCGATCTGGTGCTTGATGTCGTCGGTGGCCTTCGCGGTCTGGTCGGCGAGCGTCTTCACCTCGCTCGCCACCACGGCGAAGCCCCTGCCCGCGTCGCCCGCGCGCGCCGCCTCGATGGTCGCGTTGAGCGCGAGCAGATTGGTCTGCGCCGCGACGTCCTGGATCAGGCTCACCACGTCGCCGATCCGCTGCGCGGCGGCGGCAAGGCCCTCGACCTTGAGATTGGCAGTGCGGGCGTTCTCTGTCACTTGGCTGACGATGCGGCTCGCGGTCGAGACGCGGGTGCCGATCTCGCCGACCGATACGGCGAGCTCCTCGGCGGTCGCGGCCACGGTCTGCACGTTGGCCGATGCTTCGTCGGAGGCGGAGGCAACCACGCCCACCCGCTCGTTAGTGTCGCTTGCCAGCGTCGACAGCGAGCGCGCCGTCTCATCCATCATCCGCGCGCTCTCGGCGAAGGCGCCAAGAATGCCGGCGATCGAGCCGCGGAACTGATGGATCAACTCCTCGGTGCGCTGTTGCGAGGCGAGCCGGCCCTGGACCTGACTGTCCTGCTCGCTCTTATGGCTCTCGCTCCATTTGATGGCGTCGTTCTGG
Source organism: uncultured Alphaproteobacteria bacterium (assembly GCA_963750975.1). Taxonomy (GTDB): domain Bacteria; phylum Pseudomonadota; class Alphaproteobacteria; order Rhizobiales; family Methyloligellaceae; genus Methyloceanibacter. The sequence goes on along the minus strand of CAVVSX010000011.1, from coordinate 19,747 downwards.
AAAGCCTTCAGCGCCTTGGCGATGTCGCCGACCTCGTCGGCGCGGGCCGCGTGCGGCACGATGCCGTCCATGTCCCATTTGGTGAAGCGCAGAATGACATTGTTGAGATCGGCGAGCGCTTGCGCGGTTGCCCCGCCGAACACATAGCCGGAGCCCGCGGCAAGCGACAGGACGAGCTTGAACGAGGCCACGCAGTAAAAAAAAAAAAACCCATCACGCATCATTTTGGCCCTCGGGTAAGCCACCACCTGATGGAGGACTTCTTCTACGCCGGGCGGCCTGCGAGCGCTCATGAAGCAGCTCGAGGAGCGTCTCGACACTTCGGTCATCACGGTCACCGGCAAGACGCTCGGCGCAGTGTCTCGACGGCGCCAAGGTCTACAACGACGACGTCATCCGGCCCGCTCTCCAACCCGGTCTACCACGAAGGCTCGCTGGTGGTGCTGCGGGGCAACCTCTGCCCCGATGGCGCCGTGATCAAGCCCGCGGCCTGCGATCCCAAGTACCACGTCCACGAAGGCCCGGCGCTGGTCTTCGACAGCTACCCCGAGATGAAGAAGGCCATCGACGACGAAACCCTCGACGTCAGCCCCGATCATGTGCTGGTTCTCCGCAACGCCGGGCCGCAGGGCGGGCCGGGCTTTCCCGAATGGGGCATGCTGCCCCTGCCGAAGAAGCTGGTGAAGGAAGGCCACCGCGACATGCTGCGCATTTCCGACGCGCGGATGTCGGGCACCTCCTACGGCGCCTGCGTCCTGCACGTTGCGCCCGAGAGCTTCGTCGGCGGGCCGCTGGCGCTCTTGCAGACCGGCGATATCGTCCGCCTCGATCTTCCGAACCGCCGCCTCGACATGCTGGTGGACGACGCCGAGATCGCCCGGCGGAGGGACGCCTGGCTGGCGCCAGAACCCCGCTACCAGCGCGGCTACGGCTACATGTTCCAGCGCCACGTCGGCCAGGCCAACGAGGGCAGTGATTTTCGACTACCTCGCCCGCTCCTTCGGCAAGGTTGCCGACGAGCCGGAAATCTACTGACCGCTCCAACGGGGGATCCATGGCATTCGATCTCGACGCCGCGCTGGCGGTATTTCGGGCATTCCCGCCACGCCTGACGACGACGCCGGCGACATCGCGCCGGGCAAACTCGCACCGATCGTCGACCGTGCGCTCGGCGCCGGCGTCCACCTGCCGGTGGTGAACGGCAACACCGGCGAGTTCTATGCCCTGACCACCGACGAAGCCTGCACCATGGTGCAGGCAGTCGCCGGACTTGTCGCGGGCCGCGCCCCGTTGCTGGCGGGGGTCGGCCGCGGCATCCGCGACGCCTGCCGGCTGGCGCGTGCCTCGGCAGATGCCGGCGCTGCGGCCATGATGATCCACCAGCTCCTGCCCGACCCCTTCGTCGCCCGCGCGCGGCACCGTCGACTACGTCAGGGCGATCAGCGACGCGTCGGGCGGGCTGCCGATCATGCTGACCCTGCGCAACGACGCGATCGGCACGGCCTGCATCGCGGCGCTCTGCGCGCTTCCAGGCGTCAAGGGCGTGAAGTGGGCGACGCCGAACCCGCTCAATCTCGCCGAGGCCCGCGCGGCCTGCGATCCCTCGATCACCTGGGTCGGCGGTCTCGCCCAGGTCTGGGCGCCGACCTTCTACGCCGTCGGCGCCCGCGGATTCACCTCCGGCCTCATCAACGTCTGGCCTGAGCGGTCGATCGCCATACACGGTGCGCTGGAGGCGTCCGACTATGCGAAGGCCCGTGACCTGATTGCCGAAATGCGGGTCTTTGAGGACATCCGCCCCGAGGAGCTGAACGGAACCAACGTCACGGCGGTCAAGGCGCGCTCCAGGCCCTGGGGCAGGACACCGGGCAACACGCCAACTGTCGGCCTGGCCCCTGGCCGAGGGCCAGCAGGCCAGGATGCAGAAATTCCTGACCACCAACGGCCTGATCTGATCCGGACGAAAGGACGTAAAAGCATGCTCGACACACCCGCCTTCACACCGCACGGCAAGCATCTGATCGCAGGCGACTGGGTCGCCGGCGAGACCACCTTCACCTCGGCCCCCGCATCCGGCGACGCCCACAAGTTCAGCGTCGGCACCCCGGCGCTGGTCGACCGCGCCGCCCGCGCCGCCGAGGACGCCTTCTGGACCTACGGCTACTCGACGCGCGAGGAGCGGGCGAAATTCCTCGACGCCATCGCCGATGCGATCGAGGCGCGTGGCGCGGACATCACCGCCATCGGCTCTGCCGAGACTGGCCTGCCCACCGCCCGGCTTGAAGGCGAGCGCGGCCGCACCACCGGCCAGCTGCGCCTCTTCGCGGCCCATATCCGCGACGGGCGCTATCTCGACCGCCGGCATGACGCGGCGCTGCCCGATCGCACGCCGCCGCGTCCCGACCTGAAGATGGTCGAACGCCCGATCGGCCCGGTCGGCGTCTTCGGTGCCTCGAACTTCCCGCTGGCCTTCTCGACCGCGGGCGGCGACACCGCCGCCGCGCTGGCCGCAGGCTGCCCGGTCGTGGTCAAGGGCCATCCCGCCCATCCCGGCACCGGCGAGCTTGTCGCCGAAGCCATCGCCGAGGCGATCGAGGCCTGCGGGATGCCCAAGGGCATCTTCTCGCTGGTGCAGGGCTCCACGCGCGAGGTGGGCGCAGGCACTGGTACAGCATCCGCTGATCAGCGCCGTGGGCTTCACCGGCTCGCTGGGGCGGGGCGCGCGCTGTTTGATCTCTGCGCCAGCCGCCCGAGCCGATCCCTTTCTTCGGCGAGCTCGGCTCGGTCAACCCGATGTTCCTGCTGCCCGAGGCGATCGCCAAACGCGCGCGAGGCGATCGGCAAGGGCTGGGCCGGCTCGCTGACCATGGGGGCGGGGCAGTTCTGCACCAATCCCGGGCATCGCCGCGGTCCTCGACGGACCGGACGCGCGACCCTTCCTGCAGCCGCCGAAGCCGCGCTGGCCGAGCGCCGGCCCAGACCATGCTGACCGACGGCATCGCCGACGCCTATCGCGAGGGCCGCGACCGGGTCGCTGGCCGCGCCGGCGTGCGCGAGGTTCTGACCTCGGTCTGCGACCGCCGCAACGCCACGCCCTATGTCTTCGAGACCGACCGGCGCCGAATGGCTCGCCGAACCCGAGCTGGGCGAAGAGGTCTTCGGCCCGCTCGGCCTCGTGGTGCAGGTCAAGGACGCGGCAGAATGCTCGCCGTCGCCCGCAGCCTTGAGGGCCAGCTGACCTGCACCCTGCATCTCGACGAGGGCGACAGCGCCGCGGCCGCGCGTCTCGTGCCGGTGCTGGAGCGCAAGGCGGGCCGCCTTCTGGCCAATGGCTTCCCGACCGGGGTCGAGGTCTGCGATGCGATGGTGCACGGCGGGCCCTATCCGGCCTCGACCAATTTCGGCGCGACCTCGGTCGGCACGATGGCGATCCGTCGCTTCGTCCGTCCGGTCTGCTATCAGGACATCCCCGCGGCCCTCCTGCCCGAGAACATCGAGTCAGGCCGCCGATACCCGGACACCCACGAGAAGCTCATGAGCGTGTCGGTGGCCACCTGGCCACCGCGCTCTACAAGCGCGGGCTGCACAGCCAGGTCATCCAGGACGTGCGGCCGGTCGCCCGCAAGGGTCGCAACATGGTCGGCCCGGCGTTCACCCTGCGCTACATGCCGGCTCGCGAGGACCGTAACCAGCTGAGCGAGTTCCGCAACCCAAAGCATCCGCAGCGGGTCGCGATCGAGACCTGCCCCGAAGGCCATGTGCTCGTCATGGACAGCCGAAAGGACCCGCGCGCCGCCAGCGCCGGCGACATTCTGATCACCCGGCTGATGGTGCGGGGCGGCGCCGGCGTCGTCACCGACGGCGGCTTCCGGGATTTGGTGCGGATCGGCGAGCTCGACATGCCCGCCTACCATTCGCGGCCGTCCAGCCCGACGAACCTGACGCTGCACGAGGCGATCGAGATCAACGTCCCGATCGGCTGCGGCGACGCGCCGGTCTTTCCGGGCGACGTCGTCGTCGGCGACGATGACAGCGTGATTGTCCTTCCTGCAGGCATCGCCGACGAACTCGCAGACGAGGCGGTTGAGATGACCGCATACGAGGACTTCGTCGTCGAGCGCGTCAAGGCGGGGGCGACGATCATCGGCCTTTATCCCAGCACCAAGGATGAGCACCAGGCCGCCTTCCAGGTCTGGCGGGAAAGGAATGGTCGGTAGCGGCATTCGGTGATTTCATCAGCGGCGATCGCTGAGGAATGGACACTTCGAGGTTCGAAAGGCGATCATGACAAGTGCGGACAGCAAGTCGCTGCCGTCCTATTTCCGGTGGGCCATCGTCGCCACCGGTGCCGGACTTGCCCTTGGGGCCCATCTCGGGTGGCAGAACACCGGGACGCCAGCCGGAGCTGCCGGAACCCTGCTGGTTTGTGCCGTGCTGGCGGTGCTCGAGATCTCGCTCTCCTTCGACAACGCGATCGTCAATGCAAACAAGCTCAGGGAGATGACGCCGCTCTGGCAGAAGAGATTCCCGACTTGGGGTATTCGACGGGGTGATCGGCGCCTTCGCCCTGACCCAGAACCTCTTCGTCATAGCCATCGGTCTCGGGATCGGCGCCATGTACGTGCGATCGATGACCATCATGCTGGTCGATCGCCAGACGCTGGCCGCCTACCGATACCTCGAACACGGCGCCTTCTGGGCGATCCTGATCCTCGCGGTCATCATGTACGCCCAGGCTCTGATGTATGTCCCCGAGATGGTCACGGGCCTCGCGGGCGCCGGGTTGATCGGCGTCTCGCTGTGGTCGTCGATACGGCACAAGAACGCGCAGGCCGGTGCCGGATCCTGAGTGAAAAGAGCCGGCATCAAACCTGCTTCAGGTCCGCGTGGCCTGGCGCCGGGTTTCGGCCAGCCGGCCGGCATAGGCAAGCGCCGAAAGCATATTGACGTGATTGGCCCTGCCGGTCCCGGCGATGTCGAAGGCGGTGCCGTGGTCGACCGATGCGCGATCGATCGGCAGTCCGAGGGAGACGTTCACCGCCGTGTCGAACGCCACGAGCTTGATCGGAATGTGCCCCTGGTCGTGATATTGCGCCACCACCAGGTCGAAGCCTCCCTGGTAGGCGCGATGGTAGACCGTGTCGGCGGAGATCGGCCCGGAAACGTCGATGCCCTCAGCCCGCGCCGCGGCCACGGCGGGGACGAGTTGCTCTTCGTCCTCGGTGCCGAAAAGGCCATTTTCGCCGCAGTGCGGGTTGATGCCGGCGACGGCGATGCGCGGGCGCTCGGTGCCCATGCGCTTCAGGTGCGCGTTGCCGGTGCGGATCGTCGCCAGCACGCGCTCCGGTGTAGCCCGGCCGATGGCGGTACGCAGCGAAACGTGGGTGGAGACGTGGATCACGTTGAGCCGCTCCGAGGCGAGCAGCATCCACGAGGCCCCGCCGCCGGTGAGATGCGCCAGGAGGCCCGTGTGCCCGTCGTAGTGATGGCCCGCGGCGTTCAGCGCCTCCTTGTTGATCGGCGCGGTGACGATCCCGGCGGCCTCGCCCGCCTGCGCGAGCTCGACCGCGGCGCGGATATACTGGAAGGCCGCCTCACCGCATCGGGGGCTGAGCACGCCGAACCGCCCGGGCAGGTCGCTCACCGGCACCTCGATCAGCACCGCGGCCTCGGCCGTCCCGCCCGACGCCGCGCCGAGCGCCAGATCGATCCCGCTGGCCGTGATGGCGCGCTCCAGGACGGCCCGGTCGCCGACGATGGCGAAGCGGCTGCGTTCAGCGGGCGCGAGTGCGGCCAGTGCCTTGACGGTGACCTCGGGGCCGACGCCCGAGGGGTCGCCCATGGTGATGACGATCGGGGGCTGCTTGCTGGCTTCGGTCACTTCAGGGATCTCCCGCGTTTTCCGGCTCTCGAATGGGTGTAGTCTCGCACGATGGCGGATGAGCGAGATTTGCCTTGGATTTTGTCTTGCAGGTTCTGATTATCGCAGACGATCTCACCGGCGCGCTCGACAGCGCGGTGACGCTGGCGGCCCGCGGGTTGCGCTGCACGGTCGCGCGGCGGCCGTCCGACCTCACGGCCGCGATGGAGACGCGGCCCGACGTTCTGGCCGTAAGCACGGCATCGCGCGAAGGCGGGAAGGCTGCAGCCCGCGCGGCGGTGGACGAAGTCTTGGCGGCGGCCGCGGAGGCGACACCGGGATGGCTGTTCAAGAAGGTGGATTCCCGGCTGAAGGGCCATGTCGCCGCGGAGCTGAATGCCCTGGCGGGTCGGCGGGGCATTCGCCGCGCCCTGGTGGCACCGGCGATCCCGGCCCAGGGCCGGATCATCGAAAGCGGCCGACTGACCGGTGCCGGCATCGCGGCGCCTATCGACGTCGCCGCCCGCTTCGCCGGCAGCGGGTGCGATCTGACGATCCCCGACACCCGGAACGACGCCGACCTGGATGCCGCCCTCGCCGGGTCCGCTGGGCGGGCGCCGGCGCTGCTGGTCGGGGCCGCCGGCCTGGCGGCGGCGCTGGCGCGCCACCTCGCCCCGGGCGGACGCGGTCCCCGGCTCGATCCTTTTCCCGCACCGATGCTGCTGGCGATCGGGTCCCGCGATCCCATCACGCTGGCCCAGGTGGACGCCCTTCGCGCCGGCCGGCGCGTGGCCGAGATGAGGGCCCCCGGCGGATCCCTTGCTGGGCCGCGCCCTGCAGAAGGCGTCGTGCTGCTGCAATTGGTCGAGGGCGGCACCGCGCGCGAACCGGGCGAGGTCGGCGCCCGCTTCGCCCGAGCAGCGGCCGAGCTGTTGAGCAAGGCCAAGGCGAGAACGCTCTTCGCCTGCGGCGGTGAGACCGCCGACGGCATCCTCGGCGAGCTCGGCGCCGGGGTGCTTATGGTCGAGGGCGAACTGTTGCCCGGCGTCCCGGTCTCGCGGATGGTTGCGGACGGTCGGGACATGCTGCTGGTGACCAAGTCCGGCGGCTTCGGCGGGCCGGACACGCTGATCGCAGTCGTCGACGCGGCCGACGGACGGGGCGGCCGGGAAACCGCTCCCTAGGGGATCCGCGCCGGCATCGCTTCCGGTCATGCAGGGGCTTCCGACAGCAGGCCGTGCTTCTGCAGGAGCCGCGCAATCGCGTCGTCCTGGGCCGGGTCGGGCAGCAGTGCCGGCTGGCGGCTGGCGCCGACCGAGGGGTCCATCACGTAGAGCGACCGCTTCACCAGCGCCGGCGGATAGCCGAGGCCGTAGAGGTCCTTACGGAAGGCGGAGAAGGCCGCTTGATGCCGCTCGGCCGTGCCGGTATCCCCGGCGTTCACCGCGGCAACGATGCCGGCGAGGACCTTCGGCATGACGTTGCCGAGGCCGGAGATGCACCCAGCGGCACCGTTCTGCAGCGACCAGAGCACGAGGTGGTCGGGACCGGAATAGACGTCGAAGCCGGCCACGTCGTTGCCGACCGCGAGATAAGCTTCGAGCGTGTCCTGCGCGCCGCCGGAGTCCTTGATGCCGGCGATGTTGCCATGGGCGGCCAGCGTCCGGGCGGTCTCGGGCTCGATGTGGTTCTGGGTCCGGGCGGGATTGTCGTAGAGGTAGACCGGGGTGGTCACCGCGTCGGCGACGCTGGCGAAGTGGTGGACCAGCCCGTCCTGGGTGCAGGCGATGAAGAAGGGGGTGATGACGGCGATGCCGTCCACGCCGATCCGCTCGAACTCGCGGGCAAGGAGGATGGTCTCGTAAGTCGCGGGCATGCCGGCGTTGACGATGACGCGCGCCCGTCCGCCGACCTCGTCGACGACCTCGTTGGTCAGCCGCACCTTTTCGTCGAAGGTCAGCGCGGTGAAGTCGCCGTTGGTGCCCGCGCACATGATGTTGTTGCCCGCGGCGATCTGCCGGCGCACCTGGGCGCGCGTCGCAGCGTAGTTCAGGGTCTCGTCGTCGTTAAAGCAGGTGACGAGCGCGACGAAAGCTTCCTTGGTCATTGGGCCCTCCGGTTCCGGGGCGGCGGTCAGTAGGCCGCCTCGTAGATTTTTAGGATGTCGGCCTCGCTCAGTTCGACGGGGTTGAAGTCGAGGAGCCGCCGGATGGCGTGGGCCTCCCTGGCGGCGGGCAGATCGGCGTGCAGGACGCCATGGTTGCGCAGCGCCATGTGGCCGAGATCGCCGCAGAAGCCGCGCGCGCCAGCGATCTCGGCTTGGCGGCCTTCGTAGCCGAAGCCGAGGGCGCGGGCGTAGGCGATGAGAGTGGTCTTTTCCGTGGCCGCCGGGTAGTTCGCCGCGAGGGTCTGGGGGAAGCCTAGCGCGTTGGCGAGACCGTGGGCGAGCTTGTGGCGCGTGCCCAGGGGATAGGCGACGGCGTGGCCGATGACGTCGATGCGCGCGGCGTTCGTCCTTCTGGTGACCACGAAGCTTCGTTTCGCGCCGGCGCCGACGATCCAGTCCGCGAGGTTCGCCACCTGGCCGGCGCCGAAGCGGACGGCCGGCGGGCGCTGCAGTTCGATCGGCTGGTCAAGGCTGGGCATGGCACGCTCCTCCGGCTGGTGGATTCGTGTCGGAGGATGCAATCATAGGGCGGCGCTCGCAGGAGCGACATGCGAAGCGGAGGACCCGATGACACCCGACGAGATCGGGGCGCGCATGGATCGACGGATCGGGCCGGCGGCCGATGACCGCGCCGAGGCATTCCTCGCCTCTCCGGTCGTGCACAACCACGCCGCCTTCCTGCAGTGGCTCCCTGACGGGACGCTGGCCTGCGCGTGGTTCGCCGGGACGCTTGAGGGGAGATCGGATATCTTCGTGCACGCCGCCACGCTGGCACCCCGGGAAGGTCCCTGGAGCGGTGCTGCGCGGGTTTCCGACGACGAGGGCCGGTCCGAGCAGAACCCGGTGATCTTCGTCGATCCGGCGGACAGGGCGGTCGGGCCCTTCCATCCCGCCCAGCCCGGCGGACGGCAGGAGGAATGCGAGGTGCTGTTCCGGCGGCTGGAGCTCAATGGACCGGCGGTGCGTCCGGGACCGGCGCGGGCGCTTTAGCTGCCGCGGGGGAGCTTCATGCGGGCGCCGGTGGTGATCCGCGACGACGGGGCGTGGCTGCTGCCGCTCTTTCTGTGCAAGGTCCAGCCGGGGGCGCGCTGGACAGGGAGCCACGATACCGCCGCCGTCGCGATGTCTCAGGATCGGGGCGCGACCTAGTCGCTGGTGGAGGTGCCATGGCAGAGGCGCCGGACGGTACGCCGCACCTCTCACCTTCCACCGGCGGGCGATCAAGCATGTGCGCCTCGCGCCGGGCTGGGTCGACGCCTGAGCGGGAGCGGCGGCATCACGACCGGTCTCGGATCAGGTGCTGCATCATCTCGACCTCCTCGCCGGTCAGGTCCCTGAGCGGGGTGCGGACCGGCCCGGCGTCGAAGCCGCGCAGCCGCACCCCCGCCTTGATCGCGGAGACGGCGTAGCCGGACTTGCGGTCGCGGATTCTGGCGAACGGATAGTAGAATTCTTTCAGCAACTTCTCGCAGGTGGCGTCGTCGCCGCTGCTGAAGGCGTTGAAGAACTCCAGCGCCGTCGCCGGCACGAAATTGAAGACCGCCGAGGAATAGGTCGGCATCCCCGCGCCGCGATAGGCCTGGGCGAAGAGCTCGTGCGTCGGCATCCCGCCGATGTAGCTGAGACGGTCGCCCATGGCCAGCGTGACCCGGCGCACGGTTTCGATGTCGCCGGTGCCGTCCTTGAATCCGATTAGGTTCGGGCAGTCCTCGGCCAGCCGAGCGAGCGTCTCGGCGGTGACCCGGCTCTGGCCGCGGTTGTAGACGATCACCGCCATCTTCGTGGACTTGCACACCGCGCGGATGTGCGCCTCGATACCGTCCTGCGGCGCGGAGATCAGGTAGTGTGGCAACAGGAGAATCCCGTCGCCCCCCGCCGCCTCGATCCCCTGAGCCATTTCGCAGGCCAGGCGCGTACCGTAGCCGCAGCCCGAGATGATCGGCTGGCCGGATTTCCCCTGCTTGGCGACGCGCACCACTTCGACGACCTCGGCAGGCGTCAGCGAGAAGATCTCTCCGGTGCCGCCGGCGACGATCAGGCCGGCGACCGGATGGTCGGACAGCCATTCCAGATGGGCCTGGAACGGTTCCGGAGCGAAGGCGCCGTCTGCACCGAACGGCGTCACCGGAAAGGACAAGAGGCCGGTCCGGATCCGTGCCTTGAGGTCTTGATTGTCGATCACTTCGGTCTCCTTGAAGAGCGGGTCACAGCGACGCGCCGCCGCAGATTTTGATGGTCCGGCCGGTGATCGCACCGGCGCCGGGCGACAGCAGGAACGCAACCGTCGCCTCGACCTCTTGGGGCCGGACCATGCACGGGCGTGTCGGTCACGCCGGGGGCCACGACGTTCACCGTGATGCCGCGGGGCGAGCTCGGCCGCGACGGACCGCACGAGGCCGATCAGCCCGGCCTTCGAAGCCGCATAGGGCGCGGTTCCTTGCGCCCTGCGCGACCCGGCTGCCGACGAGAACGATCCGCCCGCCGTCCGGCATGCGGGGGGCGAGGCCGCCGATCAGGTGGGCGGCAACATCGACGTGCAGGCGCCACATCATCTCGCCGGCGGCGTGATCGAAGCTCGAGCGATCCGACGCGCAGAAGGCCGGAAGCGTGGACCACGGCGTCCGGCGCCGCAAGGCCTGACAGCAGCGCGTCCAGTGCCGACGGGTCGGAGAGATCGACGCCGACGTGGAGGAAGCCCGGCCCGAGGTTGTCCGGCGGGCGGCGGCTCAGCCCGGTCACCTGCCAGCCGTCGACCAGCAGGGTCTGCGTGACGCAAAAGCCCATGCCCGAGCTGGCCCCGGTTACCAGAGCATGCTGCACCTCAGGTGGCCGTCACGTAGGCCGATAGGTCTACCGGTGTGAGCAGGGGGCGGTCGGCGTAAAGGCGGCCAGGTTGTCGACGAGGAGCTGCGCCATGGCGTCGCGGGTCTCGACGGTGCCGGAGGCGTGGTGGGTCTGACCTTTCCCCGCGATCAGGGCCGCACCGAACTGGAATCCTCCGGTTTGAACTTGGCGTTGAGCGGCAGCGCGGAGCCAGCGAGAGGCTGAAGCGCTGTCGCGGCGTGGGCGATGAGGACCTCCATCGGGGTGCGGTAGCCGAGCGCCGAATGGGGGCGTTCGGTGTTATAGTGGTGGCGCCATCGCTCGACCTCCTCGCGGCATGGCGCAGCGAGCGGAACAGTGTAGGTTGAGGCATTCGTCGCGGAGCTTGCCGTTCAGGCTCTCGCCGAAGGCGTTCTGCACCGGCTTGCCCGGCTCGATGAACCGCAGCCGGACGCCGGTGCGCTCCGACCAGTCGAACATTGCGCGGCTGGTGCCTTCGGGGCCGTTATCGAGGACGATCTCCTCGGGGAGTCCATGCAGGAGCGCCAGGTCGTCGAGATGGCGAGCGACGCGCGCGCCGGAGATCGAGACGTCGACGATCTGCCCGGGACAGAAGCGGCTGTGGTCGTCGACGATGTTCAGTACGCGGAAGCGTCGGCAGTCGGCGAGCTGGTCGCTGACGAAGTCGAGCGACCAGCTCTGCATCGGCCGTTCCGGCACCTGCGGGGCGATGCGGTCGCGCCGCGGCAGCTTGCGGCGCTTCTTGGTGCGGACCTGCAGGCCTTGCTCGGTGAGAGCCGATAGGTCCGCTTGCGGTTCGCGACCAACCCCTCCGGCGCAGCATCGCATGCAGCCGAAGATAACCGTATCGGCGGTTCTCCGAGGCTAGCTCCTTCAGGCGACCAACCACCGCCGCATCGGTCTTCGGCGCAGGCCGGTACTGCTGCACCGACCTCGAAAGCCCGACGATCCGGCAACTCCGGCGTTCGCTGAGACCCAGCGTATCCATCAGGAAGCCCACGGCTCGTCTCCTGGCCATGGGCTCGCCAATGTTTTCCGAGCAGTTCCTTCATCGCCGACATGTCCAGCACCTAGTCCGCGACGATCCGCTTCAGCTTCGTGTTCTCCGCCTCAAGCTCGCGCAGCCGCTTCGCGTCGCTCGCCTCCATGCCGCCATACTCCTTGCGCCAGGTGTAGAAGCTCGCCGTGCTGATGGCGTGCCGCCGGCAGATGTCGTGCACCTTGCAGGCCGGCCTCGTGCTCCTTCAGCACGCCGATCACCTGCGCGTCGCTGAAACGCTCGTGCTTCCTTGGGTCTTCCTCCTCGTCGATCTAAGGGCCGAAGAATTCCAGCTCGCAATGGCCCGGATACCGGGGAGAAGGTCAACTGGCACAAGCTATCCCGGCGCGTCCAAGGTCCGTCGAATTGAAGCTTCGAGCGCGCACTCGCATTCCCTTCGGGGAAGGCGGCACGCGCAGGAGCCGGAAATGGCAAGGAGCGACGGCAGGTGTCGAAGCCCGCTCCCCTGGCGTCCCAATTCGGCTTGACCATCTGCGGACGCGCACACAATGCTGTTCATCAATCGCGCCACTGAGGTCAAAGGAGCGCGGCTGAACAGGGAGAATCTGCATGGTCGGCCGCGCACGGACCGGCATCCGACCCGCCGGAATGCGACGGAATGTTCTCGCCGTCTCGTACGCGGCATGAGAGAGCAGGCCAGCGAGGCCGCGCTGCGGATCGCAGGGATCTCGAAGTCGTTCGGACCCTCGCGCGCGCTCGACGGCGTCAGCTTCAATGTCGCGGCGGGCAGCGTGCACGCGCTCGTCGGCGAGAACGGTGCCGGCAAGTCGACGCTGGTCAAGATCATCACCGGCATAATCGCGGCCGACTCGGGCGAGATCGCGCTCGACGGGAGCCGCATGCAGTTCGCGACGCCGATCGACGCCACGACGCGCCGGGGTGGCGGCGGTCTACCAGGACCCGAAGCTCTTCCCCCATCTCGATGTCGCCGAGAACATCGCGATGGGCGACGAGCCGGTCAGCGCCCTCGGCACCGTCGACCGCAACGCCATGCACGAGCGGGCGCGGGCGGCGCTCGCCCAGCTCGGCGTCGACCTCGACACCCGCGCGCTGATCGGCAGCCTCTCGGTCGCCGACTTGCAGTTCGTCGAGATCGCCCGCGCGCTCACCGCCGACCTGCGCCTCCTGATCCTCGACGAGCCGACCTCGGCGCTGACCCCGGCCGAGGCGGAGAAGCTCTTCCGCATCGTCCGCCTGCTGCGTGACCGCGGCACCGCGGTCATGCTCATCACCCACCGGCTCGAGGAACTCGACGAGATCGCCGACACCGTGACGGTGCTGCGCGACGGGGCGCATGTCGCCACCCGGCCGATGCGCGAGGTCGGACGGAGCGAGCTGGTGCAGATGATGGTCGGCCGGCCGCTCGAGGCGCTCTACGCCGAACGGGCGCCGAGGCCGCCGGGACCCGAGGTCTTTCGCGTCGAGAAGCTCTGCCTCGACGGCGTGTTTCGCGACGTCTCCTTCGCGATCCGCGCCGGCGAGATCGTCGGCATGGCAGGGCTGGTCGGCGCCGGCCGGTCCGAGATCGCCCAGGCCAGCTTCGGGATGACGCCGCCGACCTCTGGGCAGGTGCTGATCGAGGGGGTGCCGGTCGAGCCGCGCTCGCCGCGGCAGATGCTGCACGCCGGGCTCGCCTACTTGCCCGAGGACCGCGACGGCCAGGGGCTGATCATGAGCGGGAGCATCCGCGAGAACGTCACGCTGCCGATCCTCGCGCGGCTGGCGCGGCTCGGCTTCGTCGACCGCGGGCGGGAGCGGGCGGTATCGGAGGAGGCGGTCGCCACCTACCAGGTCAAGGCCACCGGCGTCGAGCAGGCGGTGGCGCTGCTCTCCGGCGGCAACCGCCAGAAGGTCGCCTTCGCCAAGTGGCTCGCGACCCGGCCGCGCGTTCTCATCCTCGACGAGCCGACGCACGGCATCGACGTCGGCTCCAAGGCGCAGGTGCACCGGATCATCGCCGGGCTCGCCGACAGCGGGCTCGCGATCCTGATGATCTCCTCCGACCTGCCGGAGGTGCTGGCGATGAGCGACCGGATCCTCGTCATCGCCGAGGGCGAGCTCGTCGCCGAGCTCGACCCCGACACCGCCGACCAGGAGGCAGTGATGCTTGCCGCGACCCGAAACCAGGCGGCGCTCGATGCCTGATGCCGCCTCTCCCGCGCAGCGCCGGCTCGGCCACTTCGCGCTGCGCCTGCGGGTCAGCGGCGTTCTCGCCTTCCTCCTGCTGCTCGCGGCGATCTTCGCGGCGCTGACCCCGCTCTTTCTGACGCCGCAAAATCTCGCGGCGATCATCTCGAACGCGGCGATCCTTGCGATCGTCGCCGCCGGGCAGGCGGTGGTGCTCTTCACCCGCAACCTCGACGTCTCGGTCGGCTCGATCATGGGGTTCGCCGCCTATCTGACCGCCGACTTCGCCGCGAGCCACCCCGGCGTCGGGCCGGTCCTCGTGCTGATGCCGATCGCGATCGGCGCGGCGCTCGGGGCCATCAACGGCCTCCTCGTCGCGTATGGCCGCGTCTCGCCGCTGATCGCCACCCTCGGGACGATGTCGCTCTATCGTGGCGCGACATACATCTACGCCCGCGGCCAGGAGGTCACCTCGAGCAAGCTCCCGCGCTGGATGATCGAGTCCGTCGATCTGCGGATCGCCGGGATCCCCGCGATCTTCCTGCTGGCGGCGGCCGTGGTCGGCGCGCTCGCGCTCTTCCTCCGCTTCTGGCCGATCGGCCGTCGCATCTACGCCGTGGGCTCCAACCCGACCGCCAGCGCCTTTTTCGGGCTGCGCACCGAGCGGATCGTGCTCTTCGCCTACGTCCTGACCGGCGCGCTCTGCGGGCTCGCGGGCTTCCTCTACGCGGCCCGGGTCGGCACGGTGACGGTGGTGCTGGCCTCGGGCTGGGAGCTCACGTCGCTAGCGGCGGCAGTGATCGGCGGGGTCAGCGTCACCGGCGGCTCGGGAACCGTCATCGGCGCCGCGCTCGGCGCGATCGTGCTGGCGACGATCGACAACGGGCTGGTGCTGCTTCGGGTGCCCGAGTTCTGGCGGATGTTCATCCAGGGCTCGGCCATCGTCGCGGCCGCGACGGTCGACGTGCTGATCGGCCGCCAACTCGCCGGGGCGCTCGGGTGCGGCGGCGGACCAAGGAGACCGGGAGATGATCCGCCTCACGCCCTGGGAGCTGACGCTCATCGTGCTCACGTTCTGCGCCGCCGCCTGGTCGGCGTACCTCTCGCCCTATTACCTGAGCGTCGGGCAGATCGCGACCTCGACCCGGCACTTCATTATCCCGGGCATCCTCGCGCTCGCCCTCGCGGTGATCGTGATCCTCGGCGAGATCGACATCTCGCTCGCCTCAACGCTCGCGTTCGGCGCTGTGCTGCTCTCGAAGTTCTCCGAGGCCGGCGTGTCGATCTGGCTCTCCGTCCCCGCTGTCATCGTCGCCTGCGCGCTCCTCGGCACGCTGAACGGTGTCCTCGTCGCCCGCCTCGCGCTTCCGTCGCTCGCGGTGACGCTCGGGACCATGGGCGCCTACCGCGGGCTTGCCTTCATCATCGGCAGCGAGCTTGGCTACACCTCTTTCGACCCGAGCTACACCTGGATCGGCTCCGCCAAGCTCTGGAAGACGCTGCCGGTCTCCTTCCTGATCTTCCTGACCCTCGCGGTCGCCACCGGCCTGCTGTTGCACCGCACGGTCTTCGGCCGACGTTGCTACGCCGCCGGCAGCAATGCTACCGCTGCCTGGGTCGGCGGCGTCGACGTCGCCTGGCTGAAGATCGCGGCCTACGCCCTCGGCGGCGGCTTCGCGGCGATCGCCGGATTGGTCTGGATCGGCCAGTACGGCTCGGCCCGCGGGGACAACGCCGACGGCGTAATCCTCTTCGTGGTGACCGCGGTCGTGCTCGGTGGCGTCGACATCAACGGCGGCAAGGGCTCTATCCTCGGCGTCGTGCTGGCACTTCTGCTGCTGGGGACGCTCCGGAACGGCATGGGCCTCGCTAACATCGCCGGGCCGACCCAGACTGTCGTGCTCGGCGCGTCTGCTGATCGTCGGCGTCCTGCGCTCGGTGATCTTGACCGCCGTAGCCCCCGGCGTTCGGCTGGCGGCGGGCCGAAAGTGAGATGAAGGAAGCCGCCCGGAGGCGGCGCGGATGAACCGCGCCGCTGGACCGGGCGGAAATGCAGAGGAGGAAAAGCATGACCACGATATCGAAGCTGCTCGCGACCGCCGGGGCGGTCGCAGTCCTGGCGCTCGCCAGGGCTTCCGGCGGCTGCCGACGGCTACAAACTGATGATGACCCCGAAGTGGACCGGCTTCCCCTACTTCGAGGCCGCGGCCGAGGGCGGGCGTGAGGCGGCGAAGGAACTCGGCGACGAATTCGTCTACGCCGGTGCCGACCACGCCGACGTCACGCTGCAGGTCGAGACGATCAACAACTTCCTGACCCAGCAGCCGAACGCCATCATCCTCGCCGCGATCGACCTCAACGCGGTGGCGCCGGTGCTGAAGGAGGCGCGCGACCAGGGCGTGGTGGTGACGACCTTCGACGCCGACGCCGCCCCCGACGCTCGCGACATGTTCGTGAACCAGCTCAGCTACAAGCAGGCGGCGCAGGTGATGCTCGACTGCGCGCTGATGGACGCACCCGAGGGCGGTGAGGTCGCCTTTGTTGCCGCCTCGCCGACGGCGCCGAACCATATGGCGCACATCAAGTTCATGGAGGACTTCATCGCCAACGACCCGAAGTACCAGATGTTCAAGGTCGTCGACACCCAGTACGCCGGTGACGACGACGCCAAAAGCTACGACGTCGCGGTCAACCTGATGCAGGCGCATCCGAACCTGAAGGTGATCATCTCGTCGTCAGCGGTCAGCGCCCCCGCTGGCGCGCGGGCGATCTCGGCGAGTGGCAAGCAGGGTCAGGTCTTCTCCACCGGCTTCGCGCTGCCGAGCGCGATCAAGGACTACCTCAAGGACGGTTCGCGAGAAGTGCTTCGCTCTCTGGGATCCCGAAGGAGCTCGGCTACCTCGCGACCTACGCCGCACACCTGAAGCTCGCCGGCAAGCTCGACCTGACGCCGGGGACCGAGTTCGAGGCAGGCAAGGCGGGCAAGTACACCGTCGGCGAGGACGGCGAGATCGTCTACGGCAAGCCGCTGATGTTCACCCCCGACAACATCGACCAGATGAACTTCTGAGCCGACGGCAGGGCGGCGCCGCCGCCCTGCCCCACCCTCCCGGAGCAAGAAGGACCCTCCCCTAATGGCGACGCCCGCCTGCACCCTGACCGCGACGCTGCACGCCCGTCACGAGAAGCGCGCCGAGCTCGTGAAGCTGCTCGCCAGCTTCGTCGGCCGCTCCCGCGCCGAGCCCGGCTGCGTCGAGTACCATTTCCACGTCAGCGCCGACGATCCGAACTGCTTCTACTTCTACGAGAACTGGACGACACGCGCCGACCTCGACGTGCACCTCGAGCTCGACTACCAGAAGGCCTGGTTCAAGCGGCACGACGAGTTCCTGACCGAGCCGGCAAAGCTCGAGTTCTTCGAGATGCTGAGCGAGTACGACAAGTGACGGCGACCGCGATGACCGCCGCCGAGCTGCTCGCCTTCAACCGCAACCGCAAGATCTACCAGATCGCCTGGGTCACCCGCGACCTCGAGAAGAGCCTCGCGGCCTGGGTCGAGCACCTGAAGATCGGCCCCTGGCGGATCTACAGCTTCACCGAGGAGACCGTGAAGAACCTCCGCGTTGGCGGCGAGCCGGTGAACGAGCCGTTCAAGTTCCTGATCGCGATCTCCTGGATCGGCGACATGGAGGTTGAGATCATCCAGCCGGTCTACGGCCCGACGATCTACCAGAAGTTCCTCGACGAAAAGGGCGAGGGCATGCACCACATCAAGGAGAAGATATCCGACGCCGACATGGACTCGGTCGTGGCCGACTATGCCCGGCGCGGGATCGGCGTCACTCAGACCGGCCAGTTCTTCCGTGACTTCCACTTCTATCTGGATACCGAGCCACGGCTCGATTTCATCTACGAGCTCGGTAATTGCCCGCTCCAGGAGCTGCCGGCGGGCAGCTACTCGGTCTATCCTGCTGTGTAGAGCAGTGCGTTTGATGCTTGCGGCCGTCACCTACCGGGCGGAGGCTGATTGGAGCGAGGCCTCACTTTTCCGTGACCTGCTCCCTTCCGGTCCCTCGATCATTGCGAGAGCCCTCGGGTTTGTGAGGTGAGACCGTTCTCTGGATCGCCCGATGTTCGAGTTTCCGGGCTTCGTCACGACGGCTGGCCGGTTGCGCCGTCGGGGTTCATGAGGGCAATCGGGGGCTTGTACCCGATCGCGCCGTGGGGTCGGTCCTCGTTGTAGTACCTGCGCCAAGCCTCCAACTTTTCGCGGGCATCGGCAAGGGTCAGGAACCAATGGGTGTTCAGGCACTCGCTGCGGAAGCGGCCGTTGAACGCCTCGATGAAGGCATTATCGGGCATGATGCGCGCGGTGCTCCGTGTCCGAGGTTGGCTCTGGAAGAGGTGGCTCGGGAAAACTGAACAGGGGCTATGAGTGGATTGTCCGCGCGACATCGGCATGATTGCCGAGAGCGAGGAGGGACCCATGACGAGACGACCCCGCCGGAATCACAGCCCGGCATTCAAGGCGAAGGTGGCGCTGGCGGCCATCCGGGGCGAGAAGGCGCTGGCCGAGTTGGCGGAACAGTTCGACGTCCACCCCAATCAGATCACGCAGTGGCGCTCGCAGCTCCTGGAGGGCGCTTCTGGCGTGTTCGGCGCTGTCGCCCCGGCGGAGGCGGCTCCGGCCCTGGACGTGAAGACGCTGCATGCAAAGATCGGCGAGCTGACGCTGGAGAATGATTTTTTGTCCGGCGCGCTCGGCAAGGCAGGTCTGCTGCCGAGCGCAAGACGATGATCGACCGCGACCACGGGCTGTGCGTCAGCCGTCAGACGAAGGCGCTCGGGATCAGCCGGGGCAGCGTCTATTACCTGCCGCGCCCCACCTCGGATGCCGATCTCGTGCTGATGCGCCGGATCGACGAATTGCATCTGGACTATCCCTTTGCCGGGAGCCGGATGCTGATGGGTCTGTTGAAAGCCGACGGGCATGAAGTCGGTCGGTTGCACGTTTCCACTCTGATGAAGAAGATGGCGATCGCGGCGCTCTACCGCCGTCCGAACACCTCCAAACCAGCGCCGGGCCACAAGGTCTACCCGTACCTGCTGCGCAATCTGGCCGTTACGCGACCGAACCAGGTCTGGGCGATGGACATCACCTACATTCCGATGGCCCGCGGCTTCGTCTACCTGGCCGTCGTCATCGACTGGTTCAGCCGCAAGGTTCTGGCCTGGCGGTTGTCGATCACGCTGTCGGCCGACTTCTGCGTTGAGGCGTTGGAAGAGGCGCTCGGCCGCCACGGCAGGCCCGAGATCTTCAACAGCGACCAAGGCTCGCAATTCACCAGCGCCGACTTCATCAAGGTCCTGAAGGATGCCCAGATCGCCATCAGCATGGATGGCAAGGGAGCATGGCGCGACAACGTCTTTGTCGAACGGCTCTGGCGGACGGTGAAATACGAGGAAGTCTACCTGCGCGCCTACGGCGGCGTTTCCGAGGCGCGGGCCTCGATCGGGCGCTACCTCGGCTTCTACAACGGGACGCGGCCCCATTCGTCGCTTGGCGGGCGGACGCCCGACCAGGCCTATCTCAACCAGCCGACGCCAATCCCGGCGGCGGCGTAACCAAGGCGGCTATCCACTTAACGGCAGCCCGCAAGCTGTTCAAAAAAACCGAGCCACCTCTCTT
>CAVVSX010000010.1:0-53154 GCA_963750975.1 uncultured Alphaproteobacteria bacterium | reverse complement strand
GCGACAAGATTGCCGCTTCCAAGAAGAAGGGCATGTGGATGGGTGGCCTGCCGGCCCTCGGCTATGACGTGCAAAACCGGAAGCTGGTTATCAATGAGCAAGAGGCTCTCACCCTCCGTCACATCTTCCGCCGCTACGTCCAGCTTCGATCGGTGCGTGCTCTACGGGCCGAACTCGATGGCGAGGGTATCAGGAGCAAGCGCCGGGTTTTTGCTGATGGCACCCAAGTTGGGGGTCAAAGGTTCTCCCGCGGCGCCCTCTATCTGATGCTCCAGAACCGCATCTATCGTGGCGAGATCACTCACAAGGGCGACGCCTATCCCGGAGAGCATCAGCCGATTGTCGATAAAGCGCTGTGGGATGAGGTTCAGGCAGTACTTGCCGAGAACCGAATCGATCGGGCAACGGGATCGGATGCCAAGCACCCGAGCCTGCTCGCCGGCATGGTTTTTGACCAGACCGGAGAGCGACTGACGCCGAGCCATGCCGTCAAGAAGGGAACACGCTATCGATACTACGTGTCGGCATCGCTCGTCACCGGGACAGTGAAGGACGGTTCCAAGGGACGACGCATTCCCGCCGCCAATCTCGAGAACCTGGTAATCACCAGGCTCAAGACCTTTCTCGCCGATCGCGGCGCGCTCCTCGATGTCATCCAGTGATCAGTGTCCCGATGCCGTCGAGCAAACCCGACTGATCAGTCGCGCCCGCCATATCGCCGATGAGCTCGGAACGTTGGCGCCAGACCAAACCCGGGCGATTCTGATGGCGCTACTCAGCCGGGTCGATATCAGATCCGATCGCGTCGATATCAGGATCCGCCAGAGCGCGCCTCGTCGAGCTGCTTGCTGCTCAAGCGACCGATCTGCCCCTGGAAAGAAACGAGCCAGATGACGATCGCGCCGACGTTCTGACCCTGACGGTGATGGCGCGACTGCAGCGCGTCGGTCGTGAAATGAAGATGCTCGTCGAGAACACCGATGATCAGACGACAGCCGATCCCGGCCTGCTAAGGATCGTCGCTCGGGCTCACGACATCCAGGAACGCCTGATGCAGAACACCGATCTGTCCGTGCATGCTATCGCCAGCCAGGAACGAGTTTCCGCAGGCTTACGTCTATCGCCTGCTGCGTCTTCCCTCGCTTGCACCGGACATCATCACCGCCATCATCAACGGTAAGAACCCGCCGCAGCTTACCGCCAAGAAGCTGATGCGACTGACAACGCAGATACCGATCGACTGGGTCGAACAGCGAAAACTACTTGGCTTCCAAAAGCACTGAAGTGGGTACCCAAACAGCGGGACTTTTGCCTCGTTCGGATGGCGGCAGCATTGCCGGGACGCTTGTCTACCGATTCACTCAGCCAAAAAGTGAACCCCTAAATGCCGCCCGGGAGACTTTCTTGTCCGGGACGGCGAGGATCCGGCGCAAAAACGTCTCTGCCGTCTGGCGCTCCGGGAGGATAGGCGCAGAATGCGCCGGATTTCGCGGGAAACGGCGCACGTGGAAATTACAAATAATTGTTCTATATCAATAACTTAGATGCTGGCTGGGGCGCCAGGATTCGAACCTGGGATGACGGGACCAAAGCCCGTTGCCTTACCGCTTGGCCACGCCCCAATTCCCGCCTCGGTGCTATGTCCGTTTGCGCTGCGTCTGAACGAGGGCCGCCGGCGGACGCTCATTATATGGTGAGCGGATGCCCTCCTAGCAGCATCGCGCGCCAGGGGCAACGGAGGTCACGGGTTTCCTTGCGGGGCTTGGTGCCCCCGTCTATATAGCGGACTTCATCCAGACGGAGTGTAGCGCAGCCTGGTAGCGCACCTGCTTCGGGAGCAGGGGGTCGGGAGTTCGAATCTCCCCACTCCGACCATTCCTCCTCCGCGTCCTCTGGGCGCGGGCTGTTGGGGGTGCGCAACCCCATTTTCCTTCCTAAATAAGAACGAGATCAAGGCGGAAGCGTCTAGATCGGCCCAGCAACGGCCGAGATCGAAACGCCTAACGAGGAGTAGAGTAATGCGCAAAAATCTGATGTGGCGTGCCTTCGCCATTGGCGCCGCCGCGTGTTTCGTGCTGATCGGTGCGATGTCGCTGGCCGAGGCCGGCCGCAGCGGCGGTCACTTCAGCAGCGGTGGCTTCAGGGCCGGCTCGGTTCATGTCGGCGGAAGCGCCTTCAGAGGCGGCAATGTCCAGCTAGCCGGCGGCGGCGTGGCCAAGTTCCACACCAATCCAGGCGGCAAATATATTGGCGGTGGCGCGGACAAGTTCCACACCAATCCCGGCGGCAAGTACGTGTATCCGGGCAGCAACGATAAGTTCCACACCAATCCAGGCGGCAAATATGTGTATCGGGGCAGCAACGATAAGTTTCATACCAATCCCGGCGGCAAGTACGTGTATCGCGGTGGGTCAGGCAAAGACGACCACCACCATCACGGAAATTACCGCAGATACGGCTATTACCCCTGGTATGGCCTTCCGCTCTATTCCTATGGCGGGAGCTGCGATTACCTGTATCGACGCGCCGTGGCCACGAATAGCGCCTATTGGTGGGATCGCTACCGCAGGTGCTCTGGATATTACTAGGGTCTATTCGGCCTGTGTTCGCCTTGACCGCAGCTTTTGCGATTGAGTAGCGAAAGCCGCGGCCCAAGTGCCTGTGCTGGGCCACATTTTGCGCTAAAAGCGATGGAAAAGTTAACGCTGCCGGGAGGGCAGCGCTGCCGCAAGTCCTGCGCTCCGGTACAATAGGCGCGGGTTCGACGAGAAGACCAACATCCACAAGAGGCCATGTCGGCAGCGCTTGCTTTCAATCGCAGTCAGGATGTCGATTATGGCGTCGCCCAAGAGGTCGCGCCGGGCATCAGGCGTATCGTCGCCAACAACCCCGGCCCCTACACCTTCCTGGGCACCAATAGCTATATCGTCGGCAGCGGCGACGTCGCCGTCATCGACCCGGGTCCCGCCGACGAGCGGCACCTGAAGGCGATCGCGGCCGCGATCAAGAACGAGCGGCTCGCGTATATCCTCGTCACGCACAGCCATCGCGACCATTGCGACGGGGCGCGCCCCTTGCAGGCACTGCTCGGCGGCGAGATCGCCGCGTTCGGCCCGACCGACACCGCGCGCGGCGCCGGCGCGCCAGGTCTCGGCGATGCGTTCGTCGATCGCGCTTTCGAGCCGGACCTCACACTCGCGGACGGCGACACGATCAGGGCCAAAAGCTTCGCGCTCGACGTGCTGCACCTGCCGGGCCACGCGCCCGACCATCTCTGCTTTGCGCTGGTCGGCAAGCGCACCGTGTTCACCGGCGATCATGTGATGGGATGGAACACCACCGCGATCGCGCCGCCGGAAGGCAACATGGCGCAGTTCCTGAGCTCCCTCGAACGGCTGATGCAGCGCCACGACAAGATGTTCCTGCCCGCGCATGGCGGCCGCATCCAGACGCCGCAGCGCGTGGTAAAGGCCTACATCATGCACCGCAAATGGCGGGAGCAGACCATCCTCGCCTGCCTAGACGACGGCGTCCGCACCATTCCACTTATCGTCGGGAGACTATACGGCACGCTCGATGCCGGGCTGAAGGAGGCTGCGGCACTCTCCGTGCTTGCGCATCTCGAGCACCTGATCGATCGGGACTTGGTCGCGGCCGAGGGACCGGCCGACTGGTTCAGCGCTTTTTACCTCCGCCCTTCTTCCTAGATACCTTCTTGTTGGCCGTGCTCTTCTTGGCGGCGGCGTCGTCCTTCTTGGGCTCCGCCTGCTCCAACACGGTCTTCTCGCCCTTCTCCAGCGCGGCCGTGACTTGCTCGAACAGCTTGCGGATGCGCGCGGCATTGGCGCCGAGATCGGTCATGCCATAACGCGACACCGAACGGACATCGATGATGGCTTGCGCGTCGTCGCCCTTCACCTGCACGACCACATCGTCGGTGAAGCCCATCACCAGCGTGCGGTCGCTCGCTTCGATACGGCCGGCCCCCGTCTCGCCCGGGGCTTCATCGACGACGATGGTCCAGCCGAGACGCTCGACCGCCTCATGCACGAGGCTGAACACTTCGGTTGCCGAGCGCTCGAGCGCCATCGGCTCGATATCGGGATAGCCCTCATCCTGCAGGTCGATTGCGGCTTCGTCCGGCTCGACGATGGGATTGGCATCGGCCGGGCGCATGGTGTTGAGCACCTTGAAGTCGAGCGGTTCGTCAGGCGTCGTCTGGATATCGTACAGCCACGGCAAGGTAACGGCGTGCGAAAGAAAATATAGCGGGGCGGCAAGGCCGAGGCAGGCGATGAAGATCGCGGCAACGGCCTGCGCGGCGCCGGTCTGGCCGCCGAACCAGATACGCACGATGGCGAATAGAGCGATGCCGATGGCGAGGAACAGTCCGCCGATCGACACTGCCATCAGATTCATCGCCGCGGGCGTGGTCAGCGACGCGAAGCGGTGCAGCAGCACCGTGAGAATCATAAGTTGGACGAAGAACAGCGCGACGCGACGCGCCCACGTAGCTTCGCGCGCCTCCTTGACGGAGTAACGCGCGGTCGCGTAGCGCGCCATCGAGAAGCTCAATTTGTCGCCCTCATCTCAAAGCTAAGCATTGCCGTCACGCCTGGGGCCCCCTTCCCTTCAAGGCCTGTTATAGCCAATTTGCACGCGACCGCGACAGTCTACGCAGCAGGCCGGCGGGGGCGAAGCCACGCCAGAGTCGCGGCCCGATATCTCGACTACACCGCGCGCATGGCAGGTTTGTGGTGGGCGAAAGCCCGCAAGATTCCCCGGATCAGGGATAAAGGCGGGTCTTGGTCCAAGGCGCTTGCGGGTCGGCGCGCCGGAACACGATTCGGTCGTGCAGCCGGAAGGGACCGTTCTGCCAGAACTCGATTTCGAGCGGGATCAGCCGGTAGCCGCGCCAATAGGCCGGCCGTGCCACGGGGCCATCGCCGAGGCTCTCGGTCAGTCGATCGACTTCACCCTCGAGCGCCGCGCGCGAGGCGAGCGGCCGCGATTGGCGCGAGGCACAAGCGCCGATGCGGCTTTCGCGATGGCGGGTGGCGAAATAGGCGTCAGCCTCCGCCTCGGTCGCCGGCTCAATGGACCCGCGCATGCGGATCTGCCGTCCCAGGCTCTTCCAGTAGAAGAGGAGCGCCGCCTTGGGGTTGGCGGCAAGCTCGTTCCCCTTGGCGCTCTCGCAATTCGTATAGAAGACGAATCCGCGCCTGTCGGCGCCTTTGAGGAGAATCATCCGAACATTGGGCAGGCCGTCGGCGTCGACGGTCGCGACCGCCATCGCCTCCGGATCGGCGGGCTCGGAGGCCTCCGCGTCGGCCATCCAGGCGGAAAACAGGGCGAACGGGTCGCTTGCCTCGGTGAAATCGGGCGCCGCGCCCGGCTGTTTCGGTCGCTCGTGCATCGCTCAAATATCCTCGACGGCCCACTCAGCCGACTTTTTTTGCGCGTCATCCCCTCTCGGCACGGGCATTTACGTTTTGCTCACCCTGATAGGGCACCATGGGTTTCGTTGATAGTGGGCGCGGGGGTTTCGGTTGAGTACCGCGTCGAGTTTGGGGACGAGTTGGTTATGCGTACGTTCCATTGGAACGCTCCTATCATCATTGGGGCGGGCGCTCTTGCACTTTCGTTATTCGCGCCCGCCCCTCTTCCCCTTATGGCCGGGGAGAGCGGAGCGAAAAGCCTTGCGGCCACTGAAGGCCGGCAGCCTGGCCTGACCGAGCTGAAAGCCCGCCTCGATCGCAGCGACAGAGCGGCGGCCATGCAGGCGCTCGAGCTTGCCCTTTCCGAACTCGCCGACGGGGTGACGCTGGTCTGGCGGCGCCCAGAACGGGAGCTGGTCGGCCGAATCAAGCCGGTCTCTGTCTTCCGCGACGACCAGGGCCGCGTTTGCCGCCATGTCGTCTACTCGCTCGCGCTTGGCACCTATCAGCGACAGATCGAAGGGGTTGCGTGCCGGGAGTCCGACCGCTCCTGGTCGCTTTCGGGGTAAACGGGGGTCTTAGATGTCTCAAGTCAGTCAGGCCGAGGCTGCCGCATCGGGCGGTTCGGCGCGAGGGAACCAGGACGGATCAAGCTCGCAAGTGACCGAGGAGCGGTTCACGACGCTTCGGTCGCGCGAGGAGCACACATTCTCGCAGATGAGGATCGACCGGGGCGGTCCGCGCAGCTTTTCTGCCCTTTGCTTTCGCGGCTGGAAACGGGACTAAACGGTCAAGCCCGCGCGGTTTGACCTCAATCCGCAGCCCGGCATTAAGCCTTCCTGACGGACGGTCGCGGCCCTATAAAGCCCCTTCCTTTCCGGTGGCATAGGCGCGATGGCTGACGGCGGCAAATTGATGGCGGGCAAGCGCGGCGTCGTGTTCGGCGTCGCCAATAACCGGTCGATTGCCTGGGGCATCACCAAGGCCGTGACCGACCAGGGCGCCGAGGTCGCGCTCACCTATCAAGGCGGCGCCATCAAGAAACGGGTCGAGCCGCTCGCGCACGAGATCGGCTCAAAGCTCGTGCTGCCCTGCGACGTGACCGACGAGGCGAGCGTCGAAGGCGTGTTCACGGCGATCGCCAAGCAATGGGGCGCGCTCGATTTTCTGGTCCATGCCGTCGCCTTCTCCGACAAGGAACAGCTCGATGGGCGCTATGTCGACACCACCCAGGACAACTTCACCCAGACGCTGCTGATCTCCTGCTACTCCTTCACCGCGCTGGCCAAGCGCGCGGAGAAGCTGATGCAGAACGGCGGCTCGCTGCTCACGCTCACCTATTACGGCGCCGAGAAGGTGATGCCGCATTACAACGTGATGGGCGTGGCCAAGGCCGCGCTCGAAGCGAGCGTGCGCTATCTCGCCGCCGATCTCGGCAAGGGCGCGATCAGGGTCAACGCCATCTCGGCGGGGCCGATCAAGACGCTGGCGGCGAGCGGCATTGCCGACTTTCGCTATATTCTCAAATGGAACGAGTACAACGCGCCGCTCCGGCGGACGGTCTCCATCGAGGATGTGGGCGCGGGCGCGCTCTATCTCCTCTCCGACCTCGGCCGTGGCGTCACTGGCGAGATCCTGCATATCGACGCGGGCTATCACGTGGTCGGCATGAAGGCCGAGGACGCACCGGATATTCCCGTAACCAAAGAGTAGTCCCCGGCTCTGCCGGTAATGACAAAGTAAAGACATGCGCGCATAAGAGGCCCATGTCGCACAACAGTTTCGGCCATCTCTTCCGCATCACCACCTGGGGCGAAAGCCACGGGCCGGCGATCGGCTGTGTGGTCGATGGCTGCCCGCCGGGCATCCCCATCACCGAGGCCGAGATCCAGACCTTTCTCGACAAGCGCAA
Organism: uncultured Alphaproteobacteria bacterium; assembly: GCA_963750975.1. Classification (GTDB taxonomy): domain Bacteria; phylum Pseudomonadota; class Alphaproteobacteria; order Rhizobiales; family Methyloligellaceae; genus Methyloceanibacter. The sequence goes on along the minus strand of CAVVSX010000010.1, from coordinate 45,804 downwards.
ACCCGGCCAGTCGAAATACACCACGCAGCGTAAAGAGCCGGACCAGGTGCGCATCCTCTCCGGCGTGTTCACCTATGACGCCGGCGCGCAGCTCACCACCGGCACGCCGATCGCGCTCGAGATTGCCAATGTCGATGCGCGGTCCAAGGACTACGGCGAGATCAAGGACAAGTACCGGCCCGGCCACGCCGACTACACCTATCAGATGAAATACGGCCTGCGCGATTGGCGGGGCTCAGGTCGCGCGTCGGCGCGCGAGACGGCTTGCCGCGTCGCCGCGGGCGCCATCGCGCGGAAAGTGGTGCCGGGCATGCGGGTGCGCGGCGCGCTCACCCAGATCGGGCCTTACGAGATCGACCGCGGCAACTGGAATTGGGACGAGCTCGGCAACAACCCGTTCTTCTGCCCCGACGCCAAGACGGCGCGGGTCTGGGCCGATTTTCTCGACCAGGTGCGCAAGAAGGGCTCGTCGGCCGGCGCCGTCATCGAGGTTGTCGCTGAGGGCGTGCCGCCGGGGCTCGGCGCGCCGCTCTACGCCAAGCTCGACCAGGACATTGCCTCGGGCCTGATGAGCATCAACGCGGTGAAGGGCGTGGAAATCGGCGCCGGCTTCGCCTCGGCGGCACTCTCCGGCGAAGAGAATGCCGACGAGATGCGCATGACGAAGGACGGGACGCCGGAGTTCCTGTCGAACCATGCCGGCGGCATTCTCGGCGGCATCTCGACCGGGCAACCGATCGTGGCGCGCTTCGCGGTCAAGCCCACCTCTTCGATCTTGACCCCGCGCCAGACGGTCGACACCTCCGGCCACGACACCGAGATCTCGACCAAAGGCCGTCACGATCCTTGCGTCGGCATCCGCGCGGTGCCGATCGGCGAGGCGATGGTGGCCATCGTGCTGGCCGATCATTACCTCCGGCATCGCGGCCAGACCGGCCAGGGCTGATGGCTTTCCGCAGCATTGTCGTGCTGACCGGCGCAGGGCTGTCGGCCGAGAGCGGGCTCGGCACGTTCCGCGACAAAGGCGGGCTGTGGTCGGAGTTCAATCTCGAAGAGGTGGCGACGCCTGAAGGCTTTGCCCGCAACCCGGCCCGCGTGCACGATTTCTACAATCTCCGCCGTCGGCGGCTTGGCGATGCCAAGCCGAATGCCGCCCATCACGCGCTGGCGCGGCTGGAAAAACAGCATGCGGGCGTCCTCACCGTGACGCAGAATATCGATGGCCTGCATGAAGCGGCCGGCACGCATGCGCTGATCCATATGCATGGCGAGCTTGGCCGCGCACTCTGTGCCGCGTGCAATGCGAGCATGCCATGGACAGAGGACCTCTCCACCGGGACCGCTTGCGCCGCTTGCGGGAACGCGGGCGCCATGCGGCCCGACGTGGTGTGGTTCGGCGAGATGCCGCGCGAGATGGACCGCATCTACCAGGCGCTGGTCGCCTGCGACCTGTTCATTTCGATCGGCACGAGTGGCAGCGTCTATCCGGCGGCAGGCTTCGTGGCCGAGGCTAGCGCGGCCGGCGCGCATACGGTCGAGCTCAATTTGGAGCCCTCCGAGGGCGCCAGCCATTTCGCCGAGGCGCTGTATGGACCGGCGACGGAGATCGTCCCGGCCTACGTGGACAGTCTGCTTCGCGGTTAACGCGTAAGCTCGGCCACCACCTCGACATGCGCCGAGAACAGGAACTGATCGACCGGCGTCACGCGGGCGAGGCGGTAGCCGCCATCGACCAGGATGCGGAGGTCGCGGGCGAGCGTGCCTGGATTGCAGGACACGGCGACGACCTTCGGCACGTCCGACCTGGCAAGCGTCTCGGCTTGCCCCGCGGCGCCGGCACGCGGCGGATCGAACACCACGGCGTCATAGGCTTTGAGCTCCTTCGCACCGAGAGGCGAGCGGAACAGGTCGCGGACGAGGCCGCGAACCGGCTTGAGCTTGGGCGTCCTCCGCGCCGCCTCGGCAAGCGCGGCAAGCGCAGCCTCGTCGGCCTCATAGGCATCGACTGCGGCATCGCGGGCCAGCGCGAAGGTGAAGATGCCGAGCCCGGCGAACAGGTCGGCGAGGCGCTTCGCGCCAGTTACGCCGTCTCGGACCAACTCGACGAGAGAGGCTTCAGCCTCGCGCGAGGCCTGGAGGAAGGCGCCGGGAGGCAGTTTTACTCTGGCGCCTGACAAGTCGATCTCCGGCGTGGCCACCGGGCCGATGCTCGCGCCGTCGACCGTCAGCCGCGCCACGCCCAGGGAACTGGCCCTTCCGGCAAAGGCGCCAAGCGCTGCGGGGCTCGGCCTCACGCCTTCGAGCACGATATCGAGGCCACTCTTGGTTTCCGTCACGCTCACCCTCGCCTCGCGCTTGCCCCCCAAAAGCGGCGCGAGCGCCTGCTTGAGCTTAGGTAGCCGCTCGACAATGCGCGGCGACAGGACCGGACAGATTTCGATATCGATCAGCTCGTGCGAGCGGGCGCGGCGATAGCCGAGAGCGACGCCCTGCTTCGACCTGCCGAGCGCCAAAGCGGCCCGCCTGCGGCTGCCGACCGGCACCGGCCGCACGGCGTCCACCTCGACTTTAAGCCCGCGCGACTGCAAGGCGGCTACGACCAACTCGCGCTTCCAAGCGAGGTAGGCGTTCGCTTCGAGATGCTGGAGCGCGCAGCCGCCACAAACGCCGAAATGCGGGCAGATCGGCGCGACCCGGTCGGTGCTCGGCTCGAGCACTTTGATCAGGCCGGCACGGTCGCTCCCGGGCTCGACCTCGACCTTCACGAGCTCTCCGGTCAGGGCGAAGGGCACGAAGAGAGGGCCATCGGGCCCATCGGCCAGGCCGTCGCCTCGCGCACCAAGCCGCCCGATCTTGACCTCAAGCTCCATATCGCGCGCCGATCAGAAATTCCTCGTTGCCGCTGCCGCCGAGAATTGGCGAGGCGATCTCACCCACGACCGTCCACCCCGCTTCCTCGATGAATTTCCTTACCTTTTCGACCGCCTTTGTCCGCTCGGCGGGCTTCCGGACGATGCCGCCCTTGCCGACCGCCGCCCGCCCCGCTTCGAATTGCGGCTTGACCAGAGCCACCAGCCAAGCCCCGGGCGCAGCGAGCTTGAGAGCCGCCGGCAGCGCCAGGGTTAGGCTGATGAAGCTGACATCGGCGACGATGGCCGTCACCTCCTCACCGATCACCGTCCGGTCGAGGGCGCGCGCGTCGGTGCCTTCCAGGGCCACGACCCGAGGGTTCACCCTAAGCTTGGAGTGGAGCTGGCCGCTGCCGACATCGACCGCATAGATCTTGGCTGCGCCGCGAGCGATCAGCACATCGCTGAAGCCACCGGTCGAGGCGCCGACATCGAGCGCTATCGTACCCTGAGGGTCGAAGCCGAAGGCGTCGAGCGCGGCCGCGAGCTTCTCTCCGCCGCGCGAGACGTAGCGGCTCGCTCCGGGAGCGAGCCTGAGCTCGGCGTCGGGCGCCACCTGCGCGCCCGGCTTGAGCGCCGGCACCCCCGCCACCCTCACCAGCCCCCGCCGCACGAGGTCGGCGGCGCGGGAGCGGGATGGCGCCAACCCGATCTCAACTAATAATTGGTCGAGACGTCTTTTTTTGTAGATGGGCACAAAAGCTTCTCTTATGCTCCCGCTTGCGTCGGGAATCCTCGCGCGCGGACGAAGGCCGGGAGCGGTCGGCGCCGCATCACATACATACTGCGAAGCGCCCCGCTCGGCGCGCCATCGCGGAGGTCTCGTGAGCCTAGAATTGTCGGCTTACCTTACCGATAAGTGCGAAGTCCAAAAACGTGACGTGACCGGCGGCAACGCCGTCTTTGCTCGGGACGTAATCGAGCAAGGCGAGCTTATTGCCGTTTGGAGCGGACGCATCGTTGGCGCGGACGAACTTGACGAGTTGCCTCCCGAGATCAGGCGCCACACGGTGCAGGTCGAAGAGGCGCTCTATCTCGCGTCGATCACCGAGGCCGAGCCGCCGGACTTCATCAATCATTCCTGCGAGCCGAATGCCGGCCTCGAAGGACAGATTGCCATCGTCGCGCTGCAGCGCATTCAGCCTGGCGACGAGGTCACCATCGACTACGCCATGTGCGACGGCTCGCCTTACGACGAGTTCGAGTGCGGCTGCGGCTCGGCGATCTGCCGCGGCCGTGTCACTGGCGACGATTGGCGCAACCCCATCCTGTGGGAGCGCTATGCCGGGCATTTCTCGCCCTATCTCGAGCGCCGCATCAGGGCCCTCAAGCGGCGGCGTTTCCGCCGCAAGCGCGGGCTTGTGGCCGTTGGCACGGAGGCCACCGGAAACACTGCATGAGCGGGTTTGCATTTCAGCCACATCAAGGGACGCAACTATGCTGACGGTCAGCACTTATGTTGCGCCGAGCGCCATCGAAGGCCTCGGCGTGTTCGCCGGCGAGTACATCGAACGGGGGCGCCTCATGTGGAGCCTCAATTCGAAATTCGACATCTTCGTCTCCCGCGAGGAAATCGGGGGGTATGCGCCGCATCTGCAGCACTTCATCTCCCGCTACAGCTATCCGCATCTGGAAATCCCCGGCATGGTGGTGGTCGACTGCGACAACGGTCGTTTCATGAACCACACCCTCACCCCCAACACCGACTTCCGCATCTTCGACAAAGGCTACGCTCTGGTCGATATCGCCCAAGGGGAAGAGCTCACCTGCAACTATCACGAGTTCGATCCGACCTTCGTCGGTTATTTCCCGACTATGCAGGTGGCCGCGGTCGATGCCGCACGGCTTCATGCCAGCGGCAGGTAGGCTGGCAGGCCTGTCGCTTGCCGCTTGCCTGACCTTGGCGGCGCCGCTCGGCGCAGCGGAGGACTATCCCGGTTTTACCTGGATGGGTGGCGCGGCCGACGGCAACGCGCTGCTCACTTTCGGCTCGCCCGAGACAGGCGAGGACTACCTGTTCAACCTGATCTGCCGCAACAAGGACAAGAGCGCCGGGGCGACGCTCTATGTCGACATCGCGGGAAGCAAGGTCGGTCAGAAGGCCACCATCGAGCTTGCCGCTGGGACAAAGAAGCTCTCGCTCGACGGCAAGATCGCCACGGACGAGATGAGCGGCTTCCATTTCGCCGAGGCGAAGGGCTTCAAGATCAAACCGGTGATTGCGCTGCTGCAAGAGAAGGGTCCGGTAACCGCTAAAACCGGGAAGGTGGTTTCGGTATTGCCGGAAAAGGGTCGCGCCGCCAAGCTTTCCGAGTTTGCTAAGGCCTGCAAGCTCGACTAAACAGGGGCGCCGGCAGGTCGCCCCCAAAATTCGCCCTGGCCGGCCGAACCTCAAGCCGGCATGAAAGCTCCCGATGATGTCCCGAGCCTCAGCGCGTCTCTTGCTAGCAGCCTGTGTAATCTCAGCTGCGCTCCTCTCTCTTGGCGTCGCGCGCAGCGAGGAAACGCTGGTCTGGCGGGCAACCACCAACGGCGATCTGATATCCCTCAGTTACGGGTCACTCGACACCAACAAGCCGCCGGTGCTGCTCCTGTCCTGCTTCAACGAGATGAGCATCGGCGTGCTGGAGATCTTCGGCACGATCGAGGGGAGCCGGCCCGGCCAGAAGTTGAACATCGATCTCTCGGCCGGCGGCACCCAATCCTCGATCGAGGGCTCGGTGGAGCTCGATGACGCGACCGGAACGATGTTCGCCGAGGGGAGCGATGTCGAGATCGCGCCCTTGCTTAAGGTGCTCAAAGCCTCGGGCCCGCTGACGCTCAAGATCGCCGCGACCACGCTGACGCTGCCGGAAGTCGGGCGCGCCGAGGCGGCCGAAGCGTTCAGCAAAGACTGTCAACTGAGTTAGCGGCAGCTCTCGCGCTCAAGCGAGGCGAATCACCCCTGCCGCGTCGCGCTCCTTGCCGAGCGCGGTGAACACCGCGGCAACGATGCCCGAGGCGTCGAGCCCAGCCTCGGCATACATGGCCGCCGGCTTGTTCTGCTCGATGAAGCTATCCGGCAGATGCAGCGTGCGCACTTTCAGCCCGCGGTCGAGCAGGCCTTCGCGTGCGAGGGCTTGCAGCACCATTGCGCCGAAGCCGCCGCTCGAGCCTTCCTCGACGGTGATCAGCACCTCGTGGTTCTGCGCGAGCCGGCGCAACAAGTCCATATCGAGCGGCTTGGCGAAACGCGCATCGGCGACGGTTGCCGGCAAGCCGAAGCCGGCCAACTGGTCGGAAGCCACCAGGCATTCGGGCAGCCGCGCGCCGAAGGAGAGCAACGCCACCGCCGAGCCTTCGCGCAAGATGCGGCCTTTGCCGATCTCAAGCGGGCTCCCCCGCTTGGGCAGAGCGACGCCAATCCCCTCCCCGCGTGGATAGCGCAAGGCAGACGGACGATCGTCAATAGCGGCGGCGGTCGCCACCATATGCATCAGCTCCGCCTCGTCGGCGGCCGCCATCACCACCATGCCGGGCAGACACGAGAGATAGGCCACGTCGAACGACCCGGCATGGGTCGGACCGTCGGCGCCGACCAACCCGGCCCGGTCGATGGCAAAGCGCACGGGTAGACCCTGCACGGCGACATCGTGCACCACCTGGTCGTAGGCGCGCTGGAGGAAGGTCGAATAGATGGCGGCAAACGGCTTGTAGCCCTCGGCGGCGAGCCCGGCGGCAAAGGTTACGGCGTGCTGCTCGGCGATACCGACATCGAAGCAGCGCCGCGGAAACACCTCCGCAAACCGATCGAGGCCGGTGCCCGACGGCATGGCAGCGGTGATGGCGACGATCTTGTCGTCGGCGCGCGCCTCCTCGATCAGCGCTTGGGCGAAGACCTTGGTGTAGCTTGGCGGCCCGCCGGCCGAGGCCTCTTGCGCGCCGGTGACGACATTGAACTTGCCGACACCGTGGAACTTGTCGACGGAAATCTCGGCGGGTCCGTAGCCTTTGCCCTTCTGCGTCACGACATGGACCAGGATCGGGCCGTTCTTCATGGCGCGCACGTTGCGCAGAACCGGCAGCAGATGATCGAAATTATGCCCGTCGATCGGGCCGACATAATAGAAGCCGAGCTCCTCGAACAGCGTGCCGCCGGTCCAGAAGCCGCGCGTGAATTCCTCGGCGCGCGCCGCCCGCTTCTGCCAGCTCGTCGGCAGGAGCCTGCGGGCGACGTTCTTTAGGAAGCGGCGGAGGCGCCGATAGGCGCCGCCCGAGATAAGTTTGGCGAGATAGGCGCTCATGGCCCCGACCGGCGGCGCGATCGACATGTCGTTGTCGTTGAGGATGACGATCAGCCGTGAATCCATCGCGCCGGCGTTGTTCATGGCCTCATAGGCCATGCCCGCGCTCATCGCGCCGTCGCCGATCACGGCCACCACGTTGTGCGTCTTGCTGTCGAGGTCGCGGGCGACGGCCATGCCGAGCCCCGCCGAGATCGAGGTCGAGGAGTGGCCCGCGCCGAACGTGTCGTATTCGCTCTCGGCGCGCTTGCAGAAGCCTGACAGGCCATCCGCCTGACGCAGCGTACGAATGCGGTCGCGCCGCCCGGTGAGGATCTTATGCGGGTAGGATTGGTGACCGACGTCCCAAATCAATTTGTCATGCGGCGTATCGAAGACGTGATGCAGCGCGATGGTGAGCTCGACCACGCCAAGCCCAGCGCCGAGATGTCCGCCGGTGACAGCAACCGCGGCGATCAGCTCCTGGCGGAGCTCCTCGGCGAGCTGGGTCAGCTCATGGTCCTGAAGGGCGCGGAGTTCCCGAGGGGTCCGGACACGGTCAAGCAACGGCGTGGAACTCTCGGCGCTCATTCGCAACTACCCGGCGCTGTAAGGAAAAGGATTGGAAGGATCAACGCGTTAAGCACCTTTATCGGCCGCGAGCCCTGCTTGCAACTATCGCGTAAGGCGGGCCAAATCGTGTCATGGAGCCAAGGATCTTGAGTGGCGCGGCAAGCATAACGGAGTGGCCCGTTCCGCCCAAGCGGCGCCTCGCCTTCCCCAGGCTGATCCTGCAAACGATCCGCAACCCGGTCGGGAGCTGGAGCGAGGATTTCTACCGCGAGAAAGTGATCGTCTATCGCTGGCTCGGGCTCGAAAGCGCCTTCGTCATGGACCCCCCGCTCATTCAGAGCATCCTGCTGGACGATGCCGAAAGTTATTCGAAGCAGCCGCTCAACGACGAGGTGTTCGGCGAGGCGATTGGCGGCGGGCTGCTCAACGCCGAAGGCGAAGCGTGGCGCTGGCAGCGCCGGCTGACCGCGCCGCTGTTCAGGACCGAGGACGTGCTCGCATATGTTCCCGCCTTCGCCGAGGCCTGTGGTCCGGTGCTCAAACGCTGGCGCGACGCGCCTCCGGGAACGAGCCAAGCGATCGACCGGGACATGACGCGGGCGACCTTGCAGGCGCTGCAAGATAGCGTGCTCGGCGCCAGTCTCGGCGAGGAGGATCGGCGCAGCATCGCCCAGGCCGGCGCCGCGTTTCTCGGCTATTCGGTGTGGAAGATCGCGATGACCTCGCTCAGATTGCCGCCGTGGATTCCGCATCCGGGCTCGCGGGTCATGACGCGCGCTGGGCGGACGATGCGCGACATCGCCGCGCGTGTTCTGGCCAATGCGCGAAGGAGCGTGGAGCAGCGCGACGACCTGCTCGGCCGACTCGTTACGGCACGAGACCCCGCCACCGGCGAGGCCATGCCAGACGCTCTCATCGTCGACAATGTCGTCACCTTTCTGATGGCGGGGCACGAGACGACCTCGCAGGCGCTCACCTGGACGCTCTACCTGCTGGCGCTTTTCCCCGACCGGCAGGAAGCGGTTCGCCAGGAAGTGCTGAGCGTCACCCGCGGACGGGCGCTCGGCCGCGAGGACATCGGCAAGCTTCCGCTGCTCGATGCCGTGTTCCAGGAGGCGATGCGGCTCTATCCACCGGCTCCCGTGCTGATGCGGCGGGCGATCCGCCCCGTCACGCTCGCCGGTGTCACGCTCGGCGCGGGCGCCACCATCAACATTCCGGTCTATGTCGTGCACCGGCACCGCAGCTTGTGGCAGGATCCGCTCAGATTCGATCCGTCGAGGTTCTCGGCAGAAGCGCGGGCCGCGCGCCACCGCTGCACCTATATGCCGTTCGGCGCGGGCCCGCGGACCTGTGTGGGCGGCAGTTTCGCGATGCTGGAGGGCAAGACGATCCTCGCCACGCTGCTTCAGCATGCCAGTTTCGCGCTGCCCGAAGGCGAGCGGCCCACGCCGTTTGCGCGCATCACGCTCAGCCCGAAATGCGGGCTGAAGCTCAACGTCACGCTGATTGGAGACTGACCAATGCGTCGTTACCTCGCTTTAAGGCTCTGGCACTATTGGAGAAAGGCAATGCTCTAGAGGAGTTACACGATGGCTGTCGGTTGTGTTGGGTGCCGCGAGGACGTTTCGCTTCCGTTCGAATTCAACATGGCGTTTCAACCCATCGTCGACGCGCGCAGCCAGCAGGTCTGGGGCTACGAAGCGCTGGTGCGCGGGCCGAACGGCGAATCTGCCCTGTCGGTCCTCGACCAAGTCTCCGACCAATCGCGGTACAGATTCGATCAGGCGGCCCGCGTTATGGCGATAGAGACTGCGGGCGCGTTGTTCGAGGGGCGAGACCTCAAGCTCTCGATCAACTTCCTGCCGAATGCGGTCTATGAGCCGACGGCGTGCATTCAGAAGTCGCTGGCCGCGGCAAAGCGCGTTCAGTTCCCCCACGCGAACCTGATTTTCGAGTTCACCGAAAACGAGCGTATTGCCGACACGGCGCATCTTCAGGGCATCATCGAAAACTATCGGGGGTTCGGCTTCTTGACGGCGATCGACGACTTCGGCGCCGGTTTTTCAGGCCCGCGCCTCGAGCCGGATTTGGTGAAGATCGATATGGAGCTGGTTCGGGACATCCATCTCAGCGAGCGCAAGCAGGCAATCGTGGCCGGCGTCGTCAACATCGCGCGGGCCCTCGATATCGAGGTGATCGCCGAAGGGGTCGAGAACGCGATGGAGGTGACCGCGCTCCGCTTGGCCGGCGTCTCTTTGTTCCAAGGATTTTATTTCGCCAAGCCTGCTTTGATGGAGCTGCCTGACGTGCCGATGATCCAGCGACCGGCGGCGGGCCGCACTGCTTACGCCTAGGGGCAGCTCTGGCCGCGACTAATCCTCGACGTCGAGCGGCTCGGTGCCGGTCGGCTGGCCGTTCTGATTGAGCGAGATTTTCTCCACCCTGGCCTCCGCTTTCCGCAGCAGCGCGTCGCAATGGGTCTTCAGCGCCTCGCCACGCTCATAAATGAGGATCGAGGCCTCGAGCTCGACGTCGCCCTTCTCCAGGCGGTCGACGATGGTCTCGAGCTCTTTCAGCGCCTGCTCGAAGCTCATGGTCTTGATGTCGGATTGATCGGTCGGATCGGCCATGATCTGGCTTAGCCCTTTCCTGCACCTTGGATCAAGAGGCCGCGCCCATCAGGGTTTGTACGTGCACCGCCGTGGAGCTTGCCAGGGCATCGAGGTCGTAGCCGCCTTCGAGGGTGGAGACGAGCTTGCCGCCGGTATGCTTGGCGGCCGTTTCCAACAGCTTCTCGGTTACCCAGGCGAAATCCGGCTCGACCAGCCTGAGCTGTGCCAACGGGTCCCTGATATGCGCGTCGAAGCCGGCGGAGACCAAGAGGAAGTCGGGAGCGAAGGCGTCGAGCGCGGGCAGGATGCGCGCCTGCCAAGCCGCGCGAAAATCCTCGCCGTCATCGCCGGGGGCGAGCGGCGCGTTGCAGATATTGCCGACACCCGTCTCGTCCACAGCGCCGGTGCCGGGAAAGAGCGGCATCTGGTGGGTCGAGCCGTAGAACAGATCCTTGTCGGTCCAGAACGCCGCCTGCGTGCCGTTGCCGTGATGCACGTCGAAATCGACCACCGCCACGCGTTTGGCGCCATGCTTGGCACGGGCGTGCAGCGCGGCGACGGCGACGGAGTTGAACAGGCAGAAGCCCATGGCGCGCGACGGCTCGGCGTGATGGCCGGGAGGCCGCACCGCGCAGAAGGCATTGTCGGCATTGCCGGCCATGACCTGATCGACGGCGTAAAGCGTGGCGCCCGTTGCGCGCAGCGCCGCATCCCAGCTTCCCGGCGAGACGACCGTATCGGGATCGAGCCATGCGTGATCGTGCTTGGGAATCGCGGCGCGAACCATCTCGACATAGGCCTCGGGGTGAAGCCGCTCGATCGCGGCCAGATCGGCGAGCGGGGCTTGCTCGCGGATCAGCCTCTTGAAGACCGGTGCCGCAAGCGCGTCATCAATGGCGCGCAAGCGATCCGCCCGCTCAGGGTGGCCGTAGCCCGTGTCGTGCTCGAGGCAGGCGGGATGGGTGAGAAGAAGCGTGGTCATGAAGCAGTATGGTTAGCGCGGCGGCTCGGTTGGGATGTCAGTCTAGCTTGACCGCTCCGTGGTAACACGCGAAATGGCGCGATGCCCGTCGTTGCAGCGACCCCAGAAGCGATCAGGCAAGCCGCGCAAGCGCTGGCTCACGGCGAGATCGTCGCTTTTCCCACCGAGACCGTCTACGGGCTCGGCGCCAATGCGCTCGATGCGCGCGCCGTCGCCAGGGTGTTCGCCGCCAAGGAGCGGCCGCGCTTCAACCCGCTGATCGTGCATGTGGCGGGAATCGAAGCGGCCGAGCGTTATGCGGTGATGAACGACACGGCATGGAGGCTTGCCAACGCATTCTGGCCCGGGCCTTTATCGCTCGTGCTGAACAAGCGGCCGGCTTGCGGCATCGCCGATCTGGTCAGCGCCGGTCTCGATACGATTGCGCTTAGGTCGCCCGCCCATCCGGTCGCTCAAGCCCTTCTGGCGGAGTCGGCGCTGCCCATCGCCGCGCCGAGCGCCAACCGCTCGGGCCAGGTGAGCCCAACCACCGCGGCGCATGTCGAGGCGGAGCTCGGCGAGCGGCCCGCCATGATCCTCGATGGCGGCCCCTGCCCGCTCGGCATCGAGTCGACGGTGGTGAGCGTCATCGATGGCGAGCCAGGGCTGCTCCGGCCCGGCGCCCTGCCGCGCGAGGCGATCGAGCTCGTGTTGGGCAAGCCACTTGTAACCGCCAAGGCCAATCATCGGGGCGCTTCACCGGGGCAGCTCGAAACCCATTACGCGCCACGCGCGCTGCTCAGGCTCGGCGCGACGGACGTTCGCTCCCAGGAGGCGCTGCTGGCTTTCGGCCCTAACGTGCCGCAAGGCGCGGGCGTAACCATCAATCTCAGCCCCAGCGGCAATCTCGAGGAGGCGGCGGCGAACCTGTTCGCCGCGCTACGCGAGCTCGACCAGACGGGCGCCGCTGCCATCGCCGTGATGCCGATTCCCGCCCATGGGCTGGGCGAGGCCATCAACGACCGCTTGCAGCGCGCGGCCAATCGGGGCTAGCGCTCATCGTCATGACACGCGACCAGCAACACGCCCCGCCGAGCCCGGACACGATCGATGCGTTGGTGCGCATCGTCGGCGAGGCGAATGCTGTTCGCGACGAGGCGGCCATGGCGCGCTATCTCGTCGAATGGCGCGACCGCTATCACGGCAGAGCCGCTCTCGTGCTCAAGCCCGGCGAGACGCAAGAGGTGGCAGCGATCCTCGAACGCGCCAACGCGACCAAGACGGCCATCGTGCCGCAAGGCGGCAATACCGGGCTGGTCGGCGGGCAAATCCCGTTCGAGACCGGCCACGAGGTCCTCGTCTCGCTCGAGCGGCTTACCCGTGTGCGCGACATCGATCTTGCCTCGAACACCATGACGGTCGAAGCGGGGCTGGTGCTGGCGCAGGCGCAGCAAGTCGCGGCAAGCGCGGGGCGCCTGTTCCCCCTGGGCCTCGCCTCGGAAGGAAGCTGCCAGATCGGCGGCGTGCTCGCCACCAATGCCGGCGGCATGGCCGTGCTCGCCTACGGCAGCGCGCGGGACCTTACGCTCGGGCTTGAAGTGGTGTTCGCCGACGGGCGCGTTTGGAACGGGCTGAGGTCGCTGCGCAAGGACAATTCGGGTTACGACCTCAGGGACCTGATCATCGGTTCGGAGGGGACGCTCGGCATCATCACCGCCGCGGTGCTGCGACTATTCCCCAAGCCGGTGGAGCGGGTCACCTGCATGGCCGGCTTGAGCGCGCTCGAAACCGCGCCCGCTTTGTTCACCCGCGCGTTGGAGCGGGCCGGCCCGTCGCTCACGGCGTTCGAGATCATGCCGCGCATCGGTCTCGAATTCGTGCTTCGCCACGGGAGCGCGGTGCGCGACCCCTTCGCTGCACCCTACCCCTGGTACGCGCTGTTCGAGCTGACGAGCCCGCGCCAAGGTGACGAGCTGGCGCGCCTCGCCGAGAGTGTGCTTGGCGAAGGCATCGATGCCGGCGAGCTCGACAGCGCGGTCGTGGCGGCGTCGCTGGCGCAGTCGCAGGAGCTGTGGCGCCTGCGCGAACTGATGAGCGAAGTGCAGAAGCATGAGGGCGGCAGCATCAAGCACGACGTCGCCGTGCCGATCGCGCGCGTGCCGGAGTTCGTCGCGCGCGCCAATCAACTCGTCGAGTTGATGATCCCCGGTGCGCGGCCCGTGCCGTTCGGGCATCTCGGCGACGGCAATATCCACTACAATGTCAGCCAGCCGCCCGGCATGGACCGCGCGATCTTCCTGAGCTATTGGGACGCGCTCAACGCCGCCGTATACCAGATCGTGCTCGATCTCGGCGGCTCGATCAGCGCCGAGCACGGCATCGGCCGGCTGAAGCGCGATCTCCTGCCGCAGGCGAGGCAGCCCGTCGAGATCGAGTTGATGCGGAAAATCAAAGCGACCTTCGATCCCAACGGCATTCTCAATCCAGGAAAGCTGCTTTAGATGAAACGTCTGCAAACCGACGCGCTATGGACCGAGATCGACGGCTATCTCGACGACTGTTTCCTGTCCGCCGACGCGGAGCTCGATGCAGCGCTCGAAGCAAGCGAAGCGGCAGGCCTGCCGCGGATCAATGTCGCGCGCAACCAAGGCAAACTCTTGATGCTGCTCGCGCGCGCGATCGGCGCCCGCCGCATCTTGGAGATCGGCACGCTCGGAGGCTACAGCACGATCTGGCTCGCGCGTGGCCTCGCCCCCGGCGGCAAGCTCATCACGCTCGACGCCAACGCAAAATTTGCCGAAGTCGCGCGCGCCAATATTGCGCGGGCGGGATTGGCCGAGATGGTCGAGCTGCGCGTCGGCAAGGCGAACGATACTCTGCCCAGCCTCGCCGCCGAAGCGCCGTTCGATTTCATCTTCATCGATGCCGACAAGGAAGGCACGCCCGGCTATTTCCAATGGGCGGTGAAGCTCGCGCGCCAAGGAGCGCTGATCGTGGTGGACAATGTGGTGCGCGAAGGCGCGATCCTCGACACGTCCGGCACAAATTCGAGCGTTGAAGGCATGCGCCGCTTCTTCGAGCTCGCCGCGACCGACCCACGGGTGAGCGGCACCGCGCTGCAGACCGTCGGCGCCAAAGGCCATGACGGTCTCGCCATTCTCCTGGTCACCGCCGCCCGGTAACCAATCTTGCTAGAGCTGGCCCTCAAGCCTATCGGCCGGCGCCGCGCTTCTCTCGGCGTCGCCAACCGGCGCTTCGCATTGCTTGAGGTAGGCTTCGGCTTCGGCACCCGTCAGGCTGCGCTTTGCCGCTTGGGCTTTGCAGAGATCGGGCATTTGCGCCTCGTTCGCGGTGGCACCACCGCCTTCGCCGCCCTCGGCCGCGTCCTCCGCCCGAGCCGAACTCACCGCGAGCAAAAGAGCCGTAGCGGCCACACAAGCCGTCAACGCCGCAACTTTCTTGTACATCTTGCTTCTCCTCAGCGGTATTCTTGGAAGTGAAGTAGAGGTACCATAGAATGCATCGTCGTCCAATCCGGGCCGCCAACGCAGCACATTAAATTTTGTTCGGACTGGCAACTGTTGCGACAGCCTGGAAGAAGATCTTGGGAGGCAGCATGAAAAAGACGAGTTTGATCATTGCGTCAGCCGCAATTTTGGCCGGAGTTGTGACCGCGATTCCCTCCCAAGCCTACGCCTGCTATTGCGAGGCCCGCAGTCCATATGCCTGGGGCTGGGGATCCCACGCATCATGCGCGTCGGCTAAAGGCCGAGCCTTGAGGGAATGCGCCTTACGCACTCCGCGCGGTTATTGGTGCTACGTCAGCTTCTGCCGCTAAAGAACTTCGGTTCCGCAAGAACGCTGCGGCTGTTCAACCCTTCAGCTTCTTCGCTTCCTCACGCAGCGAGGCTTGGGCCTTTTCGAGGTCCTCCGCACTCGCTTCGTCGAATTTCGGATATTGCAGGTCGAGCGCTTCCATCCGCTCCACCAGAACGGCCGCCACGACGAGGCGCGAAAACCATTTGCGGTCCGCGGGAATCACATACCACGGGGCGTGTTTGGTCGAGGTGTTGCGGATGGTATCCTCATAGACCTCGAGGAATTTCTCCCACAGCTTGCGTTCCTCGACGTCGTAGAGGTTGAACTTCCATCGCTTGTCCGGATCGTCGACGCGAGCCAGCAAGCGCTTGAGCTGTTCGTCCTTGGAGATATTGAGGAAGAACTTGATGGGTACGGTGCCGCTGCGGGCGAGATGCAGCTCGAAATTGTTGATGGCCTCGTAGCGCTCGGTCCAAATGTCCTTAGTCACGAGCTTCGGCGGTAGGTTCTGCTTCTTGAGCAATTCGGGGTGCACGCGCACCACTACGCTCTCCTCGTAGTAGGAGCGGTTGAAGATGGCGATGCGCCCGCGCGACGGCAGCGCCAGCGTGCTGCGCCACAGGAAGTCGTGCGCAAGCTCAAGGGAACTCGGCTGCTTGAACGAATGAACTTCGCAGCCTTGCGGATTGATGCCGGACAACACGTGTTTGATGACGCCATCCTTGCCGGAGGTATCCAATCCTTGCAGAACCGCGAGGATGGCCCAGCGGCCCTCGGCATAGAGCCGCTCCTGTAATTTCGACAGGCGCTTGACGCCTGCCGCGAGGAGGTCCTTGGCGTCACCCTTGTCGATATCCAGTCCACAGGTGTCCCGGGGGTCGATGTCGGCCAGCTTGAAGGTCTTGCCTTTGTCGACCCGGAAGCGCGCGATGATGTCAGCGGGGAGCATCGGTATTGGCCCTCTATAGCAGCGACGGTCCGAGCGGCTCTTGCATGCCGGGCTCGTCGCGTTTGGAATCGTTGATCTTGGAATGCATTTCGATCGCCTCAAACAGATCGTCGCGCGCCGGCAGCAATAACTTCAGCGCAGCCTCGGGTGTCGTCTGCTTGACGTCAAGCCACGCCTCGAAGCACTCGGGCGCCAGCACGACCGGCATACGGTCGTGCAGCGGCGAGATCGTGCGGTTGGCAGGACAGGTGAGAATCACGACCGTGTCGATCTCTCCGCCCTCTTGGTCGCGCCAGCGTTCGTAAAGCCCGGCAAAGGCGATGAGCTGGTCCTGCCGCGGGCGAAGCAGGAAGGGACGGCGCTTGCCCTTGGCTCCAGTCCATTCATAGAAGCCGTCGGCGGGAATGAGGCAGCGGCGCCAGCGCATGGCATTGCGGAAGGAGGGCTTTGCCAGCACCTCCTCCGAGCGGGCGTTGATCAAGGTGGGAAAAGCCTTCGGATCCTTGACGAAGGGCGGCAACAGGCCCCAGCGCATGAGTCTGAAGCGGCGCACCCCTTCCCTGTCGCGCGCCACCACGCCGACCGGTTGCGTCGGCGCGATGTTGTAGCGCGCCGGGAAGTTGGGCGAGTCGGCATAACCGAAATAGGCCCGCACGGCCTCCGGCGGAGAGGTCAGGCTATAGCGCGAGCACATTTGAGGTGGGTCCTGGTAACCCTTTGGCAATCATGATCGGGCAACACTCCATGTCTTCCGAGGCATGTTTACTCCAGTCATTGCGGCAATGTTCGCTGACGAAAAGCCCAATTCCCGTTCTGGAGACCTCTACGAGGACGTAAGCCGCGAGGACATCGTCTCGGCTTTCCGCTCGGCTATGATTGGACACTTCCGGTCGCATGTTCCGGGCACCAACATCAACGAATCCACGCTGCTCGCAAGCGATTACCTCAATCACTTCCATGAGTTGGTGATGCTGCTGGAGGCGATCTCCTCCGAGCCGGAGGACTTCGCCGACGACCTGTTCTCCTGGCGACCGCTGACCTATGAGGAGCACTTCACCGAGTCTGGATTTCGCGACAAGAATCTTGCGATCGCCGCCTATCGCCGGGCGCCGCAGAAGATCAGGGCGCGTTTCGACGAGGCGGTGGCGCGGTTGCATGGCGAAGCCGTCACCCTCGTCGCCGCGGTGGCCGGCGAGCTTCCCGGCGATCGTAAGACCTTGAACAAGACCTGCGAAAAGGCGGCGCAGCGCATGCGCATCCTGATCGATGAGGCGAACGCCATCGCCAATGGCGAAGCGCTGTCCGATGGGAGGGACGCGGAGCAGCTCGGTGACGTCGGCGGACAGGCCGCGATCGACGCCCTGTTCGGCACGCGCTGATTGACTTAGAAAAGCGGGCCGGCCAACGCTGAAACTCGCTTCCATGACCGAGCCTCGTTCAAACACCGACCAGGAGCTCGCGCGCGTTCGCGATGGCGCGAGCATCGCCGTGTTCAAGGATCGCAAGGTCCTGCTGGTGAAGCGC
The DNA here is from genome assembly GCA_963750975.1 of uncultured Alphaproteobacteria bacterium. Classification (GTDB taxonomy): domain Bacteria; phylum Pseudomonadota; class Alphaproteobacteria; order Rhizobiales; family Methyloligellaceae; genus Methyloceanibacter. The sequence goes on along the minus strand of CAVVSX010000010.1, from coordinate 28,192 downwards.
GCGCGCGCTCCGTTTGCCGGGATGTGGAGCCTTCCCGGCGGCAAGCGGGAGGGTGAGGAGACGCCCCGCGAGGCGGCACGCCGCGAGCTCAAGGAAGAGACCGGCATGGAGGCCGAGGTGGAGGGCGTCGTGGATATGGTCGGGATCGCCGGCGACGAGGGCGGTAGCGGTGGTACGACCTATCGATTGACGGTGTTCTATGGCCGCCCCACCGGGGGCGTTCTCAGGCCCGGGGGCGACGCCTTGGCGGCCGAATGGGTGCATTTGGACGACGTCGAGGCCCTGCCCATGACCGAAGGGACGGCCGATCTGATCTGGGTCGCGGCGCATAAAGTGCGCATGCCCTGACGGCTAGATTTCAACAAGAATTGGCGTTAGTCAGGGGTCCAATGGGACCGCTCAACCCGCGCCTGTTACGGCTCGCCTTCGGCGCGCTTTGCGCCGCTTGGGCATGTATGGCCTTTGCGCCGGTCGCCGACGCCCAGTTTTTCTGGTGGTTCGACCAACCGAAATCGGCGCCGAAGCCGCGGGCGAAGGCCAAGCCTCCCGGCGACGATCTGCCGCCAATTGTGCCGCGCGAAAGTTCGGTACCCCCTCCGCCGGACGACCGGCCCTATGACAACAAGCTGATGCGGCTCGCTGAGATTCTTGGCGCCGTCCACTACCTGCGCGAGCTTTGCGGCGCACAGGAAGGGCAGGTCTGGCGCGACCAGATGAAAGATATCCTGAGGAACGAGGGCACGACCGCCGTCCGCCGCGCCAAGCTGGTCAACGCCTTCAATGACGGTTATCGCGGCTACCGGCGCACCTACCGGACCTGCACGCAATCGGCAACCCTCGCCACCACGCGCTTCAGCAGCGAGGGCGCGACCATCGCCGCCTCGCTCGCGCAAGGCTCGACCTACGCGAGCAAAGGCTCCGCCGACGCCAAGCCCGACGCTTCGCCGGACGCCAACAAAGACAACGCGCCGACCGGGGCTAACCCGCAAGGCGCCGCTGTCCCCTCCGCGGAAGCTGCCTCACCCGAGGCGACCGGAAACGTGTCCCAGGCCGCCCCGGCAGCATCCCCGGCGCAACCTCAAGACACCGGCGCGCCAGCCGAAGAGCCGCCGGATTAAGCTGCAAGCGGTAACCATGACCGCCGCTAAGCCATTGTGATTACGGCTAAAATAAGCGCAGCTCAAGCAGGTTAACCGTTAGTTCACTCTATCGTCGTCGCCGCCAACGGCGGGTGTAAGTGTGACAGTCGCGGTTTTCCGGGAGGCCAGAAGGGGCGTCAGAGTTGCGGTCAGCCAATCGAACCTCGCCCGCCGAGAGCGAGGCCCAGAAGCAAGCGGCGCTCAGATATATCCTCGATGCTTGGGAAGAGGCGCTGCATGACGGCATCGAGCCGGAGATGCTCGCCAACGCGGCCCTGTTCGCCGCGCTCGCCGATCTCATCGGCGTTTACGGCGAGCACGCCGTCGCCAAGATGACGACCGGGCTGTCTCGCCGCATCCAACATGGCGAGTTCACCGTGAAGCGGACCTCGCAATAGGCCAGGCCGGCCGATCTAGTGGAAAATAAAGCCGTCGAGCAGCAGGATCAGGCCAAAGGCGCACAGCACCAGGCCGGCGAGCCGATTGATCAGCTTGAGGCGGCCTTCAGTGAGCTTGTGTCTGATGGTGGCGATCAACTCAGATAGGCCGAGCCACCAAACGAGGCTTCCCCCCATCACGGAGAGGACCAGAAGGAGTGCCTCCAGCGACGTGTTGAGGCCGCCGGTCAAGGAGCCGAGGCCGCCGATCATCGCCGCCATGCCGAGAATGGCACCGGGGTTGGTGACGGTGAGAAAGAAGGTCTGTGGGATGATGCCGGTATGCTCGACCAGTCCGGATTCCTCGCCGACCCGAATGGTGAGAGCAGGCTTGGTGAGGAGCAGCGCGACCCCAAAGACGATCAACAGCAGGCCGCCGACAAACTGGATGGCGCCCGAATGGGCCGCCATGATGTCGGAGATCGCCCTGATGCTGAACGCGGCAATGGCGGCGAGCACGCCGTCGCCGAGCACGGCGCCAAGGCCCGCGGCAAACCCGGCCCAAAAGCCACCCGCCACCGCCCGCTGAATCACCAGCACGTTGACCGGGCCGATCGGCGCCGCCATCACGATGCCGATGCCGATCCCGGCAAGCACGAGCTGGACGGTGGAGAGAACGAATTGCGCGCCTGCCTGCAAGGGCACGGCCTACTCGCTCTTCGCGGGTGGCGCGAGCCGAGCGGCGCGGCGTGTCGGCACGACGCGCGCTTGCGCTCGTTTGCCAATCTGCGAAATTGATCGAGCGCTCACGGAGTGATGCATGAATCGTCGCAAGAATCTCGTCCTGATTGCCCTCGGCGCATTGGTAGCCGCCGCTGCCGCACTTGTCTACGTTCACAACGAAGCAGCGACGGGAGCCGCCGAGGCACGCGAGCAACCCTCCAAGGTCCTCTATGATTTCAATGCGCTGCCGGATCCGGTCAAGCGCATGCTGGAACAGATCGCTGTCGCCGCCGAGAGCGGGGAGATCGAGACGATGCGGCCGGTGTTCGAATCGAACGAGCTGAAGCCGATGGTCGCGACAGAGTACGTCGATGACCCGATCGCGTTCTGGAAGAAGGCCTCCGCCGACGGTACGGGGCGTGATGTGCTGGCGGCGATGCTCAACGTGGCCGCTTCGGGCTATGTCCGTGTGGGGCAAGGACAGGACGAGATGTTCGTCTGGCCCTATTTCGCCGAGACCGACCTCGCCAAGCTCACCCCGGCCCAGGACGTGGAGCTTTATCGCATTGTGCCGCCGGCCCAGGCGCTCGAAATGAAGAAGGCCGGCAAATACAGCTACTACCGGCTCGGTATCTCGCCGAGCGGCGTCTGGCACTATTTCCTTCAGTAGGTTCCGGGCAACGCCTCGCCGAAGCGAACGGGCTCGCCGACCGCCGTCCCAAGCTCGCCGTCCCACATCGCCAGCCGTCCCCGCACCAGCGTGCCGACCGGCCAGCCCCTGACGCGCATTCCGGCAAACGGCGTCCAGCCACATTTGCTGCCAATCCATTCATTGTCGATGACGCGCTCGGCCTTGAGGTCGACGATGGTGAGGTCGGCGTCGTAGCCCACGGCGATGCGGCCTTTGCCGGCGATGCCGAAAATGCGCTGTGGACCTGCGCTGGTCAGATCGACGAAGCGGGCCAGGCTCAACCGCCCCGCATTCACATGGTCGAGCATCACCGGCACGAGCGTCTGCACGCCCGGCATGCCCGAGGGCGTCGCCGGATAGGTCTTGCTCTTTTCCTCAAGCGTGTGCGGCGCATGATCGGAACCGAGCACGTCGACCACGCCTCGCTCGAGCCCCCACCAGAGCCGTTGTTGATGAGAGCGATCGCGCAGCGGCGGGTTCATCTGGGCACGCGTGCCGAGTCGTTCATAGGCGTCGGGCGTGGCGAGCGTCAAATGCTGCGGCGTCACCTCGACCGAGGCAATGTGCTTATGCAATGCGAGTAGCGCCATCTCCTCGCCGGTCGAGACATGCAGCACATGCACGCGCTTTCCCGCCGCGGCGGCGACCCGCAGCAGCCGCTCGGTCGAAGCGACCGCGGCGCCGACATCGCGCCATTCGCTGTGGCTCGAAGGATCGCCTTCGCGCTGGAGCGCCATGCGCTCTTTCAGTCTTGCCTCGTCCTCAGAATGGAAGGCGGCGCGGCGCCTGATGGTGGCGAGAATGCGGGCGAGCGTCTCCTCGTCATCGACGAGAAGGTTCCCGGTCGAAGAGCCCATGAAGACCTTGACGCCGGCGGCTCCCGGCTGAAGCTCGAGTTCGGCGAGATCGTCGACATTGTCGCGGGTGGCGCCGACGAAAAAGGCGAAGTCGCAACGCATGCGGTGGGTAGCAGCGGCGACCTTGGCGGCAAGCGCGTCGGCGCTGGTGGTGGGTGGCTTCGTGTTCGGCATCTCGAACACGGCGGTGACCCCGCCCAGCACCGCCGACCGGCTCCCGGTCTCCAGATCCTCCTTATGCTCGAGCCCGGGCTCGCGGAAATGCACTTGGCTGTCGATCACGCCGGGGAGAATGTGCAGACCAGTGGCGTCGACGGTCTCTCCCGCCAGCTCCGCGCCGATCGAGCCGATTTCGACGATGCGGCCATCCCTGACGCCAATATCGGCAAGCCCCTCGCCCGCGTGATTGACGACGGTTCCACCTTTGAAGACAAGATCGAAGGTCTGGGCCAAATTCGGCTTCTCTTGCGGGGCCTGCCCCACTCCCATAAATGTCGGAAGCCTTGGTAGCAGAAGGGCCGGATATGGGCCAATGCCGTGCGAGCCTCTTGCCGTCCCGCGCCGTCCTTAGGGTCGGCGGCGCCGACGCGCGTAAATTCCTGCAAGGCTTGATCAGCAACGACATCGACAAGGCGCAAGGCGGAGCGGCCGTCCATGCCGGGTTGCTGAGCCCGCAGGGGAAGATCCTGTTCGATTTCCTTGTTGTGCCGGACAGTGACGGCTTTCTCATCGATGTGGCGGAAGACAAGGCCGCGGAGCTTGTGAAGCGGCTCGGCTTTTATCGCCTGAGGGCAGCCGTGGAGATTGCGGCAGCGCCGTCGCTCGCTGTCGCTGCCGCTTGGGGCGGGCCCCCCCGCCGGCCCGAAGGCGCCATTGTTTATGCCGACCCCCGGCTACCCGAGCTTGGCTTTCGCCTTCTCCTCCCCAAAGGCACGAACGCGGCCGATTTCGGCTGCGAGCCTTCAAGCGAAGCGGACTATCACGCGTTGCGCGTCAGGCTCGGCGTGCCGGAAGGCGGGCACGACTACGCGTTCGGCGACGCCTTCCCGCATGAGGCGCTATTTGACCAGCTGAACGGCGTCGATTTCGCCAAAGGCTGCTATGTCGGGCAGGAGGTCGTCTCGCGCATGGAGCATCGCGGCACGGCGCGCAAGCGCATCGTGCCTATCGAGGGCGCGAGCGCCCTGCCCGCACCGGGTGCGAGCATCGCGGCCGACGGCATGCCGATCGGAACGCTCGGCTCGGTGAGCGGCGCCGCTGGGCTCGCCCTGATTCGTCTCGACCGGGCCGAGGAGGCTCTGGCCCAGGCCAAGGCGCTAACGGCTGGAGGGGTCAAAATCGCGCTACGCCGTCCGGCCTTCGCGCGCTTCGCCGTTCCCGGTGCCGAGGCCCACGTATGAGCGGCAAGCCGGCAGGTGGGCGCTGCCCTTGGCCCGGCACAGACCCGCTTTACGTCGCCTATCACGACGATGAATGGGGCGTGCCTGAGCGCGATGATCGCGCGCTCTACGAGAAGCTCGTGCTCGACGGGTTTCAGGCGGGGCTGTCCTGGATCACGATCTTACGCAAGCGGGAGGCTTTCCGCCGCGCCTTCGACAGCTTTGCGCCCGAGAAGATCGCGCGCTACTCGACGAAGAAAGTCGAAGCCCTGATGCAGGATGCAGGCATCGTGCGCAACCGCATGAAAATCGAAGGCGCGGTCGCCTCGGCGCGCGCCTGGCTCGAGATCATGGAGAATGGCGCCGGCTTCAGCCCGTTGCTATGGGAATTCGTGGACGGGAAGCCGATCGTCAATCGCTACAAGACGATGAGCGAGATCCCCGCCGAGACGGAGATTTCGCGCATCATCTCAAAGCAACTCAAGGCGCAAGGCTTCAAATTCTGCGGGCCGACGATCGTCTACGCCTTCATGCAGGCGACCGGCATGGTCAACGACCACCTGACCTCCTGCCCGCGTCACGCGGCTTGCGTAAAACTCGACCGGACGCCATCTAACCCTTAGATTTGCGCGGATCGGCGCTGCGCGGAAAGGTGCGCTCTTCTTGGATCTTGCCGTTACGCTTTCTAATGCGGACCGAGCCCATCCCCTTGACGGCCTTTTCGAGGACACCGCCCTTAGTCGCCGCAGCCTTGGTGGCGAAGGTCTTTGCGGTTTGGCCGGTGCCTTCATGTTTGAGCACCCAGCGCTTCTTCTTCTCATCATGTGCCAATGAATATCTCGGCAACTTTGCCATATGCGTCTCCCAGTGATGATCCGATTCAGCTGTACTCTGACAATTACAGTGCCATGAATGGCATTGCGAGCGGCATTCGTCCAATTCTTCGTGACTTCTGCCGTGAATTAAGTCAATGCCGATGAAGCCGCGCCAGGACTGACCGCGAAGATGAAAGCCGCTCGCACCCTGCAAAACATGGCGCCCAATGCGGTCCCCCGCGCCTGGCAGCGCATGCTTTCCGGGCGGCGGCTTGACCTGCTCGACCCTTCGCCGCTCGATATCGAGATCGAGGACATCGCGCATGGGCTCGCGCGCGTCGCGCGTTGGAACGGCCAGACCGACGGCGAGCACGCCTTCTCGGTGGCGGAGCATAGCCTTCTCGTCGAGAGAATTGTGACAGAGCTTGAGCCCAAGCTCGACCGACGCTTCAGGCTAGCGGCATTGATCCACGACGCGCCGGAATATGTGATCGGCGATCTGATCAGCCCGTTCAAGGCGGCGTTGTCGCTCGACTATCGCGCCTTCGAGGCGAAACTGCTGGCCGCCATTCACCGCCGCTTCGGGCTGGCGGTGGAATTGCCCGACGATGTCACCAGATTGATCAAACGCGCCGATAAGATCGCGGCCTATTATGAGGCGATTCGTCTCGCCGGTTTTTCCCGGGTGGAGGCGCGGCGCTTTTTCGGCCAGCCCCGGGGCTTGGGCCCCACCTTGGTCGACAGACTGTCGCACTTAAGCCCGCTTCCTGCGTCACAGGGAGAGGCTGAGTTCCTCAAGAAATTCAATGAACTCCAACGATAAAGGGCGCGTAAGAAGCCCGATGCTGAAGGCCACACAAGAAATGACCACCCTGATTTTGCCAAGAGAAACGACTAGAGTGCCGCGCACAATGAGCCCCGAATCCATATATGTCGCGCCTTTGAGCCTGGTCGAGACCACGGTCGCCGACGCGAATGTCAGCCACTTGGTGACGCTGATCAACGGTGAAACGCTGATCAGCACGCCGCCCAGCATCGTGCCCGACCGGCATCTCAGGCTCGCCATGAACGACATCTGCGAGCCGCAGCCTGGTCTCGTGCTTCCTTGCGAGACGCATGTGGCCGACCTCATTACCTTCGCACGCGATTGGGACCGGCAGGCGCCGCTGCTCATCCACTGCTGGGCCGGCATCAGCCGCTCGACGGCTGCTGCCTTCATCTCGCTCTGCGCGCTCAATCCGGAAGGCTCCGAGCTCGAGCTCGCCCGGGCGCTCCGCCGCGCCTCGCCCACCGCCTATCCCAATCGGCTTTTGGTCGCGCTTGCCGATGAAATCCTGACCCGCGACGGACGCATGATCAACGCGGTCGAGGAGATCGGGCGCGGCAAGATCGCCGAGGAGGCGGAGGTGTTCGCCCTGCCCGCGCTCCTTGCCGCATAGACGCCTCGATGGCTGAGCCAAGGCGCAAAGCGACAATCGCGCAGGAGGCGCGGAACGACGATCCGCAAATCGAGCTTGGGCTCAATGCCGCCATCGTCACCGTGCGCGAAGGACAGCCTTACATCCTCGTGGCGCGGCAGGGTACAGCGGGGTCCGAGGCCTGGGATGCGCTCCCGTTCGGCCCATTCGCACCGCGCGCGCACCGTACGCTCGAGATCGGCTTGCGCGAATGGGTGAAACGACAGACCGGGCTCGCTCTCGGTTATGTGGAACAGCTCTACACGTTCGGCGACAGGGGCCGGCACGCCGAGCCCGGAGGGGCGCATACGCTTTCGGTCGGCTATCTCGCGCTGACGCGCGGCGCGGGCGATGAACTGCTCGGCTCGCATTGGTCGCCTTGGTACGCCTATTTTCCGTGGGAGGATTGGCGCCAAGGCAAGCCGCCCATCCTGTCCAGCCAGATCGAGCCGAAGCTCAAGGAATGGGCCGATCTGCCGCCGCTCCCCGACGAGCCGGCACGTCCACTCCGACGCTCTGAGCGTCTCAGGACGTCATTCGGCATCGGCGGGAGCTGGGACGAGGAGAAGGTGCTCGATCGCTACGAGTTGCTGTATGAAGCCGGTCTGGTCGCGGAGGCCGCGCGGGATGGCCGTCCCGCCGCGGCGCAATGGAGCGATCTGCCCGAGTTCGGGCGCCCCATGGCTTTCGACCATCGCCGCATCCTCGCCACCGCGCTCGGGCGCTTGCGCGGCAAGCTGAAATACCGCCCCGTCGTGTTTGAGCTATTGCCTCCGGAGTTCACCCTGTTCGAGCTGCAGAAGACCGTCGAGGCGATCACCGGTACGCTGCTGCACAAGCAGAATTTCAGGAGGCTGGTCGAACAAGGCGGCCTCGTCGAGGTCACTGGCAATGTCTCGACCGAAACCGGCGGGCGCCCGGCCCGGCTCTACCGCTTCCGCCGCGAGGTGGTGCTGGAGCGTCCCGCGCCAGGATTGCGGGTCAAGCCCGGCCGCGGGTAACCGGCTCAGGCGCGCTCGAGCGCGTCGGCCGGACTGGCTCGTGTCGCGACCCAGGCCGGATAGAACGAGCCGAGGATGCCGAGAACCATGGCCGCAAGCGCCGTAGCGGCGATCAGCGGCAGCGTTGGCTCAACCGCCACATAGCGCCCAATGGCCGGGATCTGGCTCAGGAATTTCGATCCCGCAACACCCAGCACGATGCCGACGATGCTCCCCATGGCCGACAGGATGAAGCCTTCGATCACCAGCGCGCCCATGATGCGTTCGTTAGACCAGCCGATGGCGGAGAGGATGCCGATCTCCCGCGTGCGCTCGAGCACCGCCATGAGCAGCGTGTTGAGCACCATGAGGACGCCCATGAACAGGGCCACCCAGGCCATGGATGTGGACACGGCGGTCAACAAGCCGAACAGGCTATCGTTGCGTAACATGCCTTCGCTTCTCGATACCGAGAGCTTTTCCATGCCCTCGATGGTCGCCGCGACCCTGTCGGCCTCGGCCTGATCGTCCGGGTGTTCGAGCCTGATCGACAGGAAGGTAACCGCGTTGGGGCGGAAGGTGAGTTCTTGCAAATCGGCGAGCTTAACGATGACCTCGTTGCGGTTGATTATCGAGTGGTAATCGGTGAGGCCGACAATCCGGAACTTCTCGCCGAGAAGCGTGATCTCGTCTCCCAACTTTTTGCCCAGGGTCCGCGCGATGTCGTACCCGACCAAGGCAACCTTGTGTTCGTCTCGATTGGGAACGCGCCCTTCCTTCAAAGGCACATTTGCCCAATAGAACCCGTCAGGCGCCCACCCCACGGCGAGCACGTTGTCGTCGTTGTCGGTGGCGGCAAAGGTCAGGAGCTGGCCGGAGACGGCGGCGACGCCGGGAATCTTGGCAATCTCGGGAATCAGGCCCTCGGGAATGGTGCCGCCAAAGGGCTCGGCGATGCCGCGCCGCTTCACCGTCAAATCGGTGCCATGCTCATCAAAGCTCCGTTGCACGTTCTCATGCACGCTGCGGGACAGGCCATAGAGGGTAATGAAGCTGCCGACGGCGAATGCCACGCCGAGTATCGTGAGAATGGATCGCGTCCGCCGCCGTTGCAGATTACGGAAGGCAAATTGCAGATGATTCACCGGACCCCCTCCTTCGTCCGCACCGTCGGCTGGTCCAGCAACACCTTGCCGTCCTTCATGTTTATCTGCCGGGCGCAGCGCCTCGCCTGGTCCGGCGCGTGAGACACCATGACCAGAGACGCTCCGCGCGCGCGCTGCAAATCAAACAGGAGATCCAAGATCGCCGAAGCGTTGGCGCTGTCGAGATTGCCAGTCGGCTCGTCGGCGAGGATCAACTTCGGTTTGTTGATGATGCTGCGCGCGATGGCGACGCGCTGACGCTCGCCACCGGACAGTTCGTGCGGCAAATGCGTGGCGCGGTCTGTCAGTCCGACTGTGTCGAGCGCTTCTTCGACCTGGCGTTGCCGCTCGGCACTGCTTGCGGCGGAGCCAAACATCGCCACCTCGACATTCTCGCTGGCGGTCAGCGTGGGAAACAGATTGAAGTCCTGAAACACGATGCCGATCGAGGAGCGCCGCAGGTCTGTCCACTGTCTTAGAGTCGTGACGGACTCGCCCTTCCAGCGAAGGACCCCTTGCGTCGGGATCCTGATGCCGCACATCACGAGGACCAGCGTCGTCTTGCCACTGCCGCTCGCGCCGACGATGGCGACCGATTCGCCGCTCCCGAAGTTGAGGTTGATGTCTCTTAGCGCAACAATGCGGCCGCCGTCGAACTCATGGCCGACATGCTCAAGCGAGATAAGAGGTTGCGAAGCCTTGGGGAACGCCGTCATTTCGCCGCACGCTTGCGCATGAAAGCGATCAGCGCATTCATGTCGCCGTTATTGCTCTGCAAAACGGTGGCGTATTCGTGCGCCTCCGTGCTCACGGCGCTGTGGCCGCCAAGCACGAGATCGTCGATTCGCCACGACTGCCCTTCAGGCCGCATCTGCCAAATCCAGATCTGGTCCGCCTTGCCCGGCACTGTGCGTCGGCTTGCCGCAAGTTGATGACCGTCGAAGGGCGGCCGGTGCCCGATGAAGGTCAAGGTCGTACCCGGCGCTCGCATGCGTCGGAGATAGGCGCTCACCACGTCTTCCTCGAAGGCCTGCAAAAATTCCTCACGCTCTTGTTCCGTCGCCGTATTCCAAGCCCGGCCAAGCGCATCCTTGCCCATGGCGGGCAGGTCGAAAGCCCAAGCGAGCAAGGCGCGGCATCGCTCGCGGGCGTCGGCCTCGGAGCCGGAGGCGAAGAAACCGACCGAGGCCTCGTTCACTTTCTCGATGAAGGCCCGGATCGCGTCATTGTAATCTTCGGCGGCGGTTGCGGGAACCACCAACCAGGTCAAAACGAAAGCTAGTAACAATGTGGGCATGAAGCGCGCCACCGGCTCGGCTGACTTTGATCTGTCGCAAGTGGCATTGAAAAATCGCGACATGATCTCAACGTTTTGTGAGGGTAGCGCCACGGGGCCGGTCTGCTTGCTATAGCTTGGTTAGCGTTCGTCAGCATGCAAGGCCAAACCGCTCGAATGATGAGCGAACTTCTTACGTAAGGCGCGCGTTCAAATGAGGCGTGTAGGAGCCGGAGGAGTCACGTGGCAGTAGAACAATCGCAGCGTAGATTTGTCCTTCATGCGCGAAATTTGGCGAGTTGCTGGCTCGCGGCGGCGCTGATGCTCTTGTCGCAACCCGCGCTCGCCGCGGATGCCGAGATCGATACCAAGCAAGGCACCATCAAGGTGCGAACCCTCGCCAATGGACTAGAGCACCCTTGGGGCCTTGCTTTCCTGCCCGATGGACGCATGCTCGTGACCGAGAGACCCGGCAGGCTTCGCATCGTCACTGGCGACGGCGAGGTATCCGAACCACTTAAGGGAGTGCCCCCGGTCGTCGCCGAGGGTCAGGGCGGCCTGCTGGACGTGGCGCTCGATCCGAACTTTTCCGAAAACGGCCTTGTCTATCTTTCCTATTCGGAAGCAGGCGATGCCGGCAAAGCCGGCACCGCGGTGGCACGCGGCAAGCTCGGCGCCGACGGCCTCGACAATGTGCAGGTGATCTTCCGGCAATATCCGAAAGTCGCCGGCGGCAATCATTTCGGTTCGCGGCTTGTGTTCAGTCCAGACGGCAAGTTGTTCATCACCCTCGGCGAGCGCTTCACGTTCGGGCCGGCGCAAGACCTGTCCACGCATCTCGGCAAGATCGTGCGCATCAATCCCGACGGCTCCGTGCCGCCCGACAATCCCTTCGTCGCACAAGAGGGCGCGCTTCCCGAGATCTGGTCCTACGGCCATCGCAATGCGCAAGGCGCCGCGATTCATCCCAAGACGGGCAAGCTTTGGGAGAGCGAGCTCGGACCGCTCGGCGGCGACGAATTGAATATTCCGCAGGCGGGCAAGAATTACGGTTGGCCGGTGGTGAGCTGGGGCAAGAACTATGATGGGACCGACATTCCCGATCCGCCCACGCATCGCGAATTCACCGACGCCATCGCGCACTGGACGCCGGTGATCTCGCCCTCGGGCATCACTTTCTACACCGCCGACGCCATTCCCGGCTGGAAGGGCAATCTCCTGATCGCGGGACTTTCCTCCGAAGCGATTGTCAGGCTTACGCTCGACGGCGAGACGGTCGTCGATGAAGAGCGCATTCCGATGGGAACGCGCATCCGTGACGTCGTGCAAGGGCCCGACGGCGCCGTTTATGCGCTGACGGATGAGAGCGATGGGGAGGTCTTGCGGCTAACGCTCAAGCCCCGCAGCTAGAGTGCAAGACCGGAATTGAGCCGTCTCGCAACTGTGATCGTTCCGACAACATGTCCAGTTGTCCGCATTCGCGCCTTGATGCTAGGGGATGACATCGACGCCACAGCCTCGTCGCAATCCCGCCAGCGCCACCCACTAAGCATTCAACATGCAGCCCATTATTGCCGTCTCCAATCTCACCAAGACCTACGCGACCGGATTTGAGGCGCTGAAGAACATCAATCTCGAGATCCGCAAGGGCGAGATCTTCGCGCTGCTCGGACCTAACGGCGCCGGCAAAACCACGCTGATCAGCATCATTTGCGGCATCGTGACGGCGAGCTCCGGCACGGTGACGATCGACGGTCACGATATCGTCACCGATTACCGCGCGGCGCGATCGCTGGTCGGGCTCGTGCCGCAGGAACTGACCGCCGACATGTTCGAGACGGCATTGGCCACCGTCTCGCTGAGCCGCGGGCTGTGGGGCAAGTGGGAAGATCCGGCCTATATCGAGAAGGTCTTACGCAGCCTTTCCCTGTGGGACCGGCGGGACTCCAGGCTGATGACGCTGTCGGGCGGCATGAAGCGCCGCGTCTTGATCGCCAAAGCCTTGTCGCATCAGCCTACCGTGCTGTTTCTCGACGAGCCCACGGCGGGCGTCGATGTCGAGTTGCGCAAGGATATGTGGCAGGTGGTCCGCGACTTGCGCGATTCCGGCGTGACCATCATCCTGACCACGCATTACATCCACGAAGCCGAGGACATGGCCGACCGGATCGGCGTGATCAACAAGGGCGAGCTGATCCTGGTCGAGGACAAGCGCGAGCTGATGCACAAGCTCGGCAAGAAACAACTGACGTTGCAGCTGCATCAGAGCCTCGACAGCATCCCGGCGGCGCTGGAAAGCCATCATCTGGCGCTCGCCAATGGCGGCAGCGAACTGATCTACACTTACGACACGCACGGGCCGCGCACGGGCATCACCAGCCTGCTCACCGACCTTGCCTCGGCCGGCATCAGGTTCAAGGACCTCGACACGACGCAAAGCTCGCTCGAGGACATCTTCGTCGATCTGGTAAGGCGGGACAGATGAATCTGCCAGCGGTCAAGGCGATCTACAAATTCGAGATGGCGCGCGCGGGCCGCACGCTGCTGCAAAGCATGGTGTCGCCGGTCATCTCGACCTCGCTCTATTTCGTGGTGTTCGGGGCGGCGATCGGCTCGCGCATCAGCGAAATCGAGGGCGTGCCTTATGGCGCCTTCATCGTGCCGGGGCTGATCATGCTGATGCTGCTTACCCAGAGCGTCGCCAACGCCTCGTTCGGCATCTATTTCCCGCGCTTCACCGGCACGATCTACGAGTTGCTCTCCGCACCGATCTCCTATCTCGAAATCGTCATCGGCTATGTCGGCGCCGCAGCCACCAAGTCGATCATTCTCGGCTTGGTGATCCTCGCCACGGCGTTTCTGTTCGTGCCGATCCACATCGCCCACCCGTTCTGGATGATCGCGTTTCTGGTGTTGACGGCGGTGACCTTCAGCCTGCTCGGCTTCATCATCGGCATCTGGGCCGACGGGTTCGAGAAGCTCCAGCTCGTGCCGCTGCTCATCATCACGCCGCTGACGTTTCTCGGCGGCACGTTCTATTCAATCTCGGTGCTACCGCCCTTTTGGCAAGCGGTAACCCTGCTCAACCCGGTGGTCTATTTGGTTTCGGGGTTCCGCTGGAGCTTCTTCAACATCGCCGATGTCAGCCCGGCGGTGAGCCTGATGATGATTGGCGTCTTCCTCGCGATCTGCCTGCTGGTGGTGGCGTGGATCTTCAAGACCGGGTACCGGCTGAAGAGCTAGAAGCCGCATTTTAGGTCAGATAATCTTGCGATTTCGCACAATCTGGCGCGCTTCTCCTAGTTTTTTAGCGGTTCAGCGCTTATATTGGGAGTGTAGATCAGCATCCACTGAATCTAAAAATATTTAGCCATCCCCAAGGATAGCGCCGGTCGAAAGGTTTTGCGTGATGACGACATTCGATTACACCGCGTTGGCGGAGTTGTATCCAGCTCGCAGCTGGAAGGGCGGCGCCGGCCGCGTTACTTACAAGCGGTTTGAGTCCGCCTCGGAGGCGGTACGTTTCGCTATCGAGGAGCTGCCCGCGCAAGCGCTGTTGGGCACATATCTCGAGGTCGATGAGGAGCGGTTCGACAGCCGGCAAATTCGTCGTCTCTACGACAGCGCGGATTATCCATTGCCCCGCAGCGTGCCGGGCGAAGAGCGCCTGGCGCCGCGTTCAGCCAAGCCAAAGGTACGGCGACGCGCCTAGCAGACTGACGCCCATCCCCTAAAACTAACAAGCCGCTCCCCGAAGGGAGCGGCTCTAATTTTACCAAGTCCGATGTATGTCCTTGTGAGGACTACAGGGCCTCGATCTTGCCCACCGCGGTCTTGCCGCTGCGGCTGTCTTGCTCGGTGTCAAAAGAGACCTTCTGGCCCTCGACGAGTTGGCTGATGCCCGCGCGCTCAAGCGCCGTTGCATGCACGAATACGTCTTTGCCGCCGTCTTCCGGCTCGATGAAGCCGAAGCCCTTTTGCTCGTTGTAGAATTTCACAGTGCCCTTAGTCATAAGGGGTCGTCCTTTCGCTGTAGTCAGTTGCAAGTTCTGCTCAAGACCGAGCGAGAGCCCGGTCTGAAGCGCGTTTGTCGATGTTTGGGAGGTTGAACGTGCGCCTGGCTATCAGCCTTAGGCGAAACGGCCATGTTGTCCGGCCAAATGTCGATGGTGATACATAGGCGCAAAGCATGGCTTTTGCAAGGCGAAAAGCCCGCCCGCTCGGCGACCCCGGATTTTGCATGCTAGGGTCACCGAAAGATGAACGACACGTCCAAGCGAGAAACGACCTCGTCATCGAGCAAGGAGCCGGCGCTGAGGCGCACGATCGGTCCTGTGCAGATGGCGCTTTACGGACTCGGCAGCATGCTCGGCGCCGGCATTTATGGATTGGTCGGCAAGGCCGCCGGCCAGACCGGCAACGCGTTGTGGCTTGCCTTTGTCGTCGCGCTGATCGCCGCTCTCCTCACCGCGCTGTCTTATGCTTCGCTCGGCTCGCGTCATCCGCGCGCCGCCGGGGCCGCCTACGTCACCGGTCGCGCTTATGGCTATCCGCTGCTGAGCTTCATGGTGGGGCTGGCGCTGGTATGCTCGGGGCTCACCTCGATCGCCACCCAGTCCCGTGTGTTTGCCACCAATCTCGCGGCTCTCGTCGGCATCGAAAGCGCCCCCGTCTGGCTACTCGCGCTCGGCTTCCTGCTGCTCCTCACCGGCCTTGTGTTCCGCGGCATCCGCGAGTCCATGTGGGTCAATGTGCTATGCACGCTGATCGAGGCGGGTGGGTTGGTGCTCGTCATTGTGGTCGGCATCTCCTATTGGGGATCGGTCGATTATTTTGAGACCCCCCCGGCTCCGGACGGCGACCATGCGGTTCTTCTCGTCATGCAGGGCGCGGTGCTCGCCTTCTTCGCCTTTATCGGCTTCGAGGACATGATCAATGTCGCGGAGGAGACCCGCGACCCCGAGTGGACCATTCCGATCGGGCTCATCCTCGCCATGGCCGGCGCGGCGATTCTCTATATCGCCGTCGCTGTCACCGCAGTGTCGGTGGTGCCGTGGCGGGAGCTGGCTGTAGCACCGGGTCCGATCACCGAAGTGATGGGTCGCGCCGCGCCTTCGATCCCGCCAATTGTGTTTACCGCCATCACGCTATTTGCCGTCGCCAATACCGCGCTGGTCAACTACGTCACCGCCTCGCGCCTGATCTACGGCATGGCGCGGCAGGGCCTCCTCCCCCGCACGCTCGGCAGCGTGCATGCAGCAAGGCGAACGCCGCATATCGCCGTCGCCGTGCTGTTCCTGGTGCTGGCGCCGCTCGCCCTGCTCGGCACCATCACCGAACTCGCGACGGCGACCGTGCTTCTCCTCCTGCTCGTGTTCATGGTGGTGAACGGCGCGCTGGTCATTTTGAAGCGGCGCAAGAGCGAGGCGCTTGGACGCTTCGAGGTGCCGCTGTTCGTGCCGGTGCTCGGCGCGTTGGTTTGCCTCGTGCTGATCGTGGTGCGCGTGGCCACGGGTGACATCGAGGCGCCGCTGCTGGCCGGCGCCCTCCTGCTCGGTTCACTCGCGATCTATGCCGTGATGCAGAAAATCCGCTAGGCGCGAGGCTCGGTGAGCCGATGCGGCGGATGACGCTGATCGCCTCTCCGGTTCAGGCGGCGCACATAGGTGATCGAGGCTTCAGGCCGCTCGGCCTTTACTTTCAGCGCGGCGATCAAGGCGTCCTCGGCCCTGACCACGAGCCGGTCGCCCTTGCCTTCAACAGTAATTCCGACGGTGAATTGCGATTGCACGCCGATGCTCCGTTGCCGAGCATGCCGAGGCCGACGCTAGCAGCCTAGCAAAGGACGCGAGCCATCGCACATGAATAAAGCTAGTGAGTGGCGATAGCGATTAGGGATGTGGGCCAAAGCCAGACGGAACCGATGAGCTTGCGGTCGGCTTTGGCGCCGGTGCCGGCGCCGGCTTCGGCGCGGCGGCCTCGACATTGTCGGCCACCGCCTCGGGCTTGGCCTGCTTGCCGAGGATCGCCGCCGCGACCGGCGGGTCGAGCTTATAGATGTCCGGGAAGGTGGCGACCTTGCCCTGTTCGTCGGCAACAGCAGTGAAATAGGCGGTGTGGATACGAACGCCGTGGGCGATGCCGACGCCGGCGTTGTAACCGCTCGCGAGCAGCTTATCGACCTCCGCCTGAGGCAGGTTCTGATCTTGCGCCAGGATCACCGCGGCAATCTTGCCGGGATGTTCGACCCGCGGGCAATTATGCCCTTCGGCGCGCATATCCTTGTCGAACAGTCCTTGCTTGATGGTGTCGTGCATATAGACCGAATAGGGATTCGGATAGACGAACTTGACCTTGCCGAGAACGTTGTTGGGGCCGGGCGCCTGGGTGAAGCTGATCGCACCCATGTTCACCCGGTTCCAGTCGATCGAGCCCGGGTCGACGCGCTTGCCGTTGTAGTTCACGTTGAGCTCGTGCTCGGTGAGGATCGAGGTGCCGCCGCCGAACAGCCCGCCGCCGCGCAATTTTGGCAACAGATTTTCTCGAACGATGGTCGGCGGCACGGTCCATTCAGGATTGAACACGACGGATTTCAGGTCCGCCGAGAAAACCGGGGTGGCATATTTCAATTCGCCGACAACGATCTTGTCCTGGTAGACGACCTTACCGTCCCTGGCGACGTAGACCATAAAGGCGGGAACGTTGAGCAACACGTGCAGCGACCCGAGATTTTCGGGCATCCAGCGCCAGCGCTCCATGTTGACGATGATCTTCTGCATGTTCGCAGGCTTGGCGCCGGCTTCGCTTTCGGCGCGCGCCTTGAGCAGAGCCTGATGCAGGCGCTGGAACTGCACGTGCTTGGGATGCAACCCTTGCAAATAGACGCTGGGTTGGGATGCATCGGCGATCTCGGCCAACACCGTCTTGGGATCGCGTAAGCTCGGGGTCATGCCGTAAAGCTTGCTGAGCTGGACCGGAACGGTCCGACCGCCGCGGGCGTAGCGCGCATATTTCAGAATTGCGAGATCGAGCTTGATCTCGTTCAAGGCCTGGTCGTCGATCGAGTTGGGAAGGTCGCCTGCCGGAGGCAGCTGGAAGTCCGCGCTCGACAACCCCCAATCGTCGGCACGCAGCACCTCGTCGATGGCGGATTGTGCCTCGCTCGAGAAGCCCATGTCGGTCATCCAGATCGGATCGCTTCGCGCGGCATAGAAGGCGGTGAGCGCGGCGAGGTCCTGCGCGTTTGCGTTCTTGGCCAGCGTCGAGTCCTGGAGCTTGGCGCGGATGCTCGCAACGATAGGCGTCGCTTCAGGCGAAGGCGTCGCGGAATCGGTCGGCGCCGCGGTTTGCGTTTCCGCCGAGGGTTGCGCGGTACCTTCGGCGGCTGGGGTTGTGTCGGCGGAATCCGCGTCGCCAGAGTTAGGATCGGCTGCGGCTGCGGGGTCGTCTTGCGCATAAGCTGGCGGAAGCGTCAAACCGCCGCACAGAAGGACGATACCAGCCCCAGCTAGGGCCGCGAGCAACGAACGTCCACGCATCCCCGTAACCCCCTCGCACTACTGGGCCATAGGTTAGTCGGAGATTGCCATCCGGGCCACAAAGTTTTGCCCAATTCCCGTGCCTATCCAGCCTCGCTGCGACCTATAGGCAACACCCCCGCACAATCCGTGGGATCGATGTCGCAGGCCCTTTGAACCCCTCCCACGATCCCCTATACTCCAATTGAGAATAGCTCCGGCACCAGCCTTGCGCCGGCTGTTTTAACGGCCCATATATGCTCACTGTGAGCATTATAAGTTACGGGAGGACGGGTACGATGACACGGCTTCAGGAAAGCACGCCGATCAGAGCACGCAAGGCGGAGGTTGCAATTTCGCCCGGCGTCCTGCCCGACCTCGCCTATACGCCGGAGGTCGCGCGTGAGACGGCGCATCTCTACGAGCGCGTATCGCGCGTCATCCCGCCGATCGAGTGGCCGGGCTTTGCCCCTTACATCAAGGCCATCAACGAGCTGAAGCGCGCGCGCAACGCCGTCGTGCTGGCGCACAACTACATGACGCCGGAGATCTTCCATTGCGTCGCCGACGTGGTCGGCGACTCGCTCCAGCTCGCCCGCGAGGCGTCGAAGGCCGACGCCGAGATCATCGTGCAGGGCGGCGTGCATTTCATGGCCGAGACCTCGAAGCTGCTCAATCCCGACAAGATGGTGCTGATCCCCGACTCCAGAGCGGGCTGTTCGCTGGCGGCGTCGATCACCGGCGCCGACGTGCGCGCCTTGCGCGAGGCCTATCCCGGCGTGCCCGTGGTCACCTATGTCAACACCTCGGCCGAGGTGAAGGCCGAATGCGACATCTGTTGCACCTCATCCAACGCCGTGCGCGTCGTGGAGTCGCTCGGCTCCAAGCGGGTGATCCTCATCCCCGACGAGTATCTCGCCAAATATGTGGCCTCGCAGACCTCCGTCGAGATCATCACCTGGAAGGGCCATTGCGAGGTGCATGAGCGCTTCTCGGGCGTCGAACTGCGCGCCTATCGCGAAGCCGATCCCGGCGTGAAGATCATCGCCCATCCGGAATGCGACCAGGACGTGATCCAGGAGGCCGATTTCACCGGCTCGACCGCCGGCATGATCAAATGGGTCAAGGACAACCAGCCGTCCAAGGTGCTGCTCGTGACGGAGTGCTCGATGAGCGACAATGTCGCGGTTGAGACGCCGAACGTCCAGTTCGTGCGGCCCTGCAATCTCTGTCCGCACATGAAGCGCATCACGCTGCCGAAGATCCTCGACTCGCTCGTGTTCCTCAAGGAGGAGGTCACGGTCGATCCGGCGATCGCCGAGCGGGCGCGCGCGGCGGTCGAGCGCATGATCAACCTCAACCATTGAAACCAGCCAACCGGCAACGGGCCTAACCTCCGATGACATCGCACAGCCAGTTTCCACCGAGAGTGCAGAGCGGAGCGAGCGGCGTGGTCGTGGTGGGGGCGGGCCTTGCCGGCCTGTTCACCGCGCTCAAGCTTGCACCGCTGCCCGTTACCGTCGTCTCGGGCGCGCGGCTCGGCGAAGGCGCGTCCAGCCTATGGGCGCAGGCCGGCATCGCCGCGGCGCTGGCCGAGGGCGACAGCCCCGAGCATCATGCCGAGGATACGATCCGCGCCGGCGCCGGCATCGTCGACGAGAAAATCGCGGAGCTGTTGGCGCGCGAGGCCCGCGACCGGGTCGAGGATCTGCTCAGCTACGGCGTGCCGTTCGACAAGGATCTCGAAGGTCATTTCATGCTGGGCCGCGAGGCCGCGCATGGCCGGAACCGCATCCTGCACGTCAAGGGCGACACCGCCGGCCGCGCCATCATGGCGGCATTGCTCGCCGCGGTACGGGCCACGCCCTCAATCAGCGTGATCGAGGGCTTCACCGCCCGCGATCTCCTGCTGCGCGACGGCCGCGTACAAGGCATCGAGCTTGCGCCAGTCGATGGCGGGCCGTCGGCACGCGGACTGTTGCTGCCAGCGAGCGCGGTGGTGCTTGCCACTGGCGGCACCGGCCAGATCTACGCCATCACCACCAATCCGCGCGAAGCGCGCGGCGAGGGCATCGCTATTGCCGCGCGCGCCGGCGCCGTGATCGCCGACGCCGAGTTCGTCCAGTTTCACCCGACCGCCATCAATGTCGGCAAGGACCCCGCCCCGCTCGCCACCGAGGCGCTGCGTGGCGAAGGCGCGCTGCTCATCAATGGGCGCGGCGAGCGCTTCATGCGCGCGGTGCACGAAGACGCCGAGCTCGGCCCGCGCGATGTCGTGGCGCGCGCCGTGTTCCGCGAGGTCGCAAGCGGCCGCGGGGCGTTTCTCGATTGCCGTCACCTCGGACCCGAGCTTGCCGAGCATTTCCCGACCGTGTTCGCCTCTTGCCGCGCGGCAGGCATCGATCCCGTGCGCGAGCCGATCCCGATCGCGCCGGCGGCGCATTACCACATGGGTGGCATCCTCACCGACGCACAAGGCCGCAGCACGGTCGACGGGCTGTGGGCTTGCGGCGAGGTCGCCTCGACGGGGGCGCATGGGGCGAACCGGCTTGCTTCGAACTCGCTGCTCGAGGCGGTGGTGTTCGGCGCGCGGGTGGCGCGCGATGTCGCCGCGTCGCTACCGATGGCCAAGCCGGTCAAGCCGCGCGAGATCCTTGCAACGGCGGACGAGAACGCGCATAGCGACAAGGCCGAGCAGAAGCTGCGGCAGACCATGGCCGCCGATGTCGGCGTGGTCCGCGACGCGGAATCGCTCACCAACGCGCTGCTGACGATCTGCGCGCTGGAACATGACGCGCATGGCGACCGGCGCCTCGGCAACATGCTGTCGACCGCCAAACTGATCGCCGCCGCCGCTCTGCAGCGCGAAGAGAGCCGCGGCGCGCAATTCCGCAGCGACTACCCGACGCCGGACGAGGGACTTGCCGAGCGCAGCTTCCTGACGCTGGCCGACGCCGACGCTATCGCCAACGAAGCGGCGGAAAGCCGCGCCGAGCCAGCCCAGTTGCATGCCGCGCCGGTCCGCGCAGCGCTCCATGCATGAGCGCGAGACCTCTTTCCCGCTGAAGCTCCCTCCCCTTCTCGTCGAGCGAGCCGTCGCGGCCGCGCTGGACGAGGATTTGGACCTCGCCGGCGACATCACCACCGACTCGATCATCCCGGCGGAAGCCGAAGGCGAAGCGGCAATCGTGCTGCGCAAACCCGGGGTGGTGGCGGGGCTCGATCTCGCCGAGGCCGCGTTCAAGGCACTCGATCCACAGGCACGCTTCAAACGGATCGTCGACGACGGCAGCAAGGTCGCCGCCGGCGGCGTGGTCGCCGAGATTTCCGGCAAGACCCGCGCGCTGCTCACGGGCGAGCGAACCGCGCTCAATTTTCTCGGTCGCTTGAGCGGTATCGCCACGCTGACCGCGTCCTACGTCGCGGCGGTGGCAGGGACCAAAGCCCGCATCGCCTGCACGCGCAAGACGACCCCGGGCTTGCGCGCCTTCGAGAAATACGCGGTGCGCTGCGGCGGCGGCGTCAATCACCGCTTCGGGCTTTATGACGCGGTGCTGGTCAAGGACAATCACATCGCCGCCGCCGGCTCGCTCGCCAAAGCGCTCGAGCGGCTGCGCGCACGAGGCGGCCATCTGGTCAAGATCGAGGTCGAGGTCGACACGCTGCAGCAGCTCGAGGACGCGCTGCGCTTTCCTATCGATGCGGTGCTGCTCGACAATATGGATGTCGAGACGTTGAAGCAGGCGGTGAAGCTGGTGGCGGGGCGCGTGACGACCGAGGCGTCGGGCGGCGTCAGTTTAGAGACGGTTCGGGAGATCGCTACGACCGGCGTCGACGTGATTTCGGTCGGCGCGCTTACTCATTCCCCGCGTAACCTAGACTCATCGCTGGAGTGGAAGGCGTAGGGCCGGCGGTCACGGCGGATACCAGCGAGAGCGCGGGCGTCAGCGAGAACATCGAGGTCGAAGACGGCGGCTGCCCGGCCTCAAGCTGCTTCGCATCGCCGGCAGACGCTTCGACCACATAAGGCTCTTCGTTGCGCTTCTTGTAGAAGATGTGGCGCCCGATCTTGTCGATCATGCTCATGCTGCCCGCCCAATACGGGCTCACATAATTTGCGTGGTAATAGGTCGAGTAACCGACTTCCGGCAACCAAAGTTCTCCGGCGGTAATCTTCTTGGAAATGTCCTGGGCTTGGGCCCATTGCTCGTCGTTGCGCGGCGTATCGGTCTTGCCGTCGCAGGTGAAGGAGAACTGGCAGCCCTTCTGCATCTGTCCCTGATAGACGACGCCGCAGATCGTCTCGGGGAAGAGCGGGCTTCTTACCCGGTTCATGATGACTTGGCCGACGGCGACCTGGCCGCTGGCCGGCTCGCCGCGCGCCTCGAAATAGATGGCAATGGCGAGACAGCGGCGCTCGCGCTGCTCGAACTCCGCTTGGCTCTCGCCCTGATAGCGGAAGTCCAAGCCTTCGGGCGTCGGGTGGTAGGCGGCCTCCTCGGCTGAAGGCCGGAAGCCAGCGACATCGAGCGGCGACATGAAGGACGAATCGGACAACGCGTTCATCAGCATCGCGTTGCCTGAGCCGGCGCCCGGCACTCTCAGCGCCACCGAGGTTGTTGGCTTGAGACGGTCGCCCTTGAGCGCGGCATTGGCTTCGCTGTGTCCGCTAAGCGCGCCGGTCAGGCCAACATTGCCGCCAATGAGGCTCGCGGCGATGAGTTGCTTGCCGGCGGAGGTGACGGTGCTGGGCACCAGATATTGGTCGGCACGGGGGCCTTTGCCGCTGGTGTGGAACAGAATGGCGGCCTCGCGCGGCAGCCGCACCGGAGCAATTTCGGCCGTGCGCGTCAGTGCCTGAGCCGAGCCGTGGCCCGATAACAAGAGTTCAATTTGAAAACGAATGGGATTGCCGGGGACGGCGGCGACATAGCCCAAAGCAATCAGGGGAAGCGGCACGAGCGAAGCGACCGTGTGCCACATCCGACGAGGCAAGCGTCGGCCCATTGTCCCTCCAGGTTACCCCGTAACCCGCGGGAAAATCCGCCCGTCTACGCCGGCCGGTATTCCCCCGCATGTGCCCTAGTCGCGTCCATTACGCGCGCGCGATCAGAGCGGTTCCCAAACCTAGCCAGGCAAAATGGTGGGAATTCAATGATTTAGTCTTAGTCCCCCACCGGATTTAGCCCGGAATCCCCGTTCGTTATCCTTAACCGTGCCGAATAAATTAGGGCAAATTGTGGTGGACGGCAACCGAGCCCTGTTTCTTGGCTAACAATCCGTAACCGAGCTCAGAGCCGCCTGCGCCGCGGCGAGGCGCGCGACCGGCACGCGATAGGGCGAGCAGGACACATAGTTCAGCTTGAGTTTCTCGCAAAATCCGATGGTTTCGGGGTCGCCGCCATGCTCACCGCAAATTCCCATCTTGAGTTCTGGCTTCACCGCGCGGCCCCGATCTGCCGCGATTTGCATCAATTCGCCCACAGCTTTGTCGAGGGTGACAAAGGGATCGTGCTGGATGAGGCCCTTGTCGGCGTACTCACCCAAGAACCGCCCGGCGTCATCACGGCTCAGCCCGAACGTGGTCTGGGTGAGGTCGTTGGTGCCGAAGGAGAAGAACTCGGCGCTCTTGCCGATCTCACCGGCCATCAGACAAGCGCGAGGCAGCTCGACCATGGTGCCGACCGAATAGGCGACGTTGGTCCCCCGCTCCTTCTCCACCGCCCGCGCCATTTGGGCGATGCGGTCCTTGACCAGGTCAAGCTCGCCCTTGGTGGCGACCAGCGGCACCATGATCTCGGGGATAACGCGGTTGTGCAGGGCCTTGCCGGCCTCGATCGCCGCCTCGAAGATGGCGCGGGCCTGCATTTCGACGATCTCGGGATAGCTCACGAGCAGCCGCGCGCCGCGCTGACCGAGCATGGGATTGAACTCGCTGAGCGCGACGATCCGGCGGCGCAATCTGGCGACGCTCACCCCCATGTCGGCGGCGACCTCGCCGATGACCTCATCGCCATGCGGCAGGAACTCGTGCAGCGGCGGATCGAGCAGGCGGATGGTCACCGGGAGCCCGGCCATGATCTCGAACAGCTCGATGAAGTCTTTCCGCTGCGCCGGCAACAGCTTGGCGAGCGCCTTGCGGCGGCCCTCCTGGTCCTCGGCGAGGATCATCTCGCGCATGGCGAGAATGCGGCTTTCCTCGAAAAACATATGCTCGGTGCGGCAAAGCCCGATGCCCTCGGCGCCAAAGGCGAGCGCCTGGCGCGCGTCGGCCGGCGTGTCGGCATTGGCGCGTACTTTCAGCCGGCGGAAACCGTCGGCCCATTGCATCAGGCGACTGAAGTCCTCTGAGAGATCCGGCTCGCGCATCGCCACGCGGCCCTTGATGATCTGCCCGGTCGAGCCGTCGATGGTGATGATGTCGCCCTTCTGCAGCAGTATGCCGCCGGCTTGCAGCGTCTCACGCTCGAGGTCGATCGAGACGGCTGAAGCGCCGACCACGCAAGGCCGGCCCATGCCGCGCGCAACCACCGCCGCGTGGCTCGTCATGCCGCCGCGGGTGGTGAGGATGCCGAGCGCGGCATGCATGCCCTGTACATCCTCTGGCGAAGTCTCGACGCGGGCGAGGATCACGTTATGACCCTGGGCCTTGAGATGCACGGCCTCGTCGGCATCGAACACCAGCTCGCCGGATGCAGCGCCGGGCGAAGCGGGCAAGCCCTTGGCGAGCACGGTCTTCTCGGCGTTGGGATCGAGCGTCGGATGCAGCAGCTGGTCGAGCTGATCGGCATTGATGCTCTTCACCGCCTGCTCGCGGGTGATGAGCCCATCCTCGGCCATGTCGACGGCGATCTTGAGTGCAGCCTGCATCGAGCGCTTGCCAGAGCGGGTCTGCAGCATGAACAGCTTGCCGTCCTGCACGGTGAACTCGATGTCCTGGATGTCGTGGAAATGCGCTTCAAGCTTGGCGCAGGCCGCCTTCAGCTCGGCGAAGGCGTCGGGCATGAGCCCTTCGAGCGACGGACGTTTCGAGTTCGAGGCGCGGCGCGCAGCTTCGGTCAAGGGCTCAGGCGTGCGCAAGCCTGCCACCACGTCCTCGCCTTGCGCATTGACCAGGAACTCGCCGTAAAGCTCGTTGGCGCCGGTCGAGGGGTTGCGCGTGAACACGACGCCGGTTGCGCTTTTATCGCCCATGTTGCCGAATACCATGGCCTGGATGGTGACGGCGGTGCCCCAATCGTCGGGAATATCGTGCAGACGACGATAGGCGATGGCGCGCGCGTTTTGCCAGGAGCCGAACACGGCGGCGATGGCGCCCCACAGCTGGGCGTGAATGTCCTGCGGAAAGGGCGAGCCGAGCTCATTCTCGACCAGGGTCTTGAAGCGGACGACGATGTCGGTCCAATCCTCGGCGCCGAGCTCAGTGTCGTATTCGAAGCCCTTGAGACCTTTGTAGTTCTCCAGGATCTCTTCGAATAGCTCGTGGTCGAGGCCGAGCACCACGTCGGCATACATCTGGATGAAGCGGCGATAGGTGTCGTAGGCGAAGCGCCGGTCGCCCGAGCGCGCCGCCAAGCCCTCGACGGTCTGATCGTTGAGCCCGAGATTGAGCACGGTATCCATCATGCCGGGCATCGAGGCGCGGCTGCCAGACCTCACCGACACAAGCAGCGGATTCTGCACGTCGCCAAAGCCGGCGCCGACGATCTTGCCCACCTCGTCGAGCGCCGCGCTCACCATCGGCTTCAGCTCCTCGGGCAGCTTGCGGCCGAGCTCGTAATAGACCGTGCACAGTTCAGCCGAGATGGTGAAGCCCGGCGGCACGGGAAGGCCGAGCCGCGACATCTCGGCGAGATACGCGCCCTTGCCGCCCAGCCGATCGCGGTCGGCGGCCGAGCCGGCGGCGCGGCCGGCACCGAAGGTGAACACCCATTTCGGCGCGATGTTTTGCGCGGGCTCCGCTCTCGTCATCCTCTGTTCCATGATCCCGGCCCTGGTGACACCGGGTCCGCCCTTTTAGCGGTCCCCCGGCATAGACACAAACCGCTCTCGCTGGAAAAGGTTTAAGAGCGGCGGACCTTAGGTGCGCGCAATTTGCGATCGGCGATGAAATCGCCGGTGCCGATCAACCGAGCGCGAGGCGGGTCCTTCAGGGCATAGGCCCAGGCCTCGACGCTGCCGCCTTGGTCGAGATGCACCTCGATGGCGATGCGATGAAACAGGCCTGCCGATTCCGGAAACTCCCGTTCCTCATCGGTCGGTACCACGCCCTCGTATTTGTCGAGGTCGGACAGAAGGCGCGGGTTGGGACCAAGGGCGAACACGCTGCCAATCACTCGGTATTTCTCCGCGAGGGCAAAAAACGCACCAGGCCAGCTGCCGAAATCGTAGAGCAGGCCGGGCGCGCGGCCCTTGCCAATATGCCGCGCGCCCACGCGAAGGCGGTGCGCCATCGGGTGTGCGCTCT
Source organism: uncultured Alphaproteobacteria bacterium (assembly GCA_963750975.1). GTDB lineage: Bacteria > Pseudomonadota > Alphaproteobacteria > Rhizobiales > Methyloligellaceae > Methyloceanibacter. The sequence goes on along the minus strand of CAVVSX010000010.1, from coordinate 1,369 downwards.
CGGCTCTCAGCGTGCCATAGACGAAGAGATGTTCCGGCATCGGCCTCACTAATCCGGCAATTTGATCCGCCCGTCCTCCTCCAATCCCCAATGCGGATTGAAGGCGACCTCCCAGAGATTCCCGTCGGGGTCGGCGAAGTAACCGTCATAGCCGCCCCAGAACGTCTTGGCCGCCGGCTTCAATATGCGCGCACCGGCTGCCGCGGCCGTTGCCATAACAGCATCGACCTCGGCCTCGCTTGCGACATTTTGAGCAACGGCGATGCCGCCATTGCCGTCCCACAACGCCTCCGCCTGCGCGTCCTTCCGTTGTGCCTCGCGGCTCCATAGCGCAAGCACGACGCCGCCAGCGCGGAAAAAACTCACGCTGGCTTCGCTCGCGGTCTTCGACCTGACGAAGCCGAGACTTTCATAGAACTGCGTGGCCTTCGCCACATCGGCGACGCCAAGCGTGATGAGGGTGATATTGGGGGACATGAGGTGGCTTCCTCTTGCGGTAACTTACTCTAATGTCATCGCCGGGGATTTCCATTGGTTAGTGGATTTCCGCTCCGGCGGGAATAATGCAAACGGGGCAGTTTCGATGACGATCGAACTGAAGATGCTCGCACTGTCGGTCGTGCTCGGCCTCGTGCAGATCGTGCTGTCCTCCCAGAGCAAAAGCCTGGTGACCGGCTATCGCTGGACCGGTGGCCCTCGCGACGAACCTAGGCCGCCTTTGACCCCGATCGCCGGTCGGCTCGAGCGGGCGCTGACGAATTTCCTCGAGACCTTCCCGCTGTTTGCCGCCGCGGTCCTCGTCGCGCATGCGGCCGGGCGGCACGACTGGATGACCGAATGGGGTGCGGTGCTCTATTTCGCCGCGCGCGTGGTCTATGTGCCGCTTTATGCCTCCGGCGTGTTCCTGGTGCGCTCGCTCGTCTGGAACGTGGCCACCGTCGGCATCATGCTGATCCTGCTATCGCTAGTGTTGTGAGACTTCAGCCTTCGATCCTGGAAAAGTCGGCAACGGTCAGCGTGGTGGCGCGGACGCGGTTCAACAGGCGCAAACGGTTCTCGCGCAAGCCTGGCTCCTGCGTGTTGACGGTGACGGAATCGAAGAAGGCGTCGACCGGGGCGCGAAGCTTGGCCATCTCGGCCATGGCGGCCTCGAAATCCTCGCGCGCGATCGCTTCGGCAGCCGCCTTCTCGACCTCGTCGACGGCCTTGGCGAGAGCCTTTTCCTCGATTCGTTTGAGCAGGTTGCGGTCGGGCGCTTGGTCGTAGCTTACGCCGTCCTTCTTCTCCTCGATGCGCAGGATGTTGATGGCGCGCTTGGTGCCGATGAGCAGATTGGCGCCGTCTTCTGTCTCGAGGAATTTGCCCAGCG